>NZ_QEOO01000016.1 GCF_003121585.1 Nocardioides speluncae
CGAACTCAACGACAGGCCCCGCAAACGCCTCGACTACGCTCGCCCCTCAGAGGCCATCCAAGACCTCTTGTTGCGTTGACCGCCCGAACTCGCCCAAGGTACCTAGTGAAACCGTCCCTCCCCGTCGGAAACATCCAGCGGGGAGGGACAGTTTCGCGTGGGCAATGTGGCCGGGAAGAGCGGGATCAGGCGGTCGACGCACCAACCCAGGCCGAGTACGACGACGAAGGTGCCGATGCCGAAGGTGGCGCCGCACAGCCAGCCGATCAGCGCTCCGACGACCTGAACCACGGTGTAGCTCCAGCGGAAGGGCACCGGCGGGTCCCAGGCGAGCGCGGCCACCTCGGTCGGGCCGGCACCGAGGTCGGCGGCCAGGTAGCCGGCGACGCCGATCGCGAGCACTACGAAGGCGAGCGCGAACTCCACCGATCGCGCGGTCCACGACTCCGGCGTCGGCAGCACTGGCAGCAGGGCGCTGACCACGGCACCGACGACGACCGGCTGGGTGATCGTGCCGAGGCCGGGCTTGCGGCCGCGCACCCAGGCCATCGCCACGAGAGCGACGCCGACCACGACATTGACCAGCAGGAACTCCACGTCGCCTGCGAGGGAGAGGCCGTTGATCATCATCGAGTAGCCGTCCGAGCCGAGCCGGGCGTCCAGCAGCAGGGCCACGCCGACGCCGAGGGCCGCACACGACAAGACGAGCTGGACCACCCGGCGTACGCGCCCGTCATACACCGAGCGTCCGGCCCAACGTCTCGAGGAGGCGGGCGAGGCGGGTGCGCTCGAGGTCGGACAGACCGGCCAGCAGCCGGTGCTCGTTGGCGATGTGGGCGGTGACCGCGCGGTCGATCAGCTCCACGCCGGCCGGCGTCAGCGTGATCCGGCGGCCGCGCGCGTCCTCCTCGCGGACGCTCCGGGTGACCAGGCCGCGGGCAACCAGGACATCGACCCGCTTGGTGACCGCGCCGGAGGTCAGCATCGTGCTCGCGCCGAGCTCACCCGGCGTCAGTGAGTACGGCGCGCCCGAGCGTCGCAGCGACGCGAGCACGTCGAAGTCGGTGGTGGTCATGCCGTACTCCTCGAACACCGTCCGCAGCTCGATAGCGAGCGCGTCCGCGAGCCGGTGCAGCCGGCCGATCACACCGATCGGCGAGGCGTCGAGGTCGGGTCGCTCGCGGGCCCACTGCTCAAGGATCCGGGCGACGTGGTCGGGCTCCATGACTTGGAATATATCTTCCGCGTAAGGGATTATAGTTTCCATGGAAGATAAACTGCGCGTGACGCTGCTGACGGCCTTCACGCCGGCCGCGTGGGGCACGACGTACTACGTCACCGCGGAGTTCCTTCCACCTGACCGGCCACTCTTCTCCGGCCTGGTCCGCGCGCTGCCGGTCGGCCTGGTGATCCTGGCGTTCACCCGCGAGCTCCCTCGCGGCATCTGGTGGCTGCGCGCGCTGGTGCTCGGCATCCTCAACATCGGCGCGTTCTTCACGCTGATCTTCCTGGCGGCGTACCGGCTGCCCGGCGGCCTCGCCGCCACCCTCACCGCCACCGCCCCGATCCTGATGATGCTGATGGCCTGGGTGCTGATCCGCGAGAAGCCGCACGCACTGTCGGTGCTCGGCGCCGTGGTCGGCTTCGCCGGGGTCGCACTGCTGGTGCTGCGGGCCGGCTTCGTGGTCGACGCGGTCGGCGTGCTCGCCTCGTTCGCCGCGATCGCGATGGCCTCGCTCGGCTTCATCCTTGTCAAGCGCTGGACACCGCCGGTCTCGCTGGTCACCTTCACCGGCTGGCAGCTGGTCGCCGGTGGCCTGGCGCTGCTTCCGGTAGCGCTGATCGTCGAAGGCGCCCCGCCGGCGCTCGACGCCCGCGCGGTCGGCGGCTTCCTGTGGATCTGCATCGTCGGCACGGGCCTCGCGTACGTCGTGTGGTTCAACGGGCTCCGGCAGCTCGAGGCCGGCTCGGTCGCGCTCATCGGGCTGCTGAACCCGGTCGTCGGCACCCTGGTCGGCGTCGTCCTCGCGGGTGAGGCCTTCGGCTGGACGCAGGCCACCGGCATGGCCCTCGTTCTCGGCGGCGTGCTTCTCGGCCAGCCGGCGGTGCGCGACCGGCTGATGGCCCCAGCGGCCACCCGAGAGGTGCATCACACCCCCGCCCGGCCGCAGCACGAGCTGGTCGGCAGTGCCGCAGACTGAAGGGCGTGTCTAGTGGTTATGCCCGGAGGTTCTTCGAGGGTCTGAGTGGTCAGGGTGCGTGCAGCGCAAGGCGTCGGAGGGAGGCGGGCCGGTGGCCCGTCGACCGACGACAACGCAGCGATGTGCGTGCCCTGGCCGCTCATACCCCGATGAACCTCCGGGCATGACCAATGGCCTGACTGCGACCGAGTTCCGGCTGAGGGACCTCGCCTTCGCGGCGTACGCGCCGACCGTCGTCAGCACGATCGGGCACGGCGCGGTGATGCCGGTCCTGGCGCTGCGGGCCCGCGAGCTCGGCGCCGACGTCGGTACGGCGGCGCTCGTGGTCGCGCTGCTCGGAATCGGGATGCTGGTGTCCTCGCTGCCCGCCGGCGCACTGGTGGCGCGGATCGGCGAGCGGCGCACCTTGATGATCGGCGGCTTCGTCGACGCGGTCGCGATGATCGCCGCTGCCGCCACCGGCTCGGTGCTCGGACTGTCCGTGGCGGTGCTGGTCAGCGGAGCGACCTGGACCGCATTCCTGCTCGCGCGGCAGGCCTACATGATCGACGCGGTGCCGCCGAGCCATCGCGCCCGGGCGCTGTCGCTGCTCGGCGCCAGCGCCCGCGTCGGCGTGCTCATCGGGCCGCTGCTCGGTGCCGGCCTGATCCACGTCTACGGTCTGCGCGCGGCGTTCCTGCTGGCCGCGGCGATGTCGGCGGGCTCGGCGCTGATCGCGATGACCGTCCCGGACCTCGGCGCCGCGAATCGCGCCCATGACGCCGCCAACGGCCGGGCGTCGGTCTGGTCCGTCCTGCGCGCGCACCGGCGCACGTTCCTGACGCTCGGTATCGCCGTACTGATCCTTGGCGCGGCCCGGTCGGTCCGGGCCAGCCTGCTCCCGCTGTGGGCCGACCACGTCGGCCTGGCAGCTAGCACCACCTCACTGATCTTCGCGGCGGCCGCCGCGATCGACATCGCGTTCTTCCTCCCGGGCGGCTGGCTGATGGACCACCGCGGCCGGATGGTGGTGGCGATCCCGGTGGTGCTGTCGGTCGCCGCCGGCGCCTTCCTGATGCCGCTGACGTCGCGCGCCCTGGCCGTCGGCGCGGTCGCCATGCTGATCGCGGCCGGCAACGGCCTCGGCTCCGGGATTGTGATGACGATCGGCGCCGACACCGCTCCCGAGTCCGGACGCTCCCAGTTCCTGGGTGGCTGGCGGCTGTGCGGCGACCTCGGCAACACCGGCGGGCCGCTGCTGATCAGCGCCATCGTCACCGCCGCCCCGCTGGCCGCGGCCTGCGTCGCCGTCGGCGTACTGGCGGTGCTGGGCGCCGCCTGGACCGGCTACTGGACCCACGACCTCGACGTACGCCGAGCGAAGGCCGGCTGATTCTGGACGATCCTGCTCCTGCTCACGTCGCACAGGACCTGAACGTTCAGAACGAGCGAGTCTGTGGATGAGGCGAGCGACGAGCGCCCAGATTCGGCAACATTGCCGACATGGGGGAACACAAGTGGGCTCGCGTGTGCCGACCGCCCAAGGGGTTGGTCAGGCCAGTGCGGGCCGACCCGACCGGAGTCGCCGGCCCCACGCCTGGAGCGGCACGCGGCAAACACTGGCGTCGGACCTCGCACGGTTGGTTTGTACCGGCTGACACTTCGCTCGAGTTACCGGAGCAGCGCATCCTCGAACAGTCGGTGCGACTGCCGGCCGGAGGCGCAGTGACCGGCTGGGCCGCATGTCGCTTGCATGGTGCGGGCCTCATCGACGGCCTCGCACCGGATGGGCGGACCCGTCACCCGGTTGGCCTCGCGCTCGGGGGTGCCGACCGGAGAATCCGGTCGGACCGAGCGGTCCGGTTGAGCTTCGAACAATTACCCGCGAGCGAGGTGATGACCCGCCAGCGTGTCCGAGTGATGATCCCGCTGCGGGCAGCCTTCGAGGTGGACATGATGGGCGCAGCGGAACTGGTCACGCTTGATGACGTACGGCGCGCGAAGCCGGGCTGACTCATCGCTGTAGCGGAGACCCCCAAAGGCCGGCGCTGGTTGGATGCCGCCCCACGTCTGGCTCGGCTAGGAGCACGTGCTGGGGAAGGGCCACTTGACCGTCCACGCGGAGTCCGGACCAAAGATTGGACTGGGGGGAGAGTTGTGACCGGCAGCCCAGACACAGGTATGGCCGGTTTTTGCTGGGCCCGCGTAGTAGGAGAACTTTCCTTGATCCACCTGACTCGCCTGATCGCTGTGGTACTTCCCGATCGCGGCTCCCACCCAGGTCGGCGTTCCAATGTGTCGCGTCTTGATGGTCACGACACATTTCCAACCGTTGGACGGATTGCGCCGCACGTAGGTTGTCGCCACGTCACTGATGACGAAACTGCCTAGCGCTTGGGTGTAGGCAGAGCCGCAGACCTCTTGAGGGGTGTACGGGTTTGCGGCAAACGTTGCGGGCGCTGGCAACAGCACAGCGACAACGAGGGCGACAGCGGACGCCAGGACGGTAAGGAATCGGCGCATCGGATCTCCTAAGCCCGGCGACTTTGACGTAGATTGCCTCAACCGACTCGGACTCGCACCGAGTTGGAAGCCAGGCCCGTGTCAGTATCGACGACCCGGAAGACGTTGATTCCAGGATGGCTGGTCTGGATGACGGTGGTGAAGATTCCACCGCTGACATTCACTGTGACCGAGTAGAAGTCCTCCCAGGCTTTGCCTTCCTGGCGCTGGACCTGGAGGATCGCGCCCTCGCCCTTCTGATAGATGCCGGTAAGGTCAAGGCGCTCCATCGGGCCGATCTGTGTCGCGCCCGCAGACAGCGCGATCTCGGGCTTGGCCGGCTTGGTCGGCGAGGTCTCCTCCTCAGGAGTCTCCTCGTCGTCACCCTCGTCGGCCGTCTCCTCCTCGCCGGCCGGGAGTGTGACGAGCGGGTCGTCGCCAGACTTGGTGGGCTTCGGGTCGGGGAGGTAGAGCGACTGCTGTCCCGTGGAGTCGTCGGAGGCCGAGCTGTCGCCACCGACACCGACGAACTGGGTGCCGGCCAGCACCACCAGTCCGGCGACCAGTCCGACCACCAGCCCGACACCGACCAGCGCCAGCAGACCAGTCAGAACTGGCTTGTCCTCTTCCACCGACACCGAGCGGTCCCTTCCGTCGCACTGCACCCGCGCACATTGTTGCAAAGGGCTGGAAAGCGAAGGTACTCAGAACCCTTTGGTCCACACGTTCTCGTCGACCAGCTTGGCCGAGCGCCAGCCGTCCGGCGTACGCACGAGATCGTGATGGTAGTAGCCGCCGACCTCGAGCAGCGTCTCGGTGCCGTCGGGAGCGCGCGCCACCATCGGGTTGGTGAAGTACGCCGTGGCGCGGGCCCGGTCGCCGTCCAGCTCGATCGCGACCTGGCCGACCAGGTGCTGCCAGCGCTCGAAGCCGGCCAGGTTGGCGATGAACGGCTTGGCCTCGGCGAGGTCGCCGGCCGGCCCGCCGACCGAGCTGTAGTCGAGTACGGCGTCCTCGGTGAACAGCGCGTCGAGGTCGTCCCAGCGCGAGGTGTCGATGGCGCGGGTGTAGCGGGTGATCAGGTCGGCGATCTCGTACCGGTCGCTGAGCTCCTGGTGGTCCATGACTGTCAGCCTTCCACAAAACTGAAACACGTTCTAGGCTGGCGGAATGCGGTTCACCTACGCCGAGGCGATGACCCAGGCCAGCTACTACGCGCCGCTCGCGCAGGCGGCGGAGGCGGCCGGCTACACCTCGATGACCGTCGCCGACTCGCTGATCTACCCAGCGGACTCGGACGCGCGCTATCCGTACACCGACAAGGGCGACCGGGAGTTCCTGGAGGGCAAGGAGTTCATCGAGACGCTGGTGATGTGCTCCTACCTCGCCGGCGTCACGTCCACGCTGCGCTTCACGCCGTTCGTGCTGAAACTGCCGGTACGGCCGCCGGTGCTGGTCGCCAAGCAGGCCGCATCGATCGCGCACCTGTCCGGCAACCGGCTCGGCCTGGGCATCGGCCTCTCGCCGTGGCCGGAGGACTTCGCGGCGATGGGGGTGCCGTGGGCCAAGCGCGGCAAGCGGATGGACGAGTGCATCGACATCCTGCGCGGGCTGTGGACCGGCGACTACTTCGAGTACGACGGCGAGTTCTACCAGGTGCCGCCGCTCAAGATCTGCCCCGCGCCGTCCGAGAACCTGCCGCTGCTGGTCGGCGGCCACGCGGACGCGGCCCTGCGCCGCGCCGTACTCAAGGGTGACGGGTGGATGCACGGCGGCGGCCCCCACGAGGACCTCGACGACCTGCTCACCCGGCTGGCCGCGATCCGGCGTCAAGAGGGAGTCGAGGGCGACGCATCGTTTGAGGTGCACGTGATCTCGTTCGACGCGTATGACGCCGACGGGATCAAGCGGCTGGAGGACAAGGGCGTCACCGACTGCATCGTGGGCTTCCGCGACCCGTACATCGTCGGCCCGGACCAGGAGCCGCTGGAGAAGAAGATCCGGCACCTGGAGAAGTACGCCGAGAACGTGATCGCCAAGGTCTCATGACCGACGACAGCCTCACCGCGCCGTTCCAGGCGGCCATCGCCCGGGCCGAGGAGCTGATTGCGGGCGCGCCGTTCATCCGCACCGAGCAGGACCTGCTCGAGGGCTACGACTACCTCGCCGGCCGGATCCGGGCGTCGCTGCAGATGGCGTTCGACCATGACCTGGACCGGCCGCTGTTCATCAACACCACCCACCAGTTCTCGCGGCAGGGGCTCGACAACCCGGACACGCTGTACTTCCACTGCTACCTCACCGACGACGTGGAGTACGTCGTCCGCGGGCGCCGCGGCAGCACCGCCGACCTGAGCTTCCAAGTGATGGGTGGTGGCTATACGCCGGAAGGGGTGCCGCCGTCGCTGGCGGCCTTCGACGACCGCGAGCTCGACATCGCCTCCGATGGGACCTTTGAGCTGCAGCTGGGGCCGTTCGAGGGAGCCAAGACGCTGATCGTGCGCGAGGTCTACAACGACTGGGAGACCGAGGAGCGCGGCACCCTGTGGGTGGAGCGGGCCGACCGGGCCGGCGTACCGGCGAAGCCGCTGACCAGGCAGCGGCTGGCCCAGCGCTACGAGGTCGCCGGCAAGCTGCTGACCGGCTCCGTCGAGACTTGGCTGGCGTTCCCGCACTTCTTCTACCTGAAGGAGCCGGTCAACACGCTGACCGCGCCAGCGTCGACACCGGGCGGCCTGTCCTCGCAGTTCTCCTCGATCGGCCACTACGAGCTGGCCGAGGACGAGGCGATGATCGTGACCGTCCCGGTCTGCGACGACTGCTCCTACCAGGGGATGCAGATCGGGTCGGACTGGTACATCTCCACCGACTACGAGTCGCACCAGACCTCGCTGACCAAGGCCCAGGCGGCCGTCGATCCCGACGGTCAGCTGCGGTTCGTGATCTCCGAGGCCAACCCCGGCGTGGCCAACTGGCTGGAGACGCTCGGCCACCGGACCGGGCCGATCATGCTGCGCTGGCAGCGGCTGACCCGCGACCTCGGCGCCGCGGACGGGCCGACGGTGGAGGTGGTGCGGTTCGCCGACCTGCCGTCGAAGCTGCCGCACTACACCCCGATCACCGACGACGAGTACGCCGTACGGATCGCCGCCAGGCAGCGGGCGGTGGCGCGGAGGATGCTGTCGTGAGGGAGCGCGACTCGCTGGGCTCGTACGACGAGATCGTGGCCGCCGCGGTCCGGACCACCGGGCTGTCCGACTTCGGCGGCACCGACCACGAGGAGGGCGTGCGGATCCTGGTCGAGGCGCTGACTGCCGAGGCGGGGCTGACGCCGGTCGGCAACTACCGGATGCGCGGCTCGGTCAAAGGGCTGCTGGTGGCGCGGCTGCTGGCCGAGCAGGGCTTCGCCGCGCACCCGTCGTACGCCGACATCGCGATCGAACGGCCGATCTTCATCACCGGGCTCCCGCGCTCGGGCACCACCCTGCTGCAGCGGCTTCTCACCGCCGACCCCGCGCACCAGGGGCTGGAGCAGTGGCTGGCCGACCTGCCGCAGCCGCGACCGCCGCGGGAGAGCTGGCCGGACGACCCGATCCTCAGTGCCATGCAGGCCGGCTACCAGGCGTTCCACGCCGCCAACCCCGAGCTCGCCGGGCTGCACTACTCCGACGCCACCACCCACGAGGAGTGCTGGCGGCTGCTCCAGCAGTCCGGGACCTCGGTCTCGTTCGAGACTCAGGCGCACGTGCCGTCGTACGCCGCTTGGCTGGACAAGCAGGACTGGACTCCGTCGTACGCGCGGTACCGGCGGCTGCTCCAGCTGATCGGGCTGAACGACCCCGGCAGGCGCTGGATCCTGAAGAACCCGAGCCACCTGGTCGCGCTCGATGCGCTGCTGGAGGTCTTCCCGGACGCGATCGTGCTGGTCACCCACCGCGACCCGGTCACCTGCGTGGCGTCGATGTGCTCGCTGGCGGCCGCGTCGACCCGCGACACCTCGACCGTGTTCACCGGCGCGACCATCGGCCGCACCCAGCTCGACCTGCTGGTCCGCGAGCACGCGGCGTACCGCGCCACCCGCGAGTCAGCGGCGCCCGGCCACTTCCTCGACGTGGCGTACGACGACCTCGTGGGCGACCCGGTCGGCACGGTCGAGGCGGTCTACCGGCACTTCGACCTGCCGTGGGAGACCACGGTCGCCGGAGCGGTCCGCGCCGAGCTCGACGCGTCCCGCTCCGGCGTCCGGGCACCCTCCCACAGGTACGCCCTGGCCGACTACGGACTGACCGAGGACCAGGTCAGGTCCGCCCTCAGCTAGCCCGATGCCGGGATAGTCCAGAACGATTCGCATCATTCTGCGGCCGAAAGTGATGTCGAATGTTCTGGACTATCGCCTCCACGCCACGTCGACGTCGATCGAAGTGCCGGAGCCGGTGATCCGGATCGGGGCGATCCGGCTGTTGCGCCAGATCCGCTGGCCCACCACGACCGGGCTGCTGTCGCGGATGTAGTTCCACGACGCCCACCAGCTGCCATCCGGCGCCTGGAAGACGTCGAAGGCGCCGGGTCCGCGCTTGTTGCCGGGCAGCGTCTTGTTCCGCATCCGGGGTGGCAGCGCGTTGGCGAAGCCCGGGCCAGCGTCCGGGCGCGGCTTGTAGGCGAAGTAGGCCCGCTGGGCGTCCAGCGGCGGGCAGCGGCCGTCGGCGAGGTGGGCACCGCAGAGCGCGATGCCGGTGCCGTACCGGTTGGAGTCCCAGTCGTTGCCGGAGAAGAACAGGTACCACTTGCCGCCGCGGTAGATCGCGTTCGGGTTCTCCACCGTGATCACGTCCGCCTCGTCGTCGAGGTCGGCCTCGTGGTGGGTCCACGGGTTGTTGTTGCTGCGCAGGATCTCGGTCGGCGGCTTGACCAGAGTGGCCTTCCGGCCGCCCAGCCGAAGCTCGCTGGCACCGAGCGCGGTGTGGTCCTTCCTGGTCCAGGCGCCGTTGCGCAGCGTCATCCAGAACCGGCCACGCGGCCCGGTGGTGACGTCGGCGTCGATCGCCCATCGGCCCTGCGGGCAGTACAGCGGATTCTTGGCCGCCTTCCAGCTGGTCCACCACTTCGACGACGTCGCGTAGCCGATGCACCGGCGGCCGGTGCTGCTGTCACGGTGCTGCGCGCTGTAGAAGAGGTAGTAGACGACCTTCTTCTGTGGCCCCTCGCGGTGCGGCACCACGGCCGGTGTCCACAGCGTCGAGTCCGGCTTCGCCCAGTAGCCCGCCGGGAACGTGCGATCCCGCCGCTCCCACGCGTCGCCGTCGATCGCGCTCCGGCGGACGAAGCTGACGTTCTTGAACTCGACCGTCGTGAACGGCAGCTTCTCCGCCTTCGGCAGGCTGGCCCCGTACGCGACGTACTTCGGCGTGCCGGGGATCCGCATCAGGTCCGCGCCGGGGAACTTGAAGTCGGCAGCCTCCGACGTCGGGCCTGGCACGGATCCGGGTGGTCGAGCAGGTTGCGCAGCAACCGTCGTCGAGACCACCAGGCTGCCGGCCAGGGCCACGCACGCGACGAGCAGAATCGGCGCTCTCACCGCGTGACCGTGAGGTCGACCTGCACCGGCTTGTGGTCGCCGCCGAAGCCGTCCAGGGCCTTGACCGTGCCCTTGGCGTTCCTCTTCGACCAGACGTAGTCGATCGCCCGGTTGTCGTGGCTCTCGTCGGTCCAGGGCTTGGCCCTGTCTCGAAGCTTCTCGAGAAGGTTGTAGCGGTGGCCGAGGGTGGCGTTGAAGTCGCCCATCAGCAGCGGCTCCGACTTGAGGCCCTTCCACCATGCGGCGCAACGGGCCACCTGCTCGAGGTGGAGCTTCCTGGTCAGGCCGCCGAGCCGCTCCGCGGACGCCACGAGGTGTACGACGCCGGCAGTCCAGCGCAGCCCGTCGGTCTTGATCCGCACCCAGTTGACCCACTTGCGGGCCGCGATCCCGTCTTTGGCGCCGGCGGTCCCCTTCTCCACATTGGCCGCCTCGGTGAGCAGCTTGGCGCCATCGTCCAGCACCGTGACGCCGCGCTTGCGGACCAGGATCGCGTTGTGCCGGCTCACGGGGCCGTAGTCCTTCTGGAACAGCCGGTAGCCCGGGTTCGCCCGCGCCACCTGCTTGAGCAGGTCCTTGCGGTCGGCGACCTCCTGAAGACCGAGTACGGCGGGCTTGCGGTCCAGCAGCCGGCTCAGCTGGGCGCGGAGTGTCGGCGCCGACTTGTCGCCGACGTTGTAGGTGATCACCCGGATCGAGTGCACCCCCGCCCGCTCGGTCTGCTGGCTGGTCGCCGGAGCGGCCGTGGCGGGCGCCGCCGCGGGAGTGAACCCGCTCCCGACGAGTGCGGCGGCCGCCGCGGCAGTGCTGGCCAGCAGGCGAATCCGCCGACTGGTCGATCCGTTGGTCCCCGTGCGCTGCATGTGCTTCCTCCAGGTCATGTTTGGACGTGAAGGGAGTCCATCAGTTCGCATTCCGGGCAACAAGACAGCCGTGGTTACGAAGTCCTTACCCGGCCAGAAGCTGGCTAGCCGACCCGGATCCGGGCGCCCTTCTCCGGCACGCTGGTGATGTTGCGGACCTTGGGCTGCTCGTCGCCGACCGCGGTGACGGCGTACTCCTTGAGGATCTCGCGCAGCGCGGCGGTGCCCTCCATCAGCGAGAACCCGGCCCCGATGCAGCGGCGTACCCCGCCACCGAACGGGATCCAGGTGTTCGCCGGCGGGTTGTGGTCGAGGAAGCGCTCGGGGCGGAACTCGAGCGGGTCGGCGTGGTTGTCCTCGCGGGCGTGGGCGATCAGGATCGAGGTGCCGACGAAGATGCCGGTCGGCAGGTCGATGCCGCCGATGGTGACCGGTGCCATCAGCTGGCGGACCACCATCGGGATCACCGGGTGCAGCCGCATCGACTCCTTGAGCACCGCCTCCAGCCAGGCGTCGTCGCCGTCGCGGGCGGCGGCGCGGGACCGGTCGAGCAGGGCGGGCGATCGGCCGAGCTCGTAGAGCGACCAGGCCAGCGCGGTCGCGGTGGTCTCGTGGCCGGCCAGCAGCAGGGTGACCAGCTGGTCGCGCAGCTCGGTGTCGGTCAGTGCGTCCTCACCCTCGCCGCTCCGGATCAGCTGGGAGAGTACGTCGGTGCGCTCGGCGAGGTCGGGCACCTCACGACGCTCGGCGATCTCGTCGTACATCAAGCGGTCGAGCCGCCGCTGGTTCTCCTCGAGCCGCTGCCAGGGCCGGAGCCTGCGGAGCCGGGGGAACGCCCAGCCCAGCAGCAGCGCCGGGTTGATATCGACGATCTTCTGGACCGTCGGCCGGAGCGCGGCGAGCCGCTGCTCGTCGGCCACTCCGAAGACCACGCGCAGGATCACCTCGAGCGTGAGCGCGTTCATCCGGTCGAGCGCGCGGAACTCCTCGCCGCTGCGCCAGGTCGCGACCTCGTCCCGGGCGACCTCGGTGACCAGGTCCTGGTAGCCGCGCAGCGCGTGACCGTTGAAGGCCGGCATCAGCAGCCGGCGGGCCCGCTTGTGCTCGCCGGAGTCCTGCAGCAGAAGCGAGTGCTCGCCCATGATCGGGCCGAGGATCGAGTTGCCCTTGCCGGCGTGGAAGATCTCGGGGTCGCCGGCGAAGATCTCGCGCGAGTGCTCCGGCTTGGTGAACAGCACCAGCGGCCGCGGGCCGGGCACCAGCCGGACGGTGAACACGTCGCCGTACTTGCGGTGCAGCCAGGGCACGAACCGGTGGCGATAGCGGACCAGCCCGATGCTCTGCGCGACCACCGGCCAGCCGGGGCCGTCCGGGAGCCGGGACCAGTCATGGTTCTTGCGACCTGCCGAGCCGGAGGCGAGCTCGAACCTCGCCGCGCTCAGTCGATCGAGTTCCTCATCGGTGATCGTCATGGCGCACTCCCGGAACGGCGGTGTGTGTCGGTCTTCACATACTACGAGTACGGTCAAGGCGTCCGGGCGGACGTCATACGAACCGCTACCCATGGCGACCGGTCCGTACGACGTTCCGCAGGACGTCATTCGAAGCGCGAGCAATAGGTGACGTTTCGTATGACGTCCGCTCGGCCGCGCGACGAGTCAAGCGTCGATCCGGCGTACGCCGAGCAGCTCGTGCCGGGGCAGCGGGTTGTCCCGGGTCGCCCGGCAGGTCAGCTGGGCGGTGGCCGGGCCGTGGGTGGTCCGGACCGTCACCTGGTACGACGCCGCACCGACCGCGAACACCGCTTCGGTCTCCTCGCCGACGACGCGGGCAGAGACCAGCCGGAGTGCGTCGTTGCGGGTCTCGGCGAGGTCGCGGCGGAGCAGGATCTCGGCGGCCTGCACCGGCATCCGGTAGCCGGACCGGCCGCGCAGGTGGTCGAGGTCGAGCTCACCGGCAAGGTGGGAGCCGGTCACCGAGATCGCGGCGGCGGCGTCGATCCGGCCGTAGTAGAGGCCGTCCGGGAACACGATCATGTTGCCGGCGAACCGGTCGCCGCCGATGTGCGAGATCTCCCAGCCGTCCTCGGGCCGGGCAGCGGCGAGCGCGGCTGCCGCGGGGCGGCCCTGCTCGGCGCAGCAGGCGTCGTGCCGGCCGTGCGTGCACACCGCGAAGACGGGCCGGGCGTGCCGGTCCAGGCCGATCGACCGGCCGGCACCGAGACCGGCCAGGTCCAGCTCGAGCAGCTGCTCGGGGTCGTCGAGGATGGTGGTCTCGGCCCAGGGCGCCGCGGGGTCGGCGTACGCCGCGAACACCCGGAACTGGTGCCGCGGGGCCTCGCGGTGGTGGCGGCGTACCAGCAGCACCCGGACCCGGGCCTCGTGTGCCGGCTGCCGCAGCGCCTGCTTCACCGGCGGAGGAAGTCGGGCGTCGTGGAGGGCATCGACGCCCCACGGGCCGGGGTTCTCGACGAGCAGGAAGGCGCGCACGGTCGAGGCGGTGCCGAGGAGCTGGTCGTCGCGCACCAGGCTGGTGCGGGCGCACCGGAACGCCGCCGTCACGCCTTCGGTCTCTCGACCAGCTCCAGCAGCCCTTCGCGGACCAGGCGCCGGCACAGCACCAGCCGGCTCCGGGGGTCGAGCAGCTCCGCCAGATCAGCGGGCCGGAAGTCGCCCGCAGCACCACGGATCGCCTCTACCGCCAGCCGGATCCAGGCCGGGCCGTCGAGGTACCGGTCGCCGAGCAGCATCCGGACCTTCGGGTCCCGGTCCACCAGGACGCACGGGCGGCCCGCCCGCCGCCGGAGCAGCGAGTCGTCGGTGAGCTCGGCGACGGTGAGTACGTCGCGTAGGCCGCCGCGCAGTCGTGGGTTGCGGGTGGTCAGGAACCGTTCGATCTCGCGATCGACCGCCGCGTCGGCATCGAGGCGGCGCACCTGCTCGGCCAGCTCGTCGAGCCGCCGCCGAAGGCCGACGACCAGGTCGGCCGGGTCGTCGAGGTAGCCGGCCGGCAGATGGTCGCCGTCCACCTCGTCGAGCAGCGGCCGGAGCGTGCGCTGGACCAGGCCGCGCCAGGTGAGCTGGTTGATGCCGAGGGTGACGTGGAGGGAGGCGACCTCCTGGGTGCGCGCGGCGTGCCGAACCCCGGTGGGCAGGTACATCGACAGGCCCGGCTCCAGCAGTACCTCATCGACGCCGTCGTCCGTGTGCACCTCCCACAGCTTGTGCCCGTGGGTCTGGAACACGAAGACGTCGTGGCTGTCGGCGTGCACCGAGAACCCCTGCGCGCCCGGTGGGGTGAGGTAGGCGTTGGCCTGACAGGGGTGGCCGAGTTCGACCTCCAGGTCGGCGACGAGCTCGCCGAGCGGTGGCCAGTAGCGGTGCAGGCCCTGCAGCACCACCGTCGCGCCGTCGCCGAACAGCTTCAGCACCTTGCGCCCGTCGACAAGCCCGGTGAGCGGCCGGCCAGCGAGCGTCGCCGAGCGGGTGTACGACGACTCCGGGAGCACGCTGCCGTCGCGCGCGAGCCGGATCGCCGGCGTCCGGATCGCCGTCGCGGTCAGCAGGTGGTCGACGTCGTCGAAGGAGAGTAGGCCGACCAGCCGCTGCGGGTCGGTGCGGTGCAGGTGGACGCGTGACGCCCACACCTTCGCGAGGAAGGTCTGGGCGTCACCGCTCAAGAGGTCGAGCGCGGACACGCCGCTCTCAGTGGTCTTCGCCGTCGCCGTCGGCCGGGACCGGCGCGCGCTCGGCCGCGGCGGCGTCGACGCCGTCGGCGTCGGCCACGCCTCCGTCCGTGCCGTCCGTACCGTCGGCATCCGCGCCGTCGGTGGCGTCCGCATCGGCGTCGGTACCATCCGCGTCCGTGGTGTCGTTGCCGTCGGCGTCCGCGTCGGTGCCGTCGGCGTCGGTGGCCGCGCCCTCGGTGCTGCCGAGGTCGCCGCCGGTGGTCAGGTCGTCGTCGCTGAGGGGCTCTTCAGGGGTGTTGGTCATGTCGAAGTCCTCACGTCGTTGGAAAGCGTGGGTAACGACGTGAGTCTTGCGCTCGGACCGGACGGCCACAAGAGGCCGCGCCCAGCCCGGATCCGGGCTGTCAGCCGACAGGAACCCGGACGGCGGACACGACCAGCTCGGGCGACGGCTTCGTCCTCAGGTCGGCGCACGACTGCCGGCGAGAGTGACCGGGGCGGGTGGCCACCTCGACCTCCCACTGCTGCCCGGCGGACTCGACCGCGACCGCGCCGCCGTCGGCAGCCACGACCCGCACCTCGTCGACCGCCCAGCAGCCGGACTCCCGGCGTACCGCCAGCTCGGCGACCTGCGCGGCGGCGGACTGTCCGGCCCGGCCCCGGGTCACGGCGTCGTCCACGGTGCCCTCGGCCAGCGCCCGGCAGGCGGTGACCGCGGACTCCTCGTCGAGACGGCCGAGGCAGTAGCCGCTCGGCAGCGCCAGCAGCGTGGCGGCGAACCGGTGTCCGCCGAGGTGGTTGGTCTCCCACGTCTGCGCCGGCCACTCGGCCGCGAGCGCACCGGCGACCGGGCGCCCCTGCTTGGCGCAGCACAGGTCGCGGCGGCCGTTGGTGCAGACCAGCCACAGGTGGTCGGTGTACGGCGTGAGCCCGGGCCGCTGCCCGGCGCCGAGGCCGGTCAGGTCGAGGCTGCAGAGGTCCTCGTGGCTGTCGAGCACGGTGGTCTCGATCCAGGTCTCGTCGGCGCCGAGGTGTGCCGCGAAGATCCGGACCCCGCCGTCGGCCGCTCCCCCGTGCCTGCGGATCAGCTGCACCCGGACCCCGTCGAGCGCCTGGAGATAGGCGCGCACCACGTCCGGCAGCCCGCTTTCGGCCACGGCGTTGCGCGCCCACGGGCCGGCGTACTCGACCAGGAGGAAGGTGCTGTCCGTGGGCGCGGTGCCGGCGAGCGGCTCGAGTTCGATCATGCTCGCGCCCGAGCAGGAGAATGTCACAAAGGTAAGCCTAACCTCACTGCCCCAGCATGTCCGTAATCCGGACGACGACCGTACCGCGCCAGAGCCCACCGAGTCAGTCGAGCAGGCCGCGGCGGCGGGCGATGGCGGCGGCCTCGGTCCGGCCGGAGGCACCCAGCTTGCCGAGGATGTTGGAGACGTGGACGCTGACGGTCTTGGTGCTGATGAACAGCTGCTTGCCGATCTCACCGTTGCTGCGGCCGATCGCGACCAGCGCCAGGATCTCCTTCTCGCGCGGCGTCAGCGTGTCCGGCGCAGCCTCGGCGCGCGGCGTCGCCGTACCGCCGAGGGTCTGCAGCTCGTCGAGCAGCGGCTGCGCGCCGAGCTCGTGGGCGGTCGCCCGGGCCGGGTCGGAGTGCACCCGGGCCGCGGCCAGGTCACCGCTCGCGCGGAGTACGGCGGCCAGGCGGGCCTGCGACCGCGCCAGCTCGAACCGGTGCCCGAACTCGCCGAACAGCCGGACCGCCTCGGTCCACGGCGTCACCAGCTCGTCGACCGACGGCGCGTCGATCCCGGCCCGCCAGCGGAACCGCAGCGTCTCGGCCTCCAGCCGGGCCGCCCAGGCCTGGCCCTCCGGGCCCCACGACTTGCGCTCCTCCGCGATCAGCTCCAGCGAGCAGTCCGCACCCTTGCGGAGCCGGGCGACATCGGCGGCCGCCTGCTCCCGCTCGGCTGCTGACAGCTGCTCGACCGAGCTCGCCAGCGCGCCGATCGCCAGCGCGGCGAGCCGCACCCGGGCATGGAAGAAGCTGCGCCACATGCCGCTCACCAGGGTGACCAGGTCGTCGTGCTCGCGGACCGCGGCCGCGGCGTCGCCGCGGTTGCCGTAGGCGTCGATCATCGCGCTGCCGGCAGTGATCGCGATCAGGCCATCCTTGTCCCAGTGCGGCCGCACCTCGCGCCCGAACGCCACCGCGTCGGCACCGCGACCGACATGCACCATCAACTCCAGGGCCGCGAGCAGTGACTCGGGGCCGATGGGCGGCTGCTGGCCGCTGACGTCGGTGAGCCGGAGTACGTCGTCCCAGGCGCCGGTGAGGTAGGCGACCTGAGCATCCATGAACCGCGCGTCGAAGCCGTACGGCGCCCACGGCTGGCTGGTCTCCTCGGCCCGCACGACCGCCCGCTGGAACGCCTCCCGGGCTCCCGCGAACTGGCCGCGGTCGAGCCTCCGGCGGCCGAGCAGGTAGAGCCCGCGCAGCTCGGCGTAGACCGCACCGGTCTCCGCGGCCCGCTTCACGACCTCGTCGAGGGCCTCGATCACCGCGTCGTCGTCGCCGGCGTTCTCGAGGCCGACCAGGGTGGTCATCACCTCGCTCGCGAGATGGGGCATGTCGAGGGACTCGGCCATCGCGAGCGCCTCGACCGCGACGGGGCGGGCCTGCTCGTTCTCGGCGTACGCCAGCGCGCGGGCGTGGCTGGCCAGCGCCTTGGCCCGCAGCGCGGACATCTCGTCCGGGATGTGGGCGAGCGCCTCGGTGGTGAGCTCGAGCGCGTCGAGCCTGGTCTCGGCCACCATCACCGTGTTGGCGAGCGCGAAGAGGAGATGACCACGTGAGGTCGGCGACGCGTCGTCGGGCAGCGCCGCCAGGTGGGCCTGGATCAGCGACAGGCCGCGGTCCGGGTGACCGGACACGATCAGCGACTCGGCGGTCCGCGACACCAGAGCGGCCATGTCGACGGTGACTTCGGCGGCCAGCCGCTCGTCGGCCAGCAGGTCGAGGGCAAGCTCGTAGTGTTGCGCGGCCTCGTCGGGTCCGCCGACCGCGAACGCGTCGTCGCCGGCGTCGATGCTGGCGCGGAGCGCGGTCGGCAGGTCGTGGGCAGCGCGGGCGTGCCGGGCCAGCTCGGCCGCGGTGCCCTTTGACTGGCCCTGACCTTGGGACTCACTGAGCACCCGGGCGAAGGCGGCGTGCAGCCGGACCCGCTCGCCCGGCAGCAGGTCGTCGTACACCGCCTCGGCGAGCAGGGCGTGCCGGAAGGCATAGCCGTCGCCGCGGGCCGGCACCAGGACGTTGGTCTCGACCGCGTGGCGCAGCGCCTGCTCCAGCGCGGCGTCGTCGATGGAGACGACGCTGGCGAGCAGTGGGTGAGAGACCCGGCGGCCGGCCACGGCAGCGGCGCGGACCACCCGCTGGGCGGCGTCGTCGAGCCGGTCCAGCCGGACCAGCAGCAGACCGGCGAGGTCCTCGGGCAGGCCGCCGCCCCAAGCCGCGTTGACCAGCTCCTCGACGAAGAATGCGTTGCCCTCGGCGCGGTCGACGATGTCGGCGACATCGGACTCCAGCAGCGGGTCGGGGTGAAGCTGCTTGACCAAGGCTCGGACCGCGGGGGTGCCCAGCGGGGCGAGCTGCAGGCGACCGACTCCCGGGATCCGGGCCCACTCGGCGGCGGCGGTGCGCAGCGGGTGGCGGCGGTGCAGGTCGTCGCTGCGGTACGACGCCACGATGGCGACCCGGCGGGCGAACGGGCGGCTGAACAGGAAGCTGAGCATGTCGCGGGTCGAGCGGTCCGCCCAGTGGGTGTCCTCGATGACCAGCAGCAGCGGGGCGGCCTCGGCCGCGGTCTCCAGCAGCGCGTGGACGGCGTCGAAGATGTCGCCGCGGTCGACGGTCGCGGCGTCACCGCTCTCACCCTCGGTCATCACCCGGCGGCCGGGGAGCAGGCGGTTGAGCGCGGGCTGGTCGGCCGCGACCTTGGCGACGATGTCCGGCAGGTCGGTGGCGAGGCGGCCGAGCACCTCGGAGAAGGGAAGGTAGGGCAGCGCGCTGTCACCGAAGTCGAGGCAGTGGCCGGCCACGACCTGCCAGCCCTCGGTGAAGGCGACGTCGCGGAGCTCGGTCAGCAGCCGAGTCTTGCCGACGCCGGCGTCGCCGGACAGCAGCACCGCGCGGACCGGCGGCTGGCTCGAGTTGAAGGAGCCCGAGACAGCACGGATGCCGAGCTGGGAAGTTATCTCCTCCAGCTCGGCATCTCGGCCGATCAATGTTTGGTTGGGTGTCGGTGCTGCCACATCACACATGATGTCGTGCATCACCGACAATATTCCGCCAGACGGCACTCCTGGGGCCGTCGCTGTGCCGGCCATCAGGCCGCGAAGCGCTGAACCAGGCGGGTGCCGGCGCGGTGCCGGCGTACCTTCTGCTCCTTCGGCTTGCGGTCTGCCTTCACCTTGCGGACAAGAGCCCGGTGGCGGGCCTCACGGAGGTAGTCCTCCTGGTCGAGGAGAAGGCGGTCGGTCCAGGTGTTCAGGTTGTTCATCTCGATCTCCTTGTTCGGGCTGATGACAAGGAGATTGCGCCTATGAGGTAGGCCCTCACATCGGACGACTGCCCTATTCGTGGACGGCCGAGGTGGACCTAGGTGCCTTAGGTAGGGGCATGCCGGGTGGCCGGCCGTCTAAGGCAGTCCGAGCCGAGCGTCAGATCGGGCGGCCGGCAGCCCAGACGCCGGCGACGAGGGGTACGCCGGGGCGGTAGGCGAGGTGCACGTGGCTGGGTGCGTCGAGCAGCACCAGGTCGGCCCGCTTGCCGGGCACCAGGGCGCCGACGTCGTCGCGGTCGAGGGCCTCGGCGCCGCGCTGAGTGGCGGCGTACACCGCCTCGGCGGGGCTCATCCGCATCTCGCGCACGGCCAGCGCGATGCACAGCGGCAGCGAGCTGGTGAAGCAGCTGCCCGGGTTGCAGTCGGACGCGATCGCGACCTTGACGCCGGCGTCGATCAGGGCGCGGGCGTCGGGGTAGGGCTGACGGGTGGAGAACTCGACGCCGGGCAGCAGGGTGGCGATGGTGCCTGCGTCGCGGAGGGCAGCGATGTCGGCGTCGTGGAGGTAAGTGCAGTGGTCGACCGCAGTCAGGCCGAGCTCGGCGGCGAGCCGGACGCCCGGACCGGGGCCGAGCTGGTTGGCGTGCAGCCGACCCCTCAGGCTGTGGGCCTTGCCCGCGGTCAGGATCGCCCTGGCCTGGTCGGCGTCGAAGGCGCCGCGCTCACAGAACACGTCGATCCAGCTCGCGTACGGCGCCGCCGCGGCCAGCATCGGGCCGGTGACCAGCTCGACGTACGCCGCCGGGTCGTCGGCGTACTCGGTGGGTACGACGTGGGCGCCGAGGAACGTGGTCTCGTCGGTGAACTGGCGGGCGACCGCGAGGCTGCGGGCCTCGTCGTGGGTGGTCAGGCCGTAGCCGCTCTTGATCTCGACCGTGGTCGTTCCCTGCCGCTGCATCTCCTGGACGAGCCGGGCGGTGTGGGCGGTCAGCTGCTCGTCAGTGGCCTGTCTCGTTGCGGCGACGGTGGTGCGGATGCCGCCCGCGGAGTACGGCGTACCGGTCATCCGGGCCGCGAACTCCTGGGCCCGGTCGCCGGCGAAGACGAGATGGCTGTGGCTGTCGACGAAGCCCGGGAGCACTGCCCGGCCGCCGGCGTCGACCTGACTGTCGGCGGCGGGTGCTTCGGTTATGGGACCTACCCAGGCGACCCGGGAGCCTTCGATGACCAGCGCTGCGTCCGTGACGATGCCGAGCAGCCCGTCGCGCACGGGGTCGTTGGTGACCAGCTCGCCGATGTTGGTGATGAGGGTCGAGGTCACTCCCAGAGCCTTCCGATCGCTGCGTCGAGCTGTCGCCCGATCTCCTCCCGGTCACCCTGCCGGACCACGACTCTGCCGTCGACCATCACCTGGGTGACGTCCTCGGCAGCGGCGGCGAAGACCGCTGTGTTCTCGTCGCGCCCCGTCCCGGCGGTGCGCGGGGTGTTGGTGTCGATGGTGACCAGGTCTGCGCGCTGGCCCTTGGCGATGGCGCCGGCGTCGCTGAACCCGAGGCTGCTGTGGCCGTCCGTCGTGGCAGCGGCCAGGAGCTCGGCCGCGCTCCAGTGGCCGCGCTGCTGGCTGGCCAGCCGCTCGTCGAGCTCGACCGCGCGCATCTCCTCGAACAGGTCGATCACCGCATGGCTGTCGGAGCCGAGCGTGAGGCGGCTCCCTGCTTCGTGGAGGCGCCGGCTCGGCCCGATCCCGTCGCCGAGGTCGCGCTCGGTGGTCGGACAGAAGCTGGCAAACGTCTGTGTCTCGCCGAGGGTGGCGATGTCGTCGTCGGTGAGGTGGGTGGCGTGGACCGCGCTGGTGAGCGGCCCGAGCACGCCGTGGTCGTGCAGCAGGCGGGTCGGGGTGACGCCGTACGCCGCGGCGCAGGCGTCGTTCTCGGCGACCTGCTCGGAGAGGTGGACATGCAGCGGACGCTGCTGTGCCCAATCGGAGACGGTCGGCAGCTGCTCGGCTGGCACCGCCCGCACTGAGTGGATCGCCGCGCCCACGACCGCTGACCCGTCGGCTTGGAGTCGGTCGACTCGCTCGGCCCACGCCTCGGCGGTCCCGTCGGAGTACCGCACCTGCACGCCCTCCGGCGGCTTGCCGAACCCGCTGCTGAGGTAGCAGGTGTCGAGCAGCGCGATCCGGATCCCGGCATCGTGGGCGGCCTGGATGAGCGCGCGGCCCATCGCGTTCGGGTCGTCGTACGGCGTGCCGTCGGGCTGGTAGTGCAGGTAGTGGAACTCCCCCACGCCGGTGATCCCCGCCGCCGCCATCTCCCGGTATGTCGCGAGCGCGAGGTCGTAGTAGGAGTCCGGCTCGAGCCTTGCCGCAACGGCGTACATCTGCTCCCGCCACGTCCAGAACGTCCCCCGCTCCCGCTGCGTCCGCCCCCGCAACGCCCGATGGAAGGCGTGCGAGTGCGTGTTCGCCAGGCCGGGGAGGGTGAGGCCGGGAATGCGCAAAACGGACTGGGTTGTCAGGCTCTCGCTGACGTTGTTGGGCGTTGCAACGGCCGACAACGTCAGGAATCCCCGGCCGGCCGGGGATTCCACCACCACCTCTGCGAACCGCCCATCCGCCACCGTCACCAGCACGTCGTCGCAGACGGCGCCGTCGACCCAGGCGCGCTCGAGGAGGTAGGTCGAGGAGGTGCTCACGCGGCCGCCAGCAGGGCCAGGGTGTCGGCGAGGGCTTCGACGCCGGCGAGGCAGTCGGCCATCGGCGCGAACTCCTCGGGCGAGTGTGAGATGCCGGTTGGGTTGCGGACGAAGAGCATCGCGGTCGGGATGCCGGCCAGCGACAGGATTCCGGCGTCGTGGCCGGCCTGGGTCGGGATGATCGGCCAGCCATGAGGCGTTGCGATCCGCGCCGCCAGCGCCGCGTCGAAGGCGACCGGCCCGGAAACCGACTCGGCCGCCACCTCCAGCGAGGTCCGGTCCCGGGAAGCGCGCTCGACGCCCTGCTTCTCGATGGTCGCGACCAGCTCGGCCAGCGCGAGCTCCGAGGACGCGCGCGCGTCCAGCCAGGCGGTGACCCGCGACGGCACGGCGTTGGTGCCGTTCGGCGCCACCTCGAGGCGGCCGAACGTCGCCCGCGACGATGCGAGACGCGCCTGCTTGTTGGCCGCGAGCGCGGTCATCGCGTAGGTGAGCATCGGGTCGCGGCGGTCCTCCATCCGGGTGGAGCCGGCGTGGTTGGCCTCGCCGGTGAAGTCGAAGCGGTACCGACCGTGCGGCCAGATCCCGCTCGCCACCCCGACCGCGACGTCCCGGTCGACGAGGTCGCGACCCTGCTCGACGTGCAGCTCGACGAAGACCCCGACCCGGTCCAGCAGCGGACTCCGGCCGAGCGACGGCGACAGCCCGGCCGCAGCCATCGCGTCCAGCAGCGGTACGCCGTCGCGGTCGCGCAGCCCGGCCGCTGCGCCGGGCGTGATCGCGCCGACCGCGAGCCGCGACCCCAAACAGGCGAGCCCGAACCGCGACCCCTCCTCCTCGACGAAGACGCCGATTCCGATCGGCCGAACCGGCGAGAAGCCTCGCGACCGCAGCACGTCGATCGCCGCCAGCGCCGAGGCGACGCCGAGCGGACCGTCGTACGCCCCACCGTCGAGGACCGAGTCCAGGTGCGACCCGGTCAGTACGCCACCACGCGATAGTCCAGAACGTTTGACATCACCTTTGGCCGCATACTGATGCGTTTCGTTCTGGACTATCGCAGCGTCGGGCTCCCACCAGGCCACCGCGTTGCCGTTCCCGTCGTGCGAAACAGGCAGGTCGCGGCGGGCGCACTCCTCCAGGAACCAGGCGTGACACTCACGCTCGGCAGCGCCGAAGGGCTGCCGGAAGTAGCCGCCCGAGGAGGCCGACCTGCCGACGGGTTGCAGATCGCGCCATAGCTCCTCGAACGACATGCAACACAGTTCATCCAGCCACCGGCGCCGGGTCAACGACCGCCGCCCGTAGCGCGTCTCAGATCTGAGACTGGCACAGTGGCGGGCATGGAGTTTCGAGAGGTGGTCCGCCGGCGCCGGATGGTTCGCAAGTACGCCGACCGCCCGGTCGACCCGGCGATCCTCGACCGGATGCTCGACCACGCGATCCGCGCACCGAGTGCTGGATTCAGCCAGGGCTGGGCGTTCCTGCGGCTGGAGCAGGCCGAGGAGCTTGAGCGATTCTGGGAGTCCACGACACCGCCGTCCGACTCACCGACCACCAGCGCCTGGCTCGAGGGCATGCGGACCGCGCCTGCGGTCATCGTGCCGCTGTCCCACCGCGACGCCTACCTCGACCGCTACAGCGAGCCCGACAAGGGCTGGACCGACCGCGACGAGGAGCGCTGGCCGGTGCCGTACTGGCACATCGACACTGGCATGGCGGCGCTGCTGATCCTGCAGACCGCGGTCGACGAGGGCCTCGGCGCCTGCTTCTTCGGCATCCCGCCGGATGGCATGAGCGCCTTCCGCGAGGCCTTCGGCATCCCCGCCGAGTACACCCCGATCGGCGCGATCACCGTCGGCCACCGGGTCCCCCGAGACCCCGGCCTGCGCGGCTCAGCAGCCCGCCGCTCGCGCCGTACCGCCGACGACGTCGTCCACCACGGCCGCTGGCAGGACCACGGATAGCGCGCGGCGCGTTAGTGGGCATCTCCGGACGTTCGTCGAGGGTCTGAGTGGTCAGGGTGCGTGCAGCGCCAGGCGGAGGAGGGAGGCGGGCCGGTGGCCCGTCGACCGACGACAACGCAGCGATGTGCGTGCCCTGGCCGCTCAGACCCCGACGAACTTCCAGAGATGTCCACTAACGTCGGGCCCGTGGTCTCCCCCTCTCCGCTCCGTCCGCTGGAGTACGACGCACTCAAGGACCGCGCGGTCGCCAAGCTGCAGGCGCTGGTGCGGATCCCGACGGTCTCCGATCGCGACCCCGACGAGATCGACAAGGCCAGCTTCGACCGGTTCCTCGAGGAGCTCCGACACCACTTTCCGCTCCTCCACAAGCACCTCGACCTGACCCGGATCCACACGCACGGGCTCCTCTTCCACTGGCCCGGACTGTCCGACCAACGGCCGGTGGTGCTGATGGCGCACCTCGACGTTGTGCCGGTCGAGGGCGAGTGGCAGCACCACGCGTTCGGCGCCGACCTGGTCGACGCACCGGACGGCAGCCCAGGAGGCGACAAGAAGGTCGTCTGGGGCCGTGGCACCCTCGACGACAAGGGCTGCCTGACCGCGATCTGCGAGGCGGTCGAGCGGCTTCTGGAGCGCGGCCACACGCCCAACCAGGACCTCTGGCTGAGCTTCGGCGCCGACGAGGAGGTCTCCGGGAAGTGCGCGCCCAAGGCCGTCGAGCACCTGCGGGAGCGCGGCGTACGGCCCTGGTTCGTGCTCGACGAGGGCGGCGCGGTCGCCCACGAGGCGTTCCCCGGCGTGAAGCCCGCGATCGCGGTGATCGGCGTGACCGAGAAGGGCGTGACCAGCGTCGAGCTGCGGGTCGAGGGCCGCGGCGGCCACGCGTCGACCCCGGCGAAGATGGGGCCGACCGCACGACTGGCCCGGGCGATCCTGCGGCTGGAGAAGGCGCCGTTCCACGCGTCCGCGCCGGCTCCCACGATCGAGCTGATCAGCAGGATCGCGCCGCACGCGCCCGGCCCGATGCGCGCGATCATGAAGCGCGCCAGCAACCGCCCCAACATCCTCACCCGGGCGCTGATCGCGGCCGGACCGGAGTCGGCCGCGATGACCCGCACGACCGCGACGGTCACCACCTTGCAGGGCTCGCCGGCGCTGAACGTGATCGCCTCGACCGCCAAGGCCGGCGTCAACATCCGGATCATGGTCGGCGACACCGTGGCGACGGTGATGGACCACCTGAGCCGCGCCGTCCACGACAAGCACGTGCACCTCGACGTGATCGAGGCCAACGAGCCCTCGCCGATCTCGCCGTACGACGATGACGACGCGTTCCGGCTGCTGGAGTCGACGATCGCGGAGGCGTTCCCGGACGCCGTCGCCTCGCCGTACGTCCAGACCGGCGCCACCGACTCCCGCTTCTTCACCGCGATCTGTGAGCGCGTCTACCGGTTCGCGCCGTTCCGGATGAGCAAGGCGCAGCGCCAGGCGATCCACTCGTACGACGAGTACCTCGGCGTCGACGCCTTCGCCGAGGGCGTGCTCTGGTACGAGCGGCTGATCGAGCAGCTGCCGGACTAGCTTGTCGACGGCCGCAGCGGCAGCAGCCGGGCCTCGACGTCGTCGAGCGCGAGCCGGACCGCACCCACGACGACGGCACGATCACCGAGCACGGACAGCTCCAGCTGACAGCTGGCCAGGGTGAGGCCGGCGAGCTGGTCGCGAACCCGCTTCAGGACCGCCTCGCCGGCCAGGGACAGGCCGCCGCCGAGCACCACCATGTCCGGGTCGAGGGTGAGTACGACGGGAGCGAGGCCACGGGCCAGCCGGACCGCGACCGCCTCGATCGCCGCCTTCGCACCGCCGTCGCCCTCCCGGGCCGCGGCGAAGACGTCCTCCGGCCTGGCGATGGCCTCCCCGTCCGGGCGGTACTGCCGCGCCAGCTCGACCAGGGCGGTGGCGTTGACCGCCTTCTCGAGCGGCCCGAGCCCCTCCTCGCCGGCCGTCGCCTGCTCGTGCTCGGGAGTGATGCTGTAGCCGATCTCGCCGGCCGCGCCGTGCGCGCCGCGGTGCAGCCGGTCGCCGATCAGGATGCCGGTGCCGAGCCGGGTGCCCCACTGGACGAACACCACGGTCTCCGCGTCGACGGCCGCGCCACACCACCGCTCGGCGAGCACGGCCAGGTTGGCGTCGTTGTGGACCTGGATCGGCACACTGAGGCGTTCGGCGAGTACGGCGACCAGCTGGCCGCTGGTCCACCCGGGAACGCTCGGCGCGTGCACGATCTCGCCGTCCGCCACGATGCCCGGCGCACCGACGGCGCAGGACAGGACGTCGGACGCGGCCACGCCGGCCTCGGCGAGCAGCGAGTCCACCACGCCACCGACGACGGCCAGTGCGGACTCGTTGGCCGGCACCTCGGTCCGCTGGGTGGCGACGGTCTCTCCCTGCAGGTCCGCGAGCACGGCCAGCACCTTGTGCGGGCCGGCGTCGATACCGAGGACATAGCCCGCGGTGCTCCGGAACCGCGCCAGCCGCGCCGGCCGGCCCGGGGCGGTGGCGTCGCCGGCGACGTACTCCACCCAGCCGGCGTCGACGAGCCGGTCAACGGCGACGCCGACCGTCGGCCGGGACAGGCCGGTGCGCGTGCTCAGCTCGGCGAGCCGGAGCGCGGCGCCGGCATCGGCGCGCAGCGCAGTCAGCACCGTGCCGCAGTTGATCTCGCGCAGCAGCGTGGTGTCGATTCGGGACACCGGACCCCCTACACACTTGGACGGGCTGCGGCGGACGATACCCGGGGCCTCGGGTCATTGCCACGGGCGCCGCCGGTCATCGAGAGTGTCCCCCGTGCCTGACGACGCCGCACCGGCCGGAACCGTCTCCCCACCCCCGCCGACCAAGTGGGCGGGGACCGCTGTGCCCGGCCTGTGGGCCGTGGTCGGCTTCCTGGTCTGCGTGGAGCTGGCCAGCGGCATCCTGCAGGGCTACTACACGCCGATCTTCAGCGACATCGCCGACCACCTGAAGATCTCGGACGCCGACGTCAACTGGTTCGAGGCCGCGCAGCTGATCCTGTCCGCGCTCGTCGTACCGCCGCTCGCCCGGCTCGGCGACCTGATCGGCCACCGCAAGGTGCTGCTGATCTCCACCGCGGTGACCGCGCTCGGCTCGTGGATCCTGGCGTTCGCGCCGTCGTTCACGACGTTCCTGATCGGCTGGGCGGTGCAGGGCGCGTACGTCGTGTGGCTGCCGCTCGAGGTCGCGATCATCCACCGCCGGACCGCGGGCACCGGCAAGCAGGCGCTGCTCACCCGCCGGGCCGCTGCGCTGCTGGTCGCCGGGCTGGAGCTCGGCGTGATCGTCGGCGCGCTGACCAGCGGGATGCTGGTCGAGGCAACGTCGATGTCGTTCCTGCTGGCGCTGCCGGCGGTCGCGGTGACGATCTGCTTCTTCGTGATCTGGTTCGGCATCGAGGAGATTCCCGGGACCGCGACCGGCGGCATCGACCTCGGCGGCCTGGCCCTGATCACCGCCGCGATCGGGCTGGTGATGGCGGGGCTCGTGGTGATCCGGCTGGACGGTCCGGGCAGCCTGGTCGCCTGGGGGCTGATCGTGGCCGGGCTGGCGACGCTGTTGCCGTTCGTCCGCTACGAGAGCGCCCGCGACGAGCCGCTGATCGACGTACACCTGCTGGCGCGGCCCGCGCAGTGGCCAGTGCAGCTGACCGCGTTCCTGTTCGGCGTCAGCGTGCTCGGCGCGCAGATCCCGCTGTCGACGTACGTGCGCACCGACCCCGACGAGGCCGGTTACGGGCTCGGCGCCAGCGCCGGGTTCGTGTCGGTGCTGGTCGGGATGTACGTCGTGTTGTTGCTGGTGGGCGCACTCCTGCTGCCGGTCGGCGCCCGGCTGCTCGGGCCGCGCCGGACCCTGGTGGTCGGTGCCTCGCTGGTCGCGCTGGGCTACATCCTGTTCGTGCCGTTCCACGACTCGGCCGCGCAGATGATGATCAACATGGCCTTCGTCGGCGTCGGCTCCGGGACGCTGGTCGCGGCCCTGCCAGCCGCCGCGGCCGCCGCGGCCCCGCCCAACCGCACCGGCTTCGCCACCGGCATGACCAACGCGACCAAGACCATGGGCGGCGCGATCGCCTCCTCGGTCTTCGCCATCGCGCTGGCCACCACCGGCTCGCTGGAGACCCCGGAGGAGGGCCACGCGGAGCTCTCCGGCTACCTCACCGTGTGGGTGATCTGCGCCGGCACCGCACTGGTCGCCGCGCTCTGCCTTCTCGTCACCCCACGCGACGCCTTCTCCGACTGAGTCGTCAGGGGGCGAGCGCCGCGCGCAGCTCCTTCGCGGTCCGCTCCGCCTCGCTCGGTTCGCAGGGATGCGACTCCAGCTCGGCGACCCGCTGGATGCCGGTGGTCTCGCCGGTACGCCACGGAACCAGCCAGACATGCAGATGGGGGTGGGCCTTCATCGTCGCCCAGGTGTAGACCCGCTCGGCCCCGACGACCTCATGGATCGCGCGGGTGACCCTGCCGAGCACCGGGCCGAACGTCGCGGCCTCCTCCTGGGTCATCTCCGCCGTGTCGAGGAAGTGCCGCCGTGCCTCGACGATGACCAGGCCGGGCGGGCCGTACGACGCCGGCGCGTGGCCGGCGACCCAGTGCGCGTCCTCGTAGACCCAGCCGCCCGGCGGCTCCTCCTCGCCACGACTCGGCCTGCAGAACCAACACGACTCAGTGGTTGTCATTTCGCCCTTCCTCCGTCGATGCTTGAAACGACCGTCATCGGAACATGAAACAAACTGTTTCAACAAGGAGAGGCGCCTGTGAATCGCCAGCTCTTCGACGTCGCCGTGGCCCTGCTGGCCGAGGAGGGCTGGGAGGCGCTCAACCTGGACCGGATCGCCGCGCGCGCCGGCGTCTCCCGCGCCACCGTGTGGCGGCACGGCATCACCCGCGCGTCGGTCGAGCGCGAGCTTCGGCAGCAGCTCGCGGCTGACTACCGCAGCCTGATGTGGCCGGTGCTGGCCCAGTCGGGCAGCGGCGCCGAGCGACTCGAGCTCGCGATCGGCGCGCTCTGCGAGCTGGCCGACCGGCACCTCGCGCTGCTGGCCCACTCGGAGATGTACCTCCACGACGCGGTGGTGGTCGACGAGAGCGAGGACGAGGTGAACCTGCTGGCGCCGTTCGTGCGCTTCCTCACCGACGGCTCCGCCGACGGCAGCCTGGCCCCGATCGAGGAGCCGTGGCCCTACGCCGCCCTGCTCTTCAATGCGGTGACGCTGCCGTACGTGCACCTGCGGGTGCACCACGCCGAGTGGGGCTGGACCCCTGAGCGCACCCGCTCCTACGTCCTCGACCTGGTCGGCCGAGGGTTTCTGCCACGACCCTTGTCTCAGCAGCCCCACATGCCGGAGACGGAGATGACCCGGTAGTACGCCGTCCAGGTCTTCGGGCCGACGATGCCGCTGTCGCGGATGCCGGCCTTGCGCTGGAACGCCTTCACCAGGGCGACCAGCTCGCTGTTGTACTTCTCGCCGTTGCCGACCGCGTCGTAGAACGCGGCGTCGTGCACCCGACCCATCGCGTTGCCGAGCGTGCCGACCTTGGTGTCGTTGGTCGAGCCCGGGTAGACCGTGAAGTCGGGGATGTGCCGGACCATCTGCGGCGCGGTGCCGACCCGGCCGGCGTACTGCTGCCGAGCACGGTCACCGTGGTCAGGCCGGCGGCGAGTACGACGAGCGCCAGCAGGCGGCCGAGGATGCTGCGGATGTTCATGGGTCCCACATCGAGATCGTGCGCGCCGTCCTCGGCCCGCATCTCGCCGGTCCGACGCTCGTACGGCGAGAAAAGTTGCCGCGCGCTTGGTTCACGTTCATGACGCGCTCTGCACCCGCCTGATGCACAATGTGGCGACTCATCTCACTGGCCTACGACCAGGGCCACCACCACAGGGGACGTCTCAATGGGGGAACACCGCCTGCGCACCCGCGCGCTGATTGTCGCCGTCGCCGTCGCCGTCGCCGTCGCCGTCGTCGGCGCCGGGCTCGCCATGATCCCGACCACCGGAACCTCGGCCAGCGCACCGGCCGCCGAGCCGAGCACGCAGGTACTGCCGCCTCAGTACCAGCAGGGCCCGGTTCGTGAAACCTGGTCGTCAGGTTCGTCGAAGTACGTCGTCACCCCGACCGCGCTCATCGACGGCGCCGGGTACCGAACCATCGTGCGCGCCTCTGACGGCGCCGTGGTCCGGAGCTTTCAGGTCTCCAGCTTGGTCGACCGGGGAGGTCTGTACCGGATCAGCGGCGACCACGCGGTCTGGCTGCGGGCGGCCGGCAACGGCCGGAAGGTGGCCTTCGAGGACCTCGACACCGGCACGATGACCGAGATCCAGGTCGGCTACGACAAGGTTCTCGCCGCCCATCCCGGCTGGGTCCTCACCGCCCGCGGCGGACACGGGCCGACGATCCACCTGCTTCGGTCGGACGGCTCGGACACGAAGGTCGACGGTCCGTTCGAAGGCTCGACCGCAAACGGCTTCGACTCCGATCCGACGGGCGCCATCTTCGACGACAGCATGGCCGGCGTGCCCCGCTTGATCGACATCGAGACCGGCGCCGTCAGCGACGTTCCCGGTCACGGCCTGACGCCGAGCCGGGTGTTCCGGTGGGTCGCGAACGATGCCACCACGAAGGTGACCTGGGTTGACCGGTCGACGCTCGACCAGACGCACACAGTCGACGTCCAGACGAGGTCGAGTCAGCTGAGCACGTTCGGCAACGGGTTGGTAGCCCTTGAGGAGTGCGCGGGCTCCGGCTGCGGCGCCGACCTCCGGCTCGTGAACCTCGAGACCGGCGAGCTCGGAGAGACGGTCGCCGGCGACGTACTGGCCGTCAGCTCTGCCGCCGACGGCGCGCTGGTCCTCAAGCTCGCCGATGGGCAACAAGGCGAGATCGCGGTCCTCCAACCGGGCGGGCAGCCGCAGGTTGTCGCCGCTGCCGCGCCGAGCATCGCCGCCGTGGAGAGCGTCGGACTCTCCGGGCACCGCGTGGTAGCCGGGGCGCGCACCGCGTCACCCTCGACGCTCAGCCAGTACCAGGACGACCAGTGGGCGCCGGTGACCGATCCCGCCACCTCGGAACCGTTGCCGACGGATCGGTCGATCTCTACCGGCGATGTCCTCCAGCTCGCCGGTGAGGTGCTCGCTGCCAGGGTCGATACCGATGTCGATCCCGAGAATCCCTGGTGGGCCGACGACCTATGGCGGCTTACCTGGCCGGCCGGCTCGCGGGACGTAGTCTCCTACGGCCCTGTCGACCTCGGGCGCCTCGGCAAGCTCGTCTCGCTGCGCCTGTCACCGGGCGACGCCGACTCGTTCGTCGTACAGGACGCGCGAACCGGCAAGGAGCTCCGGCGTACTGCGTCGCGGCCGGCGCTCGACGGAACCTGGATCTGGGAGCTGAGCCGCGGCGTGCTCACCGGTCGCGACACGGCGGGCAGCGGCTCTATCAAGCGTGTCCAGGCCGGCGTCGACTGCCAGAAGACCCCGTGGCTCGAGGATGTCCGCGGTCGCTGGGCCTTGATCGGCTGCCCGGCGTACCTGGGGCACACACTTCACGTCATCGACCTTCGCGGCGGACTCCGGAACTGGCGGGTCCCCGGCGAAGACTGGCAGCTCGGCAACGACTTCCTGTACGTCTCGGACTTCCGTGGCGACTGGACCTGGCGGGTGCGCGCGGTCGACCTCACGGCAGAGCATCACTCTCAGGTCGTCGGCGAGTCGACCGTCCCCGCGACGGTCGACGACGGATCCGGTCGCCGGCTTGCCTACGCCGACCTGTTCGGTCGCGTCGTCGTCCGCACCCTCGACTGGGTCGGCGACCCCGCCGCCCGCTCCGACCGGACCGCACCCAAGCTCCTTGGCACGAGTGGATCGCCACGGGTCCTGGTGACGTCGAAGTGGAAGGCGCCGGTCACGTTCCGGTGGCGGTACGCCGACCTCGCGAGCGCCGGCGAGGAGACGCCCGGAGGCGTGGACTCCTACCGGGTTCGGCTTCGCCTCAGGGACACCGCACGTGGCGGATGGTCGGACTGGTACCACTACGGCCTCAAGCGGACCTACCTCTCGGTCCCGGTGGATGCCGGCCGGACGATCTGCTTCCAGGTCCGTGCGAAGGATGTCCACGGCAACGAGTCGTGGTGGTCGAAGGCCCGATGCACAAGCGTCGACCGCCTGCCTCCGCGCCTCACCCGCAGCAGCGCGTACGGCGGCGGTGCGTCGATCTACTTCTCCTTCGGGGCACGTGACGAAAGCGGCGTCGCGTCGTACCACGTGCAGTACCGGATCGGTGCGTCCAGCCGACCCTGGGTCAGCCCGTGGGCGTGGCGCAGGATTGAGGACCGCAGCCCTTCCCGCTTCGGCAACGAGGTCTTTCGCCGGGTGGCCGTCGGGCAGCGGATCTGCTTCCGTGTGAAGGCCACGGACAAGGTGGGGCGGCGCAGCGGGTGGAGTGCGGCTGACTGCGTAACCAGGCGCTAGCGACAACCGGGAAGTAGGTAGCGTGGAGGCCTGATGGGCAGCCACGACGAAGAGCCGCTGCGGACGCCGGAGCGGGCGCCCGCGACCGACGCGCGGACCGGGCGGTCGGCGGCAGCGGCCCGGATGCAGCACCAGCAGCAGTGGGTGGACCTGCAGATCCAGGAGGCGGAGGCGCGCGGCGAGTTCGACGACCTGCCCGGGAAGGGCAAGCCGCTGCCGGACCTCGGCGCCCAGCACGACCCGGACTGGTGGGTCAAGCAGCTCATCGAGCGCGAGCGGATCACTGGCGTGCTGCCGCCGGCGCTGCAGCTGCGCAAGGACGACGCCGACCTCGACGCCGTGCTCGACCGGCTCCCCTCCGAGCGCGAGGTACGCCGCGAGCTGGAGGACTTCAACCGGCGGGTCGTCGAGGCCCGCCGCCAGCTGCAGGGCGGGCCGCCGGTGATCACGCCGACGCGCGACGTCGACGCCGAGGTCACCGCCTGGGCCGACCGCCGCCGCTAGCCGCTAGCCGCTAGCCGTTCCGGCGCAGGGTCTCGTCCAGCCAGCCCTTGACGCTGCCGAGCACCCCGGCCGCCTCGTGCAGCAGCTTGCCGAGGGCGTCCTGGGACTGCCGGAAGCTGTCGGCGTACGACGCCGCCGCCTGCTGGGCGGCCGCGCTGACCTTGGCGTCCTCGTCGCCGTCGCGGCGCGGGTACTCGCCGGCCAGCACCTTGGTGTAGGCGCCGGAGTCGACCCAGCGCCGCAGCTCGGAGGCCCGCACCACCAGGAACGGGTGCGACGAGGCCTCGATCAGCAGCAGCTTCAGCACCGAGTCCCGCAGCGACCCGGAGTCCTCGTACTCGCGGCCCTGGTCGAAGAAGGAGGTCGCGTCGAGGTCGTCGAGGTGGCCGCCAGAGGCGAGCTTCATGTGCACCCGAGTCGCGACGGACGGGTCCTGGGTGGCGAGCAGGCCGGCCCGGTCGGCGGACAGCTCGGACTTGCGCGACCACTCCATCAGCGCGGCCAGGATGGCGCGGGCGGCGAGGCCGCCGATCGGGACCGCGTTGAGTACGCCGCTCAGCGCGAGCAGCCGCAGCAGCAGGGTCTGGTAGACCGCGTGGCCGCTCAGCGCGTGCCCCAGCTCGTGGGCGATCGCGAATCGCAGCTCCTCCTCGTCGAGCAGGTCGACCAGCCCGGACGACAGCACGATGATCGGCTTGTCCATGCCGATGGTGACCGCGTTCGGGACCGGGTTGGCGGAGACGTAGAGCTCGGGCAGCTCGTCGGCGTCCAGCGTCGCGCCGACCTCGCCGAGCAGCTTGTGCAGCCGCGCGAACTGCCGCTCGTCGACGCGGATCGCCGAGCCGAGGTAGAGCAGACGCACCGCCCGTTCGTTGAACAGCCCGGACAGCGCCTTCACGACGGTGTCGAACCCCTTGAGCTTCCGGAGCGCGACCAGCGCGCCCTGGTCGGCGGGGTGCTCCCATGCACGGGAGCTGATCTGGGTGAGTACGACGCGGCGGCGCGCGGGCTGCTTCTTCGGCATGACGCCAAGTTTGCATGTCGTGCCGAGCCGCTATCTTGAGCCCCGTGACTCATTCGGGGAGGAGCGGCTATCGGCGGCTGGCCGCGCCCGCCGTGATGTTCACCGCCCACCGCCTGAAACGCCGGATCGAAGCGCGCTTCGGCGACCGCGGCCTGACCCGGGTGGCGGCCGAGGTGGCGCGGTCGGTGGCCCAGGTCGCGGACGCCACCGAGGCGTCGCGGGCGCGGGTCCGGCGAGCGACGTGGTACGCCCGAGCGGCCGGCGCAGTGGTGATCCTGATCGGGCTCGTGGCGCTGGCCGCCGCCCTGCGCGACGCCATCGGCAACGGCCCGGACAACTCCTTCGACTGGCTGCCGCTGGTGGAGTCGACGATCCAGAACATCGTCTTCGGCGGGCTGGCGGTGCTGTTCGTCTGGGCACTGCCGCAGCGGCTGGAGCGGCAGCGGCTGCTGTCCGAGCTGTACCGGCTGCGCTCGCTCGCCCACGTGATCGACATGCACCAGCTGACCAAGGACCCGGAGCGGGCGCACCCGACGTACACGCCGACCGACGAGAGCGTGGACATCGAGCTCACCGCCGACGAGCTGCACCACTACCTCGCGTACTGCTCGGAGCTGCTGTCGCTGGTCGCGAAGACCGCGGCGCTGTGCGCGGAGGACACCTCGGACTCCGTCGTACTCGACACGATCAGCACCCTCGAGCGGCTGACCGTGGACCTCAGCAACAAGATCTGGCAGAAGATCAGCCTGTTGCCCGTCTGACCTGGCAGTTAAATCTTCCGGCGGGAAGCGCGAGTACCCACCAGATATCCAGTTTGAGCATCTGGTATAGGGCCTCGCCTGGGACTACCTTCCTGCTACCGCGGGCCGCACCCCCCGGCCCCATCTCGGAACGAGGTCCACCAATGAAATCTCGTCGCAGATTAGTCACGACCATCGCGGGGGGAGCCCTCGCGACCGTCCTCGCCGCCACTCTGGTCAGCGGCCCGCCCGCCACCGGTGGCGCCTTCCAGGAGACCCGCGCCAGCGGCGAGTACCACGTCGCCGGCGTCCGCACCGCCGCCGACCGTACGGCCATCGCCAAGACCGGCGCTGCCGTCAACGGCCAGGAAGACAGCCGGCTGATGATCACGGCCACCGCCGCCGAGGTCAAGAAGATCGAGAAGCTCGGGTACGACGTGGTCGCGGAGGCCGCACCGGCGAAGGCCAAGAACGCCTCGCCCGAAGCGTTCCCGCCCGCCGACGCCGGCTACCACGACTACGCCGAGATGACCGCCGTCATCAACCAGGCCGTCGCCGACCACCCGACACTGATCTCGAAGCAGGTCTACGGCCGCTCATACCAGGGCCGCGACCTCTATGCGCTGAAGATCTCCGACAACGTCGGGATCGACGAGGCCGAGCCCGAGGTGCTGTTCACCCACCACCAGCACGCGCGCGAGCACCTCACGGTCGAGATGGCGATCTACCTGATCAACCTGTTCACCGACAGCTACTCCTCCGACACCGCGATCAAGAACGCCGTCGACACCCGCGAGATCTGGATCCTCCCGGACCTCAACCCGGACGGTGGCGAGTTCGACATTGCGACCGGCTCGTACCGCAGCTGGCGCAAGAACCGGCAGCCGAACTCCGGCTCGACGGCCGTCGGCACCGACATGAACCGCAACTGGGGCTACAAGTGGGGCTGCTGCGGCGGCTCGTCGGGCAGCCCGAGCTCGGACACCTACCGCGGCGCCTTCGCCGAGTCGGCGCCCGAGGTGAAGGCGGTCGCCGACTTCGTCCGCGGCCGGGTCGTGGGCGGCGTACAGCAGATCACCGCCAACATCGACTTCCACACCTACAGCGAGCTGGTGCTCTGGCCGTACGGCTGGACCTTCGACGACACCGCGCCCGGCCTGAACGCCGACGAGGAGCGGACGTTCCGCACGCTCGGCACCCAGATGGCCAACATGAACGGCTACACCCCCGAACAGTCGTCCGACCTCTACATCACCGACGGCACCATCGACGACTGGCTGTGGGGTCAGTACAAGATCTGGGGGTACACGTTCGAGATGTTCCCGTCGTGCTGCACCTTCTATCCGGGCGACGAGATCATCGCCCGGGAGACATCCCGCAACAAGGCACCGGTGCTCCACTTCCTGTCCTACGCCGACTGCCCGCCGCGGGTGATCGGCCAGACCTGTGCGGCGCCGGGCTCGGTGACGGTTACCAACCCGGGCAACCAGACCTCGACGGTCGGGACCGCGGTCAACCGCACCAACAGCGCGAGCGGCGGCACCGCGCCGTACACGTGGTCGGCGACCGGTCTGCCGGCCGGGCTGTCGATCAGCGCGTCGACCGGCACCATCACCGGTACGCCGACCACGGCCGGCACGTCGAACGTCACCGTCACGGCGCGGGACAGCTCCAACCCGGCCAAGACCGGCTCGGCGTCGTTCTCGTGGACGGTCAACCCGGTGGGCACCTGCTCGCCGCAGACCAACGGCACCGACTTCGCGATCGGTGACCACACCACCATCGAGTCGCCGGTCACGGTCAGCGGCTGCACCGGCAACGGCTCGGCCACGGCCAAGGTCGCGGTCAACATTCAGCACACCTACATCGGTGACCTGAAGGTCGACCTGATCGCACCCGATGGCACCGTCTACGTGCTGCACAACCGCTCCGGCGGCAGCGCCGACAACATCAACACCACCTACACGGTGAACCTCTCCTCCGAGGTCGCCAACGGCACCTGGAAGCTCCGGGTCAACGACAACGCCAACATCGACACCGGCAAGCTCGACACCTGGACGCTGACAGCGAAGTAGCACTCGGGGTCGTGGGTCTGAGGGTGCGCTATGGCGCACGCTCAGACCCACGATCGTTCATCGTCCAGGTTCTACAGCCCAAATCGACCGCGGCATGGTCTAATTTCCGGGCTCAACTGCTCGCACACGCCGACCACGGGGGCCCGGATGCGCACTCTGCTCGCCACATTGTTGACCACAGCAGCCTTGCTGTTCGTTCCGCCAGCTACGGGCGCAGTGCCGGGACCACAGCTTCACCTCGAGTGGTACGACAGGGACGCCGAGTATGCCGACCCGGTGATGATCGTTGGCCGCGCGACGCGCACGCACGCCAAGAGCCTGGTGTACGTGCAAGAGGCGCGAGCCGGCTCGTGGGTCAACGTCGCGAAGCAGCGAGTCGACCCAGGGCGACTGTTCAAGTTCCGGCTCTTCCCCAAGGTCGGCCGTCACTACTATCGCCTGCATATGCCGCGGCAGTACGGACAACCTGCGAAGCGCCTGTACGTCGGGCCCACCGTGGTCACCCGGCGCACCGTCAAGATCGCCATGGGGAAGCCTAGATTCGGCGTCCCCTTCAATGGGACCACGGCCGTCTTCTCGGGTCGCCTCGACTACGCGCGGCCTGGGACCAGGGTCGTACTGCAGGTGCGGACCGGAGACACGTGGAGCACCAAGGACTCCGCCGCAGTCGACGCAGATGACTCGTTCTCTCTGACGACGACCACACCGACGACGGGCGCACCGACGTACAGAGTCGTCAAGGCGCAGGACGCATTCACTCGGTTTGCGGCTGCCGAGGTCCGCAGTCCGGTCTACCAGCACCCCATCGTGCTGAATCGTTGGGACGACAGTCGCGCGTACCGGGTGACCGACGAACATCCGATCCGCCTGCAGTTCCAGAGCAGCGCAGGGGTCACGCTCGCGATCCGGAGCCTCGTTGACGACTGGCGGTTGGAGCGCTATCTCACGTCCTACCTCTGGTCGTGGGACGGGACGCTCGTGAAGACGTGGTCGGGCGACGGCCGCGCTGCCACCCTCCCGCGCACGGGGACCTATTACCTCGACCTGTACGCCGACCCCGGTCGAGACATCGTCCTCGAGCCCTACGTCGCCGAGGCCGAGAACCGGGAACTGGACTCGTCCGTCATCGACTTCGTGGGCGACGGCCGCCCAGCCATTGCCTTTCAGGCTGGGGCCGGCGAACTCGTGTCGCTGGCAAGTCCCGACCATTGTGGCAACGTCCTCGTCGGAACAGGCGTCGGGATGTCGGCGATCGACCGCACGCTGCCAGGGATCTGGCGGATCCCCGCCGACGGCACCTACGCCGTCTTCACTGACCGGTGCTCCCGACAGGGCCGCCTCACCCGCGCTCGAGAAGTGGCCGCGGACCTGGACGAAGCAATCACGCTCGAGCCGATGGGCGCCTACCAACCAACGGTTGTCAGCTTCGAGGCAACAGCCGGGGACGAAGTGCACCATGAGGTTGGCCCGCCTGGAGTATCCAGCACCGCCCTTACCGGCCCGACGGGGACGAGGTACGGCCCGTGGATCGAGCGGGTGGGGGAGTCCGGGACCCATTACTACACCTTGACCTCATACGAGGGCACGACCGACAGCCTTTCGTTCCAGATCTGCAAGACTCCCCGCTACGAGGGCAGCCTGACCGAAGGTTCGATCACCGTCGATACCAAGGGGTGCCGGTTTGCACGGGCCAACGTGCAGTTCACTGGCAAGGCCGGTGAATACCTACTCCGCAACACCGGAGATCGCTTCACCGGTGACCATTGCAGGTGGCATGCGATCGAAGCTGAACGCTGGGGCGACTGTGATGACGATCCGATGCCCGTCGACAGGCATTACGAGGTCACCATGGATGTTGGTGAGCCCCGCGACCTGTACCTCAGCACTCCGACACGCACCTCAGCACCCGCCGACTCGACCGAGGTCGTTGCGCCACTTGGTCGGCCGGGCCAGGAAGCTTGGCTACGGGTCGACACGCAACCCGGCGGCCGCTACCGACTCGTCCTGGACTCGGCAACAGTGGGCGACAACTACAACGTCTGGCAGGGCCTCGGAGACAGCTCGGCCCACATTCTGAATGGCGTCGGCGGCACGACCGAAGTCGAGTTCACCGCCTCGGCTGACACTGTCTGGCTCCGACTCGATCGTGGCGACAGCGACGACGTCGGGGACTTCAAGGCGAGGGTCTCGCCAGTTCCTTAGGCGACTGCGGCCCGGATCAACCGTCGGTCATCGGAACCCGTACGCCACGCTCGGCGGCGACCTCGGCCGCCTTCTCGTAGCCGGCGTCGACGTGGCGGATCACGCCCATGCCCGGGTCGTTGGTGAGCACCCGCTCGATCTTCTCCGCCGCAAGCGAGGTGCCGTCGGCGACGCAGACCTGGCCGGCGTGCAGCGAGCGGCCCATGCCGACGCCGCCGCCGTGGTGGAACGACACCCATGACGCGCCGGACGCGGTGTTGACCAGCGCGTTCAGGATCGCCCAGTCGGCGATCGCGTCGGAGCCGTCGAGCATCCCCTCGGTCTCCCGGTACGGCGACGCCACCGAGCCGCAGTCAAGGTGGTCGCGGCCGATCACGATCGGCGCCTTCAGCTCACCGGACGCGACCATCTCGTTGAACTTCAGGCCCGCCAGGTGCCGCTCGCCGTACCCGAGCCAGCAGATCCGCGCCGGCAGCCCCTGGTAGGAGACCCGCTCGCCGGCCATCGTGATCCACTTCCGCAGCCGCTCGTTGTCGGGGAACAGCTCGAGGATCGCGCGGTCGGTGGCCGCGATGTCGGCCGGGTCGCCGGAGAGCGCCGCCCACCTGAACGGGCCCTTGCCCTCACAGAACAGGGGCCGGATGTACGCCGGCACAAAGCCCGGGAACTCGAAGGCCCGGTCGTAGCCGCCCTTGCGCGCCTCGTCGCGGATCGAGTTTCCGTAGTCGAACACCTCGGCGCCGCGGTCCTGGAACTCCACCATCGCCCGCACGTGCGTGGCCATCGACTCCTGCGCCCGCTTGGTGAAGCCGGCCGGGTCCTCGCTGCGCTCGGTCTCCCAGTCCTCGAACTTGGTGCCGGCGGGCAGGTAGAACAGCGGGTCGTGGGCGGAGGTCTGGTCGGTGACGATGTCGATCGGCGCGTCCTTCTCCAGCAGCTCGGGCAGCAGCACCGCCGCATTGCCGAGTACGCCGATCGACAGCGGCCGCCTCTCATCACGAGCAGCCACCGCCATCTCGACGGCCTCGTCGAGGGTCGCCGCCTGGACGTCGAGGTACTTGTGGTCCAGCCGCCGCTGGATCCGGGCCTGGTCGCACTCGATGCAGATCACGACGCCGTCGTTCATGGTGACCGCGAGCGGCTGCGCGCCGCCCATGCCGCCGAGGCCGGCGGTCAGGGTGATCGTCCCGGCCAGGGTCCCGTTGAACCGCTTGTCGGCGACGGCGGCGAAGGTCTCGAAGGTGCCCTGCAGGATGCCCTGGGTGCCGATGTAGATCCACGACCCGGCGGTCATCTGGCCGTACATCGTCAGCCCGAGGTCCTCCAGCCGCCGGAACTCCTCCCAGTTGGCCCAGTCGCCGACCAGGTTGGAGTTCGCGATCAGCACCCGCGGCGCCCACTCGTGGGTCTTCATCACGCCGACCGGCTTGCCGCTCTGGACCAGCATCGTCTCGTCGGCCTCGAGCGTGCGCAGGGTCGCGACCAGGGCGTCGTACGCCTCCCAGCTGCGGGCGGCGCGCCCGGTGCCGCCGTACACCACGAGGTCCTCGGGGCGCTCGGCGTTCTCCGGGTCGAGGTTGTTCATCAGCATCCGCAGCGGTGCCTCGGTCTGCCACGACTTCGCGGTCAGCTCGGTCCCGTGCGCTGCGTGAATGGGTAGGCGGTTGTTCACTTCAGTTCTCCAATCTCGGCCTCGGCCGCGGCGAGTACGGCGCCCGAGCGGACCAGCTCGACGGTCTTCTCGATCTCGGGTGACAGGTGACGGTCGGGTCCCGGGCCGGCAATCCCGGACTCCCGGAGCAGCCGTACGACGGCGCCAGTGGCCGGCGACGGGGTGAGTGGCGCGCGGAGGTCCAGCGCGCGGGCGGCGGTGAGCACCTCGATCGCGACCACCCGGGTCAGCCCGTCGACCGAGCGGCGCAGCTTGCGGGCGGCCGACCAGCCCATCGAGACGTGGTCCTCCTGCATCGCGCTGGACGGGATCGAGTCGACGGACGCGGGTGCCGCGAGCCGCTTGAGCTCGCTCACGATCGCGGCCTGGGTGTACTGCGCGATCATGTGTCCGCTGTCCACGCCCGGGTCGTCGGCGAGGAAGGGGTTCAGCCCGTGGTTGCGGGCCTTGTCGAGGAAGCGGTCGGTACGCCGCTCGCTGATCGACGCCACGTCGGCGGCCACGATCGCGAGGAAGTCGAGGACGTAGGCGACCGGTGCGCCGTGGAAGTTGCCGTTGGACTCGACCCGCCCCTCGTCGGCGAGGACGACAGGATTGTCGATGGCGGACGCGAGCTCGAGGCCGGCGACCGTGGCGGCGTACTCGACGGTGTCGCGGGCGGCGCCGTGCACCTGCGGTGAGCAGCGCAGCGAGTAGGCGTCCTGGACCTTGTTGCAGTCGGGGCCGCGGTGGGACGCGACGATCCCGGAGTCGGCAAGCAGCGCGGACAGGTTGGCGGCGCTGAGCGCCTGGCCTGGGTGCGGGCGGATCGCCTGCAGCTCGGGCGCGAAGACGCGGTCGGTGCCGAGCTGCCCCTCGACGCTCATCCCGGCGGCGATGTCGGCGGTCCTGAGCAGCCGGCGCAGGTCGGTGATCGCGAGGACCAGCATGCCGAGCATGCCGTCGGTGCCGTTGATCAGCGCCAGCCCTTCCTTGGCCTCGAGCTCGAGCGGCTTCAGCCCCGCCTCGGCGAGCGCGTCGGCCGCAGGGACCACTGCGCCCTGCGCCGTACGCACCGTGCCCTCGCCCATCAGCGCCAGCGCGCAGTGCGACAGCGGCGCCAGGTCGCCGGAGCAGCCGAGCGAGCCGTACTCGTGCACGATCGGCGTGATCTGGTGGGTGAGCAGGTCGGCGATCAGCTGCGCGGTCTCGGGCCGTACGCCGGTGTGCCCAGTCGCTAGGGTCGACAGCCGGAGCAGCATCAGCGCCCGGGTGACCTCCCGCTCGACCTCGGGGCCGGAGCCGGCCGCGTGCGAGCGGACCAGGCTCTTCTGCAACTGAGCGCGCATCTCGGTCGGGATGTGCCGAGTCGCCAGCGCGCCGAACCCCGTCGAGATGCCGTACGCCGGAGTCGGCGCCGCCGCCAGCTCGTCGACCACCGCCCGCGCCCTCACGATCGCGTCCTTGGCATCCTCGCCGAGCACCACCCCTGCGCCACTCCGAGCGACAGCCACCACGTCCGCGAACGACACCGGACCTACTCCAACCACGACCTGCGAGCTCATGCCGCCCATCAAACTCCGCGGCGACGGCGTGGGCCATCGCCGCGCCGTACTCGCCGTCTCACATCCGAGACCGCGCCCAGAAGCTCGGGTCGTACTCGATCCAGATCCGCTGCGGATCGTCGGCCGCGACCCGGACCTGGGTCACCCGGCCCACCGTGAGGTAGCCCCAAGCCGTGGACTCGTGGACCGCGACGTACGGCTCGCGGCCGGGCAGCTCCACGCTCAGCGTGTGGTCGTAGTACGCGCTCCCGTCGTGGAAGCGCCCGTTGCGGCGTACCTCCATGACCGTCGCGATCCCGAGGATGCCGGCCTTGCGGGCCCGCCTCTCCGCCTGCCGGAGCCGACGGTCGGCGAACCCGCCGATCATGAAGACCACGTTGACGACGGCCGCGGACGCCAGCCAGAGGACCACGCCCTCGGCGACCCGCCCAGTGCTGTACAGCACGACACCGATCACGAACAGGGCGATGGCGGCGAGGACCAGCAGACGACGCATACCCACGAGGCTAGGCGAGTAGCGCGTCATAGACCGGACCTGACGCCGTCTCGTAGCGGGGCAACCCAGTGCCCCGCCGGTAAGCGGCCGCCCGGACTGGTCCCGGGCGGCCGCTTACCTTGGTCGGCAGGAGGCGGCCAACGCCTGCGCGGCGACGCGGCCGCCAGCCTAGGATCGGGACCCGTGTCTCGTACCCGCCTCGCCGCCCTCGCCGGTGTCACCGGCCTCGTCCTCACCGCCGTACCCGCCATCACCTCGGCTGCCGCCACTCCGGCGCCGGCCGGCCCGACAGCCGCACCGCCGACGCTGACCATCACCACGACGGGAGCCGGCGCGCCGCCGGTCGCGGCCGGGATCATCGGCGGCAACCAGCGCTGGCTGCAGGACGCCGACCACGCCCTCGGCCAGGACGGACAGGTCCGGGATCGGATCGTCGAGCTCGCGAAGAACGCCGGCATCAAGGCCGTGCGCTACCCGGGCGGGACGGTCGCGAACCTCTTCGACTACCGGCACGCCGTGGGCACGCCCGGCTGCCAGACCAGCGGCGGCTTCGCATTCACCCAGTTCGCGCCGATCCCGGCGGCGAAGTCGAGGTACACGCTCCCCAGGCACAACACGCTGATGAAGGGCATCGGCGGCCGCACCAACCTGATGCTGCCGATGGTCAACACCACGCCGGAGCGGGCCAAGGCCTTCGTCCGGGCGGCGGCGAAGGCGACCGGCCAGTTCATCGTCGAGATCGGCAACGAGCCCTACCTCGGCAACCAGCGCTACTGGCGCTCCACCGACACCACGCAGCGTCTCGACGAGTACATCAAGGGCGGCAAGCGGCTCCAGCCCACCGGCTCCGGCGTCTACAAGAACAACAACGGCCTGTTCGACACCGACAACTGCGACCTCCTCCACCCGAAGACCGCCGACGGCACCGCCAACCAGGTCTACCGACCGCGGTTCACCCCGATCTCGCTCGACCCGGCGCCGGTGGTCACGGTCGCCGGCCAGACCTGGCGGTAGGTCGCGAGGCTGGGCGCCCACCGTCCGGGCGCCCGGGTGTTCACGCTGGACAAGCTCCGGCAAACGGTCCGGTTCGGCGACGGCGTGCACGGCGCCAAGCCGATCGGCACGATGCGGATCAAGTACACCGCCGGCCGGATGCCCGGCTTCTCTGACTTCTACAAGGCGCTGAAGTCGATGGACGACATCGACGTGCAGGTCTGCGCCGGCTGGGGCCGGCCGGACTTCGTCGCCCGGATGAAGCAGCTCGGCCGCAGGTACGACTGCCTCGGCGTCCACGAGTACGCCAACATCTCCGGCGTCTCGGAGTTCCCCGACGTGTACCGCAAGCTGATGGCCGAGGGCGACGCCGAGACCGCCGAGCTCGGGCTGCTGCGGCGGTCGATGCGCGCCAGCGGCCCGGACGCCGGCAAGCGGTTCCTGATCGTCACCGAGTTCGGCAGCCTGAACCCGCCGTACCCCCAGCAGGGCCAGCGGTTCCTGCACGACCTCCTGCTGGCCCGGCTGCTCGCCGGGCAGGTCCTGAACGGCGTACCCGTCTCCAACCTGTCCAACTTCGCCAGCTACTTCGAGAAGTACGGCGCCGGCGACAGCGCCCGGTTCGCACTCGCCAGCCGCGGCTACCTCACCCGGCTGTTCCGGCATGTGGTCGGGCAGCGGCCGGTGCAGGTGACCGGCAGCCACGACGGCGTCACCGTGCTCGGCACCCGCCGCGGCACCACTGCCAGCCTGCTGGTCGTCAACAAGCGCTGGTCCGCGGCATATGTCCCGGAGATCCGGCTGCCCGGCCGGGACGCGCCGACCTGCGTCGGCATCCGCACCCTGCGGACCGACCCGCACACGATCACCCGCGGCGACAGCGCAGATGCGCTGCCCAAGTCGGTGCGGCCGGCGAAGTCGCAGGTCTGGCAAGCCGGTACGCCGTTCCGACCGCGCTTCGGGTCGCACTCGATCACCCTGCTGACGTTCCGGCCGAAGGGTGCCGCTCCCTGCCCGACGATCACCCCATAGCCGACCCGACCTCTGAAAAACTGGCTCCATGAGCCAGGTACCTGCGGCAACGCGTGCACTCCGGGTGCTCCGGTTCCTGGCGAGCCAGCCGGACCCGGTGCCGCTGGACCGGATCGCGCGGCAGTGCGAGCTGCCGCGGAGTACGGCGTACCACCTTCTCAACGCGATGATCGACGAAGGCTTCGTGGTGCACCTGGCCGACGAACACCGCTACGGGCTCGGAGTGGCGGCGTTCGAGGTCGGCAGCGGCTACTCGCGGCAGGGCCCACTGCAGCGGATCGCCCGCCGGCCGCTGGCCGACCTCGCGGACCGGGTCGCCGAGACCGCCCACCTCGCCGTACTGCACGGGCGCGATGTCCTCTACGTCATCGAGGAGCGGGCCGCCGGCCGGCCGCCGCTGGTCACCGACGTCGGCGTCCGGCTCCCCGCGCACCTCACCGCCAGCGGCCGCGCCATCCTCGCCGCGCTGCCGGCCGCCCAGGTCCGTGCGCTCTACCCGGACCGGACCGCGTTCGTCGACCGGCACGGCCACGGCCCGGACTCGCCCGGCGCGCTGCGGGTGGTGCTGACCGAGACCCGCACCCGCGGGTACGCCGTGGAGGACGGCGAGGTCACGCCCGGCTTCGCGAGCGTGGCCGCCGCCGTACTCGACCACAACGGCCACCCGGTCGCCGGGCTGGCCGTGACCTACGACCTCGGCCGCTCCAAGCCCGCCGACCTGCCCGCCGCCGTACGGCGTACCGCCGGCCTGCTGTCCCGCCGGCTCAGCGGCCGGGCTTGACGGTCGGCTCGCAAGAACTGTCGGTGGTGGCTGCGAGCCTGTTCGGCTGGTCACCGTGACCGGCAGAACAGGAGCTGGTCATGACGACCACACAGCCAATCGGTGACATCACCGTTATCCGAGAACGGCAGAGAAAGAACACTGCGTACGTCGCGCGGGTCCTCGCATCGGGCCTCTTTACCGCGGGCGCCATCACGGCCGCAGTGGGATTTGCGACGCGATCCGAGCCAGCCAAGGAAGAGGCCCCCGGCCTCGGGCTCTTCATCCGCTCGCTTGTCGGTCTCGACCGGGCGGCCGCAACCGAGGCCTTCTCGCAGTTCCTCGGTGACTCGACCTACACGGCTCAACAGATCCACTTCGTGAACCTGATCGTTGAGGAACTCACTCGGAACGGAGCCATGCAAGCCCGCCGACTGTTCGAGTCACCCTTCACCGACCACGCCCCTCAGGGCCCGACCGGGGTCTTCAGCGAGACCGAAGTCGAGGGAATCGTGGAGATCCTCAACGAGATCGAATCCCACGCGGCACCCGAGATAGCCGTCGCCTATGAAGCGGTGGCACGCCGCACGATCCGGTCGATCAAGGCGTGGTCTGCAGCGGCGGAGCTGCCGTCGACGGTCGGCGCTGTCCCGCGACTCACCACGGCGTGAAACTCGTCGAGCTGCCGCTGGAAAGGGTCGGCGAACGAGACGGGCTCAGTCGGCTCGCCGACCTGGTGGGTGTTCAGCGTTGCCGGGGCGTGGGGCAGGTAGGGCGAGGGCAGGTGCGCGGTCCAGCGGTGGCGGGGTCCCACGACCCGGATGGTCTCCTCGTAGCTGCCGGCCTCGACATAGGAGTAGGTGAGGGTGCCGGTCAGCTGGTCGGACCACGAGAAGGAGATCCGACCGTCGAGTCCGGCGTTCCAGAAGTGGGCGTGGAGCACCTGTGCAGGTTCTCCGGCGAGGCCGTGGATCAGGTTGATGTCGTGGATGACGCTGGTGGTGAGCAGGACGTAGGCGCGTCGGGTGGCGACGTCGTCGGCGGGTACGCCGAGCGCTGCGAGGTGAGCGGAGATGTCCGAGCGGGCGGTCTCGGAGTCGAGATAGGTCGGTAGGTCGGTGCTGAAGCCGCGGCCGTGACCGATCACGGGCTGGAGGTAGCCGTCCTCGGGCGGGTGGAGGAGGTCGATGGCGATGCTCGTGGCATGGCCGCCGGCGATGGCTTCGGAGAGCCGGTGCACGGTCTCGTACTGGCGCTTCATGTAGCCGACCTGGAGCGGTACGCCGCGGCTCGAGAACGCCGCTGCGGCGCTGGCTGCCGCCCGGTGCGTGTAGGCGATCGGCTTCTCCGCCAGGGTGGGAATCCCGTGCCGGGCGAGCGCCTCGAGCGGGTCGCTGTGGTCGCCGGTGATCAGCAGCGCCGCACAGTCAAGGTCGGTGGCGTGCCCGAGCAGGTCTTCGAGGGAGTCGTGGCGGCGGGCGTTCGGGAAGTTGGTCCCGGCCCGGGTAAGGGCGTGCGGGTCGGCATCGCAGAGGGCGCGCACGTCGTACAGGTCCACGAGCTGCTGGAGCGCGGGGAAGTAGCGGGCACGGGCAACGATGCCGCAGCCGATCACGGCGAGAGCGAGCCGGGTGGTGGTCATGCGCTGCCTCCGTTGCTCGAAAGGGCGGTCTGGTGTCGCCAGAGGCTGCACTGCAGCACGACCCGTTCGTCGCGATGCAGGAGCAGGTGCCGCTCGAACGGCTGGGCGAGGGCGCCGTGCTGGTGGAACGGCGCGCCGAGCGCTTGCCCGAAGACAGCCGCTCCCGCCCGTGCGGCATAGGCCCGGAACGGCGACTCGAGCTGGTCCGCCGGCGTCGGCAGGACGCGTCCGCTCCCGCCCCTCCCGTCCGAGGCGGTCGCGGCCAGGATGATGCGGCACAGCGTCGCGGCCCGCTGGACCGTGGCGGCGGGGTGGCCGGTGGCATCGAGGACGGCGAGCGGACCGTGGCGCAGCCTGGGCGCCTCGGTCAGGTAGAAGCGGAAGTGGGCGTCCAGGAAGGACTGGTCGTACCACAACGGTCGGTCGGCCCGGTCGGGCTTGCATTCGCGACGGCGGAGGCTGAGGGCGACCGGCCCTGCGAAGACGACGGTCCTGGCATTTACGGGCAGGTGGGGTCTGACATGGGTCAGGTACTCACGGCGTACCTGCTGATAGGCGGAGTCCTCCGCAGTGCCGGTGCGGCTCAGGGCGTAGAGGTAGGCGAGGGTGGCGAGGGCGCCCTTGTCACAGATGACCGCCGCATTCTGGCCGCTGGCTGCGAGGCTCGCGGCGTAGTGGCTGCGGGGGATCTCGCCATGCAGGTACCACTGGGCTGCCTCGACCGGGTCGAGATCGGCGACGGCCTTGTGGTCGGCGGGCGCTGGGTTGTTCTCCGACACCAGCGCCGCGTCGTCGGCTTGGGCTGCCAGCGTGATGGCGGTGGTGGTCTTGCCGAGGCCGGGTAGCCCCTCAAGGTAGGTAAGCCGCGAGGTGTGCACTGCCTGTCACCTCCGTGGGCGGGTGGTCGACGGCGGTCCAGGCGCCGGCCTGCTTGGCGGACTGCGCAGCGGCGACGGCCACAGCGAGGGAGGCGAGGTGGTCACGGCCCGAGTGTGGCAGCGGGTCCCCGGTGGTCAGGTGGCGAGTCAAGGACAGGAGTGGGCCGCTGAAGGCGTCGGGCGTCCACTCGCCAAGGACGTCAAGTGTTCGTGGCGGACTGCCGTCCGCGGGGAGGAGGTCGGCGGCGAAGAGCGTGGCCTGCGCGGTAGCGTCCACGCCGTCCACGATGAGTCTGAAGTCGAACCCGGCCGGCGCGGGCGCGGTGTTGACGAAGGTCAGCACGACGTGGGGTGCCTCGTCGTCGGCGTAACGCAGGTTCACCGAGTAGATGACCGGACCGGCGGGCCGCTGGCCTGGGCGGGTGCCGGCGACGGCGGCCACGGCGGTAGGGGTGCGGCCGGTGAGGACGCGGGCGAGGTCGACGTAGTGGATGCCGTGGTCGAGGAACAGGTAGTCGGGGTGGCGGGTGTACCAGGTGTCCACATCCTCGTTGAAGCGGTTGTGGTGCTGTACGGCATACACCTGGCCGAGGGCACCGTCGATCATCTGCCGGTAAATCGCGCAGTGGGCCGGCGCCCAGCGGGCGTTGTGGTTGACGGCCAGGGCAACCCCGAGATCCTCGGCCTCCTGGACCAAGGCGGTGGCGGTGGGTAGGTCGTAGGCGAGGGGCTTCTGGGACAGGATCGGCTTGCCGGTCCGGTACAGCTCGCGCAGCAGGTCGGGGCGGCCGGACGGCGGGGTGGCGACATCGATGACGTCCACGTCGTCGCGCTGCGCCAACTCCTGTGCGGTGGTCGCCACGGCGGCGCCGGTCGCCCGGGCGGCGGAGGCTGCCCGGTCCGGGATCAGGTCGCAGACAGCGGCCACCGTGATGCCCGCTGCGGTGTAGGCGGGAACGTGCGCCTCGTGGGCGATCCGCCCGCAGCCGACCAGTCCGACTCTCATGACTGCCTCCGGCCCGCCGCAACGGTGGCCGGCCGATGGGGCCGCAGGTGAGCGGTGCTGTCAAACAGTTGCGCCGCGGCGTCGGCGGGCGCGAGCTGCCAGAGCTCTGGCGAGAACAGCTCGATCGACAGCGGCCCGTCGTACCCGGCGGCATCCAGGTCGGGCAGCAGGCACTCGAAATCGGTGCCGCCGGTGCCCGGCAGGCAGCGGACGGCATCGGTCAGCTCGCCGGGCGGGAGGCCGCGCGGGACGTCAGCGACCTGGACGAACCCGATCCGCCCGCGCAGATCCGGCAGGTCGGTGAGGCTGTCGCCAGAGGCGTAAAGGTGGCTCGTGTCTAGCAGTACCCCGACCGTGGCCCGGTCGAGCTCGTCCAGCAGACCGAGCAGGCCGGCGGCGGATCCGATGAACGGGTGGGGGCCGTCGAGCGTGGCGTTCAGGTCGCGCCGGACGCCGATGAACTCGACGGCCAGCCGGATCCCGTGCCGGTCGGCGTGGTCGGCGAGCTGGTCGAGTCGGTTCAGCGCGCAGTCCGTCGCCTCTGGGAGTGGCAGGCTGGTGCGCGGGTTGACCACGATGGCGGCTCGGCGGCAGTCAAGCGCGTCGGCCACGGCAAGGTGTCGATCGAGCGTGCTCAGCGCGGTGGCGAAGTCGGCGTCGTCCACGAGCAGCGGTGCGGGCAGGACCGGGCCGGCCGGCAGGATGCCGCTGAACTGGACGACCTCGACGCCGGCCTGGCGGCGCCACTGGCGCAGCGCGTTGAGGCCGCCGAGGGCGTCTGCGAGGGCGGCGGCCTGCTGAATGCTGACCTCGACGCTGGTGAACCCGGCCGCGCGGCTCACGGCGACGAACTCCGCCAGGGTGGTGCCCCACCGGTAGCACGCCGGGTTGACGCTGATCTCATGGCTCATGTCGGTCCTCGATCCGGTCGGACGACAGGTAGATCGGCCCCGGGTCCGGCGCACCGTCGGTGAGCGTGCGGGTGATCCAGGCCGGATGTACGGTCATGCCTGCCAGCTGGGCGGCGTCGAACAGGCCGACCGAGGTGACCGGGCCGCCGGTGTCGTGCCAAGTGCCGATCGCGTCGGGCGCGGCGGTCAGTTCAGCGGAGAAGAAGCATTCGACCTTGTGCTCGCCGGTCTCGGGGTCCAGGTACTCCGAGACGGCGACGATGTCGCCGATGGTGACCTCGGTGCCGGTCTCCTCCTGGACCTCCCGGGCGACGCACTCGGGTAGCGTCTCGCCGGGCTCCAGCCGGCCGCCGGGCGTGTACCAATAGCCGCCGTCCGTCACGAGGAGGAGGCGGTCGTCGTAGCGGATCACGGCGCGACCGGCGACGGTGGTGTGGGTGATGGTCATGGCCTCTTCCTCTGCTCAGGGGTACCAACCTGCGGGCCTCCGGGCCGATACCCGGTGGTTGGGCGACCGTAGCGGCCATCGCCGTCGCACTGGCTCCTTGGGCAAGGTGGCGGGTGGTGTCGTCGACGAGCTGCCGAAGTTCGTCGTCGGTCAGGCTGAGCGGGTCCAGGTAGCCGGCCTCGGGGAAGAGCCCGTCGGTCGCCCGGCCGTCGGCGTGAACGTGGCGCAGCACCGACAGCAGCAGTCCGTGGGTCACCACCAGCCGCGGCCACGGCAGCGACAGGACGCCGAGCAGGCCGGCGCACATGCGCAGTAGTGCCTCCCGCTGCGATTCGCTGCCCTCGGGCGGACGGGCGTCGATGCCCTCGCGGGTCAGCCAATGCGCGTAGTGGGCGAAGGGCTGTCCCTCGAAGGTGCCGTAGTCGATCTCGTTGAGACGCGCGTCCGCCGTGATTGACACGGGCCCGGCCGGTAGCAGGATCCGGGCCGTCTGCCCGGTCCGTGGGAACTCGCTGACGACGCAGGACCGTACGACGCCGAGCGGCAGTGTTCGGCGCGCGCGGTGGCACTGCTCGACACCCACCTCATCGAGACCGATCGTCAGGTCCGGGCGCCCGGTCGCGAGGTGTGCTGCGCTGTAGCTCGTGCGGCCGTGCCTGAGCAGGTGGGTGACGCCGGCAGCCGACGAACCGTCAGCGGCGGTCACTGCCGGACCAGGAGGTCGGTGGCGAGGATCTCAGCGGTCATCTCGGGGAACGCGTCGAGCGTCTGGCGGACCGTTGCAGCCACCTTGTCGTCGTCCACGCGCCGCGCGGCGAGTCGGACGAGGATCCGCCACGGACGGTCAAGCCGCTGCCCGGTGGCGCTGATCAGGTGGACCTCGGCGTGCTGCCCGGTGGCATCGGACAGGTCGACGGCGATCCGCTGTGCGGCGACGTTGTAGAGCTTGCCCACGTGGTAGACGGGGTTCTTGCCGGCCACGCCCTCGACGTTCATCGGGCGCAGCGGCGTGATCAGCCCGGTGATCCGATTGCCGCGGCCCACTACACCCTCGTCGCCCGACTCGATCGAGCTGCCTGTGTAGGTGAGGTAGAGCTCGTCCCGCTCGGGCAGGTCGCGGACGTTGAGCTGGAAGGTGGCCGACAGGCCGGGCAGCCGGTCCGCGGCAAGGCGGTGGCACTCGGCCAGGACCGCTTCGCAGTTGTCGAGGTACGTCGCCCGGTCGGGTACGTGCGTGCACTTCTGCGGCACGCACAGCACCATGTCGAGCCCGTCGGCGGCGGCGTGCGCCATCAGCTTCACATCGGAGCCGAGCCAGGGGTTGGTGGCGGCGAACCGGTCCGGCCGGGAGAGGTGGTCGGCCAGGTCCCGGACGAACACCTCCACGGTATGTTCCGGCGCCCAGCCGGTGCCGAGCGACGTGTCGTTCGCCAGCGGCGTACGGCGCTCTCGCAGGTCGCCGACCGAGCGCGGCCGGAACCACACGGCGCGGTCGGAGGGCTCGTCACCGGTGATCACGGCGCCAGGGCTGGGGTTGGTCGTGATGTTGTGCTCGATGCTGAGGTGGCCGGCCAGCTCGGGCAGCCGCTCGGCGAAGAAGTCCCGCACCGTCTGGTTGACCAGGTCGGACACGGGCACGTCCTCGTCGCCGCATCCCGGTGCTGCGCGGCCGTTGACCAGCACCCGGACCGGCTCACGCATCCGGCCTCGCCCGTACCGCACCTCGCTGGCGCCGCCGAGCAGCGCGAGCTTGTCGAAGTTGTGGTGCAAGACGGCGCCGAACCTGTCCCGTGTGTACGTCGAGTAGGCGCGGGACAGTCGCTCGGCGAGGTGGTCGGCCAGCGTGTCCGGGTGGCCCCACCCCTTCCGCTCGACGATGACGACGTCGCTCGGGTCGGGGATTCCTGCCTCGATGGTGAGGACGCTGCTGTCGATCGTCAGGACTGAGCGACGCATGCCCCTCACCTCCTTCCTTGGTCGGGTGATCTGGCGCGGGGTCGCTGGGTTGGCGACATCGCCAGTCCACCGCGAGAACGCCATTCAGGACGAGGACGGATCACCGGACAGAGTTCGCTCGGGCACGTCCGTGTGATCACTGCGTCGGTACGGTGTGACCGGATTACATCGATCGTGCGGTTGCCCGGGCTGACGGCGAGGAGGCGGGGGATTTGTCTGGTGCTCGCCTGCGCACGCCCAACCTCGTGCTGTCAGTCTTGCGGGAGCTTCGCGGGATGAGTCAGCAGGATCTGGCAGAGCGCCTGACCGAGGCGGCTGCCCGCCGCGGTGACCGCCAGACGCTATGCGATGCACGGATGGTGCGGCGCTGGGAGAGCGGCGAGGTCCTGTTGCCCCAGGACCGGTACCGCGTGCTCTTGGAAGATGTGTTCGGCAAGCCGACATCAGAGCTCGGGTTCGTGCGCCGCTGGACCAGGACCTCGGCGGGATGGACCCTCGTCTCCAGTGGCGGCGGCGCATTCTCAACGATGCGGGCCGCCGACCAGGCGGCGTTCCTCAGCGACCTCCACGACGTGAGCTTCGGCCTGCCCGCCACGGCGGCCGGCGCGCCACGGGCCTGGCTCGCCGCGGAGGCGTCCATGAGCGCAGCCGGAGTCGGAGCGCGCCGGATCGGCATGGACCACGTCAAGCAGACAGAGACCCTGTTCGAGAAGCTGTACGCACTCGATCACCGACAAGGCGGCGGCGCACTTCTGCGGCAGGCCATCAACGGTGTGAAGGCCACCCGCCTCCTCCTCGAGCACGGCAACTACCGGGACGTCGTGCGGTCCCGACTCGAAAGCGCCACCGGCGAGATGCTGATCCTGTCGGGATGGCTGGCATACGACGCCGGCCACCAACGGCTCGCGCGCCAGCTCTACAGTGAGGCGATGGTCCTCGCACAGGTCACCGGCCGCCAGAATCTGGCCGCTCATGCGCTGTCGAACATGAGCATCCAAGCGAACGCGCTGGGCCGCGGCCGTGACGCCGTCCGGTTCGCCGAAGCCGCGCAGCAGCAGTCCACCGGCTGGGCGACGCCGCGTGTCCGCTCAATCTTCGCCATGCACGCGGCCCGCGGGTGGGCGACGCTCGGTGCCGCCACTGAGTGCGGCCGCGCCTTGGCGGCGTCAGCGGCACAGTTCGACGCCGGCGCGCGCGACGGTGATCCGGCTTGGATCGGCTACCTCAACGAGCCAGAGCTTGCGTCGCTGTCCGGCATGTGTCACATGGACCTCGGCCGCCACGATGATGCCGACGCAAGCCTGACTGCCAGCGTCGGCGACTTCGAGGTGTTCACCCGGAACCGGCTGTCATCAGCCACCTTCTACATGCGCAACCTCGTCGCGAAGGGCGAGGTCGACCATGCCTGTCGAGTCGGGGAATCACTCACGCCCGGCATCTTCCGCCTCTCCTCGATCCGCATCCTCAACCAGTTCCAGCGAGTCTGTGACCAGATGGGCTCGCAGGCCCGCCACCCGGCAGTCCGTGACTTCCTCTCGCGCGTGGCGCACCGCACCCAAAGTGACGAGGACTGAGATGCCCCAAGTCTCGCTGCACCCGTTCACTGGCGTCGAGGGCAGAGCGTTGTTCCGGGCGGCCAGTTCAATCCACGTCGACGTGTACGCCGAGCCGCTCTTCGGGGGCCACCCCTTCTTCTCCGAGGAGGCGTTCGAGCAGCGATTCACAATGGCCGTCGAACAGCCCGGATTCGAGATCATCTTTGCCCGCCAGGACGACGGCACCGACGTGGCGCTGATGTACGGCTACACGCTCACGCAGGAGCTCCGATGGTGGGATGAGGTTCGCTGGCAGCCGGACGTCATGCGGACCCTTCCAGGCGGATACACAGACGAGGATGGCACCCGCACCGTGGTGATCCCGGAGATCCTTGTCCGGCGGCCCTACCGACGCGCCGGGATCGCCCGAACCATGCACGATGATTTCATGGCGCGACGCAAGGAGGAACGAGCTGGCCTGCGCGTACTGCCTGACAACCTGCCCGCTCGCGCTGCGTACCTCGCGTGGGGGTGGTCAACCGTGGGCACCGTGTGCCCCGTGCCCCAGGCACCGACTTATGAGTGCATGGTCAAGAACCTGCACTGAGAGGCGCTTCGAGGCCGTGCGTCAGTCAATGGAGAGCAGCGTGACAGCGAAAGCTGCGTGCCGCACTTGCTGGGGCAACGCGTGACGACGGTGGGCCTTCTGCATCCAGGGCGGATGGGAGCAGCCGTCGGCGCACAACTCGTCGCGAACGGTCACCGCGTTGTGTGGTGCTCGACGGGTAGAAGCGACGCAACGCGCCAACGGCCAACGGGCCGGCCTCGAGGATGTCGTCAACACGGCTCAGATGCTCTCCATTGCCGATCTCGTGCTGGTGATCTGCCCATCCCAGGCGGCCAGCAGCATCGCCGCCGAAGTGGCCGGCCACAGCTACGACGGGGTCTACATCGACGCCAACGCGATCTCACCGCAGCGGATGCTGGACATCGTCGCCACGGCGAGCGCTGCTGGCGCCACAGTGATCGACGACTCGATCTTCGGCGCCCCGCCAAACGACCAGCGCAGCATCCGGCTCTACCTCGCCGGCAACGGCGCCAGTCAGATCGCTGGGTTGTTCGAGGGCAGTCAGGTCGAGCCGACGGTGCTCGAAGAGCCGTTGGGCAGCGCAAGCGCGCTGAAGATGGCGTTCGCGTCGTTCCAGCGCGGGAGTCGCGCCCTGGCCGCGCTGGCGCACGCTTTAGCGGACGACCACGGACTGTCCGACCAGCTTGTGGCGGAGGCGGAGCGCATGGGTAGCGGGATCCTCGCCGACCGGGACTACCTTCCTAGCGTCGCCGCACGGGCCTGGCGCTGGCAGCCAGAGCTTGACGAGGTTGCAGCTACCCAACGGGCATCAGGTCTACCCGATGGTCTCGCGGTCGCGACCGGTGACGTATTCGAACAGTTAACTCCCCTGAAGGACGACTGGACTGCGAACCTGCGCGACGTGTTGGCGCGGCTTCACGTGGCGACGACCGATGTGCGGCCATCCGACCCTCGCCAGTAGGGGCCAAGCACGGGGCGTAGGAACCCGAAAGAGAAGACGCGATGCCGACCGGGTTCAAGGCGGGTCCTGGTCGATAGCCTGACCGCCTCCGGCCAACAACCGAGATTTCCGAGGAAGCGATGTCACGCCGCTACATCACCACCGCCATTCCGTACGTGAACTCCAAGCCGCATCTGGGGTTTGCGATGGAACTGGTGCAAGCAGACGTCATCGCCCGGCACTGGCGCCAGCGCGGTCACCAAGTGCGCTTCCTGACCGGTACCGACGACAACTCGCTGAAGAACGCGCTAGCCGCCGAGGCCGAAGGAATCCCGACCCGAGAACTCGTCGACCGCAACGCGCAGACCTTCCACGACCTTCGCGGACCACTGATGCTCAGCTTCGACGACTTCATCCGTACCAGCGCTGACCCGCGCCACCAGGTCGGAGTCGACCGGCTGTGGAAGGCGACCGAGGAGTCCGGCGATCTCTACCGGAAACACTACGAGGGCCTGTACTGCATCGGCTGCGAGCAGTTCTACGCCGAGGACGAGCTGCGCGACGGCCTCTGCCCCGAGCACCACACGCGACCACAGCTGGTCAGCGAGGAGAACTGGTTCTTCAAGCTCTCCCGCTACGAGGACCAGCTCCGCGACCTCATCGAGTCCGGTCGGCTGCGGGTCGAGCCCGCGAGCCGCCGTAACGAGGTGCTGGGCTTCATCAGGACCGGCCTCCAGGACTTCTCGATCTCCCGCTCCGTCGAGCGCGCCCGCGGCTGGGGCATCCCGGTTCCCGGCGATGACGACCAGGTGATCTACGTCTGGTGGGACGCCCTCGGCAACTACATCACTGCGCTCGACTACGGCACCGACGGACCCCACTACCGCGACTGGTGGGTCAACTCTGAGGACCGCACGCACGTGATCGGCAAGGGCATCGTTCGGTTTCACGCCGTCTACTGGCCGGCAATGCTGCTCAGCGCCGGCGTCTCCCTGCCCTCAACGATCTTTGTCCACGACTACCTCACCGTCGACGGCAAGAAGTTGGGCAAGAGCCTGGGCAACGCCATCGACCCCACCGCGATCATCGACGAGTACGGCGCCGACGCGCTGCGTTGGTGGCTACTCCGCGACGTACCCCGAGTAGGCGATGCCGACTTCACCACCGATCGTCTGATCGGCCGCTACCACGAAGACCTCGCCAACGGCCTCGGCAACCTCATCAACCGAACCGTCAGCATGATCCACAAGTACCGCGACGGCCGAGTGCCGGACGTCGTCGAACCGTGGCGGGCCAACAAGCTGACAGCTGCCATCGATCAGGCGCCCGGAGCGATCGACTCAGCCCTCGAACGCTTCGACTTCCGGCAGGCGACGGCCGCGCTCTGGCAGATCGTCGACGAGGCGAACCGCTACGTCGTCGAAGTCGAGCCATGGACGCTCGCCAAAGCAGAAAAGGCCGGGGACGAGGTCGCAGGCCGCCGCCTCAGTGACACCCTCGGACTGCTGCTCCAGACGTGCCGAGTTGCGGCGAATGAGCTGACGCCGTTCCTCCCGGACGCAGCCGCCCGGGCGATCGCACAGGTCAGCCCATTGGCCGAGCGGCTACCGCAGCCGGAGCCGCTGTTCCCGCGGATCGAGACGTGATCCCACCGTGCCGACCGAGTTCGAGGCGAAGGTCCTAGACATCGACGCCGAGGCGATCGCCGCCAGGATCGTCGCGGCGGGTGGGGTGAAGGTCGGAGACGAGGCCCTTTTGCGCCGCTACGTCTACGACATCGTGCCCGGCGACGAGTCCAGGTGGATCCGGCTGCGCGACACCGGGCGCGAGGTGACGCTCGCGACCAAGGAGATCGCGCACGACGGGATCGACGGAACGCACGAGACCGAGGTTGTCGTCGGAGACTTCGAGACCGCCAACGAACTGCTTGGCCGCCTCGGCTTCGTGCCGAAGTCCTACCAGGAGAACCGCCGCACCAGCTTCACCCTCTACCGCGCGGAGCTGGCGATCGACGCGTGGCCGCTGATCCCGCCGTACCTCGAAATCGAAGGCCAGAGCCGCGACCATGTTGTCGAGGTCGCGGGCCGGCTCGGTATCGACCAAGCCGACCTCACTGGCGAGAACACGACCAAGGTCTACGCCCGCTACGGCATCGACCTCGCGGCGTACCCGGACCTCAGATTCCCGTGATCACAGCCCCGGACGGACCCGGTCCACCTCGACGTCGATCGCCGGCAGGCCGTCGAGCGGCGCGCCCGGGTCGGCCGGGTCCACCCCGCCGGCGGCGATCCGGTCGAGCACCCTCATGCCCTCGGGCGTGATCCGGCCGAAGACGTTGTAGTGCGGGCGGAGCCGGGAGTCCTTGTAGACCAGGAAGAACTGGCTGCCGTTGGTGTCCGGCCCGGCGTTGGCCATCGCGAGGGTGCCGCGCGGGTAGATCTTCCGCTCACCGGTCGGGTCGTCCGGCCACGGGTCCAGCCAGGTCGGCAGCTCGTCGTGGTAGCTGTAGCCGGGGTCGCCCCAGCCGGTGCCGAGCGGGTCGCCGCACTGCAGCACGCTGAGCGTCGGGTAGGTCGTCAGCCGGTGACAGATCGTGTCGTCGTAGAAGCTCTGCTTGGCCAGGTGCTGGAAGCTCTGCACCGTGCACGGCGCCATCGACCGCTCGAGCACCATCGGGATGTCACCCTGGCTGGTCTTGATCACGACCCGGACCTTGCCGCGGTCCGGCGTGTGGTGCGGGTCGCGCGGCAGCGGCACGATCTTGGAGTACGTCGTGTCCTCCAGCGGCGTGTACGCGCAGGGACCCTTCGTGGGCTCGGTCGGCGGGGTGGGCGGCGAGGCGGCGGTAGCGGCGCCGGCCACGACCAAGGTGACGGCGGTTGCAGCCAACATGAGTCTCAGCGATCGCATGTGCTCCTCCTGCTAATGCTTGCGGTGGTGGTGGTCGTTGAGCCGGGTGAGCAGGCGGACCAACTCGCGCCGTTCACCGGCGGTGAGCGGGGCGGTCAGGGTGCGCTGGACGCCGTCGAGGGCCTTCTCCAGCTTGCGCAGCTGACGGGTGCCGGAGCGGGTGATGGTGATGACGTTGCGGCGCCGGTCCTCGGGATCCGGCTCGCGCTGGACGTGGCCGAGCTGGGCCAGCTCGTTGATCTGCGCCACGACGTCGCTCGGGTCGATCCCGTTGCGGCGGCCGAGCACCGCCTGGCTGGCCGGGCCGAACTCCTCGAGGGTGGCCAGCAGCCGGTAGTGGTAGCCGCTGGAGTCCACCGCAGCGAACCCCTCCCGCAGCAGCCGGGTGCACAGCAGCGCGGCCTGGCCGAGCTGCCAGGAAGCTGTCTCGCGCACCCGAGTCGGCGGCTGCTCGTCGGGGCCCGAAATCATGGACGGAGTCTAACAACCGTTGGCACACCCCACGATTTCCGCTATCGTTGGCCGTACCTACATTGGTCCGACCAACGGTTACGAGGAGAGATTCATGCACAGTACGACGACCCAGTCACCCGCATTCAGCCACCTGGTCAGCAGGCTCGGCCACGCGCTCGACAGCGGCAGCTACGACAACTTCCGCGAGGTCTTCACCGCGGAGGCCTCGATCCGCACGCCCGGCGGCGAGCAGCAAGGGATCGAGCGGATCATTGGGCAGGCGGCGGCCAGCCACGACGACTACGACGTCACCCAGCACCTGTTCGGCGACGTACACACCGAGGTCGACGGCGACCGCGCGACGGTCACCGCGAACGCGATCGTGACGCTGGTCCCGGACGCCGAGCAGCCCGAGATGCACCGCATGCTCGGCGCCCGCTACGGCTTCGACGCGGTCCACACCGACGCCGGCTGGCGATTCGACCGGATGGCGATCACCCCGCTGTGGAGCCGCGAGTGATGGCCTAGCGCTTGAGCGGTGCCGGCGGCGGACCGAAGCGGCGGTTGCAGCCGGCACCGCGGCAGCTGCGAAGGAGCTGGGCTCGCCGCTCCAGCTCGCGGACCACCCGTGCGTACCGCCGCTGGTTGGCGACGTTACGGATCTCGTACCTGTCGAACTTGTGGTCGTAGAGCACCTTGGCGCCGGTCTGCATGTCCTTGGCGTAGACGTACCGCGCCGTGCGGACGCCGCGGAACGCCCAGCCCGGGTGCTTGCCACGGACCCGAGACGACCCGGTCTGGATCAGCTGGGTGTCGCGCCACCCGGTCGACCGCCCGGACTTGAGGACGCCGAGGAACGACCTGCCGTCCGCGGTCAGCTTGGGTCGGACGTTGGCGATGTCGGCGATGGTCACCGGAATGTCGACCAACGAGACCGGCACACTGCTCTTGGAGCCGTTGGGCACGCCCGGTCCGCTCACCACCAGCGGGACGCCGGTGATCTCCTCGTTGAGGAAGTTCTTGCCGAAGTAGCGGTGCTCGCCCAGCGCGTAGCCGTTGTCGGAGGTGAAGAAGATCCAGGTGTTGTCGAGCTCGCCGGCCCGGTCCAGGCTCCGCACCAGGGAGGCGACGGACTCGTCGACCGCCTGCAGCGAGCGGATCCGGGACCGGAACCAGGTCTTGACCTTGTTCTTCGGGCGCTTGCGCCGGTCGCGCATCTGCCGCGGCTGGTCGCTCATGTCAGCCTCGTTGAAGTTGGGCTTGGACAGCGACGGCGGCGTGGTCGTCGCGAACAGGCCGGCGTGCCGCTCGGCCGGCGCCGGGCGCTCGAACTGCATCTCGTCGCCGTTGTTGCGCTCGGCGCTCCTGGCGTGCGGAGCGACGTGGCTGGTCCAGATGAAGAACGGCGCCCGGCCGCGGGAGAACTTCCGCACGCTCGACTCGGTACGCCGGGCCAGCACGTCGGTCACGTAGGAGTCCTGGTACTTCGCGGCCCGCGCCATGTTGTTGTTATAGAGCGTGAAGTTCCGGTAGTTGTAGATGCCGCCCACCAGCGGGTCCCAGATCTCCCAGCCCGGCTGCCGGACGTCGCGGCCGCTGTACTGGTTGAGGTACTTGCCGTGGAAGGCGGTCCGGTAGCCGGAGGCCCACAGCCAGGTGGCCAGCGTGGACTGCTCCCGGAACCGCGGGTACCCGCCGTACTTGCCGATGTTGTGCTGGACCTTGTTGTTCTGGGCGTACTGCCCGGTCAGCAGCTCCGCGCGCGCCGGGCAGCACAGCGGGTGCGGTGAGATCGCTCGAGTGAAGGTGCGGCCGCTGCCGCCGAGCGCCTGGCGGGTGAGCGGCATCCAGCGGAGGTCGTACGTCGTCTGGTCGTCGGTGGTGATCAGCACGATGTTCGGCCGGTTGTCCACCTGTGGATCGGCGGCAACAGGGGTGGCGGACGTGGACGGGGTGCTGGCAGAGAAGTCGGCGCCGATGCCACCCAGGGTCAGGGTGAGTACGACGACGACGTGCAGCAGGCCAGGTCGCGGCATGCGGTTCCCTCCATATACGCGAAAGTCGAGTAACTTACTCTAAATAACCAAGCCTCGACCCACAAACGACAGCCCATATCTTGGGCGACGCGGGCAGTGGCGGTCACATCGCCTGGGGCCCCTGGGGCAGCCGAAGGCCCGACCCGCGCCGTACTCGTGAGTAGCTAGGACACTCCTCACACCGCCCAGAGCCTGACACGGCGTGTCAAGTCGCCGTAGGCTCGCCATCGTCCACATAAAGGCACGAGGTCGGCGCGCTCCTTCGGGCAAGCGGCGCCGGCAGGTTTGGGAAGTGAGCAACGGATGGCCCCCACGTTGATTCTGGGGCTGGGCATGACCGCGGTCACGCTGGTCCTCGCCGGCCAGCGAGTTCGGTTCTTGTTCCGGCTGATCTCCAGCGGACAGCCCGCACCCGACCGCATCGAGGGCGTCACCAAGCGCACCGGCACGGCCATCAAGAGCCAGCTGGTCGAGGTGCTCGGCCAGAAGAAGCTGCTCAACTGGTCCATCCCCGGCCTGGCGCACGCGTTCGTCATGTACGCCTTCCTGATCCTCGCCTCGGTGTACCTCGAGGCATACGGCGCGCTGTTCGACCCGAAGTTCGCGATCCCGCTGATCGGCCACTGGGCGATCGTCGGCTTCGCGCAGGACCTGATCGGCGTGCTGTGCCTGGTAGGCCTGATCACGTTCGCGATCATCCGGCTGAAGAACTCGCCGGCGAAGCTCGGCCGCCAGTCCCGGTTCAAGGGCTCGCACCTGGGCGGCGCCTGGCTGGTGCTGTTCATGATCACCAACGTCCTGTGGACGATGTTCCTGTTCCGCGCCGCCGCGTCGGCCGCCGGCAACCTGCCCTACAAGAGCGGTGCGTTCGTCTCGATCGGCATCGGCAAGCTGTTCGACGGCATGTCCCACGACACCCTCGAGCTGCTCGAGCACGTCGGCCTGCTGCTGCACATCGGCGTGATGCTGGTCTTCCTGATCCTGGTGCTGCACTCCAAGCACCTGCACATCTTCATCGCGCCGCTCAACATCATGTTCGGCCGGCGTCCGGTCGCGCTCGGTGAGGTCAAGCCGCTGATCTCGACCGGCAAGCCGGTCACCCTCGACGACATCGATGACCTCGATGAGGACGCCAAGCTCGGCGTCGGCTCTATCGAGGACTTCTCGTGGAAGGGCCTGCTCGACATGGCCAGCTGCACCGAGTGCGGCCGCTGCCAGTCCCAGTGCCCGGCCTGGAACACCGAGAAGCCGCTGTCGCCGAAGATGCTGATCATGAACCTCCGCGACCACGCGTTCGCGGCGGCGCCGTACAACCTGGCGGCCGAGGGCGCCCGCGGCGGGCTGTCCGACGAGGTGAAGGCCGAGGCGGCGCGGCCGCTGGTCGGCGAGACCGAGGGCGAGGCCTGGCACCCCACGGGCGGCGGCATCATCGACCCCGACGTCCTGTGGTCCTGCGTCACCTGCGGCGCGTGCGTGCAGCAGTGCCCGGTCGACATCGAGCACGTCGACCACATCGTCGACATGCGCCGCTACCAGGTGCTGGTCGAGTCGAACTTCCCGGCCGAGCTCAACCAGCTCTTCAAGGGCATGGAGAACAACGGCAACCCGTGGAACATGTCGCCTAAGGCGCGGATGGACTGGGCCAAGGACCTGCCGTTCGACGTACAGGTGGTTGGCGAGGACCTGGAGTCGCTGGAGTCGGTCGACTGGCTGTTCTGGGTCGGCTGCGCCGGCGCCTACGAGGACCGGGCGAAGAAGACCACACGGGCCGTGGCCGAACTGCTGAACATGGCCGGGGTGAGCTTCGGCGTACTCGGCAACGGCGAAACCTGCACCGGCGACTCCGCTCGCCGCGCCGGTAACGAGTTCGTGTTCCAGGGCCTGGCCCAGCAGAACATCGAGACGTTCAAGGAGTTCAAGGTCAAGAAGGTCGTCTCGACCTGTGCGCACTGCTTCAACACGCTCAAGAACGAGTACAAGGAGTTCGGGATCGAGCTCGAGGTCGTGCACCACACCCAGCTGCTGAACCGGCTGGTGCGCGAGGGCAAGCTGACCCCGGTGCGTGACGGCGCCGGCGCCGCGAAGCGGACGATCACCTACCACGACCCGTGCTACATCGGTCGCCACAACAAGGTCTACGAGCCGCCGCGCGAGCTGCTGCAGGTGCTCCCCGGCGCCGAGTTCGTGGAGATGGAGCGCAACTCCGAGCGGTCCTTCTGCTGTGGCGCCGGCGGCGCCCGGATGTGGATGGAAGAGACCATCGGCTCGCGCATCAACAGCAACCGGACCAAGGAGGCCGTCGGCACCGGCGCCGACCAGATCGCCGTCGGCTGCCCGTTCTGCCGGGTGATGCTGGCCGACGGTCTGCTGGAGGAGCAGGCGTCCGGCGCCGCACGCGAGGAGGTCGAGGTCCTCGACGTCGCCCAGATGCTGCTGGCCTCGGTCAAGGGCGAGGTCGCCACCCGCACCCGGCCGGCCGCCAAGGCCGGTGCCGCTGCTGCCGGCGGCGAGGCTGCTGGTGCCGCTGGTGGTACGGCGACCGCCACGATCGAAGCACCCGAGGAGCCGGCCGCGCCCGAGGCCAAGTCCGGCGGCTCGCTCTTCGACACCCCCGCACCGGAGACCCCTGCCGCACCGGCGCCAACCGGTGGGTCGCTCTTCGACACTCCGGCTCCGACTCCGGCTCCGGCCGAGCCGGCCGCGTCGGGCGGCTCGCTCTTCGACACCCCGGCTCCCGAGGCCCCGGCCGCGCCTGCGTCCTCCAGCGGCTCGCTGTTCGACGTCGCACCGACCGAGGAGCCCGTCGCCGAGAAGCCGAGCAGCGGTGGGTCACTGTTCGACATTGCGACGCCAGCAGAGCCCGAGCCTGAGGCCGCGGCGCCGACGGTCGACCTCAGCACCAGTAGCTCGCTGTTCGACATCGCGGCACCCCCCGAGCCCGAGGCCGCGGCCCCGACCGAGCCGGAGACGGAGGATCCGGAGACGATCTTCGACGAGGACGAGGCAGCCGAGGACGAGGCGCCGGAGGCGGCCCCCGCGGCCGAGTCCGAGAACAGCGAGCCTCGGACCGACGTCGACATCAACAAACCGGGGTCACTCTTCGACCTCTGATCCGCCGTACCGAAGAGTAGGACGGTTCTGCGACCCAGCAGCCGTCCTACTCTTCGGTATCGCGGCGCCCCGGCTCCTCTAGGGTCGAGCTCATGCGAACCGACATCAGCGAAGGTGGCGCAGGGGCGCCGGAGTCCAGCAACGTGACGGCGCCGCCGGGCGGTGTGATGACCAACGACGTCGGCGTCATTAGCGGCGAGCTGACGATCGAGACCAGCCTGACCGGTGACGGGACCCAGGTGATCGCGACGTACGTCGGGTCGACCGATCGCTACACCGTCGCCGGCTCGCCGGTCGCCAGCCAGCTGGCCCACGAAGAGGTCGTCGCGCACCTGACCAAGGACCGCGGCAAGGGCGCTGACGGCAACCCGCAGTTCACCGACCTCACCGACCTGCCCGGCGCCTCGGCACCCGTCGACCCGGGCGACGAAGGCACCCTCGGCTAGCAAGATCCACAGCCAGGGAACCGATCCTCGTGCCTTGCCGGTCATACCGTTGAGGCACGAGGAGGCCGAGTGGAATTCACGGAGTACGTCGCTGCTCGGCGCGCGGCGCTAGTGCGCTCCGCCGTACTTCTGGGCTGCCCGCAGCCCGACGCCGAGGACATCGTCCAGTCCACGCTGACCAAGGCGTACCGATCCTGGCGGCGCGTGCAGCGAGCCGACCAACCGGACGCGTATGTCTACCGGATCCTGGTCAACACCCTGCGCGATGCCCGCGCCCGGAAGTGGCGGCGCGAGGTCCCGACCCACGACCTTCCTGAGCTCGCCGAGCCCGACCGCGACCTCGCCGCCGGTCTCGCGGTACGCCACGCCCTTGCCGCCCTGCGACCCGATCACCGCGAGGTGCTCGTGCTTCGCTTCTTCGCCGACCTGAGCGAGCAGCAGACCGCCGACACGCTCAAGATTCCGGCCGGCACCGTTAAGAGCCGCACCGCCCGCGCCCTCGCCACGCTCTCGGAACAGGCGGACATCGCTGCACTGACCACTGAGAGGGGACGTTGATGCTGTCCGAGACCGATGCCCGCCGCCTGCTACACCTCGCCGCCGAATCCGTTCCGGTCGCGGCCGCAACAGCGCAGCCGCCTCGGCCTCAGCGCCGGCAACGCCACCTGATCGCACTCGGCACCGCGCTCGCCGTCGCCGCCACAGTCGCTGTCGTCTTCCTACTGCCCGGCGGCGACCGCCGTCCGGAGCCCACTTCGCCGTCGTCGCCCGAGCCGCCGGGTGTGACCCTCGATGCCAACCAGATCCCCTCAGTCTTCGCGATGACCGGCGATCAGGCGCGACAGCTAGTGGCCGACAGGGGGCTGTCCGCGACCGTGCGTCAGGAGCCGACCTGCGCGGAGGTCGCTGGCCGCGCACTGCGGACCGTACCGGCGACCGGCACCCGGTTCCGCCCCGGCGACCGAGTCACCGTTCTGGTCGCGAGCACTCCTGCCGCCGCTGCGTGCAAGTCACTCAAGGATCGGGCACTGGCGTGGCAGCTCCTGGACTGGGCGAACGGGCGCGGGCAACCACCGGCGTTCGCCGACCGCGTCTCAAGCTTCACCAACGGCGAGGACCCGGTCGCGTTCGACCCCACCGAGGCCGCCGATCCCGCCGCCTGGGGGTCGGACGCGGCACCGGCCGCACTGGCCCGCCGGAGCGGGGAGATCATGACGCTGACAAGCAACCGCCGTACCGAGTACCGCACGCCAGCCCTTGGCGTCGTCACTGACGACGGGCGCGACTTCGTCTGCGGCGGCTGGGATCTCCCCGGCTCCCTCGACCACAGGCGTTCGATCATGGTGAGCGTCGGGGTTCCTACCGACGGGTTCGCCGATGACTGCACCATGGTCAACCTGTTCGTCACCGACGGACAGATCGACACCGTGGTGCTGCGTCAGTCGGAACCAGCCGACGTCGGCCGGCCGAACGGCCAATCGGCCGAGCCCGAGTCAGTCGAGGTCCGCGAGGAAGCCGAGCAGGTCGGCGAGGCCTTCGTATCCTTCGCTCGCGACAACGGCGCGAGTGACGACCTCTTCGCTGCCGAGGTGGACCTCTGGCTCGGGAACAGACCGATCGCCACGATCGACGCCGCGTCGGCGACCACCGAGAGCGCGTGGAACATCTGTCCGCCGGAGGGAGACGGGTACGCCGAGGCCGTGTGCCCGTTCTCGGCGCTGGAGGCGGTCCGCGAAAGCAAGTGGCCCCTGATCTATCTAACGCAGCATCCACTCCTGGGGGCCTGCGCCGCCGGCTCCAGCGACACGGAACTGCCTGGCGGGCCGTTCGTCGTCCTGGGCGTGGCCGAGCCAGATGCGTGCATGAACAACTGGAACGTCGAGCTTTACTACGGCGCCGACCGCCGGATCACTGCGGTCAATCTTCTCCTCGGAGCCCCGTGACGTCACAGGCCCGCCAAGGTGACGTCACAAATGATTGATATGACGTCATCGTGATGTCATAGTGGTGTGCATGGACATCACGCCGTACGTCGACAGCCTCCGCCGCGACCTCGTCGCCGCCGCCGAGGCTGGCGACGAGCAGACCCGCGCCGCCGCCGAGCGGCTCACCCTGGCCCTCGGCCCGGCCGTCCGGCTGGCGCTGATGGAGGCCATTTCGCAGGCTGCGGCCGAGATCACCACCGAGATGCGGGCGGGCTCGGTCGACGTACGCCTCGACGGCCGTGACCTCGACTTCGTCGTCGACTCCCCCGCCGAGCTGCCCGACCAGCCGACCACGCCGGCCACGCCGGCTGCGGCCGCCGCAGCCACGGCTGCCGACGAGCCCGACGATGACGACGGCGCGATCGCCCGGGTCACGCTCCGGCTGCCGGAGGCGGTCAAGGCCAGGGCCGAGGAGTTCGCGGCCCGGACCGGCCACTCGCTGAACACCTGGCTGGTCGGCGTCGTCCGCGACGCCACCCGCGAGAGCGCCGTCCGCGTCGACGTCGACCTGTCGAGCATCCCGTTCGCCGGCGGCTTCGACCCGTTCGGCCCACCCCACAAGACCACCCGCCGCATGACCGGCTGGGTCTAACCACAACCACCCGCACCGCATCCACGGACCAGCCGTCGGCTGGTACGGCGGTCGAACACACCCTGGAGACACCCATGAATGAGCGCACCGAACAGTTCAAGACACCCGAGCCGATCACCGTGCACGTCGAGATCGGCAAGGGCACGGTCACAGTCACCGCTACCGAGACCACCGAGACCACCGTCCTGGTCAGCGGCAAGCACGCCGACCAGGTCCGCGTGGACCAGACCGGCCGCGGGGTCAGCGTGGTCGAGCCGCGCCGGCTCGGCTTCGGCGACGACGTACACGTCACCGCGACCGTCCCGACCGGCAGCACGCTGTCGCTGATCACCGGCAGCGCCGACATCGAGGCGACGGGCATCTTCGCCGGCGGCTCGGTGAAGAGCGGCTCCGGTGATGTCCGGCTCGACCACCTGACCGAGTCCGCCGTACTCGAGACCGGCTCCGGCGACATCACGGTGTCGGCCACCGACGCCGACCTGAAGGTCAAGAGCGGCTCGGGCGACCTCCGCGTCGGCCGGGTCGGCGGCGCGATCACGGTCTCGACCGGCTCCGGCGACATCGAGATCGGCGAGAGCGTCGGCGAGGCCAGCGCCAAGACCGGCTCCGGCGACCTGCGGATCGGGCGAGCCGGCGACAGCGTCTCGCTGATGACCGGCAGCGGCGACCTGAGCGTGGACTCGATGAGCCGCGGCCGGCTGTCGATGAAGAGCTCGTCAGGCGACGTCCGGGTCGGCATCCCGTCCGGTACGCCGGTGTGGACCGATGTCTCGTCGCTGACCGGCCGGATCAGCTCCAACCTGGCCGGCGTCGGCGCGCCCGAAGAGGGAGCCGACTACGTCGAGCTGCGAGCCAAGACCGTCACCGGCGACGTCGTCCTCACCCAGGTCTGACCGCCGCCCTCGTAAGGAGATCGCGATGAACCACCTGAACAGCCTCACCGACCGTCTCATCCTCGACCAGGAGGACTACCTCCGTGAGGCCCGCCAGCGGGCCCTGGTCCGCAAGGTGAAGGCGGGCCGCCAGTCGAAGGAGCAGAAGGTACGCCGCCACCGCGCCGGCACCCGCCTGATCTAAGCCGGCCACAACTCCCCACCCAGAACTGTCCCTCCCCGTGCGATGTATCGCGCGGGGAGGGACAGTTTCACTAGGTACCTAGTGAAACTGCCCGACTACGACCGCATCGCGACGCCCTCACGCCAGTAGCCCATGAAGGCGACCTGGCGGCGGTCGACGCCGAGCTCCTTGACCAGGTGCCGGCGCAGGCCGGTGACGACGCCGGACTCGCCGGCGATCCAGGCGTACAGGCCGTCGAGGTCGTGGCCGACGGCGACAGCAGCCTCGGCGATCTCCTCGCCGGAGGACGAGTAGGTCGGGGTCTCCCAGAGGTCCGGGTCGATCTCGTCGTCGGCGACGTCGAGCGCCGCGGTCGCCGAGCCGAGGTGGGCGAGTACGGCGGCGTGCACGCGCTCGCCGAGCGGGGCGCCATCGCGCGGCAGCCAGACCACTTCCATGCCGTCGGGGCAGCGGATGTCGAGGACGTCGGCGCTCGCCGGCACCTCGAGGAAGGCGGTGCCGGCGGTGCCGTCCGGAAGGTCCTCGAGGATGCTCGACACAGCGGGCACCGCGGTCTCGTCGCCGACCAGCAACAGCGTCTTCGCATCACCGGGTACGAACTCGATGCCGCCGAACGGTACGCCGCGGCGCGGGGCGAGCGTCACCAGCCGCTGGCCGGCCGCGGCCGACGAGGCCCAGCGCGAGCCGGGGCCTGAGTGGCCGCCGTCCTCGTGCAGCACGAAGTCGACGACGATTCGGGTGTCGGCGCCCGAGCCCTCGACGGCCCGCACGGTGTAGGTACGCATCGAGCCGCGCTCCTCCTCCGGGATCTCCATCCAGGACATGAACCAGGACTCGTCGGCGCCCTCGAACGTCGGCAGCACGCCGGCCGCATTCGGGAAGATCAGCTTGATCCGCTGGTCGTAGTAGAGGCCGTCCACGCCGAACTCGGCCAGCTCCGGCGCACCGAAGGTGACCCGGACGAACGACGGCGACAGCTGCTCGACGGCCAGGGCCTCGATCTCGGCCAGGACCAGCGGGGGTACGGCGGCCTCGGCAGCCTCGACGGACTCGGTCTCGGTGGTCTCGGTGGTCATACGGGGCTGCCTTTCGTGACATGCCGGCCGACGGGTACGACCAGCGGGGTGTGGGATACGGGGTCGGTGATCACGCGGCTCTCGAGGCCGAAGACGGCGTCGACGACCTCCTCGGTGACCACCTCGGCGGGGCTGCCCTCGGCGACGATCTCGCCGTCGCGCAGCGCGACCAGGTGGTCGGCGTACCGCGCGGACAGGTTGAGGTCGTGCAGCACCATCACGATCGTGGTGCCGCGGGAGTGGTTCAGGTCGGCGAGCAGGTCGAGCATCTCCACCTGGTGCGCGACGTCGAGGTACGTCGTGGGCTCGTCGAGCAGCAGCAGGTCGGTGCCCTGGGCGAGCGCCATCGCGATCCAGACCCGCTGTCGCTGACCACCGGAGAGCTCGTCGACGACACGGTCGGCCAGCTCGAGGGTGTCGGTCATCTCGAGCGCCTCGGCGACCGCGGCCTCGTCCGCCTTGGTCCAGCGCCGGAACGTGCCCTGGTGCGGGTGCCGGCCGCGGCCGACCAGGTCGACGACGGTGACGCCCTCGGGAGCGATCGGGTTCTGCGGCAGCAGTCCGAGCGTGCGCGCCACTTGTTTAGTCGGCAGCTTGTGGATCGCCGTCCCGTCGAGGAGTACGGCGCCGCCCTGGGGCCGCAGCAGCCGAGCCATCCCGCGCAGCAGCGTGGACTTGCCGCAGGCATTGGCGCCGACGATCACGGTGACCGCGCTGTCCGGGACGCTGACCGACAGGTCGGTGACGATCCGCCGCTCGCCGTACCCGAGCGAGACGGAGTCGGCGACCAGGCGCGCGGTGTGGTCTCGACGACGCTCGCTAGGGCTCGCTGCTCGACCACCCGAACTGACCTTCTCGAGCGCGATCATGCGCTTCTCCTTCCGGTGCGGCCGCTCGCGAGCAGCCAGAGCAGGAACGGCGCCCCGAGCGCGCCGGTGACGACGCCAACCGGGAAGTTGATGTCGAGGATGAGGTACTCGGCCGCGTAGTCCGCGGCCACCACGATCGCGGCGCCGACCAGGCCGGCGCCGAGCAGCGTGGTCCGGCCGGCGTTGAGGGCCCGCGAGATCGGTCCGGCCAGGAACGACACGAACGCGATCGGGCCCGAGGCCGCCACGCCGACCGCGACCAGCACCACGCCGACCAGCAGCAGCGCGTCGGTACGGCGCGTGGTCACGCCGAGCCCGGCGGCGGCGTCCTCGCCGAGCTCGGTGATCCGCAGCGACCGCGCCAGCCAGGCCACGATCGGCGTCAGCACGATGAGCAACACGACCAGGACCCGGATCGTCGGCCAGTCGGCCTGATGCAGGCTGCCGGTCAGCCAGCGCAGCGCGAGCTGGGCGTCGAAGATGTCGGCCCGGGTGAACAGGTACTGGATCACCGAGTTCAGGGCGGCGGCCATGCCGACCCCGATCAGCACCAGCCGGTAGCCGGCCACACCGCCGGACACCAGCCGCACGATCGCGGCCGTACCGAGCGCCCCGAGGATCGCAGCCAGCGAGAGCCACCGGTTGTCGGTGACGTCGACCAGGATCAGCACCGCGACTGCCGCGGCGCTGGCGCCGACGCTGATCCCGATCACGTCCGGCGAGGCCAGCGGGTTGCGCAGGATGGTCTGGAAGATCGCACCACCGACCCCGAACGCCACCCCGACGAGGACGCCGAGCAGCGCCCGCGGCAGCTTGCTCTCCAGCAGGATGAAGCTCGCGCCGGGGATCTCGGTCCCGGTGACGATCCGGAAGAAGTCGGGGATCGTGATCGTGTAGTCGCCGAGCAGCACTCGCGCCACGAACAGCAGGAACAGCAGCACGCTCAGCCCGCCGACGACCAGCCGGTGCCGGTTCAGCGGCCGCCGCCGCGCCCGGCGTACCACGTCGGTCGGAGTGGGTGCCTCGATGACGCTCACAGCGCCCCCAGCCGGCCGCGCCGGATCATCCAGAAGAAGATGGGTACGCCGATGACCGAGGTCATGATCCCGACCTGGACCTCGGCGGGCGGCAGCACCACCCGCCCGACCACGTCGGCAGCCAGGGTGAGGACCGCGCCGTACCCCATGCTGAACGGCAGGATCCGGGCGTAGTCGGAGCCGACCACGATCCGCACCAGGTGCGGCACGATCAGGCCGACGAACGCGACCGGTCCGGCCAGCGCCGTTGCGCCCCCGGACAGCAGCACGATCGCGAGGCCGACGATGAGCCGGTCCCGCGTCGTGTGCCGGCCCAGCCCGCGCGCCATGTCCTCGCCGAGGGTGAGCGTGTTGAGCACGCGCGCGCTCACCAGCGCCAGCGCGGCGCCGACCGCGAGCATCGGCGCCAGCGTGAGCAGCGGCGACCAGTAGCGGCCGCCGATGGTGCCGACCTGCCAGAGCCGGAACACCTCGAGCGTCTGCCGGTCGAGGAGGAGTACGGCGGAGGTCCAGCTGGTCAGTGCCGCGGTCATCGCCGCGCCGGCGATCGCGAGCTTGACCGGGGTGGCGCCGTCGCGGCCGAGCGAGGCGAGCATGTGCACGGCGACCGTGGCCACCGCAGCGCCGGCGAACGCGAACCAGAGGTACTGGTTCAGCTGCGAGGCGCCGAAGACGGTCAGCCCGACCACCATCGCGAACGCGGCGCCGGCGTTCACGCCGAGGATGCCGGGGTCGGCGAGCGGGTTGCGAGTCAGGCCCTGCATGCAGGCGCCGGCCAGGCCGAGCGCGGCGCCGAGGGTGAGCCCGACAGCCGTGCGCGGCACCCGCGCCTCGACGATGCCGCTCATCGCGTCCGACCCGCTGAACAGCTCGAACGGCGAGACCATCCGCGAGCCGACCAGTACCGAGGCCGCCGAGACGGCGACAACCGCCACGACCAAGGTCGCAGCGGCCGTCGCCGTCGAGGCCCGCCCAGAGAGCGGGAGTGACGCGGGCACTCGTTGTTCGGTGAGCGTCACGAGCCCGTCGCGGCCTTCACGACGTTGGGAAGGAAGTGCTCGATCAGGTAGGGGATCGACAGCGGCGACGGGTTGGTGATCGCCAGCCCGATGTGCTTGTCGGCCTCGCCGTACACGTTGCCCGACTTCAGGGCGGGGATCTGCCCGACCAGCTTGTCCTTCTTGAAGGTCTCCAGGTCGGTCGGCTGCTCGATGTAGGTGAGGAACACGTCGGACTCCAGCTCGCTGGACCGCTCGGCGGAGACCTGCGCGTAGTACGGGTCGGTGCCCTTGAGCTTCTCGGCGGCCGGCGCGGAGACCATCCCGAGCTCGGTCAGGATCCGGACCCGGTTGTCCTCGGCGAGGTAGATGCCGACCTGGGAGAGGTCCGCGGCGTTGAGGTAGGAGAAGAGCACCGACTTGCCCTGGATGTCAGGGTTGGCCGCCTTGGCCTCCTCGATCGCCTTGTTGGTGTCGGCCTCGACCTGGTCGGCCAGCTTGTTGCGGCCGAGCACCTGGCCGGCGATGTCCAGGCTGTCCTGCCACGAGGTCACCCAGATTGCACCCGGCGGAGCCACGGTCGGCGCGATCTTGGTGAGCTTGGCGTAGTCCTGCTTGGTGATGCCGGAGTTGGCCGCGATGATCACGTCCGGGCTGAGCTTGGCGATCGCGTCGACGTCGAGGGCCTGGTCGTAGTTGAACCGGGTCGGCTGCTCGGCGTCGAGCTCCTTCAGCTCGGCGTCGAACCAGTCGGTCGAGCCCGCTGCGTTGCCGCCCCAGGTCAGCTTGACCGCGCCGACGGGGACCACGCCGAGCGCGAGGACGGCGTCCTGGTCGGTCCAGCTGACCGTGACGACGCGCTTCGGCTCCTCGGCGACGGTGGTCTCGCCGTACGAGTGCTTGATGGTGACGGGGAAGGCACCCTCCTCGGCCTGGGCGACCTCCTTCTGCTCCGGAGCCTCCTTGGCCTCGGTCGACCCGGTGCTGCAGCCGGCCAGGCTGGTCGCGGCGAGTACGGCGACGACTGCGGGCGTGGCCCAACGTGCGATGAAGCGCGGCTTCATGGTTCCTCTTTCTGGTTTGTTCTTCGGGGAAGTAGGGCGGGAGCTGCCGGGTTCAGCCGGACTTCTTGGCGGCGGCCGCGATCTCCGGGATGACGTTGTCCATCGCCCAGGGCAGCGAGAGTGGGCTCGGCGCGGAGAGGGAGAGCATGGTGCGGGGGGCGCCGCCGGTCCACCAGGCGCCGCGGGTCACGGCCGGGATCTTGCTGATCAGCGCGTCGCCCTCGACCTGCTTGATGTACTCGGCCTCGGTCGGCTCCTCGTACGGCATCAGGATCGCCACGTCCGAGGCCAGGGTGTCGGCCCGCTCGGCCGACACCGACTCGTAGAACGCCGTACTGTCACCGGCCATCTTCTTCACCACCGGCGCGTTGACCAGGCCGACCTGCTCCAGCACCTTCATCCGGGTGTCGTGCGAGGTGAGGTAGTCGATCTTGGAGAGGTCCGCGGTGCTAATGCCGGCGAAGAGAACGGTGGTACCGACCAGCTCCGGGTGGTCCTGCTGCGCCTGCGCGAGCACGTCCTGGGTCTTGGCCAGCTTCTCGGCAGCCAGCTTCGGGCGGCCCAGCGCCTGACCGATCAGCTTGAGCGAGTCCTGCCAGTCGGTGGTCCACGGCGCACCCGGGTAGGCCACGACCGGGGCGATCTTGCTGAGCTTGGCGTACTCCGCCTTCGTCACGCCGGAGTTGGCGGCCAGGATCAGGTCCGGGTCGAGCTTGGCGATGTCGTCGACCGGCGCAGCCGTTGAGCCGTCGTACTGGACAGGCGCCTCGCCGCCGATCCGCTCCAGCTCCTGGTCGAACCAGTCGGTGGAGCCGTTCTCGTTGCCGCCCCAGATCACCTTGTTGACGGCGACCGGAACCACGCCGAGCGCGAGCACGAAGTCCTGGTCGGACCAGCCGAGGGTGACCACCCGCTTCGGCTCCGCCTCGATCGTGGTCTCGCCGAACACGTGCTTGACCGTGGTCGGCAACGCCCCCTCCTCGGCCTTGCTGCCGCGCTCCGGCGCCGGCTGCTCCTTGGCCTCGGTGGAGCCGGTGCTGCAGCTGGTCAGCGAGGCGGTGAGTACGACGGCCGCACCGGCTGCTGCGAGGAAACGTGGGCGCCACATGGCAGGGGCTCTTTTCGTGAGGGCAGGCTTACTAAGGGCAGCCTAACCTCACCTCACGCCAATTGCGCAAGCCAGGTGTGACCTAAATCCCTGGGCCAATGCGTTGCATCAGGTGCAGCTTGTCGTGGGGGTCGCTGACCCGGCTCTTGTTCGCATAGCTCGCTGCGCTCGTCGCAAACAACAGCCGGGTCAGCTCCCTTCCAGAACTTTCAGCACCCCGTGTAAGCGCGCGTTGCGCGCCTACACGCGGGTGCGGTGAAAGTTCTGGAATGACCGCGAGGGCGTGGGGCCGCGCTGGCCCTGGTAGCGGGAGCCATACTTCGCCGAGCCGTAGGGGTGCTCGGCCGGCGAGCTGAGCCGGAAAAAGCAGAGCTGGCCGATCTTCATGCCGGCCCAGAGCTTGATCGGCAGGTTCGCGACGTTGGCCAGCTCGAGGGTGACGTGCCCGGTGAAGCCCGGGTCGATGAAGCCGGCGGTGGAGTGGGTCAGCAGCCCGAGCCGGCCCAGCGACGACTTGCCCTCGAGCCGGGCCGCGATGTCGTCGGGCAGCCCGACCACCTCGTAGGTGGAGCCGAGCACGAACTCCCCCGGGTGCAGGATGAACGGCTCGTCGCCGTCCGGCTCCACCATCCGGGTCAGGTCGGGCTGGTCCTCGGCGGGGTCGATGTGGGGGTACTTGTGGTTCTCGAACACCCGGAAGAACCTGTCCAGCCGTACGTCGATCGACGACGGCTGCACCATCTCCTTGTCGAACGGGTCGAGCGTGACCCGCCCGTCGGAGATCTCGGCCAGGATGTCGCGGTCTGACAGCAGCACGTCCGCAGGCTACCTCGCCAACCCGGCCGCCCCCATCAGCCTGTCCGGCCGAGGTGCAGAACCTGGACCGTGACCGTCTGGTCGACGACCTCGTACAACACCCGGTAGCGACCTACGTGGATCCGGAATCGGTCGACTCCCCGGGCGAACGCTCCGGACGGGCGCGGGTCCTCCGCGAGCAGGTCGGTCTCGTCAAAGACCTGCGCGAGGCCCTCTCGGTCGTCGGCGAGATATCGATGCGCCGCGGCGAGCGCCTCGTCCGCCCAGACGACGTCGTAGCTCACGCCTTATCAAGGCCGAGCGCGCGACGGGCGTCAGCCTGTGACACGTAGCGGACCTCGCCGAGCTGCTTGCGTAGCTCGTATCGCGCGATGGCCAGCGCATCTTCAAGGTCCTCGATCCGACGTAGGTCATCGACGAGGTACAGGTGGATTGCCTCGCGCGCGATCTCCTGCTTGCTGCGCTTCTCGCTGCGGGCGCGCTCGCTCAAGAGATCGTCGTCGGCCTCGTCGAGTCGAAGGGTCATCGCCATGTCGCCGACGGTACCAGGCCGTGGTATCACGTGGTATCACTTTGGTGGGGCGCCGCGCCCGCCGCACAATGGAGCCCATGACATTCCACCGGTACGTCGCGCTCGGCGACTCCTTCACCGAGGGCGTGGGCGACCCGGACGCGGCGCGGCCGAACGGTCTGCGCGGCTGGGCGGACCGGGCCGCCGCCGTACTCGCGCAGCAGACCCCGGACTTCCGCTACGCCAACCTCGCGATCCGCGGCCGCAAGCTGGAGCCGATCCTCGACGAGCAGCTGGAGCCGGCGCTCGCCCAGCGGCCCGACCTGGTCACGATGTACGCCGGCGCCAACGACCTCATCCGGCCGTCGGTCGACATCGACCTGATCGTCGAGCGGTACGACGAGGCGGTCGGCCGGCTCATCGAGGCCGGGGCCACCGTGGTCCTGTTCACCGGGTTCGACCCGGGCGGCTCGGCAGTCTTCGGCAAGACCCGGGGCCGGTTCGCGATCTACAACGAGCTGGTCCGCGAGGTCGCCGACCGCCGTGGAGCGACGCTGCTCGACTTCTGGCGGATGCGGGAGTACCGCGACTGGCGGCTCTGGGACACCGACCGGATGCACATGAGCTCCGCGGGCCACCAGCAGATGGCGATCGCGGTCCTGGACACGCTCGGCGTACCCCACGACCTCAAGCCGCTGCCGGTGCCCGCCGCACCGCGGCCGAGCAAGCGTGAACAGCTGCGCGCCGACGCCAAGTGGGCCCGCGAGCACGCGCTGCCCTGGATGCACCGGCGGATCACCCGCCAGTCGTCGGGCGACACCGTCAGCCCACGCTGGCCGCAGCTGGCGCCGGTCCAGATCGACTGAGCCGGACCGGCGCCACGTCGGTCAGCCGACCAGACCGAGGAGCGCGGCTGCGGTGCCGTCGTGACCCGCGCGGTTGGCGTGGTACGGCGCCGCGATCGTGGTCGGCACCAGTCCCTCCATCCAGCGCTGCGAGGCCGGTGCGCAGATGTCGTGGCCAGCGAACAGCGCCTCGGAGTCGACGTAATCGAGACCGCGCTCGGCGGCGAGGTCGCGCAGGGTTTCGTTGAGCCGGGTGAAGACGCTCTGGATGTAGTCGGCGTCCTCGGGCCAGACCGGGTCGGTCCAGTAGCAGCCGCCCTTGCGGTAGTACTTGCCGTAGCCGACCACGATGACCTCGGCGTCGGGCGACTTGGTCTCGATCGTGTCGAGCACGGTGGCCACGCTGGACCGCATCGTCGCGATCTTGGCGATGAACGGGTCCTTGCCGCCGGCGGCGGCGTACGCGACCGACTTGCAGGAGATGCCGAACGGCGGCGGGGTCCGCCAGCAGCCGGGCACGAACGTGCCGAGGCTGAGGTCGTTCGCGCCGATCGTGATCGTGACCAGGTCGGTGTCGGGCTTGAGTGCGTCGTACTGCGGCGCGTTGTAGCCGAACTGACGGCCGGCCATGTCGCCGGTGGTGGCGCCCGAGCAGCTGACGTCGGTGAGCCGGGCGCCGAGCGCGCGGGCTGTCACATTTGCCCAGTTGTTGGTCGAGCGCAGGCACGGCAGGTTGGGGTTCTGGTTCGGGATCAGTGGACCGGCCGCGGCCGAGTCACCGAGCGCGACGTAGTCGAGCGGGTCGGCGGCCTGGGCGGTGGCGGGCGAGACCACGAGGGCAGCGACGGCGGTAGCAGCGGCCGCTGCGGAGATGAGTAGTCGGGGCGTAGGCATCGTTTCGGGACCTCCCTCAAGGTTGCCGCTCAGCGTGCGCCGGGCACCGTCGGCAGATCCAGACACTCCGGACCACTTGGCGCAACTGGTGGGGACTGTTGGAATGGGCCTGTGACATCTCACAATGAGGAGCGCGACCTCGCCATCCGGACCGTGGTCCGGCTCCTGGACCGATCGCGGGACGAGGTGATCGCCCAGATGCAGGCGACGATCCTCGCTGAGGTGCCGGTCTATACGACGCTCCCGGAGGAGCAGATGGCCGGGGAGATCCGGGAGATCACCGAGATCGGGCTGGCCGTGTTCGTGAAGTCGATCGCGGACCCGGACGTGGACCTGCGGGCGCTGCTCGCGCCGCTCGCCCCGTCGGCCGCCAAGCGGGCCGAGGAGGGCCTGCCGATGGCCGACGTACTCACGGCGTACTACGTCGGCGCGCGAGCGGCGCTGAACTTCCTCGCCGAACGCGCCGGGCCGGTAATCCTGCCCGCCGTCCTCGACCTGGCCGACAAGGTGATCAAGCTGCTCCAGACCGCGACCGCGATCGTCGCCGAAGGCTATGCGCACGAGCGGGAGCTGACCCTCGGCGAACAGCTCACCGCCCGGCTTCGACTCGGTACGGCGCTGGTCGAGGGGCACGCGCCGGAGCAGGTTCGAGAGGCGGCCAACCTGGCCGACGTGGCGCTGCCCCTCCAGTACGCCGTCGTCGCGGTCGCCATGGATGGCGCGAGCGGCGGCGCCGGCCGCACGCCTGATCCGCGGGTGCAGGCGGCCCGCCGGCTGCGCAACGTACGCAGCGCCCTGGTCTCCGGCATCTCCGGCGAGCTGCTGTGGGTGCCGACCCATCGCGCGGCACTGGTGCTGATCCCGCTGGCGGGACAGTGGTCGGCGCTGATCGAAGGCCTGCAGCGGCTGTTCGCCGGGCTCGACGAGCCCGTGGTCGCCGGGGCGGTCGTGGCAGGGCCGCTCCAGGTCTCCGAGGCGGTCGCCACCGCCCTCGACGTCCGCGAGCTCGCCCAGCGGCTCGGCCGGCCCGCAGGTTGCTACCAGCTCGGCGATGTCGCCTTCGAGTACCAGATCTCTCGTCCCGGCCCGGCCCGCGACGCACTGGCCGAGGTGCTCGCACCGCTAGCCGACGACGAGCGGCTGCGGGAGACCCTCGAGGCGTTCGTGGTCGAGGACCGGCACCGCCAGCGGACCGCCCGGCGCCTCGGCGTACACCCGAACACCGTGGACAACCGGCTGCGCCGGATCACCACCCTGACCAGCCTCGACCCGCTGCGCCCACAGGACCTCAGCAAGCTGGTCGCCGGCCTGGCCGCCACCGCGCTGAGCGGCTGAGCGGCTGAGCCGAAGCCGAAGCTGAAAACCGGGCGCTGGTCCGCCGTGGCCATGGGGTAATCTGTGCCCGCCTGCGGATGTAGCTCAGTTGGTAGAGCGCGACCTTCCCAAGGTCGATGTCGCGAGTTCGAGCCTCGTCATCCGCTCCAAACGAACGGCCCGGCAGCCTCCACTGCCGGGCCGTTCTGTCTGGTGGTGGCCCGGGCAGTTTCACTAGGTACCTAGTGAATTTGTCCCAGCCCGTCGGAAGTTTCCTGCGGGGAAGGCCGGTTTCACTAGGTACCTAGTGAAACCGGCCTACTTGTGGGGTTCTTGACGCTTTGTGTGACTCAAGGGACAGTAGTTAGCGATCACTAGTCGCCAATATGCGAGGACTTCCCCCATGCCCCGCCGTCGCACGATCGCCATCGGTGCTCTCGCCGCAGCGCTGGCCGTGAGCCCGTTCCTCCCCAACGCGAGTACGCCGCTGCCGAGCATCAGCGGCTCCGGAAGCACGCCCAAGCCCGACGCCCAGGCATTCTCCCTCGACGCGGCTACAGCCGGCGCGGGCGAGGTCACGCCGGCGATGCAGGCAGAGATCGACCGCGTAATCGCCGCCGGCTGGCGCAGCGCCCGCCCGGCCAAGGCGCTGCCGAGCGACCTGGCGACCAGCGCGGTCCGGTGCGCGACGTTCGAGGGCCAGCGGTACTGCCTGCACACCGGCTGGACGACCAGCTCGGAGGCCGAGGTCCAGCGGCGCACGGCCGTCGCCGCGCGGACGGCGGACCGGACCGCCGCGAGCACGACGGCCACCGGCGACCAGGACGCGCTGGCCACGCTGCGCCGGTACGCCGCGATGTCGCCGCTGGCGCGGGCGAAGGCCGAGCGGGCCGAGCTGACCGCGGCGGCCAAGTCGGTGGCGAAGGTCTGGCTGACCCGCCACCTCGACCAGGGCGTTGCCCTGCCGACCGGCTTCCTGGCCCGGCACCCGGAGGTCCGGGTTCCGACCGCCCGCGAGGCGCGGGCCGCGACGACGTACCCGGAGAAGACCACCATCCTCGACCCGGAGCAGGTCGCCGAGCAGACCCGCACCTACTACTGCGGCCCGACCTCGATGCAGATGATCGAGTGGGGCTGGTCGGGCACCGAGAACTCCCAGGAGTACTGGGCCAAGCGGCTCGGCACCACCACCAGCGGCTCCTCGATCTACGAGATGGTCCGGGTCACCAACGAGGCGACCGGGTACGACAACGAGGACCGGGCGGGCACCTACATCACCCTCGACATCGGCGACTACACCTGGCCCAAGTGGTGGCAGCTGCAGGTCCGCCACATCGCCGGCTACCGGGCGCCGGTGATCCTGCACCCGATCCTGCTCAAGCGCTTCTACCCCTACCTCGACGAGGACGCCTCCGGCCACTACCAGGTCGGCCGCGGCTACAACGCGAACGGCGACGACGTGAACCTGATCAGCTTCTTCGAGCCGTGGAACCAGGCCCGCTTCGACCCCTCGGAGCCGTCCATCGCGCGGGTGCAGTGGCGGCAGGCGTACAAGAGCTACCGGGCCAACCTCGCCCACCCGGCCCACAACATCGGGGTGTGAGGGTGCGAACTTGGTACGCCGCGACGGCGGCGCTGCTGACCCTGCTCGTCGCCGGCTGCTCGTCGTCCGACGACGACCCCCAGCGCGTCGCCGACCCGGACGGCACCGGTAGCAGCAAGCCGGACGGCGGCACCGCCGCCAAGCCGGCAGTCGCCGACGCGAAGCAGGTGCTGCTGGACTGGCAGCCGGCCGGCGACGGCGTCGAGCCGGCGGTCACCCGGTCCGGCGAGTGGGCGCTCAGTGTCGCGACCGACGGCGCCACCGCCACCCTCGACGGACCGACGCCGCGCACGATCAAGGCCGGTCCCGGGCGCCGGGTCAGCGACGTACAGCTCACCGACGCCTGGGCGCTGGTCGTTGCCCAGGACGAGCAGGAGGTCCGACCGGCGACCGCGACCCTGGTCGAGCTGGCCACCGGCAAAGAGTCGGTCGTCGACGGCGAGTCGGACCCGCCGACGACCACCGGCGGCGACTGGTCGCTCGGCGCGGCAGCCGTGCTGCGGCCGACGATGGACGAGAAGGGCGGCTACTGCCTGGTGTCCACCGACCCGGCGACCTCGGAGTCGGCGCTGCCGTACTGCGCAGAGCCGGGCACCGGCTTCCGCGACGTCCGCGCCAGCCCGTACGGCGTCACCATCACCGCCTTCGACGACGCCCAGCCGATCAGCTGCCGCACGCCGACCCGGGTCGACGCCGACCAGCCGCGGCCGCTCCCCGACATCCCCGAGTGCAAGGGCGCCGAGTCGGTGCTCACCGAGCAGGGCGCGGTCTGGGCGGTGGTCGAGAAGGAGCAGCGCTACGAGGCGGCCCATTACTTCGCGTCGTACGACGGCGCCTTCTTCGACCTCGGCGCCGGCACCACCGGCTCGCTGATCTGGTGCGGCGACTCGGCGTGGTTCGTGCGCGACACGCAGAAGGACAAGGACAAGGCGCGGCTGATGCGGTGGGCGCCCGGCGGCACGCTCGAGGTGGCCTACGAGTCGCCGGGCGTCGGCGCCGGATTCCTGGAGGCGCCGCGCTGCGGCGGCGACTCGATCACCCTCACCGCCCTCGGCGAGGGCGGTGACGAGCAGGTCACCGCGCGACTGAGCTGAGGAACCGCAGGAAGTCCTTGCGGTACTGCGGCTCCACCTCCTGGCTACCGAACATCGACGCGCCGTGGTCGGCGCCGTCGTAGGCGACGTACTCGGCCTTGGCGGTGGCCTTGGCGAACCCTCGGTACTCGGCCTGATCGGTGTCGCCCTGGGTCGACAGGTAGAGCACCGGCACCTTGATCCGGCCAACCAGCCCGGCTAACGGGGCCGGGTCGGGTCCGCTGTAGAGACCGTCGAACCACACGCCGCTGACCGGTACGACGGCGTCGCCGTTGAAGTCCGGGCGCGCGGCCGCCGCAAGGACGACCGCCCCGCCGCGTGACTCACCGACCGCAGTCACGGTCGTCGCGCCGCGCTCTCGCAGCTCGGCGACAGCAGCCACGACGTCGACGTCCAGCGCGAACTCGTTGTCGAGGTTGCAGCCGCTGTCGCCCTGGCAGCGGCTGTCGATCGCGAGCACGTGGAAGCCGTCTTTGGCCAGCGCGGCCGCGACCATCGCCCAGTTGCACAGCCCGTCGCTTGACGTGCCCGGGACGAGTACGACGCCCTTCGGGCCGCTGCCAAGCTCCGCGCCGTACAGCTCCACACCGTCCTCGGTCTTGAATGTCACCGCTGTCGGCTCGGCCGGCGCAAAGTCCGGCGCCAGCGTCGCCGGGCAGCGCTCGGCCACCGGCTCCCGTGGTTGAGCCGTGGTGGGATCGGTCGGCGCAGTCGTCGGCGAGGACGGGTCCGCGGCCGAGCCGTTCGGATCATCGGCGTCCCCGCCACAAGCGGCGACGAGCAGCAATGCTCCGGCAGCGAAGACGAGTCTGAGGTTCATGAGACGGGATGCTATGTCAAAACTGACATAGTTGGGCCGGGCTATGCGAACCTGTGACCATGCGGCTGCGCCACGTGCTGCTCGTGCTGATCGCGGAGCGGCCCCACACCGGGTACGACGTCACCCAGCGGATGCAGAAGACGATGTCGATGATCTGGAGCGCCCACCACAGCCAGATCTACCCCGAGCTCGCGGCCATGGAAGCCGACGGCCTGCTCACCTGCGAGGCCGGCGCCGGTCCCGGCCCGCGTGAGAAGAAGACCTACACCGTCACCGAGGCCGGCCGCCATGAGCTGCGCATCTGGCTCGGCTCGCCGTACCAGCCGAGGGCGCCGAAGGACGAGCTGGTGCTTCGCGCCTTCGCGGCGGCCTCGGCCGACCCCGCCGAGCTGGCCGCGGTCTACGAGGAGGAGACCAGGCAGATCGAGGGCCGGCTGGCGAGGTACGCGACGATCCGTGCCGAGGTCGAGGAGTCGGGCCACACCGACGACCCGACCCGCCCCGAGTTCGGCCACCTGCTCTCACTGCTGCACGGCATCGCGGTCGCCGAGGCCCGGCTCGTGTGGTGCCGCGACACCGTCCGCCGGCTGCGCGCCGCCGACCTCGTACGCTGACGCGGTGAGTGACTTCGCCGGTTTCCCTGTCGCCGCCCTGGACTTCTACGACGACCTGGAGATGGACAACACCAAGTCGTACTGGACCAAGCACAAGGCGGTGTACGACGAGGCGGTCAAGGCGCCGATGGTCGCCCTCTGTGCTGCGCTGGAGCCGGAGTTCGGGGCCGCCAAGATCTTCCGCCCGTACCGCGACGTGCGCTTCGCCAAGGACAAGACGCCGTACAAGACCAGCCAAGGCGCGTACGTCGCGATCGCGCCGGCGACAGGATGGTACGTCCAGATCTCGGCGCAGGGTGTCCGCACCGGCGCCGGCTTCTACGAGGCCAGCGGCGAGCGGCTGGCCGCGTTCCGCGACGCCATCGCCGACGACCGCACCGGCCCGGTCCTCGAGAGGATCGTCCGCAAGATCGAGAGGGCCGGCTTCGAGATCGGTGGCGACCGGCTCAAGACCTCGCCGCGCGGGTACGACGGCGACCATCCCCGGATCGAGCTGCTCCGCCACAAGCAGCTGTTCGCCGGCCACACCATCGGCTTCGAGCCGGTGATCCACACCGCCGACCTGCTCGACGAGGTACGCCGCGACTGGCAGCAGCTCCGCCCGCTCGTCGACTGGCTCACCCGGCTCAGCGAGTGACCGCCAGCTCAGGAAGCACCCCGCTCCACGCCTAAGCCACGGTGTGGAAGGCCTGCTTGCGCTCCCAGTGCCAGTCGCCAGGCAGGTCCGGCCGCTCCCAGATCGCCTTGACCAGACCGTAGCTGGCGATGTCCATGTCGTAGCGCCGGTCGGGCCGGTGCGGCGAGTCGGGCGAGACGAACTGGTAGATCATCGTCGAGTGCAGGTCCATCGAGCCGAAGACCTCGAGGACCTCGGCGAAGTACCGCGCCTGCGTCGCCTCGCTGCGCACGACGCCGGGCTTCACCTCCGGCAGCGGCTTGGAGTAGTCGACGACGTACCAGCCCATGCCGCCGCGCTTCGGCGCGTCCACGAACGTGCACGAGCCGCACTCCGTGATCGCCACCGGCTTGCCCCAGCGGCGGTAGGCCGCGAGGTCCTTGGCGTACGCCGCCCGGTCGCGGCCGTGGTACGCGTAGTAGTCGACGCTGACGATGTCGAACAGGTCCCAGTCGACCTCATCGCCGTCGGCCGCGCCGTACGAGATGTTGCCGTCGAAGACCGAGCGGGCCGTCTTCGCGGACCGGGCGATGAAGCTGTCGAGGCCCGCTGCATCTTCTGCGGGTCAAAGCGGCCGCTGGTGAGGTTCTCGATCCGCTCCAGGGTGTGGGCACCGGGGACGATGCCGGGCGTGAAGAGGTAGAACTCGCAGCCGACGCTCAGATCGATCTCGGCGCCCTGGCGCCGCGGCGGCCAGCCGGCCCACTCCACTGCCGAAGACAGTGACCGAGGTGGCATGCAGCTCGTCCTTGATCACCCTGAGGTCCGCGCGCATCCGGTCGGCGTTCCAGCTCGTCCCGTGGTACTCCCCGTCGATGACCTCGTAGTTCACGCCTCGATACCTCGGCCCGCGCGGCTTCTCCGACCTGCGCACGCTCGGCCCGCCATCGCCGCCGTCGTCCTGGCAGCCCGTCAGTAGCGCGCCGGAGGCGACCGCCACCCCTGCGGCGCCCACCCCGGACAGGAACTGCCCCCGACTGATCTCGTTGGTTCCCATGCCCTTCACCCTGGCCGCGGACCGGCCGGCGAGGCATCGGCCGATCGGCTGGGCAGCGGCGACTCACGTCGGCGCCGACCGCGACTTTCGTCGTACCGGGGTCCGGCACCGTCGGGCCGAGCAGGCAGCTACTCCTTGCGAGCCGTGGCCATCGCCCGCTCCGGCTCCCAGAACGCGCGCATCGTGGCCACCCGGCCGTCGTCGCGGACCTGGTAGACCATCACCAGGTCGGTGTCGACCACGGTGCCGTCGGCGAACCGGGTGGTAATGGTGCCGGTGTTCGCGCAGTGCACGCCGTTGGCGTGCGAGTCGTGGATGGTGAAGGTGAACTCGTCGACCGGCGAGATCGCCAGCTCCCAGAACGCGCGGATCGCGTCGTGGCCCCGGTGACCCTTGCCCTCCGGGTCGAACATCGACGGCCCCACCGGGTCCTCGATCACCGCGTCCTCGGCGTACACCTTGAGCCACGACTCCAGGTCGCCGTTGGCCACCGCGGTGTACGACGCCTGCGACGCCCGGCGAGCCGGGTGGTCGTGGTTGGGCGCGTTCCAGATGATGTGCTTGTCGAGCTCCTCAGCCATGCCGGCCAGCCTAGAACTGAAACGTGTTCTATGACAAAGGCCACCGTCTCATTTCGCCGTACGACGCGCCCCGTTCACCCTGAATCCGCTGTGCCGTGCGACGGTGCGCGCATGGCACGACGCAAGGCCTTCGTCCACATCGGACTCAACGGCACCGGCACCGCGTTCCTCGACGGCGCGCTCGCCACGCACGCCGAGTCGCTCCGTGAGAGCGGGCTGGCGCTGGCCGCCGGCTCCGCCGAGGAGATGTTCCTCGCCGCTGTCGAGATCACCCGCGACCACCGGGCCTGGGACCTGCACCGGGCCGACGTCGAGGGCGCCTGGGCCCGGATCTGCCGGCGCGGCGTCAAGGCCAGGTCGGACTTCCTGGTCACCCAGGACCTGCTCGCCGGCGCTACCAAGGACCAGGCGGCCCTGCTGCTCGACGGCCTCGCGGGCCTGGAGGCGCACCTGATCGTCACCGTCCGCGACCCGGCGAGCACCCTGCTCGGCGAGTGGGAGGAGGCGACGAAGGCCGGCCAGTCGGTGTCGTTCCGCCGCTTCCAGGAACGCGTGATGGACCCGGCACGCGCCCACGACGACGCCGCCAGCTTTTGGTTGGCCCAGGAGCTTTCCGAGGTGCTCGACCGCTGGGCGGCCCGGCTCAACCCGCAGCGGGTGCACATCGTCGTGGTCCCGCGCGACGGCGATATCCGCGGCGCGATCTGGACCGCGCTCGGCATCATCACCGGCTTCGACGCGGAGGCGCTGGCCCTGCCGGGTGTCGACGCGGCACCGGCCGGCCTGGGCCGCCGCGAGCTGTCGGTGCTGCGCAGCGTCAACAAGTCGATCGACGGCCGGATCAGCGGCCAGCTGCGGCGTACCGTCCTCAAGCGCTTCTTTGCCGAACGGGTCCTGACAAGCGGGCCTGACCGGTCGACCACAAGGGGTCTAACTCGCGCGGGCCTCGTACCCCCTGACCTGTACGACGACCTGCTGGTGCTCTCCGAGCGCTGGAACAAGAAGATCCTCGACGCCGGGTACGACGTCCACGGCAACCTCGACAACCTGCTCCCCGCCGTGCCGGACAAGCGGGCCCTACTCCCCGACGACGTCCCCGCGAAGGACCAGCTGCAGACCACCACCGACGCCCTTGCCGACGTCCTGGTCGAAGTCGCCCGGCTGCGCGAGCACAACGAGCGCCTCGAGGTGCGCAACGCCAAGCTGGAGAAGAAGCGGAAGAAGCTCAAGCGCAAGCTCAAGCTCGCCGCGACCGATCCCGGGCCTTAGTGGGGCTGCCAGGCGTCCTCGTCGGAGGTGCGGGACTGGACGGCGTCGGGCAGCTTGCGGTCGGCGAGGGCGCGGATGGAGACCATCTCGAACACCTCGCGCAGCGAGTGGCGGGCGGCGATCCAGACGCGCTGGAGCTCGGATGCGGTCTCGTTGTAGGTGACCGCCTCGGGCCGCAGGCCGTAGACCGACACCAGCGGGCCGTCGACGGCACGAATCACGTCGGCGACGCTGACCTGGTCGGGCTCACGGTTGAGCCGCCAGCCGCCGGACTGGCCCCGCTGGGAGACCACGATCCCGGCTCGGCGCAGGTCGGCCAGGATGGCCTGGAGGAACCCGTGCGGGATCTCCTGAAGGCGACCGAGCTCCTCGGCGCTCACCGGGGCGCCGTCGGAGCGGCCGGCCATCTCGATCAGCGCACGCAGGGCGTAGTCGGACTTGGCGGAGACTCGCATGCTCTCAGTCTCTCAGACTTGTCGACCAGATCAGTTGAACTACCCGCACTAGGCGAGTAACCCCGGGGCTGGGTCTGGCGCGCTCACGCCTGGACTGACGAGCAAAGCGAGCGCAGCGAGCGAGCGAGGAGGGAAGGCGCGAGCTAGAAGCGCCAGACCCCGGCGAAGCGGAGCGAGCCAGTTAGATACAGCGCGGCCCGGTGGGGGTGCATCCACCGGGCCGCGGTCCGAGAGCCGCTCGCGCGACATGATGTTTCTCTAGTAACTTACTACATAAATTGATGAATACGAACACCGCCCCCCCCGTGATCTGCGACCCAGACTCGGCGAACGCCTTGCGATCGCCCCCGCTACCAGGCACAATTAAGTTACCGATGAGTAGCATCAGTCGGGGCCTCTCAGGAGGGGACAGCTTCCCGGGCCGGATTCGACCGGCCCACCGAGTTGGAGAAAGCGGACCAGTGAGCCACTACAAGACCAATCTGCGCGACGTCGAGTTCAACCTGTTCGAGGTGCTGAAGGTTCAGGATTACCTGGGCACATCCGCGTTCGAGGAGATCGACGAGGACACAGCGCGGTCGGTGCTTGGCGAGGTCGAGCGGATGGCGCGCGAGGAGCTTGCCGCGTCGTACGTCGACGGCGACCGCAACCCGCCCGTCTTCGACCCCAAGACGAACACCGCACCCGTGCCGGCCTCGTTCAAGAAGAGCTACGACGCCTGGATGGACGCCGAGTTCTGGCGCCTCGGCACTCTGAAGGAGATCGGCGGCACCCCCGCGCCGTCAACGGTGCAGTGGGGCATGGGCGAGTTCGTGCTCGGCTCCAACGCCCCGATCTGGATGTACGGCGCGGGACCGATGTTCGCCGGCGTCGTCTACTCCAACGGCAACGAGCGCGACCACAAGATCGCCCAGCACGTCGTCGACCGGCGCTGGATCACCACGATGGTGCTGACCGAGCCGGACGCCGGCTCCGACGTCGGCGCCGGCCGGGCCAAGGCCACGCTCAACGAGGACGGCACCTGGAACGTCCAGGGCGTCAAGCGGTTCATCACCTCCGCCGTACACGACCTCTCCGAGAACACGCTGCACATGGTGCTGGCCCGCCCCGAGGGCGTGGACGGCGCCGGCGGCCCGGGCACCAAGGGTCTGAGCCTGTTCCTGGTGCCGGAGTTCTACTTCGATCCCGAGACCGGCGAGCTGACCGGCGAGCGCAACGGCGCCTACGTCACCAACGTCGAGCACAAGATGGGCCTGAAGGTCTCCAACACGTGTGAGGTCACCTTCGGCGACCCGGGTGTCGGCGGCGGCGAGCCGGCCCGTGGCTGGCTGCTCGGCGAGGTACACAACGGCATCGCGCAGATGTTCGACGTCATCGAGAACGCCCGGATGATGGTCGGCACCAAGGCCATCGCCACGCTGTCCACCGGCTACCTCAACGCTCTCGACTACGCGAAGGAGCGGATCCAGGGCGCGGACCTGACCCAGGCCGCCGACAAGACCGCTCCGCGGGTCACGATCACCCACCACCCCGACGTACGCCGCTCGCTGATGACCCAGAAGTCGTACGCCGAGGCGATGCGCGCGCTGGTGCTGTTCACCGCGTCGTGGCAGGACAAGGTGATGCTCGCCAAGGCCGGCGGCGAGCGCGACGAGCTCGCGGAGAAGGTCAACGACCTGCTGCTGCCGATCGTGAAGGGCTACGGCTCGGAGAAGTCGTGGGTGCTGCTCGGCACCGAGTCGTTGCAGACCCTCGGTGGCTCCGGCTTCCTGCAGGAGTACCCGATCGAGCAGTACGTCCGCGACGCCAAGATCGACACCCTCTACGAGGGCACCACCGCGATCCAGGGCCAGGACTTCTTCTTCCGCAAGATCGTCAAGGACCAGGCGCAGGCGCTCGGCCACCTGGCCGGCGAGATCGCCACCTTCGTCCAGGACAAGGACGGCCATGCCGAGCTGAAGGGTGAGCGCGAGCTGCTCGCGAAGGCCCTCGAGGAAGGCCAGGCGCTGGTCAGCGAGCTGATCAACCAGCTCATGAGCGCGGACGCCAGCTCCGGCGGCGACGTACGCAACATCTACAAGGTCGGCCTGAACACCACTCGCCTGCTGATGGTGCTCGGCGACATCGTCTGCTCGTGGCTGCTGCTTCGCCAGGGCGAGGTGGCGCTGGCCGCGCTGGCCGGTGAGCCCGGCAAGGACCAGGCGTTCTACCAGGGCAAGGTCGCGGCGGCGCAGTTCTTCGCGCGCGAGGTGCTGCCGAAGATCGCCGCTGAGCGGGCGATCGCCGAGGCGACCGACCTGTCGCTGATGGACCTTCCGGAGGACGCCTTCTAAGCCCGGATCCGCCGATAGGCGCCGTAGCGAGCGTCGCCAGGCGGGTGTGATGGCAAGGCGGCGGAGCGAAGGCGGGCCGGAGGCCCGTCGAGTCTTCGCCAACGCCGCCAGCGCGCCCGCATGGGGGCGCTCGGTAAGCGGCTGTCGGTGGGCTCCGGGCTAAGGTCAACCCGGCGTCGTCGTACGACGTCACGAAGGGCCCCCGAGCGCAACGGGGGCCCTTCGCTTTTTCCTCCTCCCCCGCCATTGGGGTCGGAGCGACGGAACGGACGCGGACTCAGGGATGTTCGGCACGCCCGCTCCGCCGGCTCGGGGAGCGATCCTGTCTAGCGCCGTCGGACCGCGGGCTGCGGGCACTCCTGGCTCCGGTCACCGAGGTAGAGCACCTCGGTGGCCCCGCCGTGGCCGTGCACGGCCTCGATCGCCGGGATGCCCGCCTGCCAGAAGGTGGTCGACGGATGGTCGCCCTTCCAGCGCAGCGAGACGGTGCCGTCGGACCACTCGACACCCTCGGCGACCGGTCCGATGCCGCTGACGCCGCTCACGTCGAGATGTCGCTGCAGGATGAACAGGCGCGGCGCGACCGCGAGCTGGTCGGCGGTCATCGCGGCGGCTGCCGGGTCCAGGCGCACGGCATCAGCCGGGCTGCGGCCCGGGCATCAGCACCGCACCCGCGCCGGTCCGCTCCGCCTCGACCATCAGCGCCTCGAAGGCCGCCGGCACTCGCTCGGTCCGCTCGACGAAGACCCTGCCGAGCGCATAGCCGGCCTGCGCGGCGTACCCCGCGAGGTCCGCGGTGGCCAGCCCGATCTCGCGCTCGGTGGTCAGCGCATCGGCTCGGATGTATCCCAGCAACAGCGGTCGGTCCGGCCCGCCGATGGTCGTCTTTGTGGCGATCACGTTAGCCCCCATTCGTCCGGTTGATGACAGGTGGAGAACGTAGTCGCATGGGTTCTGCGAGTCAAGGAGTACGTGTCTGAGACGGCAGCCTGGATTCGGAATGTGCCATCCTGGGCCGGCACGGTGGACTCAGGGAAGGGCACGCCAGTGGCTCAGGGCTATGCATTTGCATGTGGTTTCACGACCGGCAGCGGGCGGCGTCGTGGTTGACGCCATCGAGAACGACCCACGAACCTTCGGCGAGCGGGTCGCCTCGGCCAGGCGGCGCGGCGGCATGTCGCAGGCCGACCTGGCCACGGCGCTCGGCAAGTCCGAGAGCTGGGTGTCGCAGGTCGAACGCGACATCCTCGCCGTCGAGCGGATCTCGGTGCTGCACGCACTCGCGGACGCGCTCGGCGCCTCGATCCTCGAGCTCAAGCCGGAGGCCGGCCTGGACGCGGCGCCGGCGCCCGAGCGGTTCGCCGAGCTCGAGCTGCTCCGGCTGACCCTGACCGGGCACCCGGCTCCCGACGTACTCGGGGACGGCGGTGCCGGGCCGTCGCTCAGCGCCGACGAGGTCCGCGGCCGGGTCGACGCGGTCTGGGGGCTGGCCGACGCCTCGATGGTCGCCGACGCCAGCGAGGCGCTCGCGGGGCTGCTGCCCGACCTGGAACGTGCCGTCCGCACCACCACCGGGCACCAGCAGAAGGAGCTGCTGCATCTGCTCGGCCGCACCTACGAGGCGGCCGCCACCTGCCTGGCCCGGTACGGCGAGGCCGACGCGGCGTGGCTGGCCGCGGACCGGGCGCTCGCCGCGGCCGAACGGTCCCGGCAGCCGCTCGGCGTCTTCGCCGCCCAGCTTCGGATGGCCCACGCCTTCGTCGCCCTGGACCAGCTCGAGCAGGCCGAGCACGTGGTCGCCGCATCCGTGACGGCACTCTCGCCGCTCGCATCCGGCGACGCCGCGACGCCCGAGTCGCAGTCGCTCCTCGGCGCGACGTACCTCGCGCAGGCGGTCATCGGCGCGCGATCCGGCGACCGGTCCACCGCCCGCGGCGCGGTCAAGCAGGCTAGGTCGCTGGCCGCGCGCGTCGGCGACGACCGCAACGACTTCAACACCGAGTTCGGTCCGACCACCGTCGAGCTGCAGGCCATCTCGACGGCCGTCGACCTCGGTGACGCAGGCGAGGCACTCGAGCTCGCCGACGCGCTCGACGTCGGATCGCTCTCACCCGAGCGCCGGTCGCGGCTGCACATCGACCTCGCGCGCGCCCACGCCCAGCGGCGCCGTACCGCCGATGCGCTCACCGCGCTGCTCGCGGCCGAGGACGAGGCGCCCGAGTACGTCGCGGGCAGCGAGGCGGCCCGGGCCACGGTCCGCGACCTGCTCAGCCTCGCCGGGCGGCGTCCGCCCAATGCGCTGGCCGGACTCGCTCGCCGGATCGGTGTCGCGAACTAGTCGGCCGGAACCTGCATCTAACCGGGTGATACGTGCACGCTCACTCGTCACCAGGAGACCAGATGCGGCGACTCACCATCGCGACCGGAGCGGCGGCCATCGCCGCTGCACTCGCCGGCACCACCCTTCCGGCGGCCGCCGACCCGCTCGACCCACCGGCACACGGTCGCCTGCTCAGCGGCTCCGGTCACGCTCAGAGCGCTATCGACGGTGAGGGCGGCGTCCACACCGTCCGGCTCGGCACCGTGAGCGAGTGGGCCGGCGGCGCGGCGCTGACGACGGCGTACCGGCCGGCGAGCGGCGCCTTCACGAGGACCGGGACCCACGACGACGAGTACGCCGACGTCGGCGACATCGGCACCGGCTACGGCTCGTACGCGGTGATGGCCTGGAAGCACAACCCGGGTGGCGGACCGATCGCCGAGGTGCGGGCAAAGGTCAAGGGCTCCGGCGGCTGGGGCGAGACGGTGACGATCGGCACCGGGAAGACCGCCAAGATCTGGGTCGACACCAACCCCCGGGGCGACGCCGTGGTGACGTGGCTGCTGTCCGGCGGCGTACTCCAGTCCGCGGTGCGACCGCGCGGCGGAACCTGGACCAGCCACGCCACACCGGCGTCGATCGGGGCCGGCGGCCTGGTCGCCGAGCCGGTCATGGCCGACGACGGCACCGCGTTTGTGACCTGGTACGACGCCGACACCCCGGCCGGCGGCACGGTGCGCCGCTCGCGCTACCTCCCCGGTAGCGGCTGGAACGGCAGTTGGGACCTGGTCAACAACCCACCCGGCACACCCAAGACGCTGGCGACCGCGTTCGACAGCAACCGTCGGCAGACGATCGCGGTCGGTCCACACGTCTACCGGCAGGCCGGGGCCACCGGAAAGTTCGCCAAGGCATTCACTATCGCCCACGCCGTACGCGTGGCCGTCGACGCCACGGGGCAGCGGACCGCGGTCGCCTGGATCGCCGACGACCGCGGTCGGCTCAACGTCGGCACCCGCAGGTGGCGGGACGGCTGGCGCCCGGCCACCCGGGTCTGGACCAAGGACATGAGCAAGCTGCCCGCCTGCGCGCGCCACCAGCTGTCGGTGGACACCGCGATCTCGCAGCAGGGGCGCCGCTACGTCGCCTGGTCGACCGGCTTCGACGGACCCTGCGCCAAGAAGCCCCAGCTGACCGACGTCGCCGCCGTGGACGGCGTGGGCAAGGTGCTCGCCCGGCGCCACCTGCAGACCACGGAGGCGGCACTTCAGGACCGGCTCACCGTCGATGTGGGCACCAAAGGCCCGGTCGCGGTCACGGTGTCCGGCTGGGACGACAGCGTCTCGCACGACGACGGTCACTACCACGTGGTGTACGCGCTGACACGCTGACCGAGCCGGCCGTCCACCGGTCCGTCACCACACCGCTGGAAGAATGGCTCCCATGCCGGCCGCCCCGTCCACTCCTGCGCGCCCCGCCGAGGGTGCCCGCGACCGGTGGGCATGGGTGAGCTGGCGCAGCGGCTGGGTGCTCGCCGGGATCGCGGTGCTGACCGCCGCGCTGATGGCGCTGCACCGCAAAGTTCCGAACTCGCCGGGCAACCTGGGCAGCCTGCTGGAGACGTTCCTGCCGTGGCTCGGGGTGATGATCCCGGTGCTCGCGATCGGCGCGGTGGTACGCCGGTCGGCGCCGGCCGCACTGGCGCTGGTGCTGCCGCTGGTGGTGTGGGTCGGCATGTTCGGGAACGCGGTGCTGCCGGGCAAGGGCGGCGGGTCGCATGACCTGAGGGTGGTCAGCCACAACGTGGACGCCGGCAACGCCGACCACGACGGAACGGTGCAGGAACTACTGGCCGCCGACGCGGACGTGGTCGCGCTGGAGGAGCTCGACGAGGACGCGAAGTCGGCGTACCAAGGCGGGCTCGACGAGGACTTCGAGCACAACGTCACCCGCGGCACGGTCGGGCTATGGTCGCGGTTCCCAATCAGCGACGCCGAGGACATCGACGTCGGGTTCGGCTGGACCCGGGCGATGCGGGCCAAGGTGAAGACGCCGGAGGGCGAGGTCGCGGTGTACGTCGCCCACCTCGCGTCGGTGCGGGTCGGGTCGGAGGGCTTCACGGCCGACCAGCGCAACCGCACCATCAAGCTGCTCGGCGCCCAGATCGCCGCCGACCCGGTCAAGCGCGTCGTACTCCTCGGCGACCTCAACGGCACCGTCAACGACCGCAGCCTGGCCCCGATCACCGCCGGCATGCGCTCCGCGCAGGGCGCGGCCGGCCATGGCTTCGGGTTCTCCTGGCCGGCGCGCTTCCCGATGGCGCGGATCGACCACATCCTGGTGCGCGGCGTCGAGCCCGCGGACGCGTGGGTGCTCCCCCGGACCGGCAGCGACCACCGTCCGGTCGCGGCGGATCTGCGACTCGACTGACACTGTCGGCGGTCCGTGGCAGGCTGGCGACCATCGAAACGGGGTGCTTATGGGACTGGGATTCGCGACGCTGGTGACGCTGCTCGGTGTGACGCTGGCGTTGGCGCCGCTCGGCCTGCCCGAGGAGTCCACCGGCCTCGGCTGGCTGCTGGTCGCCCTCGGCCTGCTCGGCATGGTCGCCGCCATCGCTCTGCACGTCCGCCGCCACGGACGCGAGCACGCCCCCGCCGCACCACCGCGAAGGGGGGCCTCATGAGACGACCGCTCGCCACCATCACCGCCGCACTCGCACTCGTCGCACTGCCCGCAGCCACGGCGTACGCCGATCCGACCGACCCGGCGCCAGGCTGGTCGTCGATGTCGACCGACGGCACGATCCGCGCAGCCGTCGGCGGCGATGGTGGCGCCCACGTCGCGGCCGACGAGAGCTTCGACCAACCCGCGACCCTCTTCTGGCTTGGTCCGGACGGGCAGCGCAGGTCGGCGACCGAGACCGACTACCACGGGCCGCACCTGGCGACCGGAGTTGGCGACTCCGCGGTCGTCGTGGCTGACCGCGGCACCAAGGTCGTCGCGCAGCGCCACTCCGAACGGGGCTGGAGCGGCGAGCACGTGGTCGCCGATGGCCTGAACGGTGTGCGGCGACTCGCCCTGGACACGAACTTGTACGGCGACCCCGTCGTCACGTGGGCGGACAACGACGGACAGTTCCATGCTGCTACCGGTGGCGGCGGCTGGAGTGTCACCACACCGCCTGTGGTGAACACGGACCCGGCCGGCGTGCATCGGTTCCGGGTATCCAAGCCGGTGATCAACGACGCTGGGAAGTCGAGCCTGGTGTGGTTCCAGCCAGCCGCCAAGGGTGGCGGCCAGCTGATGCGCAGCATCCTGGAGTCCGGCGGCCGTCGGTGGTCGACGGCCCGGCCGATCGCCACCCTCGCCAGCGACCCAGCCCACCTCGCGCTGACCACCGACACCTGGGGCCGTGAGACGGTCGCGGCCGGCTCGCTGGTCTGGCGGCAGGTCCACCCCAACGCCGGGTTCCGATTCCAGTTCCAGGCGACTGGGGCAACCTCGGTCGACCTCGCCGCCAGCGGCCCGCGTACCCGGGTCGCGTGGATGACCAGGAGCGGGCACACCTTCAGCGTGAAGACCCGGCTGATCGTCGACGCCGAGCTGCGACCGACCAGGACGGTGTGGACCAAGTCGATGTCGAAGAAGTGGCGGGCCGGATGCTTCGCGAAGGCCGGCACGCTGGTCGCGGTCGCGCCGCAGGGTCGCTCCTATCTCGCCTGGGCGGTCGACTCGCCGTACGGACTCGCGGGCTGCCCGGAGTTCGGTGGCGGCGTGGTCGCCCGGGTAGCGGCAGTCAACGGCGCCGACCGGGAAGTCGGGGCGCACAACGTGTCCTACCTCCGCGGTCACCTCTCCTCACTGTCGGTGACCGGCAGGGGCCCGGTCGCCCTCACCTACGTCAGCGACTACAACGACAACGGATGGGGCACGACCGCGCGAAGCGTCTTCCTCAGCCGCTGAGACGAGCGGGGTCCCGGGGTAGGCCGCGAGCCAGCCGTCGATAGGGTTTCCGCCATGGGAGAGCAGGGGTCGGACGCGGCGCGTCTGAGCGGGTACGTCGAGGTGTGGTGGCAGGCGGTCAACGACTTCGCCGACCTGCTCGAGACCATCCCCGCGGAGCAGTGGTCGACGCCGACCGACCTGCCCGGCTGGGACGTGCACGCGGTGGCCGCGCACACCGCCCACCTCGAGGCGGTGCTGGCCGGTGGGCCGGAGGAGACCGTCGACGTGGGCCAGCCGGACCACGTGACCGGCCTGATGGGCCTCTACACCGAGCAGGGCGTGGTGGCCCGGCGAGACCGGACCCCTGACGAGCTGATCAACGAGATCCGCGAGTCGACGACGGCCCGGCACACCGCGCTGCTCGCCGACCCGCCGACCGACCCGGCCGAGCGGCCGGCGCCGATCTTCGGCGGCGTGCCGTGGGACTGGGAGCGGCTACTGCGCAACCGGCCGCTCGACGTGTGGATGCACGAGCAGGACGTACGCCGCGCGGTCGGCCAGCCGGGCGGGCTGGACTCCTCCGCCGCCAAGCACACCGCCGACTACCTGACCGAGTCGCTGCCGATCGTGGTCGCGAAGCGGGTCGGCGCACCCGCCGGGACGACCGTCGTACTCGAGGTCGCGGGCAGCCCGGTCGTCGCGACCGAGGTCGGTGAGGACGGTCGCGGTCGGCGGGTGGAGCCGCCGGCGGCGCCGACGGTGACGCTGAGGACCGACCGCGAGGCGTTCATCCTGATCGCCGGCGGCCGCCGCTGGCCCGGCGAGGGCGCCGTACGGATTGAGGGTGACGTGGAGCTGGGTCGCAAGATCCTCGACACCATGGCCGTCACTCCATGACCCACCCGCTCGACAGCGGCCCGCGCAAGATTCACGAGGGCCCGAAGGCGGAGTGGATCCTGGCCGACCTCGGCGACCAGTCCGAACGCACCTTCCTGGTCACCGGCGTCACCAGCGGGATCGGCTTCGAGATCGCCCGCGAGCTCGCGCGCGCCGGCGGCCGGGTGATCCTCGCGGCGCGCTCCCGCGACAAGCTCGCGCTCGCACAGAGCGTGCTGATAAAGGAACTCCCCGAGGCCAAGCTCGAGCAGCTGATCATCGACCTCGCCGACCAGGCACGGGTCCGGCATGCCGCCGACCGGGCCCGGTCGTTCGGCCCGATCCACACGCTGGTCAACAACGCCGGCATCATGGCCACGCCGTACGGGCGAACCGCCGACGGCCTGGAGCTGCAGATGGCGACCAACCACTTCGGGCCGTTCGCCCTCACCGGGCTGCTGCTGCCGCAGCTGGTCGAGTCCGGCGACGGCAAGGTGGTCACGGTGGCGTCGGTCGCGCACACCTGGCCGCGGACGCCGCCCACCGACGAGCCGCGGATGCTGAAGACCCGCTACTCGCGCTGGCAGACCTACGGGCACACCAAGCTCGCCAACCTGATGTTCACCTTCGAGCTGGACCGCCGGCTGACCGCGGCGAAGCTGCCGGTCAAGGCGGTCGCCGCGCATCCCGGGTACGCCGCCACCCACCTGCTCGCCGGCAGTGCGGGCGGTGCGCGTAGCGGTTCGGCGTCGATCCTGAACAGCGTCATGTCCGCGACCGCGCAGTCGGCCGCGAAGGGCGCGCTGCCGATCCTGATGGCGGCGACCAAGGACCTGCCCGGCAGCACCTACTGCGGCCCGAGCGGCTGGCGACAGCTGCGCGGCCTGCCGAGGGTCGTCGGCACCAGCAAGCTGGCCAAGGACGAGGCGGCGCAGAAGCGGCTCTGGGAGATCAGCGAGCACGTCACCGGGATCCACTACCCGTAGTCGGTGACGGCCCGACTTTGGTTGGGGCGCGGTCGACTCCGGACCAATGCGGGTCGGAGTCGGCGCTGACTACCGTCGACGGGTGAGCTCGAAGCAACCCCAGCGCTGGGACCTCGACGTCGCCGGCCATCATCACCGGGTCGAGGTGGTCGACCACGCCTTGTCCCGCTCGATCTCCTGGTACGTCGACGACGAGCTGGTCGCGCAGAAGAAGTCCGGCGACGAGAACGTCGAGCTGGAGCCCGAGGACGAGCTGGACGAGGTCGACGCAGTGGAGGCGGTGGAGGCGCCGGACCCGCGGGGCGCGCTCGGGCTGAAGTTCACCACGCTCGGCCGGCCGCGCCGGGTGACCTGGCACGAGCCGGACGACGATCTCGGCGCCTCCGCCCGCGCTGCCCTCGGCACCGGGGGCATCGACCTGGTGCCGGAGCCGGGGTCGAAGGCCGCGATCTACGAGCAGAAGATGCGCGACCATCCGCGCCGGTACGCCGTACAGCGGGTTGCGGTGGCCGTCGTCGGCGTCGTACTCCCGATCCTGCTGGGCCTGCTCGCGGTGCGGTTCGCGGTGTCGATCCCGTGGCCGGACATCAACCTGCCGTCGATCCCAGTGCCGGACCTCCCGAACATCCCGTGGCCGGAGATCCCTTGGCCCGACATCAACCTGCCGTCGATCCCCTTCCCTGACCTGCCGGACTGGCAGCTACCCGCCTGGCTGAGCTGGCTCCTCGACCACCTGAAGTACATCTGGCCGATCGGCCTCGCCCTGCTGCTCGCCCTCGGTGAGATCGACCGGCGGAAGAAGCAGGACAAGCTGCGCGCGGACCGTGCGACCGCTGCTGAGCCGACCCGGCCCGTGTTGACGAACAAGAACGTCGACCCGGCTCGTGTTGACGACGAGGAGCGTCGACCCGGCCCGTCTTGACGAAGGTCGTGTGAAGACAGGCCGGGTCGGTGCGCTCAGGCGTGAAGACCGGCCGGGTCAGCGGGAGCGGGGACGGAAGTCGGCGACGCTCTTGCCGAACGCGGCTGCGCGGGCCACCGCTGTGTTCGGCAGCCGCAGTAGTCGGACCTGCTCGGCGCGCTCGCGCCGGAAGGTACGGCGCGGCGACGCGCCCCAGGTGTCCAGCGCCAGCCGCTTGGCCGCAGCGAGCGCGTCGGGTGACCGCTCCTGCAGCCGGGCGACCAGCTCGTCGGCGTCCTTGAAGGGCTGGTCGGAGACGCCGGTGGCGAGTCCGAGCGCTTCCGCCTCGGTCCCGGAGACGGTCTCACCGGTCATCATCAGCCGCTTGACCACGTCCAGCCGGACCTGTTCGGAGAGGGTCTGCAGGCCGCTCATGTCCGGGATCAGACCCCACTTGCTCTCCATGACCGACCACTGCGCGTCCGGCGTCGTGAACCGGAAGTCGGCGGCCATCGCGAGCTGCAGCCCACCACCGAAGCAGTGGCCATGGACGACCGCGATCACCGGTACCGGGACTCGCCGCCACGCCCAGCATGCCTCCTGGAAGCCGTTGGTGCCGCGGCCGGGAACCGGCGTGAAGGTGCGCAGGATGCCGGCCGGCTGCTTCAGCACCGAGCCGAAGTCCAGCCCGGCGCAGAACGAGTCGCCCTCGCCGGCCAGCACCACCGCACGCAGCGAGCGGTCCTTCGACAGCGAGTGCGCCGTACGGGCCAGGTCGCGCAGCACCTCGAGGGTGAGCGCGTTGAGCTTGTCCGGCCGGTCCAGGCGGACCTGGGCAACGCCGTTCTCGACGGCGCATGTCACGTGAGTCATGGCTGGGTCTCTCATGAGAACGCGAGGGCGCCGTCGTCGATGGCTCCCTTGCGGATCGTGCGGACGTCGACCAGATAGTTCTGCTTGAGCGCCCACGGCGCTCGGGAGCCCTGCTTGGGCAGCTCGTCGATGCTGCGCAGCACGTAGCCGGGCGTGAAGTCCATGAACGGCCGCTCCTCGACGTCGGCCTCGCGGACCGGCACCACCGCTTCGTAGCCATGCTCGTCCATGTGCGCGAGCAGCCGGCAGACGTACTCGGAGACCAGGTCGGCCTTGAGCGTCCAGGAGGCGTTGGTGTAGCCGATGGTGAACGCGTAGTTGGGGACGCCGCTCAGCATCAGCGCCTTGTAGGTCATGATCTCCGGCAGCTTGACCTCGGCACCGTCGACGTCGAGCTCCATCCCGGAGAACGCCTTCAGGTTGAGCCCGGTCGCGGTGACGATGATGTCGGCCTCCAGCTCCTTGCCGGACGCGAGCAGCAGGCCGCGCTCGGTGAAGGTCTCGATCGTGTCGGTGACGATCTCGGCCTTGCCCTTCTTGATCGCGCGGAACAGGTCGGCGTCCGGCACCAGGCAGAGCCGCTCGTCCCACGGGTCGTAGCGCGGCTTGAAGTGGGTGTCGATGTCGTAGCCCTCGGGCAGCAGCCGCTGGTTCATCGAGCGGATAAGGCGTCGTACGGCGCCCGGCTGGCTGCGCGCCAGCTTGTAGAGGGCGATCTGCTGCAGCACGTTCTTCCACCGGGTCGCGCGGTAGGCAGCCTTGGTCGGCAGCAGCTTCCGCAGGCCGAGGGCGATCGGGTCGCGGGCCGGCAGCGACATGATGTACGTCGGTGAGCGCTGCAGCATCGTGATGTGGGCGGTGTCGTCGGCCATCGCCGGCACCAGGGTCACCGCGGTCGCTCCCGAGCCGATCACCACGACCCGCTTGCCGGCGTAGTCGAGGTCCTCGGGCCAGTGCTGCGGGTGGATGATCTGGCCCTGGAAGCGATCGGTGCCGGCGAACTCCGGGGTGTAGCCCTGGTCGTAGTCGTAGTAGCCGCCGCAGGAGAGCAGGAAGCCGCAGGTCAGCTCGGTGGTCTCACCGTCGTGCTCGACCCGCACCGTCCACCGGGCGTCCTCGGTCGACCAGCTGGCGCCGACCACGCTGTGGCCGTAGCGGATGCGCTTGTCGACGCCGTACTCGCGGGCGGTCTCCTCGACGTACTGCAGGATCGAGTCGCCGTCGGCCAGCGCCTTGTCGCCGAGCCACGGCTTGAACCGGTAGCCGAGGGTGTACATGTCGGAGTCCGAGCGGACGCCCGGGTAGCGGAACAGGCTCCAGGTCCCGCCGAGGTGGTCGCGCCGCTCGAGGATCGCGTAGCTCTTGCCCTTGAGCCTGGACTCCAGATGACACGCCGCGCCGATGCCGGACAGACCAGCACCGATGATGAGTACGTCGAGGTGCTCGGGTTTGCTGCTCACCCATCCAGTGTTACTGAATTCCGTTCAATTGGCCAGGGTGTCTCGTCCGGAACGCGGGCCACTCCCCGCACAAAACTGTCCCTCCCCACGCGATGTTTCGCGCGGGGAGGGACAAATTCACTAGGTACCTAGGCCTCGCTACTGCAGCGCCGCCAGGGCGTTCACCTCGCCGGAGCCGTAGAAGGAGTTGTGGCCGGTTCCGCCGGTGCAGGTCTGCGGCGCGTCGTTGTTCGCCGACGGGAAGTTGGCGTAGATCGGCTGGGTGGTGTCGGGGCAGGCGCGTGGCGTCGCCGTCTGCTGCATCAGCGCCTCGACTGCGCCGGGCGACATTCCCGGGTTCTCGCTGAGGATCAGCGCGGCCAGGCCGGCGACGTGTGGCGCAGCCATCGAGGTCCCCTGCGCCCAGCAGTACTTCGCGCCGTTATCGAAGACCGTCTGCGACGCGGCACAGCCGGCCGCCAGCGGCCACGACGAGAGCACTCGGCCGTTGCCGGTGGTGGCCGGGATCTGGAACCGCCGGTCACCGCCGGGGGCCGCGACGTCGGCGGTCGAAATGCCGTACGACGAGTAGTAGGCCTTCAGCCCGTCGGCACCGGTGGAGGTCACCCCCACCACGCCCGGGACCTCGGTCGGCACGACCCGGCACTGGTTGCGGATCTCCCGCTCGACCGGGGTCGTGTTGTCCGGGCTAGTGATGTCACGCGTCGGGTGCGACAGGTCGTCGGAGAAGTTGCCCTGCGAGGCGACCACGACCGTGCCCTTCGACCGGGCGTAGTTGATCGCGCGCCGCTCGGCCTGCCAGATCAGCCGCTGCTCCGGGTCGTTGACGCAGTTGTAGAGCCACGGGTCTGCGAAGTAGCTGTTGTTGGTGACGTCGATGCCCTTCTCGGCCACCCACATGTAGGCGCAAACCACCATCTCCGGGAAGAAGAAGCCGTCGTCGTTGGACGACTTCACGCCCGCGATCTTGACGCCCGGGGCGACGCCGACGACGCCGGTGCCGTTGGCGGCCGCCGCGATGGTGCCGGCGGTGTGCGTGCCGTGCCCGTTCGCGTCGTTGCCCACGGCCAGCGGCTGAGCCGCACCGCTGGAGCAGTCGGCGCTCTTGCTGGCGTCGTAGTTCGGCGCCAGGTCGGGGTGGGTGAAGTCGAGGCCGGTGTCCAGGTCACCGACGACGACATCGGTCGTGCCGTCGTTGATCCCGTGCGCCTCGGGCACGTTGATCTGGGTCATGTCCCACTGCAGCCCGGACAGGCTGTCACCCCAAGCCGCCGCAACGGCAGGAGTAGCGTCACCGGCATCGGCGGCCTGGTCGGCCACGGCCGCACCGAGCTTGGCGGTCGAGGCGGCGCCGAGGACTCGACCGTCCCGCTCGACCGCGCTGGCGAAGGACGAGCTCGCCGACCGCGCCACGACCACGCCGATCTTCGAGTACGACGCGACAACGGTGCCGCCGGCAGCGCTGATCTGGGCGGCCGAGTCGGCCGGCGTGCTGCTGCCCTTGTAGACGACGAGGTAGGTCGACGACTCGCTGGCCGTCGTGGATGAGGCTGGACTCACGGCGACCGCGGTAGCGGCGGCGGTCATGAGTACGGCGGTGCTGGCAAGGGCGAGGCCGGCCTTGCGTGAGCGGTGGCGCATGGGTTCCTCCCTGGATCACGGGCCGGCTCGGGTGACGGCCCCGACAGACCCTAAGTCGGCTGCGAGCCGGCCCACAACGAATTGCAGATATCCAGGGGCAATACCGGCGAACTGCCGCGAACTGCCCGCCCGCCGGGAAAGATTGCCCGGCGGGCGGGTGGAGTCAGCAGCCGTGGTTGAGCTGGGCGCACATCTCGGCACCCAGGTAGCTGTAGGTGTCGGTGTGGCCGTCCCGCCAGGTCACAGCGACCTCGGCTCCGTCGATCGCATCGCTGCCGGGTGCGAAGAAGTTCATCGACCACATCTGGTCGGTGAACGTCGCTGCCTTCTGCTTGCCGTTGGCGAAGGTGTACTCGATGCGCTCGACACCCGGAATCCTCGGCCCTGCCGAGAACACCTGGAACTCGCCACCGTCCAAGGAGTAGTTCTGGCTCAGCCGGAAAGTGTCAGCACTCGGCGTGCCTGACCACGGCGCGTTGCCGATCAGCGTCGGCTTGCCGCCGCCGTTGGCCGCCGCCCAGTCGTCACAGACCACCCACCAGGCGTCGGTCCCCCATAGCGTCATTGCGCCGCCCTCGTACGGCGCGGTGGCGCGCTTCGTCGCGCCCGGAAGGCCCTGGTTCTGACCGAACTCCGCCACCTCGTCCTCGCAGCTGGTGGCCTCCGGCGGTGGCAGCGACTCGACGTCGGTCGTGTACGCACCTTCGCCGGGCATCGTCTTCGGGTCCGCAGGCTCGCTCGGCGGGTTGCTCGGGGTGGGACCGTTCACAGTGCCGCTGCCGGCCGGCGCGATCGGGCCGGGCGCCGACTGTTCCTCACCGCCGAGGAGCACCGCGCCGCCGACCGCAACTGCGGCGACCGCCACGGCGGCGACGCCGGCCGCCAACCAACCGGCCCGGCCGCGCAGCGGCGCGGACTCGTCCGGCACCGCGGTCTCGTTGATCAGGTCTCGCTTCATCTGCTGCTTCACCCCATCGGGAAGCCGCCGCTCGGGCGGCAGGTCGAATTCGCTCATGACTGGTCTCGCTTCTCGGTGATGGCCGCCAGGCGCTTGCGGGCTCGGGCAAGCCGGCTGCGCACCGTGCCGATCGGTACGTCGAGTGCCGCGGCCGCCTGTTCGTAGCTCAGCCCCGACCAGGCGACGAGCACGAGCACGTCCTGGTCGCGTTGCGGCAGCTCCCGGATCGCGGCAAGCAGCTCGGACATCCGTCGTTCGTCGTCGACGCGGGTGGCCACCCCGTCGGCATGGTCGGGTACGTCGCGCTCCCGCGGCAGCCGGCCGACGGCGTACAGGTGCCGCCGCTGCTTCCGGCTGAGGTTGCGGCACACGTTGGTCGCGATGCCGTACAGCCACGGCAGTGCCGACTCGTCGTACACCTGGGTGCGGTCGCGCGACTTCCACGCCTCGAGGAACGTCGCCGAGGTGGCATCCTCGGCCACGTCCCACGAGGCGGTGCGACGGAAGCAGTAGTTGTAGATGCGATCGGAGTACCGGTCGAACAAGATCCCGAGCGCCGCACTGCTCCCGTCTCGGAGGTCAGCGACAAGGTCCGAGTCGGTCGGCGATCGCGAAGCGTTCGCCGATCGACTGGGGCCTCCGGCGGCCGCCTCGGCCATGTCGATCCCTTCCAGTGACGTCATGTCCCGGTTATGTCCGCGGGCGATGGGTGAGTTCCCAGAATGTCGATAGTCCAGAACGAAAAGCATCACCTGGCGGCTCCAGGTGATGCTTTTCGTTCTGGACTATCGGGCCGTGCGGCCGGACTCAGTTGGGGTTGCGGGCGTGGGTCAGCGTCTCGAAGCCGACGAACAGGTTGTTGGAGCCTGCCGGGCGCTGCTGTTCGGTCAGGCGCTGGGTGTTGGTCATCGCGATGCCCATCCGGGTGTTCAGCGCGTTGAACCCGACCTCGGTGATCGGCCCCAGCCTGTCCTTGAGGCTGCCCTTGCACAGGCTGCCGGGCACCGGCTCGCCGAGCTGGTACTTGGCGTGCAGGCCGAGCGCGTGCCGCAGTCGGTCGGCGATCTCCGGGTAGAGGTCCTGGCCCTGGATGCGGGTGGTCTCGGCGAAGTGGGAGATCGCGGAGATGCCGTACCCCGTGTGGGTGAGGTCGCGGCAGGTCTCCTGCGAGAGGCCGTTCATGAAGGTCGTCTGGCCGTGCCAGTACTGGACGATCTCCTGATAGGTGTCCCGCCAGTCGCCGGGCGCGGTCCTCGGCAGCGAGCCGTCGGTGGTGAGGTAGAGGTACGCCGGGACCCGGCCGCGGAACTTGGCGACGGCCTTGTCGTAGGCGGCGCGGTCCTCCAGGAAGACCGCGATGCCGATCGCCGCCTCCATCATGCTCAGCTCCCAGTTGCCGTTGGAGTAGGAGCCGTTGATGACCTCGGGCAGGTACACGTTCCGCAGCATGGTGCCGAAGCGACCGGAGTTCGGCCAGGAGCTGTAGGTGTACTTGATGATCTCGGCCGCCCGCGGCCAGGAGGAGCCGGCCCAGCCGGTCTGCAGCGGCGCGTTGCTGTTGGTGTGGTCCTTGATCACCGCGGACCAGGCGTCCATGATCTGGATCGCCTTCTGGGCATAGCGGCTGTCCCCGCTGATATACCAGGCCAGGGAAAGGGCGTACACCGCGAGCGCGTCCTCGCGCTCGTCGGTGCAGCCGTAGTTGGGGTTGGAGTACGAGCCGCACTCGACGATCGCGCGCGGCTTGGGCGTCCGGCTGAGTGAGCCGTACTTGCTGCCGAGCAGCTGGTTGTACGCCGACGTCCAGGGCTGGGCGCCGGCGGCAACCCTCCCCTTGACGAAGTCGAGCTGGGGGCGGCTGACGAGGACGCCGGGGTGGGTGAAGGTCGCGGGCGCGGCGACGACCGTGGTCTGTGCGGGGCCCTCTTTCGAGGCCGACGCCGGGGCGACCAGCGCAGCGACGAGGGCAGCAGTCAGTACGGCGGATCCGATACGCATGGGGTTGCCTTCCGAGTAAGGGTCACCCAACGAGTTCCGCTCTCGGGAGCCAGTGAGAGCGAACTGGGCAGGAATTCGGAAGTTAGGGGCATCCCAGCAGCGGGTCAATACTTCCGTCAGGTCATTAACAAAATCGGGAGTGGCCGGCGCCCTGGACGGCGGCCGCGCCGCTCTGCCACGCTCGACGGTGGGCTCGGGCACAACATCCGCACCGATCATCGGAGCTGGTTCACATGCACCGCAAGATCACCCTCGGCGCCGCGGCCCTCACCGGGCTCGCCGCGCTCAGCTTCTCGCTCGACATGGCCATCGCCAATCCCGGCGGTGTGCCTGCGGTCCCTCTCAACAACGAACAAGAGACGGCAGACGTCGCCACTGGCGCGAGTGGCTTCTTCTCCTGGCACGTCGACGGGCTGCAGTTCTGCTACACCCTCGAGTCGCGGAACCTGGCCGTCCCGGCAGTCGCCGCCCACGTGCACGTCGCCCCGCGCAACGTCAACGGCCCGGTCGTCATCGGCCTGGCGACCGGCAGCGGTACGTCCTGGACGGTCTCGGCGTGTACGACGCCGTCACTCGAGGTACTCGAAGCCATCAAGGCGAACCCGCGCGCGTACTACGTCAACGTCCACACCTCACTCCACCCCGGTGGCGAGATCCGTGGTCAGCTGAAATAGCCAGGTCCCAGATAGTCCAGAACGAAAATCACCTCCCGGAGGCTCCAGGAGGTGATTTTCGTTCTGGACTATCGAGCTATGCGGCCGGTTACGCGACGGCCTTGAGGCGGCGGGCCTCCTGGTTGAGGCGGGCCTGGGCGGCGCGGCGTACCTTCGGGCCGCCGGTGGCCATCTTGTAGAGCATCTTGAGCTTCTCGGGCGCGTTCTTGGCGTTGGTGGTCGCCAGCCAGCCGTTGGGCAGCGACAGCCGGAAGACCTTGTGCCAGGCCGAGTAGACCTGCTGCGGCAGCGGCGCGGTGTGGTAGTTCAGGCCGTACTTCTCGAACAGGTCCTTCACCTTGGGCGCGATCTGGGCGTACCGGTTGCTGGGCAGGTCCGGGAACAGGTGGTGCTCGATCTGGTGCGACAGGTTGCCGCTCATGATGTGCAGCGCCTTGGAGCCGGAGATGTTGGCCGAGCCGAGCATCTGCCGGACATACCACTCACCACGGGTCTCGCCGTCGATCGAGCGCTTCTCGAAGGTCTCCACGCCCTCGGGGAAGTGGCCGCACATGATGATCGAGTGCGACCACAGGTTGCGGACCACGTTGGCGGTGACGTTCGCGGCCAGTGTCGAGAAGAACGAGCCGGTCGGCAGCGACAGCAGCGGGTGTACGACGTAGTCCTTGGTGGCCTGCTTGCGGATCTTCGCCAGCACCTTGCTCGCCTGCGCCCGGAACTCCGGGTCCTTGGTCTTCTTGCGCTTGATCGTGGCGCCGAGGTCGAGGTCGTACGCCGCGATGCCGTACTCGAAGATGCAGGCGTTGATGAAGTTCCACAGCGGCTGGGCGAGGTACATCGGGTGCCACGGCTGGTCCTCGTCGACGCGCATGATGCCGTAGCCGAGGTCGTTGTCCTTGCCGATCACGTTCGTGTAGGTGTGGTGCAGCTCGTTGTGGGAGTGCTTCCACTGCGCGGCCGGCGTCGCGTTGTCCCACTCCCAGGTCGTGGAGTGGATCTTCGGGTCGCGCATCCAGTCCCACTGGCCGTGCAGGATGTTGTGGCCGATCTCCATGTTGTCGAGGATCTTCGAGATCGAGAGGCCGATGGTGCCGACGATCCACGCCGGTGGGAAGACGCTGGCCAGCAGCACCGCACGCGAGCCCAGCTCGATCTTGCGCTGGACGTCGATCACCTTGCGGATGTACGCCGCGTCGGAGGCGCCGCGGGCGTCCAGGAACTCCTGGCGGATCGCGTCGAGCTCGACGCCGAGCTGCTCGATGTCCTCGGGGGTGAGGTGGGCAATCGGGCTGACGGCTTGCTTCTGGATGACGGTCATATCGAGTCCTTAGTGGTCGAATTCGCAGGGGCCGGCGGCGGCGTTGATGCAGGTCTGGACCTTCACCCCGTCGCCAGGGGCGGCCTTGGTGATCTCGCCGTTGCGCAGGTCGCGGACGATGCCCTCGCGCAGCGGCAGCACGCAGCCGTAGCAGACGCCCATCCGGCAGCCGCTCGGCATCAGGACACCGGCACTCTCGGCGGCGTCGAGGATCGGGGTGGCGCCGTCGGCCTCGACCGCGGTGCCGTCGTTGAACGAGACCCCGTAGATCTGGTCGCCCTCGCCCGGCTCCACAAAGGTCGTCCGGAACTGCTCGACGAACAGCTCCATCCCGCGCTCGGTGTGGTGCGCCTCGAGCGCGTCCAGCAGTCCGGCCGGCCCGCAGGCGTACGTCGCCCGCTCGGCCAGGTCGGGCACCAGCTCGTCGAGCCGGTTGACGTCGAGCAGGCCGTGCACGTCGTCGTACCGCGGGATCAGGTTGATCGCCCGCGACGCGTGAAGCTCGCGCAGGTTGTCGATGAAGATCGAGTCCGGCTCGCTGGGGGCGACGTGAACGACGGTGATGTCGAGGTCCTCGCTGCGGCGCAGGTGAACCACGCCGGAGTCGGCGACCGGGAACAGGTTGCGCAGCATGCCGACCACCGGGGTGACACCCGAGCCTGCGGTGACGAACAGCAGCTTGCCGGGCATCTCCGGCAGCACGAAGTCGCCGGTCGCCTGCTCCAGGTGGACCAGGGTGCCGGGGCGGGTGTGGTGGACCAGGTGGTTGCTGACCTTGCCGTCCGGGACCGCCTTGACGGTGATCGAGATGTAGCCGTCGCGGCGCGGGCCGTGGGTCAGCGAGTAGGCGCGCCACTGGCGGACGCCGTCGACATCGATGCCGATCCGGACGTACTGACCAGGCACGTGGCCGGCCCAGTCGGCGCCCGGCTTGATCAGAAGGGTGGCGGCGTCACGGGTCTCGGGGTGTACGTCGACGATCCGGCCGCGCAGGTCCGCGCCCGCGCGCAGCGGGTTGAACATGTCGAGGTAGTCGGCCGGAACCAGCGGGGTCACCGCGAGCTCGGTCAGCCGCCGTACGCCGTCTCGCAGCTGCCGCAGGGTCTGTCCCTGCGGGCCTGCCGGGCCGCCGGCGTTCAAGGCGATGCTCATGACTTAAGCGTGCTACACCACGAGCGTAAGATCATGACCACTGCACGTGAATCAGCCGCATGGAATTGTTCTCTACGAACAAAAGGAGTGCCAATGCCTCGAGCCGTACGGCGCCAGGAGCCGGACCTGCGGCTCCCCCCGGAGGTCACCGCGGCGATGCGCGCCGAGCTGCCGCAGGTCGCCGAGAAGGTGGTGCGGGCGGTGATGAGTGAGGTGCCGAGCTACTCCGAGCCGTTCCAGGGCCGGATGGGCCGCACCATCCAGAGCGCGGTCGCGATCGCGCTCGGCGGCTTCCTCGACCTGGCGAGCGCGCCCCCCGGTGTCGGTATGGGCGCCCGGGTCGAGTCGGTCTTCGAGGCCGCCTACGCCCTCGGCCGCGGCGAGGCTCGCAGCGGCCGGACCATGGACGCCCTCGCCTCGGCGTACCGGGTGGGCGCCCGGACCGCCTGGCGGGACATGAGCGAGGCCGCGGTGAAGGCGGGGCTGCCGGCCGCGCAGATGGCCCGCTTCGCCGAGCTGGTCTTCGACTACATCGACCAGATCTCCGCGACCAGCGTCTCCGGGCACGCCGACGAGGACGCCAGCGAGGCCAGGGTCCGCCAGCGCAACGTCGAGCGGCTGGCGATCGTGCTGCTCGCGGGCGACCCGATGGAGTCGCTGCTGTCGGCCGCCGCGCGCGCCGAGTGGACGCCGCCGCAGACGCTGACTGCGGTGATCCTCCCGGAGTCGCGGGTCCGCGGCACCCGTTCCCAGCTCGACGAGCGGACGCTGCTCAGCGTCGAGGAGCTGCCCGAGCTCGAGGACGACGCCGCGCTGGCGGCGCTGCTGGTGCCCGACGCCGACGGACGGCGCCGCAACGCGCTGCTGCGCGCGGTGCACGACCGGGGCGCGGTGGTGGGTCCGCCGGTCCCCTGGCACGACGTGCGGGCGTCGTACCTCCGCGCGATCCGGACCCTGGCGCTCGACCTGCCCCGCCAGGCCGAGCTGGCCACGCTCGACAGCGAGGAGCATCTCGCCGAGCTGGTGCTGACGGCGGATGCCGCGGCGTACGCCGACCTGCGCGAGCGGGCGCTGGCGCCGCTGACCAAGGTCCGCGAGTCGACCGCGGAGAAGCTCACCGAGACGCTGCGCTCCTGGCTTCTCCACCACGGCCGCCGCGACGACATCGCGGCCGAGCTGTTCGTGCATCCGCAGACCGTGCGCTACCGGATGGGCCAGCTGCGCGAGCTGTACGGCGACCGCCTCGACGACCCGCGAACCGTCCTGGAGCTCACGCTCGCGCTGGGCGTCGGACGAGGGCCCGACAGGTAAAGTGCGCGCCATGCCTCGAATGCCCGCTCCCGGCGATCAGTTCGGGCGATACACGCTCGGCCGGGAGCTGGGCGAAGGCGGCATGGGGCGGGTGTTCGTCGCCACCGACACCCAGCTCGGCCGCGAGGTCGCGCTCAAGGTGATCCAGCCCGGGCTCGCCCGGGAGGCCGCCCACCGGGCGCGCTTCGAGCGCGAGGCCTCGATCCTGGCCCGGATGGACAGCCCGCACGTCGTGCAGGTGCACGACTACGGCCAGACCGCGGGCACCTTCTACCTGGTCACCCAGCTGGTCGGCGGCGGCGACCTTTTCGCGCGGGTCCGCCGTGACGGCGCGCTCCCGCCGGTCACCGCGATCCGGCTGCTCAGCCAGGTCGCGGACGGGTTGGAGCACGCACACAAGGCCGGCGTCACCCACCGCGACATCAAGCCCAGCAACGTCCTGCTGCGCGACGGCGAGCGCGGTCCCGAGGCGGTGCTGTGCGACTTCGGCATCGCGTCCGGCCCGGGCCTCGAGCTGACCCGGACCGGCATGATCAGCGGCAGCCTCCTCTACATGGCGCCGGAGCGGCATCGCGGCGAGCCGGGCTCGGTGGCCGGCGACATCTACTCCGCGGGCTGCCTGCTGTGGTTCACGCTCACCGGCAGCGCGCCGTACGCCGGCACCGAATTCGAGATCGCGCTCGGCCACCAGGACTCGCCGATCCCGCAGTTGCCGGGCAAGGGCGAGTTCGTCAAGCGGGTCAACCAGATCCTGCGTCGGTCGATGGCCAAGGCGCCACGGGACCGGTACCGGTCGATGCGGGCGATGCACGCCGACCTGGTTGCTGCCGAGCCGCTGTCCCCGGCCACGATCGCCGTGCCGGACCGGACGCAGCTGCGCAGGCCGACCCTGGCCCGGCGCCGCTACTCGTGGGCGCCGGCTGCCGCTGCCGCCTCGGTCGCCGTGATCGCGCTGGTGATCGCGCTGATCGCGGTCCTCGGCGGACGCGGCCCTGACACGCTCGACCCGGCAGCCCAGGACGAACCCACCGAGGCACCGACCTCCGGTACGCCGACCGCAGCGACCTCGACCTCGACCGATGACCCGTCGACCGCGCTGACCTCGCTGGCCAAGGCGCGCAACCGCGGGTCCACCAAGGCACCACCCGGTGGCGTACCGGGCGGCGTACCCGGTCAGCTCCCGAGTTCCTCGGGCGCGGACCCGACCCGCCAGCCGTCGTCGTCTCCCTCATCGTCATCGTCGCCGTCACAGGAGCCGTCCAGCTCGCCCAGCCAGTCCGGCGACCCGCTCTACCGGTGCTGGGACGGCGAGACCAGCTCGACGTACAAGGGCTGCAGCCGGCCGACCGGGTACGACGGGCTGCGGTGGATGTTCCCGTCGATCCGCTACCTGTCGGGCTGTCGCGGGCGGGACCCCGACAGCTACTCGCGGTACGTGCGGACGGTGCTGCAGTGCGACGACGGCAACCAGCACTTCCGCTTCATCCAGTACAAGTCGATGACCGACGCCTACAACTTCCAGACCGCCTACTTCGACGGCGGGTCGGCCAACCGGGAGTGGGCGTTCGGCAAGTCCTGGCGCTACGTCACGCCGGGGCAGCGCAACCCGGACGCCCGGGTCCGGCAGCACTCCAACGTCTACTCGCAGAAGCCGTGGGGCGCGCTGGTGTGGACCACCAAGGGGTGGACGCTGGTCGACCGGATGCTCAACCGGATCCGGTACCGCGAGCCGTCGATGTACAAGGGCTACCAGGTCCGCTAGCCGACTCGAACGCCGGCGACGTACGTCGCATGGACGGCCAGCCCGCGTAGGTGGGCACCGACCGCGGCGCTGTCCCCCACCTCGCCCACCTCGGCCAGCGGGTCGGCGTCGAGCAGCACCAGGTCGGCGGGGTGGCCGGCAGCGACCGTGCCCCGGCCGTCCGTCGAGGCCGCTAGTGCCTCTGACGCGGTGAGCGCCTGCTCGGGATGCCAGGGGGCGCGGTCATCGGCGGTGCGGTGACAGGCGGCGGCCATCGCCAGCCACGGGTCGAGCGGCGCCACCGGCGCATCCGACCCGAGCCGCAGCTCGACACCCGCGTCGACCAGCCAGCGCAGTGGGAAGCAGCGGCCGGTGCGGTCCGGCCAGAGCCGCTCGGTCGCGTCCCGGTCGTCGAGCAGATGCGCGGGCTGGACGCTCGCCGCGAGGCCGAGCTCGGCCATCTGCCGTACGTCGTCGAGCCGGACCAGCTGAGCGTGCTCGATGGTGCCGCGCGCGCCGGTCTCGGCGTACGCCGTCAGCGCGGCGGCCGCCGCGGCGTCGCCGATCGCGTGGGTGGCCACGGTGAGCCCGGCCGCGTGGGCGCGGCCGAGGAGGTCGCTGAGCTCGGCTGCGGTGAGGTTGGGCGCGCCGCTGCCGGCCGAGCCGTCGGCGTACGGCTCGCAGCACCAGGCGGTCTTCGTGTTGAGCGCGCCGTCGGAGATGATCTTGAGCGACCCCATCGTCGCGCGCGGGTCGCAGCCCGGCAGCGGGTCGCCGGTGCGCAGCCCGGCGGCGAGCACGGCGTCCAGCCCCTCGGCGTACGTCGCCATCCGGACCCGGACGAGGTTCGCCCCGGCCGCCCAGCGCTCGGCCCACTCGTCGGCGCCACCGCTGAACTCGAAGTCGGTGAGGCCCACGACGCCGCGAGCGGCCGCGGCCAGCATCGCCCGGCGGTACGCCGATGCCGAGGGCGTCTCCTGCTCGACGAGCTCGGGCAGCCGCCCGTACGCCGCGAACCACTCCGCCTCCGCCACGACACCGTCGCGGTGTGCGAGTCCGAGGCCGGCGAAGGCGGCGGAGTTGAGCCAGGCGTGGTGGCCGTCGCCGCTGATCAGTACGACCGGCGTCGTCGGCGCGATCCGGTCGAGGTCACTGGTGGCGGGAGGATGCGGCCAGGCGGTCGACCGGTGTCCCCAGCCCACCACCGGCTCCCCCGGCCGCTCGGCGAGCTGTGCCGCGACCGTCTTGACGGCTGCCTCGGCCGAGGTCGCGCCGGCCAGATCCAGGCGGGCGCTGGACACCGCCCACTGGCCGAGGTGGACGTGCTGGTCCCAGAGTCCGGGGATCAGCCAGCGCCCCTCGGCGTCGTACTCTTCGGTACCGCGAGGCCGCGCCAGCGACGGCCCGACCTCGGCCACCCGGCCGCCTTCGATCCGGACGTCGACGGGCTGGTCCGGCACCGCCGTACAGATCGGAACCGGGCGGGTCCGGCGCAGCAGGAGACTCACGCGGGCAAGAGTAGAACCGGCCCGGTAGGGACCGTCACGAGAGCCGGCGACGGGCGAGGTTCTCCTGGGCCATCCGGCGCAGCGCGACCATCACCGGCTCGGTCAGCAGGGTGCCGATCACCGCGAAGGCGGCGGCGCCGTCACGGGTCCGGTCGCCCATGCTGTCGAGGTCGGCCTTCGCGATCGCGGCGGTGGCGTCGACGTACGTGGCGAGCGTCTTGTCGGAGATGGGCTGACCGGCCGCGTCCATCGCATCGAGCGCCGACGCGAGCGCCTCCCCGTGCCGGCCATCCGGGTCCACCCGCCAGCGTGCGCCCGTCACCAGCCGGGCGACCCGGGTCCGGGACACCTCGCTCGGCGGGCTCGCCGGCTCCGGCGACAGCTCGGTGTGCGCCATGCCGATGGCGGCATCGAGAGTCGGCTCCTCGTCCATCGCGGCGAGCACCTGCCGCACCCGCTCCAGGCTCATCCCCGCGATGTGGACCAGTGCCCGGATCAGCCGCAGCCGGCGCACGTGCTCCTCGCCGTACCGCGCCCGGGTGGCGCCCGTCGCCTCGCCGGGCGGGAGCAGGCCCTCGCGCAGATAGAACTTGATCGTGGGTACGGCGACCCCACTGCGCTCGGAGAGCTCGGACATCCACATGGGAATCATGTTGACATTGGATACTGTTCTATCCAACAGTTTGGATAGTCAGATATCTAAAAGTGTTGGAGGGGCGAGCTCATGTCGGATGAGTCACGGATCCTGGCCGGGATCCTGTTGTTGTCACTGGTGACGGTGGAGACCGGCGGGCTCTACCTGCTGAAGGTCGTGCGCGGCAAGGCGGAGGTGACGCCGTTCCAGGAGAAGTTCGCTCGGGCCGGCCACGCGCACGCCGCCGTCCTGCTGCTCCTAGCGCTGATCTGCCAGGTGTACGCCGACGCGACGTCGCAAACCGGCGTACTCGACTGGCTGTCGCGGTCGGGGGTCGCGGTGGCGGCACTGCTGATGCCGGGCGGCTTCTTCTTCTCCTCGATGGGCGCCGGCCGCACCCAGCCGAACAAGCTGATCTGGATGGTCTTCGCCGGCGCCGTGCTGCTCGCGGTCGGCCTGACCAGCCTCGGCATCGGCCTGCTGGTCGCCTGAGGGGCGGCGGCGTCGGTCGCGGGTAACGGTCCGCAAATGTTGCTTCCCACCCCGTGGAAGGGGTGGGAAGCAACATGAGGCAACCGTTACCCGACGCGACCCGGCCGATCAGCTCAGGCGAGCGAGAGGTCCTTCTCGCCGGTCGGGTCGACGTCGCCGTCGCCGTCCGCAGGGCCACCGTGGGCGTCCATGCCCGGCATCGGCTGTGGCCGGAGCAGCGCGCCGCCAATGATCGCCGCGGCTGCCGCGACCACCGCACCGGCGGCGAAGGCGATCTGGAAGCCGCCGTTGATGGCCTCGATCTGCGCGGTGCCGTCGGCGATCAGCGAGTCGGTGCGCCAGGTCGACAGGCTCACGAAGACGGCCAGGCCGAGCGCGCCGCCCATCATGAACGAGGTGTTCACGACGCCGGAGGCGAGGCCGGACTCGTGCGGCTCGACGTCGCCCATCGCGGCCAGCAGCACCGGGTTGAAGGCGATGCCGGCGCCGATGCCGAGCAGGATCATCGAGGGCAGCACGTCGATCCAGTAGTTGCCGTTGACAGGTGCCCGGGCGAACAGCGCCAGGCTGGCCGCCGCGAGCATCAGGCCAGTCGCGAGCGGGGCCCGGATGCCGAACTTCATGACCAGCTTGTCGGACAGCCGCAGCGAGCAGTAAGCCATCACGAGGCTGGTCGGCAGGAACGCCAGCCCGATCTGCAGGGCGTCGTACCGCAGCACCTGCTCGAGGTAGAGCGCCGACAGGAAGAACCAGGCGAACATCGCGCCGGCCCACAGCACGCCCACGACCTGCGACACCGACACGTTGCGGAGCTTGAACAGCCGCAGTGGCATCAGCGGGTCCTTAGCGGTGGCCTCGCGAGCGATGAACGCGGCGAAGAGAACGGCGGCACCGGCCAGCGGGCCGAGGGTGCGGAAGGAGCTCCAGCCGGCCTCGTTGCCGCCGACCACGGCGTACACCGCGATCATCAGGGCGCTGGTCACCAGGATCGCGCCGGGCACGTCGAGGCGCTGACCGGCAGCGGCCTCGCCGTCGGCGGGCAGGATCCGGCGGGCCAGGACCCACACGCCGATCCCGATCGGGACGTTGACCAAGAAGATCCAGTTCCAGGTGAACAGGCCGGTCAGCACGCCGCCGAGCAGTACGCCGACCGCGCCGCCACCGGACATCACGAAGCCGAACACGCCCATCGCCTTGGCCCGCTCACCCGGCTCTTCGAAGAGCCCGATGATCAGGGACAGCGCGACCGCACTCACTGCGGCGCCACCGAGGCCCTGGATCGCGCGGCCGATCACTAGCCACTCAGCGGACGGCGCCAGCCCGCACGCGACACTCGCGACGGTGAAGGAGACCACGCCCCAGAGGAAAACCCGCTTGTTGCCGAGCAGGTCACCGAGCCGGCCCGACAGCAACAGGAAGCCGCCGAAGGTCAGCAGGTACGCGTTCACCACCCAGGCCAGCGCGGACGGCGAGAACCCGAGGTCCTCCTTGATGCTGGGCAGCGCAACGTTGACGATGCTTGAGTCCAGCACGATCATCAGGTCACCGAGGCACAGCACGTACAGCGCCAGCCAGCGGTTCTTGAGGTCAGCCACGGGTCTTCTCCTGGTCGGTCGTCGGGGTGGTCTCTCACCCAGGCGACGAACGGGTGATGCCGAATACGACAGTTCCAGCAGAAGAAACTCATCGGCCCGACCGATCGTGCTGGATGAGCGGCACCATGGCCACCGGTTTTTGACCGTGGCGAGCCCGAGTCGAGTGCCGGGGCGCCGCTGGCGACCCGACGCCCCCGGCACTCGACTGAGATGACTAGCGGGTGAAGCGGAGCGTGACCCACTGGCCGTTGGCGGCGACGTTCATCGAGTCGGTACGCGACTCGAAGCGGAGCCGGAAACGAACGCCGGGCTGGGGGGTGATCTTCAGCCGCCACGCAGCCTGCGAGTGGCTGGTGAGCCTGACGCAGGTCGAGGTTCGGAACGGCTTCCAGATGCCGTCAACGATCGTCTCAACCCGGGCGTAGACGCAGCGGCCTGCCCGGTTGGGGCCGACCGTCGCGCGCAGGACCGGGTCGGTGGTGGTCCGGACCAGGCTGAGCGAGCCCTCCGTGCCGTAGGCACCGGCCAGCGTCGTGGTGAGCTTCGGCTTGACGAGAATCTGCCTGGTGCTCGAGCCGGGACGCCAGTACGCCGTCTCCGACGTGCTCGCGGTGATCGTCGCGTTGCGGACGGCCTTGCGGGTGAAGGTGAACGTCTTGCTGGACGGGTTCGCACCGGCGGTGGAGACCTTCTGAGGCGACGATCCGGCCGCGGTCCACAGCACCCGGAACGAGGCGGCGCTGATGCGCTCCGAGGCCGTCACGGTGACTGCCGAGAGATCGCCGTAGGTGTAGATGCGCTTGTCGGTCGTGATCGGCAGCGGCGGAGTGCCCTTCCAGAGCCGCTCGACCGAGCCGCCGTTGTGCGTGGCGGTGCCGACGTAGGTCAACTGGTAACGGACCGGCCAGCGGCGGCTCTCCGAGTGCTTGAAGGTGTAGCGGCCGGCAGCGTCGGTCGTGGCGCCGGTGAGTCGTTGGACCGCGCCGCCCTGTCCTTGCTGCCGCGAAATCTGGATCTTCGCGCCCGCGACCGGCGCGCCGGCGGCGGTCTTGAGCGTGCCTGTGAACGTGGTCGGTGCCGCGGATGCCGGCAGCCGGTCGGGGCCGGTGAAGGTCAGGTCGACGTCGTACTTGGCCACCTGCACGCGCTGAGTGCCGGAAGCCGGCTTGGTGTCGGCTGCCGTGTACGACACCCGGATGTCGTGCCATCCCGGCGCCGCGTTCGGTACGGCGACAGAGAAGAAGCCGTTGGCGTCGGTGGTGACCTTTCCGAGCGACACGAATACCGGCGCGCGCTCACTACGGTGCTGAGCCGCAAGGTCGGCGTTCGCCAGCGGCGATCCCGAACGCTTCAGGACGCCGGTCACCAACACCGTCCCGCCCGCGGGAACGCCGGCTGCCGGGTCGAACGTCAACGTGCTGTCATACTGGTGCGCTTGAACCCGCTGGGTGGCGCTCACGGGGTCATGGTTGGCGTCGCCGGAGTAGGACACCTTGATGTCGTGCCAGCCGGCGACCGAGTTCGGTGCCGTCACTGAGAAGCGGCCCTCCGAGTCGGTCACCACCTTGCCGATGGCGACGAAGGAGGGGCTGCTCTCACTGCGGTGCTCTGCGGCCAGCTCGGTGCCGGCGAGCGGCGCGCCGTTGCGGGTCAGCAGGCCCGAGACCACGATCGGCTGGCCCGCGACCACGTCGGCCGCCGCGCTCAGCGTCAGCGCGACGACCGCCTTGGTCGACTGGACCCGCTGGGTGCCGGTGAGCGGCCGGTGGCGGTCGTCGCCGGCGTAAGCGAACTGGACGTCGTGCCAGCCGGCGCTCGAGTCGGACACGGTGAGGGTGAAGCGGCCCGCGGCATCGGTCGTCACGTCGCCGAGCGAGACGAAGTCAGGCTTGCTCTCGCTGCGGTGCTGGGCGGCGAGCTTGGCGCCGGAGACCGGTGAGCCGGAGGCGGTGAGGACACCGGAGACAACGATCGGGTCGCCTGCGACTACATCGCCGACCGGGTCGAAGGTCAGCGCCACGGCGTGCTTGGCGCGGCCCCGCAGGGTCGCGCTGCCGGGCTCGGTGACGCGGTCACCGGCGAAGGCCACGCGAACGTCGTGCCAGCCGGCGGTCGCGGCGGGAACGGTGACCTTGAAGGCTCCGCTCGCGTCGGTCGTGACCTCACCGAGGCTGGCATAGTCGGGGTCTGCCTCGCTGCTGTGCGCAGCAGTGAGCTTCGCCCCACCGAGCGGCGCGCCGCCACTCCTTGCCACACCGGACACGACCAGCGGCTCCCCCGCGATCACCTCAGGCGCGGTGTCGAAGGTGACCGCAAAGGCGTTGCCCGTGACGTAGGTGGTCGCGCTGCCCTCGGCCGCGCCGATCTGGTTGTCGCCTGGGTACCTGACGACGTACACGTGGTTGCCCCGCGCGGCGGCGAGGTCGGAGAACGTGAACGTTCCGTCCTGGCCCGTGGTGAGCGAAGCAAGCTCGACCTTGCCGTCCGGGCCGGTCCGGCTGACGTCGAGCTTCTTGCGGGCGAATGGCTGGCCACCGAGGGTGGCCGTGCCGCTGATGGCGGCCGCGGACGAGAGCGTCGGCTGGTTCCCGATCTCGACGGTGATGACCGGCGCCTCGAGCGCAGCCGCCTCCCTTGGATCCGGAGCGGCCATGACCTGGCTTGGTGGGAACAGTGCCGCGAGGACGGCGGCAACGAGTAGGGCACAGGCGCGTTTCAACGAAACCCCCGTTAGTTGTGGTGGACAAGCGATGCACAACCTCTATCAGCCCCCACGGACAGTTCACCGGTCTAGACCGGTGCATGTTCGCCGGGCCGTCCCGATCTGGGGTCGGTGATCTGGGGTCCGCCGCCACCCGGGCAACCACGTTCACGGTCCGGCTGCCCCGCACCTGAATCTCGGCGTACTGTTTCGCCAACAAAATTCAGGGGGTGGTCATGTCGACCGAAGTAGATCGCCATCAGCGGGTTGACGATGCTCGGTCGGCCAGGCGTACACAGCTCGGCATACGACACCGCATCTAGGTGGGCCGCCGCCTCTGGCGAACAAGCAGGGATGCTGAACGCTCCCAGGTAGTGGCCGTCCCGATCGAGCGCCGCGAGATTCTCGAGGACGTCGACATGGCTGACGCCGTGGTACGCGTCGATACCGAAGCCAAGGGCGACAACCAGCCGCTCGGGGACCTCGACGCCCAAAACGGCGCTCAGGCTGCTCATGTCTTCCTCCGGCGTGCCCAGCCCCGCGTCGGCGCGCGCATGAAGATGTCGGTGCCGCCGTCCGCCAGCACGATCGCATCGATGTCCAGCGCAGCGACGAGAGCGGCGTACGCCGCACGCAGCGGCCGCGGACCAACGCGCGCGAGCGCGTAGACCGTCGGGACCAGGTCCCGCGACGTTAGCCAACGGGCGAGGGTCCGCTCGGGAAGTAGGCCGCGGGTCCGGCGGTATCCGGACCGACCACGGCGACATCAGGAGCCAGCCACTCCTCGCAATCGCTCAAGTCGGCGAACGAGAGGTTCGCCAGGTGAACCTCCTTGCCCTCGCTCGCGAGCGCGAAGGCCAGCGGCAGCCCGGCGTACACGTCGGCAGACTAGCCCTGCGGACCGTGCAGGCGTTCGTGTACGGCCCACCACCCGAACCGGCCTAACGACCACGACACGCCGGGTTTGCCGGCGTGTCGTGGTCGTGGTGCCGGTCGGGCGGCACCAACTGTCAGATGTGGCGGCGGGACTGGACGAAGCGGAAGCGGGAGGCGACGTAGGCGCCGTCTGTGTACGACGCGGTGGCGGCGGGGTTGGCGCCGGTGCCGTGGAAGTCGGAGTACGCCGCGGACTGGTTGACGAAGACGCCGCCGAGCAGGTTCTCCGACAGCGCCACGCCGGCGTCGAGCGCGGCGTCCCGCATCTGGTCGATGACCTCCGGCAAGGTGGAGTAGACGGCGGCGGTCATCGCGCCGTGGGCCTGGACCGTCTCCCGGAAGCGGGCGATGGACTCGTCGGTGCCGCCGGTCGAGATCAGGTAGGCGACCGGGCCGAAGCACTCGGCCTCGTAGACCTCGGCGTCGGCCACGCCGAGCCCGATGATCGTGGGCGTGCGGACCGTGGCGTCGGCGTACGCCGGGTGGGTGACGTCGCGGGAGGCCACCAGCACCTCGCCCGAGGACGGCGCCGCCGCGAGCCGCTCGGTCACGCCGGCGTTGACGACCGCGCCGAGAAGCTCGACCGCACGAGCGTCGTCGCCCAGCAACTTCTCGAGCACCGCGCCGATCCCGGCGGCCACCTCGGCCGGCGTCTTGACGCCGTCGTCGGTCTGGATGCCGGCGGCGGGGACGAAGACGTTCTGTGGGGCGGTGCACATCTGGCCGGTGTACAGCGAGAACGAGAAGGCCAGGTTCTGGCAGAGCGCCCGGAAGTTGTCGGTCGAGTCGAGGACGACGGTGTTGACGCCGGCCTTCTCGGTGAACACCACGGCCTGCCGCGCGTTCTCCTCCAGCCAGTCGCCGAACGCGTTGCCGCCGGTGAAGTCGATCAGCTTCACCTCCGGCCGGACCGCGAGCGTCGCCGCGAGCTTGTCGGCCGGGTCCTCGGCAGCGAGTGTGACGAGGTCAGCGGAGAAGCCGGCCTCGGCCAGGACCTCCTGCGCGACCTGGACGGTGATCGCGAGCGGGAGCACGGCGCCCGGGTGCGGCTTGACGACCACGGCGTTGCCGGTGACCAGCGAGGCGAACAGGCCGGGCCAGGAGTTCCAGGTCGGGAACGTGTTGCAGCCGACCACCAGGGCGACACCACGCGGCACGGCCGTGAACGTCTTCTCCATCCGCAGCGGCTCGCCCTTGGCGGGCTTCTCCCAGACCGCCGTCCGCGGCACCCGCGACATCTCGACGTGGGCGTAGGCGATCGCCTCCAGCGCCCGGTCCAGCGCGTGCGCCCCGCCGGCCTGGAAGGCCATCACGAAGGCCTGGCCGCTGGTGTGCTGGACCGCGTTGGCGAGCTCGAAGACCCGCTGGTGCAGCCGCTCCAGGATCTCGATGCAGACCCCGACCCGGGCCTGCGGACCGGCGTCGCGCCAGGCCTTCATGCCGGACCGCGCGGCGGTCAGCAGCGCGTCGACATCGGTGACGCGCGGGTACCTGATACCCAGGTCGAAGCCGAACGGCGACCGCTCGGTCGCGACGGTGCCGTCGGCGCCGGGCGTGGTCAGCGGGAAGTCCTTGCCCTGCCAGGCATCGAAGGCGGCCTTGCCCTCGGCGGCGGCGGACTCGCCGTACACCCGGGGCGAGGGGGACTCGTTGTACGCCGAGTAGAACTCGCGGCTCGCTGCGGCCGCGACCGCGGCCTCCAGGCGTTCGCGGTGCTTGTCGAACAGAACCTCGCCGGCCTCGGTCATCGCAGTCGTCTCCCAATAGGTCAGTGCAGTGTTGTGACAGTGTGCAGCCACTCTTGCACCAGACCTGTCACAAGCCAAACGCCGAATGGGCACCCTTTTGGGAAAGGTGCCCATTCGACGCCGGTACGGCGCAGCGAGGCGCCGACTCGAACTACTTGTTCGGGATGTGGAAGACCTGGCCGGGGAAGATCAGGTCCGGGTTCTCGACGTGGTTGGCGCGCGCGATCTCCATGTAGGGCACGCCGAACTTGGCACCGATTTCGCTGAGGGTGTCGCCGGACTTCACCGTGTAGGTCCGGTGGCCGTCGCCCTTCTTGCGGCCGTTCGCCTTCTTGACCGCGTTGGCCGCGCGCTGCTGGGCCTTCTTGCGAGCCTCGGCCTTCTTCGCCTGCGCCGCCTTGGCCCGGGCCCGAGCCTTCTCCTTGGCGGCCTCGTCAGCGGCCTCTTCCTCTTCCTTGGCAGCGGCCTTCTCCTCGGCGTCCGCCTCGGCCTCTTCGCGCTCGGCCTCGGCCTCGGCGGCCTCGGTCTCCTTCTTGGCCGCCTCTGCTGCCTCTTCGTCGTCGGTGCTGACCTGGTCCTTCAGGTCGTCCCAGAAGCCCATCTTCGATCCTCTCGTCAACAGGGGCGACTCCAACGGGCCCGATGCCACGCCGTACAGCCGCCGAGATCGTAACGAGACAGGCACTGCAAAGGAACGCGCGCCACCCCAGTCCAGGACAGTGGTCCACGGCATCGGCCCGGGCCAGACCTCGAGCGAGCAGGTCGCCGTTACCGTCGAGTAGCCAAGCAGGCGACAACTACGGAGGAACTTGTGTCACGAAGAAGCATGTCCATCGCGGCGGCGCTGATCGCGGCGCTCCTGGCCGCGACGGCGCTGGCCGCGCCCAGCGGCACGGCCGCGGCCGCCGCGCCACCAACCTGCGACCTCACGAGTCCAGCACCTAGCTCGACTGTCAGCGGCATGATCGATCTCGACGCGCTGTTCACCTACGGCGACGACAGCGTCAAGGGGGCGGAGTTCTTCGTCGACGGCAAGTCCGTCGGCTTCGGATTCCTTGCCGGCTGGGCCTGGAAGTACACGCGGCCTGGCACCAAGCCGGTCATCCAGAACCCGCAGCCACCGTTCGGCACGGGGACCAATCTGAACGGCTTCACGTCGCACCACCTGTCCAACGCCAGCCACACCTTCTCCTGCCGCTACTTCGGTCCCAGCGGCGTCGGCGCGATGTCACCGACACGCACGCTGACCGTCAGCAATCCACGCCGCTCCGGCTGGGTCTCGCCGGCCGACGGGACAGTCCTCAACGCCACCGCGTCCGCACCCAGGGTCACGCTGCAGGCGTCGTACAGCGGCTTCGGCACCGCGCGACCGACGGCGACCTTCTACGTCGAGGGCCAGGCGGTCTCGGCAGCGACGACGTGTCAGACGGCGACACGCTGCACGTTCGCCTGGGACCCGCGCGCCTCACAGGCGGAGTATGGCGACGACAAGGCGCAGAGCGGCCTGCGCGTGGTCCGGGCGAAGGTCGTGAACAGCTCCGGCCAGACCACCTGGACCCAGCCGGTCAAGCTCTTCCTCAACCAGTCCGACACCGGCTCCACGCTGCTGCTCAGCAAGCATGAGGCAGCCGGCCTCGGCCGGGTCGTCCGCGACGGCGGCTGGAGCCGGCAGATCCCCGGGACCACACAGTCGTTCTTCATCTTCGGCGACACCGCCGGCGTCGTCACCACCGGCGCTCCGGACGACGACGCCTGGCGACCGCACCTGGGCGACCCGATCACGCGGTTCCACAGCACCTTCGGAACGACGCCAGTCCGCACCGGTGCGCCGGGCCCGATCGAGGAGCTCCCGAACCCCGATGGGCATCCCGCCGCCATGCCAGGGTTCACCGAGATCAAGGTGCCGCAGAGCATGCTGAGCAATCCTGACGGCACCGCGTGCGAGCACCCGGACGGGTCGCCGGCCGGGCTCACCTGGGCGACCGGGGTCATCGGGCATCCGCAACAGTCCGGCACGCTCCTGGTTAGCTACAACGCCCTCTGTCTGGGAGACCCGAACAACTGGCAGCGGCAGGTCGAGGGCATAGCCGAGCTCGATCCCTCGACCGGCGCGGTCCTGGCGATGCACAACCTCTGGACCGCGGCAGCGGGCGCCGAACTTGCCCCCGGGACGAGCCTGTCGTCGCCGGTGGTCAAGGACGGAACGATCTACTTCTACCGGACCGACACCAGCGGGACCTTCGAGGCACACGTGGCCACCGACAGCTGGGCCAACCCGGGCGCCTACGAGTTCAACCCGGTGCCAATCGCCGCGGGGTCATCGGGCCCGCACATCAGTGTCGACCGGTACACCAAGATGCCCGGCTCGCCGTACCTCAAGGTGACCGCTCCGACCTGGAACACACTCACTATCGAGCACTCGTCGACGCCCACAGGTCCGTGGCGTCCGACGAACGTAACCGACCTCAGGATCTGCTCGCACTGCGACAACGGCCTCTTCTACGCGGCCTACGGGCACCCTGAGTTCTCGTCATCGAGTTCCATGCTGCTCACCTACGTCGACTCGTTCGTGGCGACCGGTAGGTATCGCATCCTGTCGAAGATGATGTCGGTCGGCCTTCTGTAGCGAGGCCCCATGGGTGCTCCTTGGCCGACGAAGGGCCCGGCCAGGGAGCACCCGCACCTCGCCTCGCCGCACGCGAGTTCGGGCGTGTGACAGGGTGACGTCATGTCAGCAACACTGCGTCCGATCCGGCCCGCGGACCATCCGTTCGTGCTCGATCTCAACGCCCGCAACGTGGACCTGCTCTCCCCGCTCGACGACGCGAGGCTGACCGCGCTGATCGACTGGGCCGACCGCGCCGACCTGGTCCTCGACGATGGCGAGCCCGCCGGCTTCGTGGTGATGATGGCGCCGGGCACGACGTACGACTCGGTCTGCTACGGCTGGTGGTCGGACCGCTGCGGCGACCAGTTCTACTACCTCGACCGGGTGGTGCTCGACGACCGGTTCCGGCGGCGCGGCCTCGGCGGCTTCGTGTACGACGAGATGGAGCGGGCCGCGGCGCCGTACGGCCGGCTCGCCCTCGAGGTCAACTGCGAACCGCCCAACGAGGCGTCGCTGGCGTTCCACCGCCGCCGCGGCTTCGTCGAGGAGGCCGAGCTCGCGGTGGGCGACAAGAAGGTCGTGATGATGAGCCTGAAGGCCGGAGGCGCGGGCCGATGAAGCGGTGGCTGGCGATCGGTATCCCGGCGGTGCTCGTGATCGCGCTGGCGATCACGATCGCGGTGGTCGGGCTGCGCGGCGACGACGGCGGCGCGCTCGGCGACGCGGCCCGCGATGACGACGACAGTACGGCGAGCAGCGGCCCCGAGCCCACCGAAGACACCAAGGACCCCGACGACCCGGCGTACGACGTGGCGGAGAGCGAGCCGCGCGAGGACAGCCTGTACAGCGAGATGGGCGACCCGGGCGTCGACTCCCTGCACTACGACCTCGACCTGACCTGGGATCCCGAGGACAAGGTGCTCAACGGGATCGCGACGCTGACGTTCCGGGCGGCCGAGGACGCCGAGGAGGTCCAGCTCGACCTGGGTGAGCCGCTGGAGGTGGAGAAGGTCACCCTCGACGGCGAGGAGGTGGACCACGACCACTACGGCAAGGACCTGGTCGTCGACGCCGAGGTCGAGAAGGACGAGCGCTACCGGCTTGAGGTCACCTACTCCGGCACCCCCGAGTCCGTGGAGGCGCCGACCACCCGCGCGGACCTCGAGAACCTCGGCTGGACGATCACCGACGGTGGTGAGGTGTGGACGATGCAGGAGCCGTTCGGCGCGTTCACCTGGTACCCCGTCAACGACCAGCCCGCCGACAAGGCGCTCTACGAGTTCACGATCCGCGCGCCGGAGGGCTGGGTCGGCGTCGCCAACGGTGTCCTCGACTGGCGGCGCGACAACGACGGCCAGACCGTCACCCACTGGAGCCTCGCCGACCCGGCGGCGTCGTACCTCACCACGATCGCGATCGGCGACTTCGAGATGAGCGACAACCGCAGCGAGAGCGGCGTACCCATCTCGTACTGGGTGCCGTCGGACTTCCCCACCGCCGCCGAGAAGCTGTCGTACGCCGCCGAGGCGATGGGCTGGCTGGAGGAGAAGCTCGGGCCGTACCCGTTCGACTCGCTCGGCTTCGTGGTCGTCGACTCGCAGAGCGGCATGGAGACCCAGACCATGATCACGCTCGGCACCACCGACTACACGCTGTCAGAGGCGGTCGTGGTGCACGAGATCACCCATCACTGGTACGGCGACGTGGTGACGCCGACCGACTGGCGCGACATGTGGATGAACGAGGGCATGACGATGTACATCCAGGGCGTCTGGGAGGCCGAGGACACCGGCCGCTCGGTCGACGACGTGATGGACGAGTGGGCGCAGTCCGACCAGTCGATCCGCGACGAGGCCGGGCCGCCGGGCGCCTACGACGAGGACAGGTTCGGCGAGGGCAATGTCTACTACAGCCCGGCGCTGATGTGGCACGAGCTGCGCAAGAAGCTCGGTGACGACGCCTTCTGGGACATGGTCCGCACCTGGCCGACCGTGCACGCCAACGGCAACGCCACCCGCGAGGAGTACCTCGACTGGATCGAGAAGGAGACCGGCGAGGAGCTCACCGAGTTCTTCGACGACTGGCTGCTGGGCGAGAAGACCCCGGATCGCGAGTGACTACTTCGCTGTCAGCGGAACGCCTTGTCCGGGCGGCTCCCTGCCTGTGAGGTGGAGCCATGAAGCTCTTGGTACTCGGTGGCTCTGTCTTTCTCTCCCGCGCGGTGGCCGAGGAGGCGGTACGCCGCGGCCACGACGTCGTCTGCGCCTGCCGCGGCAGCTCCGGCAGCCTGCCGGACGGCACGCGGCACGTCGTACTGGACCGTGACGCCGACGATCCGGCCGCCGTCCTCGATGGTGACTTCGATGCGGTCGTGGACGTCGCCCGGCACCCGAGCCGGGTGCGCAGCGCGGTAGCCGCGCTGCCGGACGCGCACTGGATCTTCGTGTCGACGATCAACGTCTACCCCGACAACACCACTCCCGGTGGCCACCCGGGAAACCTCGCGCTGCTCGACCCGATCGAGACCGACGAGGACCCGGCCACCGGCCCCGACGTGTACGGCGCGATGAAGGTCGCCTGCGAGCAGATCGTGACCGACGGCGCCGCCACCTCGATGGTGATCCGGCCGGGCCTGATCGTCGGACCCGACGACCGCTCCGGCCGCTACACCTACTGGCCGGCCCGGCTCGCCGACAAGGCCGCCGGTCGTGAGGTGCTGGCTCCCGGTGCACCCGAGGACCCGGTACAGATCATCGACGTCCGCGACCTCGCCACCTGGATCGTCGACAGCGCCGAGCAGCGGCGTACCGGCATCTTCGACGGCGTCGGCCCAGCGACCACCCGCGGTGCGCTGCTGGCCGAGACCATCAAGGGACTCGAGGCCGACTTGGACCTCACCTGGGTCCCGCAGGAATTCCTGGTCGAGCAGAAGGTCGAGCCGTGGTCCGGCCCCCGCTCGGTGCCGCTCTGGCTGCCGCTACCGGAGTACGCCGGCATGCTCGCTCACGACGCCGACCTGCCCATCGCCGCCGGCCTCCGCAATCGATCCCTCGCCGAGACCGCCCGCGACACCCTCGCCTGGCTCCGCGCAAACCCGGACGCCGAGGTCACCGGCCTCACCCGTGACGAGGAGGCCGAACTCCTAGCGGCCTGGCGCGAGCGGACCTAGCACTGAGCGGGGGTGCGCGCTTGAGCGCTTCCCCAGATGCCATCGGACTTCAGATAGCGGACAACCCCTACCGCCGAGACACATGAACCTGGCGCTCGAATAGGAAAGGAGAAGAACTGCCGCCTCGGCCGCTTCCCCGTGCGCATCCCCTTCGTCGGTGGACCCGATGCATCCGGCGCGATGATGGCTGCCGTCACCCGGTAGTCCATGTTGGTGTCGACGAGTGACTTCCAGATGTACACGTAGGCCCACTTCTTCGTCGCGCCGTTGCACCGTCCGCGGTAGAGCTTCACGCTCGCGAGCGTCCAGCCGCTGTCCCGCACCTTGACTGTGGGGCCAACCTGGCGAGCATTGGTGCAGCCGGTCGGAACTCCGTCTGCCGCCTGCGCCGGACTGCTCAGCCCGGTTATCGACAGTGCTACCGCAACAAAGATGGCGAGAGCCAGTCGGAACCTCATCGTTGTGCCCCCCGTTTCGATCGCTTCCTTGAGACATGACGCAACCACGGGTGGAGAGCTGGCGCAAGGGACTGCCGGCCCGCCTGTGGATATCGCCAGGCAGGCGTGCCTACTGGGCGGTCGCGCAGGAAAGGAGCGCAGCGGCAAGCGCGAAGTTGACCGTCGCCGACTTGCCGTCGTCCTTCGGGTCGCCGTTCTTGTCGTACTCCAGGTCCTCGTTGAACAGCCCGGCCTCGATCATGTCGTCGACGCCCGGGTCCGGGATCATCTTCTTCGCCGTGCAGTCCGCCTGTGCCTTGGTTAGCGGATTTTCCGGGTCATTCTGGAGGGCCTCGGACATGTTCGCTTTCGCCTGCTCGTCGCGGGACAGCGTGGGGTTGTCAGAGGGGTCGTCACCACCCTCATTGCCTCCGCCACCGTTGCCGCCCTGCAGCAGCGCCCAGATCAGTACGCCTGCGACCACGAGGACCAGCAGGCCGACGACGCCGGCGAGGACCGGGAGCATGCTCCTCTGCCGCGGCTGGGCGGCCGGGGCAGCGGGCGGCGGAGTCTGGAAGTAGGACTGCTGCGAGTGCTGCGGAGTGGAGTACGACGGCGTGGCCGGCCCCGGGTACGAGCGGACGGGATCCGAGGGCGTGGCCGGCGGGCTGACGTAGCGATGGGTCGCCGGCTCGCCCGGGTTGGACGGGACGGACGGGTTGGACGGGTGCGACGGGGTCGGCTGGTTGGACGGGATGGCCGGGTGGTTCGGCAGCTGGGACGGCCGTGGCGAGTTCTGGCCGGGCAGCCGGGTCTGCGGCAGCTCGTGGGACCTGGTGTCCGGCCCCGCGCTCCGCTCCCGTGCCAGCGGGACCGCCTTCAGCAGGTCGGCGCGCAGGTCGCGGGCGTTGCGGTAGCGCCGGTCCGGGTGCTTGGCCAGCGACATGTTGAGCGTGCGGTTGAGCGCCCGCGCCAGCCGGTCGTTGCCCTCGAAGGACGGGATCGGGTCAGCCATGTGCTTGCGGATGATCTCGAACTCGGTGGTGCCCTGGTACGGCGCCTTCCCGCTCAGCGTCGCCCACAGCAGGCAGCCCAGCGCGTAGATGTCGCTGGAGATGGTGGCGGCCCGGCCCTCGTGCAGTTCGGGCGCCATGTACGACGGCGTACCGACCATCAGGCCGGACATCGTGTGCTGGGTCGCCGCACGCGCGAGGCCGAAGTCGGTGACGTAGGCGCGGAGCTCGCTGCCCCGGCGCCGGATCAGCACGTTGGCGGGCTTGATGTCGCGGTGGATCAGGCCGGCGTCGTGGGCGTCGGCGAGCCCCGCCGCGACCTGGGCGACCAGGTCGAGGGCCTGGTCGACCTGCATCGCGCCGTCCCTGGCGAGCAGCTTGTGCAGGTCGCCGTCGGGCACCAGCTGGGTGGCGATGTAGAGCTGCCCGTTCTCCTCGCCGTGCGAGTAGACGTGCACGACGTTGGCGGAGTCCAGGGCGGCCAGCGCCTTGGCCTCCTGCGTGAACCTGCCACGGAAGTCGGGATCGTGCGCGAGGTCGGCATTGAGCACCTTGAGCGCGACCTCGCGGTCGAGGTTCGGCTCTGTTGCCGCGAAGACAACGCCCATGCCGCCGCGCCCGATGCGTCGCACGACGCGGTACGGACCGACTTGATCCCCCGGCTCTGGATATCCCGCCACTCGTCTACCTTCCCCCCAACGGGCATGTTGGCAAACCCCCGACCGACTGTACGACGGCCACCGGCACGCCAGCATGCCCTACGGCGCCCCTGAGAACCAGGGGCGCCGCGGGCAACTCTTGGTGCAGTGCCTGAGGGCCTTAGCCCTTCGCCGGCGGCTCGTCGTCGGGCAGCGCGTCGACGATGAAGCCGGTGGCCGACCCGGACAGCGTCGCCAGCATCTGGCGGACGTTGGCGAGCTGTGCGTTGATGCTGTCGCGGCGCTGGGTCGCGGCCGCGAGCTCGCGCTCGGAGTCGGTGCGGACCCGCTCGGCGGTCGAGCGAGCGTCGCGGACGATCGCGCTCGCCTCCTCCTTGGCGGAGGTGACCATCCGCCGCGACTCGGCCTCGGCCTCGGCCTTCTCGCGGTCGATCCGGGCGCGGTTCTCCTCGACCTGGGTAAGCAGCCCGTCGAGCTGCTGGCGGGCGCTCGCCTCCTGCTCCTTGAACTCGGCGGCGGAACGCTCGCGACGCTCGGCCAGGGCGGTCTCGAAGTCGGTCGCGGCGCGGGCGGCCTTGGTGCGCTGCTGCTCGAACAGCGCCTCGGCCTCCTGCCGGCGAGCGGCGGCGTCGCGGTCGGCGGCGTCGCGCTCCTCGTCGGCGACCTTCTTGGCGTCGGAGATGATCCGGGCGGCCTCGGCGTCGGCGTCGCGGCGACGCTGGTCGGCGTACCCGTCAGCCTTGTCACGGACGCCGATGGCGGCGATCTCGGCGGCCTTGCGGGTCTCCTCGGCGTCGCCGAGGGCGCGGTCCTTGAGAGCGCCCGCCTCCTCCTGCGCGAGGGTCAGGATGGAACCGACACGGTCGCCCAGGTGGGCGAAGGTTGCGGGCTCCGACTTGCCCTTACCGCCGGACGAGGACTCGGCTTTCTTGACCCGAGTGGTGAGCTGCTCGATCGACTGCTGGCTGACCGCAAGCTGCTCACCGAGCTGAGCAAGTGCGCGGTCTACCTGGGCAGGCTCGTAGCCACGGAGAACGACCCGAAACTGAGTGTCGGGGTTGGTCATTGATGATCCTCTTCCTCGAGATTTGAAGGCGGTGTGGCAGCGGGTACAGCCAGGGCTTCGATGACCCCGGACAACTGGGTGAGCTCTCCTGCGATCGCCTCGCGGCGGTTGCGCAAGGCGGACACTTCGCCGCGGGCATCGGCGAGCATAGTGCGCGCCGCGCCGCGGAGCTCATCGGCCTCGGCGCGGGCTTCGGAGAGCAGCTGAGCGATCTGCTCGCGGCTGGTCCGGAGGATCTCGGCGGCTTCGTGCTGGCTCCGCACGACCTCTTCGGCGACCTGCTCCCGGAGGCTCTGCGCGGTGCTCTCTGCTTCGGTACGGCGGCGCTCGGCGCGCTCTTCGATCCGCTTCGCCTGCCATTCGGCCTCTTCACGGATCTTGGTCGCGTCGGCCTCGGCCTGCTCGTTGACGCCGACGGCGGCTGCCTCGGCGGCAGCGACCACAGTGGCGGCCGAGGCGTCGATCTCGGCGGCCTTCTGCTCGATCGCGTCGAGCTCGGAGCGGTTGCGCTCCTTCGCGCGCCGGAAGAGGTCGTCGACCCGGCGCCGGGCAACCGCGATCCGCTGCGACGCGTCCGCGTGGCCGGTACGCCGGATCTGCTGCGCCTCGCTGTCCGCGGCGGCCAGCAGTGACTCGACCGTGGCCTTGGTCCACGTGGTCTGGTCGGCGGCGTTCTTGAGCTCACGCTCGGCCTCGGCGCGGGCCTCCGCGATCAGCTGCTGCGACTCACGGGCCGCCTCGTCGCGGACGTCCTCCGCCTCGGCCATCATCGCGGCGGCCTGCTTCTCGGCGGTCTGCACCTGCTCCGCGGCGGCCAGCTCGGCCGCCTCGCGGATCGACTCGGCCTCGGCCACGGCAGCCTGGTGCTGCGACTCGACATCGGCAGCGACCTGGGCGAGCTGCACCTGGGCCTGCTCGCGGGCCTCGGAGACGGTCTTGTTGGCGGTGGCCCGGGAGGCCGCCACCAGGGACGCAGCCTGCTGCTCGGCGTCGCGGCGTACCCCATCGGCCTCGCCCACGGCCCGCTCGTGGTTCTCCCTGGCGTCGGTGCGCAGCGCCTCGGCCTCGGCCCGGCTCTGCTCGAGCAGCTGGTCGCGCCGCTTCTCGGCCGAGCGCAGCAGCAGCGTGGACTGCTCGCTCGCGTCGGCCACGATCGCCCGTGCCTCGTCGGAGGCCTCGGAGAGCGTCTGACCGGCCTGCTCGCGCATCCGGCGCGCCTCGGCATTGACCCGGCTGGCCTCGTCGTGGAGCCGGCGGGCGTCCGCCTCGAGGTCCTTCACGGCGCCCGTGATCCGGGCAGCTTCCTCCTGCGCGTCCCGTTCGAGCTCGTCGGCGATCAGCTGCGCACGTTGTAGGAGCATGGCAGCAGCAGCGTCTGAGGAACCCGAGTCCTCGGCGCGGAAGCGGGTGGGGGAGTCCGCCTGCATGGCGGGCATCCTCTCAGACTCTCGGCCGGAGGACACCCCCGGTCACCACTACTCGAAACGGACGTGACTCCGGTGGCTGTTGTGGCGCCTCATCTGCGAATACGTGACCGCCGAGTAGCTACGCCGCGCACTCGCCGATGGCCTCGGTGAACGGCTCGGCGCGGTCGTCTTCCATGTCCGGTTCGTCACTCTCGAAGGACAGCTCCACGAAGTCACGGAGCTCGTCATCGGAGAGTTCCTTCTCCATGCACTCGCCCTGCTCCTTCTCCTCGTCGCTCGGGTCATCGCCGCCGGCCATCACGCGCGTCCAGTCCCAGCAAGTCACCGTGGCGTCGACGAAGTCGTCCTTGACCTCTTCCTCGGGCTTGTCGTCCTCGGTGATCTTGCCGGTCGAGGTCATGTCGTCCTCGAGGTAGCCGGTGTCGACCAGCTTGTCGGTGCCCGCGCTGTTCACCAGCTCCTTGGCCAGGCAGTCCGCATCCAGGCCCTCGGTGTCGCTGTCGTCCTTGAGGTCGGCAGCAAGGTTGTCGATCGCCTTCTGCTCGTCAGCGGAGGTGCCGCCGAGGAGGACGAACAGCAGACCGACGACGGCGAGCACCAGTGCGGCGATGCCGACGATCGCGAAGATCAGGCCGCTCTTGTTCTTGCCTCCCGGCTGTGGCGCCGGCCGGTGCTGGCCGGCCGGCGGCGCGAAGCCGCCACCGCTGTGGCCGCCACTGGACTGACCAGGGCCCGCGACGGGCGGGACACCGCCGGCCGCGAACGCGGTCGGCCGGCTGCCGGAGTCGAAGCCGCCGCTCTGCGGGCCCGAGCCGTGCCCGACCGGGACGCCCGGCCGCGGGCCGCTGCTGCCGCTCGGGTGCTGGCCGGGGTGCGAGCCGCCGCTGGGGTGCGAGCCACCGGACGGGCCGCCCGGCCCACCCGCCGCTCCCAGGCCGCCGATGACCGGCCGGCCCGCCGCCAGCGGCGCGATCCGCTGCAGGTCGAGGCGGAGGTCGCGGGCGGTCCGGTAGCGCTGGCTCGGGTCCTTGGCCATCGCGACCGACAGCACCCGGCTGAGCTCGCGCGCGAGCGGGTCGTTGCCGGGCACGCTCGGGATCGGCGCGCTCATGTGCGCGGAGATGATCTGGTACTCGCTGGTGCCGCTGTACGGCGCGTGGCCGGTGAGCGCGGCCCACAGCAGGCAGCCCATCGAGTAGATGTCGCTGGCGACGCTGGCCTGCTGGCCGGTGTGGATCTCCGGCGCCATGTAGGCCGGCGTACCGATCGCACCGCCGGCGCGGGTCAGCTGGGTGTCGTTGGTGCGGACGATGCCGAAGTCCGAGAGGTACGCCGTCGCCTCGCCGCCGCGGTTGCGGATGAGCACGTTGGCGGGCTTGATGTCGCGGTGGATCAGGCCGGCCTCGTGGGCGTGCTGCAGGCCGGTGGCCACCTGGCCGATCAGCTCCAGGGCCTGGGCCGGCGCGGCCGGGCCGTGCTGGTGCAGCATCTTGCCGAAGTCGCCCTCGGGCACGAACTGGGTGGCGATGTAGAGCATGCCGTCCTGCTCGCCGTGGTCGTACACGTGGATGACGTGCGGCGAGTCCAGCCGCGCCAGCGCCGTCGCCTCACGGCTGAACCGCTCGACGAACTCCTGCTCGTCCGCAAGGTCGGTCGCGAGGACCTTGAGCGCGACCTCACGGCCGAGGTTCTCCTGCACCGCGGCGTACACCGCACCCATGCCGCCACGCCCGACCAGCCGCTCGATGCGGTACTTGCCGAACAGTTGACCCTCTTGCGGGTACCCAGCCATCGTGTCTCTCACCTTTCACATGCCCGGACGCTCCGGACGTGCTGTTCTTTCCCCGAATCCGGCCGTTTCTCACATTTCGCTGGCGGTCGGAACGCTAACGCCGCCAAGGCTTCCGTCTCTCCCCGCCGCGCGGCACCCGTCAGGCTACTCAGTTCCCGCGACTACGGCGTCACCGCCCGGGGGTGAGCCGGGGCACTAGGGCCGGCCTCCAGCAGTGGTGACCTGGTCAGCCACCGCTCCCAGCTCCCCGGGCGCGCAACCCTGTCGGGAGTGAGGTCGTCGCGTCCAACCCTTTGGCCAGCGGTGAAACGTTCCGATACCCACGCCGCTCGCTCGTAGCGTCCCGGCCATGGTGACCCGCTTCGCACGGAAGACAGGAATCGTCGCCGCCGCGGTCGTGATCGCGGTGAGCGGCATAGCGCTGGCGTCCGTCTCACGGACTGACGACAGCGAGCCGATCGCCGTTCGCCCGGTGACCGAGGCCGAGAAGGCGCTCCTCTACCGAGCCGAGGAACGGCTCATCTACCGGTGCATGGCCGAGCACGGCTTCGAGTACGACGAGATCCCTCTGGACACCGACGACCCCGATCGCGAGTTTCCGTACGTCATCGACGACGTCGCGTGGGCCAAACGCCACGGGTTCGGCGACGCCACCTCGAAGGAGGCGCCGCCCGAAGCCAGTCCCAACGAGGTCAATCTTGAACGCCTTTCACAAGAGCAGCAGCAGGAGTGGCAAGCGACACTCTTCGGCGACGGGCCGCGTGTCAGCGTCAGGCTCCCCGGCGGAGGGCGACTCTCCACGAATACTGACGGCTGCTTGGCGGAAGCCCGCCGCGCCCTCTATGGCGACCTCGAGCGGTGGTTTCGCGCGCGCCGGCTCATCGACAACCAGTCGGTGTTCGTTCGCCGCGGCGTCCGAGAGGACTCTCGCTACGAGGCCGCCATCGCCGACTGGGCGGGCTGCATGCGCCGGAAGGGATACCAGGTTGCGGATCCGGGACAGCTTCGCGAGCTGGCGTTTCAGCGCTCCCGGAACCTGAAGGCGGCCGCGGCTCGCACTATCGAGGTCCGCGCCGCAGTCACCGAGGCCATGTGCGCGACGTCCACCTCACTCCCCGGGGTCGTCCTGACACTCGAACGCGAGCACGGGCGTGAGGTCGAGACCGCAGTTCGGCGTGAGCACGCCGAGCTCAACACACTCGAGCGCGCCGCGCTCCCGCTGGCCGACAAAGTGCTCGCGAGCCCACATACCTCGTCCGGCCCGTCGCCGGACGAGTCAGCATCACGCTGATCACAGAAGAGGAGATACGAATGCCCAGATCACTCACAAGCCGGCTCGGCATCATCGTCGGCATCGCCCTGGCCTTCACCGCGCTGCTTCCCCTATCCACAGCCAGCGCCGACCGCGGACAGTGTCCACGCGGCTACTTCTGCGCCTGGGAGGACGACAGCTTCAGCGGCTCGATCATGAGGTGGGAGGGCAGCGACGCCAACTGGCACACGGGATCGAGCCACTGGATCGCCGACGACGCCGAGTCGGTCTTTAACAACGGTGTCGCGGTGAGCCCCGACATCGTCCGGCTCTACCTCGACATCAACTACGGCGGGTACGACCTGTGCGTGCGGCGTGGCGACTGGTTCGACGCGTCCATGGATGACAACGACTACTCCTCCCACAAGTGGACCAACGCGTGTTAATGACGGCATGACTCGAGAGTTTCGTTCTCGAACCTGATCGCACCCGATTGTCCCGGCGGTGGGCAGCTCCCGTGGAGCTGCCCACCGCCACTTGTCAGCGGGCGCTCAGGTCCACCCGTGGCTGGGTTGGAGTTGGCCGCGCGGTGCGTGCGTCAGCACGGCATCGAGTTCAGGACCGGCTCGCGTTCCTACCCTCTGGGAACGCAGATCCCGCCCGAGCGCCGTCAGATCGTGCATAACCAGCTTCCCGTGTGGAGTGCTCGCGACCAGGCCGGCGGCGCGGAGCCTGCTCAGCTCCTGGCTCGCAGACGCGAGCGAGATGCCAAGACGCCGTGCTGTCTCCGAGGTGCTCGACCTGCTCTCGGCGAGCAGGTCGAGGACCCGCACGCGCGTGCGTCCCAGCACGGCCTTCAGCGCAACCTCCGCGGAGTCGACGTCCGCGTTGAACCACCCCGGCCGTTGGGCGACCGGGTAGATCAGCACCAGCGGCCCGCTTGGACGCCACCGCACCGACAGCTCGTCGTACAGGAAGAAGGATGGCTGCAGCATCAGTCCGCGGCCATTCGAGTGGAGGTCGTGGTCCACGTCCGTGCGGGTCATCGCCAGCGACATTCCTTCCCATTGAAGCCACGGCGACAGCACTTCGAACAGGCCTCCGACGCCGCCGCTGGCGAGCGTGGCGCGGCGCTGTGACAAGTCCTCGGCGACATGTCCGTGGATAACCGGCCAGTGCGGTGCAACGGCGCGGTCGAAGTAGGTGCGGACCGGCGTTGACGCATAGCCACCAGCGGAGCCGAGCTCGGCTAACCGGTGGAGAGCACCGCCGAACCTACGGCGACATGCGCGCCGCCAGCGGCCGAAGACCGCTTCCCCTGCCGACCCGTTGACGATCCGCAGGCTGTGCCACAGCTCACAGGCCGGGTCTGCCGCAGGCGCGAGTCGTACCCGCGCCAGGTCCTGAACCGTCAGGTGTATCCGCCACATTCGCGCCCCCGTAAATGCGTCCTGGCGCGGACGCTACGGAGGCGGTCTGACAGTCGTCTGACAGAAGCCTGACGGCTCCGGCGGCCCGGAAGAGACAGGCCGCCGGAGCGGGTCAGAACAGCAGGGCGGTTGCGGGGTCCTCGAGCAGCGACGTGACGTCGGAGAGGAAGCGTGAGCCCTTCTCGCCGTCGATGTGCCGGTGGTCGAAGGAGAGCGCCATCGTGGTGATGTGGCGCACCGCGATCTCGTCGGCGCCGTCGGCGCCGGTCACCACCCAGGGCTGCTTGCGGATCGTGCCGAAGCAGAGGATCGCCGACTCGCCCGGGTTGATGATCGGGGTCCCGACGTCCATGCCAAGGACGCCGACGTTGGTGATCGTGAACGTGCCGCCGCTCATGTCGGCCGGCGGGGTCTTGCCCTCGCGCGCGGTCGTGGTGAGGTCACCGAACGCCTGAGCCAGCTCGAGCAGCGACAGGTCCTGGGCGTCCTTGACGTTGGGCACGACCAGGCCGCGCGGCGTCGCCGCGGCGATGCCGAGGTTGACGTAGCGCTTGAACACGATCTCCTGTGCCGCCTCGTCCCAGAACGAGTTGACCTCGGGAGTACGGCGCGCCGCCAGCATCACGGCCCGGGCCACGATCAGCAGCGGCGACACCTTGACGTCGCGGAACTCCTTGCGCTGCTTGAGCCGGTCCACGAACTCGATGGTGCGGGTGGCGTCGAACGTCTTCCAGATCGTGACGTGCGGCGCCGTGAACGCCGAGTCGACCATCGCCTGCGCCATCATCTTGCGGACGCCCTTGATCGGCTCGCGCCACTCGCGCTCCGTCTGTCCCGCCGTACCCGTGGGGGCGTCATACGAAGCGACAGCAGTAGCTGCCGGAGCGTATGACGTTCCACCCGAGGCCGCCGACTCGACGTCGGCGCGGGAGACGGTGCCGTTGGGGCCGGTGGGGGCGATGGTGGCGATGTCGATGCCGAGGTCCTTGGCCAGCTTGCGGACCGGCGGCTTCGCGAGTGCCCGGACGGCGCCGGGGGTGGCCGCGGCAGCGGGCACGAACTCGGGCGCGGCCGGCGTCGCGGCGGCGACCGCGGGCACAGCCGGTTCGTCGGCTTCCACGACCGCCTGCGACTGGGCACCGCCCGGAGCGAACGCGCCCTGGACCTGCATCTGCGTGGCCGCTGCCGACTCAGTGGCCGGCGACGCGGAGCCTCGCCGGGGACGGCGCTGCGGGCCACGCTCAGCCTTCTGCCGGCCGACGAGCGACTCGCCCTCGCCGCCGCCGCTGGCCGCGGGATTGGACAGGTCGATCTCGCCGATGTCCACCTTCGGTGGCGCCTCGGCCGGCTTCTCCGCCGCGTCGCCGATCGCGATGATCGGGGTACCGACAGGGACCGTCTCGCCCTCCGGCACCATCAGCGCCTGGACCGTGCCGGCGAACGGCGACGGCAGCTCGACCAGCGACTTGGCGGTCTCGATCTCGACGATGATGTCGTTGATCGCGACCACGTCGCCGACCTTGACCTTCCAGGCCACGATCTCGGCCTCGGTCAGACCCTCGCCCACATCGGGCAGCAAGAACTCAGCCACGTCAGAACTCCAGAGTGCGGTCGACGGCGTCCAGGACCCGGTCCAGGTCGGGGAGGTACTCCTCCTCGATCCGCGACGCGGGGTACGGCGTGTCGAAGGCGCCGACCCGCAGCACCGGGGCCTCCAGCGAGTAGAAGCACTGCTCGGTGATCCGCGCGGACAGCTCCGCGCCCATGCCGAGGTTGACGTGCGCCTCGTGGGTGACGACCACCCGGCCGGTGCGGCGTACCGACTCGAAGACCGGAGCCATGTCCAGCGGCGACAGCGTGCGCAGGTCGATGACCTCCAGCGACTTGCCCTCGCCGGCAGCGGCCTCGGCGGCCTTGAGAGCGGTCTTCACGGTCGGGCCGTAGGCGAGCACGGTCACGTCGGTGCCGGTACGCACCACCCGCGACTGGAACAGCGGCTCCGGCGTCGCGGACTCGTCGAGCTCGGCCTTGTCGGCGTGGTACTGCCGCTTCGGCTCCAGGAAGATGACCGGGTCGTCGTGGGCGATCGCCTGCTGGATCATCCAGTAGCCGTCGACCGGGTTGGAGCAGGCGACCACCTTGAGGCCGGGAGTGTGCGCGAACTGCGCCTCCGGCGACTCGCTGTGGTGCTCGACCGCGCCGATACCGCCGCCGAACGGGATCCGGATCACCATCGGCATCTTGAGCTTGCCCTGGCTACGGAAGGTCAGCTTGGCGACCTGGCACACGATCTGGTCGTACGCCGGGTAGACGAAGCCGTCGAACTGGATCTCGACGACCGGGCGGTAGCCGCGCAGAGCCATGCCGACCGCCGTACCGACGATGCCGGACTCGGCCAGTGGCGAGTCGATGACCCGGTCCTCGCCGAAGTCCTTCTGCAGGCCGTCGGTGATCCGGAAGACGCCGCCGAGCTTGCCGACGTCCTCGCCCATGACCAGGACCTTCGGGTCGTTCTCCATCGCCTTGCGCAGGCCCATGTTGAGGCCCTTGGCGAGCGTGATCTTGCTGGTAGCCATCAGTGCGCTCCCTCAAAAGAAGCGAGGTACGCCGCGTAGCCGTCGCGCTGCTCCTCGAGCTCGGGCGTGATCTCGGTGAAGACGTGGTCGAAGATGCTGAGCGGCTTCGGGTCCGGCAGCGCCTTGCAGCCCTCGCGGAGGTGGACCCCGAGGTCGTCGGCCTCGGCCTGGACGCTTGCGAAGAAGTCGTCGTCGGCGAGCCCGTTGCGCTTGAGGTAGACCTCGACGCGGGCGATCGGGTCCTTCAGCTTCCAGTTCTCGACGTCGTCGCTGAGCCGGTACCGGGTCGGGTCGTCGGTCGTGGTGTGGGCGCCCATCCGGTAGGTGTACGCCTCCACGAACGTCGGGCCCTGGCCGTCGCGGGCCCGCTGCAGCGCGGCCTTGGTGACGGCGTACGTCGCGAGCACGTCGTTGCCGTCGACCCGCAGGCCGGGGAAGCCGAAGCCGAGCGCGCGCTGGTAGAGCGGGATCCGGGTCTGCCGCTCGATCGGCTCCGAGATCGCCCATTGGTTGTTCTGGCAGAAGAAGACCACCGGCGCGTTGTACGACGCGGCGAAGATGAACGACTCATTGACGTCGCCCTGGCTGCTGGCCCCGTCACCGAAGTGCGCGATCACCGCGGTGTCGCGGTCCGGGTCGCCGGTGCCGACCGCGCCGTCGCGCTGGACGCCCATCGCGTAGCCGGTGGCGTGCAGCGCCTGGGCGCCGATCACGATCGTGTAGAGGCCGAAGTTGTTGTCGGCGGGGTTCCACGAGCCCTGGTCGACCCCGCGGAACAGCCCGAGCAGGCTGAGCGGGTCGACACCGCGGCACCAGGCGACGCCGTGCTCGCGGTAGGTCGGGAAGACGAAGTCTTGGGGGCGGAGGGCCCGGCCGGCGCCGATCTGCGCGGCCTCCTGGCCGAGAAGCTGGGCCCAGATGCCGAGCTCGCCGTGCCGCTGCAGGGCGGTGGCCTCGGTGTCGATGCGACGGGTGAGGGCCATGTCGCGGTAGAAGCCGCGGATGACCTCGGCCTCGTCCTGTCCCTCGCCGGGATCGAACGAGAAGTCCGGGTGCCCGACCCGCTCACCTTCCGGGGTGAGCAGCTGGATCAGCTCCGGTCCCCCGTCTTGCTGGGATGGGCCGAAGACCTCGACGAGGTCCGGCCCGAAGTCTGCCGACTGCGACACAGTTGCGCTCCTTCGACTCGTCCTGCCACCTGCGGGGTTGCCGCGCGGGTCAGGGCTTGGAGGGGACGCCGGCGACAGGTAGATCGCCGCACGGTTCCCTCCCGTGGCGTTGGCTGCGACCGCGGGGCCCAGAGTCATGTGACTGGGGCCACAAGGACGCATGAATAACGTACCTGGCGACGATCCTGTTACACCAATCAAGCCCTGGGGACCTCGGGTGTCAGATGCGTACCGTAACGACCATGACCTACGTCGATCTCCTCGATGGTGCGACCGGGCAGGCATGGGCCGGCAGTCACCAGTTCCGGCTGATGCCCTCCGACCCCGCCTCCGAGTCCGCCGCGACGGCCCGCGTCACGGCGTACGCCGGCGGCAACCTGGCCGCGCTCGACTACACCTGGGCGCACCCGGACGACGGCCCGCAGAGCGGCGTGATCGTGGTCGGCTGCGCGGAGTCCGACGCGGAGGTCGCGGTGCTCTGGACCGACACCTGGCACCAGGAGACCGCCACCGCGTTCACCGGTGAGGTGGCCGGCGCGACGATGCGCTGCGGCTACGTCTACTCAGAGGTCTGGCGCTGGGAGATCGAGCTGACCGTCGCGTCCGACGCGCTCACGCTGGTGATGCACAACGTGGTCCCCGAGGGAATCGAAGGCGCGGCACCCGGGCCGTACGACGCGATGCTGATGCGGCTCGCTCGCTCCTAGCGACCGGCAAGCCGCGCGGCTGCCTCACCGACCGGAGTCGTGCCCGAGGTGAGCTCGACGATGACCCGGCTGAGGGCCGGCTCGTGCAGGACGGCGTCGATGAACGCCGCGACGTCCTCGCGCGGCACGGACCCGTAGCCGATCGCCAGGTCCGCGCTCACCAGGCCGGTGCCCGGCTCGTCGAGCAGCGTGCCCGGCCGGACGATGACCCAGTCGAGGTCGGTGCGGACCAGGTGCGCGTCCGCGTCCTTCTTGACCCGCATGTAGTGCTCGAAGCCCTCGCTGGTCTCCCGGTCCCGCCCGGCGTCCGGGAACACCGAGACCAGCACGAACCGCCGTACGCCGGCCTCGGCCGCCGCCGCGGCCGCCTTGACCAGGCCATCGCCGTCGATCGCCGTCGTGAGCTCCATGCCGGTCCCGTGTGCACCGGCCGTGAAGACCACCGCGTCGTACCCGGCGAGCTTGGCGGCCAGCTCCGCGACCGAGTCGTGGATCAGGTCGCCGGTGACCGGCGTCGCGCCGGACTCCCGGATCACTTCCGCCTGGGCAGGTGCCCGGTGCATCCCGGTCGCCTCGTCGCCTCGCGCTGTGAGCAGCCGAGCGAGCGGGCGCCCGACGCCTCCTGCCGCCCCGATCTGGAAGACCTTCATGATCGCCAGGCTAACCAGCAGGATTCAGCCGGTCCGGCCCACGAAGACATCCCAGGCCGTATTGGTGTCTCCGGGAACCAGGTTGGTGGCCAGGCTGCCGAAGGCGACGTGCCGGCCGTCCGAGGAGAGGCAGTGGGTGCCCGAGGCGCCGTTGCCCTGCGCGCCCTTGTCCCCGACCGAGACCCGGATTGTGGTGCCACGGCGCAGGTCGCGGACGAAGATGTCGGAGCGGCCATTGGTGTCGCCGGGGACCAGATTGCCGGCCGTGCTGCTGAAGGCGACGTACCGGGCGTCGGCGCTGAGGGTGCCGACGATCGAGGTCAGCGATGCCGCCTCGGACTCGGCCTCGTCATCGGCGACCGAGGCCCGGGTCGTGGTCGCGGCGACCCGGTCGTACACGAACACGTCGCCGAGACCGTTGTGATCGCCCGCCACCAGGTTGGTGGCGCGGCTGCTGAAGGCGACGTACCGGCCGCTGACGCTGATCGACGGTCGCTCCGACAGGGCGTCGGCGTCGGTGCCGTCGCGGGCGACCGAGAGCCGGGTCAGGCTGCCGGCGGCGCGGTCCAGAAGAAACACGTTGCGGGTGCCGTTGCCGATGCCCGGTGTCAGGTTGCTCGCCAGGCTGGTGAACGCGACGTACTGACCGCCCCGGCTGACCACCGGCGTGAACGAGTGGCCGTCGGCCTCGGCGCCCTTGTAGCTGAGCGAGACCCGCACGGTGCGGCCGGTCCGCCGGTTGTGCAGGAAGGCGTCCTCGAGGCCGTTGCCATCGTCGGCGACCAGGTTCCTGGCATCGCTGGTGAAGGCGACGTACCGGCCGTCCGGGCTGATCGAGGGCCGGCCGGCGGAGTGGCCGTCGCCCTCGCGGCCATCGCTGTCGACCGAGACTCGCTGGGTGCGGCCGCTGCGGCGGTCGTGAACATAGCTCTCCCAGCACGGTCCGTGGCAGCGGTCGGTGTATCCCTTGACCAGGTTGCCGGCCAGGCTGCGGAAGGCGACGTACCGGCCGTCGGCGCTGATCGACGGCTGCAGCGAGTCGCGGTTCCCCTCGCTGCCGTCGCTGGCCACGGAGACGCGGGTGGTGCTGCCGGTGCGCCGGTCGCGGACGAAGACGTCGTACGCCGCGTTGGTGTCGCCGGCGACCAGGGACTTCGCCTGGCTGTGGAACGCGACGTACCGGCCGGTGCGGCTGATCGCCGGCTCAGAGGTAATGCCGTTGTTCGCCTGAGCACCGCTGGTCGCGACCGAGACCCTCTCGGTGAACGGCGGCTTGACCGACAGTGCGCCGACAGGGCCGACGGCCGTGAGGACGGCGCCGGCCAGCGTCGCGATTATCCCGATTTGTCGGATCATGCAGCCATCCTGCACTGCTCGCGCCGAAAGTGGACCGACCATGATGGGTGTCGTGAGCGAGGGACGACCGATTGTGGACCTGACCGACGACGAGGCCCGGCGGGCGCTGGTGCTGAAGTGGGGCACGGTCGACCCGGACGTGCTGCCGGCCTGGGTGGCCGAGATGGACTACGCGCTCGACCCCGTGGTCGCGGCCGCGGTGACCGACCTGGTCACCGCGGGCGGGGCGGGCTATCCGACCGACGACGGCAGCGTCGGGGCCGCGTACACCGGGTTCGCCGCTCGCCACCTCGGCTGGCAGCTGCCCGCGGACTCCAGCGTGGTCGTCGGCGACGTGATCGGCGGCATCAGGCTGGCCCTGGACGTGTGGGCGGAGCCGGGCCCGGTGGTCGTGCACGCGCCGGCGTACCCGCCGTTCTTTGACGTCATCCCCCTCACCGGCCGCGAGCGGGTCGACCTGCCGCTGGACCCGGACGCGGACGCCGCGGCGATGGACCTCGACGAGCTGGACCAGGCGTTCGCGGCCGGCGCCCGGGTGCTGCTGCTCTGCAACCCGCACAACCCGTGGGGGCGGGTGTTCACCCGGGCCGAGCTGGAGGGCGTGCGCGACGTGGTGACCGCCCACGGCGGGCAGGTGATCGCGGACGAGATCCACGGGCCACTGACGCTGCCGGGCGCGACGTTCACGGCGTACCAGTCGCTGGCCGGTACGGCGGAGCACGCGGTCACCGTCACCTCGCCGTCGAAGGCGTTCAATGTCGCCGGCCTGCACTGCGCGCACCTGGTGTCCACGTCCGAGAGGACCCTGGCGCGGCTGCGCGAGGTGCCGCTGGTCCGCAACCACGCCTACTCACCGCTGGGCATCGCCGCCGCGGTGACGGCGTACACCCACGGCGACCCGTGGCTCGCCTCGCTCGTCGAGCGCCTCGACCAGCAGCGCAGCCTGCTCAGGGAGCTGCTGGACGAGCGGCTGCCGAAGGCGCGGATGCGGCCCCTGGAGGCGACCTTCCTGGCCTGGGTGGACCTGCGCGGCTACGGGTACGACGACCCGGCGGCGGTCGCGCTGGAGCGGGGCCGGGTGATGCTCGGCAGCGGCCACGACTACCACCCCGGCCTGGCCGGCCACGCCCGGATCAACATCGCCACCTCACCCGACCGGCTCATCGCGATCGTCACCCGGCTCGCTGCCGCGCTCACCGGGCGCTGACCGGCTCAGTCGCAGCCGGTCTCGCCGAGGTCCTCGTGGGCGCGGTGGGTGGCCGGCTCGACCTGGAAGGTGGTGTGCCGGACCGCGAAGTGGTCGGCGACGCAGGCTTCGAGCTCGTCGATGACCGCGCCGACGCCGCGCTCGGCCAGCGCCTCGTCCGTGACAGTGACGTGGGCCGAGAGGCTGGGCATGCCGGAGGTGATGGTCCAGGCGTGCAGGTCATGGACCTCGGTGACACCGGCGACGCCGACCAGGTGGGTGCGGACGTCGTCCAGGTCCAGGCCCTCCGGCGTCGCCTCGAGCAGCACCCGTACCGAGTCGCGCAGCAGAACCAGCGCCCGCGGCACGATCAGCGCGGCGATCAGCAGCGAGGCGATGGCGTCGGCGCGATGGAAATCCCAGGCCAGGATCACCAGGCCGGCCGCGATCGCCAGCGCCGAGCCGAACAGGTCGCCGAGCACCTCTAGCATCGCCCCGCGCATGTTCAGCGACTTGCCGTCGCCGCGGGACAGGATCACCGCCGAGACCGCGTTGGCGGCCAGACCGACGACGGCGAACGCGATCATCGGGCCGGCGTCGACGTGGGTCGGGTCGCCGAGGCGCTGCAGGCCGGCGTACGCGAGGTAGGCGCAGACCCCGAGCAGCACCATCGCGTTGAGCAGTGCGGCCAGGATCTCGGCGCGGTGGAAGCCGAACGTCGAGCGCGGGCCGGGCTTGAGGGTCGCGACGTACGACGCGGCGAGGGCGAGCACCACGCCACCGGCGTCGGTCGCCATGTGGCCGGCATCGGCGAGCAGCGCCAGCGACCCAGTCAGCCAGGCGCCGATCAGCTCCAGCACCATCACCGACGCGGTGACGACCAGAACCAGCTTCAGCCGGGTCCGGTCGGCCGCGCGCCCGGAGGCATGGTCGTGACCGTGCCCGTGACTGTGCCCAGCGCCCATAAGGGCACCCTAACTAATCCGACGCCGAGGTAATTGCAAACATCTCTTTGCAAAGAAGTCTTTGCGGTCTAGCCTGGCGGGTATGGAACTGACCTCGATCACCCCGGAACCGGAAGCTCTGCGCGCCCTCGCCCACCCGGTCCGGCTGCGGATACTCGGCATCCTGCGCCACGAAGGGCCGGCGACCGCCTCGGGCCTGGCCACCCGGCTCGGCCTCAACAGTGGCGCCACCAGCTACCACCTGCGCCAGCTCGCGCAGCACGGCTTCATCGTGGACGACGCCGAGCGCGGGACCGGGCGGGACCGCTGGTGGCAGGCCGCGCACCAGGCGACCGTCACCGACCCGGCCGACCTCGACATGCCGGAGGACCGAGATTCGTTCGACGCGTTCATGCAGGCGGTGGCGGTAGTCAACACCGAGCGGCTGCAGCGGGCTGTCGAGGAGCGGGCACTGCTCCCGCGGGCATGGCAGGACGCCAGCACCCTCAGCGACCTCAGCCTGCACCTGACTCCCGCCCGCGCCCGCGCCCTCGTCGATGCCGTCATCGACCTCATCCGCGAGTGGGACGAGGAGCCCGAGGACGGGGACGACGTCGCCGACTTCGTGATCACGCTGCAGGCGTACGTCCGGCCCGGGACGCTGGCCATCGCTCCGGACGAGGGCACGCCGTGACCCGCCGTACTCCCCTGTTCGGCTGGCTGGTCGCCGACGTCGCGTCCCTCACCGGCACCCGGGTGTCGATGATCGCTATCCCGTGGTTCGTGCTGACCACGACCGGCAGCGCCACCCAGACCGGCCTGGTCGCGGCCGCGGAGATGGCACCGCTGGTGCTGATGAAGGCGCTGGGCGGACCGATCATCGACCGGCTCGGCGCCCGCCGGGTGACGCTGACCTGTGACGCGCTGAGCACGATCGTGGTCGGCCTGATCCCGCTGCTGCACCTGGCCGGCCTGCTCGGCTTCCCGGTGCTGCTCATGCTGGTCGCGCTGGCCGGGGCGCTGCGCGGGCCTGGGGACGCCAGCAAGTATGCGCTGGTCCCGCAGATCGCCGAGATGGCCGGCGTACCGCTGGAGCGGGTGACCGGGCTGCAGGGCGCGATCGAGCGCACCGCCGCGTTCGCGGGCGCCGCGTTCGCCGGCGTCCTGGTGGCGCTGGTCGGCCCGGCGAACGCGCTGCTGGTCGATGCCGCGTCCTTCGCGGTCTCAGGGGTCGCGCTGGCGGCGACGACCCGTGGTCTGGGTCGTCCCGAGCGGACTGTGCAGAGCGACTCCTCCTACGTCACCGACCTGCGCGAGGGCTGGCGGTTCCTGCGCAGCGACCCGGTGCTGGTCGGCATCTGCCTGATGGTCTCCGTCACCAACCTGCTCGACCAGGCGTACACCGTCGTGCTGGTACCGGTCTGGGCACACGACTCCGGCCGCGGCGCCGCCGCGGTCGGCGTGCTCTTCGCGGTCTTCAGCGCGGCGTCGATCGGCGGCAGCGTGCTGGCGGCGGCGTTCGCCGAACGGCTGCCGCGCTTCCGGGTCTACGTGGTCGCGTTCCTGCTGTGTGGCGCTCCCCGGTTCGTGGCGCTCGCGCTCGACTCGCCGATGTGGCTGATCCTCGGTACGGCGGTCGTCGGCGGCTTCGCGTCCGGCTTCCTCAACCCGGTGCTGGGCGCGGTCATCTACGAGCGGATCACGCCGCACCTGACCGGCCGGGTCACCTCTCTCAACACCGCGCTGTGCTGGTCACTGATGCCCCTCGGCGGGCTGCTGGGCGGCGCGCTGATCGCCGGAGTCGGCCTCAGCCCGGCCCTGCTCCTCGTCGGCGCCGCCTACTTCGTGGCCACCATGGCGCCGACCGCCGGCCCCCGCTTCCGCGCCATGGACCGCCCACCCCCGACCCGGCCCGTGTTGACGCCTGAGCACGCTGACCCGGCCCTTGTTGACGCGTGAGGACGCCGACCCGGCCCTTGTTGACACGCACGGTGTGAAGACGAGCCGGGTCAGCGTCGCCTGACGTCAATACGGGCCGGGTCAGCGGCGTCTGACGTGAAGACGGGCCGGGTCAGCGCGGGAAGGCCCGAGCAACCTCGACCAGCCGGTCGTTGGCCTCGGTCTCGCCGATGGAGGCCCGGACGCCGTCGCCGGCGAACGGGCGGACCACGATCCCGGCCTCGTCGCAGGCGGCGGCGAACTCCAGCGCGCGGTCGCCGAGCGGGAACCAGACGAAGTTGCCCTGGGCCTCGGGGATGTCCCAGCCGGCCTCGCGGAGGCCGGCCACCACCCGGGCCCGCTCGGCCACCAGCGCCTCGACCCGCTTCAGCAGGTCCGGCTCGGCGTCCAGCGAGGCGACCGCGGCCGCCTGCGCGACCGACGAGACGCCGAACGGCAGCGTGATCGCCCGCAGGGCAGCCGCGACAGGCTCGTGCGCGACGGCGTACCCGACCCGGAACCCGGCCAGCCCGTAGGCCTTGGAGAACGTGCGGGTGAGAACGACGTTGGGGTGGGCGCGGTACGTCGCGAGCCCGTCGATCGCGTCATCCATTCGCACGAACTCGAGGTACGCCTCGTCGACCACGACCAGCACCCGCGACGGCACCTTGGCCAGGAAGGCGTTCAGCTCGGCCTGGGTGACCGCCGGCCCGGTCGGGTTGTTGGGGGTGCAGACGATGACGACCTTGGTGCGGTCGGTGATCGCAGCGGCCATCGCGTCCAGGTCGTGCCGGGCGCCGGCGGCCAGCGGCACCTGCACCGACGTCGCACCCGACGCGGTGATCGCGATCGGGTAGGCCTCGAAGGACCGCCAGGCGTAGACGACCTCGTCGCCCGGGTCGCAGAACGCGGCGACCAGCTGGTAGATCAGCGCGACCGAGCCGGTTGCGGCCGCTAGGTGCTCGGTGGGTACGCCGAGACGGCGGCCGAGGGCGGCGTACAGCGCGGTGCCGCCCATGTCGGGGTAGCGGTTCATCTGCGCCACTGCCGCCCGCGCCGCCTCCACCACGCCCGGCAGCGGCGGGTACGGGTTCTCGTTGGACGACAGCTTGTACGTCGTCAGGTCGGGGCGCGCGGCGGGCGGCTTGCCGGGCACGTAGGCCGGGATCGCCAGCACATTCGGGCGCGGTTGCGGGGCGGCAGCTTCGGTCATGCCGCCAATGTAGTGCCGCGGTTTCCGACTGCGATTACGGCAGCCTTTTGAGCCTTCGCCGATCGCGACACCCTGCGCCTAATAGCCTGAACGAATCATTCACGGCACTTCTGGCATATCGGACACGACGGCCGGTTTGCGTTGATGGTCCAGACGCGTCGTCGCCAGGAGGCCACGATCACACGCTGATCGTCTGGGTGACGACCTAAGGGGCGAGACCCGCCGTGCCCTGACGCCCCTACCTGGGCACGGCGGGTCTCGTTCGAGCGCAGCTCGAAGCGGAGCCGACCCGGCCCTTGTTGACGTGAGCGATGCGAGGCACGAGCAACCGAGTTGTCGACAAGGGCCGGGTCGGCGACCCCGTCCACGCACGCTGGCGCAGAGCAGGGGCGCAACCACAGAGGGTTGCTTGCAGCTCAGGGCAGGACGACCTCGCCGGCGGGTACGGCGGGGAGGTCGCGGCCGACGGTGACGTCGACCGGGTTGGTGAGGCAGCGGATGGAGCCGCCGCCGAGGTGGAACTCGCCGATGTCGACGAGCACGATCTCGAAGCCCCAGGCCTCGAGCTGCTCACGGACCCGCGGCGGGCAGGCGGGCATCACCACGGTGCGGCCGACGACCACGGAGTTCGCGCAGAAGGTCAGCGCCTCCTCCTCGGTCAGCACCAGCGGCTCGGGAACCATCGCCAGCAGCGCGGCCGCCGATTCGTCGTCCAGCGCACTCGGGCAGACCAGGGCGCGGCGCTCGTCGAGTGGGCAGAAGGCCAGGTCCAGGTGGTACATCCCCGGGTGGGTGATCCGCAGGCCGCGGACCCGGATGCCGAGGTCGGTGGCCAGGTGCTTGAGCGCCAGCTCCTCGGTGCGCGGGCCGTAGCCGACCACCAGCGCGTCACCGAACGCGAATGCGTCGCCGGCCTCGAAGTGGGCGCCGACGCCGTCGCGGCCGACGTACGACGTGGCGAGGCCCTGCTCGCGGAACCACGGCTCGGCGGTCGCGGTCTCCATCCGGCGCTCGGCGTACCGCATGTGGCTCATCACGACCTGCGGGCCGCGGGCGCCGACCACGCCAAGGCCGAGGTTCATCGCGTAGACCATGTCGGGTGCGTCGGCACGCTGACCGAGCACGTCGACCCGGGCGCCGAGGCCCCGCAGCGTCTCCACCAGGTGCTCCCACTGGGCCATCGCGCGCTCGGGGTTCGGCTGCACGGCGGTGTCCATGTAGGGGTTGATGACGTAGTCGACCCGGAAGTGGTCCGGCCGGACCATCACATAGTGCTTGCCCCACTCGAGCTCGCGGCTCTCCGTGGTCTGCTCGGTCGTCGGCTCCGTCATTTCGCCTCCTTGGATCGTTGGACTCTCTGATTGCCGGATTGTCCGACAATCCGACAGCGCAAGTGTGACGCGCGGGCGACCACGAGGCAAGACGAGAGCCAAGGCCTGCGGAAGAATGCGCGGCATGACCGACCCGTTCGGCTCCCTCAGCCTCGAGCTCGCCTCCACCGTGGACCGGGTGGCCGACGAGCTGCGGCGGGCGGTGTTCGACGGCGAGCTGGAGAGCGGCACCCCGCTGCGCGAGGTGGCGCTCGCCGAGTCCCTCGGCGTCTCGCGCTCGACGCTGCGTGAGGCCCTCGGCGTCCTGGTCGCCGAAGGGATCGCGGTCCGCGAGCCCAACCGCGGCGTCTCGGTCGCCTCCCCCGACCCGGAATCGATCCGCGACGTGTGCCGCGCCCGGGCGGTGCTCGAGCTCGCCGGCGTACGCCGCTGGGCCGAGGCCGACGAGAGCCTGCGCGACGAGCTCCGCGATGCACTGGTGGCGTACACGACCGCGGTTCGCGAGGGCGCGTCGTACCACACTCTCAACGAGCGCCACCTGGCCTTTCACCTCGGCTTCGTACAGCTGCTCGACTCGCCGCGGCTGGTGGCGATGGCCGAGACGCTGTACGCCGAGCTCCGGCTCGCGCTGGCCCAGATCGACCGGATCCGGCGCAACGCACACGACCAGGCCGGCTCGCACACCCGGCTGGTGATGATGCTGGAGCGTGGCGACGTCGACGGCGCGGCCACCGACCTGGGGGCCCACCTGGCCGGCGCCGAGCGGGACATTCTGGAGGCGCTCGCGCTCCCCTGACCCCGGCGGGAGCGGCGTCATGGGCGCCCCGCCTGGCCGTCCCAGAAGCAAATAGCGGGTCTCGAGAAACTATCGGCGGGGGTGACTATTAAGCGCGCGTCCCTTTTGGGATAGTTCTATGGAACGCTCCAACGCGGGGCCAAGGCGTGGGACCACGAATTGGCAGCCGCGACTAAGGCACGCAGAATAGCGCTGTCAAGAGTTGATCTTGTCGTTGCAATGCATGAACGCTCAAGACGACATAACTCTCACGTAAGGACACACGATGATGAGCCTGGACATCTTGCACACGGTGGTGCTGGCTCTACCACCGGAGGACGGCGACGGTGGCGGCGTCCTCAACCTCGACGGTCTCACCAAGTTCCTCATCGGCATCGGGGGACTGCTCCTGACCCTGGTGGGGCTCTGGATCATCGGTCGCTCCAAGAAGGCAGACACCGCCGAGGTCGCCAACATCTCGCTCAACGCGGCGATCGGGATCCTCTTCCTCGGCCTGGGCGCCGGCACCTTCAGCCTGGTCGCCTTCGGCGAGAAGATCGGCAACCTGCTGTTCGGCTCGGGCAGCTGACAGGTCACTGACACCATGCCGCCGATCCGCACCGACGACGCGCCACGTCGCCTCCGGGCGATGTGGCTGGGTCCGCGTGGGGCTCGGTGGCCGGTCGACTGGACCTACCCGCAATGGGGCGTCTTCGTGATCCTGATGCTCACGGTCCCGCCCCTCATCTTCTTTCTCGTGGCCTGGTGGGACGTCGCCTTCGCGGCCGCGTTCGCATTCGGCGGCCCGGTCATCGCCTACCGGGTTACGACCTCGATGCCGAAGTGGGTCAACTACGACCGACCGCTGCGCTGGTGGTTCGGCGTACTCCGCGCGGAGTTCTCGCACAGCACCCGGCTCTCAAAGCTGGAGGAGCGGCGCCACCGGGTCAGCGGGCTGGAGCCGGTTGAGCTGACCAAGGGCGCGCAGCGCGCGCTGTACCCAGCGACCCGCTGGGTCAGATAGCCGGCGACTTCTCGGTACAAACAGGCGAAACGCGGAGGGAAAAGCACTCGTGGACAAGACCATCAAGGTGCGGCGCAAGGGCGGCGTCTCGAAGGACCTGCTGGCCAAGGAGGCCAAGCTCGACTTCGGTGACGAGGGCAAGGCCCCCCGGCAGCCCCTGGTCAACCGGCTGACCGGCAAGCTCGCCGGCCCGCGGGTCGCCCACATGAACCTCGCCACGACCGCCATCGTCGGCCACCTCGAGGTCGCCGGCAGCAGCCTGTGGGCCTGGTACGAGCTCACCCCGCTGCAGTGGTCGTTCCGCACCGCCGACAAGCGCGCGCAGGTGTGGGACAACGTCCGCCAGGGCCTCGCCCAGCTCTCGGGACACGCAATCAAGTGGCGGGTCAGCTCCAAGCCCTTTCCGACCTACGAGTTCGCCCGCAAGCTCGCGCACGCCACACCCAACCCGCTGCCGGCCAACGAGGCCGGCGACTTCGACCTGTTCCTCGAGCGGCAGCAGCAGCGGCTCAACACCGCGCCCGTCGACGAGAACGTCACGATGATCGGCGTCCGGGTCGGCCCGGCGCCCGCCCAGCGCACGCTGCGCCGCCTGTACGCCGCCGAGACCAGCAGCGAGCCGATCAGTGACGACGTGGTCAAGCTGCTCGAGCAGGTCAAGAAGGTCAACGAGCTGGTCGCCGCCACCGACCTCGGCGGCCGCCCGCTGACGCCCGAGCAGATGGCCTGGCTCCGGCACCGCTCGATCGCGATGGGCATGCCCGTCCAGCTCCCGGTCTCGCCGGTGCAGCCGATCTGGGAGACCGACGACCTCTATGCGTTCTCGGACCCGGTCGACTGGGTCTACAAGCCGATGGGCTCCACGGTGAAGATCCAGGCGAAGATCGCGGGCCGGGAGGTCACCCGGTACGTCGCGGTGGTCTCGGTCGGCCGGATGCCGGACCGGATGTTCCCGGAAGACGGCCGCGCGCCGTGGATGCTGGCGACCTCGCGGCTCGCCTACCCGGTGGAGTGGTCGGTGACCGGCGTACTCCTCGGCGCGGACACGCTGACCTCGGTCGCCGACTACGAGCGGCGCCGCGCCCAGGGCATCAAGAAGCACTACGAGGACCACGACGAGATGCCGCCGCCGGCCGTCGACCGGGCCATCTCCCAGGCCGTGCTGTCGTACGACGAGATCACCGAGGGCGACTCCCGCACGGCCGTCCGCTTCCAGGGCCCGATCCGGGCCGCGGTCTTCGCCGACACCGAGGAGCGCTGCCTGGAGCGGGTCCGCGACCTGATCGCGGTCTACGGCCGCGACCACCACATCGAGCTGGTCCACGGGTCCGGTCAGGCGCAGCTGCTGCGCGAGTTCATCCCGGGTGAGCCGTGGTCCACCACCGGCTTCCAGCGCCGGATGTCGGTCGGCTACCTCGCCGCGGCGATGCCACACGTCTCGTCCACCCTCGGTACGCCGACCGGCCCGTACACCGGGTACACCGTCGGCACCGCGCGGCGGGCGGTGCTCTTCGACGGGCACTTCTCGATGGAGGTGTTGAACGCACCCGGCGTGTTCCCGCTGGTGTCCGACCCGGGCGGCGGCAAGAGCCACGCGGTCGGCTCGATGGCCGCGACCGACGTCGAGCTCGGCGACTACGTGATCGTGCTCGACCCGTCCGGGCCCCTCGCCCGGCTCACCGAGCTGCCGCGGTTCAAGCCGCACTCGCGGCTGCTCAACCTCACCGAGTCGCACCCCGGCACGCTCGCGCCCTGGCAGCTGGTCCCCGAGCCGCGCCGCGACAAGGCCGACAACGACCGCGAGTACGACCAGATGGTCCGGCGCGCCTCGCAGGAGCGCAAGCAGCTGGCCTATGACTCGTTCCGGATGATGATGCCGGAGGCGATGCTCCGCGACCGGGCCGTGGACGACGTACTCCACAAGGCGATCCGGCACCTCGGCGGCGACGTCACCGTCAACGCCAGCGACATCTTCGACGTACTCCACGGCCTCGGCGAGGACGGCAAGCGGGTCGCCGAGCGGCTGCACGACGCGCGCCAGTTCCCGCTCGGCGAGCTGCTGTTCCCCGAGGACGGCCAGCTCGATCTCGGCATCCAGGCGCAGGACAAGCGGCTCGTGGTGATCACCATGCCCGGCATGGTCGTCCCCGACCCCGACCTCGGCCGCGAGCAGTGGTCGGTGGAGGAGCTCTACGCCCAGCCGCTGCTGCACCTCGCGGCGTTCTACACCTCCCGGTTCATCTACTCGCGGCCGGTCAACGACCGGGTCGACGCCTACTTCGACGAGAACCACTTCATGGGCCGCTGGGGCTCCGGCCGCGCGCTCGGCGTCCGGCTCGGCCGCGACAGCCGGAAGTTCAACGCCAAGGTCGTGCCAGCCTCCCAGAACCCCGACGACATCCTCGCCGTCGGCCCGATCGCGTCGCTGATCGGCGGCGCGTTCGTCGGCCGGATCGAGGACCTGCAGACGGCACAGAACGCGATGCGACTGGTCCGCGCGCCGGAGGAGTACGCGCCCGTCGTCCAGGGCCTCTCGCCGAAGCCGGCGCCCGGCGACCCGGTCGACATCGCCCGGACCGGTGAGTTCCTCTTCCTCGACCCGTACGGCCGGATCGACAAGATGCGCTTCGACGCCAGCTGGTACCCCGAACTGGAGGCCGCGCTCAACACCACGCCCGGGCACCGCCGGATCAAGGCCGGCAACGAGATGCCGTCGCCGTTCATCGACGAGGCCCGGGACCTGTTCCGGCTCGATGAGGGGTTAGCGGCATGAATACGACGCTCCGGCGGCTTCTCGGCGTACTGATGTTCGCCGGGTTGCTGCTGGTGCTTCCTGGCGCGGCGCCGGCCGGGGCCGCCTGCGAGGGCGACATCACGCCGGTCTCGCCCAACAGCGGCCCGCTCGGTCTGAGCACCTCACCGCCGAAGAACCCGCCGAAGGGCGACCCGCTCAAGGACAAGGACGTCTCCTGGCTGGACACCTACGGGCCCAGCACCAAGTGGAACACCTACGACCTCGGCTGCGGCCCGGACCTGCTCAACAACCCGACGTCCAAGCCGCTGACCGCGCAGGCCAACTACTTCACCGACTGGGCGCTGCTGCCGGTCATCGTGGGCGACGCGATGGAGGACTGGGTCTCCGACGACCCGTTCGACTTCCTGGACAGCACCGTCGCCGAGATCCAGGAGAAGATGCGGTTCCAGGTCGTCGGCCTGCTGCTGCCGCTCTCGATCGCCGGCCTCGGCATCTGGCTGATCTACCGCGCGCGGAAGGCGGAGTTCCACGAGACCGCGGACGCGGCCGTCGGTGCGCTGCTGATCGTCGGCGTCGCGATGTTCCTCCTGCAGTACCCGCAGCGCGCCAATGACACCTTCCAGGAGGTCGTCGACGGCGGCGTACAGATCGCGCAGGCGCCGTTCGGCGCCGAGACCGACTTCTCCGACGTGATGTTCCGCGAGGTCGTCTACACCCACTGGCTCGCCGGCGAGCTGGGCGACGCGGACAGCACGGTAGCCAAGAAGTACGGGCCCGATTTGTACCGGGCGCAGCACCTCACGTACGCCGAGGTCGCTGAGGCCGAGGCCAAGGAGAAAGCCAGGCTTGAGGCACTTGAGGACGACGAATGCGTCGGCTTCGAGTGCCAGGACCCAGGGGTTGAGGACGGTGCGCCCGACGAACAGACCTGCGCGTTTGGTGCCTGCCATACGGCCATGGATGACCTGGTCAAAGCTCATCAGAAGGACTTCAAGGACGTAGCCGGGAAGGTCGAGGACGAGGACGAGAGCGCGTACGCCGTCCTCACTGGCAAGGACGGCGCCGACTCGCGGCCGGGGGTCGCGAGCCTGATGGGCGTCTACCTCTGGGTGACCAGCTTCTTCTACATCCTGGCCCAGTTCATGCTCGGGCTCAGCCTGCTGCTGATCCGGGTCTTCATCATCTGCTTCCCGATCGTGGCGCTGCTGGCGGTGTTCCCGCAGTACCGCGAGAAGGCCCGGTCACTGATCGACCTGCTGGCCGCCGCGTTCATGGGGGGGCTCAAGTTCATCCTCGCGTCCGGCATCTACTCCACCGTCGCGACCGGCATCCTCGGCGCGCCCACCTCGCTGATGGTCAAGCTGATCCTGCTGCTGATCACCGGCGTCGCGGCGATCATGATCGTCAAGCCGGTCCGCACCCTGAAGACGATGGTGCCGGGCGCCGACCCGTACCACTCGTACGGCGCCCGCATGCTCAAGGGTGCGGTCGACTTCGCGTTCACCAAGCAGGCCGTCGAGCAGGGTACGGCGGCCGGCCAGCTGGCGGCGCCGGCCCCGTCGGCGAAGCACCGCGGCACCAGCTACCGCGCCGAGCAGGAGACTCTGCCACCGCTGCCCCCGGCGTACGCGCCGAGCGCTCCGCAGCGACCACCGACCCGGATCTTCGCCGAGCAGATCCATCCGGAGCAGCCACCGGTCCGCGAGATCGAGACCATGGCCGTCGCGGTGGGCGCACGTCGGCAGCCGGCCGCGCTCGCCGCGGGCGGCAGCAGCAACACGATCCTGGTCGAGGACCAGGTGGTGTCCCGGCCGCACACCACTATCGCCGTTCCGCGCTCGCTCGCCGACCACCAGATCTTCCGGACCAGCGGCGCATGGGACGAGAACCGAATCCCCGAGCCCGTGCCGGCCGCACCGATCGTCGACGATCGCGGCAACGAGTTCTATCCCATCTACCGGACCCGTGACGATCGCTCTCGGGTGGGCGTGTGAGGGGACGCCCAGACGCCCTCAGCGACGGCGGCCGCACCCGCACCCCGGGTGGCTCCCGGCGTACTCGGGTCCTGACCGCGGCCGTGGTCGGCCTGGCCCTGGTCGCGCTGGTCGTCTGGTACGCCGCGCGGGACCGGCCAGAGCACAACGAACAGGCACAGCCGCCCTCGTCGAGCGCGCCCAACAGCAGCGGCGAGCCGAGCCCGGGGCCTACGGACCCCTCGACCTCAGCCCATCCCACGACTCCCCCGGCGACCAAGACCCAGCAGATCGTGACCGGGTTCGTTCGCGGCTGGCTGCTCCGCGGCAGCGCCAGCGACCGCGCCGAGGCACTCCGTCCGTACGCCGTCACCGAGCTGGTCAGCGGCCTCGCGCGCACCGACGTACGCAACCTTCCGGAGGAGGGCACCAAGGCGGTCGGCGACCCCGAGCTCGAGCTCGGCGCGACCGCGGTCCGCGGCGACTACGTGGTCAAGCTCAGCAACGGCGAGTCGCTGCTGGTCACCGTCGCCCTGGTCGGCGATGACCGCTGGCGCGTGGTCAAGGTCGCCCCCGGCGACGACGAGCCATCGAGCATCGACGGGTAGAGGACGAGAGCCGTGGATCCCGCCTCCGCCCGGGTAGTCGCCGAGCTCGCCCGCTCGCAGCGACTCCGCCGCATCGCCTTCCTGGTGATCGGTGGCACGCTCGCCGCGCTGGCACTGCTCGTCCTGGCGCTGGTGATGATGATCAACTCGATCATCGGCTCCATGTCCGGGACCGGCGACGGCGGCGCCGCGTCCCTGTCCAGCGGCTGTACGTCGACCGGCGGCGCGGTCGAGGCGGCGACCGGCGACAACGTCTTCGAGGGAATGCTCAACACCTCCACGGTGGCCTCGCTGACCGACGAGCAGGAGCGCAACGCCGCGGCGATCGTCGGCGTCGGGCAGGACCTCGGCGTATCCGGACGTGGGCTGGTGATTGCACTGGCGACCGCGCTCCAGGAGTCGACCCTGCGCAACCTCGACTACGGCGACCGGGACTCGCTGGGCCTCTTCCAGCAGCGGCCGTCCACCGGTTGGGGCACGCCCGAGCAGGTGACGGACCCGATCCTCTCCGCGCAGGCGTTCTTCGGCCGCGCCAAGCACACCAACAACACCGGCCTGCTCGACATCGACGGCTGGCAGACGATGCCGATCACAGTCGCGGCGCAGGCGGTACAGCGCTCCGCGTTCCCGGACGCCTACGCCGACGACGAACCGCTCGCGCGCCGGATCGTGACCAGCCTCGGCGTGGTCGACATCGACGTCACCAGCTCCGAGGAGTGCCTGCAGCTGGCCGGCGACGCGGTTGTCTACCCGCTGCCGGCGAGCTCCGGCTACTACGACCAGACCAACTTCGGCGACTCCGGCGGTGCCTGGTCCCGGATGCACACCGGCACCGACCTCTCGGTCGGCTGCGGTACGCCGGTGCTCGCGGCGACCGGAGGCCGAGTGGTCCGCGACCCGAGCCACGCGAGCTGGGCCGGGCCGTACTACGTGCGGATCGAGACGGGCGGACCCGGCTCGCTGTCCACCTGGTACGCCCACATGCAGTCGGCGAGCGTCGAGGACGGCGACATCGTGCAGGCCGGCGAGCAGATCGGCGAGGTCGGCAACCTCGGCAACTCCTTCGGCTGCCACCTGCACTTCGAGGTGCACCCGACGGGCGGCACCATCTACGAGGACCCGTCCGACCCCACGCCCTGGCTGGCCACCCACGTCGGCGAGCCGCTGCCCGGGGTGTTCCCGGTCGACGACTCCGCCGGCGCCCCGGGCGGCAGGGACCTGGTGGCCGCGACGTTCAACGTGCTCGGCTACCACCACACCGAGAAGGGCGGCTTCCGGGCGTCGTACGCGTCGGGCGTCACCCGGATGAAGTGGGCGCTGAACCTGCTCGAGGCGCGCGGGATCACCGTCGTCGCGCTGCAGGAGTACGAAAAGCCACAGCACCGCACGCTGCTGGCCGACGGCGACTGGGAGGTGCACCGCGGCTCGCCGTACAACCACTTCAGCGGCGGCCAGAACACCGCCAGCGCGATCGCGGTCCGCTCCGACGTCTGGTCGATCACCAGCACCCACCAGGTGGCGGTGCCGTGGCCGAAGCGAACTTTGCACCTGCCAATAGCGGTCATCGAGCACCGTGAGACCGGCGCGGAGTACATCGTGGTCAGCGCGCACAACCCACTCGAGGACGCCGGCGCCAGGCTCGCGCTCAAGCACGAGCGGCAGCTGGTACGGCGGCTCAGCGCGAACACCGGCGTGCCCGTGATCTTCATGGGCGACTTCAATGACCGCCAGCGGGCGTTCTGCGCGATGACCTCGGGCGGTCAGCTGCATGCGGCCGTCGGCGGCAGCAACGACGGTACCGGCTGCCGCTACCCCAGCCCTTACGGCCAGGTCGACTGGATCTTCGGAAGTCCCGGTATCCAGTTCTCGGGTCACGAGGTCGACAAGAGCCCGAATGGACGGATCAGCGACCACCCGTTGATCTATACGCGGTTCTCATCGGGAGGGACCACATGACCGATCACGATTCTGACGACATACTGGGCTCTGTACCCTTTGACCGACCCTCGGACGCACACTCGGAGCAGAGGCATATGGAACTTCCCCCCGTCATCGCGGTGACCGTGACCGGCGATGTCGCGTTCCTCGACACGGAGCTACTGCATTTCCCGCTCGGCACCGAGCCGGACAAGGCGGCGCTGGACGAGGTCACCAAGCGATACGCCGCGCCCTCGGGCAAGCCGGTCCGGGTGGTGGCCGTCGACGACAACGCCACCGTCACACTGCTGGTGCACCCCGACGGGCACACCAGCGACGTCCGTCCGCTGCGGATGGACGACCCCCTGATCGACGCGTACGCCGACCGCGCCGGCGGCCTCCGCCTCCCCGAGGAGCCGGACGAGTCCGCGCTGGCCAAGCTCGGCGACCTCGGCGCGCGGATGACCGATCCGGCGAAGTCCGCGGCCGCCGGCATCGCCGCCAGCACCGCCCGGCTGCGCGAGCGGTCCCGCGCCCGCGCCGACGTCCGCGCCACCAACCGGGCCAACCGGGCCGCCGAGAAGGCAGCCAAGGTCCGGCAGCGGGCCGAGGAGAAGGAGGCGGCCAAGGCCGCGCTCGCTCGGACCAGCATCGCCGACGAGGTCGTCGTACCGAAGAAGGCGCCGAAGAAGGCGGCGGCACCGAAGCCCGACCTCCGCAAGACTGCTCCTCCTGCTGCGCCCGCAGCGACTGCCGCAGCGACTGCGTCTCCGGCAGCGTCTCCGGCCACCGAGCCGGGAGCGCGCGCCGCCGAGCGTCCGGCCCGGGCCAAGCAGGAGCGCACGCCCCGGTCCGAGCGGCCCGCCCCCACACGCGCCCACGCCAAGCCGACGCCCGGCCTCGCCCAGCGCGCCAGCTCGGTCAGCAAGGCCGCGGCCGCCGGGATCGGCGCCACGGCCGCGGCTGCCGGCGCTTCGACCAAGGCCGCCTCCGCCGGGATCGGCGCGAAGGCGGGCGCCGTCGGCGGCCGCACCAAGCTCGCCGCGGCCGACGTGGTCTCCAAGGCATCCACGGCCAGTGACAAGACCCGCGTCGCCGCGGCCGGCCTCGGCAGTGTCGCCGCCGAGATGGGCGGCAAGTCGAAGGTCGCCGCGGCCTCCCTCACCGGTAAGGCCTCGCAGGCGATCGGCAGCCCACAGGCCCGGACGGCGGCGGTGGCGATCATCGCCACCGCGGCGCTGGTGGTCTTCGCCGCGTTCGGGATCACGCTGTTCAACAGCAACGGCGGCCAGACCGGCAGCACCGCCGGCGACAGCGTGTCGACCGCGATCGTGCCGGAGACGCCCGGCTCCGCGAGGCAGTCCACGGCCGGTGCCGCCGCGCAGCCGACCGTGCCCGCGCCCACGTTCGCGCAGGCCGACCTCGTGACCGTCGGCGCCTTCGCGTACCCGCGTGAGGCGGCCGTGGTGGCGTTCACGTTCAAGGCGCCCGAGACGGTGCACGCCAAGCTCACTCTCGACCCGCAGGACGAGGGCAAGCCCTCGATCAGCCAGAGCGTCGAGCTGAAGAACGGCGAGACCAAGTACCTGATCCGCGACGTACCGTCCGGCACGGTTCGCTGGGAACTGGAGGCCTCCAACGTGCTGCCGATGAGCGGCGTGGTCGAGGTGGAGGCGCTACCGCTGCCGCCGACCGACACCGAGACCGACCCGACGGACCCGACCGACCCCACCGACCCTGACCCCGAGCCGGAGCCCGACCCGACGCCCCCGGCCAGCACCCCGCCGCCGGGCGGACCGGTCGACCCGGACGACCCGAGCGGCTCGCCCGGAGGCCCGGTCGACCCGGACATGCCCGCCTAGTCTCGTGGGCCCGCCGCGGCCCAGAATCGAAGGAAGAGGTCCCGCCCCCATGAAACCTCGCACGCTGATCGCCCTCTCGGTGACCGGTGCGGTGGCGCTTGCCGGTGTCGCAGTGGCCCCCGCCCCGGCCGCGACCGCCGACCGCTCCCACTACGGTTTCCGCATCGCCAGCACCGGCCAAGCCGCCGGCGGCTGGATCGGCTCCCGGTCCGCCGCCAAGCGCGTGGTCTACCGGATCGACGCCGGCGCGCGAACCGGATCGCCGTCCTACGGACCGGTCTTCCTCGCCCAGCGGATCAACGGCGCCGGACCCAAGACGGTCACCCGCCGCGACACCGCCCGCGCGGCGTACATCCTGTCCAAGTACGGCCGCCGGGCCGGCGACGGCGGCAACCTCCAGGCCGCCGCGGTCGACATCTCGCTCTACCACCTCCTGTACGGCGGCGCCTACGGCCTCAACGGCAGCAAGACCAGGGCCCGGCTCAGCCAGTCCGGTCAGGGCAGCACCATCCGTGAGTGGGCGGTGTTCATGCTCAAGCGGTCCGCCAAGTACGCCGGCCCCTACAGGATCCGCGTCGCATCGCCTGGGACCGTTGTCGGCGGCACCGTGCCGGTCACGATCAGGGTGACCACTCATAGCGGTGCGCCCATGGAGAAGCTGCCGGTCGCGGTGACCTTCCCGGGCAGCTCGCGGGTCTCGCTGCAGACCGACTCCACCGGCAAGGCCAAGACCACCTTCCGCGCACCAGAGGGCGGCTACCAGCGGCTCCGGGTCACGGTCGGCCAACTGCCCGAGCACCGGCTGCTGGTCCGCAAGCCGACCCGTCGTGGCGCCTCCCGGCTGGTCGTAGCCGACGTCAAGCGTTCGCGCCCGGTGGCCAAGAACGTCGCGATCCAGGCCCGTCCGAAGGTGACCCTGCACGCCCGGACGGGCAACATGCGGACCGGCCAGTCGGCGACCGGCGTCTTCAAGCTCGTCGACGGCGCCGATGACGTCGCGCGTAACGCCACTGTCCGCCTCTTCGGACCGTTCCGGACCCAGACCGCCGCCACCTGCGGGAACGGCTCCGGCAGCCCGGTCAAGACCGAGTCGGTCCGGGTGCGCGCCAACGGCAACTACGACCTCCCGGGCTACCGGGTGTCGAAGCCGGGCTACTACATCTGGCACGTCGACGTGCCCGAGAACGCGGTCAACCTCCGCACCTCGTCGTGTGGCGCGACCACGCTGGCCAAGGTCCGGCCGAGCTTCACCGTGACCAAGCCCAACTCGCCGGTCAGCGTCGGTGCTCGGGTGCGGGCGCTGCTGCGGGTCAGCAAACTGCCGTCGGGATACCGCAAAAGCGTGCCGGTCCGGCTGTTCGGGCCGTTCAAGTCGACCTCGGCGATCCGGTGCAGCACCAGCCTCCCGCACAAGCTCGTGTGGGTGCCGGTCGACAAGGACGGCACGTACTGGTCCAACCGGGTCAAGCTCACCAAGGCCGGCTACTACGGATGGCAGGGCCGGCTCCCGGCGAGCCCGCTCAGCACCGCCGTGACCACCAAGTGCCGCGGCATCGGCACCATGCTCAGAGCCAAGTAGTCCCTCCTGTCTGACGGGAGGGCGGCGTGGTGCGGGTTCCAGGCGAGGGCATCCCGGACGACGACGAGCTACGAACCCTGCTGGGTGAGGAGATAGCGGCGTCGTTCGAGGACCTCGCCCTGGACGGGCACGGCGAGCTGCGCGACATCACCAACTGGCGCGTCAAACGCGCGGACCCGCCGCCGGACATCCGTCTGGTGCGGGTGGAGGACGTCGGGCAGGTGATGGGCCGTCGGCTGATTTACGTCGATCCCGACGAGGGCCCGGTGTACAACCACCGGGCCGCCAGCGAGGTCTTCACCGATTCGGAGGGTCAGTGGGTCAAGATCGTGGAGGAGTGGCGCTATTTCGCGTGGCTGGCGCTTCCTGAGGGCAAGCGTCCGCCGGTCTGTCCCCGTTCGAAGGTCTACTCCCTCATCAATCTCTGGGTAGACCCGACTTCATGAAAGCGGTGCTAGAACGCCTAGGTTGCTTCCTTGGTGAAGTCGATGACCGCCGAGAACAGGTCACCAGTCAGGCCGGCGCCACCGGAGGCGCCATCCTTGGTGAGCTGAGCCAGGCCGGCCGGGTCGGTGAAAATCCAGTAACCGATGAAGAGCACACCAGCACCGATGCCGAGGTTTTTCTTGTTGACCGCCATTGGATCCCTCCCGGGGCCCGAGACCAGTAGTTAGCAGCGATTGTCCCTGGGTGCGAATGCTCACGCAATAGCGACCAAAGGAACAAAAGCCATAAACAGGCTATACCCGGCGTTGCCCGCATTGCCACCCACCCCAACAAGTGTCTCGCCGCAGGTCAGCCGCTGGAAACGGTGCTCCAGTGGTAACGCCCGGGAGTTCTTCGAGGGTCTGAGTGGTCAGGGTGCGTGCAGCGCAAGGCGTCGGAGGGAGGCGGGCCGGTGGCCCGTCGACCGACGACAACGCAGCGATGTGCGTGCCATGGCCGCTCAGGCCCCGATGAACTTCCGGGCGTTACCACTAGGCTCGGGGCTGTGAGGTTCGTGACCTGGCTCCTGACCAACGCTGCCGGGATTGCCGTGGCCGCGTGGCTCCTCGGTGGCATCTCCTTCGACGGTGACCGCTGGCAGGACAAGATCATCCCACTCCTGTTGGTGGCCCTGATCTTCGGGTTGGTCACCGTCTTCGTCGAGCCGGTCGTGAAAGTACTCTCGCTCCCGTTCATCATCGTGACCATCGGCCTGTTCCTGTTCGTGATCAACGCACTGATGTTCCTGCTCACCGGCTGGATCGCCGACCAGGCCGACATCGGGTTCGCCGTGGACGGCTTCTGGATCGCACTGCTCGGCTCGGTCATCGTCACCATCGTGACCGGCTTCATCGACGTCGCGGTCCTCGAGGACGACTAGTGACCGCCAACGTGCCAGCCGTGCCAGCCGTGCCGCCGCAGCGCCCCGCTGACGGGTCGGACCCGCGCCCGTACCGGATCGCGATGGTCTGCCTCGGCAACATCTGCCGCTCCCCGATGGCGCAGGTAGTGGTGGAGTCTCGCCTCGCAGAGGCGGGCCTGGCGGAGCTGGTCAGCGTGGACAGCAGCGGGACCGGCGGCTGGCACGTCGGCGACCCGATGGACCACCGTGCTGCCGCCACCCTCAGCAGCTACGGGTACGACGGCACCCGGCACCGCGCGCGCCAGTTCACGCGCGGCTGGGACGCGTCGTACGACCTGGTGCTGGCGATGGACGAGGGCAACCTGGCCGACCTCCGAGCGCTCACCGGCGGCGCCGGCGAAGCCGGCCGCCTGCGGTTGTTCCGCGACTTCGACCCGGACGACCCGGGCGCGGCGGTTCCGGACCCCTACTACGGTGGTGGCGACGGCTTCGAGGAGGTGCTGCGGATGGTCGACCGATCGGCCGACACCTTGGTGGCCGCGCTGACTCGGGAGCTGCTCCCAGCAGGGCGGGCCGACCGATGACCCGGCAGCCGCTGATCGCGCGCCGCGCCGAGGAGCTGCTCGGGGCGTCGGTGTCGGCCACCGCTCCGGTCGCCGGCGGCGACATCTGCACCGCCACCCGGCTCCGGCTCAGCGACGGCCGGATGGTGCTGATGAAGACCCACCCGCACGCGCCCAAGGGCTTCTTCGAGGCCGAGGCGCGCGGGCTGGCCTGGCTCGCGGAGGCCGCCGCCAAGGGCGGTGTCGTGGTCCCCGAGGTCTTAGCCGCCAACCACGAGTGCCTGATCCTGCGCTGGGTCGAGCCCGGCAAGCCGTCGGTGGATGCTGCCGAGGAGTTCGGGCGGCGCCTGGCGGCCACCCATGCGGTCGGCGCCGACAGCTTCGGGCTGGACCAGGACGGCTTCATCGGCCGGCTGCCGATGCTCAACCGGCCCCGCAAGTCCAACGCGGCGAGCTGGGCGGAGTTCTACGCCACCCGGCGGGTTCTGCCGTACCTCAAGCTGGCCCGGGACCGGGCCGCGATCACCGCCGACCAGGCAGCGGTCATCGAGGGCGTGGTGGGCAGGCTGCCCGATCTGGTGCCCGACGAGCCGCCCGCCCGGCTGCACGGCGACCTGTGGACCGGCAACGTCATCTGGGCCCACGACGGCACCGTCGCGGTCGTCGACCCCGCGGCGCACGCCGGCCACCGGGAGACCGACCTGGCGATGATGTCGCTGTTCGGGCTGGCGCACCTACCACGCGTACTGACGGCGTACGCCGATACCGCGCCGCTGGTCGACGGCTGGCAGGACCGGGTCGGACTGCACCAGCTGTTCCCGCTGCTGGTGCACGCCTGCATGTTCAAGAGTGGGTACGGCGCCCGCGCCGCCGAGGCCGTGGCTGGTTTCTAGCGGGGTCGGGTGGGGTGGACCGGTTGGTGCCTGGGCGGTCCAACATCGACCGTCGCCGAACCGCCCAAGCATCGACGTGCGGTTGCTAGCGGCCTGGGTGTCGTCCTGCTTCGGCGGGCTCCCATGGGCCGACGCTGGGGCCGGGGAGGGTCGGCTCGTTGCGCGGCGTCGGGAGTGCCCGGCGACCGCCACCGCTGCCGACCGTGGCGCCGGTCAGCGCGCGCACCAGAGCCGTGCCGATCTCACTGACGGCCACCCCGCCCTCGACGATCTCCACCCAGCCGAGCCGGGTCAGGTAGCTGGAGTAGGACTCGAGCATGATCCGCTCGGCGGTGTCGTCGACCACGGTCTGCCGGCGGTCCGGCTCGTCGGCGAAGGCATCCACGAAGCGGGCCTGTGGCCGCACGCCCTGCGCATTGAGGGTCTCGACGTACATCAGCACGCGTTGCGCCTGCTCGCTGACGACGTCCACGGCACCTGAGCCTAGCGAAGCCGTCGCGGCATCTTGCGCGGGCTCTCCGGGCAAATGGCGAGTCGTTGTTGCCAACCGGACTACCACAGGTGTAGTGCGCGGCCGAGCGGCTCGGCCAGCTCGGAGGCGTAGGTCGTGGTCAGGTGGCCAGGGTCGCGGTAGGGCAAGGTCGAGCCGATCACCATCGGGCAGTACTCGCGGTGGCACAGCCAGGGCTTCGGGTCGACGTACCGCAGCCCGGCCGCGACAGCGGTCTCCCGGGAGATCTCGGTCATCAGCGCGGCCCGCTCGTCTGGTTGAGACATGCACTCGCCGAGGTGGGCCGGCCGCGAGCTCAGGCAGGTGGCGGGGTCCTCGGGCAGCTTGGGTACGTCGCCGACAACTACCACCTCGTCGGCGAGCGGCTCGAGAGCGTCGTACAGGTCGGTGAACCCGGCCCGCATCACCTCCGGCTCGTCCTCGTAGTCGACCCGCTCGCCGGCGGCGTAGATGCCGTCCGTCGGCGACGCCGTGGAGACGACGACCAACTCCGGGTCGAGGTCGTCGACCTGCTCCAGCATCCACTCGTGGAACTCGGGGCAGTCCGGCCACTCCTCGTTGGTGCCGACCCGGGCCGGCTCGACCAGCGCGGCGGTGCACTGCGGCTTGACCAGGTAGTACACCGCGTAGCCCGTCTGCTCCGCGATCTCGTCGAACGCCGGGATCCAATGCCGGCCGTGCGAGTCGCCGACCACGACCATGGTCCGGTCGGCGTCCTCGTCGCCGCGGAGGCACAGGTCGCGCACGTCCTCGTAGGAGTAGTCGCAGTCGCCGACGTCGGCGACGTCGTCGCGCAGGTCCAGCAGGTCAGGGGTGAGGTCGCTGGGCACCTTCACATGATTGCGCGCGGCCAGCACCGATGCCGCCACCAGCGCCTTGGTGTCGTCCTCCGGGAGCGCAGCCTTCGTCTCGGACGTGCCGAAGTTCGCGGTCGTGATCGCCGGCTCGTCGCCGTGCTCGCCGCCGATCCGCTCGGTCCACGCCCAGCCGGCGCCGCAGGTGGCCAGCACCAGCGTCGCCGAGGCGGGGTAGATCAGCAGCGCGCGGCCGCCCTTCATCCAGCGCAGGCCGGCGAACCGGCCCGGCTCCCGGAACGGCGTCTCCACCCAGCGGTACGACGCACCTGCCAGTACGAAGGCCGCCGCGACGGCGAGCGCGGTCTCCCAGGGCGTGAGGTCGCGGGCCAGGTACAGCGCCGGCACCACCAGCAGCGGCCAGTGCCACAGGTAGAGCGAGTAGGACCAGTCGCCGATCACCCGCATCGGCCGCACCGACAGCAGCAGCGCGGTGAACGTCGGCGTCTTCCCCGGGTTCTGTCCGGCCAGGAGCAGCAGGCCGGTCGCCAGCACCGGCAGCAGCGCCGCTGCACCCGGGAAGGCCGTGGTCTCGTCGTACACCACACAGCTGATCGCGATCCCGACGACCCCGATCCCGGCCCCCAGCTCCCGCGCACGCTGGGTCCAGTCGCGGACGATGCTCGCGCCGGCGATCGCGCAGAACGCGCCGATCCCCAGCTCCCATGCCCGGGTCAGCGTCGAGAAGTACGCCGAGCCCGGCTCGACGCCGGTCTGGTACGCCGACCATGCCAGGCTCGCCGTACAGATGACCGCCAGCACCACCAGCAAGGGCTCCCGGTAGGCCGGCGGGTGAGAACCAGCCACAACATCGTCCGAACCACGCCGTCGCGCCACCATGGCCAGCACGGCCATGATCACCAGCGGCCAGACCAGGTAGAACTGCTCCTCGACCGCGAGCGACCAGTAGTGCTGCAGCGGCGAGGCGGTCTCGTCCTGGGCGAAGTAGTCGACGCCCTCCAGGCCGAACCGGATGTTGGCGGCGAACAGCGCAGCCCAGACGCCGTCGTACACCACGTCGACGGCGTCGATCAGGCTCGCCCAGATCACGGTGGCGGCGACGGTCACCACGATCACCACGGTTGCGGCGGGGATGATCCGGCGGGCGCGGCGGGCGTAGAAGCTGCCCAGCGAGATGGCGCCGGCGCGACCGGCCTCGGCCACCAGCAGCCCGGTGATCAGGTAGCCCGAGATCACGAAGAAGACGTCGACGCCGACGTAGCCACCGGGCAGGAACGGTACCCCGGCGTGGCTGAGGAGAACAGTGAGGACGGCAATTGCCCTTAGCCCCTGGATATCGGTGCGCAGCCCGTTCCCAGTCCCCTCCCGCACCGCGCGAGCATAGCCGCCAAACACTCTCAGGCGTGACTCAGGGGCAAATGACACACTCGGCGGCGTGACCACTTCCACTGAGCGACCGCGCGTGCTGGTCGTCGACGACGACCGCGCCGTGCGCGAGTCGCTGCGTCGCTCCCTGGAGTTCAACGGGTACGCCGTGAGCATGGCCGCCGACGGCGCCGAGGCGCTGGCCGGCATCGGCAGCATCGGCCCCGACGTCGTGGTGATGGACGTGATGATGCCGCGACTGGACGGCATCGAGGCGACCAAGGCGCTGCGCAAGGCTGGCAACGACGTACCCATCCTGGTGCTGACCGCGCGCGACGCCGTCGGCGACCGGGTCGAGGGCCTGGACGCCGGCGCCGACGACTACCTCACCAAGCCGTTCGCGCTGCAGGAGCTGCTGGCCCGACTGCGGGCGCTGCTGCGCCGGGTGACACCCCACGACGACGATGCCGACGAGACCCTGGCCTTCGCCGACCTGACCATGGACGTGGCCACCCGCGAGGTACGCCGCGGCGAGCGCGGGATCGAGCTGACCCGGACCGAGTTCACGCTGCTGGAGATGTTCCTGCGGCGGCCGCGGCGGGTGCTGGAGCGGTCGTTCATCCTGGAGGAGGTCTGGGGCTACGACTTCCCGACCACCGCCAACTCGCTGGAGGTGTACGTCGGGTACCTCCGGCGCAAGACCGAGGCAGAGGGCGAGACCCGGCTGCTGCACACCGTGCGCGGCGTGGGCTACGTGCTGAAGGAGTCATGAGCACGAGCAGTCAGGGCGATGGCTGGCACTACCGCCGGTCGCTGGCCAGTCGGGTCACGCTGCTGACCACGATGGCGGTCGGGCTGTCGGTGGCGTTCGTCGCACTCGGCGCCTACGTCACCGCCCGGATGCAGATGCAGTCCGCGCTCGACGCTTCGCTGGCCGCGCGCACCCAGGCGGCCGCGGAGACCGGCACTGTGGCCGCCGCCCGCGGTGAGCAGGTCAAGATCCCGCCGTTCATCCTCGGGGCGGCCGACGTCCGCCTGTTCGTGGTCCTTGCCGATGGCGAGACTCACGTCGTCGGCGACGGCAACGCACTGCGGTTCGGACCACCCGAAATCGCGGTTGCGAACGGCAAGGCCGACCACTCGATCCGGACGATCAGCGAGGACGGCGACCGCTACCGGGTGGCGGCCTGGCCGACCGGTGAGGGCGACGCCGCGCTGGTGCTCGCCCAGTCCCTGGAGCCACAGGACAACGTGCTGGCCAAGCTCGGCCTGGTGATGCTGCTGTTCGGCGGGGCGGGCGTGATCACGGCGGGCCTGGCGGGCTGGGGCGTGGCCCGCAACGGGCTGCGGCCGGTACGCCGGCTCACCGACGAGGCCGAGCGGATCGCGCGCACCGAGGACCTCACCCCGCTCACCGTCGAGGGCGACGACGAGATCGCGCGGCTCGCGACCGCCTTCAACAGCATGCTGTCCGCGCTCGCGGCGTCCCGGACCCGGCAGCGGCAGCTGGTCGCCGACGCCGGCCACGAGCTACGCACGCCGCTGACCAGCCTGCGCACCAACCTCGATCTGCTGCTCCAGGCCGACACCCATGGTGTCGGCCTGCCGCCCGAGGCGCGGTCCGAGCTGCTCGACGACGTTCGCGCCCAGATCCAGGAGCTGACCACGCTGATCGGCGACCTGGTCGAGCTGGCCCGCGACGAGCCGCTCCAGCACCTGGTCGAGCCGGTCGACCTCTCCGAGGTCGCGGACCGCGCCGTGGCGCGGGTACGCCGCCGCGCGCCGGGCGTGACGTTCGCCGTGGACGCCGAGCCGTGGTGGCTGATCGGCGAGTCGTCCGCCCTCGAGCGGGCGGTCACCAACCTGCTCGACAACGCCGCCAAGTGGAGCCCGGTCGGTGGCGTCGTCTCGCTGTCGGTGCACAACGGCGTACTCACCGTGGACGACCAGGGCCCGGGCATCGCCGAGGACGATCTGCCGCAGGTGTTCGACCGGTTCTACCGGTCCCCGGAGTCGCGGGGGATGTCCGGCTCCGGCCTCGGCCTGTCGATCGTCCGGCAGGTCGCGCACCGGCATGGCGGCGCGGTGTCGGCCGGCGCCGCACCGGGTGGTGGAGCTCGGCTGATGATGATGCTGCCTGGTCAGTCCAGCGAACCGAGCACACAACCTGCACCCCCCGCGGTTGACAGGGCAACGGAGGGGGAAAGACTTCGCCCATGAGCGAGCCCAACCCTCCCTTCGACCACACTCGGATGCGCCCGTCGGACCAGCCGGAGCCCCCGCGCCCCTCAGGCACACTGCCGCGCGGCTCCGCTGCCAGCCAGCCTCCCGCTCAGCCGCCCGCCCAGCCGCCTGCTCAGCCCCCAGCCCAGCAGGACCCGCACTCCACGACACAGCCGCTGCCGCAGGTCCGGGCCGTTCAGCCGGTCCAGCCCGTCCAGCCGCGCACGCAGCGGCTGGAGACCCAGCAGTTCCCGGCCGTCGAGCCGCAAGCGCCGGCACCGGGTGCGCCGTACGGTCCGCCGCCGGTACCTGCTGGCCGTGGTGGCGGTGGTCGGGGACGCGGGCTCGCGGCCGGCGTACTCGTGGGGGCGCTGGTGATCGGCGGTGCGGCAGGCCTCGGCGGCGCGGCGGCGTACGACCAGGTCGCTGGCGACGACACGGGCGAGGTCGACGCCGGTGAGATCGACACCTCCGGGCTGGATCCGCTGGACCTGGTGTCGGTCAACAGCGTGGCCAAGCAGGTGCTGCCGGTCGTCGTGAAGATCGACGCGATCAGCTCCGACGAGAGCACCGGCGGCAGCGGCTCGGGCATCGTGCTCAGCGAGGACGGCGAGATCCTCACCAACAACCACGTGGTCGAGCCGGCAGGCGAGGACGGCTCGCTGACTGTCTACTTCGACGACGGGTCGACTGCCGAGGCCGAGCTGATCGGCACCGACCCGCTCACCGACACCGCGCTGATCAAGGCCGAGGACGTCAGCGACCTGAAGACCGCCAAGGTCGGCTCGTCGGACAAGACCGAGGTCGGCCAGGCCGTGGTGGCCGTCGGCTCGCCGTACGGCCTGCAGGCCACGGTCACCGCCGGCATCGTGAGCGCCCTGCACCGCCCGATCGTGATGCCGCTGGCCACCGACTCGAGCCAGAACTCGGTGTACGACGCGATCCAGACCGACGCCGCGATCAACCCCGGCAACTCCGGTGGCGCGCTGGTCAACATGGCCGGCGAGGTGGTCGGCATCAACTCCTCGATCGAGCTGGCACGCGGCAACGACGGTGGTGGCGGCGACCTCGGCTCGATCGGCATCGGCTACGCGATCCCGATCGACAACGCGATGCCGATCATCGACCAGATCCGCAACGGCGAAGACGTGACCCACGCCCGCCTCGGCGTCTACCCGCGCACCGACTACGACGTCGGCGACGTCGTCCACGGCGCCGAGGTCGAGGACGTCGAGGAGGACAGCGCCGCCGAGGAGGCCGGCATCGAGGACGGCGACATCATCACCTCGATCGGCGGCATCCACGTCGGCAGCCCCAACGCCCTCCTCGCCGCCGTCTACGCCTTCCGCCCCGACGAAGAGACCGACGTCCAGCTGATCCGCGACGGCGAGACCGAGACCGTCCAGGTGAAGTTCGGCAGCGACGCCGAGTAGGCGCAAGGTAGCCACCCACCTCAGTCGAAGACGCGGAGGAGGCGGTCTGCTTTCCAGCGGGACTCGGCGTACTCCTCGGCGGGGTCGGAGCGGACGGTGATGCCACCGCCGGTGCCGAGGGTCCAGCGGCCGTCGCCGGTGGTGGTGAGGGAGCGGATGACGACGCCGAGGTCGGCGCGGCCGTCGCCGGAGAGCCAGCCGAAGGCGCCGGCGTAGGGGCCGCGCGGGGTGGCTTCGACGGCGTCTATGATCTGCATGGTGCGCAGCTTCGGCGCACCGGTCATCGAGCCGGCGGGGAACAGCGACCGCAGCGCCCCTACCGTGCTGACGTCGTCGCGGAGCCGGCCACGCACGGTGGAGACCAGCTGGTGGACCGACTCGTAGGACTCGACCGCCATCAGCTCGGGGACCGTCACCGAGCCCGCCTTGCAGACCATCGCGAGGTCGTTGCGCAGCAGGTCAACGATCATCAGGTTCTCGGCGCGGAACTTCGGGTCGTCGGCAAGCCTGACCCGCTGCCGTTCATCGTCCTCGGCGGTCGCACCCCGTGGGGTGGTGCCCTTGATCGGCTTGGTCTGCAGCCGGCGGCGCCGGTCGACCACGGCGTACCGCTCCGGTGACGAGCTCAGCAGCCATGCCTCGTGGCCGGGCACGGCGTGCTGCAGATACCCGGCGTACGGCGCAGGGTTGAGCTCGCGCAGCCGCAGGTACGCCGTCGGCGGCGCCAGCTCGCTGGCGACCTCGACCCGGTAGGTCAGATTGACCTCGTAGGAGTTCCCGGCGAGCAGCTCCTCCTGCACCTGCGCGAACTCCGCGGCGTACCAGTCCGGCACCTCCAGCACCCGAGGTGGCGGCAGCCCCGGGCTGCGCACCTCGTGGCGGTGCTCGTAGAGCTGGACGTGGCGGGCCCGCATCCACACCGCGTCCGGCATCCCACCGGCTGGAGAGACCGAGGCCGGCAGGTCGGCGCGGGCGGCGTACCCGAAGTAGCCGACCCAGTGGACCGCCGGGTCCTCGTCGGCCAGGTGTTCGTCGAGTACGGCGAAGATGTCGTCGCCGACCACCTCGGACCGACCGGACCGGTGCCGCAGTACCTGCCGGGTCGCCGCCGAGTAGGTGAGCGAGACGTCGGTCTCGTCCAGCCAGCCGACCAGCGACTGCCGGCCGGACCACTCGCGCGAGCCGCCGCCGTCGAGCCAGAAGCACCGCTCGTGCGTTGCCGCGGCGGCGAGGAAGCGCGGAACGGGATCGGTCAACGCCGAGCACCGCCCCGGAGGAAGTTGGCGACCAGCTGGGCGCCGTACTCGCTGAGGATCGACTCCGGGTGGAACTGCACGCCCTCCAGCGGCAGCGAGGTGTGCCGTACACCCATCACGACCGGATCCTGATCACCGTCCCCCGGCGTCGTGGCGGTCACCTCCAGACCTTCGGGCAGCCGCACCGCCCGCAGCGAGTGGTACCGCACTGCTCGGAACGCCTGCGGCAGACCCTGGAAGACCCCGCGACCGTCGTGGTCGACCAGCGCCAGCTCGCCGTGAGCCGGGAGGTCGCGGTCGACGGTGCCGCCGTACGCCGTCACCAGGCCCTGCATGCCGAGGCAGACCCCGAACACCGGCACCGTCGCGGCCTTGAGCACGTCGTTGCCGACCGAGAAGTCGGCTGGATCCGCGGGGTGGCCGGGGCCGGGCGACAGGACGACGTGCGAGAAGCCGAGCAGGTGGTCGGCAGAGGTCTCGTCGTGCTGGACCACGACCGGCAGCCGGCCGGTGACCGAGGCGATCAGGTGGACGAGGTTCCAGGTGTAGGAGTCGTGGTGGTCCACGACGACGACATCCGGGCTCGACACCCGGTCAACCTAACTCAGCGCTTGGTCGGCACCGGCACGTTCGGCGCCGCCGGCTCCTCGCTCGGCTCTCCGGGCTGGCCGGGCAGCACCGGCTCGGCCTTCAGCTCTTGCCCCGCGCGCACCTTGCGGCAGGTGTCGCTGACCGGCTCGTCGCGGGTCGCCTCGGCCACACACATGTCGAACTCGTCGAGCTTCTTCATCAGCTCGCGGATCTTGCCCTGGTTCTCCGGCAGGTTGAAGGTGTTGGTCTTCTCCCAGCTCCGGTAGCGGTAGTCGTAGTACTCGTAGGCGTAGTTGACGCCGGTCCAGCTGTTGTCGAGGTCGAGCCGCACCAGCAGACCGGTGCGGCTGCGGACGGCGACGTACGACGGGATCGTCTCCAGCGCGCCGCCGGTGTACGCCGCATCCGGGTCGTCGCCGGCGAGGCTGCGCGCGAAGGTGTGCTCGAAGAAGGCGTAGTCCTGACGGCTGAGGCCCGGCTGGGTCAGCGTCGGCACCAGTGAGATACCGGACTGGTACGTCGCCGGCTTGAGCCCCGCCATCTCCTCGAAGGTCGGCGCCAGGTCAATGTTGCTCACGACCTCCTGGCGTACGCCCGGCTTCACCCCGGGGCCGACCACGATCAGCGGCACCCGGGTGTCGGAGTCGTACGGCGTGCCCTTGCCGCGGATCAGGCCGTGCTGGCCGATGTGAAAGCCGTTGTCGGAGGTGAGCACGACGTAGGTGTCCGGGCTGACGGCGTCGAGGACCTTGCCGATCATCCGGTCGATCGACTGGACCATCTGCGCCCGGGAGCGGAGCGCGGACTGCGCGTCGGCGGCCGACAGTTTCCTGCCGGGGCGACGCCAGGCCGGGGCCTGCTTGCCGTTGCCGTAGTACGGCGCGTTGTCGGCGCGCTCGTCACCGAAGCCGGGCAGGTCACCGGTGTTCAGCGCGTTGCAGGAGACCGCTCCGCAGTTGCCCGGGTGCTCGTCGGTACGGCGGTCCTGGAACGCCGCTGGGAACAGCCCGTCTTCCGGGTAGGCGGGCGACCCGACCCGGCTGTGCGGGCCGTAGGTCGAGATCTCCAGGAAGTACGGGTCCTCGTCGTCGCGGTGCTTCTCCAGGAACTCCAGCGCCGCCTCTTCCTGCACGGTCGCGGCGTACTTGGCGTCCCGGTCTTCCTCGGACTCCTCCTCGTCGGGCCGCGGGTACTCACGCACCTTGACCTCGCGGTCCTCGACGTAGGTGGTGTCGAAGCCCCAGCCGTTGTAGGCGCTGCCGAACATCACCTGGAAGTCGTCCCAGCCCTCCGGCACGTCCGGGAACTCGCGGGTGCTCGGGTTCAGCTCGTACTGGTTGAGGTACTTCCCGACGAAGCCGGTGGTGTAGCCGGACTGCTGCAGCCGCACGTTGAACGCACGCTCACCGTTGCCGTAGGTGTCGAACGCCTCGTAGCCGCCGATCGGACCATAGGCGTTCGGCATGTTCGAGACGTTGGCGAGGACACCAGTCTGGTGCGGGTACTGGCCGGTGAAGATCGAGGCGCGGGACACGCAGCACAGGCTGTCGACGACGAACGAGTGGGCGTACGACGCTCCCCGGCGCTGCATGTCGAGCGCCGTCGGCATGGTCTGCAGGAGATCCATGGAGAAGTCGTCGAGCAGGATCATCACGATGTTCGGGCGATCGGCCGAGGTGGTCGGCTTGGCCGACGGCGGGGTGCCGCTCTCGCGCGTCGGAAGGGGCTGCCCGGGCTCCTCGACGGAGTCCCCGCTGCGGTCGTTAAGCCCACACCCGGCCGCGAGCGCGCCCACGACGAGTGCAGCAACGAGCCTGCCCCGTGTCCTCATTGTCTTGCTTCCTCCCCCACCAACCGCGCGTCCGACCCTTCGCGGGTAAGACGCCACGGCACCCCGGAAGGTTGCCCGGCGATGAACTTACGTGGAAATGGCGCTCGACCGGAGACCCGGCCGACGCCTCGAACTGGGCCCCAGAGTAGTGGGAGGGCCACAACCGACGCACATCGCCGATCCTCGTCAATGACATCGCCTGGGCCGTCGGCATCGACGGCCCAGGCGGACATCCCGACGGATCCGACTACGAGCAGTAGCTCCGCGGGCGAACGCTGACCCGGTACGCATAGCTGCCGGTGCTGGAGCCGAAGTGGAGCACCTTGACGCCGCTGCTCACGGTCGGCACCGTGCGCTTGCCAAGGAAGTCATCCGCATCCGGCCAGTCATCTTCGTAGAGTGAGAACTCGTCGCCTGCCGGGAACGCCTTATTGAGGCTCCGGGAGGTGCCGGCGACCATGTCCTTCGGGCCCCAGAAGCGCCCCAGATCGACCATGAGGTACGGCTCGTCAGCGCCGCCGTCCTGGGTGTTGTCGGCGTAGATCCGGTACAGGCACACCCACGATGCGCGCGCTGACTCCGCCTTCGCAGCGCCGTCGGGCGCGGCTTGGGACGGCCCGGGCATCGCGAGCGCGCCGCCCGCGACGGCCGCCACCGCGAGGCACCCGGCCAGTTTCCTCGTCATCATCGTGAACTCCTCCATGCTTGTCGTGTCCGATGAGGGCTCCCCCGTTACGAGCCAGGAGCCGCGGGGCAACACTAGGAACCCGGTCTGACCGGGAGCTGACGAACGTCTGACACGGAACCGGGCGGGCGTTGCAACCAGGTAGCGGCGGCATGCGTAAGCCTGGCAAACGGGTCAGGAAGGATGCGAACGTGACGAGCGAGGCGGGACTGAAGATCCGACTGCTCGGACCTCTCGAGGTACGGGCGAACGGAGTACCGGTCGGCATCCCTGGCCGGCGGCCGCGGGCGCTGTTGGCCGTGCTGGCACTGTCGGCGGGGCAACCGGTGCCAGTGGAGACGCTGTACGAGCGGGTGTGGGGCGAGGACCTGCCGGGCAACGTCCGTGGGTCCCTCTACAGTTGCGTGCGGAGGTTGCGCACGGTCCTCGGTGACGACGCGATCGGCAGCGCCGCGGGGCGCTACACACTGAACGTGGCACCCGACGCCGTCGACGCGATCCGCTTCTCCGATCTGCTCGATCGAGCGTTCAGCGCGGGCCCGGATCAGGTCGGCTCGCTGATACGCGAGGCACTCGCTCTGTGGCACGGCACTCCGTTCGCCGAGCCGCTGTCGGACTGGCTGAACGAGGTCGAGTCTCAGCGGCTGACCGAGCGCCATCTGTCGGCGGTGGAGCACCGCACCGACGCCGAGCTCGCCATCGGCGCCGCCGGCTCGATCGCCGAGCTCCAGCGCCTCGCCGCCGACCACCCGTTGCGAGAGACCCTGTGGGCGCGGCTGATCGTGGCCTTGGCGCGCTCCGGGCGGCAGGCCGAGGCGCTGGCGGCGTACGAGCAGATCCGGCGCCGGCTCGCCGATGAACTCGGCATCGACCCGAGCCGTGAGCTGCAGGCGATCTACGCCGAGCTGCTGAACGGTACGGCGCCCAGTGCGTCATTGGCGGGCTCGGCAGCGCCGGCGCCCGTCGTACCCCGCCAGCTCCCGGCCGCAGGCAGCGATTTCACCGGCCGGCAGGACGCCCTGACCGAGCTCGACCAGCATCTCGCCGAGGTCGGCGACGTCAACCAGCCGGTTGTGATCACCGGGCTGCACGGCATGGGCGGGGTCGGCAAAACCACGCTCGCGCTGCACTGGGCCCATCAGGTGAGCGAGCGCTTCGCCGACGGCCAGCTCTTCGTCAACCTGCGCGGTTACGGCCCGGGCCAGCCGATGCCAGCATCGGCCGCCCTGGATCTGCTGCTGCGCGGGATCGGCGTGCCCGGCGAGGACATCCCCGCAGACATCGATGCTCGGAGCGCGCTCTTTCGCAGTCGGCTCGCGGGCCGTCGCATGCTGATCGTGCTCGACAACGCGCGTGACGCCGAGCAGGTACGGCCCCTGGTGCCCGGGTCCGGGTCGATGGTGCTGGTGACCAGCCGCGGCCAGCTGCGCGGCCTCGCCGCGCGCGAGGGCGCGCGGCGAATCTCCCTCGACACCCTGTCGGAGGAGGAGTCGGTGGCACTGCTCGTAGCCCGGCTCGCCGAGCAAGGGGTCACTCGGCACCTCTCTGGCCTGGCCGAGCTGGCCCGCCTGTGCGGCTACCTCCCGCTCGCGCTGGTGATCGCGGCCGAGCGAGCGGGACGGTATGCCGACGGCCTGGCGGTCGTCGTGCAGGACCTCCAGGACGAGCGCGACCGCCTCAGCGCGCTGGAGTCCGACGACGAAACGACCAGCCTGCGTGCGGTCTTCTCCTGGTCCTATCAGGCGCTGGATGCCGACGCCGCGCGGATGTTCCGGCTGCTGGGCCTACCGCCGGGCGCCGACGTCGGGGTGGGGGCGGTGGCCGCGCTCGCCGGTACAGGGATCGGCACCGCGCGCCGCCTGCTCGACCGCTTGGCCGAACTCAGCCTGGTCGAGCGGCGGGCCGCCGGCCGCTTCGGGCTGCACGACCACCTTCGCGCCTACGCCGCTGAGCTCTGCCGCGACCTCGATGCCGAGCACGACCGCCGCACCGCTCTCGATCGCCTCTACGGCTGGTGTGTTCAGTCGGCAACGAACGCCGCGTTGGTGGAGAACCCCCGTACCGCACTGTCCCGCCTCCCCACCCCGTCGGACATCGATCCTGCAACCTTCGATGACGACCGCATGGCCCGCGACTGGCTTCGTCTGGAGGCGGACTTCGCCGTAGCCCTGGCCCAAGGTGCAGCCGACGACCGGCCCGATGTGGTCTATAGGCTTGTGCACGCCCTCTACGAAGAGCTCTGGCGGCGTCAGGCGTTTGATCAACTGTCGACTCTGCTGGATCGCGCGCTCGACGCGGCGCGACAGACCGGCGATCAATGGGCGGAAGCCAAGACCCACAACCTCATCGCGTTGTACTACCTCACGGTCGCGCGGTACTCCATAGCCAGGCCACACCTCGAACACTCGATCAACCTTTTCGAGGCAGCAGGAGACACCCAAGGGCAGGTAGCGGCGTTGAACACTCTGGGCTTGATCGAATGCACGGTAGGTAGACCGCTCACGGCGATCAACCACTTCCAGGAAGCCCTCGACCTCGCGCATGAGCATGGGGACCCATTGGGTGAGGCCGGGCTCCTCAACAATGTCGCTGGAGCCTACCAGGACCTATCGCAGTACGACGCTGCGGCCGAAGCGGCGCAACGTGCGTTAGCGATCTATCGAGGGCACGGATCATTGGGAGACCAGGCGATGGTCCTCGACACGCTTGGAGAGGTCTACACAGCGGCCAACCGACATGATGAAGCGATCCCGTGCTTGCAGCAGGCGAAATCGATGGCCCAAACACTCGGCGATCGACCGCTCGAGGCGATCGCCACGGCGAATTTCGCACGCGCGCTTCGCGACGCAGGACAGCTTGACGAGGCTCGGCAGAACGTCTTGGCAGCGATCAGCCTGATGGACAGCGCCCGTCTCGCCGACTTCTACGACCTTCGGCGATCCGACCTCGTCGAACTGCTGGCGAGCGTCAGCCCTGTCCAGTCGGCGTGAGCAGGTCCACGACCAGGTTGTGGATCAGGTCGTAGCCGTGCTCGGTGAGGATCGACTCGGCGTGGAACTGGATGCCGCGGTAGTGCGGGCCGCGTAGGTGGTGCACGTCGCCGGTCTCGGGGTCGGCGTCAACGCTGACCCCCTCCGGCAGCTCACCGGCCCGGCCCACGAAGGTGTTGTAGAAGCCGACCCGCTCGGTACGGCCGTTGAGCTCGACCGGCGACTGGGTCCCCTGGAACACGATGTCCTTGAACGCCAGCGGGATGCCGAGGTGGTGGCACAGCGCCTGGTGGCCGAGGCAGACCGCGAGGAACGGCTTGCGCTCCGCCATCAGCCGGGCCACCGCGGCGCGCAGCGCCTGCATCTTCGGGTCGTCGCCGTCGCGCGGGTCGCCGGGCCCGGGGCCGACGATCACCAGGTCGTAGTCGTCGAACCCGATGGCGAGCACTTCGTCGGTCCGCTCGTGACGGACCACGGTCGTGGTCATTCCGAGTACGCCGAGGACGTGGCAGAGCATGTTCACGAAGTCGTCCTCGCCGTCCAGGACGAGCACCCGCTTGCCGCGCAGGACCGGGTCCGGCGGGGCGCCGCCCTGCTCGGTCAGCCAGAACTTGCTGAGCCGCTGGTTGCGGGAGTGCAGCGCGATCAGCACGTCCTCGTCGATGGCGAGCTCGAGCACGCTCTCGCGCGGCGCCGTCGACTGCGGCGCCAGGCCGAACGCGGACAGGATGCCGCCGGCCTTGGCGTGCGTCTCCGCGACCTCGTACGCCGGGTCCGAGTCGCGCACCAGCGTCGCGCCGGCGGTCACCTTCAGCTCGCCGCCGACGCTGACGTCCGCGGTGCGGATCACGATCGGGCTGTCGGCCGTCGGCTGGCCGTCAGGGTCGCGGCCGAGCAGCGCCAGCGCGGCGGCGTAGTAGCCGCGGCCGGCAGACTCGTACTCCTTGATCAACCGGCAGGCGTTCTCCACCGGGCTGCCGGTCACGGTCGCGGCGTACATCGAGTCGCGCAGGATCTCCCGGACGTCGCGGTGGCTGCGGCCGGCGAGGATGTACTCGGTGTGCACCAGGTGGCTCATCGGCTTCAGGAACGGGCCGAGCACCAGGCCGCCCTCCTGGCAGATCTGGCACATCATCTTCAGCTCTTCGTCGACGACCATGAAGAGCTCGTAGATCTCCTTCTCGTCCCGCAGGAAGTCCAGCAGCGCCTGCTTACGGGCGACCTGCTCGTCGTACCCCTTGAGCCGGAAGGTGCCGGAGATCGGGTTCATCCGGACGTCGCCGCCGCGGACACTGACGTGCCGCTCCGGGCTGGCGCCGACGAGATAACGCTCTCCGGTGAAGAAGGCGTAGGTCCAGTAGGCGCCGCGCTCGCGCTCCAGCAGCCGGCGGAACACGGTGAGCGCCTGGTCGGCGCCCCAGCCGTCGAGCTGGGCGCGGTAGTGGCGGCCGATCACGAGGTTCGCGCCCTCGCCCTGGCCGATCTCGTCGCGGATGATCGCCTCGACGACCTTGGCGTACTCGTCGTCGGAGGTGTCGAAGCCACCGCGATCCGTGAACTCCACGGGTACGTCGGGCAGTGCCGCGAGCGTGTCGGCGAGCGGGACCTCGACCTCACTGGCGATGTCGACCACGACCAGCGGCGTACCGTCGTCGTGCGCCTCGAAGCCACGCTCGGTCACCTGGCGGAACGGGATCGCGACCAGCCGGTCGAACCGGCGGCCCTCCTCGGGCACGCCCTCTTCGAGCGGTACGTCGAGCAGACTCGCCAGCCTCGACGGCGTACCACCGACCAGAGTCACCGTCTGGGAGTCGCGGAGCCGGATCGCCGCCCAGGCCTCGAAGCCCCGCATCGCATCCAGTGTGGACCGGGCGTCAGGCTGCGAGTTCATGGCCGAAATCTAACCGGCGGACGCATCTCGGCGCGCATCTGTGGGCACCGACGAGACGAGGTACCTGCTGAATGCACATATCCGGAGGTACGCTGCCGCAAGCGACTGCATTCGGATCGGGAGGGTGCGCCGTGAGAAAAGATGCCAAGCGCCGTTACCACTCCCCTCTGCGCGAGCGGAAGGCGGCGGCGACGAAGGCGGCCATCTGCGATGCCGCCGCGCGCCTTTTCGTCCAGGACGGCTACCTACTGACCAGCATGCGGGCAGTGGCAGCGGAGGCCGGCGTCGGCGAGCGGACCGTGTACGCCGCGTTCCCGACCAAGCGCGACCTGTTCGTGCACTGCCTGTGGGTAGCCACGCGTGTGGATGACGTCGACGCGGCCACCCAGCTGCTCCGCCGCACCTCCGACGCCGACGAGCCAACCGAAGTGCTGGCCGCCGCCGTCGACTTCGGCTACGACCTGATGGACCGGGCGGGCGCCCTGATCTACGCGATCGTCGAGGCCGCCGCCAGCGACCCCGACCTGGCCGCACTGCACGTCACCGGCCGCGACCGGATGCTGGAGTCGCTACGCGAGGTCACCAAGCGGCTGGACGAGCTCGACGCCCTCGCCGACGGTGTGTCCCCGCAGGAGGCCGCCGACATCCTCTACGTGCTGATGTCCTCCCACGTCCGGCACCTGCTCGTGGAGCATCGCGGCTGGACCACCGATCGCTACCGCGAGTTCCTCCACAACGTCGCCGCCAGCCAGATCCTACGCTGAACAGTGCGTCCAGTCTGCGTCAGGCGGGCGGCTAGATCGACACAAGATCTGCGGCTAGATCAACGCGGACCCTGCGGCCAAATCAACGCGGACTCTGCGGCCAAATCAACGCGGACCCTGCGGCTAAATCAACATGTCCATGTCACACTGGGCATATGGCAGGGTCAGTTCGCTCACCGCTGGGGCGCATCGTGCCTCGACACGCCCACGCAATGGTCGAGGAGGCACTGGCGGATACCCGGGTTGTACTTGTCAACGGCGCACGCCAATCGGGCAAGAGCACCCTCGTCGCCCTGATCGCGGAGGCCCGGGGTGGCGACATACGGACACTCGACCAACCGGCGACGCTGCAGGCGGCTCGGTTCGACCCTGAGGAGTTCATCGAGTCGCCAGGCGACGAGCTGCCAGGCCTCGTGGTCATCGACGAGATCCAACGAGACCTCGATCTCATCCTGCCGATCAAGGCCAGCGTCGATGCCGACCCACGTCCCGGGCGGTTCCTGTTGACCGGCTCAGCGCGGCTACTCGGATTGCGTGGATTGCCTGACGCATTGCCCGGCCGGATGGAAACCGTCGAGCTCTGGCCGTTGTCCCAGGGCGAGATCGACGGACAGCCTGACGGCTTCGTAGATGCAATCTTCGAAGCCGGCCCCGCGCTTCGTCACAGATCCGAGGAGGGCCGCACAGGCTACGTCGAACGGATCGTGCGCGGCGGCTTCCCCGAAGCTGTCAGTCGAACCGCGCACCGACGTGAGCGATTCTTCGACAACTACGTCGCCGACATCATCAACCGGGACGTCATCCAGCTCTCCGAGATCGAACGAGGACCGGAGATGCGCAGGCTGGCACATATGGTTGCCGCACGCTCCGGACAACTCCTGGTCGCCGGCAGTCTCGGGAACGCCCTCGGCCTACCCCAGCCGACCGTGAAGCGGTACCTCACCCTGCTTGAGGAGGTGTTTCTGATCAAACGCATCCCCGCTTGGTCCCGCAACCTCACCACTCGCGCGGTTGGCACCTCGAAGGCGGCCATGGTGGACTCGGGAGTCGCGGCCAACCTGCTTGGGATTGGCGCCCACGCGCTCCGTCGACCGGCCGGCCCGCTGGGGCCACTCCTCGAGGGCTTCGTAGCGATGGAGCTCGCGCGCCAGCTGACTTGGTCTCGACATCGCGCCGACCTGTTCCACTACCGCACGAAGGACCAAGTCGAGGTCGACATCGTCATAGAGGACCGCCGCGGCCGGGTCGTCGCGATCGACGTCAAGGCAGGCTCGACCGTCCGCGCCGAGGACTTCCGGGGACTTCGGCACCTCGCTGACCGGCTTGGCGACGATCTGGTGGTCGGCCTCGTCCTCTACACAGGCCAGCAGACTCTCCCGTTCGGACCCCAGTTCCGGGCGATGCCTATCAGTGCCCTGTGGGAGGTCGCCGCCCCGGCGTAGCGGATATCGATCTCCATCAACCGACGGTCGTCAGCAGCTGGGTGGCGCGGGTGAGGACGACGTACAGCGTGGCCCGGCCGGTGGCGGACTCGGCCTCGATCTCGTCCGGCCGGACCACCACGATGCCGTCGAACTCGAGGCCCTTGGTGTCCAGGCCGGTGAGTACGACGACGCGGTCCTCGCCGCTCGGCGTGGCTCCGGACTCGACGGACGCACGCGCCGACGGGGCGTCGTCGGCGAGCTCCGGCCAGGAGGCGAGCCAGGCGTTGGCCTCGGCCCGCCGGGCGATCGAGACCACGATGCCGACGGTGCCGCCGACCTCGCCTGCCACCCGGACCACCTCGGCCCGGACCGCGGCCTCCAGATCGGCGCCAGCCTCGACCTGGCGCGGCTCGATCCCGGTCGAGCGGACCGCGGTGGGCAGGTCGGCGTCGAGGCCGACCCGCTCGGCGTACGCCGCGGCGTACGCGTAGATCTCGGAGGAGTTGCGGTAGTTGGTGGACAGGTGGAACTCGTGCAGCACCTTGCCGTCCAGGGCCGTGGCCCGGGCCGCGGCCGACTCGGAGGGCACCGGCCACGACGACTGCGCGGGGTCGCCGACGATCGTCCAGGACGCGGTGCGGCCACGGCGGCCGACCATCCGCCACTGCATCGGGGTCAGGTCCTGGGCCTCGTCGATCAGGATGTGGGAGAAGGGGTCGTCCTCGATCCGGTGCGTCGGCGGCTGCCAGGCGCGGCCGGCGGGCGCGTACTCGCGGTCGGCGGCGGTGGTCAGCTCCTGGAGGTCGACGCCTCCCTCGGCCGCGGTCAGCGTGTCGTCGCGGTCATGGTCGGCGTCGGTGCGCTGGGGTACGTCGCCCAGCGCGTAGCGCAGCTCGTCGAGCAGCGGGACGTCCTCGATCGACAGCTGACCTTCGCTCGACGCCCAGCTCTTCGAGAGCAGCCGCTGCGCCTCGTTGTCGATAACGCCGTCGGCCACCCGGGCGAGGAACTCGGGGTCGCGCAGCCAGCCCAGCACCTCGGGTGCGCCCAGCGGCGGCCACCAGGCCGACGCGAAGTCGATGAAGCTCTGGTCGCCCAGCATCTCGTCGTCGAACGACTCCCGCCCCCGGTCCCGGCCGCGCTCGCTGCGCACCTGTCGCCACATCGAGTCGAGCAGCGCCCCCGCCACCCGCGGCAGCTGGCGGTTGCGGCGGCCCTGTGACATCAGCTGGCGGCGGATCCGGCCGAGCACCGCTCGGTCGAGCACGATGGTGTTGTCGCGCCAGAAGATCCGGAACTCGCGCGGGCTCTCCGGGGCCTGCTGGCGCGCCGTACGCCGGAGGACCTCGGCCATCCGCGCCGAGCCCTTCACCTCGGCCACCAGCGGGTCGTCGTGGCGGGTGGCGCGGACGCCGTCCACGACCTCGCCGAGCGACCGCAGCGCCACCGCGGTCTCGCCGAGCGACGGCAGCACCCGCTCGATGTAGCGCATGAAGACCCCGCTCGGGCCCACGATCAGCACGCCGCCGGACTCGTACCGGCGGCGGTCGGTGTAGAGCAGGTACGCCGCGCGGTGCAGCGCGACGACCGTCTTGCCGGTGCCGGGGCCGCCGGAGATCGTGACCACGCCCTTGCTGGGCGCGCGGATCGCCTTGTCCTGCTCGGCCTGGATCGTCGCCACGATCGAGTGCATGGACCGGTCGCGCGCCCGCGAGAGCTGCGCCATCAGCGCACCCTCGCCGACGATGGGAAGCGTCTGCGCCCCTGGGCTGTCGGGGTCGAGCAGCTCGTCCTCCACACCGACCACCTGCGGGCCGGCGCAGCGCAGCACCCGGCGGCGTACGACTTCTTGAGGCTCGGCGGCGGTGGCCTGGTAGAACACCGCGGCCGCGGGCGCCCGCCAGTCGATCAGCAGCGAGTCGCGGTTGGCGTCGCGCAGGCCGATCCGACCGACGTACCGCGGCTGCGGGTCCTTCTCGGGCACCAGGTCGAGGCGGCCGAACACCAGGCCTTCGTGGGCGGCGTCGAGCTGCGCGATCCGGCGCGCGGCCTGGAAGACCATCGCGTCCCGCTCGACCAAGCCACCTTCGTGACCGAGCCGACCACGGCTGTGACCTTCCTTGGCGAGCGCCTGCGCCTGCTTCGCGGACTCCTGCAACTGCAGGTATACGCGATCGACGAACTGCTGCTCCTGAGCGATCTCCCGCTCAGCGACGTCTTCGGACAACGTCCCCCACCCTTCTGGTGCCAGCGTCCGTCCGGGAGGCACCAAGTAGACAAGATTACCTGTCACCGATGTCCGGCACGTGCGCAGGCACGGTCTTCGAGAATTCGCTGCGGTGGCCACGAGCGCGGGTTATGGTCCGGCCATCATTGGGGGAACCTTGGGGAGGGACATTCATGAATCCGTTGGTACGCCGCGCGCTCGGCGCCGGCTGCGCCGCCATCGTCACCCTCGGCCTGACCGCCGGCGTCGCGCCGTCGGCGTACGCCGAGAAGCTGGTCCGCGATGATGCCCGGCGCGACGTCGTCCGAGCAATCGAGTCCGACGCCGGTGAGACCCTGCAGCCTGCGCCGAGAGCCGCCGACCCCGACATCCTGCGGGTCGCCGTCGACCATCGGACTACGGCGTTACTCATCCGGACCAAGTACGCCGCTCTCGACCGCCGCGTCGTTCGTACCGACGCCCTGGAGATCCGGACCAGCGCCGGCAAGCGGTTCGAGGCCTTAACCTTCGTCCACAAACGTGGTCAGTGGCAGGGCAGGACGGCCATCGGGACCGGATCGGCGGGCGTCGACTGTCCCGGTCTGCGGCACCGTTTCGACTACGAGGCCAACGTCGCGACGTGGACCATCCCTCGCTCCTGCATCGGCCGCCCGAGGTGGGTGCGGGTCGGCGTCGGCACCGGCCGCGGCACCTGGGACGGCCCATTCTTCATCGACGATGCCTTCCGCAAGGGCATTGCCTCGTACAACGAGAACCTCGTCCTCAGCCGCCGGATCTGGAAGGACTGACCGATGCGCAGCACACTCATCGCCGCAGCGGCGGCGTTCTGCCTCACCGCCGGCATCGCGCCCGCAGCGCACGCCGGGACACTGGTGCGCGAGGACGCTCCGCGAGACGTCGTCCGGCTTCGGCTGTCCGGAGGCGGGGAGCCGCAGATCGAGCGGGCACCGCGGAAGTTCGACCCCGACATCCGCCGGGTGGCGATCGACCACCGCGACCGCTTCCTGCTCGTGCGCGTGAAGTACGCCGGGCTGGACCGTCGCGTGTGGCGCGGCGAGAACGTCAGCGTCCGGACCAGCGGCGGCCGGGAGCTGATGGCGATGGCGTTCGTGATCGAGGAGGGGCGGTGGCAGGGCTTCACCGCGCTCGAGGACGTCGACCTCGAGGACACCCCGGAGTGCCGCGGCTTGAAGCACCACTTCGACTACGGCGCCAACGTCGGCACGTGGAGCATCCCGCGTCGCTGTCTCGGCAACCCGCGGTGGGTGCGAGTCGGCGTCAGCGCCAGCCGTGGCGCCCCGCGAGGACCCGTCTACCTCGACGACGCCTTCCAGAAGGGCTTCGACTTCGATGTGCCGATCCAGTCGCTAAGCCGCCGGGTCTGGAAGGGTTGAGCGGTGCGCACCACCGCCCTCACTGCTGCCGCGACCACCTTCTGTCTGGCCGCCGGCATCGCGCCCGCGGCGTACGCCGAGAAACTGGTCCACGACGACGCCCGTCGCGACGTTCAGAGGGGCACCGTGAGTCCGAGTGGTGGGGCGATCACGGTCGTGGACCGGCGCTTCACCGATCCCGACATCGTGCGGATCGCCATCGACTACCGCCGCGAGCGACTCGAGATCCGGATCAAGCACACCGCGATGCGCCGTGCCGTCGGCCGCGGCTCGCAGGTCCGCGTGAAGGCGGACGACGGCGTGGCCTACCTCGGGTGGGCGTACGTGCGGACCCGGGGGAAGTGGCAGGGCAGGACCGAGTTCGGCATCGACGAGGGCACCGAGATCGGCGACCCCTGCTCCGGCGTCCGGCACCGCTTTCAGTACGACCGGCAGGTCTCGCTGTGGAGCATCCCGGCCGCCTGCATCGGAAAGGTGAGCCGGATCCGCGTCGGCGCGTACTCGTCGGTCTTCCGTCGCTCCGACCGCCGGATCCTGATCGACGACAGCCACCACGCTGGCCTCAGCCGCTGGATCCGCCGCGGCTGACGGGCCCTCCTCAGTCGACTCGCTCGTAGCCCAGGAGCACGAACTGGGTCCGCAACCCGACGAGCTGACCCTCGGTGGTCAGCCCCACAACCGCGTCCTCGGTAACCAGGTCGTAGCCACCGCTGCTCATGCTGTCGGCGATGGTCGACGCCCAGGCGTCGCCTCCGGACTCCAGCGGCTTGCCATCTGGGCCGAAGCGGGCCATCCGGATGATGCCGGTGCCGGTGTTCCTGGCCACGAAGCTCACGACTCTCGGCGCCCGGCCGGCAACCCGGAGGCGTACCCGATCGGAGCCGACCGCGCCCACCTCCCGCTCTGCGAGCCGCCACAGGTGGCCGTCGAACTCGACGAACTCATCCACCGAGAAGCCGGCCACGCTCACCTGAGGCAGCGAGTAGATGCCGACTCCCAGCCTGACGCTGTCGTCTTCGGCGAGCTTCCTGCTGGGCGAGCGCCGGTCGCTCACCCAGACCCGAACCCGCACCTTCTCGCCGGCCCTGATCGTGCGGCCACTCTTGTCGGCAACCTCGTCAGGCCCCCAGCGCGACGCGCTGCCCGCGTCGCGGCCCTCATGCACCTGACACGAGGTTGCCACCCCACCGCTTCCGTTGAAGCTGACCGAGACCATACGCGGGCGGGAGGTCTCGCATAGCGTGCTGATCGTCAGCCCCCCGGTCGGCATCGTGAAGGTGAGGTCAAGCTCGCTGTCACCCGCGTCGCCGATCTCCGCGGCCAGCAGCGTCCCGCCGTCGACCTGGTCGCGGTAGGTGAAGTCGTCCTTGGTCACCCCGGCCGGCGCCTGGTCGGCGGCAGGCTGGTAGACCGCGACTCCGATAGGGCCGTCGCCGGTGAGCGTGTACTCCATCGCGCTGTCACTCGGGCCGGTCATCGTGAAGTCGGTGAAGTCGGCTCGCGAGGAGCGGTACGGATCTTCGCCGCCATCGCTACGGACGATCACTCGATCGTCGCCGCCCTGGGTGGCCCACGTGATCAGACTCGGCTCGTCGGACTTGGGAACGGTGATGACAACCTCGCCGTCTCCTTCGACACCACGCTCGAAGGAGTAGGTGTAGCCGAGCGACTCCAGCGTCGCGGGCGCGGTGTGGCCGGCGAGGTCGCGGGACGCGGGTGCGGCGTCGTTGGTGAGGTTCGGGAGGGCGAGGCCGACGGCGCCGATGGCGAGTACGGCGGCGACCGTGCCACCGACGGCGGCGCGGCGGCGGCGTACCACCCGGACGCGCTCGCGGACGCCGACGACGCGGGCGGTGAGGGCGTCGTCGTCGAAGGCGGCGTGGGAGGCGAGGGTGTCGCGCAGGTCGGTGGTGTTCATCGCGGGTCTCCCTTCTCGGTGACGGACTTCATGGTGGTCTCGGTGGCGAGCGCGGGGTCGATGCGCAGCTTGGCGAGCGCCTTGCTGGCCTGGCTCTTGACGGTGCCGACCGAGCATTCGAGCAGCCGGGCGGTCTCGGCCTCGGTGAGGTCTTCGAAGTAGCGCAGCACGATCACCGCGCGCTGCTTGCGGGGCAGCCGTTCCATCGCCTGCCACAGGTCGTGGGCGCCGGAGACGTGGTCGCTGCGGTCCGGCGTACCCGCATCAGGGAGTACGTCGTGGGCGTGCTCGCCGTTCCACTTGCGCCGCCACCAGGAGGCGTAGGTGTTGACCAGGATCTTGCGGACGTAGGGCTCCGGGTTGCCGTCGATCCGCTTCCACGAGAACCATGCCTTGGCCAGCGTGGTCTGCAGCAGGTCCTCGGCGAGCGCGTGGTCGTGGGTGAGGAGGTACGCCGTACGCAACAGGCCGCTGGACCGCGCCGCGACTCGTCGAACCCGACTTTCGTCGTCACGCGCCCTCCCGAATCAGCGACATGCGTCGTGGACATGATGGTCATGCCGGTTAGTACCGGCTGAGGGCGGGTCAGGGTTGCCCGGGCGGGCGCCGGAAAATTCTTTGAAGAAATTCTGGCGGGGATGTCGTATCGCCCGGAACCCGATCGATGAGTGGTCAGAAGCAGGACAACAAACCACTCACGCAAAGGCAGATCAATGACCACCATCACCGCAGCGCCGACCACCTCGACCAGCACCACCTCGACCAAGACCAAGGCCACCAAGAGCCAGATCGCCGGCCGCGTCGTCACCGTGCTCGTCACGGCGTTCCTCGCCAACGACGCCGTCATGCACCTGATCAACGCCGAGGTGGTGCAGAACGCCCAAGAGAAGTACGGCTACCCCGCGTGGTTCGACTTCGTCACCGGCGCGGTCCTGGTCGCGTGCCTCGTGCTGTACGTCGTCCCCCGCACCGCCGTCGTCGGCGCGGTCTTCCTGACCGGATACCTGGGCGGCGCGACCGCGGTCAACCTGAGCTACAACGAGCCGGCGTTCATCACGATGTCGATCGGCACCGGCGTCGTCGTCTGGCTGGCCCTCTGGCTGCGCGGCGACGAGCGGGTCCGGGCCATCTACGCCCCCCGCAGCCGCTGACCCGTCGCGGCGGGTAACGCCGCCGCAACGACGCTTCCCACCCCGTCTGCGGGGTGGGAAGCGTCGTTTATGCAGCGTTACCCGGCCCCCCATCCGCGAGCCGACCCGCGCCGAACCACCTGCATGCCCTTCACTCGCAGCAAAGGCTGGATCGGGTACGCCGGGTTCGGCGTACTCGCCGCCGTCGCCGGCATCGCCGCCGGCCACCTCGTCGCCAGCCTGCTGAACCCGGCCGCCTCACCGGTCCTCGCCATCGGCTCCACAGTCATCGACCTGACGCCGACGCCGATGAAGGAGTGGGCGGTCGCGACGTTCGGGACCAAGGACAAGCCGATCCTGGTCGGCTCGGTGCTGCTCGGAGCGCTCGGGCTCGCCGCACTCGCCGGCGTGCTCACCCGGATCCGCTTCGTCTTCGGCGCGGCGCTGCTGCTGCTCCTGGTCGCAACCTGTGCGGTGGCGGCGGCGCTGCGCCCGGTGGCCGAACCGGCCGACGTCGTACCGTCACTGGCCGCCGGCCTGGTCGGCCTCGCCGCACTCGGCGGGCTGACCCAGGCCGCCCGCGTCCCGGCCGAGGAGACCACGCTCGGTCCGAACCGTCGCAGTGTGCTGCTGATGGGGGTGGCGGGCCTGGCCTGGTTCGCCATCGGGTCGACGGAGGCCGCACGCCGGATCACGGCGTACCGCACCCGGCCCGGGCAGGTCACGCTGCCGCCGCCCACCAGCCCGGCGCCGCAGTTCCCGACCGGCCTGGAGAAGCGGTATGACGAGATCACCGCACTGCGCACCCCCAACGACGACTTCTACCGCGTCGACATCAACCTGACCGTCCCCGCGGTCGCCGTCGACGACTGGAAGCTGACCATCGACGGTGACGTCGAGCGCGAGCTGGAGCTGGACTTCGACGAGCTGGCCGCGATGTCGCTGATCGAGCGCGACATCACCCTCACCTGCGTCAGCAACGAGGTCGGCGGCAAGTACGTCGGCGGCGCGCGCTGGCTCGGCGTACCCCTGAAGGACCTACTCGATCGGGTCGGTGTCGGCGACGGTGCCGACCAGATCCTGAGCACCGCCGTCGACGGCTTCACGATCAGTACGCCGCTCGCCGTGGCCCTCGACGGCAGGGACGCGATGGTCGCGATCGGCATGAACGGCGAACCGCTGCCGCGCGAACACGGGTTCCCGGCCCGGCTGGTGACGCCGGGGATCTACGGCTACGTCGGCGCCACCAAGTGGCTCACCAAGCTCACGCTCACGACGTACGAGGCGGAAGAGGCGTACTGGACCGAGCGGGACTGGGCGATCGACGCGCCGATCAAGGTCTCCTCGCGGATCGACACCCCGAAGCCCCTTGCCACTCTCGACCCGGGGCAGACCGTGATCGGTGGTATCGCCTGGGCCCAGCACCGCGGCATCGCCAAGGTCGAGGTACGCATCGACGGCGGCGCCTGGCAGGCCGCAAAGCTCGGGCCGAGCGCCGGCATCGACTACTGGCAGCAGTGGTACCTGCCGTGGGAGGCCACCAGCGGCTCCCACATGCTCGCCTGCCGCGCGACCACCAAGGACGGCGACGTTCAGACCGCGGTCCGGGCTACCCCCTTCCCGGCCGGGTCGAGCGGAATCCAGGAGGTCGTGGTCAGGGTCAACTGATCCGACATCTCGTCCAATCCGACCGCCACACGGCACCGAACTCCTTCTGTCACTGGTCGATGTCACTCATCGACCGGAAACCCTCTCGAAAGGCACCCTGATGAACAGGAACCACCTCCGCAGGACCAGCGCCGGCGCAGCCGCCGTGCTCGTCCTCGCTCTCGGCCTCGCCGCGTGTAGCGAAGACGACGGTGGCGGCGACGACACCGCGAGCGAGGACACGCCGACCGCTACCGAGGACAGCCCGCCTCCGACCGAGGAGGAGCCGCCCGCAGACGACGCCGGCGCCCAGACGTTCGGGCCGGGCTGCAAGCTGATCCCGGCCTCCGGCGCCGGCTCGTTCAACGGGATGGCGACCGAGCCGGTGGCCACCGCCGCGAGCGCGAACCCGCTGCTCACCACGCTGGTCACCGCGGTCAAGAAGGCCGGACTGGTCGACACCCTCAACTCAGCCGAGGCGCTTACCGTCTTCGCGCCGACCAACGACGCGTTCGCGAAGATCCCGAAGAAGGACCTGGACGCCGTCCTCGCCGACAAGGAGACGCTGACCAAGATCCTGACCCACCACGTGATCGGCGAGCAGCTCGCTCCCGAGGCACTGGCCGGGACCCACGAGACGCTGAACGCCGACATGGTCACCGTGAAGGGCTCCGGCGAACAGTTCACCGTCGCCGACGAGAACTCTGCCGTCCTGTGCGGCAACATCCCGACCGCCAATGCGACGGTATACGTCGTCGACACGGTGCTGATGCCCTGAAACTCGGCCATCGTCGCCCCGGATCCGGAAGGATCGGAGCTGTGAACGCATCCCGACCCGCCGCCGGCGAACCATCGCCGGGCGGCGCGGCCGCAGCCGACCTGGGAGAGCTGCTGCGCCGTTCGGCCCGGGGCGACGAGGCCGCCTTCGGGCGGCTGTACGACGCGACAGCAAGCCGGGTCTTCGGCCTGGTGCTGCGCGTCGTACGCGATCCGGCGCAGGCCGAGGAGGTCACCCAGGAGGCCTACCTCGACGTGTGGCGGACGGCCTCCCGGTTCGACCCGGCCCACGGCAGCGCGGTCTCGTGGCTGCTCACGATCGGGCACCGCCGGGCCGTCGACCGGGTCCGGTCGGCGGAGGCCGCGGCGCGACGGGACGCGACGTACCATCGTGAGAGTGAGCCGGTCGCCCACGACGCGACCGCCGAGGCCGCCCAGATCGGGCTGGAGGCCAAACGGGTACGGCGGGCGCTGGCCGCGCTGACCGCCGTCCAGAGAGAGGCACTTGAGCTCGCCTACTTCGGCGGCTACACGCATACGGAGGTGGCCGCCATGCTCGACCTGCCAGTCGGCACGGCCAAGACCAGGATCCGCGACGGGCTGATCCGACTACGAGACGCAATGGGGGTGGACCGGTGACCGGCAACGTGCACGCGTTGGTCGGGGCCTATGTCGTCGATGCGCTCGACGACGCCGAACGCGTCGCGTTCGAGGCTCACCTCGCGACCTGCTCCGACTGCCAGGCCGAGATCGCCTCGCTCAGCGACACCGCGAGCCTGCTCACCAGCCTGTCAGCGACCGCGCCGCCGTCCGGACTGCGCGACAGGGTGCTCGCCGATGCGGCCCGCACTCGGCCGCTGCCGCCCGCCGTCCCGCGCACCCCAACCGCCGAGCGCGACCTAGCACCGAACGTACGCCGGCTGCCCAGGCCGACCCGCCGGCTGACGATTCTCGCGGCTGCCGCTGCGGTACTGGCCGCGGTCGGCATCGGGGCGGGGGTGACCCAGCCATGGGACAACGAGCCGGACCTGTCCGCGACCGAGCGGGTCTTGCAGGCACCGGATGCCAAGTCAGTGACCGTCGAACTCGACGGCGGGGCGAAGGCCACCGTGGTTCGGTCACTCAAGGAGGACCGGGCGGTGATTGTCACCCACGACATGCCCCCGGCGCCGGTCGGCCGGGTCTACCAGCTGTGGCTGCAGGATCCGGACGGCCCGTACGTGTCGGCCGGGCTGATGCCGCCCGGGAGCGACCAGACCCGGCTCCTGGAAGGCAACGCCTCCACCGCCGTCGGAGCCGGTATCACGATCGAGCCCGAGGGCGGTTCCAAGGAGCCGACGACCAACCCGATCGCGCTCTTCGACCTGACCGCCGCGACCTAGCCCCGACCCGGCCCTTGTTCACGTTGTACGTCGCCGACCCGGCCCGTATTCACGTCCTTGACGTCAACACGGGCCGGGTCACGCGCCGTACATGTCAACACCGGCCGGGTCGGCGCGCTCACGCGTCAACACCGGCCGGGTCGGCGTCAGTCTTAGCCTGCGAAGGCTGACGTCAACCCGGAGCTCCGCTGGCACGGCTCACTTCTTCTTGCGGGAGAGGAAGGCGAGCATCGCCTCGCGGGCCTCGTCGGAGCCGAAGAGGCGGGCGGAGAGCGTCGCCATGTCGTCGGCCTGGCTGTCGATCCGGGCGACCAGGTCGCGGGCGAGCAGCGCCTTGGTCTCGCGCAGGCCCTGCGGGTGGCCGGTGCCCAGTGCGGCGCAGATCCTGGCCACCTCGTCGTCGAGGTCGGCGGCCGGTACCGCCTTGGTGACCAGCCCGTACGCCGCCGCCTCGGTCCCGCTGAACACCTCGCCGCCCAGCGCGGTGAGCGCCGCCGCCCGCGAGGTCAGCCGCGGGAACACTGTCAGAGAGATCACCGCCGGGGTGAGGCCGAGCTTGACCTCGGTGAGCGCGAAGGTGGCGTCCTCGGCCGCAATCGCGATGTCGGAGGCGGCAACGATGCCGATGCCGCCGGCCCGGCAGGCGCCGGCTACCCGGGTCACGACCGGCTTGGCAGAAGTAACCAGCCGGCGCTGCAGGTCGACCAGGACCTTCGCGCCCTCCCCCATCCCCTGCGACGACGCCTCGGACAGGTCGGCACCGGAGCAGAAGACCTTCCCCTCGGCCGTGATCAGCACGACCTTCACGGCCGGGTCGTTCTCGGCGGCGTCGAGGTGTGCGTAGAGCTCGGTGAGCAGCTGCCGCGACAGCGCGTTGCGGTTGTGCGGCGAGTCGAAGGTGATCGTGGCGACGGCGTCGGCGACGGAGTAGTGGACGAGCTCGGTCATGTTGCCCTCTCAGGGTTGGTGGCGCGGATCATGGCTGTACGCCGAACGGGAGCGGCTCGCGGGTGACCAGGTACGTCGCCCAGTTGAGCTTGAGCACGGCACCGGACTCGTCGCGGGTGACCCGCAGCAGCTCGCCGCGCTCGCGGCCGGCGACGGTGCGGTAGAGGTCCTCGCCCACCTTCTCGAACACCGACGACGGCTTGTGGTCCGGGAGCTTGGGCGAGCGGGCCTCGAGCCGGCCGTCGCGCACGGAGAACACGTGGGGCGAGCCCTCGGTGTACCAGGTGCCGAGCAGCTCGGCGTACTCCTCCGGCACCGTGGTGCCCGGCCGCCAGACCTCCTGCTCCTCGGGGTCGTGGTCGATGACGTGCTCGGCGAGCTCGATCGCGAAGGCAGCCGGGTCGGGTGCGGAGGTCGAGTTCATCAGCACCGCGCCACCGGTGCCGGACTCCCGATCGGTGAACAGCCCGCTGATCTGGCCGGGCATGCCGCCGGTGTGGCCGGCGTACACCCGGTGGCCGGAGCGGATCAGGAAGAAGCCGAGCCCCATCGCGCCCTGCCAGCGCTCGACGTCCATCACGATCTGCGGCTGGCACATCTCCTCCAGCGTGTCCGGGCTGAGGATCTCCGGGTCCGGGTCGGCGACGAAACCGGACCACGTCGCAAGGTCGGTCAGGGTGCTGGCCAGCGCCCCGCACGGCGCCGACGCCTTCAGGTCGAAGACCGGCTCGGTCACGGGCACGTCGGAGTACGGCGGCACGTAGTAGCACTGCGAGCGAGGGCCGTCGTCGAAGCCGACGGAGGTACGCCGCAGCTCCAGCGGGTCGAGCAGCCGTCTCTGCAGCGCCGCACTCCACTCCGTGCCGTCGAGGCGGGCGATGACCTCACCGAGGAGGTTGTACATCAGGTTGGAGTAGTGCCACAGGTGGTGCGGCAGGTGCACCCGCTCGGCCTCGACGAGCCCGGCGAACAGCTCGGCCCGGTCGGGCATCACGAGCTTGTCCCAGATGTCGCCGACCGGCTCGCGCTGCATCCCGGAGCTGTGCGACAGCATCTGCCGAATCGTGATCCCGGGGTGGGTCACCTCGGGCAGGTGCTGGTCGAGCGTGTCGTCGAGGGTGAGCCGGCCCTCGTCGCGCAGCTGCATGATCATCACGGCGGTGAAGGTCTTGGTGTTCGACGCGATCAGGAACTGGTCGTCCGGGCCGGGCGCTCGGTCCGGCTCGGTCAGGTCGGCGCTGCCGATGCCGTCGTTCCAGATCAGCTTGCCGTGCCGGGCGACTCCGGCCGCGACGCCGGGCAGCCGGCCCTTGACCTGCTGGCCGATCGCAATCCGGCGCAGCGCTCGGGTGGTGGTGTCGAGGAGTTCAGTCACGGGCCGACCCTAGCCAGGGGTGGGAGACTCGGAGGATGGACGCCGTCCAGGCGGCCTTTGCCGCGGTACCGCGATCCGGGTTCCTCCCGGTGTTCGAGCGGTGGCGCGCCGACTACGACGGTCCGATCTCGATCGGGCACGACCAGACCAACTCCCAGCCGCGGACGGTCCGCGACATGCTGTGGCTGCTCGACGTCCAGCCCGGCCAGCGGGTGCTCGACGTCGGCGCCGGATCCGGCTGGACGACGGCACTGCTCGCCCACCTGACCGGCCCGACCGGGCTGGTGCTCGGTGTGGAGCTGGAGCCGGAACTGGCCAAGTGGGGCGCCGAGAACGTGCGCCGGGCCGGGATGCCGTGGGCCTCGCTGACCCTCGCCCACCCCGGCCTGCTCGGCGCGCCGGACCACGCGCCGTACGACCGGATCCTGGTGTCCGCCGAGGCGCTGACCCTGCCCGAGCCGCTCGTCGAGCAGCTCGGCGACCCAGGCCGGCTGGTGATCCCGGTCGCGGGCGTGATGAAGCTCGTGGTCCGCGACGGCACCGACCTCGAGGTCACTGAGCACGGGTATTACCGCTTCGTCCCATTGCGGTAACGGCATTGCCGCTGGTTGAGGAGGTTGCTCTAGCAACCGTCTCGAAACCAAGGCAACGGTCGGCTGTCCCTTGGTTTCGAGACGGTCGCTGCGCGACCTCCTCAACCAGCGGGACCATCAGTAGGACTTGGGCAGGCCGAGGGAGAAGGTCGAGATGAAGTTCAGGACCATCTCCCTGCTGACCGGCGCGATCCGACCGACGCGGACGGCGACCAGGAGCGCGGCGACGCCGTACTCCCGGGTGATGCCGTTGCCGCCGTGCACCTGGACGACGCGGTCCACGACGTTGCAGGCGGCCTCGGCGGCGGCGTACTTGGCCATGTTGGCGGCCTCGCCCGCGGCCATGTCGTCGCCTGCCTCGTAGAGCGCGGCGGCCTTCTGGGTCATCAGCCGGGCCAGCTCGATCTCGATCTTGGACTCGGCGAGCGGAAAGGACACGCCCTGGTGCGCGCCGATCGGTACGCCGAAGACCTCGCGCTCCTTGGAGTAGGCGACGCCCTTTTCCAGCGCGTACCGGGCGATGCCGGTGGAGAACGATGCGGCCATGATCCGCTCCGGGTTGAGGCCGGCGAACAGCTGCAGCAGGCCTGCGTCTTCGTCGCCGACCAGCGCGTCCGCGGGCAGCCGGACGTCGTCGAGGAAGACCGCGAACTGCTTCTCCGGCGAGACGATCTCCATGTCGATCGGGTTGGCCTCGAGCCCGGGAGCGTCGGTCGGCACGACGAACAGGCAGGGCTTCAGCTTGCCTGGCCCTCCCGATTTGCGCCGTGCGTCCTCGGTGACGGCCACGATCAGCACGTTGGCCGCCTCGTCGATGCCGGAGATGAAGACCTTGCGGCCGGTCAGCAGCCACTCGTCACCGTCGCGGCGCGCGGTGGTGGTGATCTTGTGGGAGTTGGAGCCGGCGTCCGGCTCGGTGATTGCGAACGCCATCGTCTCGGTGCCGTCGGCGATGCCGGGCAGCCAGCGCCGCTTCTGCTCCTCGGTCCCGAACCGGGCAATCACGCTGCCGCAGATCGCCGGTGAGACCACCATCATCAGCAGCGGACAGCCCTGCGCGGCCAGCTCCTCACAGACAGCCGCCACGTCGCCGACGCCGCCCCCACCGCCGCCGTACTCCTCGGGGATGTTGACGCCCATGTAGCCCTGCTTGCCGATGGCCAGCCACAGCTCGGTGGTCTTCTCGCCGCTGCGGGCCTGCTTCTCGAAGTACGACGGACCGTACGTCGCCGCCAGCTTGGCCACCTGCTTGCGGAGCTCCTGACGCTCCTCCGACTCGCTGAACCCGCTCATCCTTGTTCCTCCACAGTTTCATCTTGGGAGACCACCGCGAGCACCGCTCCGGCAGACACCTGGTCTCCTGGCTTGACGTCGATCTCGGTCACCACGCCGTTGTGGGGAGCCGTCACTGAGTGCTGCATCTTCATGGCCTCGAGCACGAGCACCTGCTGTCCCGCCTCGACCCGGTCCCCGGGTGCCACCGCGACGGTGACGACGCTGCCCGGCATCGGCGCCAGCAGCGAGCCGCTCGCCACCGCATCCGCCGGGTCGACGAACCGCGGCAGCTTGGTCAGCGCGACGTGGCCGAGCGGGGACTCCACGTCGATGGCCTCGTAGTCGACGTGGACGACGAACCAGCGGCTCACACCGTCGCCGCCGAGCGTCACCGTGGTCGTCTCGTCGCCGTGCTCGACCCGCTCCACCACGACGCCGTCGAGGTCGGCGGAGCGGAACTGGCGGCCGCCGTACCAGCGCACCTCAAGCTCCGTGTCGTCGTCGGTGACGAACGTCGTGAGCTGGGGCTGCGAGACGACGTTGCGCCAGCCGGCCGGGATCCGGGAGTGGTGCAGCGAGGCGAGCCGCGCTCGTTCGGCGAGCGCGACCGCGGCTGCGAAGCCGCCAAGCGCCACCGTGTCGGCGTCGGGTCCGCCTCCGAGGGCTTCGAGACCGTCGAGATAGGTCGTGTGCATGTCGCCGGCCACCACGACCGGGTCGCGGAGCAGGCTGACGAGCAAGTCGCGGTTGGTGCGCAGGCCGTGGATCTCGGCCCGCTCCAGCGCACCGGCGAGCTGGCGCAGCGCCTGCTCGCGGGTCGGCGCCCAGGCGATCACCTTGGCGATCATCGCGTCGTAGAAGGTGCCGATCTCGTCGCCGGCGCGGACGCCGGAGTCGAGCCGGATGCCGTACGACGACGGGTTCTCGAACTCCGCCCGCACGCCCGGCACCTCGAACCGCCGCAGCCGCCCGCTCTGCGGCTGGTAGCCGGCAGCCGGATCCTCGGCGTACAACCGCACCTCAACCGCATGCCCGCGCCCCGCCGGTTGAGGAGGTCGTTCTGCGACCGTCTCGAAACCAAGGGGCGCGACCGGCGTTCCCTCGGCCGCGGCGAGCTGGAGTGCGACCAGGTCGGTACCGGTGACCAGCTCGGTGACGGGGTGCTCCACCTGGAGGCGGGTGTTCATCTCGAGGAAGAAGAAGCGGTCGCCGGACAGCAGGAACTCGACGGTGCCGGCGCCGACGTACGAGATCGCCTTGCCGGCCTGCCGGGCCGCTTCGTGCAGCGCCGCGCGGGTCTCCTCGCTGAGGCCGGGCGCGGGCGTCTCCTCGATCACCTTCTGGTGCCGCCGCTGCACCGAGCAGTCCCGCTCGCCGAACACCTCGACGTTGCCGTCGCGGTCGCCGACCAGCTGCACCTCGACATGGCGGCCGTTCTCGACGTACGGCTCACAGAACACCGTCGGGTCGCCGAACGCGCTCGCGGCCTCCGCCGAGGCCAGCTCGACGGCACCGGCAACCTCGGCCAGCGTGCGTACGACGCGCATGCCGCGGCCGCCGCCACCCGACGACGCCTTCACCAGGATCGGCAGGTCGGCCTCGGTGACGTCGGCCGGCGCGAGCTCGGTCAGCACCGGCACACCAGCCGCCGCCATCAGTGCCTTGGCCTCGACCTTGGTGGCCATCTTCTCCATCGACTCCGGGTCGGGTCCGACCCAGGTCAGGCCGGCGTCGATGACCCCGCGCGCGAAGTCGGCGTTCTCGGATAGGAAGCCGTAACCCGGATGGATCGCGTCCGCGCCCGCCCGCTGCGCCGCCTCGATGACCAGCTCGCCGCGGAGATAAGTCTCGGCCGGCGTGTTGCCCGGGAGCCGGATCGCCAGGTCCGCCTCGCCGACGAACGGCATCCCCGCATCGGCGTCGGAGTGGATCGCGACCGTCGAAATGCCGAGGTCGCGGCAGGTCCGGAAGACCCGGCGCGCGATCTCGCCCCGGTTCGCGACAAGAAGTCTCGTAATCACGCGCTCACATCCTGAAGACGCCGAAGCGGTCGGTGCCCTCGATGGGCGTGTTGTCGATGACGGACAGGCAAATGCCGAGGATGGTGCGGGTGTCGCGCGGGTCGATCACGCCGTCGTCGTAGACCATCCCGGACAGGAAGAACGGCAGGCTCTGCTCCTCGACCCCGGCCTCGACCAGCGCGGCGATCTCGGCGCCGCCCTTCTCGTCGTACTCCTGGCCCTTCGCCTCGGCCGCGGCCCGCGCCACGATCTGGAGTACGCCGGCCAGCTGGGCCGGACCCATCACGGCGGACTTGGCCGAGGGCCAGGTGAAGAGGAAGCGCGGGTCGTAGGCGCGGCCGTTCATGCCGTAGTTGCCGGCGCCGTACGACGCGCCCATGATCACGCTCAGATGGGGCACGCGAGAGTTGGAGACCGCGTTGATCATCTGCGCGCCGTGCTTGATGATGCCGCCCTGCTCGTACTCCTTGCCAACCATGTAGCCGGTCGTGTTGTGAAGGAACAGCAGCGGGGTGTCGGTCTGGTTGGCGAGCTGGATGAACTGGGTCGCCTTCTGGGCCTCCTCCGAGAACAGCACGCCCTGCGCATTGGCGAGGATGCCGATCGGGCGGCCGTGCAGCCGCGCCCAGCCGGTGACCAGCGACGAACCGTAGAGCGGCTTGAACTCGTCGAAGGCGACCTCGTTCCCCGGGCCCTTGCCGTCGCAGAGCCGTGAGATCACCTCACGCGGGTCGAACGGCTCCTTCAGGTCGGTCGGGATCAGGTCGAGCAGCTCGTCGGGGTCGGCGTCCGGCTCGGCGTACGCCGGCACCGGCCCGGAGGCCTTGCGCCAGTTGAGCCGGGCCACGATCCGGCGGCCGATCCGGATCGCGTCGTACTCGTCCTGGGCGAGGTAGTCCGCCAGGCCCGAGGTGCGCGCGTGCATCTCGGCGCCGCCGAGCGACTCGTCGTCCGACTCCTCGCCGGTCGCCATCTTCACCAGCGGCGGGCCCCCAAGGAACACCTTGGCGCCCTCCTTGACCATCACCGTGTAGTCGCTCATGCCCGGGATGTAGGCGCCGCCGGCGGTCGAGTTGCCGAACACCAGCGCGATCGTCGGCTGCTTGCGGGCGCTCGACCTGGTCAGGTCGCGGAACATCCGGCCGCCCGGGATGAAGATCTCCTTCTGGGTGGGCAGGTCGGCGCCGCCGGACTCCACCAGCGAGACCGTCGGCAGCCGGTTCTCCTCCGCGATCTGCGCGGCCCGGAACCCCTTCTTCAGCGTCCACGGGTTGGAGGCGCCGCCCTTGATCGTCGGGTCGTTGGCGGTGATCATGCACTCCACGCCAGACACCACGCCGATGCCCACGACCAGCGAGGCGCCGACGTTGAAGTCCGACCCCCAGCCGGCCAGCGGCATCAGCTCCAGGAACGGCGAGCCCTCGTCGACCAGCAGCTCGATCCGCTCCCGGGCCAGCAGCTTGCCGCGCTTGTGGTGCCGCTCGACGTACTTCTCCCCGCCGCCGGCCACCGCCTTGGCGTGCTCCTCGTCCAGGGCCGCCAGCTTCTCGAGCATGGCGGTACGTCGCTCGCTCATCCGGCGTACCCCAACAGTCGTGCGGCCAGGTCGTTCAGCACCTCGGTCGCGCCTCCTCCGATTCCCAGGATCCGGGCGTCGCGGTAGTGCCGCTCCACCTCGGACTCACGCATGTAGCCGGCGCCGCCGAACAGCTGCACCGCCTGGCTGACCACCCACTCGCACGCCTCGACCGCGGTGTTCTTGGCCAGGCAGGCCTCCGCGATCACGTTCTCTCCAGCGACGTGCCGGTCGACGACGTGGTGGGTGTAGATCCGGGCCGTCTCCACCTTCCGGTGCATCTCGACCAGCCGATGTCTGACCACCTGGCGCGAGGCCAGCGGCTTGCCGAAGGTGTCCCGCTCCTTGGTGTACGCCGCGGCGAGGGCCAGGCTGCGGGCGGCGATGCCGTAGGCGTGCACCGCGAGCGAGATCCGCTCGGCCACGAACTGCTCGGCGATCTGATAGAAGCCGCTGCCCTCCTCGCCGACCAGGTTGGCGACCGGCACCCGCACCTCGTCGAAAGCCAGCTCGGCGGTGTCGGAGCAGAGCCAGCCCATCTTCTTCAGGCCGCGAGTGACGGTGAAGCCCGGCGCGCCCTTCTCGACGACCAACAGCGATATCCCTGCGTGGCCGGGGCCGCCGGTGCGGACCGCGGTGGTCACGAAGTCGGCGCGGACGCCGCTGGTGATGAAGGTCTTGGCGCCGGTGACGATGTAGTGGTCGCCGTCGCGCACCGCGCGGGTGGTGATGCCGGCGACGTCCGAACCACCGCCCGGCTCGGTGACCGCGAGCGAGCCGATCTTTTCGCCAGCCAGGGTCGGCCGGACGAACCGCTCGATCAGGTCCGGGTTGCCGACCGTGGCCATATGCGGCAGCGCGATGCCATGGGTAAACAGCCCTGCCAGCAGCCCGCTCGAGGCGCCCGCCTCCAGCATCGCCTCGGTTGCGGTGACGATGTCGGACAGGTCGCCGCCGGAGCCGCCGTACTCCTCCGGGAAGCCGATCCCGAGCAGGCCCTGCTTGGCCGCTGCGAGGTGGAGCTCCCGCGGGATCTCGCCGGCGTCCTCCCACTGGTCGAGGTTCGGCACGACCTCGCGGCGTACGAACTCCCGCGCCAGGTCGCCGATCGCCTGCCGGTCGGTCGCGGTCATAGCAGCTCCTCACGGATGTGGACGAGACGGGAACGGACCCACTCGCCGAGGCCCTTGGCCTGCGGGTCGAACCGGGTGGACGACGAGACGCCCTCCCCGAGCAGCCCACGGATCAGCACATTGACGCCGCCGAGGTTGGGCAGCGTGTAGACCTCGACCTCGAGGTCGGCCGCCTCCGGGATGAGCTCGCGGATCTTCTTCGGCGTGATCAGCTTGCTCAGCCAGGTGACGCGGTCGGCGTACTTCTCCGAGCCGTCGTGCATGACCCACAGGCCGAGGTTGGCGTCGCCGCCCTTGTCGCCGGAGCGGGCGTGGACGAACCTGCCGAGCGGCACGTTGCGGGTGACCGAATCCTGCGGCGCCGGGTACGGCGAGACCCGGAGGCCCGTCCGGTCGGGGCCGTCCAGCCCCGGGCCGACCGATGGGTCGTCGATCGTGATCCGGGTGCCGTCGGCCAGCACCACCGTGTGGGTGACGGCGTCCCGGTCGACATAGGCCGGCCGGTAGACGCCGTACGGCGCGCCGCGGCCGGGCGGCGCGGTCATCGTGAAGCCCGGGTACGACGCGAGTGCAAGCTCGACCGCCGCCGACGAGAAGGCCTTGCCGACCGGCTCCGGCTTCAGGTCCCGCGCGATGCAGCGCAGGATCGTCGACGCCGCCTCCTCGGAGGCCGCGTCCGGGTGGGCGGTGTCGCTGCGGCTCCAGCTCAGCGAGGACGGCGCGTTGTCGCCGAGGCCCGCCTCGAACTGTGCCTGCACCCACTCGGCCTTCGCCTCGATGTCCAGCCCGGTCAGCACGAACTCGACCATGTTCCGGTGCCCGCCGAGCTCGTTGACGCAGACCTTGAGCTGCGGCGGCGGCGCCTCGCCGCGGATGCCGCTGACCCGAACCCGGTCCTCGCCGTCCTGCTCGAGCGAGATGGAGGTCAGGTCGGTGGTGACGTCGGGCCCGAGATAGCGGGCCGACTGGATCTCGTAGACCAGCTGCGCGGTGACCGTGTCGACGGTGACCGCGCCTCCGGTGCCGGCGTGCTTGGTGATCACGCAGCTGCCGTCAGCGGCGATCTCGGCGATCGGGAAGCCGAGCGGCTTAGCGCGACTCGCCGCCGGCAGGCTGCGGAAGCCGGAGAAGTTGCCGCCCGTCGCCTGCGCTCCGCACTCGATGATGTGGCCGGCGACGACGGCGCCGGCGACCTCGTCGTACTGCTCGGGCGTCCAGCCGAAGTGCGCGACGGCCGGGCCGACCACCACCGACGCGTCGGTGACCCGGCCGGTGACCACGATGTCGGCGCCCTCGGTGAGCGCCCGGGCGATGCCGAAGCCGCCGAGGTATGCGTTGACTGACAGCGCGTTGGGTGCCTCGAGCGCCGGGCTGCCGCGCAGGTCGTCGCCCTCGACGTGGGCGACGTTGGCGTCCAGACCGAGCGCCTTGGCGACCTCGCGCAGCTTGTCGGCGAGGCCGGCCGGGTTGAGGCCCCCGGCGTTGCTGACGATCTTCACGCCCCGCTCCATGGCCAGGCCGAGGCAGTCCTCCACCTGGGTGACGAAGGTCTTGGCGTAGCCGAGCGAGGCGTCCCGATAAGTGTCGCGGGCGAGGATCAGCATGGTCAGCTCGGCGAGATAGTCGCCGGTGACCACGTCCAGGTCGCCGCCCTCCAGCTGCTCGCGCATCGCCGACAGCCGGTCGCCGTAGAAGCCGGAGCAGTTCGCGATCTTGATCGGGTCAGGCACGGGTCGCCTCCCGGCCCGCACCCGACGGTCCGGCGAACGCCTGCGCGATGTCGAGCCACTGGTCGGCGTCGGGTCCGGTCGCCTTCAGGTCGAGGTCGTCGCGGTGCCGGCGCTGGGTGACCCGGAGACAGAAGTCGTACGCCGAGCCGGTCACCCGCTGTACCGCGTCCTCCGGCCCGTAGGTCCAGACCTCGCCGGACGGCGCTGTCAGCTCGACCCGGAACTCCTCGGCAGGCGGCTCCAGCCCGTTGTTCTGGAAGGCGAAGTTCCGGGTCCGGACGCCGATGTGGACGACGTGCCGGATCCGGTCGGTCGGCTCGACGGTGACCCCGAGGCCGTCGTACACGTCGAGGCCGTGCGCCCAGGTCTCCATGAACCGGGCCGTCGCCATCGACACCGGGCTCATCGGCGGCCCGAACCAGGGCAGCTTCTGGCCGTCGGGTACGCCGCGGAGCGTCGCCGCCAGGTCGGCGCGCGAGCCGCGCCAGCGGGTGAGGATCGCGGACCCAGTCATCGTGGCCCCCTCGCCGGCGGTGCGGTCGACGGCGTCGCCGACGCCGAGCTCGAACATCTCGGTGAGGAAGGCATCCCAGTCGGCCTTCGGCCCGGCCGCCTTGACCGCCGCCTCGTCGGTCCAGGCCAGATGGATGACCTGGTGGGCGATGGTCCAGCCCTCCGCCGGCGTGGGCTGCCGCCACTGCTCGTCGGTGAGCGAGGCGACCGCCTCATCGAGCGCACCGCTCTCCGCGGCGAGGTCGGCAAGGACGGACTCGAGCAGGTCGTTCACGTGGTGGTCTCCTTCAGTGCCTGAGCTTCAGGGCGGCGGTCGAGGGTCTGGTCAAGCAGCACAGCCCACTGGTCGAGGATCCGGTCGCGGCGGGCGCGGTCGTCGGAGATGGTGTTGGCGAGGCCGAGCCCGCGGATCAGGTCGAGGGTCGCCTGGATCAGCTCGCGCACCCCCGGCTGTGACTCGTCGGCGCCCAGCACCGCCACCGTCCGGCGGTGGACGTCGCGGCCGATCCGCTGCTCCAGCGGCGCCACGCTGGCGCGGAGCGTGGGGTCGGTGCGCGCGGCCACCCAGAGCTCGAGCGCGGCGGCGAAGAGCGGGCCGGCGAACTGTTCGGCCAGCACGTCGAGGACGGCGCGGGTACGCCGGGCACCCGTCGGCAGCCCGGCCACCGCGTCCTTGAGCTCGGCGCCGCGCTGCTGCTGGAGGTGCTCGACGGCGGCGATGACCAGGGCGTTCTTGGTCGGGAAGTGGTGCAGCTGGGCGCCCCTGCTCACGCCCGCGCGCTGCGAGACCAGCGTGGTCGACGTACCGCTCCAGCCGCGTTCGACGAGCAGCTCGACCGTCGCGTCCAGCAGCCGCTGGCGCATCACGCGGGTGCGCTCCTCCTGCGGCACCCTCGGCAATCGGGCGGTCGTCATGCGCTCAATCTTGGTCTCCGTACACACAAACAGTCAAGCCTGACTTTTTCTTCCGAGTGTGATGCTGCCCCTTCGGGCCACCATTTCTCCCCCTGTGCGAGGTGAGGGACCGCGACGAGACCCCCTCTGACGTGCTTGGATTCTCATGACCACGCAATCGGAGAATGCAACGGAGCACCTCGGTATGAGCCAGGACCCGAACCAGCCCAACCCGTACGACCCGCCGAAGACGCAGATCCGGCCTGGTCGCGTGCCGCAGCCGCCGGCCGGTCAGGGCCCGCCGGGACAGCCCGGCCAGCCCGGTCAGCCGCCGCAGCAGCCCGGTCAGTGGAGCGGTCAGCCGGGACAGCCTCAGCAGCCGCCGTACCAAGGGGGCCAGCAGGGCTACCCCCAGCAGCCGCAGCAGCCCGGCGGTTACCCGCCGCAGGGTCAGCCTCCGCAGGGTCAGCCTCCGCAGGGCTACCCGCAGCAGGGCGGCGGCTACGGTCAGCCCCAGCCGCCGGCGCAGCAGTACGGCGGCGGCCAGTACGGCCAGCCCCAGCAGTACGGCGGCCAGCAGGGCGGCTACGCCTCGTGGGGCCAGCGCGCGACGGGCACCCTCTGGGACATCGTCTACGTCTGGCCGGCGATCGCCCTGATCTTCGGCGGCGTTCTGCTCGCCATCATCGGCGGCGCGATCGGTGACGCGATCGGCACGATCCTGCTGCTCGTCGGCGTGCTCTGCTACATCGGCGGCGCGCTGTGGGCGCTGTGGCGCAACATCCAGAACTACGTCCTCGACCAGGGGCGCACCGGCTACACCTACGGCAAGCGCAAGGTCGGCATCCGGCTGATCAAGGAGGACAACCCGCAGCAGCCGATCGGCGCCGCGATGGCCCTGGTCCGCTGGCTGCTGCACGGCGTGATCAACCAGTTCTGCTACATCGACTACCTGTGGCCGCTCTGGGACCAGAAGCGCCAGACGCTGACCGACAAGATCCTCACCACCGTCGTCGTCGAGCAGCCCGCACCCCCGCAGTAAGCCCGCTGACCCGGCCGGTATTCACGCCGTACGACGCTGACCCGGCCCGTATTCACGCCTCGCGTGTGAAGACGGGCCGGGTCAGCAACTTGTCTGAGCCTGCGAATACTGGTTGTTGACCCGGGGCTCCGCTGGCGGCGCGTTTCTGCGTCGACACGGGCCGGGCCGGGTCAGTCGATGCGGGCGATCGTGGGTAGCCGGGATCGGGCCGACAGCCCGACCACCGTCGCCGTCAGCAGCGGGAGCCCGACGACCAGGCCCAGGATCAGCAACCACGGCACGTCGAGGTAGTGGCTCGGCATCCCCTCCGGACCGGAACCGGTCCACGCGTTGCTGGTCAGCGGATAGGTGATCGCGATCCCCGGGATGAACCCGACCGCGGCGCCGAGAACGGCGCCCACCAACCCCACCACCAGTGCGTACGCCGCGCCCACCAGCCGCCGCGACCGCGGCGCCGCGCCGACCGCTGCCAGGGTGGCGAGGTCGGGCCGCGCATCCGAGAGCGCGAGGAAGGTGGCGGTGAGGGTGCCGCCCAGCATCAGTACGCCGCCGAGCACGGCCAGCACCAGCTGGACGATCACGGTCGCGTCCTCGGCCCGGTAGCCGCGCTCGACGTACAGCGATGCGTCCGGCGATACCGCGGCGAGCGCCTCCTGCAGGTCCGTCTCGGCCGACTCGGTCACCGGACCATCGATAAGCAGTGAGACCGTCGCGACCTCCAGCCCGATCCGCTCGGCAACTGCAGGCGGGAGCACCGCCTGCGCCATGGCGACCTGACCCTCAGGCTGCACGAAGACCGCGGGCAAGCGCTCGTGCTTCGATGACGTGCTGGCGCCGTCGTCGCTGAACCGCTCGACCAGGACGGTGACCTGGTCGGCGGCCACAGACTGGTCGGCGAGCACAACTGCGTCACCGCGAGCCAGCGCCCGCCCAGCCCGTGTCCGATCGGCCTCCTGGATGCCAAGTCCCGCGGGCAGCTCGTCGTCGACGAGGACCGAGCTGCCGAGCGCCGATGCGTGGATCGTGAGGAGCGTCGGTGCACCGGGGACCTTGAATCCGATCACCGTCTCGTCCTCAGGGACGCCGGAGACCCGAACGACGCGATGCTCCGGCAGCTCGCCCGCCACCACTGCCGCGTACCGATCCCACTGCCCCGGCTTGATGCGCCCGGAGTTGGAGTAGAAGCCGGTCACCTGGGCCATCCCCGTCGGCAGCTGCTCGGTGTACGTCGCCTCGGCCTCGGCCGCATCGCTCGTGACCGCGATGCCCAGAGCAACGACGCCGGCAACGGTCGCGGCCACGGCGGCCACGGCGGGGACGGTCCGAGTGCGGTGCCGAGCCGCGTCGCGGACGGCGAACCGCAGCGGCAGCGGCAGCCGGCGCGAGATCCGCGCCAGCCCCACGATCGCAACGGGAACGAGCAGGAGCATGCCCAGGACCGCTACGACCGCTGACCCTGCGATGAAGACCTCACCCATCGACGTCTGGTTGGCGCCGTACACCGAGGCCGCGATGCCGGCGCCGAGCAGCGCCAGGCCGAGTATCGGCGAGCGCAGGGACGGCCTACGGTCGCCACGACGGCCGGCGAGGACGGCGACGACGTCCTGCCGCGACGCGATCGAGGCGGGTACGACGGCCGCTAGGACCGCGCTCGCCAGCCCGAACGCCGCGATGCCCAGCAGATGGAGCCAGGGCACGTCGAACGGCCCGAACCTGCTGTCGGAGAGACCTTGCACCAACGGCGCCGCCAGCCAGCCGACAACAATGCCGATGGCCACCCCGGCGACCGCCGCGATCCCGCCGAGCACGATCCCGCCGGCGAGCACCAGCCTCCGGGCCTGCTCGGGCGTGGCGCCGGTCGCCGCCATCAGCGCGATCGTCCGCGACTGTCGGCGCGCGCTCACCGCGAACGCCGGTCCCGCGAGCAGCACTACCTCCAGCAGTGCCATCGACACCACCAGGACGACGATCGCGAGCCAGGCATCGTCGGTCGTGGCGGTGGTGATCTCGGGTGGGAGCTCGGACTTCGGGGGCGGGTTCTCGATCACGGACCGGGAGAGCACGGTCGCGCCAAGTTTGTTCAGCTCGCGGACCTCGTCCCACGACACCGGGCCCGTCTCGACCAGCCAGCGCGGCCGACCGGTCTCATCGGTCAGACCGAGGGCTCCAGGGCGAGCCAGCACATAGGCCGGGTTGCGGAACGATCCGGACTCCGCGATGCCCACCACGGTGAGCGTGTGCCCGTCGACCACCTCGAGCCGGTCGCCGACGCTGAAGCCGCGGTCGGCGAGGGCCTGGTTGACCACCGCCTCGTCGTCGGACTTCGGGTAGTGGCCGGCCGACAGCCGGAACATCCCGGTGGTCATCGGATCGGTCGCGTCGACCTCGGTCGCCATCGCGCTGGCGACCCCCATGTCCGTAGTCACCCTGATCTCGCCGTCGCGCAGTTCCAGGCTGCGGGTATCGAACCCGAGTACCCGGCGTACGTCGGCGAAGGTGTGGCCGTTGCCCTCCTGGGCGCCGGCACTCGAGCCCATCCCGTCATCAGGATCGAAGGACTGGATGACGTTGGACGAGTACGGGTCCACGGAGACGAGTGCATCCGCCGATCCCAGCCGGCGGTCGAGGCTCTCCGCGCTCGTGACGTCCTGGGTCGCGATCACCACGTCGGCGGCAGTGACCGCCATGACCGGCAGCGCGATCATCACCAGGACCAGGATGCTGCGCCCCCGCGCCCGCCGGGCGTCGCGCCAGGCCAGCCGCAGCAGCGGCCGCCAGCCCCGCATCACCGGGCCGCGTCCGACTCGAGCAGCGACTCGGCCGGGTCGGTCCCGCTCTCGTCGACGACCACGCCGTCGCGCAGGAACACCACCCGGTCGGCCCAGGCCGCGTGCCGCGCCTCGTGCGTGACGAGTACGCCGGCCGCTCCCGCGTCACACCGCGCGCGCAGCAGCCGCAGGATCTCCTCGCCGGTGTCGGTGTCGAGGGCGCCGGTCGGCTCGTCGGCGAGAATCAGCCGGCGCTCGCCCACGACCGCCCGCGCGATCGCGACCCGCTGCTGCTGGCCGCCCGACATCTCGTCCGGGAAGCGGTCGGCGAGTTCACCGATCCCGACCTCCTCCAGCGCCTGCAGCGCGGCCCGGCGGGCCACGCCCGCGCGCGCACCGTCGAGCTCGCGCGGCAGCGCTACGTTCTCGGCGGCCGTGAGGGCGGGGATCAGGTTGAAGTCCTGGAACACGTAGCCGATCGAGGTACGCCGCATCCGGGCCCGGCCCTTGTAGCCCAGCGACGCGAGGTCGACGCCTTCCACCCGGACCGCGCCATGGGTCGGCTGGTCCAGCCCGCCGGCCAGGGTCAGCAGGGTCGACTTCCCGGAGCCCGACGGTCCCATGACCGCGACCAGCTCGCCGGCGTGGGCATGGAAGTGGACGGCGCGCAGCGCCCGCACCTCGGTTGCACCCGAACCGTGGATCCGGGTGACATCGGCGAGCTCGAGTATGGCGCTCATCGCCGGGCCGCCTTGTCCGTCGCGTTCTCGGCCGCCGGCGCCTCGCCGGGTCGCCGTACGTCGTCCCGGGTCGCGGCCACCCGACGCAGCCGCGCCTCACAGTGGTCGAGCCACCGGATCTCCGCCTCCGCGGCGAACACCAGCGAGTCCAGCACCAGACTCCACGCCAGGTCCGCGGGGTCGGTGGCGGCGCCGGGCAGGGCCGCGCGACCGGTGCGCTTGAGCCGGGTGTAGTCCTGCAGCGCGGCCATGGTCGCCGTCCGCTGACCCTGGATGACCGCGCCCACGTCGACACCAGGCACGGTCACGGCCAGGGCCAGCTTGATCGCCAGCTCGTCCCGCGGCGGGTGGGAGCGGGAGACCGGAGTGGTGAACCACGCGGCCACCTCGTCCTCGCCCGCTTCGGTCACGCGGTAGATGACGTGGCCCTCGTCGTCGGTACCCGTGCCCTCGACCAGGCCGTCCCGCTCCAGCCTCGCGAGCGTGGTGTAGACCTGGCCGACGTTGAGCGGCCAGGTCGACCCGGTCCGCCTCTCGAACTCCGCCCGCAGCTGGTAGCCGTACATCGGCCCCTGCTCCAGCAGCGCCAACAGCGCCTGTCGCACCGACATCGGCGCCTCCTCAGGTGTGGCTACCGGCCCCCGTGGCCGATAGATACTGAGTATGTATACCACGTATGCATAGCCGTCGACAGCCCTGTGAAACCGCGGTGGGGTGGGTGAAACCAGGGCGAGGGTGCGGTGAAACCCGGCGGGCCCAGAGTCTGCGGCATGACGACAGACACCATCTCCCCGCAGCACGCGGCGGCTCGCCGCGTCACTGACATCGCCGTCCGCACCGAAGGACTGGTGAAGGCGTTCGGCGACAACCGTGCGGTCGACGGGATCGACCTCGTGGTGCCGACCGGCCAGATCTTCGGCGTACTCGGACCCAACGGCGCCGGCAAGACGACCATGCTCCGGATGCTCGCGACGCTGCTCAGGATCGACAGTGGGTACGCCGAGATCTTCGGCGTCGACGTGGCCCGCAGCCCGCACGTGGTCCGGCAGCTGGTCGGCGTCACCGGCCAGTACGCCTCGGTCGACGAGAACCTGACCGCGATCGAGAACCTCTGGATGTTCGGCCGCCTGCAGGGTCTCTCCTCGACCCGGGCGCGCAAGACCGCCGACGTACTGCTCGGCCAGTTCGGGCTCGAGGAGGCCGCCAACCGGCCGATCTCGCAGTTCTCCGGCGGCATGCGGCGCCGGCTCGACCTGGCCGCCAGCCTGATCACCCGGCCGCCGCTGATCTTCCTCGACGAGCCGACCACCGGCCTTGACCCGCGCACCCGCGGCCAGATGTGGGACACCATCCGCGACCTGGTCTCCGACGGCTGCACGGTGCTGCTGACCACGCAGTACCTCGACGAGGCCGACCAGCTCGCCGACCGGATCGCGGTGATCGACCGCGGACAGAAGGTGGCGGAGGGGACCTCGGACGAGCTGAAGAGCTCGGTCGGCAACTCCACGCTCCAGCTGGACCTGCTCGACCCGGCCAACCTGTCGGTCGCGAGTGACGTCGTACGGCGGCTGCTCCAGGAGGAGCCGGTGCTGACCCCCGAGTCCGGCCGGATCAACGTCCCGCTCAACCAGGCCGACCAGGCCGCCGACGTACTCATCGCGCTGCGTACCGCCGAGGTCTCCGTGGCCTCGGTGAGCGTCCGCAAGCCCAGCCTGGACGAGGTCTTCATGGCCCTCACCGGGCACGGCACCGACAGCACCGACGACCAGACCGAGCAGAACGACGAGGTTGCCCGATGACCACCCTGAGTATCGAGAAGGCCGCGGCCACCCGGCCCGACGTGGTGGCCGAGACCAAGCCGCACGTCTCCGTGCGGGAGACCCTCAGCCAGACCATGACGCTCGCCTGGCGGGCCACCAAGAAGATGCGCCGCAACCCGGAGCAGCTGTTCGACGTCGTGATCCAGCCGCTGCTGTTCACCGCGATGTTCGCCTACATCTTCGGTGGCGCGATCTCCGGCGACGTCGAGAGCTACCTGCCGCTGATGATCCCCGGCATCCTCGCCCAGACCGTCCTGACCGCGTGCGTCGCGACCGGCGTACAGCTGCGGGAGGACATGGACAAGGGCGTCTTCGACCGGTTCAAGTCTCTGCCGATCGCGCGGATCGCACCGCTGGCCGGACCGATGATGGCCGACCTGATCCGCTACACGATCGCGACCGTGCTGACCTTCGCGGTCGGCGTCGCGATCGGGTACCGGCCGGGCGGCGGGTTCCTCGGTGTGGTCGCCGCCGGCCTGCTGCTGATCCTGTGCGGCTGGTCGATGGCCTGGATCTTCACCTGGGTCGGCACCATCGGTCGCAGCGCCACCGGCGTCCAGGGCATCTCGCTGATGATCATGTTCCCGCTTACCTTCCTGTCCAACGCGTTCGTCCCGTCCGACACCATGCCCGGCTGGCTGGAGGCGTTCGTCAAGGTCAACCCGGTCTCGCAGGTGGTCTCAGCCGCCCGCGACCTGGCCAACAACGGCGACGTCACCATGCACGTGGTCTACGCACTGATCGGCTGCGCGGTCGTGATCGGAATCTTCGCCCCCCTCGCCGTCCGCAGCTTCCGCAAGCGGATGTGAGGCGCGAGGCCGGGATAGTCCGTCACGGAAACGTTGGTCTGCCGCGTGCGGGCCGACGTTTTCGTCGTCACACCTAGCCGGACAGCCGGTCGCTCAGCGCCCGGACGTCCTCCAGTACGTCGGAACCGCGCCGCTCGCCGTACTCCTTCTCCACGTCGGCGAGCAGGCCGGGCGCCACCTCCTCGGCGGCAGCCACGGCGTGCTTCCAGGCGACGGTCGGCGCGTAGCGGTTGTAGGCGAAGCGGTTGGCGAGGACCAGCATCCGGCAGGCGTCGTGCGGGTCGAGGGTGCCGTGCCGCAGCGCCCACCGGCCGAGGGAGTAGAGCACCACGCCGGACACGGGGTAGTCGAAGAAGCGGAAGTCGTCGCTGAAGATGCCGGACAGCTTGCCCATCAGGGCGTCGTACAGATCGCGGCCGTCCTGGCCGGTGCCGTACTGGGTGTACGCCGCCAGCGTGTTGGCCTCGCCGAACAGGGTCCATGGCGCGATCCCGGACTCGATGGACACCCCGGGGTAGACCAGCGTGCGCATCGTCTCGACCGCCTCGCGGTAGATCCGCAGCCCGCCGTCCACGTCGCCGCCGGCCAGCGCCACCTCGGCCTCGCTGCACTGGACGACGACCGATGCGTTCAGCGACGCGTGCCGGGTCTGGACGCGGCACTCGTCGAGGATCCGGTTGGCCTCGTCGAGGCGGCCACGCGCCACCTCGGCCATGGCCAGTGCGGCCCGGGTCTGAACGGCGTCGTCGACCGCCCCCAGCCGGTCCAGCAGCGGGATCGCCTCTCGAGAGTGCCGGCCGGCGACCTCGAGGTCACCGAACTGCGCGTACAGGCTGGACAGCTGGGTGTGGATGACCGCTCGACCCCACGGCCCGTCCTCGTCGCTCGCCAGCTCCAGCGCTCGCCGAGCCGACTCGATCGCGGCAGCCGGGTCGCCGGAGTTCTCCAGGTGATGGCTCAACCACTGGTGGGCGCTGCTCGCGATCTGGCGGTCGGGGTGCCTACTCAGCTCCTCCAGCTTGGCGATGGAATTCTCCGGGTGGTCGCCGTGCAGGGCGAGGATGATCGAGGCGATCCCGGCCACGGCCGAGCCCGGGTCACCGGGGCCGAGCGCCGCCAAGGTGGTGCGCGCGGCGGGTGCGTCCATCGCCGACGCGATCATCACGTTGACCAGCATGATCGACAGCGCCAGTCGGGTGTCGTCGACCGCGTCCGCCGGCGGCTCCCAGTCCCGCAGCGCGTCCTCGACCGCGTCGATCACCGCGATCAGCCGCTCGTGCTGACCGCTGATCGACCAGAAGGAGCCGAGGCAACCGAGCAGCGCGACCGCCGACTCCGGCTCGGGGATCGCCAGCACCCGGCGGAGTACGTCGGCGAGGTTGGTCTCCTCGACCCGGACCTCGTCCATCAGGTCGACCTGATCCGCACCGTACATCCGGTGCGCGCGGTGCCGGGCGTACGCCACCGCCCACGCGGTCTGGGCGCCGAGCGCGGCGGCGTCCTCGCCGGCGTCGACCAGCTGCATCCGGCCGAACTCGCGGACCGTCTCCAGCATCCGGTAGCGCACCCCGCTGCGCCCCTCGGTCACCGTCAGCAGCGACTGGTCGACCAGCGCCTGCACCTGGCCGAGCGGGTCGGCGTCGAGCCCGAGCACGGTCTCGGCGGTGTCCAGCGTGAACCCGTCGTGGAAGATGCTCAGCCAGCGCAGCGCACGCCGCTGCGGCTCCTCGAGCAGGTTCCAGGACCAGTCGATGACCGCGAGCAGAGTCTGGTGCCGGTCGGGGGCGGTCCGGTCACCGCCGCGCAGCAGCGCGAACCGGTTCTCCAGGCGGCGGCCGATGTCCTCGACCGACATCACCCGCACCTTGGCGGCCGCCAGCTCGATCGCCAGCGGCAGCCCGTCCAGCCGGGTCACGATGTCGCCGACCGCGGCGTCGTCGAGGGTGACGCCCGGGCGGGCCGCCACCGCACGCTGCCGGAACAGCTGTACGGCGTCGGTCGTCTGCAGCTGGCCGAGCAGGTAGACCCGCTCGGCGGCGAGGTTGAGCGGGGCCCGGCTGGTGGTCACCACCCGCAGGTCCCGGGTGGTCGCGACCAGGAACGCGACCAGGTCAGCCGCCGCGTCGATGACGTGCTCGCAGTTGTCGAGGATCAGCATCGCCGGGGACTGGTCGAGATGCTGCGCGATCCGAGCGCGTACGTCGGAGCGCTGCGCCGGGGTCAGCACCCGGTGGCCGGCGACCGAGTCTCGTACGCCGAGCACCGAGCCGACCTCGCCGACCACGTCGTCGGGCGAGGTGACGCCGACCAGCTCGACGAAGTGCACGACGGGCTGCTCGGCCTCGCGGCCGACCACATGGGCCAGCCGGGTCTTGCCGAGCCCGCCGGCACCCACGATCGAGGTGACCCGGTTGGTGTGCACGAGTGCCCGCAGCGCGCGGACGTCGTCGTCGCGGCCGAGCAGGCTCGAGGCCTCGAAGTGCAGGCCCTCGCGTACCGGGCGGTCGGCGGCCAACAGCTCCTGGTGAAGGCGCCGGAGCGGTGGGCCGGGGTCGGCGCCGAGGCGGTCGGCGAGCCCGACCCGGTACTGCTCGTAGCGCTCCAGGGCCGCGGCAGCGCCGCGCACCGCCGCCTCGCTGCGCAGCAGCGCGACCAGCAGCTCCTCGTCGGTCGGCCGCTCTGTGGTCGCCGCCTCGAGCAGTGGGAGCGCGGCCTCATGTTCGCCAGCCTTGCTCAGTGCGGCGCCCAGGAGCTGGCGTGCCGCGCCGGCCTGCCGCGCGGCCCGGGCTCGGAGCTCGCCGAGCGGTCCGTCCTCGGGGTCGCCCGTCGTCCCCCACGTGAGGTCAATGGCCTCCTGGGCGCTGACCCTGGCAGAAGTGGGATCGCCGTGGGCAAGCGCGTCCTGGGCGCGCCGTACCAGCTGGTCGAGGAGGAGTACGTCGACCTCGGCGGCGTCGGTGCCGAGCCGGTAGCCGTGCGGCGTCCGCGCGACCAGCTCGGCCGAGGTCGCGGACCGAGTCCGTGACACCACGACCTGGAGGGCCTTGGTCGGGTTCGCCGGCGGCGCCTCGCCCCACAGCTCGTCGACCAGCCGGTCGTCGCTGACGCCGTCTCGTGGGTGGCGGGCGAGCACCGCGAGCAGGGTCTGGGAGCGCTCACCGACCACCGGTCTGGCGTGCCACCGCACGCCGTCGAGCAAGGTCAGGGCAGGCGGCACGTAGTTCAGACTAGGCGCTCTGCCACAGACCCATGATGTTGCCGTCCACGTCCTTGAAGTACGCCGCGTGCCCGATCTCGCCGACCGCCTGCTTGGCCAGCACCGTGGTCCCGCCGAGCTCCTCGATCCGTGCGAGCGAGGTGTCGATGTCGTCGACCTCGATCACCACGATCGGACTGTCGTTGGGACTCTCCCGCCGCAGTAGTCCGCCGTTGATGAAACCCGGCTCGGTCGGCGCGCCGTTGTCGGTAGGCCCGGTCGCGGCCAGCGCGTAGGACATGCCGGGCGGCTCCGTCACCACCCAGCCGAACGCCTCACGGTAGAACTCCCGAGCCTTCTCACCGTCGGCGAACGGAATCTCGAAGTGCACCACTCGTCCGCTCATGCAGGCGAGCCTACGAGGTGGCCGAACGAGTTATCCACAGAGCCTCGGCGCGCCCTGGTGAGAGGCTCGGGTGCGACCTACGGTCGGCGCCATGCGTCGCGACGTCGTACCGCCCCACACCGCCGAGCTGGCCGGCTACGCCGAGCTGCTGGTCGAGATCAAGGACCGGGTGCGGCATGCCCAAGTCAGCGCCGTACGCCGAGTCAACACCGAACTGGTCGAGATGTACCTCGCGATCGGCCGCCTCATCCTAGATCGCCAGGTCGACGAAGGCTGGGGCACGAAGGTGATCGCGAGGCTCGCCGAGGACCTGCGTGCGGAGTTTCCAGGCGTCCGGGGCTTCTCCGGCAGGAACCTGCGGTACTGCCGAACGGCGGCGCGGATCTACGCCGATCCAATTGGGCAACAGCTTGTTGCCCAATTGCCTTGGGGCCACGTCACCGTTCTGCTGGACAAGGTCAGTGACCCGGAAGTCAGACGCTGGTACACGGCCAAAGCAGTGGAGCACGGCTGGTCCAGGAACGTGCTGATCACCCACATCTCCACGAGCCTGCACACGCGCAGCAACGACTCCCCGACGCCCGCACTCACCCCGACCAGCCCGCTCGAGTCCGACCCGGTTCGCGGTTTGGTGAAGGATCCGTACCGTCTCGACTTCCTCTCGCTGGACGCCGGCCATACCGAGCGGCAACTGGAGGATGCCATCGTCACGAAGCTGACCGGCTTCCTCGCCGAGCTGGGCCCCGGGTTCGCGTTCGTCGGCCGACAGGTCCCGCTCCGCGTCGGCACCACCGACTTTCACCTGGACCTGCTCTTCTACCACTTCCGGCCCGCTGTTCCACACGACCGAAGGCAACGAATCAACCGCGCCCGGCGGCGCCGGCTCGGGCGTACGCGAGGAAGCGTCAAGGGGCTTGGCCGCGGCGGCCGCAGCGGCGAGGTACCACCGCGATCGCCGTCCGGCCGACGCGCCGCCCCAGCGACCGGCGTACGCACGAGCCGGGGTCGGCGGGCGCCACCCGCGACCGGTCGCCCACATTCGCCGCCTCAGCGGACCAACTCGAACCCCTCGTCGATCCAGCCGGTGACACCGCCGATCATCTTCTTCACGGGGCGGCCGAGGCGAGCGAGGCGGAGAGCGGCTTTGTCGGCGCCGTTGCAGTGTGGGCCGGCGCAGTAGACGACGAAGGCGGTGTCGGCCGGATAGTCGGCGAGGTTGCGCTCGACGATCCGCCCGTGCGGGAGGCTCACGGCCTCGGGCAGGTGGCCGGCGGCGTACAGCTCGGGCGAGCGGACGTCGAGCAGCACGAAGTCGCGGCTGCCGTCGCTGATCGCGGCGTGGGTGTCCCAGCAGTCGGTCTCGTGTTCAAGGAGGGCGGCGAAGTGCGCTTCGGCGGTAGTCATGGCTGAAAATGTACGATCGTCGTGATCCCGCCACGAGTCGAGATCCGGTCGTCGTACCTCGAGATCCCGCCAAGATGCCAGACTCCATACATGACCAGCCGGACCGGCGCACCCAGGTTTGGCGTGGCGGCGCGGGCCAACGTGCCGCCGTTCCATGTCATGGACCTGCTCGCCGCGGCGCAGGAACGGCAGCGCAGCCACGGTGACGTGGTGAACCTGGTCGCCGGCCAGCCCAGCTCCGGCGCACCGGAACCGGTACGCCGAGAGGCGCTGCGGCTGCTCGACGGCACCGACCCGCTGGGCTACACGGTCGCGACCGGCGTACCCGAGCTGCGCGGGGCGATCGCCGCTCACTACCGGCGCAGCTACGGGCTCGACGTCGGCCGCGACGACGTCGTGGTCACCACGGGCAGCAGCGGCGGCTTCCTGCTCGCCTTCCTGGCGGCGTTCGAGAGCGGCGACCGGGTGGCGATGGCCAGGCCCGGCTACCCCTGCTACCGCAACGTGCTGCAGGCCCTCGGCTGCGAGGTGGTCGAGGTCGACACCGGCCCGGAGACCCGGTTCCAGCCGACCGTCGAGCAGCTGGCCGCGATCCCCGACCTGCGCGGGGTGGTGGTCGCCAGCCCGGCCAACCCCACCGGCACCATGCTGCTGCCCGACGAGCTGGCCGCGATCGCTCGCTGGTGTGAGGGCAGCGGCGTCCGGCTGATCTCCGACGAGATCTACCACGGCATCACGTACGGCGAGGGGACCGCGCGGTCCGCGTGGGAGACCAGCCGCGAGGCGGTCGTGTTCGGCAGCTTCTCGAAGTACTTCTCGATGACCGGCTGGCGGATCGGCTGGATGCTGGTGCCGGAGCTGCTGCGGCGACCGGTCGACGTACTCACCGGCAACTTCACGATCTGCCCGCCGGCTCTCGCCCAGTGGGCGGCGGTTGCCGCCTTCGACGACGCGTCGTATGCCGAGCTCGACGGGCACGTCCGCCGCTACGCGACCAACCGGTCGCTGCTGCTCGAGGGCCTGGCCGGCCTCGGGATCACCCGGCTTGCACCGGCCGACGGTGCGTTCTACGTGTACGCCGACGTCGGCCACCTCACCGACGACTCGATGGCATTCGCGCACCGCCTGCTGGCCGACACGGGTGTCGCGATCGCTCCGGGGATCGACTTCGACACCAGAGACGGATCCCGGTGGGTGCGGATGAGCTTCGCCGGCCCGTCGAGCGCCATCGTCGACGGTCTGGCCCGGCTCGCGGCCCACTTCTAGGCGATTTCCCTCCACAGGCCGAGCCGTCCACAGATCCGTAGCCGCCGGTTGGGCGGTGGGCCGATCGGGCGGAGGCTGGTCGCGAATCCGTCGAAGGGGGATCGATGTACGGCGACACCAGGGTCATCCGGCGGCTCGCGCGAGAGCTGCGCGACCAGGCCGACGAGATCAAGGACGAAGCGACCAGGCTGGTCGCGCGGACCGAGCAGGTCGAGTGGACCGGTCGCGCGGCCGGCGCCCTGCGCGAGCGGGTGGCGGCGCAATCGCGAGGGCTGCGCGTGTGTGCCGCCGAGCATGAGGAGGCGGCCGAGGCGCTCGACCGGCATGCCGCGCAGGTCGAGCGCACCAAGGAGCTGATCGCCGCGATCGAGCGCCGAGCGGCCCGCCTGGTCGACGCGGCACGGGACCGTTTGGGTGACGCCGTCGACGGGCTGGTGGGCGCGGCCGCGTCGGTGATGCCCGGCGAGGCCGGGGACGCCGCCGACCGGCTGTTGGCCCGCTTCGAGCCGCCACCACGCGGCCACCGCGACTGGCTCGCCGTCGAGCTGCCGGGACTCTGAGATGACGACAGTCGAGCTGGCGCCGGCCCGGCCGCTCGATCAGGTGCCCCGCCAACTGGTGCTCGACCGACCCTCGCTGCTGGGGATCGCCGACGCGTGCCGAGTTCAGCTGGACTGGCTGCCCGGGTCCGGGGGCGCCATCAGCTGTGCCGCGGAGCCCGCGCCGGAGGTTTGTGCGGCGCTCACCCGCTTCGCGTCGGCCGCCGACGGTGTCGACCTCGACGTCGTCGTTCGCGGCCGCGACGGGACCCGTCGGGCGCGCTCCTGGCAGCGGCGCCGCGGCGGCTGGGTGACCTCGCTGGCGACGGTGGACGGCGGCGACTTCGAGCTCACGTGGTGCGCCGACAGCGGCTGGCCGGCAGTGCTGGCCCGCGCTGCTCGGGTCAGGACGTCCGGCCGGCCGCGCCTGCCGGCCGTCGTCGACCTGCCGCTCGAACTGCTGGTCGGAGTCGGAGAAGCCAGGGCGTCCGGGCGCACTCACGTGATCGACGAGCTCGTCCGGCGGTACGCCGGGCGCCTCGGCCCCGGCGCGGATCCACGACGGCTGGTGGCCGACCTCCATACCGGCGTGCAGGGGCGGCTGCGCGCGGTCGTCGTCTCCTATGCCCCTCGCCCGGCGGCCGGTGTCATCGAGTGGCTGCTGTTCCCGGACGGCTGGCGGTCGCTAGCGACCTACCCCGGCGACGACCTCACCATGGTCCGCCTGGCAGCACGGACCGCCGACCATCTGGCGGTGGATGTCGCCGCGACGCTGACGTCGGTCGCCGCTCGCGCGAGGAGCGCGTGATGAGCGACCGGACGCTGCCTCCGATCACCAGCGTCACCGGCGGCAGCGGTGGGCTGGCGGCGACCTACGACCGGGTCCGCGACCTCGCCGACGACTTCGACGGTGCCGGCAACCGAATGCGTGCCTGGGCCGGTGCCGGCGCTCGGACCCTCGGCAACGGCGATCTGATCGAGTCCGCACCGCTGTCCCCGCTGACGTTCGCCGACGCGGAGCTGTCGGTGCTCGCGGCGACGACCGGCCCACGCGGGATCCTGCCGCACTCGGCCGGCTGGGAGGCCGACGCGGTTGTGGTCCGGGCGACGGTCGCGGCTTTCGACGTGACCGACCAGATCGTGCGGGCGTCGTTCGAGGCGATCGACTACGCGATCGGCCTGCAGGCCGGGTTCCTGATCGGCCGCGGTGCCGCGCTGAGCCCGGCGTTGCTGCCTGTGCTGGCCCGGCCCCTGCTCGCTGGGGTGACGGCCTACGGTCTCTACCGCGCGCTGCCCCCGCACCTTCGGCGCGAGCTGTCCGACGCAGCCGGCGACCTGTCCGCCCCAGCGCGACGGCGGCTGTGCAACTGGCTGGCGGCCAACCCCGAGGTGCTGCAACACGCGATGAACGGCGGAGGCGGCCTGCTCGACGGGCTCGCCCTCGGCGCCGGTGCACCGCTTGCGGTGCCGGGGCTGGCGCCGTTCCACCCGAGCGCCAACGACGCCGCGGGCAGCCTGGCCGGGCTGCTCGACGACGGCCGACCGGTCGTCAGCCGACGGCCGGACCTCGACCCCGAGTCGTCGCCACCACCCCGGAACCTCCAGGAGCTGCTCGCCAACCTCGACCGCCTCAACGAGCTGTCCGACCAGGACCACCCGGAGAACAACGGCACCATCCAGATCCAGCAGCTCGGCAGCGGAGAAGAGCGCCGTTACATCGTCTATCTGCCGGGCACCGACGTGATGAATCCACTCGCGGCCGGCGGCGAACATACCCGAGACATGCTCGCCAACGGGCGGCTCGTAGATGGCGAGCAGACCACCCACGGTCGCGGCGTACTCGAGGCGCTGCGGCAGGCCGGCGTACCTCCTGACGCGCCGCTGCTGCTCGCCGGGCACTCGCAGGGCGGGATGCAGGCGGCGCACCTTGCCGCGACCGACAGCGGGTACCACGTGACCGACGTGGTCGTGGCGGGCGCACCCACCGCGCAGGTCCCAAGCCTGCCCGGCCATGTCTCGTTGCTGGCCCTGGAGAACGCCGGCGACATCGTGCCGCTGACCGACGGCGAGGACAGCCCGGACCAGCCCAACCGGACCACGGTCCGCTTCGACCAGCACGAGCCGGAGGTTCTCGACAACCACGACCTGCACCACTACGTGGCGGGGGCGGCCGCCGTCGACGCCTCCGGTCACCCGTCGATCACGAGCGCGCTCGACCATCTGCGAACCAACGGGTTCCTCACCGGCCACGACTCCGCGGCGGTCACGACGACATTCCAGGTCACCCGTGCTCACTGACGCCCCCCCGCCGCGGCAACTCGAAACCTAGCGGCTCATCGCGCCACGCCGAGCCCGGTGTCGATGGGAATGGCGGGCAGGTGCGACCCTGTGCCGGGCAAAGCCCGCAGTGTTTCACCGGAATTCCTTGGTTTGGGCCGGTTGAATCGGGGAAGGGGGCTCCAGAACTCCGAGGGGTGATTCATGTACGGCGACACCGCCGCGATTCGTAAGCGCGCGGCTGCCCTGCGCGAGCAGGGCACCGACGTGCGGGCCATGGCCGACCGTCTGGTGGCCCAGGCCGACGCCATCGACTGGCAGGGGCGCGCCGCCGACGCCATGCGAGCCCGGATGCGCGAGCGCGCGACCCGGCTCCGGGAGTGCGCCGGTTCTCATGAGACCGCCGCCGAGTCGCTCGAACGACACGTCGTCGAGCTCGACCGGCTGAAGGACGCGATCGCCGACATCGAGCGCAAGGCAACCTCGCTGGTGGCCGACGCGAAGACCCGAGTCGCCGAGGTCGACAGCCACAACGACCCCGACGGCGTACGCCGCGAACCGACGCCGGAAGACACCACGCTCACCCAGTTCACGCCACCGCCGTCCGGACACAAGGACTGGCTCACCGTCTCACTTCCAGGGTTGTGACATGGCCACCATCGACCTGACCGCTCCCGCTCCCCAGCAGGAGGGCACCCTCGAGGCGCTGCCGCGCCGGATCTCGCTCACGCTTCCCGAGCTGCAGCTGCTCGCCGACCGTGCCGGTGGTGGGGCACCGCTGCCGTTCGAGCTCAGCCAGCCCGGCCCGTCCGACGCGCTGAGCGACCGGCTCGGGCAGAGTCCGGCCGGAGGCGAGGACGAAGCGTACGTCGCCGCGGTCGGCTCGCTGCACGACCCGGCCGAGTCGCTGGCCAGGCGCGGACTGCTCGGCGACGACGGTCCCGACGCCGGCGTGGTCGGTGCACTCGGCCTGCTCGCGACCCCCCGCGTGGCAGTCGACATCGAAGTGGTCGTCAACGGGCTGCACGCAAAGGCCTGGCACCGTCAGTCCGACGAGGCGGTCGCCACGCTGGCCACCTCCGACGGCATCGTCTTCGAGCTCGCCTGGTTCGAGGCGCCCGCCTGGCCCACCGAGCTGGCGCGGGTGGCGGTGGTGCCGGAGGACGTCGAGCTCGCCAAGTCCGCCGTACCAACCTCGGTCGATCTGCCGTTCGGACTGCTGGAGGCCAGCGGGGAGGCCGTCCGCAGTCACCGCACCGACCTGGTCCCGGTGGTGGTGTCCAGCCACGGCGGCCAGTCGTACGACGAGGCCGGTGAAGCGCTCGACGCCGGCACGGTCGGCACCGTCGTCACCGCACTTGGCAACGAGACCCACGGCCGGCTGCGGGCGCTGGTGGCAGACGTGAGCCGGTCGGGTGCTCCCGTGGTCGGCGTCGTCTCCTGGGTGCTGGTCAACGACGGCTGGCGCTCGCTCACCGGCCACCGCGTCGGCGATGAGCGCCGCGTCGCGGTCCGCAGCGTCGAACCCGCCGATCTCGCGCCCACCCTGGCGCCCGTCCTCGCCGAGGTGACCCGATGACCGAGCAGCATCCCGAGCAGATCGTCCCCGACGAGGTCGCGGACGCTGCCAACGACCCCAACGCGGCCACCGAAGACACCACCGACGAAGCTGCCGACGAGGCCGAGGCCAAGGCAGCGGCCGAGGATGCCGCCGAGGCGGCGGCCGCGGCAAAGCGCGCCGAGGAGCAGGCGGCGGCCGACAAGTACGACCAGATGATGCGGCTCGCCGACCTCTTCGACTCGACCGGCGAGGAGATGCGGGTGCGCGCCCAGCTCGGCGCGCAGGTCCTCGGCGACGAGGACGTGGCGGAGTCGGCGGAGCTGGCGCGGGCCACCTTCACCACGGCCGAGGAGGACATCCTCGCCGCGACGTCCGGCAAGCACGGCCTGCTCTCCCGCTCGATCGAGCTCGACGCAGACGCGCTGATCGTGCGGGCCACGGTGCTGACCTATCGCTGGATCGACGAGCTTCAGTACGCCGCCTACCGCACCCTCGGCTCGATCGCCGGACGGGCGATCGGCTACCTCGCACCCGAGGTCGAGCTCGGTGGCGCGGTCGTCTCGGCCGGCCTGATCGAGACCGACGCGCTGGACCGCGAGGGGCTCGCGGCGTACCTCAACGAGCTCGCCGACAACAACCCGGAGCTGATGGAGCACGTCACCAGCGGTGGTGGCGGACTGCTCGACAGCCTGCAGATGCGCTCGCTGCTCACCGCCGGCGTCATGGGCGGACCCGACGGCGCCGCGGCGGCACGTGGCGGGCTGCGCGCGGCCGGGGTCGAGCCGTTCCCGCACGACGCGATGTCGGCACTGCGCGACATCGCCGGCGCCTTCGAGGAGAGCGGCGAGGCCGAGTCGGCGGCAGACGCGGCGGCCGCGGAGGCAGACGTCCCCCGCAACATCGAGGAGCTGATGGCGACGCTCGAGTCGCTCGGCGCCGGCGTCGCCGTGCAGAAGCTGGCACCAAGCCGCTACATCGCCTACCTCGCGGGCCAGGAGGCCCGCCGGGCCAGCGACGGCCCGCTGCGGCTGGTCGGCGGTGACCACTCGGCGTACGCCTCGGAGGTGGTCGGCCACATCGAGGCGGCGGTCAACGGCGACGGCGGGGCCCGGGTAATGCTGGTCGGCTCCGCGCAGGGCGGAGTCACCGCTGCGGAGATCGCGGCGGAGGCGTCGTCGGACAAGTTCGTGATCGACCAGGTGATCACCGCCGGGGCGCCGTCCGCCCAGGTGCCGGTGATCCCGGCCGAGACCAACGTGCTCTCGCTGGAGGACCGCTCCGACCCGGTCGCGTTGCTCGGTTCGCTGATCAACGCCGGCGTCACCAACCGGCTGACCGTCGTGTTCGACGGCGGCCAGGCAGACGGTGACAGCATCTACGTCGTCGGCGGCCGCGCTGCCGACACCGCTACCCACCCGGACCTGCGCGCGGCGATCACGCGTATCCAGGAACTCGGCTTCCTAGCTGGCTGAGCTGACCGGCACCCGTGAGGGCGCGGCGCGCCCGCAGCTGGACTGAGGAGCAAAGCGAGCGCAGCGAGCAAGCGACGAGGGAAGCTGCGGGTCACGAGCGCCGCGCCACGCGCGAGCGGAGCGAGCGCAATTAGAGAATGTCGTGGACAAACTCGGCGAGCTGGGTGAGGTTGCGACACTCGACCATCGGCACCAGCTCGGCGTACTCGCGGGCGGCGGAGTCGCCGGTGCCCCACTGCCGCGATGATTCCGGGTTGAGCCACCAGGCGTGCCGCGCGGAGTCGGCCATCTCGCGGAGCGCTGGCAGCGCGAGGTCGGAGTAGTTGGAGCGGGCGTCACCGAGGATCAGCAGCGACGACTTGGGGCCGAGCGCGGCGGCGTACTCGTCCTGGAACTTCGTGAACGCGCGCCCGTAGTTGGTCCGCCCCCACAGCGCGGCCTGTGAGGCGCTGGCGCCGAGGTCCGCGAGTACGTCGACGGGGTCGGCGCCGGGCCGGAAGTACGACGTCACCTCGTGCACGGTGTCGACGAAGGTGAACGCGCGCATCCCCGCGAACTGCTCGCGGAGCGCGAAGACCAGCAGCAGCGTGAACTGCGCGAAGTTGGCGACCGACCCGCTGACGTCGCAGAGCACGACCAGCTCGGTGCGGTGCGGCCGCTTCGGCTTGTGGTGGGTGGTCAGCGGGACGCCACCGGTGGAGATCGAGGCCCGGACGGTACGCCGGAAGTCGAGCGGGCCGCGGCGGCGAGCGTGGTGCTCCTGGGTGAGCCGGGTCGCCAGCCGCCTGGCGAGCGGGTAGATCTCGCGGCGCATGTCGGCCAGCTCGCCGCGTCGGGCGTTGATGAAGTCGATCCGGTCGATGGTCGGCCGGACCGCGATCCGCGCGACGTGCTCGGGGCCCTTCTGCTCCGCGATCCGGCGGCGGGCGTCGCCCTCGGCGAGCCGGGTGAACGCTTCCGCGCGCCCGTTCGCGGTCGCCCGTGCCGACTCCTCGTCACCCTCGCCAGAAGCAAGCAGCGCCTGCATGAGCGCGAACACCAGGCCGTCCGGATCGACCCGCTTCATCGCGGCGTACGACGACCAGGACGACTCGCCCTCCGCCCGTCCCGGCATCGCCCCGAACCGGCCGACCGCCTCGCCGGCCAGCTGCCGGAGCCGGTCCTCCTCGTTGGTGATCAGCGCCTCCAGCAGCTCGTCGCGGAACTCCTGCAGCGCCTCCCCCGAGTCGCGGACCGTCCCCGCGTCAGAGTCCTCATCGGCCTCGGCGGCGTCGGTCGCGGCGCCGTCGCCCACCAGCCTCGGGAACCACAGGTCGAAGAGCGAGTCGAACGTCGGCCGCTGCGCCTGCCGCTTGACCAGCGTGGCGGCGTACGCCGTGCGGACCACCTCGCGCGAGTCCCAGGTCACCGACTGCAGGGCGGTCAGTGCGTCGAGATCCTCTGCGAGCGAGACCGCCAGCCCGGCCTCGCGGAGTGCCTCCACGAAGCCGATGTGCCGGTCGAGCAGCCCGCTCATGACGACCTCATGACCGGGAAGCTGCCAGCTTGAGCTCGCGGACGGCGCGGTCGTGGTCCGACGCGTGCTTGAGTACGACGCCGAGGGTGCGCGCGACGGCGGCTTCGTCGAGCGAGCCGATCTGCAGCGCGACCAGGGTGCGGGCCCAGTCGACGGACTCCGCGATCGACGGCGACTTCTTGAGCTCGAGCGCTCGCATCCGGCCGACGAACTCGACCAGCTGCGCGGCGAGCGTGTCCTCGACGCCCGGCACCTGGGAGAGCACGATCTCCCGCTCCCGCTCGGCGTCCGGGTAGTCCAGGTGCAGGTAGAGGCAGCGCCGCTTGACGGCCTCGGACAGCTCGCGGGTGGCGTTGGAGGTGAGCACGACGAACGGACGCCGTACCGCCGCGACGGTGCCGAGCTCCGGGATCGTGACCTGGAAGTCCGACAGCACCTCCAGTAGCAGCCCTTCGACCTCGACGTCGGTCTTGTCCACCTCGTCGACGAGCAGCACCGTCGGCTCGGAGCGCCGGATCGCGGTCAACAAGGGCCGGGTCAGCAGGAACTCGTCGGTGAAGATGTCGTCGTGGGTCTCCTCCCATGCCTGGTCGCCGGCGGCCTGGATCCGGAGCAGCTGCTTCTTGTAGTTCCACTCGTAGAGCGCCCGGGCCTCGTCCAGCCCCTCGTAACACTGCAGCCGCACCAGCTCAGCACCCGTCGCCCGGGCCACTGCCTTCGCCAGCTCGGTCTTGCCGACCCCGGCCGGCCCTTCGACCAGCAGCGGCTTCTCCAGCGCCCCCGCGAGGTACGCCGTCGTCGCGGTGGCCTCGTCGGCGAGATAGCCCGCCTCCCCGAGGCTCTTGGCGGCGGTGTCGGGCGAGGAGAACCAGGCAGAGGTCACTCCGTGAGCATAGGCGGGCCCACCACTGGGCCGGCTCTGCGAAGGTGTTGTCGAGATTCGCCGGGCGGCTCCGTCGTACCAGATGACAGCCAGTAACCAGGCCGTGAAGGCCGAACCCGCACCCAGAGGAGACCCTCGTGAAGTACGTCATCCTGATCCACTCCAACCCGCAGCCCTGGGGTCACCCGACGCCGAACTTCCTGCCGGAGTACGAAGCGCTGTCTCCGGCGGAGCGCGAGCAGCTGGACAAGGAGTTCGAAGCCTTCCTCGGCGAACTGCACGCCGCCGGGGAGCTCGTGAGCGGCGAGGCGCTGGGCGACCCGACGACCTCGAAGCTCTATCGGGCGAGCAGCCACGACGACCCGCCGGTCGCCACCGACGGGCCCTACTCGGAGAGCAAGGAGCACCTCGCCGGGTTCTTCCTGATCGACGTGGCCAGCCAGGAGCGCGCGGAGGAGATCGCCGTGCGCTTCTCGGGGCCGGGCGAGACCGTCGAGCTGCGTCCGGCGATGTGGTCGGGCGGCGACGAGGCGTGAGCGGCGAGCGGTTCGAGGACGTGTGGCGCCGCGAGGTGCCGCACGTCCTCGCCGCCCTGACCCGCAGGTACGGCGACTTCGACGGCGCCGAGGACGCCGTTCAGGAGGCGCTCGCGACGGCCGCCCGCGAGTGGCCGCGCACGGGCCCGCCCGACAGCCCGCGGTCGTGGTTGGTGCGGGTGGCATCGCGTCGGCTCGTGGATGCCTGGCGGAGCGACCTGGCCCGGTCCGCGAGAGAGCAGGCCTACACCGCCCGCGAGGACGGACCGCCGCCCGAGGCGCAGGCGGCCGACGACAGCCTGCAGCTGCTTCTCCTCTGCTGCCACCCGGCGCTTCCACGCGCGTCGCAGGTCGCGCTCACCCTGCGTGCGGTGGGCGGCCTGACCACCCAGCAGATCGCCGCGGCGTTCCTGGTGCCTACCGCCACGATGGCGCAGCGGGTGAGCCGGGCGAAGGCGGCCCTGCGGTCGAACGGAGCGCACTTCGACCAGCTGCCGGCCGCCGAGCTGCCCGCGCGGCTGGCCGCCGTACAGCAGGTGCTGTACCTGGTGTTCAACGAGGGGTACACGTCCAGCGGCGGCGACCACCTGCTCGACGTCTCGCTGACCCGGGAGGCGATCCGGCTAACCCGGGAGCTGCGGGCCCGGCTTCCGGACGATCCCGAGGTGGCAGGCCTGCTCGCACTGATGCTGCTCACCGATGCGCGGTCCGCGGCCCGGACCGACGCCCGCGGTGACCTGATCCCGCTGGAGCGTCAGGACCGCAGCCGGTGGGACCGCGACGCCGTTGCCGAGGGCGTCGCGCTGGTGCAGGCGGCGCTCCCCGACGGCACGGTCGGGCCGTTCCAGCTGCAGGCCGCGATCGCCGCCGTCCATGCGGAGGCGACGACCTCGGCCGAGACCGACTGGCTGCAGATCACCATGCTCTACCGGATGCTGGCGCGGGTCGCGCCCGGTCCGATGGTGACCCTCAACCTGGCCGTGGCGACCGGCATGGCGCACGGTGCGGCAGCCGGGCTCGCCGTGGTCGAGCCGCTGCGCACCGACCCGGCGCTCGCCCGCAACCACCGGCTGCCCGCCGTCCGCGCCCACCTGCTGGAGCTGGCCGGTCAGCCGGACGAGGCCCGCGCCGAGTACGCCGCCGCGGCGCGGCTGACGACCAGCGTTCCGGAGCAGCGCTACCTCAACGCCCGCGCCAGTTCACTTGCCGAGCGTTAGGCAGCCGTTAGGGCCGGCTCGAGCGGCGTTAGGGGCGCGTTAGCAACCTGGGTGGAGCCCGCGAGCGGGTGTCCACTCGGAGTTGTGACCATCAAAGTGGCACTGCAGCCTGCGCAGACGAAGCCCAGGCGCAGCATGCTCCACGAGCCGGGAGTCCGGTTCGCGGTCAGCAACGCCGTATTCGTCGGCTGCCTGTTCGGCTGCCGCGGCGCCGGGCTCCGGCCCGCCTTCACCGAGGCCATCGTGTACGTCGCGGTCGCGGCGTGCGCGCTGGCACTCCCGCCGGCGTACGCCGCCGGCATCGGCGGGTCGGCCTGGGCGCTGTTCACCGGGTTCGTCGAGAACGAGTACGGCGTCCTCACGTTCGCGCAGGCCGACCTCGTCCGGTTCGCGCTGCTGGTGGCGACCGGCGTCGCCGTCGCGATGCTCACCAACCGTCCCCCTGCCTATCGGAGCCATGAATGAGCGACGTGCTCTACCCAGTCCTGACCATCGTCTTCTTCGCGGTCACCGTGCTGATCGTGAAGCCCGGATCCAGCGATGGGCGCCGTCGCGAGCGCCGTCAGGCGGGTGTGATGGCAAGGCGGCGGAGCGAAGGCGGGCCGGAGGCCCGTCGAGTCTTCGCCAACGCAGCCAGCGCGCCCGCATGGCGGCGCGCAGCAGGCGGCCATCGCTGGATCCGGGCTGAGGGGGTCGAGCGCCTGTGAACGCCGAGAGCGTCATCGGCCTGGTCCTGGCAGTTCTTCTCGTGGGCTACCTCGTGGCGGCCCTCCTCTTCCCGGAGCGTTTCTGAATGTCTGACACCACTGCCGGTCTGCTTCAGACCGGCCTGCTGATCGCTGCCCTGGCGGCGGCGTACCGCCCGCTCGGCACGTGGATGGCGAAGACCTACACCGACGAGAAGCACTGGTCCGCAGAGCGCGTCCTCTACAGATGTATCGGCGTCGACCCCGACGCCGACCAGCGCTGGCCCGTCTACGCGCGCAGCCTGCTGGCGTTCTCGGCCGTCAGCCTGCTCGCGCTCTACGTGCTCCAGCGCGTGCAGCAGCACCTGCCGCTGAGCCTCGACTTCCCCGGCGTGGTCCCGGACCAGGCGTTCAACACCGCGGCGTCGTTCGTGACCAACACCAACTGGCAGTCGTACTCGGGCGAGGTGACGATGAGCCACCTCACGCAGATGGCCGGGCTCGCCGTACAGAACTTCGTGTCGGCCGCGGTCGGCATGGCCGTCGCTGTGGCGCTGGTGCGCGGGTTCATGCGGAGCAAGACCGACCGGATCGGCAACTTCTGGGTCGACCTGGTCCGCGGCTGCGTCCGGATCCTGCTGCCGATGTCGGTGGTCGCCGCGATCGTCCTGGTCGCGCTCGGCGCCATCCAGAACCTCAGTGCCGGCACCGACGCGACGACCCTCACCGAGGGTTTCCAGCGGATCACCGGCGGCCCGATCGCCTCGCAGGAGGCGATCAAGGAAATCGGCACCAACGGTGGCGGCCCCTACAACGCCAACTCCGCGCACCCGTTCGAGAACCCGAATGCGCTCAGCAACATGTTCGAGATCTTCCTGCTGCTGGTGATCCCCGTGGCGTTCACGCGGACCTTCGGCCTGATGGTCGGCGACAAGCGCCAGGGCTACGCGATCCTCGGCGCGATGACCGCGCTGTGGGCGCTGATGGTCACCATCGTGACCTGGGCCGAGGTCTCCGCTCGCGGTACGGCGTACGAAGCTGCCGGCGCCGCCATGGAAGGCAAGGAGACCCGCTTCGGTGAGTGGGCGTCGGCGCTGTTCGCGGTGTCCACGACGGGTACGTCGACCGGCTCGGTGAACTCCTTCCACGACTCCTACACCTCGCTCGGCGGCGGTGCGCTGATCCTCAACATGGGCTTCGGCGAAGTCGCACCCGGCGGCGTCGGCGCCGGCCTCTACGGGATGCTGGTGCTGGCGATCCTGACCGTGTTCATCGCCGGCCTCATGGTGGGCCGCACGCCGGAGTACCTCGGCCGCAAGATCCAGGCCCGCGAGATCAAGCTGGTCGCGCTCAACATCCTGACCATGCCGGCACTCGTGCTCACGGGTACGGCGGTCGCGCTGGGCCTGAACAAGGCGGTGGCCGGTGAGGTCCCGAAGGACTCGATCCTCAACCCCGGCCCGCACGGCCTGTCCGAGGTGCTCTACGCCTTCATGTCGGCCGCCAACAACAACGGCTCGGCCTTCGCCGGCATCTCGGTGAACACCGAGTTCTACAACATCGGGCTCGGGTTCGCGATGCTGCTCGGCCGCTTCATTCCGATCATCCTGGTGCTCGCGCTGGCCGGCTCCCTGGCCCGCCAGACCCCGGTCCCCGCAACCGCGGGCACGCTGCCGACACACAAGCCGCTGTTCGTCGGGATGCTCGTCGGCGTGGTGCTGATCGTGGCCGGCCTGACCTTCTTCCCCGTTCTCGCCCTCGGCCCCCTCGCAGAAGGACTCTGATGAGCAACCGTGTCCAAGGCGGCGTCCTCGACCCGAGGATGCTGGCCACCTCCCTTCCCGACGCGCTGCGCAAGCTCGACCCGCGGGTCATGGTCAAGCAGCCGGTGATGTTCGTGGTCGAGATCGGCGCCGTACTGGCGACCGTGCTCGCGATCAAGGACTCCGGCTTCTTCGCCTGGTCGATCGTGGTCTGGCTGTGGCTGACCGTGGTCTTCGCGAACCTGGCCGAGGCCGTGGCCGAGGGCCGCGGCAAGGCCCAGGCGGAAACGCTACGGCGTGCCAAGACCGAGACCGTGGCCCGGCGACTCAGCGCGGACGGCAGCGAGGAAGAGGTGCCCGCAGCCACCCTCCAGGTCGGTGACCTGGTGGTCGTCGAGGCGGGTCAAGTCATCCCCGGTGACGGTGACGTCATCGAGGGGGTGGCCAGCGTCGACGAGTCGGCGATCACCGGGGAGTCGGCCCCGGTCATCCGGGAGTCCGGCGGCGACCGCAGCTCGGTCACGGGCGGCACCAAGGTGCTCTCGGACCGGATCGTCGTGAAGATCACGACCAAGGCCGGCGAGAGCTTCATCGACCGGATGATTGCGCTCGTCGAGGGCGCGGCCCGGCAGAAGACGCCCAACGAGATCGCGCTGAACATCCTGCTCGCGAGCCTCACGATCGTCTTCCTGCTAGCCACCGTCACCCTGCAGCCGTTCGCGATCTACGCGGGAGCCGAGCAGCCGATCATCGTGCTGGTGGCGCTGCTGGTCTGCCTGATCCCGACCACGATCGGCGCGCTGCTGAGCGCGATCGGCATCGCGGGTATGGACCGTCTGGTGCAGCACAACGTGCTGGCGATGTCCGGCCGGGCCGTCGAGGCCGCGGGCGACGTCAACACGCTGCTGCTCGACAAGACCGGCACGATCACGCTCGGCAACCGGCAGGCGTCGGAGTTCATCCCGGTCAGCGGTGTGGACGACGACGCGCTCGCCGATGCCGCGCAGCTGTCGAGCATCGCGGACGAGACCCCCGAGGGTCGCTCGATCGTCGTACTCGCCAAGACCGCGTACGGCCTGCGTGAGCGCAGCCAGGGCGAGCTGCCGTCGGCGCACTTCGTGGAGTTCACCGCCCAGACGCGGATGTCCGGCGTCGACCTGGACGGCGGGCGACAGATCCGCAAGGGTGCGGCCGCGGCTGTCCTCAGATGGGTCCGCGACCACGGCGACGGTGTCACCAACGGGCCGACCGCCGAGGTCGGCGAGATCGTGGACGCGATCTCGGGCGCCGGCGGTACGCCGCTGGTCGTGGCCGAGAAGCCCGCCGAGGGGCCGGCCCGTGCGCTCGGCGTGATCCACCTCAAGGACGTCGTCAAGGAGGGCATGCGCGAGCGCTTCGACGAGATGCGCCGGATGGGCATCCGCACGGTGATGATCACCGGCGACAACCCGCTGACCGCGCGCGCGATCGCCGAGGAGGCGGGAGTCGACGACTTCCTGGCCGAGGCGACGCCCGAGGACAAGATGGCGCTGATCAAGAAGGAGCAGGCCGGCGGCCGGCTCGTCGCGATGACCGGTGACGGCACCAACGACGCGCCCGCGCTCGCGCAGGCCGACGTCGGCGTCGCGATGAACACGGGTACGTCGGCAGCCAAGGAGGCCGGCAACATGGTCGACCTCGACTCCAACCCGACGAAGCTGATCGAGATCGTGGAGATCGGCAAGCAGCTGCTCATCACCCGCGGGTCGCTGACCACGTTCTCGATCGCCAACGACGTGGCGAAGTACTTCGCGATCATCCCCGCGATGTTCGCCGGCGTGTACGTCGGTCTCGACAACCTCAACATCATGCGGCTGTCGTCGCCGGAGTCCGCGATCTTGTCGGCGGTCATCTTCAACGCATTGGCGATCGTGGCGCTGATCCCGCTGGCGTTGCGCGGCGTGCAGTACAAGCCGTCGTCGGCGTCGTCGATGCTCTCGCGCAACCTCGGCATCTACGGCCTCGGCGGCATCATCGCGCCGTTCATCGGCATCAAGATCATCGACCTCGTCGTGTCCCTCCTTCCGGGCATGTGAGAAAGGTTTACCTGACATGGCTTCACAGATTCTGGCCGCGGTCCGCGCCCTCGCGGTGCTGACCGTCCTGCTCGGGCTGGCCTACCCACTCGCGATCACCGGCGTCGCCCAGGTGGCGTTCAACGGGAACGCCGACGGCTCGCTGGTCGAGCGCGACGGCAAGGTGGTCGGCTCCGACCTGATCGGGCAGTCGTACGGCGACGACGCGACGTACTTCCACGGCCGGCCGTCGGCTGCCGACTACGACCCGACGGCGTCCGGCGCCACCAACCTCGGACCCGAGAACGACGAACTCATCGCCGCGATCGAGGAACGCCGGGCCGCGGTCGGCGACCACGCGCCTCCGGACGCGCTGCTGGCCAGCGGGTCCGGCCTGGACCCGCACATCTCGCCCACGTACGCCGAACTGCAGGTCGCCCGAGTCGCCCGTGAGCGCGGCCTGGACGAGGGCGTCGTACGGGATCTGGTCGAGGAGAACACGCAGGGCCGGACGCTTGGCTTCCTCGGCGAACCGCGTGTCAACGTGCTTAAGCTCAACCTGGCCCTCGACGAGTTGTCAGACTGAGGGTATGCCGCGCGGGAAGCTCCGGGTCTACCTTGGCGCCGCGCCGGGCGTCGGCAAGACCTACGCGATGCTCGGCGAGGGGCACCGGCGCGCCGCGCGCGGGACGGACGTGGTGGTCGGCTTCATCGAAACCCACGGCCGGCCGCTCACCGCGGGCATGGTGGACGGGCTGGAGCTGCTAGCGCGGCGCACCCTCGAGTACCGCGGATCCACCTTCACCGAGATGGACCTGGACGCGATCCTGGAACGGCGGCCGGCGGTGGCGCTGGTCGACGAGCTCGCCCATACCAACATCCCCGGCACCCGCAACGCCAAGCGCTGGCAGGACATCGAGGACCTGCTCGTGGCCGGGATCGACGTGATCTCCACCGTCAACATCCAGCACCTCGAGTCGCTCAACGACGTGGTCGAGAAGATCACCGGCGTTCCACAGCGGGAGACGGTCCCGGACCGCGTCGTCCGCGCCGCCGACCAGATCGAGCTGGTCGACATGAGCCCCGAGGCGCTGCGCCGCCGGATGGCGCACGGCAACATCTACGCGCCGGAGAAGGTCGACGCGGCGCTGAGCAACTACTTCCGGGTCGGCAACCTGACCGCGCTCCGTGAGCTGGCGCTGCTCTGGGTCGCCGACCGGGTGGACGCTGCGCTGCAGACCTACAAGACCGAGCACTCGATCGCGACGACGTGGGAGGCGCGCGAGCGGGTGGTGGTGGCGCTGACCGGCGGCCCCGAGGGCGAAACGCTGGTACGGCGCGCGGCCCGGATCGCGGCCCGGTCCAGTGGCGGTGACCTGCTCGCCGTACACGTGGCGCGGTCCGATGGCCTGACCGGCGCCAGCCCCGAGGCGCTGGCCAACCAGCGGCGGCTGGTCGAGTCGCTCGGTGGCAGCTACCACCAGATCCTGGGCGACGACGTACCCGATGCGCTGTTGACCTTCGCCCGCGCCGAGAACGCCACCCAGCTGGTGATGGGTACGTCGAGCCGCTCGCGGTTCGCACACCTGCTCAGCCCCGGCGTCAACGCGACCACGATCCGCGAGTCCGGCGACATCGACGTCCACGTCGTCACTCACGAACACGCCCGGAAGGGCCTGCGGCTGCCTTCTCTCCGCGGCGGTCTGAGCACCCGGCGCCAGCTGCGCGGGCTGCTGCTGGCGCTGCTCGGCCCGCCGCTGCTGACCCTGCTGCTGACCCAGGCCCGCGGCGACCTGAACCTGGTCAGCGACGCGCTGATCTTCCTGCTGCTGGTCGTGGTGGTGGCTGTGATGGGTGGCCTGCTGCCGGCGCTGGTGGCCGCGGTGATCGGCTCGATGTTCCTCAACTACTACTTCACGCCCCCGCTCTACAAGTTCACGATCAATGAGGTCAACAATGCGCTGGCGCTGGTGGTGTTCCTGGTCGTCGCCCTGGTGGTGAGCTCGCTGGTGGACGCTGCCGCCCGGCGATCCCGGCAGGCGGCGCGGGCCGCAGCCGAGAGCCGCACCCTGGCCGATCTGGCCGGCAGCGCGCTCGGCAGCGAGGACGCGCTGCCGGCGATGCTGGAGCGGCTCCGCGAGACGTTCGCGCTGACGTCGGTGTCACTGCTGGAGCGGGCAGCGGGAGACGGCGGGGCGGCGTGGGAGGTGGTGGCGAGTGCCGGTACGCCGCCGTGCCAGCAGCCGCAGGACGCCGACACCGAGGTGCCGGTGGGCGACAAGCTGGTGCTGGCACTGCGAGGCGCACCGCTGGCGGCCGAGGACCGTCGGCTGCTTGGCGCGTTCGCGGCCCAGGCCGCCGTCGTACTCGACCACACCCGGCTCAGCGCGGCCGCCGCCACGGCGGGCCCGCTCGCCGAGATGAACAACATGCGGACGGCGCTGCTCGCCGCCGTCGGCCACGACCTGCGCACGCCGCTGGCCTCGGCGAAGGCGGTCGTGACCGGCCTGCTGAGCCGGGACTTCGCGCTGTCGGAGGAGGACCGTACCGAGCTGCTGCACACCGCGGACGAGTCGCTGGACCGGCTGAGCGCGCTGGTCGACAACCTGCTCGACATGAGCCGGCTGCAGGCCGGCGCGCTCGCCGTGGAGACCCGGCGGACCGCGGTCGAGGAGGTGGTCGGCCAGACGCTCGGCGACCTCGGACCGGCGGGCCGCGACGTACTCCTGGACCTGCCGGCCGACCTGCCGGAGGTACTCGCCGACCCGGGCCTGTTGGAGCGGGTTATCGCCAACCTGGTCGCGAACGCGCTGCGCTACGCGCCTGCCGACCGGCCGCCGCGGCTGGCCGCGAGCCACCTCGGCGAGCGGGTGGAGGTGCGGGTGATCGATCGTGGGCCGGGCATCCCGAGCGACGACCGCGAGCGGGTGTTCGCGCCGTTCCAGCGGCTCGGTGACACCGACAACACCACCGGCGTCGGCCTCGGACTGGCCCTGTCGCGCGGGCTCACCGAGGCGATGGGCGGGGAGCTGGCGATGGAGGAGACGCCGGGCGGCGGGCTGACGATGGTGGTCGCGCTGCCGGTGGCGCCGCCGTACGACGAGACGCCCGCGCCCGGGCGCCGGGAACGGCAGGCCACATGAACCACGTCCTGGTCGTCGATGACGACCCGCAGATCCTCCGCGCCATGCGGATCACGCTGCGGGCTCGCGGCTACTCGGTCGCGGTGGCCGCCTCCGGGGCGGACGCGCTGGCTGGGGCTGCCGCACAGCCGCCGGACCTGGTGATCCTCGACCTCGGCCTGCCGGACCTGGACGGCGTGGAGGTGATCGCCGGGCTGCGCGGCTGGTGCCAGGCACCGATCCTGGTGCTGTCGGGCCGCAGCGACAGCTCGGACAAGGTGGAGGCGCTCGACGCCGGCGCCGACGACTACCTGACCAAGCCGTTCGGCATGGACGAGCTGCTGGCCCGGATGCGCGCGCTGTCGCGGCGAGTGGGTGCTCCTGACGACCAGCCGGTGGTGACGATCGGGGCGGCGTCGGTGGACCTGGCCGCGCGGCGGGTGACCGTCGAGGGCGAGGAAGAGCCGCTCCGGCTGACCCCGACCGAGTGGCACCTGCTGGAGGTGCTGGTCCGGCACCCCGGCAAGCTGCTCAGCCACCGGCAGCTGCTGCTGGAGGTGTGGGGCCCCGGCTACGAGACCGCCCACGGCAACCTGCGCCTCTACATGGCCCAGCTGCGCCGCAAGCTCGAACCCGACCCCGCCCGCCCCCGCTACCTCCTCAACGAACCCGGCATGGGCTACCGCTTCGAACCCTGACCCGGCCCGTCTTCACGCGTGCGCGCGCTGACCCGGCCCGTGTTAACGCGTGCGCGCGCCGACCCGGCCCGTGTTCACACGAACGGTGTCAAGACGGGCCGGGTCGACGCTTCTGGGCGTCAAGACGGGGCGGGTCGGCGAGGATGGGGAGCGTGAGGCCGAAGAAGGGCGACAAGGTGACGGCGGTGAAGGCCATCGGGGGCGGGTTCCGGCTCGACGTACCGAAGGGGTCGCACGGCACGGTCACGAAGGCGATCGGCGGCGGACCGCTGGTGGTGAAGTTCGTGGTGACCACCGGGTTGATCGGCAAGCCCCGCGAGGTGGAGCTGCACGTTCACGAGGACGAGATCACCAGAGCGCCGCGGCGCTGACTCCGCGGCGACCTGGCTTCCCCGGATGTTGACAAATCAGCATCGTCTGTAAACAGCATGTGTGACCACTGCCACAGCAATTCGCAGGTCGAGCGGCGCAGGAAGGGGGCGTCGGATTGGCCCACTGCGACGGGTACGGCGTCCCTACGATCGGACCATGACGACGACCGAGAACCCCGTGACGACTGCCGCACCTGCCCGGCTCGACATCGACGCGGCCGCGCCCGCGTTCAGCAAGGCCATGTCCCACCTCGACAACGCGACCAACCGCGAGCTGGACCGGGTCGGCATCGACCCGCTGCTGCGTGAGCTGGTCAAGGCGCGCGTCTCGCAGATCAACGGCTGCTCGTACTGCATCGACATGCACACCAAGGACGCCCGGGCCAAGGGCGAGACCGAGCAGCGGCTGTACGGGCTGGCCGCATGGCGGGAGACGCCGTTCTTCACCGAGCGGGAGCGGGCCGCGCTGGCCTTCGCCGAGAAGGTCACGCTGCTCGCGGTCGACCACGTCCCGGGCGCCGACTGGGACGCGGCCGCTGCCCACTTCAGCCCAGACGAGCTCGGCGCACTGGTCGCGATGATCACGACCATCAACGCCTGGAACGCGATCGGTGTCACCACCCACACGTGGGAGGTCGGCTCCTACCAGCCGTAGCGGCCTGGGCTGCTCTCAGGGAGTGGCGTACAGCTGGGCGTGCGCCTTGACCATCAGCGTGTTCAGGGTCGAGAGCTTCAGGCTAATGACGCTCAGCGTCGGGCCCATCAGCGTCATCACGTTGGGGTCGGGCGCGAGCAGGCCCTCGACACTGGCGTAGTGGTGGTGGCCGCCCATCAGGTGGCCGATCTCGTGCGCCATGGTCTTGCCGGTGGCCTGCCGGACCGGCAGCGGAATCGTGCCGCCGGTGGTCGGGTCGTCGAACCGCTCGCCGACGGCGAACGCGCGGTCGGCGTACCGGACGCCGCCGATGCAGTCCGCCAGGCCCGCGACGTTGTTGCCGAGCGGGCTGCCCTCCGACGTGATGTTCTTGCTGGTCATTGTGTAGACAACGTCGACGCCGGCCGGTCGCCGGCCGCCGTACAGATCCTTGGCCTGCTGGGTGAGTCCGCCGGCGTCCAGGCCGGTGAAGGACACCGTCTGGTAGGTCGCGACCACGTCGATGTTGAGCGGCGAGTACGCCGTGCGCATCGCGGTCACGGCGCTCGCGGCCTCGGCCTGCGGGACGCCGTCGAGCAGGATCCGAACGTCGAGGCGCACCGGCGTGTTGTCGACCGACACCGCGTGCGGCACCAGCTGGGTGCAGCCGAGAGTCGGCTCCACGTCGAGGATCGGCGGCAGCACGATCGGGTCGGCCCCGGCCGGCCCGGGCGTCGTGGCGAGAAGTACGCCGGCAGCTAGGGCCACGGCGGAAGCAAGGGATCGTTTAGGCAGACGGACCATGGCAGGCCTCCCCAGGCAGGTACCGGGAGTGGCGGGTCTCCCGGTTACTGGAGAACGACCGCACGACCCAGCCGGTTACGCGACCCGCCGGACTGCCCGTCCAGAACTGTCCCAGCCCACGCGAAGTTTCCGACGGGGAGGGACGGTTTCACTAGGTACCTAGTGAAACTGCCCGCCAATCAGCCGCGACGGGCGAGGGCGGTCTTGCCGCCGAGGAAGGCGCCGTAGGCCGCGAGGCCGGCGACGCCGAGCTTGCGGGTCTTGCGCGGGATCAGGGCGAGTCCGAGGGCGACCTCGGTGGCGCCGTTGCTGTAGACCCACTTACGCGTGTTGTTGGGGAAGGGCAGCTTCGAGATGGGCTCGAAGACCTGGGGCGCGGCGAAGTGGGCGGCGCCGGTCGCGGCGATCAGGCCGCCGACGACGAGGGACGTACGGGACATCGGTGATCCTTCGGTTGAGTGTCGTGCCGCGGCCAGTCTGCCCAATCAATGCAAAATCCGCCCGCCACCACGCGGTAGCGGCCGTGACCGTCGCCACAGGTATCCGCCGGATGGCGGCACGGCTACGGCGGCTCCGCGTCGAACGTGAACGCGATGAAGCCCGGCCTGGTCGCCCGCGGGTATGCCGAGTCCGAGATCTACTCGCTCGACTTCCCCAACGACATCGGCAACGCCGCGGTGGCCCGGCGGCTGTCGACGCTGGTCGACCAGGTGCTCGCCGACACCGGCGCCACCGAGGTCGACCTGATCGGCTTCTCGATGGGCAGCCTGAGCGCGCGCTACGTCAAGAACCTCGGTGGCGGCCCCAAGGTCGAGCACTACGCCAGCATCGCCGGCCCGAACCACGGCACCTCGCAGGCCTACTGGGCGTGGCTGTTCGGCATCTACCCGGCGTACGAGATGTACAGCGGCTCGGCGTTCATGCGGAACCTCAACGCGACCGACGAGACCCCCGGCTCGGTCTCCTACGCCACCTGGGTCTCGAGCTGCGACGGCACCATCGACCCGCCGCGCTCGACCTTCCTCTCGGGCGCGGAGAACCACTGGACCGAGGCCTGCATCAAGCACAACGACATGCCCGGCACCGCCGAGGTGATCGACGGCATCGTCGACCACTTCGCGTCCTAGAGCCTCTAAAGCGGGGTGATGCCGTTCTTGTGGCGGCTGGCGAGCTCTGAGTAGTAGGGACCGTTGTGCTCGACCCAGAACTCGGCGGGCGTGCCGGTGATCGGCTTCTTGACCGTGGCCGGTGAGCCGACCGCGAGTACGCCGTCGGGGATCTCGGCCTTGGCGGTGACCATGGAGCCGGCCGCGACCAGCGAGCCGGCCCCGATCACCGAGTCGTCGAGCATGGTGCTGCCGTTGCCGAGCAGCGCCTTGGCCCCGAGGGCCTTGCCATGCATCACACACAGGTGGGCGACGGTGGCGCCGGGGCCGATCTCGATCTCGGCGCCGGGCGCGCCGTGGATGACCGAGTTGTCCTGCACGTTGGCACCCTCGCGAACCACGATCGTGCAGATGTCGGCGCGCAGCACCGCGCCGTACCAGATGCTGGCGCCCTGTTCCACCGTCACGTCGCCGATCAAGGTCGCGGTCGGCGCCACGAATGCCTCGGGGTGAACCGTGGGCCGCTTGCCCTCGAATTCGTAAAGTTTCAACTTAACTCCTGGCGTCACTTGACCTGGGCTTACTCGTTGTGAGTGCAGGAACGCATCCCCGCGCCCGCCACCGCCTGGAGTGTGTCATGACGCCGCTTCCCCGACGTTCGGCACCGAGTTCGCTCGGCGCCGCGCTGCGGTACGGCGGCATTCGCGGGGTCGCCCTCACCTCCTTCCTCGCCGGCAGCGTGCTGATCTCGCTCGGCGTCGCGACCCTCACCGACCGCGAGGACGACGACCTCGCCGAGCTGATCTCCCGCCACCAGTGCTCCCGGCACGCCAAGCCAGGCGCGCCGTCGAGCGCGCTGATCCGCAACGAGGCCGGTGCCGTGGTGCAGGTGCCGCTGCAGCAGGGCTGGGCGGTCCGCGACGGCCGCCAGCCGGGTGAGCTGCTCGCGCTCTGCCGCGGGCCGGCGACGCGCTAGTCCTGTTGGGCATCAGCCAACCGCCACGCGTTCGTTTCAGAACCGCGTGGTCCCCCGCAGGCGTCGCGGTCGGCCGTCAGGATCGTAGAAGGCGCGGTACGCCGCCCGGGCCCAGAGCCGAGTGCGTGCCGGCAAGGCTCGGGGCACGTGTTCGTGGATGCGGCTCCCTCGGGCGCCCACTCGCTCGGCCCACAGGGCCAGCGCGCCACTCAGGTCGGACAACCGCGGGTCGTCCTGCGATAGGCCGAGATGCTCGGCCCACAGCGATGTCCGGAGGCTCTGGGGCAACACCCCGCCGGGGTCGACGGCCGCGCACGTTATCTCGGAGTCGTGGGTCCAGGAGCGCAAGTTGAGGTTGTCGGAACCGACGGTCATCCAGCGATCGTCGACCACGCACACCTTGGCGTGCACATAGATCGGCGTCCCCGCGGCGTTCTCGAGGTCGAACATCGCGAACCGGTCGCCCCCGGCTTCGAGCAGCTGGTCCCAGGCCAGCCGTTGCCCGAAGAACATGGGTGGCCCGCCGAGGCGGTTGTCCTCCTCGGGGTAGCGCGGGACGACGGCGATCACCTGCAGCTCCGGTTCGCGTCGGAGCGCCTCGGCGAGCGTGGTGGACACGACGTCCGACCAGAAGTACTGGTCCTCGATGTAGATCATCCGGCGCGCCCGCGCGAACGCACGTGAGTAGGCCCGCGCGATCGAGCGTTCCCCCTGGGGCGCGAAGGGGTACGCCGGCCGCTTGGCCGGGTAAGTGCGCAGGATCTGCACCTGGTGCGGACCGGCATCGGGAGGCGGTTCCCAGCGCTCCGGCAACCGCTCGGGGTGCCGCGGCATCCTGGCCAGCCGATGGACGACCGCTCGATACGGGTTGCGATGGTCGAGCGGCGTCGGGTCATCCCAGCGCTCCGCGAACGTGTCGAGGACATGAGCCACCGCAGGTCCGCGAATCTCCGCCATCGCGTCGTGCCAGGGCGGCGTCGCGCCGTACCGCTTGTCCAGCGGCGGGGCCTGGGGGTCGCCCGCGTGGGCTGCGTCGTCACGACGACCGTGACACAGGTCGATGCCGCCGATGAACGCGACGTCCTCCTCCGGCCTGCCCTTCCGTCGTACGACGAAGAGCTTCTGGTGGTGGGACCCGCCGCGGCGCACTCTCTCGTCGAGGAGTGCTTCTCCGCCGCTCTCGTTGATGACAGTGCCGAGGTGTGTGTTCTCCTCGCTGTTGAGCTTGCCCGGGTGCGAGCGCCACAACAGCGCACGGACCTCGACGCCGCGGCGCCCTGCTGACGACAGGAGCTCCGCGACGGTCGGGCCGTCCTCCGCCATCCGCTCGTCGGCGTCGCGCCAGTCGGTCAGGAAGATCCGGTCCCCGGACTGGGTCGAACCGATGACCTCCAGGAGGCGATCGAAGTAGTCGGCTCCGTGCACGTGCGGAGTCAGAAGGTTCCCGGAGGTCCAGGGGCGCTCAGCGGCAGGAAGGAACCACTCGCTCACCGTCTCAGGGTCTCAGCAGCGGTGGAGATCGTCCACGCCGTGAACAGTGCTCGCTCGCCGAGTCAACCCTGAGAGCAGGTCGAGGTGAGAGACTGCTGGCGGGGTTCGCGGCAGCGGACGGAGGGATGCGTTGTGGCGCTGGTTACCGAGGTACTTCTCGTCAGCGGCGTGGCACTGGACCTAGTGGGTGCTGGTGTTCTCTCCCATGCCCACAACGCCGAGTCGATCGTCGTACTGCGCGAGAAGATCGACGAAGAGGGCACCGCATTAGGGGAGCCCGACGAGGTCTCCACTCACGCCAAGCTCCTGGCGGAAAAGCGGATCGGCTTCCTGCTCCTGACCGTCGGGCTGGTTCTCTACTTGAGCGGAGTCGTCCTGAAGAGCCCCGAGGGCCTGGCAACGATGGCGCCCATCGCGGTGGGCGTGGTGCTGGCCGGGCTCGTCACCAGCGTCGTCTTCATTCGAGTGGCCGGCAACCGGCTTCGCGCGCAGACACACCGAGCCGACGAGCAGCAAGACCCCGGCGCGCTGCCCGAGCAGTAGCCCTCTGTTGCCATGGTGAACGCGTGAGAGCAGTCGTCTACGACCGGTACGGGTCGCCCGACGTGTTGCGGGTCGAGGACGTGCCGATGCCGGTGCCCGGGCCTGGGCAGGTGCGGGTCAAAGTCGCTGCTACCTCGATCAACCTCAGCGACTGGGAGGGCCTGCGCGGATCGCCTGCCTACGCTCGCATCGGCGGGCTACGCCGCCCGGCTCGGCGGATACTCGGATCGGATATCGCCGGCGTGGTCGAGGAGGTCGGCGAAGGTGTCACCGAGTTTCGACTCGGGGACGAGGTGTACGGCGACAACCTGGCGCTGATGGGAGGCTTCGCGGAGCAGGCGCTGGCACCGGAGTCCGCGCTGGCTCACAAGCCGGCCGAGCTGACGTTCGCCGAGGCGTCGACCATCCCGCAGGCGGGAGCGATCGCTCTGCAAGGCACGCGGAAGGCTGGCGCCGGTAGCCGGGTCCTGATCAACGGGGCGGGCGGAGGCTCAGGTGCCTTCGCCATCCAGCTGGCCAAACGGCTCGGTGCTCATGTCACCGGTGTCGACAACGCCGCCAAGCAGGACTTCATGCGATCCGTGGGCGCGGACGACGTCATCGACTACCGCCGCGACGACTTCACCCGAACCGCCCAGCCTTACGACCTGATCCTTGACCTGGTCGCGCACCGTTCGGTCTTCACCTATCGCCGCGCGCTGGCACCCAGCGGCACCTACCGATGCGTCGGCGGCTCGGTCCGTTCCCTGCTGCGCGTGCTCACCATAGGCTGGGCAGCCGGCCGACTCACCGGTCGCTCGATGGGGGTCCTTGTCGTCAAGCAGGGCCCCGCCCACTTCACCCCGCTCGCCGAGCTATGCGCCACCGGCGACGTGAAGATCCACATCGACCGCACCTTCAACCTCGACGAAGTCCCCGCCGCGCTTGCCCATGTCGGAGAGGGTCGGTCCCTCGGCAAGGTGGTTGTCGTCTCCTCATAGCGCCGACCGCGTGCTCGCTTGGCGGCCGTATGACGCACACCTGCGGTTGCCGGTACCTACAACCTCACAGTGCTGTTGGGAGTGCTCGGGATAGACCTATGGTTCCTGCATGGTCAATGTGCGTGACCCGCAGGACGAGCACTTCCTACAGGTAATGGCCCTGCACAAGTACTTTCTCAACGCGGACTTCCTGCGCGACGTCTTCATGCGTCGGATCAATCGCGACAAGTCGCCATCTGAGATCGACCCCGTCACGTCGATGGAGGACATGATCGCAATGAGCCTGTGGTACGCGACGGTCTACGTCGTGATCGAAGGGTGGCGCGAAGCCAGGCTCGTCGATCCTGAACTCGACGACCTCTTGGCCGATGAGAACGTCGACAGGCTGCGCCGTTTTCGCAATCAGATTTTTCACTACCAACGCGAGTACGACAATCCCAAGCTACTCGAGTTCATGGGAACCACTGATGCCGATGCTCGAGCGGCGACAGATTGGATCAAGCGCACTCACCAAGCACTGGGTAGAGCGATCCAGGAGGCGGCGCAGGATCTCTTGGACCGCAAGGGCTGATGCGAGCGACCCGGCCACGCTGATGCTGAGGGGTCTGTGGGATGCTCGCGACGAAAGAAGGCCTCAGCAGACGAGTCTCAGTGCCATCAGGACTCCCAGGACCGGGCTCGAACTTCTGGGCGTCTCAACGCGGCGGAATGTGGGTGACGCTGATCCGTGCACTGGCCCGATCCGTCAGTTCTTGTTGAGCCCGTGGGTGCGGGTACCGAGAGCGGTCTTGTAGTGGCTCTCGACGGCGTTTACGTCGGTGCTGGCGGTGCTGGGGTCGAGGACACGCAGGACGGAGAACTGGAAGTTCGTCCGCTCGCGTTTTTTCAACTCGACGTTGCCGCCGTGACCGCTGGTTGCATAGGCCGTCCACCGCTGGAGGAGTGTGTCGTTGCCATCGGCTTTGCCGACGTATTGCCGCCCGTCGCTGAGGTCGGTGATGAGGTAGATCCCGATGACAGACGAGAGGGCAGTGCGCCATGCGGCGTACCGTGGGTCGCTGATGACGGCTTGCAGACGGTCGAAGTCGACGACGAGGTGGTCGAAGCCGGGGAATGGTTCGGGTTCTGCGTCGGCGACTTCCATGACGGGGTACCTCTGACCGGTCGTACCGTTCACCCACCACGCCCGCGGGGATGCCCACTGGATAACGAGACGGCCGGCAAGGTCAGAGAGCGCCCCGGGTAGGACCCGGAGTTCGAACTCACGTACGGGGCCGCTGTTCGGGATCTCGCCGAGGTTTTCTACGACAGCCCACAGGCGCGCTCTGGTTCCGAGGTCGGGGAGAAATACCACCCAATAGCGGCCCGGTTCCTTCTTGAAGATCTTCGTGTCCCGACTCTGCGTGCTTGTGTAGGTGAGGATCTGGTGAAAGGTTGAGTCTGCGTTGATGCCAGGAAAGCCGTCCTTGTGGACCTTCACGTACGCATGACGTATCACCATGGTCTCTGCCAGGGGGAGTCCAGCTTTCGTGAGCGCGTCGCCCAGCGTGAAGGTCGACGGGATGAGCAGTGCCGGCTCGGGCGCCTGCTTCGCCTCGACGGCAGCGGGGCCGGAGGAGGTTGCTTCGGTCATGTCGCCATCCTTCACCTTGCTCACACGCGTTGGAGGGCGAATGGAACTGCAGACCAACAGGCGGCGGATTGACGGACTCCGCGCAGCGCGCGACCAGCGGCACGCCAGACAATCGGCGGGGTGAGACCCAAATTCTCTGGGCCACGAGGGCCCTCCCGAGTTTCTCGTCGGGCTAATCCGTTTCTGCTTCTTGTCCAGGCACCGTCGTGCGCCGGCTCGTGCCGAGGCTCGCCGAGGCTTCGAGCCCTGATGTGCCCAAGTACAGACCGACATCGAATGAGTGATCAACTGCTACTAGCAGCGAGCGATTGTCGCCGGCCGGCGAGAGCACGACCATCTCATCCTCGTCCCCTCGGTCCAATCGACAGCTAAGCATTCGCGACGCCAGCGCGTTCGAAAGCGAGACGCTCACCCCAGCGACTGGCATCTCAATCTCGAACACTTGAAGAGCCTCAAACGGTTCGGACGCATCCACGAAGGGCAGGAACTCGTTGATGCGGCCCTTCGGGACAATCACAGGTCGCGGCTGCCAACGAAGCTCTAACTCTATACCTTCCAATGCACTCACGACGTTCTGCAATCTCACAAACTCGGACGTGGTGACCTGGCCGAAGTCTGGGAGCAATACTCGGTCAGGCGTGTGCCGCTGAAGTCGGGTATAGATCGCCACCGCCTCCCAGATCGACGGCTCGGTCTTAAGAGGGTCACTAAGTTGGAATGGTGCGAGTAGGTCCATTCCTCCCACTTGTGCCAGTGATAGCGCATGGCTTGAGTCGAGGGCACGATAAAAGTCACCGACCTTGGATGCTTCGACGGCAGGCTGACCAGCCAGCGCACCGTGTCGGAGGTGCAGTTCCCACTTCCTGTCCATCCCGCCGATCCGCATCTCAAGCGTCACCAGGCCACTGGGATCTGTTGTTGTGAGCCAGTGATGCGCACCATCGAATCCAGACGACGTTTGTGGAGCCAAAAGAGGCAGGCTCGCTACAGCGGCTCCGGTCTCATCGAGAGCTCGAAGCTCCAATGGCGGGAACTCGGCATTGCTGATCGGCGTCACCGAGAAGACACTGCGCCCAGTCGTCGTTGTCCCAGGAGGTCCGCTGGCGTCGATGACGTCGCCGACAACGTCCTGAAACGGCGTGCCGTACGTAGCGAAGTCCTCCAACATCTGATGCTCTACGGACCCAGGGGTGGCTTCAAAGCGAACCGTCTGACGGATAGGTCGAAGCTGGCTAGCCAACGGATGCGTCGGTATCACTCTCATGATCACGTAGCGGTCGGTGTCAATCGTGGCGAACTGCACCATTGCCGCGCCATCTGCTGCCGCCTCGTAGGCCTCCGCCTCGGTTGGGAGCTTTCCCGCTCTCACGGAAATTTCGTAGGAGTAGAACGGATCAATCTCATCGAGAATCTCGGCGAGCGCCTCGTGGCGTGTAAGAACGCTTTGAAGCAGGTCAGATTCCACGAGGCCGGCCGTCGGTCTTCCGGCTTCGATCCCAAGCGTTATCAACTCTTTGACTCGAGAAGCGCCGTCACCGAAGTAGTAGTCGACGAGTTGAGGGTTGTCCGCAGCCAGAACATCTAAGCGAGTCCTGCCCATCCATTCCCTCGCGAAGGGAGTCTCGGGTGGCAAGCCTTGTAGCCACTCAAGCGCTTCTCGCGACGGATCCCAGGGCATGGCGAGTGTCCAAACTGAGATTGTGCGATGAATCAGTTCCTGTTCGATGAAGCGATCCCAACTCTCTCGCACGCGAGCCTTCTGCTTGGAATCGAGGGGGCCGGTGTACCGCTTGACCTGCACGACCTCCCACGTGCCATCTCTCTTGGGCAGCAAGACGTCGATGCCGCCATCGCCGGAGGACGGCGTGATCCGACATCCACCGCCGCGATCCTTCGTCAGAGCCGCGGCGACAAACCGCTCGACCTCATCTCCACCGAGTCGCTCCCAATTGACCGTTGTCATGACGTCACCATGCTAGGTCTCGCACTAACATATGGTGATCTCTCGGCGGCGCGTGTCGACTGAGATGGACCGGCCCGCCTCGGCAGGACGTGGTGCTCTCGGTTCTTTCCTTGGGCTTTGCGGACACTGCCGGCTGGATCCAAGCATGGCGGGAACGGCCCGATCATGACTTTCGTTCGCTTGCTGCGTCATTCTGGGCGGAGTGACGCAGGAAGCACGGATCCGCAGACGCGACTGGTGGAACGGCAGAGCGGACGCGGACTTTGGCCTGCGTCCTCGGTGGCAGACGTTTCAGCACGCCCGCTCCGCCGGTCTAAGCCGGTGCGATCGAGGTGCACCGGAGTCAGTTGGTCAGGGCTGCTTTGTCCAGGCGCATGGCACCAAGGTCGGCGCCTCGCCCGGCATCACCACAGCTCGCGCACCAACCCGAGTCGCCTCGGCCATCAGGGCCTCGAAGGCGGCTGGCACCTTGTCAGTGCGCTCCACGAACACCGTGCTCAGCGCGTAGCCCTCACGGTCAGCGAAGCCAGCTAGATCTGCAGTGGACTGGGCGACCTCTTGGTCAGTGGTCAGCGCGTCAGCACGGATGTAGCCCAGGACGAGCGGCCGGATGTTGGTCATGGCCGGTGACGCTAGGTATGTCCGGTGCCGGGGCGAAAGGATGTTGCGACATGTTGACGGTCGCAACCTTTCGCAACATCTCTTGACCGCAACTAGTGGCTACAGCAGCCTTGTCAGCGTCAATCAACCGCTAGTCGCAGATGGGGGAAGCTCATGCACCTAACGCTCGTTGCCGGTGATCCTGAGTCCGTGCCCGACAACTCACCGACGCTCTACAAGACCGACCGTGGCAGTTGGGTCGTGCAGGGCTGGGTGGTGACTGACCCTGAGGCGTTGAGGCAGCTCAACGTTCCTGACGGCGAGACTGTGGTCGAGATCCCCGACCGCATGATCCCGTTCTTCAAGTAGCCGGCGTGGAGACGATCAGCTACCCGGAGTTTCAGGAACTCACCGCCTCCATCAAACACGGCCTTGTTCACCTCGAAACCCGTGATGCCTATGGCACCGAGACAGAGTTGCCGCACATGGCCAAGTGGGCCGCTGGTGAACCCGACGACCTCGGCTGGCTGCAGGACTGGTGCACCACGGTCAAGGGGCACGTTGCTCAGGAACGCACAGTGCGGCGGGCCAAGATCGTCTCGGAGCCACTAAGCAACTACCAGCGCTGGGCGGCCACCGTGATCGGGCCGATGGTTGACGCCGGCGAGGACATCCGGTGGGTTCCACGCCGGCTGCTTTCCTCAGTTCTCATTCCCGGCAACGACTTCTATGTGCTCGACGACGAGCTCGTTGTCTTCCTTCACTACGCAGGGTCTGGCTTGAACGTCGCCCTGACCACATCCACTGACCCTGCCGACGTGACGCGGTGTGCGGACGCGTTTGAGCAGGTCTGGAAGCTGGCCGTCCCACACAGTGAGTACGAGCCCGAATAGCGCTGCACGGAAGGCGCAGCAGGCACTCGGTCTGCGCCTTCGAGAACTGCGCAAGGACGCCGGGCTGTCCGGTCGCGCATTGGCCGACGCGACCGGCTGGCACTTCACGCGCGTCAGCAAGCTTGAGAACGGCGTACAGGCTGCGAGTGATCGGGACATCCGCGCGTGGTGTGCGGCGTGCGAGTGCGACAACCAAGTGCCCGACCTGATCGCTCAAGCGCGCTCGATCGAGTCGATGTACGTAGAGTTCCGCCGCCGCACTCGCGCAGGAATGAAGCAGCTCATGCTGTCACCGCTGCCCCTGTACGAGCGCACAACCACCTTCCGGATCTACGAGCACAACGCCATCCCCGGCATCTTCCAGACCGCCGAGTACATCCGCGCCATGCTGCCGTTCTGGTTCGACTTCCTCGACACACACAACGACCTCGAGGAGTCCGTTGCTGCTCGGTTAGAACGACAGGCTGCCCTTTACCAAGCGGGCAAGACTTTTTCCGTCATCCTCGAGGAGCCCTGTCTACACGTGCGGCTGGGCAACGCCGGCGTACTGACTGGCCAGCTCGACCGCTTGCTGTCCGTGATGGCTCTACCCAATATCTCGCTCGGCATCGTGCCGTCCGATGTCGATCGCGACGTGATTGGCACCGCGGGCTTCTGGATCTTCGACAACAAGATCGTCAAGCTCGAAACCCCAACCGCCAGCATCCAGGTCGACCAGCCACAAGAGATCGCCCTCTATGAGCGCATGTTCGACCAGTTGCGGAAGCCTGCCGTCTACGGCCGCGAGGCACGCCGTCTCATCCTGAGCGCCCTTGAACGGTTGGCCAGGTGAAGCGCCCCTTCCCTCCCGACCTGCCGCGCTCTCTCGGCGATCGGGACGCGATCGTCGCCAACGACTGGGATGCCTTCTTGGCGCTGGACACGGTCGAGAATCACTGGGATCGCAAGCCGTGGCCCGCGGGTGCCCGACACCTCTACTGGTACCTCACCTTCGAGGGAAACTCCGACCTGACTCATCTCGCCCGGGCATGCCAGCAGGGCATCGCCGATCTTCGGTACGACGCCGTCCCTGATGACGCGTTGCACCTCACGATGCTCCGAGTTGGATCAGCCGAGGACCTGGCCGGTCCCCCGCTGGAGCGGGTGCTGAAGCGAGCCGAGGCGTCGTGCGCTCACATCGAGCCCTTCGAGATTGAGCTAGGTCCGCTGTCAGGTTCGGCAGGCGCGGCACGGCTGAGCGTCTCGCCGTGGAGCGACCTCGACCGCCTGCACCAGGCGCTGTTCGAGGCGACAACGGCCGACCTTGAGCCTACCGAACGGCCACCATTCCGCCCACACGTCGGCGTCGCCTACGGAAATCGCCACCGTCCCGCCCGTGAGGTTCACACCTTAATTGCAGAGCAGCGGACAAGGGCGACGGTGCACGTCGCGGTCAGCGACGTACACCTGGTCGAACTGCGTCGCGAGGGTCGGGCATACAAGTGGGAGCCGGTCGCGTCGGTTCAACTGCGAGGACCGGCCGCGCCGGTCCCGTTCTCCAGGTAGGCCTCATGGAGATCAGCTACCCGGAGTTTCAGGAACTCATCGCCTCCATCAAGCGCGGCTTTGTCCACCTCGAAACTCGAGACGCCTATGGCACCGAGACCGAGCTCCCGCACCTGGCCAGATGGGCTGCCGGTGAGCCTGACGATCTGGACTGGCTGCAGGACTGGTGCTCAACGCTGCGAAGCCACGTCAGCGCGGGCCGGTCGATGCGCCGCGCCCGAATCATCTCGGAGCCACTGAGCGACTACCAGCGTTGGTCGCACACCATCGCTCAACCCATGGTCAACGCCGGAGAGGACATCCGTTGGGTTCCACGCCGTCTGCTCTCCTCAGTCCTCATTCCGGGCAACGACTTCTATGTGCTCGACGGCGAGCTCGTGGTCTTCCTCCACTACGCGGGGTCTGGCTTGAACGTCGCTCTGACCACGTCCACTGACCCTGCAGATGTGAAGCGATGCGCGGACGCGTTCGAGCAGGTCTGGAAGCTGGCCGTTCCACATCATGCGTACGAACCCAGGTAGCGCTGCGCAGCGGGCGCACCCGGCACTCAGACCACCTCTACCCATTGAGGCGAGTCAGAGGCCGGCTTTGCTGACGCCGTACTCGGCCTGCTTGCGGGTGTAGCCCTCGAAGGTCAGTTGCTTGATCAGGCCGTCGCGGGAGAAGGCGCTGTAGTCGAGGTAGTTCTCGGCGGCCTCGCGGGCGTTCCTGCGACTTGGTCTCCTGTGGCGCATCGGCCTTGGCATGCGCCTTGCTGCCCATCTCACTCTTGCCGCTCTTCTTGGTGTCGGCCTTGCTGTCGTTCTTCTTGGAGTTGACCTCGCTGCGGTCGGCGGCGGTGGTGCCGTCGTCCTCGGGCACCTCGCAGATCGCGAGGGCGACGACCCGCGATGATCGCGGCTAGAGCGCGCTTGATCCTCATCTTCTCTCCCCATGATTGAGGTTGGCGCTACCCGCTCAACGTAGGGAAACGGTCACCCGCCAGGGATCGCCCAATCGGTGCAGCTTTGGGGCCGAACGGACAAAGCTTTCTAGCCCTTCCGTCCGCTGACAGCGCGAACGTCGACGGCCTAGTGTCGGCGGCATGGACGAGTCGCCGGAACTGACCTCCCAGGATCTAACCCACCTCCGTCGCTGCGTCGGCCTCGCCCGCGAGGCGCTCGACGACGGGGACGAGCCGTTCGGGTCGGTGCTGGTCGACCCTGAGGGCGTCGTACTGCATGAGGACCGCAACCGCACGGCGGCTGGTGACCAGACGAGACACCCGGAGTTCGAGCTGGCGCGGTGGGCTGCGGAGAACGTGGCGGCGGAGGTGCGGGCGGCGTGCACCGTCTACAAATCCGGGGAGCACTGCCCGATGTGCTCGGCCGCGCACGCGTGGGTGGGGCTCGGCCGGATCGTGTACGCCGGTTCGACCGCCCAGCTCGTCGAGTGGCGAACCAGCTGGGGCCTGCCGGCCGGGCCGGTGGCGGCGCTGCCGATCAACGACGTGGCGCCCGGCCTGCCCATCGCCGGGCCGGCCCACGAGCTTGCCGACGAGCTGCGGGAGCTGCACAAGCAACGCGCCGAGCGAGACGCGGCGTCGTGAGAAGGATCCGGCAGCTGCAGCTGGTCGTCCACGCGAGCGACGGCGGCGCCCATGTCAGCGGTTGTGGCTTTCACGTGAAGTCCCTGCGGATTCGCCAGAAGCAGAATCCGGACAGCAGCACGGCCAAGCTGAGCAGGATCGCTGTCTGGATCGACTGGAGGAGCCAGTACCGGTCGGCGGGCTGGTACACCACCTCTTGCTGGAAGCCGGCGGCGGCGAGGTCCTCGAAGCACGATGCTGGGGGGCCGGGACTGCTCGCCTTGTCGGCAAGTTCCCCAGTGCGGGGTGCGCAGTCCGCCTCGTGGGCAGGCAGTTCGTCGACGACCTGACCGGAGGAGTTGACGGTCTCGTTCGACAGGATCCAGGCGCCGGGCTTGTCGAGGTTGATCCTGATGTCTGTGACCATGTCGTCGTCCGCCGAGAGGGACATCCCGCGCAGGTTCGTCGCCGTGATGGCAGTGGTGAGGCGCTCGGGTGAGATCAGGTGGGGTACGACGAACAGGGGCGTCGCGACCTGGATGGCGACGACTGCGACGACCGTGGCCGCCATCGCGGGCACCGTTCGGCGGAGCACCAGGCCAGCGGTGACGCCGATGACGAAGGCGAGTACGGCGTACCCGATGGGGACCACGCCACGCGCGCCGAACAGCACGGCGGACATCCGGGTGATGTTGAAGAAGCCCCCGTCGGGCTCGGTACTGTTGACGGCCGCGTCGATCGGGGCGCACCACCAGGTCACTGCCAGGCTGATCAGGCCGGCGACCAGAGCGGCCAGTCCGGCGAGTCCGAGCTTGGTGGCCAGCCATCTGTTGCGGGTGATGCTTTGGTTCCAGACCACCCGGTGGGTTCCGGTCTCCAGCTCACGGGCCACCAGCGGCGCACCCCAGAACGCGCCGATGACGACGGGCAGGGCGTACACGACCGCGCCGCCGACGAAGTACAACGGCTTGTACGTGCCGTCCTGGGGGAAGAGGACGAGGAAGTCGGCCGGATTGGTACGGCGGAGGTCAGCGAGTTGTGGTCCGGTGATGGCGAGCGCCGCGGCGACGGCCGCCAGGGCGGCGTACACCACCAGGACCTGGGCGCGGAGTTGGCGCCAGGTAATCCAGGTCATCGAGCTACCTCCAGGGTGGGACGGGAGTTGTCGACCTCGCGAGTCCGGCTCATGTAGGCCAGCACCAAGTCCTCCAGGCTGAGTTCGCTGACGGTCCAGGCCGGGTCGAGTACCGGGCCATCGGTGCGCACCAGCAGCGTGGTCTGCCGCTCGGTGTGCCGCGCGGAGATGACGTGCTGGCCCGCGGGCACGCGGTCAAGGTCTCGGCGCGGTCCGGTCAGCCGGTGGTGGGTGGCGAGCAGATGGTCGATATCTCCGGCCACCTGCACCCGGGAGTCAACGAGGATGATCAGGTAGTCGCAGGCCCGTTCCAGGTCCGAGACCAGATGGGAGGACAGGATGACGCTGAGCTCCTGATCGGCGACGGCCTCCATCAGGTCCTGGAGGAACTCGCGCCGGGCGAGTGGGTCGAGGCTGGCCACCGGTTCGTCGAGGATCAGCAGTTCGGGTCGTTTGGCGATGCCGAGGGTCAGTGCGAGCTGCGCACGTTGGCCACCCGAGAGGTTCCCGGCACGCTGTGACCGATCGAGGCCGAGCCGGGTGATCCGGGCTTGCGCGAGGTCGTGGTCCCAGCCGGGGTTGAGCCGTGCACCCAGGCGCAGGTGGTCGGCGATGCCCAGTCCGGCGTACGTGGGTGTGTCCTGCGCGACGAAGCCGACCTTGGCCAGCTGGCTCGGCCCGGTCGCGGGCGGAGCGCCGAGTACCTCGATGGCGCCGGAGCTCGGCGTCAGCATGCCGACCGCCAGATTCAGTAGCGTGCTCTTGCCCGCGCCGTTGGGCCCGACCAGGCCGACGACTCGCCCCGCGGGGATGTCGAGAGTGCAGTCGGACAGCGCCCACTTCCGCGCGTACCTCTTGCCCAGTCCTTGGGTCTGCAAGACGGCGGTCACGCAATGTCCTCTCTGGCGGTCCGAAAAGTGGTGAGGAAGAGCGCTTCGATGCTCTCCTCGTCGAGACCCGCCTCGCGGGCCTTGGTCAGCCAGCGCTGCAAGCTCAGACGCAGCGCCGCGTGCGCGGCGAGGGTGTCGTCGGTCAGCGTCCGGGTCACGAACGTGCCGACGCCCGGCCGAGCAGCCACCAGCCCGTCATGCTCCAGCTCCCGGTACGCCTTGAGGACGGTGTTGGGATTGATGGCCAGCTGTCCGACCACGTCCTTGACGGTCGGGAGCTGGTCGCCTTCGGCCAGCAGTCCGAGCCTCAGCGCGCGGCGTACCTGCTGGACGAGTTGGAGGTACGGCGAGACGCCGGACCTCCCATCCAAGTGGAACTCGATCACCATGACTCCATTCATCTAGGTAACTAGCACTATAGCTAGATGATCAAATCAATGCGCCAGTGGGTGACGAGAGCGTGCTCGGCGGACAGACTGAGGCCATGAAGGCTGTGGTGTACGCCGGGTACGGCGAGACCCCGACGCTGGCGGAGGTGGCCGAGCCCCTCTGCGAGGCCGACGGCGTGGTGATCGCGGTCCGAGCGACCGGGGTCTGCCGGTCGGACTGGCACGCGTGGAATGGTCACGACCCGGTCCCCCTCCCGCACACTCCTGGCCACGAGCTGGCCGGCGTGATCGCCGAGGTCGGCGCCGACGTCACCCGCTGGCAGGTCGGTGACCGAGTCACGGTCCCGTTCGTGTGTGGCTGCGGCGTCTGCGAGTACTGCGTGGCCGGCGACGCGCAGGTCTGTCCCGACCAGACCCAGCCGGGCTTCACCGGCCCGGGTCCTTCGCCGAGCGGGTCGCGATCCGCGCGGCGGACGTGAACGTCGTGGCGCTGCCGGAGGCCATCGACTTCGTCACCGCGGCGTCGCTCGGCTGCCGGTTCGCCACGGCGTACCGGGCAATCGCTGCCCATGGCCGGCTCGCCTCGGGCCAGTGGCTGGCAGTCCACGGCTGCGGCGGCGTCGGCCTGTCGGCGATCATGATCGGCGCGGCGCTCGGCGCCCGCGTCGTCGCTGTCGATGTCGCCGAGCCGGCGCTGGCCCGCGCCCGCGAGCTCGGCGCCGAGCAGGTGGTCGACGCGAGTCAGGTCACCGACACCGCAGCCGCCATCCGCGAGATCACGGGCGGCGGCGCCCACGTGTCGATCGACGCGCTCGGCACCGCCGCGACCGCCGTCGCGTCGGCGTACTCCCTCCGCCGGCGGGGCAGGCACGTCCAGGTCGGACTGCTCCTCGGGCCGGCGTCCACGCCGCCGCTACCCATGGACCGCGTGATCGCCCACGAGCTGGAGATCTATGGCTCGCACGGCATGGCCGCACACGAGTACGACGCGATGCTGGCGCTGGTCGCCGACGGCACCCTCCGTCCAGATCTCCTGGTCGGCGAGGTGCTGCCCTTGGAGGAGGCAGGTATGGCGCTCGCCGCGATGGACCGGCCGGCGACCGCAGCCGGGATGACCGTGATCAAGCTTCCCGGCTGACGTCGTACTCGCTGGCTACTGACGGCGAGGCCAGGGCGATCCCGCGCGCGATGGCTCCCGCGATCAAGAAGTACAGACCGGGCGCGGTGACGACGACAGCAAGCGTCAGAAACGTATCGGGGCTCTCCTCGCGATTGATGAAGAGCATCCCGCCAATCACCAGCAGGATCGTTCCGGCCAGGGCGTAAAGGTACGGCGGCGGCGAGGGAGCGACGTACGAGCGGTTCGTCATGAGACAGGAGTATGCCGGGTGCCGAGCGCTCGGATCCGCCGTGAGTCGCTAGTCGCGGACGTAGTAGTCGCCCTGCACCCCGTCGTGTCGTCCGGACGCGCGGCAGCACCGCTTGAAAGCGGCGGCCGGAGCCGCAGGGGCATGGGTCGTTGCCGCCGAGTTTCTCGATCAGCTCCTTGTCGGCGCCGACGACGCGGTCGCCTCGCTTGACCTGGGTCTCGCTAGAGGGAATCCCTTGCGGCGCTTGCTGAGTGGCTCAAAAGGATGGCTGGGTGTCGAAGTCGCGGTCCATGATGCACCTCCGTAGTTAACTGGATCGCGAGAGTAGCTGTCGGCCCGGTCAGCCCACCACGGGGTTTCCCGACGTCGCCGCGCGCCCTGACCTACTCGTACTTCTTCTTCCATGCGAGCACCCAGCTCACCACAGACTGCCGCTTGACCGGCACCGCGAGGAGCTGGGCTCGCTCGATCAGCAGGTCCGGGTCAACCAGGCCCGCCTGCAGCAGCGCGTGTGCGAACTCGAAGTCCTTTTCGCGATACGCGACCAGCTTGGACACGACGAGGTCATGGACATCCAGACAGTGGCCGGTGGCGCCATTTGCCCCCGGGCCTGTGTACGGCACGATCCGATCCCGCCAGCCGGCCGGCAGCACCGCTGTGGTCAAGTCGACGCCCTGGGCGTAGTACCCGTGCTCGGCGTGGAACATCGAGTCCTCGCCGATCAGCCCATCCACGGTGTCGGACTTGGTGTTGTCTGGGTCGTCGAAGAACGTCACGTCGACCTCGATGGAGGCGTACGCAGCGTCCGGAAGGTCAGTCTCGTCGTAGCTGCCCAGAATCGACTGAGACCCGACGATCAGAACGTCCAGGTCCCCGGCAATCACCGAAGCAGACCGCAGGATGTGCTCGAGGTCCTGACGTCTCATCCCGCAACCCCACTTGGATGCACCCGCGCGTTCCGGGCACGGGTGTAGTCGGTGAACGCGGCTAATACCTCTTCCCGCTCCTGCGGGGTGAGCGCACCAGCGAAGGGCGAGTTCTGTCGCAGCTCACGGGCGTACTGAGTGGTTGAGGTGAGAACCTCCAGGACCCGCTCGATCGGCCCGCCCAGCAGTCGGTCCCACTCCGCCAGCCACCGGGCCGCCTGACCGCGCGGGTGCTGGGCACGCAACGCGGCAAGGTTCTCCCGGGCGAGCGCAAGCGTCGGCTCGGGATGGCGGACCAACGTCCCGGCTACCGCCATGTTCAGCCACATGCTGCGCCGCTGGTCGCGCGAAGGCCGCACCGAGCCACTCCGAAACTCCTCGAGGTCCCGGCGCCGGATCCGACGGTGCGTGCCGGCCAGTGTGTACGGCAGCAGACCGGACTTGCACATGTCGACCACGTGCTGCCTGGAAGTGCCGAGGATGCGGGCCGCCTCCCCGGTCGTCAACAGGTCCTCGCTCTCCGTCGCGAGAATCTCGCGTGTCGTCACATCTCTCACATCAACCACCATATCTCTAAACCCAAAAAACACAATCGCCGAGCGCTCATTTTGTGTTTCTTGACTTTCAAGAATCCAAGCCTGGCTGTGCTTGTCCGGCCTTGTTCACACGGTGTGAACGGCTGAGCAGCCACCATCTACGACAACAGGCCTGGGTACGATGCGCCGAGGAGGCGGCCTTGAGTATCGAAGAAGTCCCGGGGTCTTCGCGCAGGCTTGCAGACGGCGTACCGCACACCGTGCCCGGCGCGCTGAGTCGGCTCAGCCTGGGCGACCGGCTGGCTGGGCGCGCGGCCGCGACGGACCTCGCCAAAGCGCTGGTCGGACGGCTACCGGTCAGCCCTACGCCGTCGCAGCTATGAAGTCGGCGACGCTGAACCAGTTGGCGTTGGGCGGCGGCCCGACCCGAACCTCATATGACCGCCCGCGCCACGTCCCGCTCGTGACATCCGTGGTGAACGTTGACCCGCTGAGTCCGCCACTGCGACCGACCGAGCTGTAGGGTAGGTCGCCCTCGGCGTGCAGATCCACGATCTCGGCACCTGTCAGGCGGTCATCCTTGTTCTGACCGAAGACTGGTCCTGTCGAGACGAGCGCGTCGTAGTCGGCGAGCGCGGTCGCGAGCACGTTGGCCCAGTAGCGAGGACCGACCACGCGGTACGTCTCGAGAACCTCCTCCCATGTCACCAGCGGCCAGCCATGCCCAGCAGATGCAGCCGCGAGGGCCTTCGGCAGGAGCAGGACGTGCGTGACCCTCTCCTCAGGCAGGCCTAGAACGTCGATCCACCGTGAGAGCACCTTGCTCTGCCGCGACATCTGCGAACTGAGACTCGCGGCGCTCGGGTTGTGGAACATCTTCGCCTCGACAGCGAGGATCCAGTCTGGGCCCGCGATGACAATGTCAGGAGTGTCCGCGTCGAGGTCGCTCCCCCAACGCTCGCGGTCCTCCTCGGTGAACACGACGAACTGCCCGCGCTTCTGTTCTGTACGGAGTACGGCTTCGCTGAGTCCGTGTATCTGAACCCGTCGGAGGCGACCAGCCCAGGGAGCACCGTTCCCGTGTAGTAGCGCTCTTTTGCGGTTGAGTGGAGCCCGCAGAGCCACTCCCTGGTCGGCTCAGTCATGAGGTCGACGCTAGCGCCGACGTCCGATGCTCGATCAGAAATCGCTGTCTTCGGCCGCGCCTATGCGACGACAACTGAGACGACAGAACGCCGGCATCCCTCACGGGAGGACCGGCGTTCTGGAAACTGGCGGTGGCGGAGGGATTTGAACCCTCGGTGGACTTGCGCCCACAAACGCTTTCGAGGCGTTCTCCTTAGGCCGCTCGGACACGCCACCGCCGAGAAGGGTACCGGAGGGCGACAGGGCGGTGAAATCGGACTCCGACGCGGTCGCAACGTGATCGCAACGTCCGACGGCGGACGCTGGACCATGGCCGTCCGGACCGGTTCTACTGGAGAGATGACCGGGATGCGCAGCGAGGTCGCCGACTCCTGGCACCGCTCCGCCGCGGCGGGGGTGAGCGCCAACAAGGTCGAGGCGCCGATCACGCTGCCCGACGACACCCTGCGCGACTACCGGGAGGCGCATCCGCTGTCGCGGGTGTTCCCGCTGCTGGACGACGTGCTCGGGCAGGCGGCGCGGGACTGCGACGCGGTGATGGCGGTGTCGGACGCGTCCGGTCAGCTGCTCTGGGTCTGCGGTACGCCGGCCACGCTGCGCCGCGCGGAGGCGATCGGGTTCGTCGAGGGCAGCAACTGGGACGAGCGGGTCGCCGGCACCAACGCGCCCGGCCTCGCGCTGGCCCTCGGCCAGCCGGCCAGCGTGATCCGGTCCGAGCACTTCCGGCGGTCGGTGCAGCACTGGAGCTGCGCGGCGACGCCGATCCACGACCCGGGCTCGGCCAGCCTGCTCGGCGTACTCGACATCACCGGCGGTGACGAGATCGTCGTACCGCAGACGATGGCGATGGTGCGCGCCGCGGCCAGACTCGCTGAGTCCGAGCTGGCCCGCGAGCTGCTGACGCCGCGTGCGCCCGAGGCGCGGCGGCCGGGCGCGATGCACCTGACCATCGAGTCCCTCGGCCGCACCGACTCGCTGCTGACCGTGGACGACGGCCGCGGCCACGTCTCGACGGTCCGACTCTCGCCGCGGCACAGCGAGATCCTGCTGCTGCTCGCGTCGACCCCGCACGGGCTGTCCGGCGACGAGCTCGCCGTACTCCTGTACGCCGAGGACGGGCCGTCGTCGACGCTACGGGCCGAGCTCAACCGGCTCCGCAACCTGCTCGGCGAGGAGCTGCTCGCGTCCCGCCCGTACCGGCTCGTCGCCGGCGTCACCGGGGACTGGCTGGCCGTCGAGGGCCACCTCGCGGCGGCCGACCTGCGCGCGGCGATGCGCGGCTACCGCGGGCCGGTGCTGCCGCGGTCGAGCGCGCCCGGCGTCATGCGGCTGCGCGACAACCTCGAGGCCCAGCTGCGGCACGCCCTGCTGCACAGCGGCCAGCCCGACCTGATGTCGACCTGGACCCGCTCGTCGTGGGGCAGCGACGACTACGAGATGTGGCAGGCCCAGCGGCTCGCCGTCGGCACCGGCTCGCCGATGCTGCCGCTGATCGACGGACAGCTGGCCCGGCTCGACCGCGAGTACGGCGTCTAGCCAAGCCGCGCGCAACGTCGCTGCAACGTCACGATTCCTACCTTGTGACGGTCATCACCTCCCCGTTCTTTGGAGCACACCATGACCGTCTACGCGCCACCCGGAACCGCCGACTCCATCGTCTCCGTCCAGCCCCGCTACGGCCACTTCATCGGCGGCGAGTGGGTCGACCCGGTCAAGGGGCAGTGGTTCGAGAACATCACGCCGGTCACGGGCCGGCCGTTCACCGAGATCGCCCGCGGCACCGCCGAGGACATCGACGCTGCTCTGGACGCCGCGCACGCGGCCGCCGACAGGTGGGGCCGGACCGCGCCCGCCGAGCGCGCCAACGTCCTGCTCAAGATCGCGGACCGGCTCGAGCAGAACCTCACCATGCTCGCCGTCGCCGAGAGCTGGGAGAACGGCAAGCCGGTCCGGGAGACGCTGGCCGCCGACCTGCCGCTGGCGGTCGACCACTTCCGCTACTTCGCCGGCGCGCTGCGCGCCCAGGAGGGAACGGTCGGCGAGCTCGACGACAGCACCGTCGCCTACCACTTCCACGAGCCGCTCGGCGTGGTCGGGCAGATCATCCCGTGGAACTTCCCGATCCTGATGGCCACCTGGAAGCTCGCCCCGGCGCTGGCGGCCGGCAATTGCGTCGTACTCAAGCCGGCCGAGCAGACGCCGTGGTCGATCCTGAAGGTGATGGAGCTGATCGGCGACCTGCTGCCGGCCGGCGTACTCAACGTCGTCAACGGCTTCGGGGTCGAGGCCGGCAAGCCGCTGGCCTCCTCGCCGCGGGTGGCCAAGGTGGCGTTCACCGGCGAGACCACCACCGGCCGGCTGATCATGCAGTACGCCAGCCAGAACCTGATCCCGGTCACCCTGGAGCTCGGCGGCAAGAGCCCGAACATCTTCTTCGCCGACGTCGCCGCCGAGAAGGACGCGTTCTACGACAAGGCGCTCGAGGGCTTCGCGATGTTCGCGCTGAACCAGGGCGAGGTCTGCACCTGTCCGTCACGGGCGCTGGTCCAGGAGTCGGTGTACGGCGACTTCGTGGCCGACGCGGTCGCCCGGGTCGAGAAGATCACTCAGGGCAACCCGCTCGACGACACCACGATGATCGGCGCCCAGGCCTCCAACGACCAGCTCGAGAAGATCCTGTCCTACCTCGACATCGGCCGGCAGGAGGGCGCTCGGGTGCTGACCGGCGGCGAGCGGAACGTGCTCTCCGGTGACCTGGCCGGTGGCTACTACGTGCAGCCGACCATCTTCGAGGGCGACAACTCGATGCGGATCTTCCAGGAGGAGATCTTCGGGCCGGTCGTCTCGCTGACGTCGTTCGGCCATGAGGACGACGCACTCAAGATCGCCAACGACACGCTCTACGGGCTCGGCGCCGGCGTCTGGACCCGCGACTCCGGGCGGGCGTTCCGGATGGGCCGCGGGATCAAGGCCGGGAGGGTCTGGACCAACTGCTACCACGCCTATCCCGCGCACGCTGCCTTCGGCGGCTACAAGCAGTCCGGCATCGGCCGCGAGACCCACAAGATGATGCTCGACCACTACCAGCAGACCAAGAACCTGCTGGTGTCCTACTCGCCGGACGCGCTCGGCTTCTTCTGATGGACCGAGTGGCAGTGACCGGTGAGGCGGCGGAGCTGCTCCGCCGCCTCACCGAGGCCAACGGGCCGGTGATGTTCCACCAGTCCGGCGGCTGCTGCGACGGGTCGTCGCCGATGTGCTACCCGGACGGCGACTTCCTGACCGGCGACTCCGACGTACACCTCGGCGACCTCGACATCGGCGTGTCCCGCGCCGTACCGGTGTGGATGTCGAAGGCGCAGTTCGCCTACTGGGAGCACACCCACCTCACCATCGACGTGGTCCCCGGCCGCGGCGCCGGCTTCTCCCTGGAGGCGCCGTACGGCGTCCGCTTCCTGATCCGCTCGCGGGTGCTGACCGACGAGGAGTACGCCGCCTTGTAAGGCCGGGGCCGGGATAGTCCAGAACGTTCGACATCATTTTTCGCAGGAAAGTGATGTCGAACGTTCTGGACTATCGACTACCGCGGCCCGAGACGGTGCTCGGCGAAGAAGGCGTCGAGGAGGGCGGTGGACTCCTCGGCGAGGACGCCGGCGACGACTTCGGGGCGGTGGTTGAGGCGGCGGTCGCGGACCACGTCCCAGAGGCTGCCGACGGCCCCGGCCTTCTCGTCGTACGCCGCGAACACGACGCGGTCGACCCGGGCCAGGACCGCGGCACCGGCGCACATCGTGCACGGCTCCAGGGTCACGACCAGGGTGCAGCCGTCGAGCCGCCACTCGCCACGCTCGGCGGCCGCGGCGCGGAGGGCGACCACCTCGGCGTGGCCGGTCGGGTCGGCGTCAGCCTCACGGACATTGCGGCCGCGTCCCAACACGGCGCCGGCGGCGTCGAGCACGACCGCGCCGATGGGCACGTCGCCGGTGGCGAGAGCGGCGCGTGCCTCATCTAGGGCAGCCCGCATCGGGTCGAGCCAAGCGGCGTGAGCCGAGTTCACGCGGAGGTGAGGCCCACGGCGTCGTCGAACTGCGGCCCGAACCCGAGCCGGCGGGCGATGTCGGAGAGCATCTCGTCGGGGTAGAGCTCGAAGTCGTCGATCAGCACGCCCATGTCGATCGCATGCATGCCGAGGTCACCGAGCAGGTCGAGGTCGCCGGCCGGCGCCTGCTCGTCGTCGTCCTCCGGGAGCGGGATGCCGAGGAACTCCACGGCCGAGCGCGCCAGCTCCCATTCGTCGGCCGCGGTCACATCGGAAAGCAATACACGGGTGCTCGGGCCGGCCACCCGGACGATCACGAAGAAGTCCTCGTCGACCGCGACCATGCCCAGCGAGCCGTGGTCGCCCGGCAGCCGGCGGAGCGCAGCGGCGAACGTGTCGACGTCCTCCAAAGCCGTCGACGCAACCTCCTGGAGTTGCCAGACCCCCTCTTCGCGGTACGCCGCGAGAGCGAAGTCGACCCCATCCTGCTGGTCAGCCATTGCCACTTCTCCTTGTATGGAACCCACTGTCCCAACGTCCAGAGTGACAGACCGTTATCTGTCCCACCAACCTTTTCCGTGCGAACTTCAGGTGTGCGAACAGCGGAGTGACCTTTAGGTTTGGCCCATGCGCACCCACGTCGTCGACCATCCGCTGATCGCCCACAAGCTCACCACGCTGCGTGACGAGGGCACCGACACACCCACCTTCCGGCGGCTCGCCGACGAGCTGGTGACGCTGCTGGCCTACGAGGCGACCCGCGAGGTGCGGGTGTCGGCGGTCGACATCACCACCCCCGTTGCGCCCACGACCGGCGTCAAGCTCGCGTCGCCCAAGCCGCTCGTCGTACCCATCCTCCGGGCGGGCCTCGGCATGCTCGACGGGATGATGCGGCTGCTGCCGACCGCCGAGGTGGGCTTCCTCGGGATGGTCCGCAACGAGGAGACGCTGGAGGCGTCGACGTACGCCGAGCGGCTGCCCGACGACCTCTCGGGCCGGCAGTGCTACGTGCTGGACCCGATGCTGGCGACCGGCGGCACGCTGGCCGCGGCGATCGACTTCCTGGTGGCCCGCGGTGCCGACGACATCACCGCGATCTGCCTGCTCGCCGCGCCCGAGGGCTGCGCGCGCCTGGAGCGCGACCTCGCCGGGGTCGACGTGCCGGTCACCATCGTGACCGCCGCGATGGACGAGAAGCTCAACGACAAGGGCTACATTGTGCCCGGGCTCGGCGATGCCGGCGACCGGCTCTACGGCTCGGCCGGGTCTGCCTAGGCATCTAAGCGTGGCGCCGGTTGCGTACGCCGCCCGCAAGGCGGTCGCGCTGTCGTTCTTCCTCAACGGCTTCGCGTTCGCGTCCTGGGTGTCGCGGATTCCTGAGGTCCGCCAGGAGCTGAGCCTGAGCAACGGCGCGCTCGGGCTGCTGCTGCTCGCGCTCTCCGCCGGCTCGGTGCTGACCCTGCCGACCACCGGCGCGCTGATTCAGCGCTGGGGAGCGGACCGCGTGGTCCGCGCGGGCGCGCTGTCGGCGGCGGTTGGGATGGTCGTGGCGGCGGTCGGCGTCGGCTTCCTGGGCTCGGTCGCGCTCACCGCCGTCGGCCTGTTCTTCTACGGCCTGGGCACCGGCTCGTGGGACGTCGCGATGAACGTCGAGGGCGCCGCCGTCGAGCGCCGGATCGGGCGCACGATCATGCCGCGGTTCCACGCCGGCTTCAGCCTCGGCACCGTGGCCGGCGCCCTCGTGGGCGCCCTGACCGCCGCCACCGAGCTGCCGATCGAGGCCCACCTGGGCGCCGTCGCCGTGGTCATCCTGACCGGCGGGGTGGCGTCGACCACGCGGTTCCTCGCCGGCGTCGAGCCACCGTCCCACGACCCGGCCGGCCGGCGTACCGCCTGGGCGGCGTGGCTGGAGCCGCGGACGCTGCTGGTCGGCCTGATGGTCTTCGCGCTCGCGGTCACCGAGGGCACCGCGAACGACTGGCTCGCGGTCGCACTCGAGGACGGTCACGACGTCGAGCGGTGGGTCGCGGTCGCCGGCTTCGGCCTGTTCGTCACCGCGATGACCACCGGCCGGCTGGTCGGGCCGCCGCTGCTGGACCGGTTCGGGCGACTGCCGGTGCTGTGGTCGACGATGGCCACGGCCGGGGCCGGCGTCCTGCTGATCGTGTACGGCGACCGGCCGCTCGTCGTACTCGGGATCGTGCTGTGGGGCCTCGGCGCCTCCCTCGGCTTCCCGATCGGGATGAGCGCCGCGGCCGACGACGAGACCCACGCCGCCGCCCGGGTGAGCGTGGTCGCCAGCATCGCCTACACCGCGTTCCTGGTCGGCCCGCCGTTCATCGGCTTCGTCGCCGACCACACCGGAACCCTGCCGGCGCTGCTGGTCGTCGCGTTCCTGCTCATCCCGTCAGCACTGGTCGTCCCGGCCGCGCGGGACCAGCGGGCACACAAGACGACCAGCTAGCCGTCAGCGAGCTCGAAGTCCGCGAAGTCGAAGCCCGGCGAGACCAGACAGCTCACCAAGGCATCAGCATCACCGGGCAGCGTGCGCTGCCAGACACCGGCTGGGACCAGAGCCTGCGCCTCCTCGCCGGTTGCGACCCGGAGGATCGGACCGGGCTGCGGCCGCTCGGCGTCGCCGCCGAGCTGGAGCGCAACGACGCCCGTGTGCGCCAGCCAGACCTCCTCGGAGGCGACCCGGTGCCACGCCGAAGACTCGCCTGCCGGCAGCAGGAAATAGATCAGCGTCGCGGTTGGCCGAACCCGCCCGTCCGGCAGCGCGACGGTCTCTGTCGAGACCCAGGTCTGGCGGTACCACCCGCCCTCGGGATGCGGCGCCAGGTCGAGCGCCTCGCCGACCCGCGGCCGGTCAGCCACGGAAGATCGACGTCGGGTCGCGCTCGACCTCGTCGAGCAGCTCGCGGACGGTGCCGATGAGGTGGTAGCCGTCCGGGTCGTAGGGGTACCAGCGGTCGTTGCGATCGGCCCAGTAGAGCGCCCAGTCGTGGCTGGTCGAGCGGTAGCGCAGCTGGCCGAAGCGGTGGCACACCCAGTCGCCGCCGTGCCATAGCGTCCGCGCCTCGCAGAGGGTGACGCTGTGCCCGCGCACGTGGTGCTCGGTGCGCAGCTGATCGGCGAGATTCCGGGGAGAGGAGCCTGCGCAGTACGCCGAGATCCGCGCCAGGTCTGTCTCCGGCAGCCTCACCGTTTGGTGCCGATGCCGAGCATCTGCGCGCCTACCCGGTGCCGGCGGCCGGTGCCGCCGCACTTGCTGCAGTTTCGCCAGGAACCACTGAACACCGCACCCATATGTCTGCCCGCGCCCTTACAACGCCCGCACTTCGTAAAGGGGTGCAGGCGGAGCGAGAGCCAATAGCAGCCGAGCAGTGCGGCCGCAACCAGGGCGAGTGCCACCGAGACACTTTCAGTCGGCGACGCCCCGAAGTCAAGACCTTTGAGCCGCTGGACTCGACGACACTCGCTGGCGCTCGCTGCTCGGCCACCCGAGGATCAGAGCGACTTGACTGCGGCGAGCAGCTTGCCGAGCGAGTCCTTGGCGTCGCCGAAGAGCAGCGTGGTCTTGGGGTCGAAGAGCAGCTCGTTCTCGATGCCGGCGAAGCCCGGGCGCATGGACCGCTTCATGAACACGATCTGCTGCGCCTCGTCGGCGTTGAGGATCGGCATGCCGTAGATCGGGGCGCCGGGGCTGGTCTTCGCGGCCGGGTTGACCACGTCGTTGGCACCGACCACGAGGACCACGTCGGTGTGCTTGAAGTCGCCGTTGATCTCGTCCATCTCGATCAGCTGCTCATAGGGCACCTGCGCCTCGGCCAGCAGCACGTTCATGTGGCCGGGCATCCGGCCGGCGACCGGGTGGATCGCGTAGTCGACCTTGGCGCCACGATCGATGAGTACGTCGACCAGCTCGCGCAGCGTGTGCTGCGCCTGGGCGACCGCGAGGCCGTAGCCGGGAACGATGATCACCCGGTCGGCGTACCCGAGCAGGATCGCGACGTCCTCCGGGCCGGCGCTCTTGACCGGCCGGTCCGACGCCTCGCCGGCGCCGAGCGTGGAGCCGCCCTTCAGCGCGCCGAACAGGATGTTGGCGACCGAGCGGCCCATCGCGCTGGCCATCAGCAGGGTGAGGAAGGTACCGGAGGCACCGACCAGGGTGCCGGCCACCAGCAGCACGGTGTTGGCCAGCACGTAGCCGCCCGCGGCCACGGTCAGACCGGTGAACGCGTTGAGCAGCGAGATCACGATCGGCACGTCGGCGCCGCCGACCGGCAGCACCAGCAGCAGGCCGAGCCCGAGGCCGAGCAGCGCGAGTACGACGCCGACCAGGACCGTCGGGTCGTTGACCAGCAGCACCGACAGCACCAGGGACGCGATCAGGCCACCACCGAACGCGATCGGCAGGCCGGGGAAGACGATCGGCCGACCGGTGATCAGCTCCTGCAGCTTCGCGAAGGTCACCATCGAGCCGGAGAACGACACCGAACCGACCACAATCGTGAACGCCGTCGCGGCCAGGTCGAACCACGGCGTACTCGACCCCATGTGCTCGAGCTCGAGCAGCGCGACCAGCGCCGCCGCGCCGCCGCCGACGCCGTTGAACAGCGCCACCATCTGCGGCATCTGGGTCATCTGCACCTTCTGGGCGCCGAGGACGCCACCGACGGTGCCGATCGCGATCGCGACCAGGATCAGCGGGATGTGCTTGAGGTCGTCACGCAGGTAGATGAAGGGGACGACGCAGGCGACGACCGCAGCGATCGCGCCGAGGATGTTGCCGGAGCGGGCGGTCTTGGGACCGGACAGGCCCTTCAGCGCGAGGATGAAGCAGACCGCGCAGGCCAAATAGACGAGTTGCACCCAGGTAGGCATCAGGCGGCCTTCCCTTCAGCCGAGCCCTCGCCGGTCGAGCCTGTCGAGACCTTCTTCGGCTTCTTGCGGGTGAACATCTGCAGCATCCGGTCGGTCACCACGAAGCCGCCGACCATGTTGACCGTGGCCAGCACGATCGCGATCAGGCCGACCACGAGGGCGAGGTTGCTGTCGGTGGTCCCGGTGACCAGGATCGCGCCGAGCAGGATGATCCCGTGGATCGCGTTGGCGCCGGACATCAGCGGCGTGTGCAGCGTGGACGACACCTTCGAGATCACCTCGATCCCGACGAAGACGCTGAGCACGAAGATCGTCAGCCAGACGATGGACTCGTTCACGACGTGGCCTCCTCTTTCTCACCCTCGACCGCAGCCCTGGTGGGTTCGTGCTTGATCTCGCCTTCGTGGGTCACGCAGGACGACGACACGATCTCGTCCTCGAAGTCCGGGGCGAAGGTGCCGGGCTCGGCGCCCTCGCCGGTCGCGGTCATCAAGGTGACGATGTTGACGATGTTCTGGGCGTAGAGCTTGGACGCCGGGCCGGGCATCTGCGACGGCACGTTGGAGCCGCCCCACACCTGAGCGTCGCCGATCCGGACCACCTCGCCGGCGACCGAGCCCTCGACGTTGCCGCCGGACTCGGCGGCCAGGTCGATCACCACCGAGCCGGGCTTCATCTTCTCGACCATCGCGGCGGTCACCAGCAGCGGAGCGGTCCGCCCGGGTACGGCGGCGGTGGTGATCAGCGCGTCAGCGTTGGCGATGTACGGCGCCAGCGCCTCCATCTGGCGGGCGGCACGGTCCTCGCTCATCTCGCGGGCGTAGCCGCCCGCGCCCTCGAGCGTCTCCAGCTGGAGGTCGATCGACTTGGCGCCCATCGACCGGATCTCCTCGGCGGCCGCCGCGCGCACGTCGTACGCCGACACCACGGCACCGAGCCGCTTGGCGGTCGCGATCGCCTGCAGTCCGGCGACGCCGGCACCGAGCACCACGACCTCGGCGGGCGGGACGGTGCCGGCGGCGGTCATGTTCAGGGGGAAGAAGCGGCGCAGCATCCCGGCCGCGACGATCGCGCAGCGGTAGCCGGCCACCAGCGCCTGCGAGGAGAGCGCATCCATCGACTGCGCCCGCGAGATCCGCGGCACCAGCTCCATGGCGTACGACGTCACGCCGACGTCGCGCAGGTCGGAGACGATCTCGGGCACCTGGGCGCCCGGCAGGAAGGACACCGTCGCGGCGCCCTTCTGCAGCCGGCGCACCGACTCCCGGGGCAGCGGCTGCACGGACACGACGACATCGGCCACCTCGAGGGCGCCACCGTCGATCGTGGCACCGGCGGCGACGTACTCGTCGTCGGCGATCAGGGCACCGTCACCGGCACCCGGCTCCACGACCACGTCGTACCCGAGCCCGGTCAGCTTCCCGACCAGCTCCGGCACCATCGCGACGCGCGCCTCGCCCTCGCGGGTTTCCTTGGCTACAGCGATCTTCACCCGCCCGAACCTAGGGCACAGCACCGACCACGGCCAGGCGTCTCACCGAATATGGCCGTGATCCACCCCACGCATTTCGCGGCCTTTGGGCTACTCGCCGACCGCGACCTTGCCGAGCCGGAACGTCTCCACGACCTCGTAGCGGGGTCGCTTCCGCGGCCCTTCGCCGAGGTACGACGCGACCAGGGCGAACTCGTCGACGGTCCACGTCGGTCCGCCGTAGCCGTCCAGCAGCCGCACCCAGTTGGTGACCTCGCCCGGGCGGCCGAGGCGGGCCAGGGTGAGGTGGGCGCGGAACCGGCCACCCTCGACGTCGGTGCCGGCCTTCGAGGCGGCGGCGCGGGTGCCGGTGGCGAGCCGGCCGAGCTCGGTGTGGCCGGCCTCGTCGAGCTCCACGCCGGCGTACAGGACCTTGGCGCGGGCGGCGTTCGGGAAGGCGCCGCCGCGGGTGATCCGAGCGGGGAACGGGGTACGGCGGGCGCCGGCGCGGCCGAGCCGCTCGACCAGCTCGTCGAGGTGCCGGTCGGCGACATCGGGTAGGAAGGCCAGCGTCACGTGGAAGTGCTCCGCCGGGGTCCAGCGGAACTCCCCCGCCCCGCGGCGTACCGCCAGGAACGCATCCAGATCCGCCACGACCTCCTCGGGCGGCACAACTGCGACAAACATCCTCATGATTTGCAGACGGTATCCCGCGTGACGTCCGTCATGCCCGCCGTTTTTCGTGGCTGCGTGGCAGGATCGGGACATGTCCGGATTCTCGGTATCCAGACGTGACCTGCTGCTTGCGGGCGGTCTGGGCGGACTAGCGGCGATGACCGGCTGCTCGGACGAGCCCGCCGGTGATGCCGACGCCAGCATGTTCGCGACCCTCAAGCAAGCGGCGCCGCCGTGGGGCCAGCTCCGCCGCAACGTCGACGGCACTCTGAGCCTGCCGGGGAGTACGCCGTACGACCGGGCCCGGCTGCTGGAGAACCCGCGCTATGACTGGGCCAGGCCGCACGCCGTACTCCGGGTCGCGAACGCCACCGACGTCGCCACCGCGTTCAAGTTCGCGCAGGACCACGACCTGCGGGTGGCGCTGCGCTCCGGCGGCCACAGCTATCCCGGCTGGTCAGCGGGCGGTGGCGGGAACACCGGGCCGAAGGCCCTGGTGCTCGACTGCCGCGGCCTGAGCCGGGTCGCCGTCGACGGCACCCGCGCGACCATCGGCGCCGGCGCCTCTCTCGCCAAGGTGTACGACGCCCTCGGCGCCCGCGGCCGGGCGATCGCCGGCGGGTCGTGCGCGACGGTCGGCATCGCGGGGCTGACCCTCGGCGGCGGGGTCGGCGTACTCAGCCGCTCGATGGGACTGACCTGCGACCAGGTCGTGGCGATGCGGGTGGTCACCGCGGACGGCAAGATCCGCACCGTCGACGCCCGCCACGACCCGAGCCTGTTCTGGGCGCTGCGCGGGGGCGGCGGCGGTCATCTCGGCATGGTCACGGCGTTCACGTTCGCCACCCAGCGTGCTCCGGAGATGTCGAGCTTCTACCTGCGCTGGCGGTTCTCCGCGGCGGCCGACCTGATCGACGCCTGGCAGGACTGGGCGCCGGTCGCCGACACCCGGCTCTGGTCGACGCTCAAGCTGCTCGGCGGTCGCGGCCGGCCGGAGCCGGTCCTGCAGGTCTCAGGCACCTGGACCGGGCCGGCGTCCGGGCTCGACGCCCAGCTCGCCGGCCTGCTGCGGCACGTCCCGGCGCCGATCACCAGGACGGTCCAGCGGCAGAGCTACCGCGCGCTGATGGCCCGGTACGCCGGCTGCGCGGACATCCCGGCGTCCCAGTGCCACTCCGGACCGGGCGGCAAGATTGTCCGCGAGAGCTTCGGCGCCACCTCCCACATCGGCCACAAGGCGCTCGACCGGGACGGCGCCGCCGACCTGATCGCGCAGGTGCGGCGCGCCCAGACCAACGGCCTGCTCGTCGGCGGCGCCTCGCTCGACGCGCTGGGCGGCCGGGTGCGCGACCTCGACGACGACGCCACCGCCTTCGGGCACCGCCGGGCGCTGATGACGGTGCAGTACTACGGCAGCTGGGACGGTCGGTCCGGCTCAGCGGGCGTCGCCGACCGCTACGTCCGCAGCGTCCGGGAGGCGATGAAGCCGCACTGGGGCCTGCACGCCTACGTCAACTACGCCGACCCGACCATCAAGAGCTACAAGACCGCCTACTTCCGCGGCAACGCCGCCCGGCTGGCCACCGTCCGCAAGAAGTACGACCCGCACGACTTCTTCCGCCAGCCACAGGGCTACTGAAGCGCCCGCCGCCCGCGTCGGACCGTCATCGCGCCGACCACCAGCATGGCGAGCGCGAGCCCGACGATGGTGGCGATGCGGGGTGCCCCGGCGGCCGGGAGTACGCCGTTCGCGGACGCGTCCGCGCCGGCTTCGGCCGACCCGGCGGCCGCTCCCACGACGGGCTGGCCCTGCTGACTGGCGTTGCCCGCCTGGACGACGCCCGGCCCAGGCTGCTCCGGCGGACCGGACTGCTGGCCAGGTGATCCGGGCTGCTCAGGCTGGACGGAGCTGCCGCTCGTCGAGCTGGTCCGGGTGGGACAGGAGCCGAGGTCGCCGCGCTTGCCGGTCCGCTGCCAGCCGTCGAAGGCCGGACTGTTCCAGCCGCCGGCGGAGTCCGCGGGCGCCGTACCGAGGGGCTGACCGCCGGTCAGCACCTTGCCGTGGCAGTCCTGGTAGGTCAGCCAGGGCACGGTGCCGCCCTTGCCGACGCCGGGCTTGCTGAAGTCGCACACGCCGCTGGGGAAGGCGGCCTTGAGGCGGTTCCACTGCGCGTCGCTCAGGCCGAGGACGCCGTAGTCGGCGTTGCGGTTCAACGGCTTGAGCTGGCACTTGTGGTCATCGGAGGTGGTGTTCTGGCCGGCAACCCCACGGGGCGTGTCGAAGTCGGTTCGAACCACCTTGCCGACGACACCGGCACCGCAGACGACCTCGAGCACCGGGTCCACGATCAGCCGGAGCGCGGGGTCGAGCACCGGGTTGAGGCCCTTGTTCACCGCGTCCAGGATCGGGTTCAGCGCCGGACCCAGCAGCTGCCGGATCAGTGGTGACAGGAGCGGGATGTTCAGCCCGTCGGGGCTGGTGAGCGCCTGGACCTGGCTGCACCGGTCGCGCAGGTCGCCGGGGCGGTCCTGGACGATCTTGTCGGCCACCGGTACGTCGCGCTTGTCCGCCTCGACCGCGGCCAGCCAGCGGTCCATCGCCAGCAGACCCTCGGTGAAGTAACTCGGGTCGCCGATGATCGGGAACTGACCGAACCAGACCACGTGGTTGTCGTGGTGTCCCTGGGTCCGGTCCAGCCGCTCGCGCATCGACCAGGCCCAGCGGGCGTCGTGCGCCAGGCCCGGGTCGGGCCCGCCGTGGTCGATGATCGCCACGTTCTCCAGGTTGTTCGCGCTGTTGTGCCAGCCGTCGCGGTAGCTGTTCTCCAGGGCGGGCCGGTCGGCGACGGTGCGCTTGGCCTGCGGCCGGGCGTCGATGTCGAGCCCGCCGATGGTGGCGTTCAGGTCGACGAACTGCTCGGGCGTGATGACGCCGGACTCGAGCGCCTCCAGCCCGTACTGCACGCCCACGTTGTCGACCGGTACGCCGACGAAGCCCTTGCCGAGCTTGCGTTCGTTGGCCGACCAGACCGCCGGCTTGCGTCGTCCGAACTGGTTGACCTGTCCCTCGAAGATGTTGCAACGCACGCCGCCCGGGTTGGTGTCCGGGTGGTAGCGCTGCTGGTCGCTGATGCCCGGGCAGGCGGTGGTGGGCTGGAAGGCGCCCTTGAAGAGTCCTTCGTCGGCCACGATCGCGTTCAGTGGCAGCAGGTGTCCCTCGACCGCGGCCCATTGCAGCGGGGTCCAGCCCTTCGCGAGCGGCTCGAACCGCTCGAAGTACTTGCGCAGCAGGTGGTAGTCGAAGAACTGCGCGCCCGGCGAGGCAGTGTCGGGATAGGAGCAGCTGACGACCAGGCCCTGGTAGATCCCGGGATAGGCGTTGGCGACCGCCTGCTGGGTGATCGAGCCGCCGGAGCAGCCGCTGCCGATCGTGTAGCGGATCTCGCCGTACGTCTCGACCAGGTGCTCCTTGACCATCATCATCGACTCGGCCTGGACCGAGATGTTGCAGTTGTGCCCGTTGTTGTTCAGGGCGGTCGACACGACCGCGAAGCCGCGAGCCAGCATGGCGGGCGCCTCATCGGTGACCGGCAGGTCGATCGGCAGTACGTCGCCGACCAGCGGCAGCTGGATGCCCTCGTGGACGCTCGGCGCCCCACCGGCGCCGTACGAGATGCCGCAGCCGCCGCCGTGGGTCATCAGCACCTTGTGGTTCCACTGCTTCTGCGGCGCCCAGGGCTTCCACTTCTGGCCGGGCCGGTAGAGCGTCGCGATCTTGTACTGGTCACGATCCTGGTAGCCGGTCTCCACCCGGATGATGAACGGCACCGTCACGCCCTGGTCGGTGGTCGTGGTGGCCACGTCCGCGGGCGGGTTGGCCGGGTCGTACGGCTTGAAGCCGGCCGATGCCACCGGGACCGCGGACTTGTAGAAGTACTCGTACGTCGCGGGCTGGTTGCACTGCTTGTCGACGGCCGTCGGCTGACACTTCCACGGCATCAGCTGCGGCCCGGAGAACACCGGTCCACCGTTGCGGTGGTTGGTGACGGTCACCTTGTCGCTGAAGCCGCCGCCCTTCGCCCGGAGCAGGCTGGCCCCGGGAGCGAGGTTCTTCACCAGTCCCAGGAACCTGCCGTCGCGTCGTACGGCGAACGACCTGGTGACGTCACGCCCGGCCACCGTCACCTTGACCTTCGCCGGGTTGAGGCCACGGGGAAGAGCCACCTCGACCAGCGCGTCCCCGCCCGAAATCAGGTCCGCCCGGCTCGACAGCACCTTGACCGCGAACCCGCCCCTCTCCTGCGGGCTCGCCTGCGCGGACTGCTGCGCCGTCCAACCGGTGGCAACCAGGGTCGCCGCTACGAACAGGCTGGTGGCCAGCGCCACCGGACGTCGTACCCGAGATACAGCGAACCTCATCAGTTGCTCACTCATCCTTCTCCGCGGTTGCCCCACACCCGGAGTCAGTCTGTCGACCCGGTCAGGTGTCCACTACGTTGGACACGCGCAGGATGTCCGACCTCGTTTGTAGGCTCCCTACATGACGGTCGAGTTCACGGGCGGCCCGTGGCGGCGGCTGGATCCGGCACTGGCCGAGCTCCTCAAGGCCGATCTCGCCGAGCACGCGACCGCCGTGGGCAAGCAGATCGAAGCGCTCCAGCGTGACCCGGACCGGCTCAACCCGATCGACGTCTACGAGATCGTCGCGATCGGCATCGAGCAGTTCATCGCCGAGCTGGGCCATCCCGAGGTGGTCAGCGACCGAGAGCCGTTCCGGGCCCACGGACGTGCCCACTACGACATCGGCCGCAGCCTCCCGGACATGCTCCGGGACTACCACCTCTCCGGCCTGGCGACGTGGCGCAGCTTCACCGCTCGACTGGACCGGGAGGCGGCCTCACCGCAGGCGCTGACCGGGCTCGCCGAGGCCCTCTTCGCGTTCGTCGCCGAGATCTCCGGCGCTGCCGCGGACGGGTACGGCGAAGCTCGGTCGGCGGCCGCCCGGGCATCCGAGGCGCGCCGGCGCCGCCTGCTCGACGTACTCCTGGCCGAGCCGCCGTCGTCCCAGTCCGCGCTGGACCAGGCGGCCCGGGAGGCCGACTGGAAGCTGCCCAGCCGGATCGCGGTCGCCGTGGCGCCGCGCGAGATCCGGGAGCGGCTCGAGCGGCTGCCACTCACCGTGCTGGTCGCCGAGCGCGACCAGCAGGTCTGCCTGGTGTTTCCCGCCGACCGGCTCAAGGCGTCGGCGATGAGTCGCTTCGCGCAGCTGGTCGGCGACCAGCCGGCGGGCATCGGGCCGGTCGTACCGCTGAGCCAGGCGCCGCTGAGTCTCCGACGGGCCCGGTCGGCGCTGGCGCTTGCGGAGACCGAGACCGGCCCGGTCCGAGTGGTCCGGTCCGACGACCGCGCGACCGACCTGCTGCTGACCCTCGACCCGGAGCTGGCCCGCGAGCTGAGCGACCGCGTCCTCGCACCGCTCGACGAGCTGCCACCCGACACCCGGGACCGGCTCACCGAGACCCTCACGGCCTGGCTCGCCGAGCCCGACCGCCCGCTCGCCATCGGCCGGCGGCTGCACGTCCACGTGCAGACGGTCCGCTACCGGGCGCGGCAGCTCCGCGAGCTGTTCGGCGATCGCATGGACGACCCGGACGGGCGCTTCGAGCTCACCGTGGCCCTGCGCATCCGGCGCCTACTGTCGTGAGTCGTACTCCTCGCGCGCGACCTCGATGTCGTCGATGTGCGCCTCGGCCCAGTCCTTGACGTGCTGCATCACGCCCTGCAGCGAGCGGCCGAGGTCGGTCAGCGCGTAGTCGACGGTCACCGGCACGGTCGGGGTCACGGTCCGGGTGACCATGCCGTCGCGCTCCATGTTGCGGAGGGTCTGGGTGAGCATCTTCTGGCTGACGCCGGCGATCTCGCGGGCCAGCTCTGAGTAGCGCCTGTCCCCGCGCGCCAAAGCGGCCAGCACCAGCGTCACCCACTTGTCGGACAGGCGGTCCAGGAGCCGGCGGCTCGGGCAGGCCGCCAGGAACGCGTCGTACTCGCGTTTGGCCTGGTCACGCCGCTGGGCGGCGGTCATGGTGGGCATCTCGACCTCACTTACGCACTTCTGGGTGCCTACTTCCTAATGGAGAGTTGCTTCCCCATGATCGTGCAGGTAAGCCATTCAACGCAAGAGGAGAGACACCATGCGTGCCATCGTCATTCGTACCCCCGGCGGTCCCGAGGCCTTGGAGCTGGTCGACCTGCCGACCCCTGAGCCCGGTCCCGGCGAGGTCCGGATCGCCGTCGCCGCTGCAGCCGTGAACCCGGTCGACATCTCGGTCCGCGACGGGATCTTCCACCAGCTCGGCTTCATCACCCAGCCCGAGCACGTCGGTCTCGGCTGGGACGTCGCCGGCACCATCGCCGCGGTCGGCGCGGACGTCCCGTTCCGGGTCGGCGACCGGGTCGCCGCGATGGTCGGGGGCGTGGACCGCTCGTTCGGGCCGTACGCCGAGGAGCTGGTGCTGCCGGCCACCGAGGTCGCGTCGCTGCCCGACGGACTGGATCTGGTCGAGGCGGCGACCGTGCCACTCAACACTCTTACCGCGACCCAGGCCCTCGACCTGCTGGGCGACGCGGAGGGTCGGACCCTCCTGGTCACCGGCGCGGCCGGCGCGGTCGGCGGGTACGCCGTACAGCTGGCCGCCGAGCGCGGCTGGCAGGTCACCGGGCTGGCCCGGCCGAGCGACGAGGCGTTCGTGCGCGAGCGCGGCGCGGCGTTCGCGAGCGAGATCGACGGCAGCTTCGACGCGGTCCTCGACCCGGCCAGCCTGGTCGAGCCGGCCATCGCCGCCGTGCGGGACGGCGGCGTCTACATCGGAGTGCTGCCGGCGATGAAGCCGACCACCGACCGTGACGTGACCATCGACGCGGTCCAGGTTCAGGTGGACGCGGCGACGCTCGCCGGGCTGCTGGCGCGGACCGCGGCCGGCGAGCTGCCCGCTCGGGTGCACTCCACGCTGCCGCTCGACCAGGCCGCCGACGCACACCGACTGCTCAGCAAGGGCGGCGTCCGCGGCCGGATCGTGCTGGTCCCGTAGGGCACACGACGGGATAGTCCAGGCCGTTTGACATCAAATCCGGGCCGAAAGTGATGTCAAACGTTCTGGACTATCGCGAAATGCGGTCAGACGAGGTCGGCGCGGGCGGCGGCGACGGCGAGCTCGAAGCGGCTGCGGGCACCGAGGCGTTCGGAGAGGTCGGAGACCATCCGGCGCACGGTGCGCACCGACAGCCCAAGCTCCCGCGCCGCCGACTCGTCCTTGCCGCCGGCGGCGAGCAGCTTCAGCAGCTCCAGCTGGACGGGGGCCAGCTCCTTGCCGGCCGGGCGGCGGCGGCCGAGCGACGGCAGCTCCGCGGCGGTCTTCCAGTGCATCTCGAACAGGCCGACCAGCGCGGTCAACAGGCTGCCACCGGTCACCACATGGGCAGCACGTGTCGGGTCCGCCGGGTCGACGGCAAGCAGCGCGGTCGAGCGGTCGTAGATCGTGAGCGGCACCGGCAGGCTCGGCGTGGTCCGGATCAACGCACCCTCGGCGACCAGCCAGCGCACGTAGGCCGAGGTACGCCGGTCCTCCAGCGAGTCGGTGGGGCACACCGTCCGCAGCCGTACGCCGCGCCCGAGCGCGGCCTGGTCGCGACCCCGACCGGCCGGCAGGGCGCCGGTCGAGGTGCTGAGCAGGTCCAGCCGCTCGCGGGTGGTCCGGGCATCGGCCCGCTCCCGGAACCGGCGTACGGCGTCGGCCCCCTCGAGCCGGGTGACGCCGCCGACGTCGCTGTCGGCACCACGAAGCAGCCGCAACTGCGGCGGCGCCTCGCTGACTCGCTGACTCTCCGGCATGGGGACCCCTCTCCGATCTAGCCACCGTAGGCAGCGAGCACGCGGGGGCACAGGGCCCGAGGTCCCCAAACGGCTGGGCCCTGACCAGGGCCCCTGGCCCCTAAGCCCGGGCGCGGAGCGGGTCAGGCGGCGAGGCGACCGAGCGATGCCGAGAGCGCCTCCGCGGCGGCGTCCAGCGGAGTGCTGACCAGGCGGCCGTCGCGCTTGACCGGCGTACCGGCGACCAGGACGGTCTCCACGTTGCCGGGCTGGGCCGAGGCGACGACGGTGGTGACGGGGTCATGGAGGCCGCCGGCCAGGTTGACGTCGCTGCTGCGGAGCAGGACCAGGTCGGCCTGGTTACCCACGGCAAGCGACCCGACCTCGGCCAGGCCCAGAGCACGGGCGCCGCCGACCGTCGCCAGCTGCAGGACCTCTGCGGCGGTGAAGACGTCGTGTCCCAGAGCGAGGGTCTGCTGCATGACGGTGAACATGTCGCCGGCCGCGCAGGCGACGGTGTCGATGCCCAGGCCGATGCCGACGCCGGCCGCCTTGAGGCGGGGAGCGATCGGGTCTCCGATCCGCAGCCGCGCCTCGACCACCGGCGTGACCGAGACCGAGGCGCCGGAGTCGGCGATCAGCTTCAGCTCGGACTCGGGCAGGTTGTTGCCGTGGACATAGAGTGCGTCCGGCCGGAGCAGCCCGGCGTCGCGGAGGAGAGCGATCGGCGTCGGCGCGTTCTCGCTGCTGTCGAGGTGGGTGACCACGGGCAGGCCGAGCTCCGCGGCCAGCGCCCAGTCGGCGTCGACGACCTCGAACGGCGCGTACGCGGGGCCGAGCGAGGCGACCGCGACGGTGACCCGGTCGGTGGCCGAGCCGAGGACGTGCCGTACGGCGGCCGGGTCGACCGCGCCGCCCGCGAGCGGCGAGGGGCCGATGCCGAAGACCGCCCGGATGCCGCTCTGGTCGAGTGCGGCGAGGCCCGCTTCGGCGTGCTCCGCCGAGCCGTTGACGTGGGAGTAGTCCTGCACCGTCGTGACGCCGCCGTCGAGGCACTCCAGCGCACCGACGAGGTTGCTGGCGGCGACATCCTCCGGCCGGTACCGGCCGGCGTAGGGCCCGATCACCCGCTGGAAGTAGTAGCCGAGATGGCCGCCAACGCCGAGCCCCCGCAGCGCGGTCTGCCAGAGGTGGCGGTGGGTATCGACGAACCCCGGCAGCACGATCCGCCCACGCGCGTCGATCACCTCGGCGCCCTCGGCAGCCAGCCCGGGGCCGACCGCGGCGATCCGGCCGTCCTCGATCAGTACGTCGGTGTCGTGCCGCACCGTCACCTCCGGCGCGGTGTCGATGACCAGCCCGCCCTGCACCAGTGTCTTCGTTGCCATGAGAACCCCCTCAGTAGAAAGCTTTATGAAAAGCTATCACTAAAGGCACCTAGACTGTCAACCATGACGGACAGCAGGGGCGATCAGGGCGACCGGGTGGCAGAGCTCATCGCGGTCTGGCAGCGCGAGCTGCCCGAGGTGCTGCACCCGACCAGCGAGCTGAGCAAGCGGCTGATGGTGCTCGCCGACGCGCTTCACCAAGCCGGCCGGCCGGTGCTGCGGGAGCTCGGGCTGACGTCGGCCGAGTTCGACGTGATCGTCGCGCTGCGCCGGGCCGGAGCGCCGTACCGCCAGAAGCCGTCGGACCTCAGCCGGAGCCTCTTCCTCTCCTCCGGCGGCACCACCAACGTCGTCAACCAGCTGGTACGGCGCGGCCTCGTGGCGCGCGAGCCGGATCCGGACGACGGCCGCGGCATCCAGATCCTGCTCACCAACGAGGGCGTAGCGGCCGCCGAGGAGGCCGTGACCGCAAGCTCGGCCGCGCATCACAAGGTGTGGGACGGCGTCCCCGACGAGACCGTCGAGCGGGCCACCGCCGCACTCCGGGCGCTGCTGCGCGGGTAACGCTCAGGGCGTCCCGGCAAGCGAGGTGTCACGGACGGGACCCTCGGCGGCCGGCTCCTCGCGGAAGCCGTAACGCTCCCACCAGCGGCGCAGCGGGCCGGGCGCCCACCAGTTCCAGTTGCCGAGCAGCTTCATCGTCGCCGGCACCAGGATCGCCCGGATGATGGTGGCGTCGATCAGGATCGCGAGTGCCATGCCGATGCCGATCATCTTCATGAACACGATCCCGCTGAGCCCGAACGCCCCGATCACGACGATCAGCAGCAGCGCCGCGCTGGTGATGATCCGGCCGGTCTTGCGGACGCCGGCCACCACTGCCGCCTCGTTGTCGCCCGTCCGGTCCCACTCCTCGCGGACCCGCGACAGCAGGAACACCTCGTAGTCCATCGACAGCCCGAACAGGATCGCCAGCATCAGGATCGGGTTGGTCGCGTCGAGATACCCGGTGCTCGTGAAGCCCAGCAGGTCCTCGAAGTGCCCGTCGGCGAAGATCCAGGTCACCACCCCGAAGGACGCGGTGATCGACAGCGCGTTCATCAGGATCGCCTTGATCGGCAGCACCACCGAGCCGAACGCCACGAACAGAAGCACCAGCATCACCACGATCACGATCACGCCCATGATCGGCAGGTGGTCGGCCACCGAGGCCAGCAGGTCGACGGTGTCCGCAGAGAGGCCACCCACCAGCACCTCGGCGCCCGGCGGCGCGTCGATCGCACGTAGGTCGCGAACCGTCTGCTGCGACTGCTCGGTCTGGCTGTTGCCCTCCCAGATCGCCCGCAGCAGGACGGTGTCGCCCGACTGGTCCACGGGCTGAACCGCGGTGATGCCGTCGACGGCCTCGGCCTCTTGGGTGTACGCCGCCACCTCGGCCTGGTCGGCACCGCGCAGCAGGATGCTGGCGTTGGAGGTCTCGGCGCCGAACTCGCTGGCCAGCTTCTCGGTGGCTACGTGGGCCGGCGCGTCGGCCGGCAGCACCCGGTGGTCGACGCTTCCCCAGGTCGCGCCGAGGAACGGCGACCCCACGGCCAGCAGCGCCACCACGATCACCGCGACATAGACCAGCGGACGCCGCATGACCGCTCGTGCGATCCGCGCCCAGCCGGCGCCCTGGTCGGCGTCCACGGCGCGGCGCCGGTTCAAGCTCTGCCAGATTCTGGGGAAGATCCGGCCGGCGTCGATCCGGCGGCCGAGAAGGGCGAGCGTGGCGGGGAGCAGGGTCAGCGCGGCGATCATCGCGACCATGACGGCCGCGATGCCGCCGTACCCCATCGACCGCAGGAACGCCTGCGGGAACACCAGCAGCGACGCCATCGCGCCGGCGACGGTCAGACCGGAGAACAACACAGTGCGCCCGGCCGTGGCCATGGTGACGGTGAGCGCGCGGCGCACACCGTCCTTGTCGTCCGGCACGTGGGCAAGCTCCTCGCGGAAGCGGCTGACCACGAACAGCGCATAGTCGACCGCCAGGCCCATCCCGATCAGCGTGATGATGTTCATCGAGAAGATCGACACCTCGGTGAACTCGCTGATCACGCGTACGACGGCCATCGAGCCGGCCACCGAGACGAGCGCGACGAGGACCGGCATGCCCGCGGCGACCGCACTGCCGAAGATGATGAGCGACAGCACGGCCACGATCGGCAGTGAGATCGTCTCGGCGCGGGCCAGATCCTCCGACGCGAGCTCGTTGACGTCGTGGTAGTTGGCCCAGGGGCCTGCAAGGTCGGTGGTGAGCTCGTCCGACTCCAGCTTCGGCGCGACCTCGTCGTAGGACTTGCTGAAGTCGTCCTGGCTGTCACCCTCGAGCGAGATCAGCACCTGGATCGCATGCTGGTCCTTGCTGAGCATCGACGGGTCGCGGGCGTCGTACCAGCTCACCACCGAGGTCACCTCGGACTTCGGGATGCTGGCCAGCGTCTGCTCGACCTCGGCCTGAAACTCCGGGTCGGTGGCGACCAGCTCGTCGTCGGAGTAGATCGCGACCACGTCGATCGACTTGTTGCCGAACGCCTCACGCTCCAGCACCAGCTCACGCGCCGACTCGGTGTCCGGGTCGTCGAAGCCGCCGTCGGACAGGGCGCCGAAGACGCCGGCGCCGTAGCCTGCCGCGAGAGCGGTGAGCACGACCCCCACGGCCAGCACCCACCACGGCCTGCGGGCCACGATCCCGCCCCATCGCTCGATCATCGAAGTTCCCCTCCGGTCTAGGATTGGTAAACGCCGTTAACTGTAAACGGTGTTAACTCGGGCCGTCATCCGACCGTGGGAGGAGTTTCGTGAGCGAGGATCCTGCGACTCCGGTAGGACGCCGCATGCGTCATCGGGAGGCGACGTACGCCGAGATCGTGCGGGTCTCCCGTGAGCTGCTGGCCTCCGGATCGGAGCTCTCGTTGCGTGCGGTGGCCGCCGGGATGGGCGTGACCGCGCCCGCGCTGTACCGGTACGTCAGCAACTACCAGGAGCTGGTCGACCTGGTCGCGTTCGAGATCGACAAGGCGGTCACCGACACCTACCGCGAGGCCACCGAGCGGTTCCCCGACGACGACCCGGCCGCGAAGCTGGTCGTCGCGTGCGTGCTGTTCCGGAACTGGGGGCTGCAGCACCGCAGCGAGTTCGGTCTGGTCTTCGCCAACCCGGTCGCTGCGACGTCGTACAGCCGGCGCGAGCTGATGACCCAGTGGTGCTCGGGGCTGTTCATGAACGGGCTACTGGTTCAGGCCTGGCGCAAGTACGACTTCGGGTACCCGACGCCCGAGGAGCTCGGCCCCGAGCTGGTGGCGATCCTGAGCGACCCGCTCATGCCGATCGACCCCGCCGACATCCCGGAGGGCGAGCCCGGCCTGCTCTGGCTGTTCAACAGCGGCTGGGCGGCGCTGTACGGCGTGGTGACGCTGGAGGTCTTCGGCCACCTCGACCCGCGGGTGGTCGAGAGCGGCGCCATGTTCGTGCAGACGATCCGGGAGTGGATCCGGCGGCTGATGCCCGACGAGTACGACCGCCTCGACGCGCTGGTCGTCGCCGAGCTCCGACAGGCACGGTCAGCGCAGCCCTAGACCGGCAGGGCGTCCGGCGAGAGGCCCGGGATCACGACCAGCTTGTCCTTTCCGGGCTTCCGGATCGGCTCGAACGCGTCGTAGTCGAACTTCAGGACATTGCTGTCGGAGTCGACGATCTGGGCGATCAGGTGCGGGACCTTGGTCGACACGTAGACGAACTCGCCCGGGCTGCGCAGCTGCAAGGTCTCGCCGATCGCGAAGTGATCGAACTCGCCGACCTCGAGGTCGTCGTCGAGATCCTTCTCGATCCGATCGAGAACCTGCCGACGGTCGCAGTACTCGACATCGTCCTCGCTCGCGCGGCCCGCTCGGATCCACTTGCCGCGGGCCTTGTCGACGATCGCGTCCGCCGTCTCGCCGTCGCCGACCTGCGCACGGAGCGCCTTGGCTGACATCCGGATGTACGCCTTGCCGTCGACGACCTTCAGCTCCATCGGGCCGGTGTCGACCCTGACCCGCAGATGGCAGTTGCCTTCCCGGTCCATCCGCGTCCACAGCTGGAACTCGGTGCCCTCTTCCCGGAACCGGCCGTGCCAGGTCACGTGCGGCTCGGCGCGCATGTCCTTCAGCATCATTGCCTTGATCTCGCCGGCAGGAAGATGGGCCATCGTCGCCGGCCAGCCGAGCGTGGCCGGTCGCGGGTCGGACTGGCAGCCGGTCGTGGCGAGTAGCGCGAGCAGCACGATGCCCGCGCAGGCGCGGCCACCCCCCGTTGCGTTCATCGTCCGATGATCGCCGATCCGCCGCGTGGGCGCTGGCTAACCCAGAACCTCGTCCACCCAGGCCGGGACCAGCTCGCCGGCCCGTCCGAGGCGGGACTCGAGGAACAGGTCGGAGACGTCGCTGGTGAGCAGGTTCAGCTCGAGCGTGCGGGCGCCGTACATCCTCGCGACCTGGACGAACCCGGCCGCCGGGTAGACCGCGCCGGAGGTGCCGACCGAGACGAACAGGTCCGCCTTGGCCAGCACCACCTCGATCTCCGGCAGGTGGTAGGGCACCTCGCCGAACCAGACCACGTCCGGCCTCAGCTCGGGCACCCCGCAGTTAGGGCACGGCGGCAGGTCGGCGAGCGGGCCGGTCCACCGCACCCGCGCCTCGCAGAACCGGCACAGCGCGGAGTTGAGCTCGCCGTGCATGTGCAGCACCCGCGTCGACCCGGCTCGCTCGTGCAGGTCGTCGATGTTCTGGGTGACGATCGTCAGGTCCTCGCCGATCGCATCCTCGAGGCGGGCGAGGGCGACGTGGGCGGGGTTCGGCTCCACGTTGACGAGGGCGGCCCGGCGCTCGTCGTAGAAGCGGTGTACGACGTCCGGCTGGGTGGCGTACGCCTCCGGTGTGGCGACGTCCTCGACCCGGTGTCCCTCCCACAGGCCGTCGGCGTCGCGAAACGTCGGGACCCCGCTCTCCGCGGAGATCCCGGCGCCGGTCAGCACCGCAATCCTCATATTTGGAGATTAGATGACTCCGAAGTCGACGGTCACGCCGACCGGCCGGGTCAGCGCGAGCAGCACCGGACAGCGCGCCAGCCAGGCCTCCTGAAGGCGGGTGACCGCTTCCGGGTCCGACGGCGTGTCGAGGTCGATGGTCAGCGCGACGTCGGTGAGGTCGGGCACCGCGCCCGGGGCGCCGACGAGTCCGGCGATGTCGGCCCGGCAGCTCGCCATGGCCGACAGCTTCCCGATCTCGATCCCGAACTCGGGCGCCAGCGTGTCGGCGACGAATGCGACCGCGCACCCGGCCAGCGCACCCAGCAGGTACGCCGTCGGGCTGGGCGAGCCGCCGGTCCCGCCGAGCGGCGGTGGGAGGTCGGAGTCCCATTCGAACGGCCCGGACGAGAGGTGCGCTCCGGTCGGGGTCAGCGCGGCGGTCACCGACGGCGAGGTGACCGTGGAGGCCGGGTCGGCGGCGTACTTGTCCAGGACGGTGGTGGGTGAGGTGGTCATTGTCGTTCCTTCTCTCTATCTCTCGTGGCTCAGGCGGTGGTGGAGCTGCTCGCGGACGACCGGGTGAACCGAGGCGACCAGGTTGTCGTCGGGCGGCAGCCCGAGTGCGTCGTTCACCGACGCGAAGGCTCGCCGCAGCGCGGCGAACGTCGTCAGGGCCAGGATCTGCGCGTCGGACAGGCCCAGCCGGCGCAGCGGCGCGACGTTCTCGGCGACGGTGGCGTTCGGGTCGGCGGTGACCCGGCGGGCCCAGTCGGCGAGCAGCCGGTCGCGCTCGGGCAGCCGGTCGACGTCGCCCCGGAGCACGTCCCGGGCCACCTGCTCGCCAGCTTTCTCGGCGAGCCGGTCGCCCCACACCAGCGCGCAGTAGCTGTCGCCGAGCGACATCGCCATCGCGGTGATCACCACGGCCCGGTCGCGGGTGTCCAGGCCGGCCAGCCGCGCCGCCTCGTTGCCGGCGTCCAGCACCTGCCTGTACAGCGCCGGTGCGTGCGCCCACAGCCTGCTGATGTTGGTCACGTAGCCGCGGTCGGCGAGGTGCTCGGCGTACAGCTGCTGGCCTGCTTCGGTGTCTGGCGCGAGGCCAAGGAACCCGGGCCCGTAGTCGGTTGTCTTCACCCGGACGACGCTAGGAGCGGGCGGGCGTCTCGGGCATCGGTGCAGCCGCGCAGCCTGGCACCGCCGTACCGCCGCCGGCTACGCGCAGCCACCCAGTCAGGTACTGGCCCCGCGCCCGTTCCCGGGTGAAGATGGAGCATGCCCGGACGGTCTGCCCTGCCGCACCCGGTGACCGACCCCGGGCCTCGCCAGGAGCTCCGGTTCTGCACCGCGCCCGACGGGGTCAGGATCGCGTACGCCGTACACGGCGAGGGCCCGCCGCTGGTGATCTCGACGTGCTGGCTGAGCCATCTCCAGCACGACTGGGAGAGCCCGGTGTGGCGGCACTTCCTGGAGTTCCTCGGCTCGATCGCCACCGTGGTCCGCTTCGACGAGCGGGGCTTCGGGCTGTCCGAGCGCGAGATCGAGGACTTCTCGCTCGAGGCCCGGATCGGCGACCTCGAGGCAGTGGTGGAGGCCGCGGGCTTCGACCGGTTCTCGCTGATGGCGATGGCCCAGGGCGGAGCGGTGGCGATCAGCTACGCGCACCGGCATCCCGAGCGGGTCGAGCGGCTGGTCTTCTACGGCAGCTCGGCCGTGACGATGCCGGACCCGACGCCGGACGAGCTCGACCAGGCGCAGGTGTTCGACGACATGGTCCGGGTCGGCTGGGCCCGGCCCGACTCCACCTTCCGCCGGGTCTTCACCACGCTGATGATTCCCGACGGCGGCGAGCGGGAGATGCGCTGGCTCGACGAGCTGCAGCGGCTCGCGGTCACCCCCGAGACCCTGGTCCGGGCGCGCGTCGGCCGGCGGGACGTCGACGTACGGCCCCTGCTCAAGGACCTCTCGGTGCCGGCGCTGATCATGCACTCCCGGCACGACCGGATGCACCCCTTCGCCAAGTCGGTGGAGCTCGCCTCGGCGATGCCGGACGCCCGGTTCACGCCGCTCGAGTGCGACAACCACATCGTCCTCGAGGACGACGCGGCCTGGCAGATCTTCGTCAGCGAGATGCTCGCCTTCCTACCGCGGCCGGAGCCCGAAGCGGCTGCCGCGTCCACCCTCGGCATCGCCTCGCTGAGCCCCCGGGAGCGCGACGTACTCGTCCTCGCGGCCGAGGGTCTGGACAACGACGGCATCGCCGAGGCCCTGACCCTGAGCGTGCGCACCGTCGAGCGGCACCTCCAGAACGCCTACCTGAAGCTCGAGGTCCGCGGGAAGTCCGCCCGCGCCGCCGCCGTCGCGCGCTACCTCAACGCGTCCCGACGCTGACGCGATCCCGCCAGTAGCCAGGACGCCGCTTCGTGTGCGCAGTGGCCACGACGGTGAGGAGGTCGCCGTCGATGAAGTAGATGATCCGATACGGAAAGTCCCGGACGCCTTTCGACCGCACCACCGGCTCGCGGTCCCACCCTGGCCACACCGGCCACGACTTCGGCGCGTCGATGGCTGCATCGATCGCCTCACGCACTGCTAGCTCGAAACGCGCGCCGACTCCGAACTCACGCTCGTCGTACCAGTCGACGTCAGCGACGAACTCGGCCCGGGCTTCCGGATGAAAGTCGAAGCCGGAACTCATGCTTCGCGCGCGGCCCGTCGCTCAGCCAGCTCGGCAAAGACCTGCTCGCCCGGAATCGTCTGGACCTCGCCATTGAGAAGGTCGTCGACACGAGAAGCGACCTCGTCGGACCATGCTTCGTCGACCGACTCCTGGTCAGCGACCTCGACCGAGTCAAGCAGTCGGAGGGCGACGTCCTTGCGCACAGAAGGAGGCAGGGCCAGGCCCGCCTCGTAGAACTCCGATGCGTTCAGCGTCATGCCGGTCAGTGTACGCCGACCACGACGACCGGCATGCGTCGCGAAAGCTGCTAGGTCAGTAGTACCAGGGGTACGGCGACCAGTCGGGGTCGCGCTTCTCGAGGAACTGGTCGCGGCCCTCCTGGGCCTCGTCGGTCATGTAGGCGAGGCGGGTGGTCTCGCCAGCGAAGAGCTGCTGGCCGACCAGGCCGTCGTCGGGAAGGTTGAAGGCGTACTTCAGCATCCGCTGCGCGGTCGGGGACTTGCCGTTGACCAGCCGGCCCCACTCCAGCGCGGTCGCCTCCAGCTCGTCGTGGGGTACGGCGCGGTTGACGGTGCCCATCCGGACGCCGTCCTCGGCGGAGTACTCCTGGGCGAGGAAGAAGATCTCGCGGGCGAACTTCTGGCCGACCTGGCGGGCGAGGTACGCCGACCCGTAGCCGCCGTCGAAGGAGCCGACGTCGGCGTCGGTCTGCTTGAAGCGGGCGTGCTCGGCGCTGGCCAGGGTGAGGTCGCAGACCACGTGCAGCGAGTGGCCGCCGCCGGCGGTCCAGCCGGGGACCACACAGATCACGACCTTGGGCATGAACCGGATCAGCCGCTGGCACTCCAGGATGTGCAGCCGGGCGAGCCGGGCCTTGTCGATCGGGCTCGGCTCCTCAGCGCCGGTGTCGGAGCTGCCGGCCTCGACCGCTTCGTACTGGTAGCCGGCCTTGCCCCGGATCCGCTGGTCGCCGCCGGTACAGAACGACCGCTTGCCGTTCTTGGCCGACGGGCCGTTGCCCGTGAGCAGCACGCAGCCGACGTCGGCGCTCATCCGGGCGTGGTCGAGGACGCGCAGCAGCTCGTCGACGGTGTGCGGCCGGAACGCGTTGAGTACGTCGGGCCGGTCGAACGCGATCCGGACCGTGCCGTGCGCCAGCGCGCGGTGGTACGTGAGGTCGGTCAGGTCCTCGAAGCCCGGCACCTCCTTCCACGCCGAAGGGTCGAAGGTCTCGGAGACTCCCGGCAGCGCACTCATGGCAGCGAACGTTACCGGCCGCGTCGTCCTACTGAGAGAGCGCTATGGCGCTCGCTGAGGGGACGACCCGGTGCTTGGATGGAGCCATGACGACAGCCGACGAGTACGCACCGAGCACGACCGGCTGGGTCCGGCGGCAGGTCGAGCGCTACGAGTCGACGGGCGGCCGCGAGGGCAACAAGGTGACGGGCCGGCCGATCGTGGTGATCACCTCGCGCGGCGCGAAGTCCGGCAAGCTGCGCAAGAACCCGGTGATGCGGGTCGAGCATGACGGTGTGTACGCCGCGGTCGGGTCCTACGGCGGCGCGGTGAAGAACCCCGCCTGGGTCGGCAACTTCCTCGCCGACCCACACGTCCAGCTGCAGGACGGCCCGGAGCCGGCGGCGTACGTCGCACGGCTGGCGAGCGGCGACGAGCGGGCCATGTGGTGGGAGCGCGCGGTGGCCGCCTTCCCGACCTACGCGGCGTACCAGCGGAAGACCAAGCGCGACATCCCGGTCTTCATCCTCGAACGGGAGTAGTAGACCCAGATCCACCCCAGGTCGGGGTGGCAGCGCTCCTGTCTCCGGACACGTTGATTTCTAGCGTCGAGACATGACCTTCACCGCACGCCAGACCACGGCCGGCATCCTCGCCGGCACCACCCTCGCCCTTGCTCTCACTCCGCTCGCCCCCGCCGTCGCGGCGCCAGCTCCGGCTCCGGCACCTGCGGCTGCGGCTGCGGCTGCGGCGGCCGACCGCGGCGACGTCCTCTCGTCGACCAGGATCCTGCGGCTGACCGTGCCGCAGGCGAAGCGGCTACTGAAGAACGCGGGCTACCCGACCACGGAGGTACGCCGGCCGCTGGTCGCCTACCGGCTCAAGTACCGGACCATCACCCGCTCCGGGAAGCCCACCCGCGCCAGCGGTCTGGTCGCCTTCCCGACCACCGGTCCGCGGCGGCTGGAGCCGGTGATCTGGGGCCACGGCACGGTGGCGACGGCCGCCTACGCGCCGTCGACCGACACCAGCGACAGGTACCAGCAGGCGGCGGCGCTGGCGTTCGCGGCCGCGGGTTACGCCGCGGTGGCGCCGGACTATCTCGGCCTCGGAACCGGCGACGGCCGGCCGGCGTACCTCGACAGCAGGACCGAGCGCAGCGCGACCCTCGACCTGCTGACCGCGGCCCGCTCCTTCGCCCGCCGCCACGGACGGCAGCTGGAGCGCGGCGTCAACGTGGCCGGCTTCTCGCAGGGCGCACACGCCGCGATGGTCGTCGGCCGGGCGATCCAGGAGGGCAAGGCGCCTGGATCCCGGCTGGCGGGCCTGGCACCGGTCAGCGGCCCGTACGCCGCGATCGAGGCGGAGCTGCCGGCGATGGTGCATGGCGAGGTGATTCCGAAGCTGGCCACCCTCTACCTCGGCTACGTGCTCACCTCTTGGGACTGGATGCACGGTCTGTACGGCTCGCCGCAGGAGGCGTTCCGGAAGCCGTACGCCGGCTTCGTGACCGGCCTGTACGACGGCACTCACTCCGGTGACGAGGTCTGGAAGCGGATGCCGGACACCCCGGCCGAGCTGCTGACGCCGCGCTGGATGAAGCAGCTGCGGAACCCGACCGGGGCCTTCCTCAAGGCACTGCGGGCGTACGACGGCACCTGCCGCGGCTGGGTGCCGAAGGCACCGACCCGGATGTTCTACACCGGCGGCGACCGCGAGGTGCCGCCCACCAACACCCTGCACTGCGCCAACGACTTCGCACGCTCGGGCTACGCCGTACGCACTCGTGACCTACGGGTCCGCGACCACGTCGGCTCCGGTGCCACAGGTGCCATCGCGGCCATCCGCTTCTTCCGCAGCCACTGACCCGGCTCTTGTCTACGCTCAGGAACGCTGACCCGGCCTGACTTCACACCGAGACGCGCTGACCCGGCTCTTGTTCACCGAATTTTCGTCAACACGGGCCGGGTCAGCGCCGACAGACGTGAACACAAGCCGGGTCGGCGTGCTTGGAGGTGAAGACGGGCCGGGTCAGGTGGTGGCGGAGCGGGCGATGGAGCCGGCGAGGGTGACCAGGTGGCCGAGGCGAGCGAGCTCGGAGTCGAGGATCTCGGGGCCGCCGCGGCGGGCGATGACCACGATCTCGTTGGTGTCCAGCGGGGCGGCGGCGATGACGTTGTCATCGTCGTCGCCGTACACCCGGGCGGCGCGCTTGAGGTCGTGCCACTCGAACCTCTCGGGAGCGGCGTTGGTGGCGTGCACGATCTCCGCGCCGTTCTCGGTACGCCGGACCCGGGCGCCCCAGTCGGCGCGGAAGGTGGCGGGCAGCAGGTCGATCAGCCGGTCCAGGGCGGTGGCCGGGTGTGCGGTGAGCTCCTCGACGGCTTCCAGGTCGAGGAAGAGGTTGCCGCCGGCGGCGTACCGAGAGATCCAGACCACCTTCACGCCGTCCAGCGAGTTACAGGCCGACACGATCGAGTCCGGCATGGTGCCGGCAGCGGTCTCCAGGAGCACATCGTCGACGGCCATGCCGTCGGCGCGGTGTTCGACAATCTCGATCGCATCGATGTCGCCACCGGCCTCACCGATGGCCGACGCGACTCGGCCCAGAGACCCCGGAACGTCCGGAAGCTCCACGCGCAGCAGGAACGGCATCTCGCCTCCTCATCCAGCGGACCCCCGACCATAGCCGTCGCGGGTACGGCTAGGTAAAGCGCCTTCCGGGCAAATCCGCCTCCCGCCATCATGACCTGCCTGGCCCAGCCCTGGACGGCGAAGGGATCAGAGTCTCAGGGATTGGTGTGATCTTTTCACTTTGGCGAATCCGGCTCCCCCAGCCAGGCACGAGATCCGCCGAACCAACCCGCCAGGCCCGGCGTCAGAGGAGCATCAAGATGAGTTGAGGAATTGGGGGATTCCGATGCACCGAGTGTCCAGGTCATTCAGCATGGCCGCCGCGGCCGCCCTGCTCGTGGTCGTCGGCGTGCTGGTCGCCACCGGCCAGACCACGTCCGCCGCCAAGTCGCCTGCCCAGGCACCCGCCCAAGCGGCGGAGCGGCCCTACTGCGAGCGCTTCAAGTGCGTGGCGATCACGTACGACGACGGGCCGGCGGCGCCGACCGGCCGCCTGCTCACGACGCTGCGCCAGAAGCGGGCGAAGGCGACCTTCTTCGTGCTCGGCCAGCAGGTCGCGGCGCGCCCCAAGCTGGCCCGCCGGATCGTCCGCAACGGTCACCAGATCGGCGTCCACACCTGGGACCACCCGGACCTGACCCGGCTCAACTCGGCCGGGGTACGCCGGCAGCTGTGGCGAACCATCGATGCGATCGAGCACGCGACCGACGTCCGCACGCACCTGATGCGGCCGCCGTACGGCGCGACCGACGCCACCGTGAAGGAGGCCGCCCGCCGTGCCAAGCTCGCCCAGATCCTGTGGTCGGTCGACACCGAGGACTGGCGCGTCCGCGACGCCGACATCGTCGTCCGCCGAGTGCTGAGCCAGGCCCGCCGGGGCTCGATCGTGCTGATGCACGACATCCACCCGACGACCGCGGACGCGGCCGGGCGGATCATCGACGGGCTGCGGGCGCGCGGCTTCCGGCTGGTGACGGTGTCGAAGCTGCTCGGCGCGACCAAGCCGGGCGAGGTCTACTTCAGCCGCTGACGTCGTCGGAGAGCCGCTGCCGCAGACCGCTGGCTCGCAGCGCCCGGCGGGCGACGGCGGCGCGCACCGCGCTCTCGCTGCCGACCACCCGCACCTTGTGCCGGGCCCGGGTGACCGCGGTGTAGAACAGCTCCCGGGTCAGCAGCCGGGAGTCCTCGTCGGGCAGCAGTACGGTCACGTGGTCGGCCTGGCTGCCCTGGCTCTTGTGAATGGTCAGCGCGTGCATGGTCTCCACGTCGCTCAGCCGCGGTGTCGCGAAGTCGAGCAGCCCGGCGCTGCCCGAGATCATCGCCCGCAGGCTGCCGTCGGGCCGCCGGACGACGACACCGGTGTCGCCGTTGTAGACCCCGAGCGCGTAGTCGTTGGCGGTCACCATCAGCGGCCGCCCGGCGTACCACTGCGGCCAGTAGTCGGTCCGCTCCACCTCGGCGAGCCAGCGCTCGATCTGCGCGTTCCAGTGGTGTACGCCGCGCAGTCCGTCGCGGTGGGCGCACAGCAGCCGGTGCCGGTCCAGCGCCGCCACCGCCGCCTCGGCGTCGCCGCGCAGCGCGGCCGCCCGGGTGGCGGTCGCGGCCGCCAGCACGTCGTCCCGCAGCGCCTCGGCCGGGTCGCCGGTGACCAGCTCGACCTCCGCGCTCCCGGCCCGCAGTACCTCGAGCACCTCGTCCGCGTCGCCGCGTCGCAGTGCCGCCGCCAGCCGGCCGATCTCGGCGCCAAAGCGGTGGGTGGTGGCGAGCGTCGCCACCGGAGAGTCTGTGTTGCCGGGGCGACCGGCGTACCCGGCGACCAGGTCGGACAGCACCGCACCCGCGTCGACCGAGGTCAGCTGGTCGGCATCGCCGACGAAGATCAGCCGGGTGTCGGGCCGGACCGCTTCGAGCAGCCGGGCCATCATCGTCAGCGACACCATCGACGCCTCGTCCACCACGACCACGTCGTGGCCGAGCCGGTTGGCGCGGTCGTGGCGGAAGCGGGTGGTGTTGTCGGGTCGCCAGCCGAGCAGCCGGTGCAGGGTCATCGCCTGCAGCCCGCCGGCCCCGGCACCGTCGACCAGTTGGCGCAGCAGCTCCTGGTCGGCCACCGGCATCCGGCCCAGCTCGGTCGTCACCGACTCCTGCAGCCGGGCCGCGGCCTTGCCGGTAGGTGCGGTGAGCGCGATCGACGGCGCCCGGCCGGTCGAGTTGGCGATCCGCGCCTGGTCGGCGACCAGGGCGAGCAGGCCGGCGACGGTGGTCGTCTTGCCGGTGCCGGGACCGCCGGTCAGCACCGTGGTCCACTGGCCGACCGCATGCCGGGCGGCGGCGCGCTGCTCGTCGTACCCGTTGGGTGGGAAGACCCGGGCGAGCGCCGCCGCCAGCTGTTCCTCGTCGACGGCCGGCGGATCCTGGGCGGCGCGGGCAGCGAGATCGTCGCGGACCTGGACCTCCTGCCGGTGGTAGCGGTCCAGGTAGAGCAGCTCGAACTCCACCCTGACCACGCCCTGTTCGGCCAGTGGCGAGGCGGCAACCGCATCCAGCCACGCTCCGGGCTCCGGCCAGGGCGACAGCTCGGCGCCGGCGTCCGGCTCGAGGTCGGCGGCGACGGTCTTGAGGTCGACGCAGACCGAGCCGTGCCGGACCGCGCGTACCGCCAGCGCCACCGCGAGGGCGACGCGCGGGTCGTCGTCGCTGGCAAGCTCGGCCAGCCGGGTCGCGACGTGTACGTCGGACGCCTCGATCACGCCGGCCCGGTTGAACTCGCGCAGCAGCCCGGTAGCACCGGCGGCCAGGCGGGCGTCGTAGGGATCCAGGAGCTCGGTCATCGCGCCACCACCCCGTCCGGCCGGACGCCGTCCAGCAGCGCCGACAGTTCCTCGACAAGCGCCACCGGCGCCTTCCAGGCGAACACCCCGCACGGCTGACCGTCGACCACCGGCGTCTCCGCGCCGCACATGCCACGCAGGTAGAGATAGAGGACGCCGCCGAGGTGGCGCTCCGGGTCGTACCCGGCCAGCCGCCAGCGCAGGTAGCGGTGCAGCGCCACCGAGTAGAGCAGCGCCTGCAGCGGGTAGTCCGAGTGGCCCATCGCCCCGGCCAGCATCTCCGGCCGGTAGTCCCAGGCGGTCAGCGGAGCCTCGTCGTCGAGGGCGCCCAGCCAGTTGGTCTTGTAGTCCGCGAGTAGGTAGCGGGCGTCCGCGCCGGTGCCGACCCGGAGCACGACGTCGACCGAGCCGGTGAGGTACCCGCGCAGCGGCTGCTCCCCCAGCACCGGGTCGGCGAGGGCATCCGCGAACGCCCGCACCGGGTCGCCCTCGGCGAGGTGCCGGCGCAGGATCGGGGCCAGGTCGCCGAGCGCGACGGCGTCCGCGTCGTACTCGCGGAGGTCGCCACCCGCCAGCGGCAGCTCGAAGTCCATCTCGCACAGCCGCTCGCTCCGCGGCAGCCGGCGCAGCGTGATGTCGTCGACGAGCGGGCCGAGCGGGGTGTCGCAGACCTTCACCAGCGCGTCCGCCAGCTCCTCCCGGTCCAGCTCGACCGGCCACCGCACCACCTGCTCGTCGATGTGCCGCAGGAACTCGGCGTGCAGGTCGTGGGCCGACGGGTCGGCCACCTCGAGTACGCCGTGCACCAGCGACCCGAACGTCGCTCCCACCGGGAGCGTCGCCATCGGCGACACCACCTGGGCCTCGGGTCGGTGGTCGAGTAGGTCGCTCTGCGACCGTATCGAGACCTCCGACTCATCCAGCTTGCCGGCGTCCTCGGGTTCGCTGACGACGTCGGCGCGGGGGGCGGTCTCGACGGCGGTCAGGGACGAGTACGACGTACGGCGCCAGGCCAGGTCGATCTCGCGGGTGAACCGGCGTAGCTCCAGCGCGGGCGGCGGGTCGGCGGCGACCTCCGGCAGGCCGGCCAGCGGCCGCGCCTCTTCGACGACGGGTCCACCCGCGCCCTGCCAGGCCGCGAAGATCCGGGCCGCCTCGTCGTCGGGACGCAGCGGCGTCTCGTCGGGCACCACCGACATCCCCGGGCGGCGGCCGAGCAGCATTCGGTGCAGCGGCGAGGAGGAGGTGTTCCGGGTCGGCGCCCACCAGGTCACGACCTGCGACTGGGCCCGGGTCATCGCGACGTACAGCAGCCGCAGCCACTCGCCGGCGTCCTCGGCCAGCGCCCGGCCGATCGCGTCCGACCAGCCCGCGCCACCGCCGCCGACGTTCACACAGCGGTCCCCCGAGGCGTCGTGGAACAGCGGGGTGCGCGGGTCGTCGAGCCGGCGGTCGGCGGCCGACGGCAGGTAGACCACGGGGTACTGCAGCCCCTTGCTGGCATGGATCGTCACCAGCTGTACGGCGGCCGCGTCGCTGTCGAGGCGACGGGTCCGCTCGGCACCGCGGCCGGCCCTGCCGTCGGTGGCCTGGGCGCGCAGCCAGGTCAGCAGCTGCACCAGCCCGAGCCGCTCTCGGAGCGCGGTCTCGTGGAGCACCTCGGCGATGTGGCGGAGGTCGGTGAGCTGCCGCTCGCCGCCGACCAGCGCCAGCACCCGGCCCGGCAGCCCGGCAGCGGTCACCGCCTCGAACACCGCAGCGATCCCGCGCCGGGCCAGGATGTCGGCCCAGATGCGCAGCTGCTGGGCGACTCGGTCGGTGAGCTCGTCGCCACCCTCGTCGAGCCGGCGGGCGTCGTACCCGATCAGGCTGGTGAGCGCCGCGGCCCGCACCCGCGCACTCCGGTGCGGCTGCTCGAGCGCCTCCAGCAGCGTCACCCACTCGCCGGCCGCCGGGGTCGCGAAGACGCTGCCGCCGCCCGCGATCACCGCCGGGATACCGAGCTCGTGGAGCGCCTCGCGGGCGGCCGCGAGGTCGAGGTGCCGGTAGGCGATCACCGCGATGTCGCGGCGCTCCAGCGGCCGTCCGTCGTACGTCGCGTCCGAGGCCAGCAGCCGGGCGATGTCGAGCGCCAGGTCCTGGGCGATCTTCGGCCGGGTCTGGCCGACCAGGAGTGGCGCGTTGCCCTTGCGCCTGAAGTCCTCCCGCGTCACCACTCGCAGCCGGAGTGGCGCGTTGACGGGGGAGCCGGCCAGCCGGGCAGCGTCGTGCTGCGCCTCGACCGGGTGTACGACGATCGCCTCGTCGCCCAGCGCCGCGCCCTCGAACAGCACCTGGCTTGCGGCCAGCAGCGGCGCGTCCGCGCGCCAGTTGACCGCCAGCGTCTGCTTGGTGGTGGCGGTCGCGGCGGCTTGGAGGTAGGTGGTGACGTCGCCGCCGCGGAACGCGTAGATCGCCTGCTTGGGGTCGCCGATCAGCACCATCGTGGCGTGGCCGGTGAAGGCGCGGTCGAGGACCTGCCACTGCACCGGGTCGGTGTCCTGGAACTCGTCGACCAGCACGATCCGCCACCGCGCCCGCATCCGCGCCCGTGCCGGCGCGTCCTCATGATCGAGGGCGTCGGCGAGCTGGCTGAGCAGGTCGTCGTAGCTGAGGATGCCGAGCCGGCGCTTGCGGCGCTCCATCTCGGCCCGGACGGCGCGGGCGAACGACACCCGCCGGCCCGGGGTCGTGGTCGGTGGCTCGGCGGCCGGCTCCAGCCGGGCCTGCGGGTCGCCGATCGCGGTCCGGGCGATCGCCAGCGCCTGGGCACGGGTGAACTCGGGCCGGCCGTCGGCGTACGCGAAGGCGCGGAGGTAGAGGTCGTCGACCACCTCGACCAGCAGGTCGTCGAGGTCCTCGACCAGCCGGGCCTGAGCGTCGGTGTCGCCGGCAACGCCGAGCGAGCCGAGGACCAGGCTGCAGAACTGGTGAGTGGTGGCGATCGTCGCCGCATCGAACGAGGTCAGCGCATCCCGGATCCTTCTGTGGCGGGCGTTGAGCGTCGCCTCGTCGCCGTCGAGCAGCAGGTCGATCAGGTCGCTCGCGGTCCGCTTGCCCTCGCCGTACGCGCTCGGGTCGGCCAGCGCCCGCGCCGCCTCGACCAGCTGCGCACGCACCCGCTCCCGGAGTTCCTGGCTGGCGGCACGCCCGAACGTCACCACCAGCATCTCCTCGAGCCGGGCGTGGCCCTCGGCGATGTACCGCGCCACAAGCGCGCCGATCGTCCAGGTCTTGCCGGTGCCGGCGCTCGCCTCCAGCAGCGTGGTGCCGGTCGGCAGCGGGCCGCGGATGTCGAAGGTATCCATCAGAGGGGACCCACCTTCTCGGCGCCGGTGAGCAGCGGGCCCCACACCCGCCAGGCCAGGTCGGGCAGGCCGGCGTCGACCAGCCGCTGCAGCGATGCTCGCTCGCCCCATACCCGGACGTGGGCGGCATCGGCGTCCTCGCCCTGGATGCCCCACTCGTTGTTGGGGTCGGTGCGCCATTCGCGCTCGGCTGCTTGGTACGGCGTGACGTCGGCGCCGCGCTCGGCACGGTGCTGCGCCTCCGCCCAGGCCAGCCCGGTCTTCACCGGCAGCGGCAGGGGTGCGGTCAGGCCCAGGTCGTAGACCGCGACCAGGTCGCGCAGCCAGTCGGCGGCACGGTGGTCCAGCGGCCCCGCCTCGGCGGCCTGCGGCCCGGCCTTCGCCTTGCCGACCGCGTGCGCCCACCAGCTCTCGTCGGGGTGCCCGGCGCTGAGCGCGAGCAGGTCGAGCCAGGACAGCAGCCTCTGCCGCGCCCGCAGCGAGGAGTAGCCGAGCTGCAGCACCCGGTTGCCGTAGACCCCAGGCACCGTCCCGACCAGCCGGCGACCGCCCCCGAGGACGAGGTCGACGTCGACGATCCGGGGAGTGCCGGTGCGCAGGTGCGCGGTGCCGGCGTACAGCTTCTGCGCCTCGTCGGCGATCTCGCGCAGGCTGCCGTCGCCGAGTCGCCCCGGCGGCATCGATCCGCGGAGCAGCTCCGCGGTCAGCACCGACTCCGGCGCCGCGCCGGCCATCACGTCGCTCAGCAGCCGGTCGCCGACCGCCCACTTCTCCAGCCCGTCGAGGTCGATCGGGATCGCGTCGCCGACCGCGTCGGTCTCCCAGGAGGTGGCCACGTCGAGCCGCTGGCGCAGGAACTCGCGGGCCGGGTGGCCGAAGAACCGCTTCAGGTCGGCCAGCGAGACCACGCCCGGCGGACGCTCCGGCAGCGGCTCCTCCAGGAACGGCGGCCGCCGGGTCCGTACCCCGGTCGCCGCCCGCGCCCCGGCGAGCGCCGCCTGGTCGAAGCTGAACCCGGCGAGATTGCGCGCGTCGTACGGCTGGAGCGGGTGCCGGGTCCGGACCCGGTCGGTGATCGGCTCGGACGTCGTGCGGTCCAGGGCGTCCAGCAGCTCGCCGAGCGGTACGGCGGGTGGACGTTTCGCGCCGGAGTGCTCGTCGGCGCCGGTGTAGGTGATCACCAGGTGGTCGCGGGCGGCCAGCACCGCGTCGAGCAGCAGCTGGCGGTCCTCGCTGCGGACGTCGCGCTCGCCGGTGACCGGGCGGCGGGCGAGCACGTCGTCGCCGTCGATGCCGGCCACTCTCGGGAAGACGCCGTCGTCGAGCCCTACCAGGCAGACCACGCGGTGCGGGACCGAGCGCATCGGCACCATCGTGCAGACGGTGAGCGCACCGGTGCGGAAGTTGGCCCGGGTCGGCCGGCCGCCGAGCCGGCTGGTCAGCAGCGCCCGCACGTCGGCCAGCCGCAGCTTGGTGCCGAGACCAACGCCGGCCGCCTCGGTCGCCCGCGCCAGCTCCCTCTCGAGCTGGGTGCGCTGCCACGCGTCGCTGGCGGGTACGGCGGTCAGCCCGGCCACGCCCTCGTCGAGCGCGCTCATCCACTCCGCGACGCCGGTCGCGTCGTCGAGCGCGCGCAGGCAGCGGCCCAGCCGGTCGGCGTACTCGGTGAGCCGCCCGACCAGCTCCACGTCGTTGCTGCCGACGTCGTCGACCGGGAGCGCGTGGGAGAGGTAGGTGAGCTCGTCGCCGGACATCGCGACGCCGAGCAGGATCCGGTCGAGGCCGGCCCGCCAGGTGTTGTGGCCGAACTTCTCCATCGAGAACCGGCCGCGCCGCTCCGCGTCCAGCCCCCAGCGGATCCCGGACTCGGCCACCCAGCCGGCGATCCGGGCCAGGTCGTCGTCATCCCACCCGAACCGGCGGCGTACCGCCTCGTGGCCGGCAAGGTCGAGCACCTCGCTCGCCGTCACCCGGCCGCCGGCGAGCTCGATCAGCGTCGCCGCCACCCCGAGCAGCGGGTTGGTGCTGGACAGCGCCCGGTCGGCGAGCTGGACCCGCAGCCCGTGAGCCGGGTGCCCGCCCTCCTCGACCACGCCGGCCAGCCCGAAACCGGCCGAGATCAGCGGCGCGTAGGTCTCGATGTCGGGGCACATCACCACGATGTCCCACGGCTGCAGTGTCGGGTCGTCCTCCAGCAGCCCGGTCAGCACCTCACGCAGCACGTCCACCTGCCGCGACGCGCTGTGACACGCATGCACCTGCACCGACCTGTCGCCGTCGGCCAGCACCCGTTCGGATCGCTCGTCGGTCGTCGGCTCCCGGTTGCTCCGCAGGTCCGCCTGCAGCCACTGCAGCACGCCGGGTGGTCGAGCAGGTTGCGCAGCAACCGTCGTCGAGACCACGTCCTCGGCCTCCCCCGCCAGCGTCAGGGTCCGCTGCAGCTCCCGAGCGTCGCGGCCGAGCGCGGCGAGCAGCGGATGCCCGGCGTACGCCGCGGAGTCGTCGTCGGCACGCGGCACCGGGCCCTCGGCGACCAGCGGCGCCAGGTCGTCCCACAGCTGCGGCGAGGCCTGCGGCAGCCAGAGATGTACGTCGCGGAGCCGGCCCAGCGCACCCAGCAGCTCGGCCTCGGTCGCCGGGATCCGGGTGTGCCCGAACAGCGACAGCCGCGCCGGCAGGTCCAGCGACTCGTCGCCGTCGCGCAGCCGGGCCACGGTCTGGGCTTGCCGCACGTCCGGCGCCGGCTCGCCGACCCGCACCACCAGCCGCCGCCACAGCTCGGCCTGCCACACCAGGTCCGGCTCAAGCGCGCCACCCACCCCGTCGGTGTCTCGGCCCTCCCGCCAGTCGGCCACCAGCTGCGGCCGCTGCGCGGCGTACGAGGCGAACAGGCCCGCCAGCCGCCTCGCCACGGAGTAGCGCCGGCTCTGCCGGTGCACGCCGTCCTCGCCCGCGTCGGCGTACCCGAGGTGCGCGCTCAACGTCGCGAACACCGGATCCCCCGCGCACCCGTCGATCACCTCCAGCAGTGGCCAGACCAGCCGGTCCGGCGCCCAGATGTCGTCGTTCTCGCGGCCGAGCAGCAGCGCGGTCAGCGAATGCGGTGACAGGAACCGCACCCCCGCACAGATCCCGTCGCTGCCCCGCTCGCCCGCACCCAGCCGGTGCGACAGCCGCTGCGTCAGCCACCGCTCCACCCCCCGCGCCGGCACCACCACGACCTCCTCCGCCAGCGGGTCCGGCAGCGGCGTCGCCAACAGCTCGCCGAGCCCGTCGGCAAGCACGTCGGTCCGCTCCGCGCGGTGGAGGTACAAGGTCACGCCTGAACCCTAGGGGGACGCACCGACGTCACACGGCAGTACGCACGTCCGCGACCAGCTCACGGGTCACCAGGTCGACAACGACCACCCTGCCGCCGGGATGGTGGACAGTGAGCAGGCCTTCGTGTCGACGGACCCCGAACGGCACGCCGAACCCGTCCCCGCTGACGACACACTCGACCGCACACGGCCCGCCCGGCGCGTCGAACTTTCCATCCGTCTGTGCAAGACGCGACTGCTCGTCCGAGGTCACCACGGACCCAGCCTCGGGAGGAGCTTTCGCATGATGTCGACGATGTCGCGAGCATCCTGGAGGCTGTCCTCTGCCTCCTCGGCGGTGATTGGCAGAGTGTCGAGGCTCGGGTACTCATTGTCGTTCCGGCGCCGGCGGAGCATTCGGAAGGCGCGGATGACGTGACGGACGTTCGGGCCGAGCTGAGCCTCGACGGCTTCCTGCACAGCAAGGTGTCCTCCGGCCCGCGTCGGTCGAAGTCCCTGCTTGGCGAGGGCGGCCGTCAATGCGAGGCGAGCTGCGTCGTACAGCAGGTTGTACGCCGAAGAAGGATGGACCTCGGTTAGCGGCGCCGCCGCCTGCAGGTGACCTTCGGCCTGGCTGATGAGCAGGCCGGCGTGGTCCGGAGACGCCTGAACCAGCTCGAGTTCGCCACGCTCGATCATCCCTGACACGTCGTCCGCGCCAAGTGGCCAGCGGCCGGGCTCGATAGAGACTCCCGACTTCGGATCACTCATCAGTGCCTCCGTTCCCGATCAGGGTCACAGTCGGTCGACTGCTCAAAGTTCGTTTGAAGGCGCTGTCGTCCGCCGCCCAGGTCTCGGGGGCTACTCGGCGAATGTTGACCTCTCGCCGGAGCTGTCTTTCGGCCTGTTCGGCGACGTCGTCGAGCGCGCCGCGCTCTGGAGTCCCGATGACAAGGACGTCGATGTCACCCGGAACCGGTCCTGACTGCCCGTCGTACCGTGCCGCCCAGGAGCCGTAGATGATTGCCTGGTCCACACCCGGCACAGTGCCGAGCAGATCCCGCAGTACGCCCACCGGCCCGAAGGTGACCGCCATCAGGTCCGCGAGTGGACGGTACACAGGGTTGTCGGTGTCAGCGCGCACTAACCGGGTGTTACCCATGCGCCGCTCGCGTACGAGGCCGCCGGCAGCCAACCGATCCACCTCGCGCATGACAGTTGCCGGTGACGTCCGAACCGCCTCGGCGATCTCGACCAGGCTGAACTCGTTCTCCGGATTGAGCATGATCCAGGCGACGATGTCGCCCTGAACCCGCGACCGCAGTAGCGGCAGCACGCTTGGCCCGGGGCTTTTCATAAAAACGAGGATAGCATCGCTTTTATGAAAAGCGACGGCACGGCCCCGCAGAACGAGGCCGTGCCGTCTGTTTGTGGTGCCAGTGTCTTTAGCGTACGGCGCCTGCCGCGGCGACGACGTCAACCAGGCCGTAGCCCTTGTCGAACGAGGTGCCGCCGTCGTACGGCGCACCGTTGGTGAACTTGTGTGCGGTCGACTTGAGCGCGTTCTCGATCTGGGCCGGCGTCGCGTTGGGGTTGGCCTGGAAGAGCTGGGCCACGATGCCGGAGATGTGCGGGCACGCCATCGACGTACCGCTGATCGTGTTGAACGTGCCGATGTCGAGCAGGCCGGGACCGTTCTTGAAGTCCAGGCCGGTCGAGCAGATCGGCAGGTAGAGCCGGCAGGACGAGGTGATCGACTCACCGGGCGCGGAGATGTCCGGCCAGGTCGACTTGTTCGCCGCCGCCCCGCGCGAGGAGAAGTCGGAGACGACGCCGTTGCGGGTGCCGGTGTTCTGGTCGAAGTACGACGCCACCGAGATGATGCCGGGCGTCTGGTCCTGGCCGGGCGGGTTGGTGGTGCTCGCCGTACCGTCGCCACCGGAGTTGCCGGCCGCCCACACGGTGACGACGCCCTCAGCCGCGAGCGCCCGCTGGATCTTCACGGTCGCGGAGTTCGGGTCGAACGTGCCCTCGCTGCCGTAGGAGTTGCTGGTCACCTTGATCGGCGGGCAGGTGGACGCGGGCACGCCGGCACCGCACGGCGCCTTGTGGTTCTCCAGCACCCAGTTGAGCGAGGCATCGGCTCCCAGCACCAGCAGCGCGGCGCCGGCCGAGATCGACACCAGGCTGGCGCCCGGAGCGGCACCCTGCAGCTTCTCGCCCGAGGTCAGCGTGGTCGGCCGGCCGGCGACGATGCCGTTGACATGGGTGCCGTGGCCACCGAGCGCGGTGGTGTCGGTGTCGACGATGTTCGGCACCTTCACGACCTGACACAGCGTCTCGGTGGGGTCGCACAGCGTGCGCAGGTTGGCTACGACCGCGGAGCTGCCGTCGGCGTTCTTCAGGTAGGGATGCGTCGGGTCGACGCCCGTGTCGATGACCGCGACTGAGACGCCCTTGCCGGTCAGCTTGGTGCCGTCGGCACCGGTCAGCGTCTGGGTGGCTTCGTAGCCGCGAGTGGCGATGTTGGACGTGTTCTGGTGCAGCTTGATCGGCGCGTTGCCCTCGACGTACTCGACGCCGGCGAGGCCACGCACCGCCTCGATCTGCGCCTTGGTCCCGCGGGCGGCGACGATGCCGACCTTCTTGAAGGCGGTCACCTTGGTCATGCCGGCGGCCGCGACCGCCTGGTTGGCGTCGGCGAGGGTGTCGCCGTGGACCAGGACGGTGGTCCGAGCGCCGCCGGTCAGGGTCTTGAGCTGCTTGCTGAGGTACGGCGACACGGCGGCAAGGCCGTCGTCTGCACCCGTGGCGGAGGGTGCGGTCAGGCCGGTCGCGACGAGGACCGCCGCGGCACCGACGGTCAGTGCTGTAGGTATGCGAAAGCGCACGGTGAGCTTCTTTCTCCCAGCACCCCCACCCGCAGCCAGGAATCTTGCGGGGCTCCGTCCCGTCGGAGCGTGGGGTGATCGAAAGAAGAACGAGTTTCAGTGCGTCGAGGTCACGCTTAGAGAGCAGGTGCCCTCTTTATGCTAAATGCCCGATTTTGGCCTTTCCGCTCTGACCACGCCCACCGCGAGTGCGGCGGCGCCGGCCACGCCGGCGGCGATCAGGAAGGCGGCCGAGTACCCACGCGTCTGCCCGCCGGCGGCGACGGCGATGCTCAGCCATCCGGCCAGCCCGAGGGTGGCGCCGAACTGCTGGGCGGTGGTCAACAGCCCAGACGACAGGCCCGGCTGGTCCGGGGGCGCGGCCATGGCGGCGGCGATGTTCGTGGTGATCGCGACGGTGGGCAGCGCGAAGGCGATCAGCAGGGTCGGGCCGAGCACGGCACCGAGGTACGACGAGTCCGGGCCGAGCCGCGCCAGCCACAGCATGCTGAGCCCGACCAGCGCGAACGCGCCCGCGGTCACCGCGCGCAGCCCCCACCGCCCGATCAGCCCCGGCACCATCGGCGCCAGCACGATGATCAGCACCGACATCGGCAGCAGCCCGAGACCGGCCTGCGCGGGCGGCAGGTCGCGCACCTCCTGCAGGTAGACGCTGATGACGTACAGACACGGCACCAGCACCAGCTGCCCGACGCTGGCCAGCGCGAGCGCGAACAGCAGCCGCCCGTTGCGCCAGGTCGTCCGCGCCACCAGCGGCACCCGGCTGGCCCGCTCGGTCAAGGCGTACGCCGCGAACCCGGCCACCGCGACACCCAGCGCAACCAGCACCGGCAAAGCGGTCCAGCCGGTCTCGCCGCCCGCGGTCAGCGCGTACGCCGTGGCGGCGAGGCCGGCGGTCAGGCAGACGCCGCCGACGGCGTTGAAGCGGCGCCGTACCCCATCGCCCCGGAAGGCCGGCTCCCGGCGAGCCAGCACCACGAGCACAACGGCGGCCACCACGTTCAGCCAGAACGTCGCCCGCCAGCTCACCCAGTCGCTGAGCACCCCGCCGAGCACCGTCCCAACCGCACCGCCGAGCCCGGCCATCGCCGCGAAGAGCCCGAGCGTCCGGTCCCGGGCCGCGCCACCGAACCGGGAGAAGACCAGCGCCATCGCCGCGGCGGCCGCGAGTCCGGCGCCGGCGCCCTGCCCGGCGCGGCTGGCGATCACCAGCGCACCCGACTCGGCCACCGCACCGACCGCGGCCGCCCCGGCGAGGACGCAGAGCCCGGCCATCAGCGCCCGGCCCTGCCCGACCACGTCGGCCAGGCAGCCGCTGAGCAGCAGCAGGCCGCCGAACGCCACGACGTACGCGTTGAGCACCCAGGTCTGCCCGGCATCGCTCATGCCCAGGTCCGAGCCGATCACCGGCGCCGCGACGTTGAGCAGCGCGGTGTCCAGGATCAGCAGGAACTGGGTCAGCGCCAGCACCCAGCGCGCCGTCGTGCCCGCGTCGAGGTCGGCGCCCGGCGCCGCGGTCTGGGTCACGCCAGGTCCAGGGCGCGCTGTGCCTCGGCCGCGCATGCGTCGGCGTCCGGCGTGAACGTCATCTGGGTCAGGTAGACGTGCGGCGCGCCTTGGTAGAACTGCTCGTAGTGTGCGTGCCGGCTGGCGAACTCCGACCCGACCGCGTCCCAGGCCAGCTTCATCAGCGCGACCCGCTCGTCGGCCGGCTGCGTGACCGAGGCGGCGTACGTCGCCAGCAGCGGGCCGACCTCGGTGTCCCGCAGGTCGTCCCACGACGCCGGCACCTGGGTCAGCGAGCCGCCGCTGAGCATCCGGATCTGGTGCACGAACTTCGGGTAGAGCTCGCCGGCCAGGATCCGCTGCGCGAACGTGATCGAGGTGTCCAGCCGGACCGCGCCGCCGTCGTCCGGCCGCTGCTCGTACGCCGCCTCCGCGGCCAGCACCGACGAGCGCGCCAGCTGCACGTAGCCGAGCAAACGGCCGACCTCCGCGCGCACCATCGGGTTGTCGGCCGAGCCGTTGCCGCGGGTGATCAGCACCGCCAGCCCGGCCAGGAACTCCAGCTTGGTCCAGAACCGGGTCGACGCCTGGTGCGCCATGTTCGTGTACGCGGGCGTGTCCCACCACATCCCGAACGTGGTCTTGGTGTCGCGGTAGGTCAGCACCCGCTCCCACGGCACGAACACCGACTCGCAGACCAGCAGCGAGTCGTTCTCGTCGAACCGCCCGGAGATCGGGTTGTCCCGCTCGCCGCCAGCGGTCTGTTCGTACGACGCCCGCGAGACCAGGCTGACGCCCGGCGTACCCGGCTCCAGCACGAAGCTGAACGCGAACTCGGTGTCCTCGGGCCGCAGCGGCTCGATGGTGCCGACCACGATCTCGTCGGCGAAGACCGCGCCGGTGCCGATCATCTTGCTGCCGCTGACCACGATCCCGGCGTCGGTCTCCCGCTCCACCCGAAGGAACAGCTCCGGCGACGCCTGCGCCGCGATCGGCCGGGACCGGTCGGTCGACGGGTTGGTGATCGTGAACGCCGCGAACAGGTCCTCGCCCCGCAGCCGGCCGTGCAGCTCGATCGCGACCTCGGAACCGTCGAAGCCTTGGCCGACGAAGACGTCCGGCCGGGCCGCGAAGCCGGCCACGCCGGAGGCCATGTAGTCCGGCGACCGGCCCAGGAACCCGAAGCTCTGCTTGGCCCAGGCCCGGTGCGCGCGGCGCTTGGCGACCAGGTCGCCGTAGGACCGGGCGATGTCGAAGGCCCGGTGGGTACGCCGCCCATCGGGGCCGGCGACAGTCAAGGCGTCGTCGCGCGCCGCGTCGTACAGGCCGGCGATCGAGGCCGCCGCCCGCGCGAACGCCGGGTGGGCGGTCACGTCGGTCACCCGCTCGGTGCCCAGCCAGACGGTGCGGCCGTCCCTGATCCGCTCGAGGTACTCCTTGCCGGTGCGGCTCATGGCTGTCCTTCCAGTGCCCGGTACGGGCTGTCGGCGTTGGCGAGGGTCAGGTTGGTGGTGGCGGCGTACTGCGCGGCGATCCCGGCCAGCTCGCCGGGCGCGAACGCCTCGGTGACGGTGGCCGCCCGGCTCGGCACCCGCTCGGCCGCCAGGTCGACCACGACCTCGGGGCCCTGTCGGCGGTTGGCGGCCTGCACCCGGCGGGTCAGGGCCAGCCGGTCCTCCTGGTACGCCGCCAGCCCGGCGTCGATGCCCGCCTCGGGTCCGGCGTGGCCGGCGAGCGCGTAGGCGAGCGCGCTGGCGTCGATGATCGACTGGGTAGCGCCGTTGGAGCCGACCGGGTACATCGCGTGCGCTGCGTCGCCGGCCAGTACCACCCGGTCGGCGACCCACGAGTCGAGCGGGTCCAGGTCGACCATCGGGTAGGCGAAGCAGTCGGTGCTGTCGAGCATCAGCCCGGCGATATCCACGCCTTCAAGGACCCAGCCCTCGAAGCCGGGCGCGAACGACGCCGGGTCGGCCGGGAGGTTCCAGTTGCCCTCCTCGCGCGCGTCCCGGATCGGCTCGGCGGCCGCCCAGTTGAGCAATGCGGCACCGTCGTCGTCACGGTGGGCCAGCGGGTAGAAGACGACCTTGCGGATGCCGTCGCCCCCGATCACCATCGTCCGCCCGTCGAGGAAGCTCTCGCCCCAGGCCATCCCCCGCCACACCACCTGCCAGGTCGCCCGCGGCCCGGGATCGGCCGGCGCGACCAGCGGCCGGAGTGCCGACCGGATGCCGTCGGCGCCGACCAGGACGTCGTACTCCAGCTGTTCGACGGCGCCGGTTTGCCTGCGCAGGAACGACACGGTGCGCTCCTCGACCGTCGCCGGGTCATCGATCACCTCGGCACCGGTGACGATCCGGCCCGGGCCGAGCCGGTCGGCGACGTGCCGGGCCAGCTCGACCTGCAGCCAGCCGCGGTGGATCGACAGCTGCGGCCACCGGAAGCCGGCGTCGGCGCCGCGCGGCTCGGACCAGATCCGCTCGCCACCTGCCGTGGCGTAGATCAGCCCGGACGTCGGCACCGAGATCCGGGACAGGTCGTCGAGCAGGCCCAGCCGGTCCAGCTCGCGCACCGCCTGCGGCATCACGTTGATCCCGGACCCGAGCGGCTGCACGGTGCGCGCCCGTTCCAGGACGGTGACCTCGTCGTACCCGGCGTCGTGCAGGGCCAGCGCCGTACACAGGCCGGCGATGCCGCCGCCGGCGATCACGATCCGAGTCGTCATGGACGGCCCCGGCGGGTGGCGGCGTGCATGATCGTCTCGTTCTCGCGGGTGAGGTCGAGGACCCGCTTCAGCAGCGCGATCGGCGCGCCGCCGCTGCCGTAGTCGTAGAGCCGCACCTGGTCGGCGTACGCCTTCTTCGCGATCCCGATGTGCCGGCCCCGGAACGTCTTCAGCGTGCGCAGCAGCAGAGCCAGGCTCTCCGCGCTCCGAGCCAGCGACTCCTGCTTGCCCTCGGTGCCGGCGCCGATCCGCTGCTCCAGCCGGGTGACCAGCGAGGTGCCCGACACGTGCCGAGCCCAGAACGCGCGCCAGTCGGGCAGCGCATAGATCAGCGACTCCTCGAGGAAGGCGTTGTACTCCGGCCCGTTGCGGTCGCACGCCCACAGGCAGAGGTCGACCAGCCACAGCGGCACCTGGGCCGCCGCCGGGCCGAGGTAGTCGACCCCGTCGACGTCGATCTCCTCGAAGTACGGCCGCATCGTCTGCGCGAAGAAGACCGGCGAGACCCGGCTGGTGACCGAGTCGATCGCCTCCAGCATCGGCCGGACCATGCCCTCCAGCCGGTCGGCCGTCGGCGCGAACCTTGCGTCCGCCGGGTCGAGCTCCATCAGCGCGTCGCTGATCGACAGCGACGCGCTGAGTGCCGGGAACACGTCGCGGACCGCGTCCTGCAGCCAGCGCTCCTGCTCGTCGTCGGTGTAGGTACGGCGGCGCTCGCCCGGCGGGTTCCACGACGTGTAGTGCTGCACGGTGTCGCGCGGCACCAGGTCGGTCTGCTGCCCGAGCGCGTGCAGCAGCGGCGTCAGCTCCGGTACGACGGTCAGCGGCTCGGTGCCGTGCCGCTTGATCGAGCCGAGCACCATGCCGAGGTCCCGCATCACCGCCAGCCCGGTGGTGGGCGACGGCAGCCCGTCGGCGGTGAGCGCGAGCGCCCGCGTCGACAGGTCTCGCGCCAGCGCGGCCAGCGCCGGGCGGTCGGCCCGGCCGTTCAGCTCCGGCAGCCGCGCCAGCAGCGCGTCCGCCCGCAGCGGGTCACCGGCCTGGATGGCCTCGATGTCGTAGTGCGCGTTCGTGATCGTGGCGGTCAAAACTCTCCCTTGCTCCCCTGAGTTCCCCTGTGTGATGCCGCGTCCTGCGCCCTTCAGCTCATGCCATCGGCGCCCACGCATGCTGCCGTGCCGACCAGTCGGCGGCCGAGGTAGGTGTCACCCCGAGCTTCTTGAGCCCGTCGGTGCCGCCGCTCATCACTGCGGTCTCTGGGTCCCGACCCACCCAGTGGTAGAGCCCCGCGACGCCGGCCGCGGCGTCCGCACCGAGGAAGCCGGCCAGCCCCTGCTCGAAGATCGCCGGGTCGAGCGGCTCGAACCGCAGCGGCTTGCCCGCGGCCGCCGCGACCGCCGCGGCCAGGTCGGCGCCGACCAGGTCGGGACCACCGATGTCGAGGGTCTGCCCGACCAGGTCGTCGGCCTCCTCGGCGAGCGCGACCGCGATACCCCGCCCCAGGTCGGCGTGGCTGACCCAGGAGACAGGCGTGACCGCAGGCAGCGGATAGGCCAGCACGCCGGCGTTGGTCACGCCGTCCACCACGCCCGGCGCCAGCAGGTTCTCCAGGTAGAGCGACGGCCGGAGCACGACGGCCGGAACCGGGCCGCCGAGCACGATCTCCTCGGCCACCCGGCGGGTCTCGAAGGCGGCGGCCTCGGTGGGCTCAGCCGGGATCCGGGTGTTCGAGTTGAGTACGACGCGGCCCACACCCTGCTCGGCCGCGGCGGCGGTGACGTTCTCGGCGTACCGGCGGACCAGGTCGGGGTCGTAGCAGAGCGGGATGGTGAGGCTGACATGGCTGACCCCCTCCAGCGCCCTGCGCACCTGGTCACGGTCGCCGAGGTCGGCGGCGACGTTCTCGACGCCGGGGACCGGCGAGGCCGCACCGGAGCGGCTGACGCCCCGGACGGCGTGGCCGGCCTCGGTCAGGGCCGCGACGATCGCGGAGCCCTGCGCACCCGAGGCGCCGAACACGGCGTACCGGTCGGCGCGGTGTCGAGGAATGGTGTTGTCGGTGGACATGCTGGCGCTCCATCGGTCGTAGGGATCGACACCAAGCCTCCGGGGCTGCGCGAGCACTTTCCATAATGAACTGGGTCAGATTCGTTAGGATTCAGCGCATGTGGGACGAGGACGACGCGCTCAGCCACCTGCTGGACCCGCTCCGCCTGCGCGGCGCCTACGTCTCCGACTGGCGGCTGCGCAGCGGCTGGGGCGTGCAGGGCGACCCGGAGCCGCGGGCGCTGCTCCACTACATGCTCGAGGGCACCGGGACCATCCTGCTGCCCGGCGAACCACCTCGGCCCCTCGGTGCCGGGGACCTGGCGATCTTTCCGCGCGGCGCCGCCCACGTGATCTGTGAGGACACCGCGGCGACCCCGCGCACCATCGCCGAACTGCTGCCCGACCGGGCGCCCGGCGAGGTCGGCCGGCTGGAGCTGGGCGACGGGCCGGCGGTCGGCCGGATGCTCTGCGCCGGGCTCGACTACACCCCGGACACCGAGTATCCCGTCTACCGCACGCTCCCCGACGTACTCGTCCTCCGCGCCGCCGAGATCGAGGCGCAGCCGCCGATGGCGCACGCGCTGGCCGGGCTGATGGCGGAGTTCGAGACCCGCGGCAGCGGCACCAAAGCGGTGCTGCTGCGCAACTTCGAGATGGTGTTCGTGCTCGGTCTACGGGCGACGCTGATGGCGATTGAGCCGCCGGTGCCGATGAGTCGCGCGCTCGCGCACCCGTCGATCGGCCGGGCGCTGATCGCCATCTACGAGGACTACTCCCGGCCGTGGACGGTGCCCGCGCTGGCCGAGGTCGCGGCGATGTCGCGCTCGTCGTTTACCCGGACGTTCAAGGACATTGTCGGGGAGTCCCCCGGCCGGCACCTCAAACGACACCGGCTCAGCGAGGCCCGCCGCCTGCTCGGCACCACCCAGGACCCGCACGACGTGATCGCGCGCAAGGTCGGCTATCAGTCCGCGGTGGGCCTGCACCTCGCCTTCCGGGAGGAGTACGGCGCCGCGCCGGGCGCCGTCCGCCGCGCCGCCGTCTGAGGGACCGCCCGCGGCCGCCCAACCTTTCGGCAGACACCACTCGTCTACGGTGCAACCAGGCGGACGCTCGGTCCGCGTCGTTCACCATGGGGGTCACTTATGAAGAAGCTTGCCGTCATCGCCTGCGCTGCTCTGGCGCCACTCGCGCTCGTCGCACCAGCCCACGCCGCGACGAAGTCGACTCCCGATCCGGTCGACTCCTCGCTGGCGGCGTCCGCCGACATCCGCAAGGTCACGGTCCGCAACGCACCGCACCGCACCGGGTCGAGGCGACGATCAAGCTGCGGCGCGCGCTGCCGAACAAGTCCTCGGCCTACCTCATCTTCACCGCGAAGCGGACCGGCGCCGAGTTCACCATCGGCAACCAGGGCTTCGGCGAGCGGCACCGGCCGATCTTCGTCCGCTTCACCCGGGGCGGCGACGAGCGCCACGTGAAGTGCCCCAGCCTCAAGGTCAGGGTCGACTCGGAGACCAACCAGGTCCGCATCTCGTTCCGCCAGTCCTGCCTGGGCCGGCATGCCGGCACCATCCGCGCCGCGGGCTTCACCGAGACGACCGGAGCCCATGGTCAGGACGCCGACATCACGCGCTGGCTCCGGGTCCCCCGCGGCTGACCCGCTCCGCTCATCACCGGTGCCTCGCCGCGGCGCGGCACCGACACGTCCACGTAGCCGCTAGCGGCAGGTGGCGCCGAGCGGCTTGCCGTCGTACCGGTCGAGCAGCCAGGTCAAGGCCTCCGGCACCATCAGCAACGCACCGATGACGTGCTCGCTGGTGTAGTTGGTGACCAGCCGGACCCGGGCGCCGCGATCGCACCAGCGCTGGTGCAGCTCGGTGGCCGCCTGGTGCGGGATCAGCTCGTCGAACTTCGAGTGCCACAGCAGCACCGGTGCGCGCGGAGCGGTGCTGCCGACCCCCATCTTGTTCTCGTGGAGCACCGTCTGGGCGACCTGAGTCCGCAGCGGATCGGGGTGGTCGCTGTAGTCCTTCACCGACTGGAACGCGTGGAGAGCAAGCTCGCCGCTGCACTCGTCCTTGATCTGCTCCGCGAACGCACGGCCCTTCTCGTTGAGGATCGAGCCCAGCTCGGGGTACTCGCGCATCATGCCGAGCGACGCGCCCAGGAAGAGCCCGCTGAACGCGCTCCCGTCCATGAACGAGCCGGCCAGCTCGAGGTCGGCAGGCGTGCCGCCGGAGACCGCGCCGGCCACGTTCAGCTCGGGAGCGTACGTCGGGTGCAGCTCGGCCGCCCAGCCGGTCGCGATCGCGCCGCCGGAGTAGCCAATCATGCCGACCTTGGTCCCCGGGCCGGCCAGCTTCGCCTCCGGAGTGGCCAGCGCGCCCCGGATGCTGTCGAGTACGGCGTGCCCGGCCATCCGGCCGGCGGCGTACGCGTGCCGCGGCCCTTGGTGGTCGGGTACCACGACGGTTAGGCCCTTCGCCAGGCCGAGCGCCATGAATGTGGCTTCCTTCTCGCCTCCGGTCTGCAGCGTGTACGACGGCTCGCACTGGGCTCCCAGACTGTCGGTCGCCGGCTGGTAGGCCAGCAGCTGGCGACGCGCGCCGAAGACCGGCACCAGCACCGTCGCGGCCACCGCGGCCGGCCGATCCTTGGCATCGTTGCTCCGCACCAGGATCTGGTACGACGTCGCGAGGACCAGCGGAACACCGATCCCGCCACCGCCCACCAGGTTGACCGAGACCTTGCGCTTGCGAATCACCGTCCCGGGTTGCAGCTCGGCGAGGTTGGCGGGCGCCGCGTAGAACGGGTCTGTGGCCGGGTCCGGCGGCGTACCGAGAGCTGAGGCGGGCGGCGCCTGCAACCCCAGCGAGGCGATCAGCAGGCAGGCGATCAGCAGGGCGGCGAGTCGTTTCATCAGCTGCTCCTCAGCTCGTGGAGGTCGAGAGGTCGATCGCGGCCAGCTCGCGGCGGGCGACCTTGCCGGCGGCGGTGTAGGGGATCGCGTCGAGGAAGACCACCTCGCGGGGCACCTTGAACCGGGCCAGGTTGGCCCGGACGTGGTCCTTGATCTCGTCCTCGGTCAGCGTGGCCGAGCCGTCGGGTACGACGAACATCCGCAGCCGCACCCCGAAGTCCTCGTCGTCCACGGGAATGCTGGCGGTCTCGGCCACGCCCGGCATCGACGACACCAGGTCCTCGATCTCGGCCGGGAAGACGTTCTCGCCGCCGGACACGATCATGTCATCGTCGCGTCCGTCGACGAACAGTCGCCCGCCGGCGCCCCAGTGGCCGGTGTCGCCGGTGCCCATCATCGCGCCGATCATCGGCTTGCCACCGCCGCCGGAGTAGCCCTCGAACTTCAGCCCGTTGTCGACGAAGATCCGCCCGGAGACTCCGGGCTCGGTGATCTCCCGGTCGTCCGCGTCGAAGAGGGCGACCCGGATGCCACGCGGGGCGCGGCCGACGGTGCCGGGGGCGGCGATCCAATCCTCGGGCATGGCGACGGTCGCGAGGGCCACCTCGGTGCAGCCGTAGAAGTTGTGCAGCACAGGCCCGAACCGCTCGATCGCCCGGTTGCCGAGCTCGGTGGGCAGCGCGGCTCCGGCACTCATGATGATCCGCAGCGACGAGGCGTCGGTGGTGTCGTCGGCCAGCGCCAGAAGCCGCTGCAGCATCGTCGGCACCAGGATCAGCACGGTCGCCTGGTGCTGAGCGATTCCGTCGAGCGTCGCCCGGGCGTCGAACCGGCGCCGTACGACGACCGTCGAGCCGAGCGCGAACGCCATGATGAACTGCGACAGCCCGGTGCCGTGGAACATCGGCGCCGCGATGTAGACGACGTCGCCGCGGCGCTGCGGCACCCGCTCCAGGAACTGCGCCGCGGCCAGCGGCGAGCCGACCTTCCGCGGCGCGCCCTTGGGGGTGCCGGTCGTGCCGCCGGTCAGCAGCACCAGCCCGCCCTGCGCCGCGGGCAGCGCCACCTTCGCCCCGTTGTGGGCGGCGATCTGCTCGGCGAGCGTCGGATGGAGTACGTCGCCACCGTCAGCCCGAGAGTCGGTCCAGGCCAGCACCCGGACCACGTCCGGCGCGACCGCGCTCAGCAGGTCGGTGAACTCCTCGTCGAAGACCAGCAGCCTGACCTGCTCGCGGGTCGCGACGTCGGCGAGCTGTGGCTTGGCGAACCCGGTGTTCAACAGCACCAGCCGGGCGCCGAGCTTGCCGGCGGCGACCATCGCCTGGACCGCGCCGCGGTGGTCGCGGCAGAGCACGCCGACGACGTCGCCCTCGGCGACGCCGAGCGCCGACCAGGCCCGCGCCAGCGCGTGGCACTGGGAGTCGAGCTCGCCGTACGTCACCGCACCGCGCTCATCGATGATCGCCACATCGTTCGGCGCGCGAAGCGCGGACATGTTGGCGGCGCCGGCGATCGGGCCGAGCTTGCGCATCGCGCGGGAGCCGCGGGCGGTGGTGAGCGGCCGGGCGGGCTGGACCATGCCGGCGCGCAGCAGTACCCGGACGCTGTGCGCGACGCCGGTGATCGTGGGCAGGACGGACACTGGTTACTCCGTAGCTGAGGGGTCGTAGCCGGCGGGGATCTCGTGGACGACGCCGTCGAAGCCGACCCGGAACAGCCGGCCGGCCGAGAAGCCGTCGGTGCCGCGGCCGTAGCCCACGTTGCTCGAGAGGTAGACGCCCGAGGCCAGCACGCAGACGGTGCGGTCGGCGCCGACGCGCCAGATCCCGCCGAGGTGGGTGGCGACGACCGGCTGCCCGGCGCTGTCGACGGTCAGCCCGTCCGGGAAGGCGGCCGCGTCGAGCCCCGAGGTCTCGGCGACGTTGGTGGCGGCGGCCGGGTCGCCGATCGGCACCCGGGTGACCGCGCCGTCCACCACCGTGCGGGCGACGTACAGCGCGGAGTTGTCGGGTGCGACCGCCAGCCCATTCGGGGTCAGCATCCGTGCCCAGTCGAGGTCGACGGCGCCGCTCGGGCTGATCCGCGCGATCGAGTTGCCGAACAGGTTGCTGGCGTAGACCGCGCCGTCCGGCCCCTGAGCGAGCCCGTTGGCGCTGCGCGCCACGGCGAACACCGACTTGGCACCGGTCTCTGGGTCGACCAGGTAGATCTTCGCGGTCGGCTTCAGGTAGCCCGTCGTACCCGTGAACGGGTCGTTGCCGGTGCCGACGAGCAGCTTGCCGTCCGGCCGGACCACGATCCCGCCCATGCTCCGGAAGCCGGTGGCGAGTACGACGGGTGTCGCGCCCGGCCGGTCGATCCGCCAGACGTACTGGTTCAGCAGGTCGGTCGCGAACATCCGGCCGCGGTCGTCGACTGCCAGCGCTTCGAGCTCCCCCGGGAACGGAATCCGCGCCACCTCCCGCGGCCCCTCCGCCGCGACACCGCAACCCACCGCTGGTTGAGGAGGTTGCGCAGCAACCGTCTCGAAACCAAGGCCCAGCGATGCCACACCAACCAGCGCAGCCGCCGTACGAAGCCGCCTCACGGCGTGGCCGCGCAGTTGCTCGGCGCCGCCCGGCCCGCGAACCGGTCAGACAGGTAGCGGAACGACGGGGCGAGGTAGGTCACCAGGCCGGTGATGTGCTCGCCGGGCTCGATCGTGGTCTGCACCTTCGCGCCGCCGGCACACCAGTTGGCGGTCATCTCGGCGGCGGGCGCCAGCGGGGCCAGCTCGTCCCAGCGCGCGTGGTAGTGGAAGACCGGCACGGTCGGCGTACCCAGGTGCAGCGGGCTGTTCTGCTCCAGCAGGGTCTTGATGCGCGGCACGCTGAGGGCGTCCGGCACCGTTTCGTAGTTCTCGATCTTGAAGCCGAGGTTGCGGATCACCGCGTCCCCGACGCAGTCGCCCTGGCTGGCCTCCACCTTCTGCCAGCCCTCCTCGGTGATCAGCTCGCGGATGTTTGCCTCCGGATGAGCACGGTCCACGACCGCGATGCCCATCGGGATCGCTCCGCTGGCCGGTCCCGCGTTGAAGGCGTCGATCGTGGACCGGACGTCGGCCACGACACCGCCGATGGCAGCGCCGGCCAGCCTCAGCTCGGGCGCGTACGACGGCTGCGCCTGGATCGCCACGCTGGTCGCGTAGGCACCACCCGAGTAGCCCATCAGCCCGACCCGGGCGTCGCGAGCGATCCCGGCTTGCTTGAACGCCTTGGCCGCACGGATCCCGTCGAGTACGCCGTGCGCCTCCATCGGCGCGGCCAAGAAGAGCGACAGCGGACCCTGGTAGTCGGGCAGGGCGACCGTCCAGCCCTTGAGCAGCGCGCCGGTGACGATGGCCTGCTCATTGCTGGAGTTGGTGCCGGCTCCGAAGATCCCCGAGCGGACGGCGTACGACGGCGCGCACTTGCCCGCGATCCCGTCCTCGGCGGTCTGGTAGGACAGCATCGGCCGTGCGCCGCCGCCCAGCCACGGCGCGTACGGCTGCAGGATCGTGGTCACCGTCGCCGTTGGCCGGTCCTTGTGGTCGAGCGTCTTGTAGAGCACCTGCCAGGCCCGGGCGGGGAGCGGGAACCCGGGCGTGATCTGCCGGGACCGCAGCACCGTGCCGTTGGCGACGCCGTCGAGATTGCCCGGTACGTCGTAGAACGGGTCGTCCTCGGGCACGGGGATCGGCGCAGCAGCGGCGGCCGCCGCCGGTTGAGGAGGTTGCGCAGCAACCGTCTCGAAACCAAGGCACGCGCTCAGGGCGGCCACCACGGGCAGGATCAAGAGTCGTCGCATGACAGCTATCCCTTTCAGAACGGGAGGCCGAAGGAGCAGCGGACCGGCTTGGCGGTGGCTGGGTCGAGCGCGTTGCTGACCATCGTGGTGACGCCGGAGTCGTAGGCGAGGCCGATGTGGCCGACCGGGTGAGCTGACAATCGCGGAGCGTTTGTCAGCTCACCCGGGGCTCCGCTGGCGAACGGGCACTTGTCCTGCACGTAGTAGTTGGTGACGCCGGGCTCCTTCACGAACGCCGTCTCCTCTGTCCCGAGCAGCCGCGACTCGTGCGGGGTGACCAGCAGGTCGGTGCGGGTGGCGATGATCGTGTACTTCACGCCCGGCTGGGCGATCGGGCCGGTGTTGAGCTTCTGTACGGCGGCGCCGCCCCGGATCAGCTGGTCACAGGCCGGGCAGCCCAGCGGCAGGATCTGGTCGACCAGGAGGCGCAGGCCGGTGGCGTCGGCGACCGAGATCAGCCCGCCGAACGTCGTACCGTGGGCCGGCGGAGCCAGCGCGACGACCCGGCCGACCTTCGGTGCGTAGCCGTGCACCTTCGGCACGTACAGCGACTGGAACCCGCCCTCCGAGTGGCCGACGATGTCGACCTTCGCGGCCTTGGTGGCGGTGAGCACCCGGTCGATGAAGTCGCCGATCTCGCGCGCCGACTCGTCGATGTCGATGGTGCCGCCGACGGGGATCCCCGGGACCCGCAGGCCGTAGGTCAGCATGAACGCGCAGTAGCCCTGGCCCGCCAGCGAGTTGGCCAGTGGCCCGACATTGCCCTCGGCGTTGCCGCCGAGACCGTGGAGCAGCACCACCGGCCGCGGGTGCGCCGCCGACGGCGTACAAGTGAAGTCGTTGACCCCGGAGGAGGCGGCCTGCGCCGGCGCGGGGCCGACCAGCACTGCGAGCGAGGCCGTCAGCGCGGTCGCGACCGCGAGGCTGAGTGAGCGGAGGCGCATGAGGTGCTCCCTGACGTGGAGTGACGGGTGTCACCCGAAGTGGAACACATGTACCAATTCAAGCGCAAGGGTCAGCCTCGGGTGGTCGAGCAGCGAGCGCTAGCGAGCGTCGTCGAGACCACGCACTTGATCAGCTCGCCGACGGCTCCTGGGCCAGCGGGCGTGCGAGCCGCGAGTGCCACAGGGCGAGCTCGTCGTCCTCCATGATCTGTGCGATGAACAGCGACCGCATCGCGTCGAGCATCGCCGCGGCGTCCTCGGCCACGGGCAGCGGCCGGCCGAGCCGGTTGAGGGCGAACCCGTTGACCATCGCCACCAGCGCGGTGGCCGCCTGCGCGGGCCGGCGGGCGCCGAGAGCGGCGAGGATCTCCTCGGCCAGCTTCTCGGAGGCCTCGAGCGAATAGGCGACCACGTCGCGCAGGGCGGGGTTCCGGGCAGCCTCGAGAAAGACCTCAAACTGGGCGACGACCGCTGCCGACTCGCGGTCGATGAGCGCCTCGATGAAACGTTCGGCGATCTCGGTGACGCTCTGGCCCGCGGTCGCTCCCGCTGCCAGCTCGTGGAGCTCCTCGACCCGCTCGGTCATGTGCAGCCGGAGCGCCTCCTCGGTGAGCTTCCCGATCGACTCGAAGTAGTACGTCGTGGCCGCCAGCGGCACCTTGGCTCGGGCCGCGACCGCGCGGTGGGTGACGGCACGCGCACCGCCCTCGGCGAGCAGCTCTATCGCGGCGCGGAGCAATGCCTCACGCCGGGCGAGACTGCGATCCTGACTGGGCTGGGTCGCCTTGGGCAGGTTCGTCGACGTCATTGACACAGCGTAACGAGATCCGTACGTTCGTCCCAATTAACTGGTGCCTTCGAACCAGTTAGCGGTCGCGCATCTCCGTGCAGGTGACCGGGCTGCCCGGGGTCGGTCAAGTTCGAGCACGAGCTCTTGTCGAACGGTGGCTACTGGCCTTGATCCGGGTTGTCGCCGTCGAAGAGGTAGTAGAACCCCGGACCGCGTCGGTTCGGACGCGATGGCCGCAAGAAGCCGTCCTTCTCCAGGTTCTTGAGCACACCACCGACGTTCGTCGGGCTCGCACCAACCAGGCCGCCTAGCTCCGTCGTGCTGATCCGCCCACGTCCCCGTGAGTACGAGCGAGCGATTCTCGCACGGCTGGGCCAGGTCCGCGCCGTGCGGGCGGCCGCATCCCTTTGCCGGAGGGCATTCCGCGCGTAGGACGCGAGCGACCAAGCCTCAGGCCCGTCATCGGGCACACCGGGAACGAGCTTGAGGGCCGGTACTCCACCGATCGTTGCCGAGGATAGACGCCGGATCGCGCCCCCAGTCTCCGCACGGTTCAGCTGCAGAATTGGGCTGGCGGTCGCGATGTCGACCCAACCTTCATCGACCAGGTGACGCAGCAACAAGAGAGCATTGATGTCCACAGCGGTCTCCGTTGGAGAGATGCTCTCCAGCCATTCGATCCAGGCAACATCGGCGGCATCACCGACCAGCGAGACACGAACGAGCGGTCCCTCAATCTCGGTAATCTCCGGCGCTCGGTAACCCGGCCGGAGCATCTCGCGAACCATTCGATCGACTCCGATCCCCTCGCGTTCGGCCACTCGCACCGCTGAGAGCAGCTCCGTCAACGCGCGGTTACGCGACTGCGACGGGTGGGTGATGATGTTCGACGAGTTGACACCCCCAAAGAACCCTCCTGGACTCGTGACCCGAAGGGTTCGGCCGATGTGCTCGACAGTGGTGGGTTGCGCTAGGCCCCACTCCCGGTGAGCGACTCCGTTGACGACCGCCTCGCGGACCGCGAGCTCAGGCAAGTCGCGAACTTGACCGACTGCGATGCCCTTCGGCAGATGCCTGGTCGCATTGCTGGCGGAGATGTGCGTAATCACCTCCTGGAGCTCTTCAAGAAGACCCCGATTACCTTTGTGGACTCGCTGACGGCTGTCGCCACCGGAGACCTCGCGACGTATGTAGTCCAAGGCAGGGTCGCCCCGACCAACAAACGCAAGCACTCCCGCGTTCGTGAGGTACCCGTCGCCCGTCACCACGTTGAGCCGCCGCAGCAACTCCGGCGTCGACTGTCCGGCTAGATCGACCGCATGTGCTTCGCCACTCGACTGCAAGAAGCTCCGCGCGATCTCAACAGATGCCTCGCGCGCCCGCGTTGCACTGACGCGCGAAGGCTGCCCTGACCAGTCAAAGTTCGTACGGATCATGCGCCTCGCATGCCAGGTAGCGGGGTCGACCTCCACGCAGTGGTCGTCTACCCGCCAGTTGATGCGGCCGCGCCATCGGATCGGCTCGATCGCCTGAGGAGCGGTGATCACGAGCAGACGAGTGTCGACGACCTCGGCCGAACGCACATCGATCGTCAGCGTCCGATCAGTCAACTCGTACACACGGTGTCTGAGCCACTCTGTGTCGAGTGAGGTGCCAATGAGCTCCCCATCATCCGCGGCTCCGAGAATCAGCGCCCCGCCGCCCGGCGTGTTCGCCATACAAGCCGCCTCAGCAGCCACCTGCTCCGCGGCCCTGTCGTTCTGCGGTTCGCCAGGCAGCACGGTGCCTGCCCGGTCTCGACGTCCGGCCTCCTCCTTGAGGTCAACCAAAGGCGACTCGTCGTTGTCCCAGCTGCCCACCGCCAGCTGCCTCAGCACGGTTGCGACCTCGTCAGCGACCGGGTCGGAGCCGAAACTTATGGACATCCACCCACAACCTTTCGCTCATAATTTACAGCTCCGTCAAATTATGGCACGGGCCTGCAGGGTCGTACTCCCATAGGTCGGGCGACGCCTCCGCGTGTATCGAGTGAGCGCCCCTTGACGTTGGGGTCACGCAGGGGCAGAGGGCGGTCCGGATCATTCGCGGGCCGCCCTCTGGTGTCACCGCGATGGCTGCGGCCGGACACACGAAAGCCCAGGTCAGATGTTGTCTGCCTGGGCTTTGTCGTTTTGCGCGCCCGTAGGGATTCGAACCCCAAACCTTCTGATCCGTAGTCAGATGCTCTATCCGTTGAGCTACGGGCGCCCGCCTCACGCGCGGCGCGAGGACTGGACGAGGATAGCGGACCCGCCGATCGTTTCCTAAATCAATGGGCGGCGCCCGGCTATCCGCCCAGCGCGGCCTCGACCGCGCCCGCGCCGCCGATCACCGGGAGGTTGAGCGCGGTGCGGCCGAGGCGGACGGTCATCGAGGTCCCTGGCTTGGGCCGGATCGTGTAGTGGCGGTCGCTGGACGCGACGACCAGCGCCAGCCGCGATCCGGCGGCGATCCGGTGCTGCAGGACCATGTCGAACCGCACGGTCATCGAGTACGGCGTACCCGGCTGGAGCGCGCGGCCACGCCATGGCGTGCCCGCGACGTTCTGCGGGTCGAGCCAGCCCTCGCTCAGCAGCCTGGTCCTGCCGGACGGGGCGATCACCGCGAGCCCGACCGACACGTTGGCGGCACGGGCGCCGAAGGCGGCGGTGAGGTTCGCTGAGGCCAGGCCGGACAGCTCGAGCGGCGCCCGGAGGCGCGGGGTGCGGTAGAGCAGCCGGTGCCGCGACGTCGGCTTCTTGGCGAGCTGCGCCAGCGAGAAGCGGGCGTCGTCGTACAGCCTCTCAGAGCGGTACGCCGGCTCGCCCAGGCCGAGCGGTCCCGCCGTACGGCCTCCCGGCGCCGGGCGCAGCGAGACGGTCCGCGACCCGGGTGCCGGCCAGGTCTGATGGGACCAGTGCCGTCCGCCGTCCGACACCACGCTGCCCGGCCGGCGCATCACGCCGTTCGCCCTGCCCTTGACCCAGCGGTCCATCCAGTCCACCAGCTGCCTGCGCCACTGCGGGTCGTTGTAGAAGAGCGGGTCGCCGTGACCTTCCGCGTGCCACCACGCCTGATGCGGTACGCCGGCCCGGTCCAGCTCGCGCAGCCAGCGACCGGACTGGTCGCTCATCACGTTCCAGTCGTCGAGCCCGTGCAGCGACAGCACGGCGGCCTTCACCTTGCGAGCGTGCGGCCGGTAGGAGCGCGACGCCCAGAAGCTGCTCATGTCGCCGGTGGTCCGGTCCTGCTCCCGGGCCAGCCGGGCGATCACCTGACGGCAGGCGCCCGGGTTCTTCCGAGTCAGCACGAACCTGGCGAGCACGTCGGCGTCCTCGCCCTGGTAGCCGCCGGGGGCCCGGACCGCGCCCTGGGAGCGGTAGTAGTCGTGCCAGTCGGAGATCGCCGAGATCGGGACGATCGCCTTCAGCCCGGGTACGCCGGTCGCGGCGACCGCGTTGGCGAGCGTGCCGTTGTAGGAGACGCCGATCATCCCCGACCTGCCGGTCGACCAGAACGCCTTCACCTTCCGGCCGCCGGCGTCGCGGGCGTAGGTCTTCCCACCGAGCCACCGGACGACGGCGGCCATCGCCTTGGTCTCGGCGACGCCGCCGCTCACCGGGCACCCGGTCGACCGGCCGCTGCCGATCGACTCGGCCATCACGTAGGCGTAGCCCTTGCTCAGGAACAGCTCCTCGTAGCTGGTCGGGACGGGTGCGGCCGGGACGTGCAGCGGATGGTCGACGCCGTGGTTGGCGACACCCTCGACGAAGCCGCCGAAGTACGGGCTGGCCTCGAGGATCGCCGGCACCCGGCCCGGGCGCTTCGGGAGCCGGTAGCTGACGTGCACTCGGTCGGCCCTGCCGTCCCGGTCGCTGTCGACACCGGGCACCGTCACCCACACATGCTTGCCGCCCGGCGCCAGCCTCGAAGGCGCGAACCGCGCGTCCTCGTCTCCGGCGGGCGCGGCCGGGCCGGCCGCAACAGCACCGTCCACCACGCCGACTCCGACGGCAATGGTGACGGCAGCCGCAACCGCTCGACGTACTCTCATGGCTGGTTTCCCTCTCGGTGGGTCCCCGAGTTGCCCAGGTCACACGCTGTGAACGTTCCAATAGGTGCGCGTGAGCGGCCAGAGTACCCTCGCTCCATCCCGCCTACGTCCCTCCGATCTCTGATCGGTGGCTACGGCGTAGTTCGGGTGGACAAATACTCGTCCGGCAGCGTTGCCGCGCGACTCACACGACTCCACGACACCACCGTCGATACGCTCGGCGGCCGGTGCCGCCTTCAACGGGGGCGCCGCGAATGCGCGAGAGGGACTTCCAGGCATGACCGTCGAAACACAGGTGCCCACGACCCATGAGGGAATCCTCAACTGGGTCAACGAGATCGCTGAGCTCACTCAGCCCGACCGCATCCACTGGTGCACCGGCTCCGACGAGGAGTGGACCGAGCTGACCGAGGCGCTGGTCTCGACCGGCACCTTCACCCAGCTCAACCCCTCCATCAAGCCGAACTCCTTCCACGCCGCCTCCGACCCCACCGACGTGGCCCGGGTCGAGGACCGCACCTACATCTGCTCGGTTGACGAGAAGGACTGCGGTCCTACCAACAACTGGATGGCCCCGGACAAGATGAAGGACATCATGCGCGGGCTGTACGCCGGCTGCATGAAGGGCCGCACGATGTACGTCATCCCGTTCGTGATGGGTCACCTCGAGGCCGAGCACCCGATGTTCGGTGTCGAGATCACCGACTCGGCGTACGTCACCGTCTCGATGCGGGTGATGTCGCGCATGGGCACCGACGTACTCCGCAAGATGGAGGAGCTGCACTCGGCCGGCCGCGACTTCCACTGGGTCCCCGCGCTGCACTCGGTCGGCAAGCCGCTCGCCGACGGCGAGCAGGACGTCGCCTGGCCCTGCAACGACACCAAGTACATCGTCCAGTTCCCCGAGGAGCGGATGATCTGGTCGTTCGGCTCCGGGTACGGCGGCAACGCGCTACTGGGCAAGAAGTGCTACGCACTGCGGATCGCGTCGGTCATGGCGCGCGACGAGGGCTGGATGGCCGAGCACATGCTGATCCTCAAGCTCACCTCGCCCGACGGCGTCGTCAAGTACATCACCGCGGCGTTCCCGAGCGCCTGCGGCAAGACCAACCTCGCGATGCTGCAGCCGACCATCCCGGGCTGGAAGGTCGAGACCCTCGGCGACGACATCGCCTGGATGCGGATCGGCGAGGACGGCCGGCTGTGGGCGGTCAACCCGGAGTTCGGCTTCTTCGGCGTCGCGCCCGGCACCAACGAGCACACCAACCCGAACGCGATGAAGACCATCAACAAGGGCAACTCGGTCTTCACCAACGTCGCGCTCACCGAGGACGGCGACATCTGGTGGGAGGGCCTGGAGAACACCCCGGCCAAGGCCACCTCGTGGAAGGGCGAGCCGTGGTCGCCCGACAGCGACCAGCTGTCCAGCCACGCGAACTCGCGCTACTGCACCCCGATCAAGCAGTGCGACATCCTCGCGCCGGAGTACGACGACCCGCGCGGCGTCCCGATCGACGCGATCCTGTTCGGCGGCCGCCGCAAGACCACGGTCCCGCTGGTGTTCGAGGCCCGCGACTGGACCCACGGCACCTTCCTCGGCGCGACCCTCTCCTCGGAGACCACCGCTGCCGCGGTCGGCGCGGTCGGCGTCGTACGCCGCGACCCGATGGCGATGCTGCCGTTCATCGGTTACAACGCCGGCGACTACTTCAACCACTGGATCTCGATGGGCAAGGACAACGACGCGTCCAAGCTGCCGAAGATCTTCTACGTCAACTGGTTCCGCCGCGACGACGAGGGCGGCTTCCTGTGGCCCGGCTTCGGCGAGAACTCCCGCGTCCTGAAGTGGGTCGTGGAGCGCATCGACGGCCAGTCCGCCGCGGTCGAGACCCCGATCGGCCACGTGCCCGCGCCCGGCGCGCTCGACGTCGACGGGCTGGACATGACCTCCGAGGCGATCGAGGCGGCGCTGAGCGTCGACGTCGAGGAGTGGAAGGCCGAGATCCCGCAGATCCAGGAGTGGTTCGAGAAGTTCGGCGACGAGCTCCCCGCAGTACTCTGGACCGAGCTCGACGGCCTGAAGGCCCGCCTCGGCGCCTAGAAGGCACGCTCGCAGGTTCTTGCAATTGAAGCGCCCCGGCCGGATTCGGCCGGGGCGCTTCATCATTCTGCAAGAAGGTGCATAATCCCTTCTAAGGCTCGGACGGAGGGACGGCTGTGACGAAGCGCAAGGAGCCCAACAGCGCTGGCGGGCGCGCCGTCACGAAGGAGGAGCGCGAGCTCCTGGAGACGTCCGGGGCCAAGCTGTTCGAGTACATCGTGGGTCACGGCGGAATCCCCGGCGACGATCCCCTGATAGCAGCTGACTCACCAGAGCACGATGCGTTCGACGTGCTGGTCAAGCTCGGCCTGCTCGCCCACGACAGCAGCAGCGGCGCTTTTCTCCCGGTCGACCCATCAATCGTCTCGTCTCAGATCGTGGCGCCGATTGGCCAGCGGGGCGCCGAACTACTCAAGGAGTCTTCGGCGTGGGCGAATGCGCTCAGCGATCTCGCCCTCAGCTGGCGGCGTTCGCCTGGCACAAAGCATGGCCCCTTCACCGAAATTCACGGGCGCGACACGATCAACGAGTTCCTCGAGTCGCTCGTAGCCGACGCCCGCATGGAGTTGCTAGCGGCGCAGCCCAATGCGGGCCGCAGCACGACCCGCTTCCCACAGGTAACCGAAGGCGAACTTCGTGCGATGGCGCGCGGCGTGTCGATCCGGACGCTCTACCAGCACGCAGCACGCCGCAGCACGCCGACACACGCGTACGTCTCGACCGTGTCTAGCCATGGCGGCGAGGTTCGCACGCTCGACGAGTTCTTCAATCGGATGGTCGTGGTAGATCGCGAAGTCGTAGTCATCCCAAGCGCCGAGGGGGAAGTCACCGCACTGGTAGTCCGTGAACAGTCGGTAGTGGCATATCTCGTTGACATCTTCGAACGCGCGTGGGAGCGAGCCCGACCTTTCACGAATCGCGAACTGGGCACCGTTCACGCCATCGCAGACGAGCAGCGAGAGATGACCATCCGCATGCTCATCCAGGGACACGCCGACCCATCGGCCGCCAAACGGCTCGGCGTCAGTCCGCGGACGTACGCCGGGTACGTCGCAGACCTCAAGGATGAGTACGATGCGCAGACCCGTTTCCAGCTCGGATACGCAATGGGGCAACGCGATGCAGCGGAGCGAACCAGCGGCGGCGATGAGCAGCGCTAACTAAACGAGGGCAGCGACCAAAGGTCGCTGCCCTCGTTCCTTGAGACGGGCCGGGGGGTTGGCTCAGGGACCGAACATGTGGGGGGTTGAGTCGGGTCCTCGTCTCAGGACTTTGGTGGTCGCTGGTCTACCATTGCACAATCCATTGGTAGTCGGCGTGTGCCACAGGCCCAGTCAGCACAGTGCCAAGGGCCAGGACTGCCGTTGCTGCAACAACAGTGCCAAGTCGACGCGCTACGTTCTTCATTTGTTTTCTCCACCTCGTTGCGGGGGCCGGGGTGGTGTCCCACAACCAGTCTGCGACAACTTGCAGTCGCGCACCAAGCCCAGGCCACCCTCAGAAAAGTGCATTGCAAGATCGTGCAATCGCTTGCCTCCGGGGGTCCCAGCATGGGACCATTCGGCCGCCGTATGACAGACCACAACATATCGGAAATACAACGAGGGCAGCGACCGTGATCGCTGCCCTCGTTCCTTGAGACGGGCCGGGGGGGTTGGCTCAGGGACCGAACATGTGGGGGGTTGAGTTGGGTCCTCGTCTCAGGGTCTGTGAACTTGTGGGCTCCGCCTCTCGGCGGTGCTCCATCAGTCTGCGACATCTTGCAGTCGATCACCAAGCGACCGGCTCCCTCAACTATTTGCAGTGCAAGATCTTGCAATCGGACCTTCGAATGCATGAAATGACGCGATCCCCTTCGCGACTGCGAAGGGGATCGGGTCGGCGGAGGCGGAGGGATTTGAACCCTCGATGGGGTTGTAGCCCCAAACCCGCTTAGCAGGCGGGCGCCATAGACCAGACTAGGCGACGCCTCCGTGCCGGCCGCGCGGCTCACACCACGAGACGGCCCGCATAGGTTACAAGGCCCGCCCGGCGGACGCCGAATCAGGCACGCCTGGTCTCGATACGGTCGCTGCGCGACCTACTCGACCACCGAGGGCTCAGCCGAGCTTGCGCAGGCCGTGACCGCGGTTGAGATGCTCCTGAACGTCGCGGACGAACGCCTCCCGGTTGCCCGCCAGTGCCGCCACCGGAATCGTCGTCGTACGCCCGTCCCGCAGCCGGAGCACCAGGCACGGCTGATTGTGGAGAGTGGTGGTGACCGCGTCCTCCACGTCCTTCCACCGCGCCTGCTTGACGCCAGCGCCGCGGACCAGACGGACGCGGTAGCCGTCGGCGCCGAGCCGGACGACGTACGCGCGCTGCGTGAGGTACCAGCCGACGGCAGCGATCGCCAGGAGTACGACGAAGACGCCGACAGCAAGCAGCCCGATGGACGCGTCGAGCGCGGCGACCACGAGTGTGAGGGCGAAGACGAGGACCGCGAGCAGGACGATGCTCGCGCCCATCATCCGAGCGGCGAGCGCGGGCGAGAGTCGATAGTCGGACGGCACATCCCCGATTACACAAGACGCATCTCTTCAAGGACAAATGCCTCTTGATCGTCAAGGGTGAGCCACGTCACACTCGGAGTCCCCCCATCTTCGGAGGTCGTCATGGCCACGATGCAGGCAGCACTCGCTGGGCTCAACCAAGCGCTGGACGCACCGCGGCTCCAAGGCGTGGCCTTGGGGAACTGGCGCTGGGTGGTCCGACAACGGATGGCCGGCGTCCGCGAGTCCCTGGCGAACGAGCAGCCTCCGAACGTCGAGTGCTGGCTTGCGCACCGCGCCGGAGCGATCCGCAAGGAGCGCAACGTTCTCCTCGGCCGGCTGTCCGCGCTCGGACCTCAGGTCCTCGAGGCGGCGGATCCCGAACAGGTCCGGGTCGAGATGAAGCGACTGCTCGCCGACATCAGTCACCACCTCCAGCGCCTGCACGACCTGGCGTACGACGACGTCGAGTACGAGGTCGGCGGGTCGGAGTAGGGTCGGTGTACGGCGGCAGCCCGCCGTACACTCCCTGACGTGCGTCGACGGGTCGCGCACGGAGGGGTGCCGGAGTGGCCGATCGGAACCGCCTTGAAAGCGGTCGCTGGCAGAGATGTCAGCCGCGGGTTCGAATCCCGCCCCCTCTGCCAGTTCTGGGCGGTTTGACCAGACCCGCTGGTTGACCATTCATCTGCGTAAGGCAACATTGTTTGGTATGGCGAGGGAGCGCGCTGTGATCTCGGGTCTGCGCTACCGCGACTTGTTTCGGGACCACGAATTCTCGGGCATGTACGCGGCGGACGTGCTGACTCTGCTTGGCACGTACATGGGTCGATTCGCTGTCGCCGCCCTGGTGCTAGACAGGACAGGGTCGGTCGCGATGACCGCCGGCGTCTTCGCGGCGTCGTACCTCCCACACGTCTTCGGTCCTTGGCTCGCGACCCTCGCCGACATCTTCCCGACCAAGGGACTCATGGTCCTCGCGGACATCTCCCGAGCGGCGATCGCTCTGGTCTTGGTCATCCCCGACGTGCCGTACTGGTTGATCCTGGTCGTCCTCTTCACGATCGAGACAATCCAGATCCCGTTCGGAGCCTCACGTCTTGCGACGCTGGCCGATGTCCTGACCAAGGAAGAGTTCCCGGTCGGCAACGCATTGGTAGCGGCCACCCGGCAGGCGCTCCAGGTGCTCAGCTTCGCCATCGGCGGCGTGATCGTGTACGCCGTCGACCCCGAGCCCGCGCTCTATGTCAACGCCGCGAGCTTCCTGGTGTCAGCACTGCTCATCCAGGCCTTCGTTCGCGCGCGTCCGGTCGCCTGGCACAGGCTCGACGAGCGGCCGTCGATCTGGACCGGCACCAAAGATGGCCTGGCGTTCATCCGCGACGCACCACACATGACCGCTTGGTTCTCCCTGCTGGCGGTCGGTCCGGGCATGGTCGTGGTGGCCGAGGCTCTGGCCCTGCCGTGGGCGCACCAACTCGGCTGGGACGAGCGTGTCGCCGCGCTCATGATGAGCGCGATCGCTCTTGGCGGCGTGGCTGGCCTGGTGGTCTTCGGTCGTGCCCGCGCCGAGCAGCAGTTCGCACTGGTCTACCCGCTTGCATACTCTGCGGCCGGCATCGTGGCGCTGGCGGGGCTAGCCGGCTGGCTGACGCACAGCCCCGTGCCAGTGATGGTCGTGCTCTTCTTCAGTGGCGCCTCCCTCTGCTACCTGGTCGCAATACAGACGAAGGTCGCCGCCACCATCCCGCGCGAGGCACGCGGCCGGATCTTCGGCCTCGGCAACACGGTCATGCAGCTGTCGCAAGGTTCCGCGATCCTGATCGCCGGTCTCGTTGGAGAAGGGGTCCGGATCGGCTGGGTTCTGATTGGGCTCGGCTGCATCGGGTTCGTGGCGATCTCGCTGATCTACCTCGGCGACCGCAGCCGCACCCGCGTCCACGCTGACGCACACGCCTGACACCGCGTCCCGCGCGGGTTTACCATTTTGAACGGCGCCGGCTAGGGCCTGCGGCAGGCCGACTCGGGCAGTACACCTCGGCGCCGCGCCTGTGCCACCACGGGGGTGCACATGTCCGTGCCCATCATGTCTGCCGACGAGCGCCAGCAGGTGCTCGATGCGAGCCTGCCTCTACAGGCGGTTCGCGCCCGAATCGTCGATGAACTCACGCGTTCTCCGGTCTCAGGCGTGCAGCTCGAGGTGTTCACGCTGGGCGGCCGGGAGCTGGGAACCTGGCTTCAAGAGGTCTGCATGGCGGCGTCGGAACTCACCGCGGTCACGATCGCCAAGGGCGGAAGTTCCACCCTGCGACTCTCGCGTTCGAACGAGCTGGCGGTCGCGAAAGGGCAGCGGATGACCAGCCTCTTCGATCTCTCCCACGGCCGTACGCAGCAGGCAGAGTACGTGCTGTCCCACCCGGAGATGCCGTACTACGTCGGCTTCGGACCAATGCAGATGAAGGTCCTCGATCGCCGGACCGTCATGGCTGCCGGCCCTCCGGTCGCCGAAAGGGTCTCGGTGATGCTGATCGAGCGGCCCGATGCTGTGGCTGCCGCGATGCACTACACCGCCGTCGTGAAGTCGAAGTCGGTCGCCGTCCGTGACCTGGTCCTGGAGCCCGTTGACCTGACCGCCCGGCAACACGCCGTGGCACAGCTCCTCGCCCAAGGCCACGGCGACGACTCCATCGCCCGCACTCTTGGGATCAGCGTGCGCACCGCGCGTGCCGAGTTCGCCGTACTTTCGACTGCCCTCAATGCCGCCAGCCGGTTCGCCGCCGGCTTCAAGTACGCGATGTTGGTGAACTCGACGCCTGCCATGACGGCCGCCGCCCACACCGCGCTCGCGGACCTCGAGCAGCCATGGTCGATCGACGGTCGCGACGGCTGACCGTGTAGACGGGCACGGCGTCCCCCGCGCGCCGTGCCTCAACCCAAGCCTCCTCCCAAGTCGATGGGCGCGGCTTTACCTTCGGCGGCGAACCTGTTGGTCGCCCCAAAGCACGCGGCTCGGTCGGGGCTAGAGCCTGACAGGAGGTCATGCGTCCACTCTGCGCACAACCCTGACAGCTTCGCCCAGATCAACATAGGGTTTCGTCTGGCGTCGGCTAGGGCCTACCGCGGGTCGACTCGGGCAAGCACACCTCGGCGCCGTGCTGGCGCCACAGCAGGGGTGCACATGTTCGTTCCGATCGTGTCCGGCCCGGACCACCAGCGGCGCGTCGCCGCTGCTCGCCCGCTCCAGAGGGTTGGAGCCCGATGAACGACGTGCCCGCCCTGAACCTGCCGATCCGCGACCGGCAGCGCATCCAGGACGCAGCGATGCCACTGCTTCTTATCCGCGCCCGGCTGTGCGCCGAGCGCTCCGGAAGCCAACACGGTGTCACCGTTGAGCAGTTCAGGACGGCCGTAAAAGCGCAGGCGCGGGTGACGGAACTCGGCCGCATGTCCGATGAGCTGACAGCGGTGGCCGAGCTGACCGGTCTGGATAACACCAGCTGCGCCGAGATGGCGCAGCGCGACGAGCGGGCGATTCAGGAAGGCCAGCGGATGACTGGTCTCTTCGACATCACCGGGGGTCCGGCGTCGCGGGTTGAGATGCTGCTGAACGCTCGCCATCTGCCGTACTACTTCGGCTTCGGGCCGGTTCGGCTGAAGGTCTTCGATCGCCGGACCGTGCTCCTCGACGGCCCACCGTCGATCCAGACGCCGGCGATCATGCTGATCTCGCGTCCCGAAGCCGTCCAGGCCGCCATCGGCTACATCGAGGTGGTGAAGTCCTACTCCGTGGCCGTGCAAGACCTGAGCCCTGCTCCGGTCGAACTCAGCCAACGCCAGCATGCTGTGGCGAGACTGGTGTCCGAGGGCCACAGCGATAGCGAGATCGCACGCACGCTCCTGATCAGTGGACGGGCCGTGAGGGCAGAGGTCGCGGCGTTCTCCGAGGCTCTGGGCGCCCAGGCCCGCTTCGCGGCGGGCGTGAAGTACGGCGTACTCATCTGCACCAACCGGGCCTTCCGCGACGCAGCGACCGACGGCCTGCGGGCACCGTCACAGTGAAAGCAGCGGGCACGGCGTCCCCCGCGCGCCGTGCCTCGCAGCCAAGCCTGCCTCTCAATCCGAGACCCTGGCATTACCTTGCATTTTGCTGCAGCTTGGCGGTTCGGACAGATCCTCGGGCTTGGCTAGGGCCGTCAAGCACGTTGCGCGGCCGATGGCGGACACAGCGGTTGACCGCACCGGCCCAGCCTTCTAGCCTGCGCGACACGGTTTGGGCAGCTCGGGAGGGGACCCACAGGGATGACGAACGAACCGCTTCACGCGTCTCGGCGACAGCGCCGGGTGTTCGCAATCGAGACCAACGGGATGAACGTGATCCGCGGGCACCACCGCAAGGGTGTGGCCAAGGAGCTTTTCTGGCCCTGGTTCGGGGCAAATGTGTCGGTGCTCGGGCTGAGCTACGGCGCGTACGCACTCGGCTTCGGGATCTCCTTCTGGCAGGGGGTGTTCGCCGGTTTGGCGGGCATCCTCTTCTCGTTCCTGCTCGTCGGCCTGATCTCGCTGGCGGGCAAACGGGGTTCCGCGCCGACGATGCTGCTCAGCCGGGCGGCGTTCGGGGTCCGGGGCAACAGGTTCCCGGCGGCCATCTCCTGGCTGCTCACGGTGGGCTGGGAGACGGTGCTGACGATCCTCGCCACGCTCGCAACGGCCACCGTCTTCGAGGAGCTCGGCTGGGGTGGCGGCGACTTCACCAAGGCCGTCGCGCTGGCGGTGATCTGCGTACTCGTCGTGATCGCGGGCGTGATCGGCTTCGAGATGATCATGCGGCTGGAGTCGGCGATCACCATCGTCACGGCCGTGCTCACGGTGGTCTACATCGTGCTGGTCATGGACGACATCAAGTGGAGCACCGTCGAGGCGCTTCCCTCAGGATCCTGGCAGCAGGTGCTCGGCGCCACGACGCTGATGATGACCGGCTTCGGCCTGGGCTGGGTGAACCTGGCGGCGGACTACTCGCGGTACCTGCCGCGGGAGGTGTCGAACCGAAGCGTGGTCGGCTGGACCACCTTCGGTGGCGCGCTCGCGCCGGTCATCCTGCTCATGTTCGGCCTGCTGCTGGCCGGGTCCTCGGCAGACCTCAGCGCGGAGATCGGAAGCAACCCGATCGGCGCCCTGGCGCACGCGCTGCCGCACTGGTTCCTGGTGCCCTTCGCACTCGTCGCCGTGCTCGGACTGGTCGGCGGCGCCGTACTCGACATCTACTCGTCCGGGCTGGCCATGCTCGCCGCCGGCATTCGTGTACGCCGGCACATCGCGGCGCTGATCGACGGCATCGTGATGCTGCTCGGGACGATCTACGTGGTGTTCATGGGCCAGAACTTCCTTGCCCAGTTCATGGGCTTCCTGATCACGCTCGGCGTACCGATCGCGGCCTGGTGCGGCGTGATGCTGGCCGACATCCTGATCCGGCGCGAGGACCTGGTCGAGGAGGAGCTGTACATGCCGGGCGGCCGGTACGGCAACGTCCAGTGGACGCCGATCGCCATCATCGCGGTCTGCACCGCGCTCGGCTGGGGCCTGGTCACCAACATGCAGGCCACCTGGCTGACCTGGCAGGGCTACCTGCTCGGCCCGCTCGGCCTCGGCGGCAAGGAGGGCGACTGGGCATGGGCCAACCTCGGTGTGCTGCTTTCGCTGGTGCTCAGCTTCGTCGCCTACTACCTGCTGGCCCGTCGCCGGGTGCAGCGCCAGGAGGCCGGCCAGGCTGAGGAGCTGGTGGCCGTATGACCGGACCCGCGGGGTTGCTCGCCCTGATCGACCTGCAGCGGATCTTCGCCGACCCCACCAGCTCGTGGGCGGCACCGCGGTTCGCCGAGGTGCTGGCGCCGACCCGCAAGCTGGTGGCGGCGTTCGCCCCGCGGGTGGTGTTCACCAGGTTCGTCGCACCGAGCGTGCCGCAGGGCCGATGGGTGGACTACTACCAGCAGTGGCCGTTCGCGCTCCAGCCGCCGGACTCCGATGACTATCAGCTGGTGCCGGAGTTCGCCGGCGAACCGACCTTGGATGCCACGACCTTCGGCAAGTGGGACGCACTCGCCGACTTGCTCCAGCCGGGCGACCGACTCGTGCTGGCGGGCGTGTCCACCGACTGCTGCGTGCTGTCCACGGCGCTCGCGGCCGCGGACGCCGGCGTACACGTCCAGGTGGTCGCCGACGCCTGCGCCGGCGCGGACGACACCACCCACGCGAATGCGCTGGCGGTGATGGCGCTCTACGGGCCGCTGGTCGAGGTAGTGACGCTGGCCGACGTCGTCGGCTAGCTGGCCCTCAGGACCGACTGAGCGTCAGCAGCACGTCGCCCTCTTGTACGACGTCGCCTGGGTCGACCTTGATCTCGAGGACGGTGCCGGGGGCTTCGGCGAGCACGGGGATCTCCATCTTCATCGACTCCAGGAGTACGACGATGTCGCCGGCGGCGACCTGGTCACCGGGAGCAACGGACACGGTCAGGACGTTGGCCACCATCTCTGCGGCGACGATCTGGGTCTGCTGCTCGCGTGCCATGGCAGCGAACCTACCGGCTCGATGGTGCTACTCGCGCGTTCGTGGACCAGCGGCCGGGCGGAAGCCATCTGAAAAGACTGCTTGTTGGATTGGTCACAGAGGGCATACCGTCCGATCATGCGAAAAGCGACCCTTTCTGTTCTCCTGACCGCCGGCGCGCTCGTCGCGACGGCCACTCCGGCGCACGCCGCCGACCCGTCGTTCGCGCCGTACGTCTCGACCGCGATCGACAACACCGCCGGTCCCGGCCCCGCGCCGCGAGGGACGGCGACCGCGGACTTCGACTCCGACGGCATCCCGGACATTGTCACGATCACCGACTTCACCTACGGCGACATCCTGCTGGCCACCGGCGACGGGGACGGCACGTTCACGCCGGCCGGCGAGATCCCCGGGACCGTCCAGGTGCAGGGCCTGGATGCCGGCGACGTCAACGGCGACGGCAAGGCCGACGTGGTCGCGATGACCGTCACCGAGGTGCGGATCCGGCTCGGCAACGGTGCGGGCGGCTTCAGCAACGGCCCGACGTATCCGCTCACGCTCGGCGGCCAGGTCGAGCCGCGACTGGTCGACCTCGACGGCGACCGCGACCTCGACATCGTCGCGCCGACCTTCACCGCGATCCAGACCCTCCGCAACAACGGCTCGGGCACCTTCACGGCCGGCCCGACGACGCAGGTCCCGGGTGCCGCCGCCATCTCCGCGATCGACCCGGCCAAGCTCGACGCGGATGGCAAGACGGACCTGTTCGCGGTCGACGGGTTCTCGGGGACGACGTTCGCGCTGCGTGGCACCGGCAACGGTGGGTTCACGATCTCGGGCCAGCTCTTCGCGAGCGGGCTGGTGCCGGAGGACGTGACCGCGATCGACCTCAACGGCGACGGCTTCGACGACGCCGCCACCGTCGGCTCGTTCAGCTTCACGCTGGTCACCGCGCTCACCGACGGCAGCGGGGCGTTCACCTCGCCGGTCGGTACGCCGCAGTTCGGCGGCTCCGGCCCGACCAGCGCCACCGCGGCCGACATCGACGGCGACGGCCGCGAGGATCTGGTCGTCTCCTCGCTCTTCACGCCGGTGCCGACCGTCACCGTGCTCGCCGGCAACGGCACGGCCGCGATGCGCAAGGTCGGCGACTTCCGGGTCGGCATCGCACCGCAGAACCCGGTCGTCGCCGACTACGACGGCGACGGGCGCCTGGACATCGTCACCGCCGGCGTCGGTGCGCTGTCCTTCCTGCGCAACACCACCCCCTGACTGGGAGGATCAGGAGGTGAGTGGGCTTCGGGTCTACGCCGGCCAGACCGCGTCCGAGCGCGAGGCTGGCCGGCGGGCCCGACTGCTCGCCACCATCCACGACGTGGTCGGCAGCCAGGGGTACGCCGCACTCAAGGTCGAGCGGGCGTGCGCCCTCGCCGGCGTCTCCACCCGGAACTTCTACACGCTCTACGCCAACAAGGAAGCCGCCTTCGTGGACCTGTACGCCGACCTCACCGACCAGTCGGTGCACCGGGTGCTGGCCTCGCTCACCGAGACGGCGGCCCGGCCGATGGTGGAGCGGATCCCGGCGGCGTTCCTCGCCTACCTCGAACCGATCTTCGCCGACTCGCGATCGGCCCGGATCCAGTTCGTCGAGGTGGTCGGGCTGAGCCCGCAGATCGAGGCGACCCGGCTCCGCTACCGCGAACGGCTGATCGAGCTGATCGAGGCCGAAGGCGCCACGGCCGTCGCCCGCGGCGAGGTCACCGACCGCGACTGGCGGTTCGCCGCTCTCGCACTGATCGGCGCCACCACCGCGATCGCCTACGACTGGGTGCAGCGACCCCAGCACCCACCCATCGAGCGGCTCGAGCGGCAGCTCAGCGCTCTCGCCGTACAACTCCTGACCGACTGAGGAGCCCCATGAAGCACCTGGTTGCCACCGGCGCCGTCATCGCCGCCGCGTTGGCCTGTCCCCTTGCCGCCGTACCGTCGGACGCCGCGGTGGCGACCAGTGTCTGGTACGTCGCCGCACACGCCCGCGCGGCTGGCGACGGGTCCGCCCAGCGCCCGTTCGACCAGCTCGCCGACGCCGAGCATGCGTCGCGGGCCGGTGACGTCGTCTACGTGCTGCCGTCGGCACGCATGCTCGACGGCGGGATCCGGCTCAAGCCGCGGCAGACGCTGGTCGGCGGCTGTCCGGCGGTCCGCGGGCTGGCGGCCACCGCCAAGGCGGCCCGGCTGACCAACACCACGACCCGGCTGGCCGGCGACGCGGTCCGGCTGAGCGACGGCGCGACGGTGCGCAACCTGCGGATCACCGGCGCCCGGCGCGGAGCGGTGTACGGCGTCGACGTCACCGGTGTCCGGGTGCTCGGCAACGACGTGTCCGGCCACAACACCTCCTGCACGCCCGGCTTCCTGATCCCGCAGTTCAACGCACCCACGAACCTGCCCGGCGTCGGCATCCCGATCGTGGGCGGGCTGCCGAACGGCTGGGCCGGAGTGATGATCGATGGCGGTCGCCGTACGGGGGCGACCGCCACGATCTCCGGGAACGTGGTGCGCGACGCGGTCTGCGGGGACGGGATCGACGTCCGCACGTGGGGCACGGCGTCGTACCAAGTCACCATCAGCGGCAACGAGGTCCACCACCTGCAGCAGGGCGAGGACTTCAAGTCGCTGCTCGCGATCGGGCTGCAGACCCGCGGCCACTCGGAGCTGGTCGCCAGCGTCACCGGCAACGTGCAGCGCGACCTCGGCAACCCCGACGACCTCAACGTCGTGGTGGGTGCGGACTCCGAGGGCGTCTTCGTCAACGGAGTCGGGCCGTCGACGCTGAAAGCCACGGTGGAGCGCAACATCTACACCAACGTGCGCGGGCTGGGCGGCTTCTCCGCCAACGGGTTGGAGATGGTGACGATGGGCGCGGGCTCCCGCGTCGACGTCGTGGTCCGCGACAGCCACTTCTCCGGCTCCCCCGGCGACGTGATCGAGGAGGGCGCCCTCGGCACCAACGCCCGGCTGAGCATGGTGCTGGAGCGGGTGACCGCCGAGCGCTCGACCGGCATCGGCAACACCGCGGTCGTGCCGTTCAACAACGGCGACTGCCTGCTGGCCGGCAGCCTGGGCGCCGGCAACGACATCCGGCTGACCGTCCGGGACAGCGTGCTCCGCGGCTGCAGCAACAACGGCCTGTCGGTCGGCAGCAACGTGGTCAACGGCTCCGGCCCGACCAACAGCATCGACGTCCTGGTCGACCGGACCCGGATCACCGGCAACCGCGGCGGCAACCTCGGGATCCGCAACTTCACCGGGCTCCGGAGCCTCTCGGTCAAGGTACGGCGCAGCGACCTGGCCGGCAGCCGCGGCCTGGGCTCGGCGTTCGCCGACGTCGCGGCCGAGGACCTCGGGTCGACCGATCACAGCGTGATCGAGATCAGCGACAGCTGCGTCGATGGTCCGCTGTTCGCGGCGCATGTCGTGCGGTACGACGTGGCCGCCCGGCAGGTGTGGTGGGGACAGCCCGGCGGACCCGGCCCGTTGGCGACGACGGTGCTCGGTGGCTCGCTGGACAGCAGCAGCCCGCTCGGCGAGCGGCCGGCGTACTGCGGCTAGGTAGGTCTCAGAGGAGGGCGTGGATGCGGGCCGGCTCGGGGCGGACCGCGGTGGCCTCTTCCTCGCGGCGGGCCCGGGTGGAGCGGGAGCCGGTGAAGGCCAGGTCGATCCGGATCACGGCGTACCCGATCGCCAGGCCGCCCAGCACGCTGTAGGCGACGGTCAGGCTGGCCTCGCCGAGGGACGTGGCGGGGTTGATCAGCGCGCAGGCGATGGCGGTGGTGCCCGCGACGCCGAACGCGCACACCCACCAGCCCTGGCGGCGGCGGGCGCGCATGTGGCAGCCCCAGACCAGAGCGGGGATGCCGAGCAGCACCATGATCGGACGGGGTACGGCGCCGAGGCTGCGGCGCGTCCAGCCGACCGCCTCGTAGAGCTGGTCGACGGCAACCGGGGTGCCGTAGCGGCGCAGCAGCTCGGCGTACGCGACGCCGATGACCAGCATCAGGGTGCCGATGAGGACCACGACCGTGCCGCGGGTGCCGAGTCCGTGAAGGCCGGCGCCGAGCCGGTAGACCACCAGCAGGCCGAGGGCCAGGGAGAGGCCGAGGGCGACGTACTCGAAGCGGTCGAGGTTGGGCCGCGGCTCGTAGCCCACGACCGCGAGCGCGCCCACGCAGGACAGCCCGGCCGCGATCAGGGTCTCGCGGGCGGCCTTCGGGAAGGTGACGGCCGGGACCGTCCCCATCACCGCAAGCACGCCGGTCACCATCGCGGTCACGATCGCGGCGCCGCCGCGCAGGAAGTGGCCGTCCTCGAACATGATCACGATGCCGCCGAGGAGCAGCGCGAGCAGGCCGTAGAGGATCGGCCGGCCGCCGGTGCGAGCCGCGAGCGCGTAGGTGAAGGTCGCGGTGATCAGCACCGCGCCATACCCGCCGAACTTGTGCAGCGACGGCTCGACGATCGCACTCACCAGCAGCGCGAAGCCGAGGGCGGCGACGCCGGCCAGGATCATGACCAGCGTGCCGTGGACGAAGCCTTGGAACCGGCCGGCCTTCTGCTGCGGCTGGATCGGCGGCCGGGTGGCCGGCCGCTCGAGGGTGGCGGTGACGGTGGTCGCGGCCGCCGAGCTGGAGGCGAGCGCCCGGCGAGGCGCCGCCGTCGGCGCGGGTATAGGCGCGGGTGCCGGTGGCGGCGCGGCTGCCCGTGGCGGCGTGGGGGCCGGTGGCGGCGTGGGGGCGGGAGCCGGCGCCGACTGCCGGCGGCCCGACGAGCTGCGGTCGGCACGGCTGCCCTTGCGCTTACGACGTGGGTTGGTCTCGAGTGCCGGGTCCGGCGTGGGTACGGCGGGTGCGGGCGTGGGCTTCGGGGCCGCGGCGGGCGGCGGCGTCGCGATCCGGCGGCCGGCGGGTTTCGGCTGGGCCACGGGCGGCGGCTGGCGGTACGGCTGACCGGCCGGCGCCTGCCGGACCTGGGTCGGAGCGGGAGCCTGAACCGGCGGCTGAACGCGGGCCTGGACGGGTGCCTGAGCGATCTGTGGCGGGGACGGCGGCCGCGGTGCCGGCGGCTGCTGAACCGGCTGATGGGGCATCGGCTGGGGCGCCTGGGGAGGCGGCGACAGGGTCGGCGGCATCACCTGCGGTGGCGTCCGGGTCGGCTCGGGGCCGGGGCGGTGCTGGGGTGCCGTGCCGTTCGACTCGGGCATCCGCAGCTGGGGGCGCAGGCCGCCCATCCGCGAGGCACGCTGCTTGCCGCCGCGCCGCGACTGCGGCTTGTCGGCGATCCGGCGGCCATGCTTCGAGGACGACACGATGACGAACGTTACAGCCGACGGTTGATGAGCGACGGATTGGTCTCGCGTGCCTCGATCAGAACATTTCGGTGCAAAGTGCCCGAAATGACTTCGTCTTCGGGACCGGCTGAGGCCACGACGTCTCCCATCGGGTCGTAGATGGCGGAGTGGCCGGTGTAGCGCGGGCCCGGCTGCGCGGCGCCGACGACGTACACAGTGTTCTCGATCGCGCGGGCGCGCAGCAGCGTCTGCCAGTGGTCGAGCTTGCGGTGCCCGGCGACCCACGCGGCGGGTACGACGAGCACCTCGGCGCCGCGGTCGACCAGCGCCCGGGCCAGCTCGGGGAAGCGGAGGTCGTAGCAGGTCATCAGCCCGACCAGCCAGCCGCTGACCGGCACCACCACCGGCGCCCACGGCCCGGCACTGAGCCGCTCGGACTCCTTCCAGCCGAAGGAGTCGTATAGGTGGATCTTGCGGTACGCCGCGCTCACGCCGTCGCCGCGCATGATCAAGGTGTTGAACGGCCGGGCCGGGTCCTTCTCGTTGACCCCGAACATCCCGGCCAGCAGCGTGACCCCATGCTCCTTGGCCACCCGCTCGACCTCGGTCGCGAACTCACCGTCCTCGGTCTCTGCGAACCCGCTGACGTCGGAGCCGGCGTGCCCGAAGTCGCGCGCGAACGCCTCCGGGAAGACCACCAGGCCAGGTCCGGCGGGGGTCTTTTCCGCCAGCAGGGCACGGTTCTCCGGAGGGTCCAGGGTCGAGGCTTCCTGCACGACGTGGACCACCAGATCCGAGGCCTGGTGAGCGGACACGCTCACAGACTGCCACCGATGCGATGATTCGGCCATGGGTCCGGTCCACAGTCTCAGCGATTGTGGAGCGGTGATCCTCGCCGGCGGCACCGCCGTACGCATGGACGGCGTCGACAAGGCATCCGTCGAGCTGGCCGGCCGAACCCTGCTCGCGCACGCGCTCGACGCGGTCGTGGACGCCGGTGAGACCGTCGTGGTGGGCGACCCGGTGCCCACCGAACGGCCGGTCACCTTCGCCCGCGAGGAGCCGACCGGCGGCGGCCCGGCCGCCGGCCTGCTGGCGGCTCTCGACGCGTTCGTACGCCGCCCACCGCTGGTCGCCCTGTTGGCCGTCGACATGCCGCGGGTCAGCCCCGCGACCTTCGGCAGGCTGCTGGCCGCCGGCGCCGGGCACGACGGCGCACTGCTGGTCGGCGCCGACGGCCGGCGGCAGCTGTGCGGCGTACTCTCCGTGCCTCTGCTCGACGCGGTCGCGCCGCGGCCGGAGTTCCGGCCCGGGCTCGCGATGCACCGGCTGCTGTCGCTGCTGGATCTGGCTGAGGTTCCGGCGATCGGCGACGAGGCGCGCGACGTCGACAGCTGGGCGGACCTGCGCGACCTCAGGGAGAGGCTCGAAGAGAGCTGACCGAACTGGGCAAACGGGCTTGCGAGGGCGCGCACGTTCGGAGACTGTGGTCAGGTGAACCTTCACGACTGGATCGACGAGCTGTGCGACGCACTCGACGTCGAGGCCGAGGTCGACGAGGCTCTCATCCTCGACCTGGCCCGGACTGCTGCGCACAACGTGGACCGGAGGGCAGCCCCGATCACGACGTACCTGCTCGGGTACGCCGCGGCACAGGGCAAGGCCGACCCGGAAACGATCGAGGACCTGGCTGGCCGCGCCAGCGTCCTCGCCGAAAGCTGGGACCGCCCAGCTGACGCCCCCGACCCGGACGATGTCGCCGTCACCGTCGACGTACCGGACGACAGAGGCGTGGACCATACGACCGATCACTACGACGGCGTCGCACCTGACGACGAGGATGACGAGGTGCTGACCGGTTCAGCAGGCCCGTAGGCCTCCTCTACGCTCGGCGTCATGCGCGCCGTGATTGCCAGCGAGCCGGGTGGCCCGGAGGTTCTGTCCGTCATCGAGGTGGACGACCCGGTCCCCGGGGCGGGCGAGGTGCTGGTCGAGGTGGCGGCGACGGCGATCAACCGCGCCGACCTGCTGCAGCGGATGGGCTTCTACCCGCCGCCGCCCGGTGAGTCCGAGATCCTCGGGCTCGAGTGCAGCGGCACCATCGCCGCGCTCGGCTCGGACGTGTCGGGCTGGGCCGTCGGTGATCAGGTCTGCGCACTGCTGGCCGGTGGCGGGTACGCCTCGCAGGTCGTCGTACCTGCTGGTCAGCTGATGCCGGTGCCGTCCGGCATCTCGCTCGAGCTGGCGGCGGCACTGCCCGAGGTCGCCTGCACCGTGTGGTCGAACGTGTTCATGATCGCCGGGCTGCAGCCGGCCGAGAGATTCCTGGTGCACGGTGGCGCGGGCGGAATCGGGACCTTCGCGATCCAGCTGGCCTCCGCGCTGTCCGCGAAGGTCTTCGCGACCGCCGGGACCCCGGAGAAGGCCGCCATCTGCGCCGACCTGGGTGCCGACGTCGCCATCAACTACCGCGACGAGGACTTCGTGGCGGTGCTGCGCGAGGCCGGCGGGGCGGACGTCATCCTGGACAACATGGGCGCTTCGTATCTCGGCCGCAACGTCGATGCGCTGGCCAGCGAGGGCAGGCTAGTTGTGATCGGCCTGCAGGGCGGCACCAAGGGCGAGCTCGACCTCAACGCCCTGCTTCGCAAGCGCGGCGCGGTGATCGCCACGACGCTGCGCGCCCGACCGCGAGCCGAGAAGGCGGCCATCTGCGCCTCGGTCGTGGAGAACGTCTGGCCGCTGGTCGCCGACGGCACCGTGCGTCCCGTCGTACACACCACGCTGCCGCTGGCCGAGGCCGCCGAGGCGCACCGGGTGATGGAGTCTGGTGAGCAGGTCGGCAAGATCTTGCTGGCTGTCTGAACCTCTCTCTTGTGGCGGGCTGTTTGGGGTTGGGGCCTTTCATTTACAGATTTACGTGGTTACCGTCGGCGGTTGGTTGCGGTACTTGGTTCGGCTGCCTTTCGGCTTACGGCCTGCTCGGGTCAACGGCCTGTGGTTGCGGTTCGAACTCTTTGACTATCGTTCGAACGTATGTACAATTGACGTAGTCAGTCTTAATTGGTACGCCATGGGGGAGGTGCAGGAAGAATGCTCGTCAATTCGCCACATCCGGTGCTTGCCTGCGCTGCCGCTATTGAAGTTGCTTTGGGTGAAGTAGCCGAGGTTGATCCCGAATTCATGCGGACCAGTGAGAAGGCTGATGCGCTGCTCGCCCTCGCCCGGCTGGAGACTCAGCTGGCCGCGCTGCGGCTGAAGGTGATGGCTACCTCCGATGATGTGGCCGCTGATGCCGGAGCCCGGGATGTGGCGGCCTGGCTGGCCCACGAGTCGCGTGGTGCCCCGGCTGCCTGTCGCGCCGAGCAGCACCTCGCGGCGGCGCTCGACAGCCGGTGGACCCGACTCGGTACGGCGGTCACTGAGGGCGTCGTCAATCTCGCCCAGGCCCGCGTGATCGCCCGAGCGTTGGACGAGCTCCCTACCGGCCTCGATCCCGAGTTGCTGGTGCAGGCCGAGGACCATCTGGTCGAAGCCGCCGCCGAGTACCGCCCCGACCAGCTGCGGGTGCTCGGCAGGCGGATCCTGGACGTGATCGCCCCCGAGATCGGCGAGGCCGAAGAGGCCAAGCAGTTGCAGCGCGAGGAAGAACGTGCCTGGGAGACCACCAGCCTCACCCTCACCCGACGTGGCGACGGCACCACCCGACTCACCGGCGTCCTGCCCGACGCAGCAGCGACCAGGCTGGCGACCTATCTGGACGCCTTCGCCTCACCGCGTCAGCACGCCAGCGCGATGCCGCAGCACCGCGCCAGGGGTCAGGCGTTCCTCGCACTGCTAGAGCACCTCGACCCGGCCAAGCTCCCAGCGCACGGCGGCGACGCCACCACCGTCATGGTCACCATCAACCACGACGCCCTCACCCGCGACCTCGCCACCGCCGGCCTGGTCGGCACCGACGACAAGATCACCGCATCCGAAGCCCGCCGGCTGGCCTGCACCGCCCAAATCATCCCCGTCGTACTCGGCGGGAAATCCGAGATCCTCGACCTGGGCCGCACTCGCCGACTCTTCTCCCGAGCCCAGCACAAAGCAATGCGGCTCCGCGACAAACAATGCCGAGCAGAGAATTGCACGATTCCGGCATCGTGGTGTGAGGCCCATCATTGGAACCCATGGTCAAGAGGCGGAAAGACCAACCTCACCGACGGAATCCTGCTTTGTTCGCATCATCATCGCCGAGCGCATGATCCGCACTATTCGACGGAGAGAATTCCCCACGGCGCCATCCGATTCACCGCAGGACGTAACTGACCTCCGTCATTGCTGACGCGCGGGCGATTCGGCCTCGGTCGTCTGTGGGCGGCGTAAAGCGGCTTGGCCGCGGCGCGCGCCAACGGCGCGCAACCAACCGCGAATGCTGTGCGCGCGACGCGCCGCCGCAGCGCCCGCAGGCGACCGAGGCCGGACCGCCCGCACACCAGCCCACACCCCCACCGACCGACCCCAAACAGCCCGCTTGACTCTCCGGCTGCCGGAGGGTGCAGGCTCGTGGCCATGAGGTTCAGGGCATGAGCACGCAGGTCGCGATCGGGGAGTTCTCCCGGCTGACACACCTGAGCGTGAAGACGCTCCACCACTACCACGAGGTCGGGCTGCTGGAGCCCGCGAGCATCGACACCCACTCCGGCTACCGGCGGTACGCGATCGAACAGGTGCCGCAGGCACACCTGATCCGCCGGCTGCGCGACCTGGAGATGCCGGTGCCGCAGGTGCGGGAGGTGCTGCTGGCGCCGGACGAGGCCACCCGCGACGCCGCGATCCGGGCGCACCTGCTCCGGATGGAGGACGAGCTGCGGCGTACCCAGTCGGTCGTCGCCAGTCTGCGGACGCTGCTCTCGCCGACCACCCAGCTCGCGATCGAGTACCGCACGATCGCCACCCAGCCGGTCTTCACGGTCAGCGACGTGGTGGCCTGGCGCGACATCATCGACTGGTGCGACGACGCCTTCGACCGGGTGTACGCCGCGATCAAGGCCGCCGGCGCGCGGCCCGCGGGTCCCGGCGGCGGCTGCTACTCGCAGGAGTTCTTCAGCGAGGACGACGGTGGCGACGTGATGGTGTTCGTGCCGGTCCCGCACGGTGTCCGGCCGGCGCCGGCGACCACCGGTGTCGCCAGCCAGGACCTGCCGGGCGGGCGGTTCGCGGTGACCACCCATAGCGGCACCTTCGACGACTTCGACCGCACGTACGGCGCGCTCGGCAGCCATGTCGCCGAGCATCATGTAGCCCTGCCCGACCCGATCCGCGAGTTCTACCTCGTCGGACCGGACACCACCGAGGACCCCGCCAGCCAACTGACCGAGGTGTGCTGGCCCATCGCCGATGAATCGGCCGACACCACCAAGGAGCCCCGATGAACCTCAAGCTTGCCGCCGTCACCTTCGACTGCGACGACGCCGCCGCCCTCGCCGGCTTCTGGTCCGACCTGCTCGGCGTACCCGTCGACTCCGGCGCCAACGCCGAGATGGCGTCGATCGGGCAGGAGCACTCGACGAAGGGGCCGGCGATCTTCTTCCTGCAGGTGCCCGACAAGACGCCCGGTAAGAATGCCGTACACCTCGACCTGGCTGCCAAGGACTGGACCGCCCAGATCGACCGGGCGGTCGACCTCGGCGCGAAGCGGATGGGCGACTTCGACGAAGCGGGCTTCGTCTGGACCACCCTGGCCGACCCCGAAGGCAACCTGTTCGACATCGCCCGCGGTTAAGAAAACCCCAGCAACGTCACCCAACTGCCACTCGGCGTCGTCCACAGGTTCGCAAAAGTCGTGGTGGACGACGCCGATCAGGCCGTTGAGTGCCGCGAATGCCGCGTTCTAGGGTTACCCCAGGCCGGACATTCTTCGCTAGGCGGACCCCGGGGCAGGAATTGTGGACGCCGAACACGGTCTGGCGCCGATCGACTTGTGAGACCCTTGCATGTCGCGGGGAGGGAGCATTCCCCGGCAACTGGAGGGTCTCTTAATTCTTCCGGGGGGTTGGGCATGGAGGCTAGGAAGCGTGCGACCGAGAGCGCGCTGATGACACCCGCTGAGGTGGCTGCGCTGTTCCGCGTGGACCCGAAGACGGTCGGCCGCTGGGCGCGCGCCGGAAAGCTGAGCTACGTCACCACCGCCGGCGGCCATCGCCGGTTCTTCCGTGACCAGGTCATGGAGATGCTCGGCGAGGTGCACACCGCCGAGGACGACTAGCTCTCGACATCACCGGCCGGCCGGGCCAATGTTGAGCCATCCACACCCCACGTTCCGGGAGCGACGATGGCGTCACGACTCAACCCGTACCTCACCTTCGGCGGCAACGCCCGCGAAGCCATGGAGTTCTACCAGGCCGCGCTCGGCGGCGAGCTCACCGCGAACACGTACGGCGAGCTGGCCGGCGGGTCGCCCGAGGGCGCGCCGCCCGGCTACGAGGACAAGCTCATGCACAGCCTGCTCGAGACGCCGAGCGGCTTCACGCTGATGGGCGCCGACGACCCGCCGGGCGAGTCCAGCGGTGGCGGCTCGGGATTCTCGATCAGCCTGTCCGGAGACGACGCCGACGACCTGCGCGGCTACTGGGAGAAGCTGTCCGACGGCGGCACCGTCACGGTCCCGCTGGAGCAGCAGATGTGGGGTGACGAGTTCGGCATGGTCGTCGACCGGTTCGGCGTCAACTGGATGGTCAACATCGTCGCGCCCGAGTAGCTAGCTGGTAGCTACAGCCCCATGTCCTTGGCGATGATCGACTTCATCACCTCGGACGTGCCGCCGTAGATCCGGTTGACCCGGTTGTCGGCGTACAGCCGGGCGATGGGGTACTCGTTCATGTAGCCGTAGCCGCCGTGGAGCTGCAGACACCGGTCGATCACCCGGTGCGCGACCTCGGTGCAGAAGAGCTTCGCGGACGCGGCCTCGGCCGGGGTCAGCTCGCCGGCGTCCAGCGCCTCCAGCGCCCGGTCGGCCACCGCCTGCGCGGCGTCCACCTCGGTCTGGCAGGCCGCGAGCTCGAACTTGGTGTTCTGGAACGCCGCCACCGGCTGGCCGAAGACCTGCCGCTCCTGGGTGTACTTCTTGGCCATCTGGACCGCGGCCGCGGCCTGGGCGTAGGCGCCGTACGCGATCGAGAGCCGCTCGCGCGGCAGGTTGTTGCCGAGGTAGGAGAAGCCCTTGTGCTCCTCGCCGAGCAGCTCCTCGGCGGGTACGACGACGTCGGTGAACGCGAGCTCGGCGGTGTCGGAGGTCTTCAGGCCGATCTTGTCCAGCTTGCGGCCGACCGAGTAGCCATCGGCCTTGGTGTCGACGATCAGCAGCGAGATGCCATGCCGGCGGTTGCCCTCGTCGGCCGGGGCGGTGCGGGCACAGACGATCACCCGGTCGGCGTGGACGCCGCCGGTGATGAAGGTCTTGGCGCCGTTGAGGATGTAGTGGCTGCCGTCGTCGGAGAGCTTCGCGGTGGTGCGCATCCCGGCGAGGTCGGAGCCGGTGCCGGGCTCGGTCATCGCGATCGCCCACATCTCCTCGCCGGAGACGAACTTGGGCAGCCAGCGCTTCTTCTGCTCCTCGGACGCCAGGCTCAGGATGTAGTGCAGGCAGAGCGCGACGTGGACGCTCTGGCCGCCGAAGGAGACGCCGACCCGGGTCAGCTCCTCGGACTCGATCGCGGAGTACTTGAACGACTCGATCCCGGCGCCGCCGTACTCCTCGGGCACCTCGATTCCGAACAGGCCGAGCTCGGCGAGCTTGTAGTAGAACTCGCGCGGCACCTGTCCGGCGGCCAGCCACTCGTCGTACACCGGGACCACCTCGGCCTCGATGAAGGAGCGGAGGGTCTGGCGGAAGGCTTCGTGGTCCTCGTTGAAGACGGTACGGCGCATGCGCTACTCCTCAGTAACAGTGGTGTTGTCAGCATAGAGGGTGGTCCCGAGGACCCTCACTAGCGTTCGCTGCTCGACCACCGATAGGGGAGGCCGAGGAAGTCGCCGTAGCGCTGCGCGGCCTGGTCGAGCGCCTCGAGCTCGGCGCCGGTCAGCTCGCGGTACGGCGTGAGCTGGAAGACCACCTGGGCCGCCGCGAGAGTACGGCGCATCCCGGCGACCAGGCGCCCGTCGACGACCGCCATCCCGGCCGACGTCTCGCGGCCCCGAGGCACCACACCGTCCGAGTCGAGCACCCACCGGCTGTCCTGGTAGCCGCGGTACAGCTCGTCGAGGATCTGGAGCAGGTGACCGGCCGGCTCGCCGGGCCCCTCGGACCCAGCCGCGGGCCGGTCGCCGGCGTGCCAGTAGGTGCGGCCGTCGTGCTCGAAGGACGCCAGCTGGTCCCGCACTGCGTCCAGCCCACGCCGTACGTCGCCGAGGGTCAGCGTCGCCCAATAGGCGAGGTCGCGGTCGGTGGCCGGGCCGTGGCCGGTGAAGTAGCGCAGCGCCAGCTCCGCGAGCGCGGCGTCGCGGTCCAGCCGGCGCGGTTGCGGGATCCGGTCGGCGAAGAGCGCGTAGGTGTGCTCGCCGTCGCGCGGCCGGCCGCTGCAGACCAGCTGGTCGAGCTCGAGATGGCCGAGCAGCAGCATCGCGTAGTGGCCGCCGTTGTCGAAGCCCGCCTCGGCCAGCGCCTCGATGACCTCGGTCCGCGTCCGGTCGGGCTGGGCACCGAGCAGCTCGACCACCACCCCCGCTGCCCGCTCGATCTGGCGCTCGTCCATGCCCTCGACGGCCTGGAGCTGCTTGCCGGTGACCTTCTGCACCCGCGGCGCGGTCAGGTCCAGCAGCCAGCCGAGGTCGTCGGCGTGGACGTAGTGCCAGGTCGGGCGGAGCACGTGGGTGCGGATCACCCGGCCGTCGTCGAGCAGGGCGGCGACCTCGGCGGCCGAGGGGTTCACCGTACGCGACGCCACCGCCCACTCCGACTGCCGCTGGTTCTCCGCCTGTACGGCGAGCAGGCCGACGACGACCTGGGTTGCATCGGGAGCGTGCGGCCCGACCAGCCGCTGGGTGCGCAGCCGCCAGCGGGCGATGTCCTGGTCGTCGATGTGGTCTTCGGTCACGCTGCTGTCCTATCAGAGCGCCCAGGACCCCCCGATTATCGTGAAGCGGTGGACTCCTACCTGCGGCGCATCGGCGCCACCCGCGACTCATCGTTGGCCGAGCTGCAGGAACGGCACCTGCTGAGCGTCCCGTTCGAGAACCTCGACACCCATATGGACACCCGGATCGTGCTGGAGATCCCGTGGCTGTACGACAAGATCGTCGAACGCCGGCGAGGCGGGTTCTGCTACGAGCTCAACGGGCTGTTCGCGGAGCTGTTGCGGGATCTGGGTTTCCGCGTCGACCTGATGGCCGCGCGGGTGTTCGGTGGCGGCAGGCTCGGGCCGCCGTTCGACCACCTGACGCTGCTCGTGGACGACGCCTGGCTGGTGGACGTCGGCTTCGGCGCGTTCTCGCTGCACCCACTGCGCTGGGACTCGCGCGAGGAGCAGGAAGACCCGGCGGGGCTCTTCAGGCTGGCCGACCACGATGACGACGTGGACGTCTACCAGGGCGACGTGCCGACGTACCGGATCGAACGGCGGCCGCGGTCGCTGTCGGACTTCGTTCCTACGTGCTGGTGGCAGCAGTTCGCGCCGGAGTCGCATTTCCGGGTGGCGCCGAGGGCGAGCATCGTGACGCCGGAGGGCCGGATGACGCTGACGGACAAGAAGCTGGTGCTCACCGAACGCGGCGAGAAGACCGAGCTTCCCGTGACCGATCCGGAAGCCGCGTTCCGTGAGCACTTCGCCATCGACTTCCGGCAGCGCAACGCGTCCGAGAACCTCAGAACGCGTTGATGCCGGTCAGCGCCCGGCCGATCAGCAGCTTCTGGATCTGGGTGGTGCCTTCGTAGAGCGTCGTGACCCGGGCGTCGCGGAGGAACTTGCCGACCGGGAACTCGTCGACGTACCCGTAGCCGCCGAAGACCTGGATCGCCTGGTTGGCGGCCTTCACCGCGGCCCGCCCAGTAGGCAAACGCAGTCGTAGGCCGGCAAAATCGCGGCGATCGGTGCCTGTTTGCCTACTGGGCAGCCCCTCGCTAGGTCGCGCCTGCCGGGTCCGTAGTCAATGGCTGCGGACTGGCGTACCGTCATGGGTGGGGAGGGTACGAGGAGGTGCCCGATGATCCAATTGGCTTTCACTCGCCGTTCCAGCGGCCGCACCCGCCCGGCCGCCGTGCTGGCCATTGCCCTTGCTGCCGCCTCCCTGGTGGCCGTCACGCTCACCGGTCCGGTGACTGCGACGGCGACCACGGCTGCGTCGAACCAGGCCGGTTCTTACCAGGCCGCGTCGCTGCGGTTCACCACCACCAAGCCCGGCCGACCGACTGGGCTGGCGTTCCGCGTCGACTATGTCAACCCCGGCGACCCGTCCGCCAAGCCGCCCGCGGTGCGCGAGGTCTTCGAGGTCCTTGCCGAGGGGGCGCGCTTCGACACGCGCGCGCCAGCCCGGTGCACCGCCTCCGATGCCGAGCTGATGCTGCAGGGCGCCGCCGCCTGCCCGGCCGGCAGCCGCGTCGGCACCGGCTACCTCCGGCTCGATACCGGACTGCCGGCACCCGCTCGCTACATCGAGGCCGACATCACCTTCCTCAACAACATCGGCGAACTGATCTTCGTCAACACCGATCGCCTCACCGGCGCCCGGGTGGTCGTCCGCGCCGCGGTGACCGCGCGCACGGCGCTGTCGCGCGCGCCGTTCCTCCCCGGTACGCCGCCGGATGGCGCGGCCGTCGACGTGGCGCGCGGGTTCTTCCCCACGAAGGTCACCTGGCGAGGCGGCGTACGGCGCTCCTACGTGACCACGCCCGGCACCTGCCCGAGGAGCCGGGTATGGGTCAACCTGGTGCGGTTCACCTACGACGACGGCACCGTACAGACCGTCCGCACTCGCAACGCTTGCGAGCGGTAAGAATCGAGTCCCGACTCAGAAGGCGCTGATGCCGGTCAGCGCCCGGCCGATCAGCAGCTTCTGGATCTGGGTGGTGCCTTCGTAGAGGGTGGTGACCCGGGCGTCGCGGAGGTACTTGCCGACCGGGAACTCGTCGACGTACCCGTAGCCGCCGAAGACCTGGATCGCCTGGTTGGCGGCCTTCACCGCGGCCTCGCTGGCGAACATCTTGGCCATCGACGCCTCGGTCCCGAACCTCTCACCGCGGTCGACCAGGTCGGCGACCCGCCACACCAGCAGCCGGGCCGCGTCGGTCTCCACGGCCATCTCGGCGAGCATCTCCTGGACCAGCTGGTACGACGCGATCGGCTTGCCGAACTGGGTCCGCTGGCCGGCGTACTCGACGCTCGCCTCGAGGCACGCCCGCGCCAGGCCGACGCAGCCGGCGGCCACCGACATCCGGCCCTTGTCGAGCGCGGACATCGCGATCCGGAAGCCCTGGCCCTCCTCGCCGAGCCGGTGCTCGTCGGAGACCCGGACGTTGTCCAGGGTGAGCTCCGCAGTGGCCTGGCCGCGGAGTCCGAGCTTGCCCTTGATCTCGAGGGCCGCGAAGCCTTGGCTGTCGGTCGGTACGACGAACGCGGTGATCCCCTTCGGGCCGGGGCCGCCGGTGCGCGCGAAGACCAGCGACCAGTCCGCCCAGGTGCCGTTGGTGATGAACAGCTTGTTGCCGGTGATCCGCCAGTCCCCGTCGCCGTCGCGGGTGGCGCGGGCGGCCAGCGAGCCGGCGTCCGAGCCGGTGCCGGGCTCGGTCAGGCCGAAGCAGCCGAGCGACTCGCCCGAGGCCAGCCCGGGCAGCCACCGCTGCTTCTGCTCCTCGGTCCCGTACGCCGCGATCGACTTGCCGACCAGGCCGAGCGAGACCGAGACGATGCCGCGCACCGAGGTGTCGCCGCGGCCGAGCTCCTCCATCATCAGGCAGTACGACAGCGTGTCTCCCCCGGAACCGCCGTACTCCTCCGCGATGCCCATGCCGAGGAAGCCGACCTCGCCGAGCTTGCCGACGATGGCGCGGTCGACGGCCTCGGTGCGGTCCCACTCGGCGGCGTACGGCACCACCTCGCGGTCCACCCAGGTCCGGGCCAGGTCACGGAACTGCTGCTGGTCGTCGCTCAGGCTTAAATCCACGGCGCTCATCATGCCCGGCGACGTAGTCTCGCGACCATGCCCACTCCTGCCCTCCACGACCTCACCTGGCCCGTCAAGACCGAACGACTCCTCCTGCGCCCGGCCACCTCGGCCGACCTCGACGCCGTCGCCCGCTACCGCGGCAAGGACGGCGTGTCCGAGTGGCTGCCGACCTCCGAGCCCGAGCTGTTCCGGGAGCGGTACGACAAGCCGGAGACGCTGGCCAAGTTCCTGGTCGCGGAGGCCGATGGCGTGGTGATCGCCGACCTGATGATCGCCATCGAGGACGCCTGGGCGCAGACCGAGGTGGCCGGACAGGCCGAGCGCGTGCAGGCCGAGATCGGCTGGGCGATCGACCCCGAGTACGGCGGCCGCGGCCTGGCCACCGAGGCGGTCCGGGAGATGCTGCGGATCTGCTTCGACGAGCTCGGCCTGCGCCGGGTCGCGGCCAACACGTTCGCCGGCAACGAGCCGTCGTGGCGGCTGATGGAGCGGATCGGGATGCGCCGCGAGCAGCACACCATCGCCGACTCGCTGCACCGGACCCACGGCTGGTCCGACGGACTCATGTACGCCCTGCTCGCCGAGGAGTGGCGCGCCCGGCAGGACTGAGCTAACGGCCTGCGGCACCGCGGCCGCGTTCGACCGCTGCGGCTGCCTGCCGGACCTCGTCAGCAGCTGCCGACAGCGCGTCGAGGGCGGCCTGGTGCCGTGCCAGCGCCGAGCTGAGCGCTGCCGCGGCAGCGGGACTCGGGCCTGGTTCGGCCTCGGTCGCCACCCCGGTGTCGGCCAGGCGCTCCGCGGCGTCCGCCCATTGCCGGACCTCCTTGCCCTCGCACCCGAGCGAGATCACGATCGCGTCCAGCCGGTCGGCCGGCGGCATCCGTGCGCCGGTGAGGTAGGCATGCACGGTGGACCGAGGAATCCCGGTCCGCTCGGTCAGCTCAGTCAGGCTGACCTTGCGCCGCGCCGTACCTCTGGCCGCGCGACGACGTAACCGGTCCAGCTGGAGGACGAGGTCCGCCGCGCTGACGATCGTCTCGGGCTGTGGCCCGAGGTTCCCTCCCTGCGCCTGCCCCCGAGTCGTGTGCACCCGACGCTCACCACCTTGACGGTTGTCCCGGAATGTCCCGCCTCGGCCCGGTTGGCCTCGACGGCTGCTTGAGTCGCTGTTGGCACGGTCTTGAGGAGACCAGGGGGTGGCACGAGATACCGATGCCGCCGCCGAAAGTAAAGAGAAACGACCACCAACCACACGGGGGAACCATGGGCTGGAAGTCCTTTGCTGCCTGCGCCACCGTCGTCGTCGCCACCCTGGCGCCGGCGTACGCCCAGGCAGATCCGAAACCGAAGCCGCCGCCGACGCCGCCGAGCGAGCCGACGACCGCCGACTGCACGCTCGGCGCCGGCGAGTGGCAGCGCTGCCTCGCTGTCGATGCCACGCTCAACCACGCGCCGAAGGTCGGCCAGCGCGCCGTCCTGACCGTGCGGGTGCGGGCCTCGGCCGACCTCGATGACGTCGACGTCAGCTTCGCCCTGCCGCAGATGCTGGTGCTGAAGAAGGCGCCGTACGGCTTCACAACCAAGCCGGGCAGGGGCGGCGCCGTCCGCACCGCCGCCGGCACCTTCGACCTTCGGGCCGGCGACGAGCTCCGGTTCAAGGCGCATGTCGGTGCGGTCGCCGAAGGTGAGCACTCGATCAGCGTGGCCGCGGTCACCGGCCGCGGTCTCCCCTACGACAGCGAGACCGTCTATGCACCGCTGATAGTCGGGAGCACTCCGCAGACCTCGCAGCTCGGCTACCGCGAAGGCGTCCAGCGCGCGGCGCGGACGGCCGCGCCGGTGGTGCGCACGAAGGCGCCGTACGTGGCCTCGCAGCCGGTCGCACCCAGCAAGCAGCAGTACGACGCCAAGCGGCGCGCCGGCATCCAGGCCGTCTCGTGTGTGCGCGGGCGGTTCGTCTACCGCGAGGGCGGGCAGGAGCGGCCGGCGAAGAACCTCGAGGCACAGGCCTGGGACGAGGACTCCATCAGCGACGACCAGCTCGGCGTCGACCTCCTCGACGGGGACGGACGGTTCGAGGTCTGCTTCGAGAACGACGACGGCATCGGCGGTGGCGGCCAGGACCTCTACCTCCGCTTCGCGACCAAGCACGCGAGGTTCACCGTCACCCACGAGAACGGCGACGAGTGGATCTTCCGGCCGCCGCGCCGCGACGACGACATCGCCGATGGGGAGACGATCGACTTCGGCACCTGGCATCCCGCCAACCCCGACCACGACCGCGCCCTGATCACGTTTGATGCGGCGGACAATGCCGACGTCTGGACTCCCGGCCGGTGCTGGGACCGCGACGAGTCGGACTGCCGCAACTTCGAGATCCGCTGGCCCGACAACGCCTCGCAGTACACCTGGGACGACACCGTGCACATCACCAACGACGACGGCCGGGACCGGTGGGTCGTGACCCACGAGGTCGGCCACGCGGTGATGGACAACATCTACCAGGACTTCCAACCAGACGTCGGACCCGACTGCCTTAACCACGGCATCTGGTCGACCGAGACGGCGGCGTGTGCGTGGGTCGAGGGCTTCGCCGACTGGTATGCCTGGACGGTTCGCAACAACCCGAACTGGGGCACCGCCGCCAACGTCGAGAACCAAGTCTGGGGCGACCGCGAGGATCCCAACAACCCGAACAGCGCACTCCGGCCGACCGGCGACCACGTCGAAGGCCGGGTGGCCGGCGCGCTGTGGGACCTGCAGGACGCCGGCGAGCCTGCCGCGACGGCGTACTGGGACCACTGGAACGAGGGGTCGCCGTTCCCGGTGTGGGAGACCTTCCTGGACCACCGGTCGTCGAGCTTCGACGAGTTCTGGCGACAGCGGCGAGCCGACGGCTACGCCACCGGCGACGACGCGGCCGGCGCGCTCTACCAGAACACCATCGACAAGGACTTCCGGAACCCGCTCGCGAGCGGACGGCAGAAGGTACTCCGCAGCCCGCAACCACCGGGCAGCACAACTACCGCTTCGAGACCGAGTTCCTGTTCTGGTCGGTGGTCGCCATGCGACCGCCCGCGAGCGCCGACTACGACCTCGAGGTGTACGACGACCGAGCGATGACCAACCGGCTGGGGTCGTCCGGGCTGAGCAGCGGGGTCGTGGACTTCGTGGCGGTCGACGGCAACCAGGGCCATCAGCCGCTGGGTGACCTCTACCCGCGAGCCCGGCACCTGAATGGAGACGGCGAGTACGTGATCGAGGCGGACTACGACTCCGACCTGATCGGCGTGGGCGACACGACGGCCCCGATGAGCGCGCAGGACGTCGTCGAGATGTACGACCTGTGTACGTCGGAGAAGCGCACCATCACCGTCACCCCCGGCGACGTCTCCCAGGATGCCGAGCTCTTCGTGATGAGCTCGACGCCCGGGCCGGGTGCGAACTCGGTCAAGTCCCGGGCATCGGCGTTCCGCACCTCCATGGCCGGCGAGCCGGGGCAGGCGGAGACCGTCGAGATCCCGGCGACCGGCGACACGCAGTGCTACGGCGTCGTCCTCGTCAACAAGGCCGGCAGCGGGTCGTACACGGTCAACGTGTCCTGAGCGGGTTGGGTCCGGCGGTTTTCGAGACGGTTGCAGCACGGCCGCCGCAACCGCCGGACCGACCGATCCGGCAGGATGACCCGCATGAGCAAGAGCGTCCTGATCACCGGGGCGGCGGCCGGGATCGGGCGGGCGACCGCGCTGCGGTTCGCGGCGGCCGGTTACATCGTCGGCGGATTCGACGTCGACCGCGACGGGCTGGCCGCGCTGGCTGCCGACCTCGGCTCGCGACACGTCACAGGCGAGCTCGATGTCCGCGACGCCGACGGCTGGCGGGCCGCACTCGACGCGCTCACCTCGCGGACCGGCGGTGAGCTGGACGTGCTGGTCAACAACGCCGGGATCCTGCGGTCGGGCCGGTTCGCCGAGATCCCGCTCGCCGACCAGCAGCGGATCATCGAGGTCAACGTGACGGGCGTGCTCAACGGCTGCCATGCGGCGTACCCGTATCTGAAGCGGACCCAGGGTGCGCACGTCGTCAATCTCGCCTCCGCCTCCGCGATCTACGGCCAGCCCGAGCTGGCGGCGTACTCGGCGAGCAAGTTCGCGGTGCGCGGCCTGACCGAGGCGCTCGACCTGGAGTGGGCCGGCGACGACATCACCGTGCGGGCGCTGTGGCCGCTGTTCGTGAACACCGCGATGGTCGACGGGATGGACATCGCCAGCACCCGCTCCCTGGGCATCCGGCTGACCGCCGACGACGTCGCCGAGGCGGTGTACGACGCGGTGCAGCCCCGCCGCAGGCTGGGCGGCGTCCACATCGCCGTCGGGCGGCAGGCCAAGCTGATGCGGGCTGCCTCGGACATCGCGCCGAGCTGGATGTCCCGGCTGGTCAACAAGCGGCTGACCTCGTAGCCACAGCTCAGCGAAATGGCGGCGGCGACGAGGGCGGGAACGGGGGCGTCGCCGGGTAGCCGGGCAGGTCCGGCGGCTGCAAGGGCGGCTGTGGCACCGGCGAGACCGGGTTGGCGACGTGCTCAGGCACCGTGAACGGGTTCGGGCCGATGCTGTCGTAGTCGTCGGCATAGTCGACCCCGTTGGAGATCCGGATCGCCATCCGTAGCTGCTTGCGGGCCTCCTCAACCCCGGCGGTCTCGACCGGCGTACCCGGATCATGCGACAGCTGTTCCCGGGTCGCGGTGACGAAGTCGCTGAACGTGTCGACCACCTCGCGCGAGCCGAACGCATGCACCCGGGAGCGGAGCGGCCAGGCCGCGTCGTACATCCGCTGCAGCTTCTCCTCCGCGCTGGCACCGGCCTCGGGCTGGAGCGCCTGGAGCACGTCGAGGTACACGTCGGAGCGCTGCTCCCAGATCCGCTCGCTGCGCGCCGCCGCCCGCATCGCCTCCCGGTCGTCCTGCTGCTGCCGGGTCTGCCGCTCCCGCTCCTCCCGGTTGGTGCGGCGCTGCAACACCAGCGCCAGCGCCGCCACTCCGGCGGCGCTCACCGCTCCCAGAGCACCGCCGACTCCCTCGACGACGCTCACCCACTGTGGTGGATCCGCCATGCCGACAGCGTGTCAGAGGACGCGAGCGAACCGGAACCCCGTTCGGTCGTAGCCGCGACCCTCGTAGAACGCGTGCGCGTCGGTACGGCGCCGGTTCGAGGTCACCGCCAGCCGGGCCGCGCCGAGCCCTCGCGCCCAGGTCTCGAAGGTGTCGACCATCTGCCTCCCGATTCCGCGGCCTTGCTGCTCGCGCGCAACCACCGACGCGATCAGCTGGGCGGCCGGCGTACCAGCTGCTCCTCTGTCGACGGCTGCTCGAGGTCGGTGAACAGCGGCACCAGGCGAGGGGGCGTCGGCGGGATCGGCAGTTCGGATCTCCATGTCACCCAGTGAACCTTCCCCTCGGCGGAGCGCGGCCCTACGGTAAAGACCAAACCGGACGCAACCACTCGAATGGAGCCTGCCATGCGCCGCGTAGTGCCCGCTGTCGCCACCCTCGCCCTCACCCTCGCGATCACCGCCACCGCCACCGCCGACCCACAGACCGTCCCCAACGGACCATGGGTCCAAGACAGCCAGCAGGTCCGCCTCGAGCGGCTCCATTCGTACGACGAGATGGTCAAGGCACTGCGCCAGATCTCGCAGCGGTCCGGCGGCCGAGTGGCGCTCGAGACCATCGGCCAGTCCAACGAGGGCCGCGACCTCTACCTGGCGAAGGCCGGGACCGGCCCGACCAAGGTCCTCTACGTCACCCAGCAGCACGGCAACGAGCCGCTCGGAACCGAGGCCGCCCTGCAGCTCCTGCAGCGGGTTGCGAACGGTGGCGCGGGCTGGGACGCGATCCTCGACAAGGTGACGCTGCTCGTCGTACCCAAGGTGAACCCGGACGGCTCGGAGCGGTTCCAGCGGCAGAACCACGACCCGGACTGCTCCGGCGCGTTCTGTACGCCGGGAGTCGGGTTCGACGTCAACCGCTGGCACGACCCGGCGGTCGCGCCTGAGGCGAACCCGGTGCCGGAGGCGGCGGCGATCCAGCGGGTCGCGATCCGCTACCAGCCGGACCTGGTCGTCGACTTCCACCACCAGGGCTCGTACGTCACCGACGACGGCGACCTGATCACCACGTCGATCTTCTGGCCGAACCACCCGGATGCTCCTGCGTCCGCGGTGACGCTGTCCAAGCAGATGTGCGTGGTCATCAACGACACGTTGTCCAGGTACGGCTTCGCCGAGGTCAGCCAGTACCCCGGCACGCTCCCCCGTGGCATCGCCCGCAACTCCTACGGCATCCGCGGCGCCGGCAGCGCTCTCGTCGAGCTCCGCGGCGGCATCGGGCAGAAGAGCTCCGGCATGCTCGTCAGGACGGCCTTCGCCACCATGGGGGCAGTGCTCGAAGCCGCCGCCGAGGACACCATCGACACCCAGGACCCGGCGCGCGCCGACGCCATCCCGCTGCGCGGGGACTTCGTGGAGGCTCCGCACGAGTGAGGTTTCGGCGGCACGATCGTGCTCACACCGGGCCGCCCGGTGTGAGCTCGATCGTGACCACGTCGCCGACCTCCAGACCCTCCGCCTTGCGGATCTTGTCCTTCAGCGGGACGACGTAGCCGCCGTCCTTGGGCCACAGCGAGGTGGTCCACTCTGTGTCGCCGATCCGCACCGTCACCGGGATCATCCCCCAGCCGTAGGTGACCGCGGTCGAGATCTCCTGCAGGTCGGCGCTCTCCTCCTCGGGCACGGTGACGAAGTGGTACGGCGCCGGGCCGCGCCAGTGCCAGATCTCGCCGCTGAACTCCATGGGCTCTCTCCTAGGCTGGCCGAATGGACATGAAACTGGAGCTGGTGGCGGTACCGGTAACCGACGTCGACCGCGCGAAGGACTTCTACGTGCAGGCGGGCTTCGTCCTCGACCATGACCACACGGTCAGCGAGGAGACCCGGTTCGTGCAACTGACGCCGCCGGGATCGGGCTGCTCGATCGCCATCGGCCGGGGGCTGACCAACATGACGCCGGGCTCGCTCGACAACATGCAGATGGTGGTCGCCGACGCCGACGCCGCCCACGCCGCTCTGAAGGAGCGCGGGATCGAGGTCAGCGACGTCGACGACCAGCCGTGGGGCCGGTTCGTCTACTTCTCCGACCCCGACGGCAACGGCTGGGCGCTCCAGCAGCTGCCCGACTGGTCGGCGAACGCCGGCTCGTAGCCTCACGCGGGCGGGTCCTCACCGACCCGCCCGTCGACGGACTCGCGCAGGATGTCCGCGTGGCCGGTGTGCCGCGCGTACTCCTCGATCATGTCGATCAGGATCCGGCGCAGGCTCGGCCGGTCGCCGTCCGGCGAGGTGTAGTGGGCCAGCCCGTCCAGGCCGCCGTCAGCTCCTTCTCGTGACAGTGCCCGCGCGAGATTGGCGCGAGCGCGGGCGACGTTGGCGTCGTACAGGTCGTAGAGCTGGCTCGGGGTGTCGTCGAGGGCGGTCCGCCACTCCCAGTCCGGGTCCTGGTCCCAGTCGATGCTCTCGAACGGCGCGCCCGGTGACTCGCCGAGCAGCTTCCAGGCGAAGTAGTCGGCCTCGACCAGCGCGAGGTGCTTGAGCAGCCCGGCGATGGTCATCGTGGACCCCGCCGTGGTCGCGCGCAGCCCGGCCGTGTCCAGGTCGGCGCACTTCCAGCGGAAGGTACGGCGCTGCCGTTCCAGTGCGCCGACCAGGGTGTCCTCCTCGGTGCCGGCAACGGGCGGCCCCTTGAGGACGGGTGCGTTGCCGGCTTCGTTGGTCGCTGAGTCAGTCGTGGTCATGCGGAGAAGCGTAGAGTCAGTTCCGGACGTTCTACTTCCGGATTGGCGGCAGATGTGGCGAAGGACTCCAGCCCGACCGCGCGGGCGCTGCTCGCCCTCGAGCTGCTGCAGGGCAGTCCTGGGATCACCGCGGACCAGCTCGCCGACAAGCTCGGCGTCACCGAGCGCGCGGCCAGGCGGTACGTCGCGATCCTGCGCGAGGCCGGCATCCCGGTGGAGTCGGCGCGCGGACCGTACGGCGGCTACCGGCTCGGCCGCGGACTCCGGCTGCCGCCACTGATGTTCAGCTCCGCCGAGGCGCTCGGGCTGGTGATGGCGGTGCTCGACGGCCACCACGACGCAAGCGACACCACCGACCCTGTCGGCTCCGCGCTCGGCAAGATCGTCCGCGCGCTGCCGGAGCCGGTGGCCGCCCAGGCCGAGTCGGTACGCCGTGCCACCGCGCCCGCACCCGACCGCGCCGCCGCCCGGCCCGATCCCGCGACGACGGCCACCCTGGTCCAGGCATCCGCCGACCGGCAGCTGGTGCGGCTCGGCTACCGCTCCGAGGCCGGGTCCGAGTGGGAGATCGAGGCCGAGCCGTGGGCGGTCGTGGTCCGGCACGGCCGGTGGTACCTGCTCTGCCGCACCCACCCGAAGGGCGAGCGTCGCGCCTACCGGATCGACCGGGTCCGGCACGTCTCGGTGCTCACAGGCACCTTCACCCCACCCGCCGACCTGGACCCGGTCGCGACGCTGGAGCAGCACCTCTCCGCCGGCTGGGAGTACGACGTCGAGGTCCTCATCGAGACACCGCTCGACCGGATCGCCGGGCGGGTCTCCCCCGTCCTCGGCCGGGTGTCGGCCGTCGACGACGCCACCAGCCGCCTGGTCGGCAGCACCAGCAACCCGTGGTGGTACGCCGAGCAGCTCGCCGCCCTGCCCGCGCCGTACCGGATCGTGGAGTGTCCCGAGCTCCGCGAGTGCGCCCGTGCCGTCGGCGAGCGACTGGTCGCCGCCGCGGCCGGTTGACCGTCTACCCGTCGTGGATCGGGTGCTTGGGCAGCTTCTTCACCCGGGCCCGGCGCTTCTTACGGGCCGGGATCATCGAGCGCATCTCCTCGAGCTTGCCGAAGCAGAGCAGCCGGTCGCCCGCCTCCAGCACCCGCCGGTCCGACGGCGTCGGGATGACGCTCGCGCCGCGGTGCAGGGTGAGCACGGTGATGTCGCGCTCGCGCAGGCCGGACTCGCCGAGCTTCCGCCCGATCAGGTCGGCGTCGCCCTGGACGACCAGCTCGGCGACGCCGTACCCGGTCGAGACGCTGAGCCGCTGGCGAACGTCGATCTGCGGGAACGCCACCTGGTTGCCGATGTAGTCGATGATCGCGCCGGCCACGTCCAGCCGGGTCGCGGCCTCGATCCCCTCCAGGCCGGGCGAGGAGTTCACCTCGATCACCAGCGGGCCGTCGTCGCCTTCGAGCATGTCCACGCCGGCAACCCGCAGGCCCATGATCTGCGCCGCGCGCACCGCAACCCGCTCGTGCGCCTCGGAGAGCTGGACCGCCTCGACCCGCGCTCCACGGTGCACGTTGGACCGGAACTCGTCGCCCCTGGCGGTACGCCGCATCGCGGCCACCACCCGGTCGCCGACCACCAGCGCCCGGATGTCGCGGCCCTTGCTCTCCTTGACGAAGCGCTGGATCAGCACGTTCTGCTTGGTGCTCTGCAAGGTCTCGATGATCGCCTCGGCCACCTTGGTCTCGGGCGCCAGGATCACGCCGATGCCCTGGGTGCCTTCGAGCAGCTTGATCACCACCGGGGCACCGCCGACCCGCTCGATCGCCGCGACCACATCGGCCCGGTCCCGGACGAAGGTCGTGGCTGGCATCCCGATGTTGTGGCGGGACAGGATCTGGGTGGCGCGCAGCTTGTCGCGGGAGTTGACGATGCCGCCGGAGGTGTTCGGCGTGTAGATGTCCATCTGCTCGAACTGACGGACCACCGCGGTGCCGAAGTACGAGATCGAGTTGCCGATCCGGGGCAGCACCGCGTCGTAGTCCGACAGCGGTTTACCGCGGAACAGCAGGTCCGGCTCGTCGCTGGACAGGTCGATGGCAAAGCGAAGGGTGTTCAGGACCTTGACCCGGTGGCCACGGTCGAGGGCAGCGGTACGGAGGCGCTGCGTGCTGTACGAACGCGGCGCGCGGGAAAGGATCGCCAGCTTCACTTATCCGCCTATTGGGGCCTGAGGGGAAGGGACTCAACTAGATTGGGCGGGTGTCGAGGGCCCATTCAAACATCGTCGCCGGGTGGCGTGAGTGGGTGAGTCTGCCTGGTCTCGAAGTGCGGTGGATCAAGGCCAAGCTCGACACCGGTGCGCGGACCTCCGCGATCCATGCATTCGACCTCGAGGAGTTCGAGAAGAACGGCGACGAATGGGTCAGGTTCTCGATCCATCCGTGGCAGCGGTCGGCGGTCGAGTCGACCATCGTCGAGCTGCCCGTGCACGACCGGAGGGTGGTGCGCAGCTCCAACGGGGACGCGCAGGAGCGGATGGTCGTGCTGATGGACATCACTATCGTCGGCACCACCGTCACCGCCGAGGTCTCGCTGAGCCGCCGCGACGAGATGGGCTTCCGGATGCTGATCGGCCGGGAGGTACTGCGCCAGGGCTTCCTGGTCGACGTCGGCCATTCCTATCTCGGCGGCCGCCCCAAGCGCGTCGTACGCCGAAAGAACCGGGGTCGATAGCGTGCCACGCACCTCCTTCGCGATCGGCAATGTGCGGGTACGCGCGGGCTCGGTCAAGGAGGTCGAGCTGCCGATCACCCGGCTGGTCTCGCGGGCCGACGTCAGCCTGCCGGTCCGGGTGGTGCACGGCCGCGAGGAGGGGCCGGTGGTCTGGGTCAACGCCGCGGTCCACGGCGACGAGGTGGTCGGCGTCGAGGTGATCCGGCGGGTGCTGACCCAGCTCGACCCGAAGTCGTTCCGCGGCACCCTGGTCGCCGTACCCGTGGTCAACGTACTCGGCTTCATGTCCGGCGATCGCTACCTGCCGGACCGGCGCGACCTCAACCGCTCCTTCCCCGGCTCCTCACGCGGCTCGCTGGCGAGCCGGATCGCGCACCTGTTCATGGCCGAGGTGGTCGCCAAGTGCGAGGTCGGCATCGACCTGCACACCGGCGCCGACCGGCGTACCAACCTGCCGCAGATCCGCGCCGACCTCGACGACCCGCGCACCCGGCGGCTCGCCGACGCGTTCGGGGCGCCGGTGATGCTGCACGCCCGGATCCGGGACGGCTCGCTGCGCCAGGCGGCCCGCGAGAAGGGCGCCACGGTGCTGCTCTACGAGGGCGGCGAGGCGTGGCGCTTCGACGACTTCGCGATCGACGCCGGCGTCGCCGGAGTACGCCGGGTGCTCGCCGCGCTGGACATGATCGACGTGGTCGAGGCCGACCCGCCACCGCCCAGCATCGAGTGCCGGCAGAGCGGCTGGGTCCGGGCCCGCGGGACCGGCATCCTGCAGCTCGAGGTCGACCTCGGCCAGCAGGTCAGCACCGGTCAGCGGCTGGGCGGGCTCTCGGACTCCTTCGGCCGACGGGTCCGGCTCGTCCACGCCGACCGCACCGGCATCGTGATCGGCCTGGCCAAAGCGCCGCTGGTCAACTCCGGCGACGCGATCGTGCACATCGCCGACCACGAACAGTCCTAGAGGCGGATCAGCTCCAGGTCGAGCCACTCCGCCAGCGACTCGATCTCGTCGTCGACGGCGGTCCGCATGGCCTTGGTCCACTCGCCGTCCTCGTGGACGGCGTCCACCCGGAGCTCGCCGGCGTCGGGCTCGGCGGTGGCATCGAGCTTCCCGACCAGCTGGTCGTCGTACAGGATCGGCATCGCCCAGTAGCCCCAGCGGCGCTTAGCGGCGGGCTTGTACATCTCCAGCTGGTAGTCGAAGTCGAACAGGTCGGTCATCCGCTTGCGGTCGAAGACCAGCCGGTCCAGCGGCGACAGCAGCACCGCTCGACCGGTGAACTCGCAGTCCAGGTACGCCGGGTCCAGCCGCCACTTGCCGCGGACGCCCTCGATGACCGCCGGCTCCCCCACCTCGCCGACGTGGTTGGGCTCGCCTCCCGGTGCCTCGGCCGCCTTGGCGCGGGCGACGCCGAGCGCGTGCAGCCGGCGCTCGGCACGGACCCGCAGCGCCTCGTCGTACGGCACCACCTCGACGTCGGGGTAGACCCGCTCGGCGAGGTCCCAGATCCGCTCCCGGCCCTCCCAGCCGGCGGCGGCGACCTCGCCACGGCGCACCATCAGCTGCAGCAGCATCCGCACGTTGCGGTCGTTGTTCCACCCGCTGGACTGCCACGGCACCACGGTCGTGTCGGGCAGCGCCCGCCGGAGCAGCGGGCCCTCGTCGTACAGCTTGTCGAGGATGTCGCGCCGGCAGTGGTCGTTGGCCTCGACCCAGCCGAGCTGCCACTCCTGCCAGTCGCGCAGCTCACCCGGGCCCGGCCAGGCCGCCATCTCGGCGCGGTAGAGCGCGATGTCCTCGGCCGGGCGGAGCATCCCCTCCAGCTCGATGAGTACGCCGGCGGTCGCGGCGGTGGTGAGGTCGCCGCGGTGGTACGCCGATCCCAACCGGCTCCACGCCACCAGCTCCGCGCTCGGGGCCACCGCGGCCGTGGGGTCGGCCTGGACCGCGCCGAGGTGGCGCACCACAGCCAGCAGGTCGTCCGGGCGCGGCGCGCTCAGCAGCTGCGCGCGCACCGCGATCCGGCGGGCGTCGCGCGGGGACAGCTCGTGCACCTCGCTCACGCTCAGGAGGCTAGACGGAGGCGCCGACACCCTCGCGTTGGAGATGGAGCTCGATGCCGTCGAGGATCCGCTCCAGCCCGAAGCTGCGCCGGTCCGCGGAGAGCGGGCGCCCGGCGACCACCTGGTCCAGGGACGGGTAGGAGACGCCGGTCCGCGCCATCACGTCCCGGAGCTCCTCGTCGGGCCGGACCTGGTCGGTCCAGGGCTGGGAGCCGGCGGCGGTGACGGCGTAGGTGTTGCGCAGGTGGCCGCTGAGCAGCGCGACGGCGTCGACGGTGTCACCGCGGCTGAGCCCGATGTCGGTGAACGTGGTCAGGGCGGCCACCGACCAGCCGACCTCGTTCGGGCCGACCGGACGTTCGCCGACGGTCGCGTGCGGCACCCACGGGTGCCGGTCCCAGGTCTGCCACATCAGCTCGCACCAGCGCCGGGCCTGGCCGCGCCAGCCGCCGCGAACCCTGCTCAGGTCGGGTGGCTCCCCGATCGCCAGCTCGATCATCACGGCCAACAGCGCGGCCTTGCTGTCGACGTACCGGTAGAGGGACATCTTGGTGTAGCCGAGCCGGGCGGCGACCTGCTCCATCGAGACCGCGCCGACCCCGTCGCTGTCGGCGATCTCGACCGCGGCAGCTGCCACGTCGGCCACGCCGAAGGCGGCCTTCGGGCCCCGCTTCGGCGCAGCCCGAAGTCCCCAGAGCAGCTCCAGGGTTTCCTGACGTCCCATCGAATATTCCTCTTGGAAGTTTGTGTGTCCTACGGATACTGTATCCGGTAGACGTAGTTTTAGCCATCACCGAAGGGATACATGAGATGGGCACCATCGCAGTTCACGAGTTCATCGCACTCGACGGGGTCTACGAGGACCCGAGCTGGACCTTCGAGTACGGGTTCGCCGACAAGATGGGCGAGACGCTCGGCGCGATCACCGGCGAGGCGAAGGCGATCCTGCTGGGGCGGTCGACGTACGAGATGTTCGCGCCGGCCTGGTCGACCCGCACCGCCGAGGACGACCCGGGAGCGCCGTTCTTCAACGACACCCACAAGTACGTCGTCGGCTCGCAGCAGCCGTCGGTCGACTGGGGACCGTCGACCCTGATGGCCTACGACCCGGAGGCGATCCAGAAGCTGAAGGACGAGACCGACGGCGTCATCTACATCTCCGGCAGCGGCCAGCTGGTACGGGCGCTGCTCAAGGACGGGCTGGTCGACGACCTGCACCTGTTCATGTACCCGGTCGCGCGCGGCAAGGGCGACAAGCTGTTCGGCGAGGGCGTCGACCCGACCAAGTTGGCCCTGAAGGGCTCCGAGGTCTACGACAACGGCGTCATCCACCTCAACTACGGACCGGCCGCGGAGTAGCCCGGCCCGGACACGAAGGAGCGAACCATGTCACGCACCCGGGTACACAACCTGGCCATCTCCCTGGACGGCTTCGCCGCCGGTGAGCCGCAGTCCCTCGAGGCGCCGTTCGGCCACGCCGGCGAGCGGCTGCACGAGTGGATGTTCAAGACCCGGTTCTGGGGTGAGGGCGGTGCCGAGGGCGTCGACGACGCGTTCGCCGTCCGCCACGAGGTCGGGATCGGTGCCGAGATCATGGGCGCCAACAAGTTCGGGCCGCCCGGCTGGCAGGACGACCCGGACTGGAAGGGCTGGTGGGGGCCGAACCCGCCGTTCCACTCGCCCACCTTCGTGCTCACGCACCGGCCGCGGGCGGCGATCGAGATGGAGGGCGGGACCACCTTCCACTTCCTCGACGCCGCCCCGGCCGAGGCGCTGGCGGTCGCCAAGGAGGCGGCCGACGGCAAGGACGTGCGGCTCGGTGGCGGGGCGATGATCGTCCGCGAGTTCGTCGCCGCCGGACTGGTCGACCACATGCACCTGGTGCAGGTGCCGATCGTGCTCGGCCGTGGCTCCCGCGTCTGGGACGGCCTGGAGGCGCTCGAGGACACCTACGACATCGAGGCGGTCTCCACGCCCAGCGGCGTCACCCACCTGACGTTCATGCGGAAGGGCACCGAGGGCTGACCAGCTCCAGGGCGCGCGACGCCAGGGCCGCGTGGATCACGGTCGAGGGGTGGAAGCCGTCGTTCGCGAACAGGCCGTCGTCGTCCGGGAGCGACAGGTCGATCCGCCGTACGCGAGGACCGCGTGCGGCGGCGACCGCCTCCCCGTCCTCGTCCAGGCGCGCGGCCCGGGCGCCGAGCGCGTCGGCGAGCGGCCGCGGCAAGGCGGGGAAGGCCCGCATCGGCGGAATCGCGATCAGTAGTACGTCGGCAGCCGGCGCGGCCTCCAGCAGCGCGTCGAGCAGGTCGCCGAGCTCGCGCCGCCACCGCTTCCGGGAGTGGAGGTCCTTGGTGTCGTTGACGCCAACCGACAGCACGACCAGGTCGGCGTCGGCCAGCGCTGCCGGGTCGACCAGGCCCGCCACCTCGCCGGCCGTCAGGCCGGTCTGGGCGAGCACCCGCCAGGCGACGCTCACCTCGTCCCGCTCCGCCCACCGCTCGGCGAGCAGGCCGGCGATCGACTCCCGGTGATCGGCGAGACCGACGCCGGCCGCCAGGCTGTCGCCGACCACGACCAGTCGCCGTACGTCGCCGGTGCCGGTCCCGGCAGTGCCGGCGGTGCTCGCGGCCTCCGGCAGCCGCGGGGTACGCCGTCGTACCAGGAGTCCTTGCGCCAGCAGGACCGGCAGCAGCGCCGTCGTCAGCGCTCCGCCCAGCGCACTCCTCATGCCGACATGGCCTCTTGGGTGATCCGCTCGAACTGGGCGGCCATCGCCTCCGACAGCGCGGTCGCCGCCGACAGCGGGCGCACCATCACCACGAAGTCGTCGATCTTGCCGTCGTCGTCGAGATGGAGGAAGTCGCAGCCGTTGATCTGCTTGCCGGCGACGGTGGCCTGGAAGACCAGCGCGGAGTCGCGCCCGTCGCTGCTGGTGATCTCGCGGACGTAGCGGAAATCCTCGAAGACCCGGGTCACTCCGCGCAGGATCGCGGCGGTGATCACCTTGCCCTCGTAGGGCTTGAACGCGACCGGGCTGGTGAAGCGGACGCCGTCGGCCAGCAGCGCCTCCATGGCGGCGTGATCGCCCGCCTCGACGGCCTCACGGAACTCCCGCATCGCTACTCCTATAGTCAATTTGTTGAATAGGTCTGCGGCTCAGTATAGGCAACTTGTTGAGTAGATGACTAAGTCCAAGGGGTCGCGCATGCGAGCGTCGCTCAGCGCGTGCGCTGGCAAGGCGCCGGAGCGAAGGCGGGCCGGCGGCCCGTCGAGCGACGGCAACGCCGCCAGCGTGCGTGATGAGCGGCGCGCAGCGCGCGAGCCCTTGGACTTAGTCATCTACGCTGCCGGGATGGCGCTGAAGAACGCGATCCTGGCCGCGCTGCTGGACGGTGAGGCGTCGGGGTACGACCTGGCCAAGGAGTTCGACGCCTCGGTCGCCAACTTCTGGATGGCCACCCCGCAGCAGCTCTACCGCGAGCTGGACCGACTCGAGGGCGCCGGACTGGTCGCCGCCACCGTGGTCGAACAGGAGCGCCGGCCCAACAAACGCGTCTTCCGGCTCACCGCCCGCGGCGCCGAGACCCTCGCCGCCTTCACCCGGCGACACCCGAAGCCGACCGCGATCCGCGACGAGCTGATGGTCCAGGTGCAGGCCGTGGACCACGGCGACGCCGCCGCGGTCCGCGCCGTACTCCAGGAGCGGCTGGAGCGCACGCGCGGCAAGCTCGAGCGCTACCAACGGCTCCAGGCCCGGCTCCTCGACGGCCGGACCGAGGACGATTATCTCGACGAGGCGGCGCGGATCGGTCCCTACCTGACCCTGCGGCGCGGCATCGTCTTCGAGGAGGAGAACGCGCGCTGGTACCGGCTGGCGATCCGCGCCCTCGACCGGCGCACCTCCGGCCGCACCGGCGGCAACAGGTGAGCAGAACTTCTCGCGCCGAAGTGTCGTGATGTGGTGGGCTCGTTCGTAGCCCTGGTGACAACGCTCAACCACTACGAAGGAGCCCCACCATGCGCAAGCTGATCGTCACCGAGTTCATCTCCCTCGACGGCGTCGTCGACTCCCCCGGCGGCGGCGACTACGCCCACGCCGGCTGGACGTTCAAGGACGTCAAGCCCAGCAAGACGGCGTACGACATCAAGGGCCGGGAGCAGGAGGACGCCACCGCCCTGCTGTTCGGGAGGAAGAGCTACGACGAGTTCTCCCCGGTCTGGCCGGCGATGCCGGAGTTCGCCGAGTACAACGCGATGCCGAAGTACGTCGTCTCCACCACACTCGAGAACCCGGAGTGGAACAACACCTCCGTACTCCGCTCCCTAGACGACGTCGCCGCGCTGAAGGAGAGCGACGGCGGCGCGATCTACGTGCACGGCAGCGCCAACCTCGCCCAGAACCTCGCCGCCGCCGGCCTCGTCGATCGCTACAACCTGCTGATCTTCCCGCTGATGCTCGGCAGCGGCGGCAAGCGCCTGTTCGCCGACGACGCCGCCAAGCAGAAGCTCACCCTCGTCGAGCACGAGGCCTACGACAACGGCATCCAGCTTGCGGTGTACGACGTCGTCCGCGACTGAGCCGACGAACGGTCAGTCGGCCGCTTCACTCAACAGATCCTGGAGCCGCGCTCCCAGGTCCCCGACGAAGTTCGTGGCGTAGTCCCAGACTCGACGGTTGTCGAGGACGTCATAGCCATGAGCGATCACGTTGCGGAACGCCACGACCTTGGCCAGGTCGGGGACCTGGGAGGCGAGCCGCTCGTCGTACCTCTTCACTCGGTTGAGCGCCTCGCCCAACACCTCGAACTGGCGTTCAACGGCGGACCTTAGCAACGCGTTCGACTCGTAGTCCTCGAACGTGTTGCCCGAAACGAACTCGGTGACCAGCCGTGCTGCGCGCTCGGCGTCCCACAGGGCCGCCGCTGCCTCAAGCGGCATAGACGTCCTCGGCGGACCGGGCGATCGTCTCGGCGAAGTAGGGGTTCTCGATCGCCGACGCCTCCACGAGATCCACTGGGCGGTCGAAGTGCTTCTCGAGTGCCTGCAGCAGGTCGAAGTATTGGTCGATCCCCGGCTCTGCCACCGGCTCGAACTCCACCACGAAGTCCACATCGCTGGTGACCGGGTCGAACTGGTCGGTGAGGGCAGACCCGAACACGCGGAGCCGACGCACGCCATGCTGGCGGCACAACTCCGCGATCGCGTCACGGTCGATTGTCAGCGCCATCTCGCCTCCCATCTCGCCTCATTGTGGCCGAACCTGCCGCCAATCAGTGAGTACGGCGTGCTCGGCCGACTCATCGGCGGGCGCCGCAGCCTGCGCGTAGGAGGGCCAATTGGGCCTCAACGCATAGCTTCCCTGGGCTAGGTCCAGTGCCCGTGCGGAGGAGGTTTCGCTGTCCCCAAGCGGGATCATGCAACGCCGCGTAGCATCCTGACCTGCTAGGCGACGGCGTACCTGTCCATGGTCACGATGGGAAGTGCTTCACCGGTGTGCGAGTGGCCCTTTCGGGGGATGGCGTCTGGTCCGGCGGAGTGCGAAAGTGAGTTCATCCGCACGCTTCCGAAGGAAGCTCCGCCATGCAGTCTTCGCGCCGTCGCTCCATCCGTGGTCGGGCCTTCGCGCTCGCCGTCACGCTCGCGGCGGCGGCAGCGGCGGTGCCGCTGACCAATTCGTCGGCCACCGCCGCGCCGACCGAGCTGTTCTTCTCCGAGTACATCGAGGGGTCCTCGAACAACAAGGCCCTTGAGATCTACAACGGCACTGGCGGGACCGTCGACCTGGCGGCCGAGAACTACAACGTCCAGATGTTCTTCAATGGCAGCGCGACCGCTGGACTCACGATCAGCCTGACCGGTCCGACCGTCGCGGTGGCCGACGGTGATGTGTACGTGCTCGCCCAGAGCGCGGCGTCGCCCTCCATCCTCGCTGTCGCGGACCAGACGAACGGCTCTGGCTGGTTCAACGGCGACGACGCCGTCGTCCTGCGCAAGGGCACGATCATCATCGACGTCATCGGCCAGGTGGGCATCGACCCCGGCACGGAGTGGGGGACCGGCGTTACCAGCACGGCCGACAACACGCTCCGGCGCAAGCCGAGCATTCAAGCGGGCGACCCAAACCACAGCGACGCGTTCGACCCGGCCGTCGAGTGGGACGGCTTCGCGACGGACACGTTCGACGGGCTCGGCGCTCACGTCATCGACGACGATGGCGACAACGCGCCAACGGTGACGGCGACCAGCCCCGCGTCCGGCGCGGTCAACGTCGCCCCGTCCTCGGACGTCTCGATCACCTTCTCGGAACCGGTCGACGTCACCGACCCGTGGTTCTCCCTCTCCTGCGCGTCGACCGGCAGTCATACGGCCGCCGTCACCGGGGGCCCCATCACCTTCACCCTCGATCCGGACACCGACTTCGGCCCCAACGAGACGTGCACGGCGACGGTGTTCGCCAGTCAGGTGACCGACCAGGACGCCGACGACCCGCCCGACAACATGGCTGGTGACGCGGTCTCCTCCTTCACCACCGCCGACCCGTTGGTCTGTGGAGCGCCGGCGACGCTCATCCATGCCATCCAGGGCGACGGTGCGACCGCCGCCCAGACTGGTGTGCGCACCGTGGAAGGTGTCGTCGTCGGTGACTACCAGGGCGCCGGCCAGTTCAGCGGCTACTTCCTCCAGGAGGAGGACGGCGACACGGATGCCAACCCCCTCACCTCCGAAGGCATCTTCGTCTTCAACACGTCGACCCCGGTCTCCGTCGGTGACCGGGTGCGCGTCAGGGCCACCGCCGGCGAGTTCGGCGGGATGACGCAGCTGTCGAACGTGACCGCAACCGAGATCTGCGGAACAGGCTTCTCGGTCACGCCGTCGTCGGTGACGCTGCCGGTGGCGGCCGTCTCGGACCTGGAGCGGTTCGAGGGGATGAAGGTCACCGTCTCCCAGGAGTTGACCGTGACCGAGGTGTTCACGCTCGCCCGCTTCGGCGAGGCGGCGCTGTCGGTCGGCGGTCGGCTGGAGACGCCGACCAACGCGGTGGCGCCGGGCGCCCCCGCACTTGCCCTCCAGAACCTCAACGACCGCAGCCGCATCCTGCTCGATGACGGCAACAACCAGCAGAACATCGATCCCACGCTCCACCCGCAGGGCGGACTCAGCGCCACCAACACCCTGCGGGTCGGTGACTCCCTCCCGAGCCTCACCGGAGTGCTTGAGTTCCGGTTCAGCCGGTACCGCGTCCAGCCGGTGGGCGGCATCGCCTTCACCCACTCGAACCCGCGGCCCCTGGCCCCTGAGCCCGTCGGCGGGAACCTGCGGGTGGCGGCCTTCAACGTCCTCAACTACTTCAACGGCAACGGCAGCGGTCTCGACGGCGCCGCCGGTGGCTTCCCGACGGCACGCGGGGCCAGCAACCTCTTCGAGTTCAACCGTCAGCGCGACAAGATCATCGATGCCATCAGCGCGCTCGACGCCCACGTGGTCGGGCTGATGGAGCTCGAGAACGACGTGACCGCAGGTGGGGAGTTCGGCGCCATCGAGGACCTCGTCGCCGGGCTCAACGACTTTGCAGGCTCTGCTAGGTACGACTTCATCGACACGGGGGTCGTCGGCACCGACGCCATCCGAGTGGGGATCATCTACCAGCCCGGGTCGGTCACGCCGGTTGGCAGCCACGCGATCATGGACTCCACGGTCGACCCCGACTTCATCGATACCTTGAACCGGCCCTCCATCGCCCAGACGTTCGAGCTGAACGCCACGGGCGCGAGATTCACGGCCGTGGTGAACCACCTGAAGTCGAAGGGCTCCGACTGCAACCACGTGGGCGACCCCGACACCGGAGACGGGCAGGGCAACTGCAACGGCACCCGAACCCTGGCTGCTGGAGCGCTGGTCGACTGGCTCGCCACCGATCCCACCGGAAGCGGCGACCCCGATGTCGTCGTGCTCGGCGACCTGAACGCCTATGCCATGGAGGACCCGATCACGGTCTTCAAGGACGCCGGGTACGTCGACACCATCGACGCGTTTGCCGGCAGCGACAGCTACTCGTTCGTGTTCCAGGGCCAGTCCGGCTACCTCGACCATGCCCTGGCCAGCGAGAGCCTGGCCGCCCAGGTCTCAGGAGCGACCGAGTGGCACATCAACGCCGACGAGCCGATCGCCCTCGACTACAACGTCGAGTTCAAGTCGGCCGGCCAGGTCACGACGTTCTACGACCCCGGGCCGTACCGGTCATCCGACCACGACCCGGCCCTGGTCGGGTTCAACCTGGGCGCGGCGCCCACGGTGGATGCTGGCGGGCCTTACTCCGTTGTGGAGGGGTCGACGGTCACGGTCACGGCGACGGGCAGCGATCCGGACAACGGGACGCTGACCTACGCCTGGGACCTGGACAACAACGGGAGCTTCGAGACCGCCGGGCAGAGCGCCACATTCTCGGCGGCCGGCATCGAGGCGCCGGCGAGCAGGACCATAGCTGTCCGGGTCACCGACGACGAGGGGTTCACCGCGACCGACACCGCCATGGTGGAGGTCGTCTGGGACTTCTCCGGGTTCTTCCCGCCGGTCCTCAACCTTCCGGACGTGAACTCCGTCAAGTCCGGCAGCTCCGTGGCGGTCAAGTTCAGCCTGGGTGGAAACCAAGGGCTGTCGATCTTCGCCGCGGGCTCACCGGCGTCGATGCCGATCGACTGCACCACCGGGGCGCCGCTCGGCTCGGCCCAGCCGATCGCCCTCGCCGGCAACAGTGGCCTGGTCTACAGCGCCAGCACTGACACCTACATGCTGAGCTGGAAGACGGCCAAGAACTGGACCGGCTGCAGGCGCCTGTCTGTGACGCTGGCTGATGGCACCGTGCACCAGGCCGACTTCCGCTTCACTCGCTAGGACACCCGAACGGCATCACGGCGCCGCCGCAAGGCGCGCGAGCCCGACGAGGCCCGGCGCCAGGTTGCTGGTCAGCCTGGCGACGACCTCGTCGAGTGCCGCGGAGGGCGGGGCCGCGGCTACGCGGCCGGGAGAGAGCTCGATGGTGTCGGTCCAGGCCTTGATGTCGGGCTCGCCGCCGAAGGACAGGGTGGCGCGGGTGCCGAGCAGGTTCATCCGCGCCCAGTCCGGCAGCGTGTTCGCGTACGGCGTCGGCGGGCACAGCCGGTTCTTCTCCGCGTCGTCGTCGCGCGTCGCCTCGACGTAGCCGGTGAGCGCGGCGGCGAAGCAGGGGAAGCCGGCCCGGATCGGCTGCAGGGTGATCGTGCCGGGCTGCCAGATGGGCACCAGCGGCGGGTACTGCAGCCCCGACCCCGCGCAGTGCACGACGACCGCGTCGTCCGCGATCTCGACGGTCCCGTCGTCGAGCGTGATCCGGCCACGGTCCGCCCGCCGGATGTGTCCCATCCGGACGACGTTCTCGATCGTGCGCAGCTCGTCGAGCTCCCAGGTGGCCAGCGTCGGCGCCTTCGCCATCGTCGGCAGCACGGAACGGTCGACCCGCAGCATGACGCCGGCCTCCTCGAGCCGGAGGAAGAAGTCGTCCGGGTCGGTGGCGTCGGCTGCGGACCCCATGACGTCAGCCGCCATGCCGAGAAACGCCGCAGCGTCGGGCTGGACGACGGCGCGGTTGAACATCCACGGGTCGCGCGGTCGCACCCAGCAGATGGCGTCCGGGTCGACGCCCAGGCTGAGCAGCCAGATGCACGCGTCGGTGGCGGTCTTGCCGGCGCCGGCCACGACGTACTGACTGGGTGCCTCCGTGAGGCGCGGCAGGTCGTTGACCGGGATCACCCGGGCGTCGCCGACCTCGAACGGTGCGGGCGTGTGCAGCGGGATGTCCGGAGCGAGGTAGCGGGCGTCCACGACCCGGCATCCCTCCGGTACGTCGTACGCCTGGCCCGAGAGGCGCGAGACGAAGGTACGGTCGCCGACGTACTCACAGCCGGGGAAGAACTCGACCCTGCCCGACGCGAGCATCCGGTCGGCCAGGATGCGGTCGTAGTAGGCGCAGATCTCCGAGACAGTGGCGCGCTCCTGGAGGCCGGTCTCGGGGCCGCGCTGCCGCAGGCGCCCGCCGCCGAGCAGTGTCGAGGCGACGCCGTAGAAGGCCGACGCCTGGTGCAGGCGGACGAACGGGTAGGCGTCCAGCCAGTGGCCGCCCGCGGCGTGCCGACGGTCGACCAGGGCCACCCGAACATCAGCGTGATCGATGAGCGCGTCGGTGAAGGCCATCCCGCTCGCGCCCGCGCCGACCACCAGGTAGTCGGCGGCAACGGTTCGGCTCACGCGACCTAGCGTCGCACCGGAGCACCCGATGTGTGGGCCGAAGCCGAAATCAGGAGGAGCCGCGTGGCCGGGCGCGCAGGTGGGCGCGCTCGCCCTGCTTGCCGAAGAGGCTGAGGAACTCGACCGGCTCGTCGTCGGCGGCGCCGAACCAGTGCGGCACCCGGGTGTCGAACTCGGCGGCCTCGCCGGGGACCATCACCAGGTCGTGCTCGCCGAGTACGACGCGGAGCCGGCCGTTGAGGACGTACATCCACTCGTAGCCCTCGTGGGTCTGCGGGTCCGGTTCCTTGGCCCCGCCGGGCAGCACGATCTTGTAGGCCTGGATCCCGCCGGGGCGGCGGGTGAGCGGCAGCATCGTCATGCCGTGCTGGGTGACCGGGCGCAGGTGGATCCGGGGGTCGCCAGTGGGCGGCGCGTCGACCAGCTCGTCGAGCGAGACGCCATGGGCGCGGGCCAGCGGGAGCAGCAGCTCGAGCGTCGGCTTCCGGTCGCCGGACTCCAGCCGCGACAGCGTGCTCACCGAGACGCCGGTGGTCTCGGCGAGCTCGGCGAGCGTGGCGCCGCGCTCCTGCCGAAGGGCGCGGAGCCGCGGGCCGACCGTGGCCAGCGCGTGATCGAGGTCGTCATCCATGAGCCCAGTTTGCCATATTGGCAACAGGGTTTGCGTGTTGGCGTGTAGGTCCGCACTCTGGATCACATGAGCCAACACACTGACGAACTCAAGGACAGCTACGACGTTGTGGTGATCGGCGGCGGCGCCGCGGGCCTGAACGGCGCGATGATGCTCGGCCGGTCCCGGCGCTCGGTGGCGGTGATCGACGGCGGGCAGCCGCGCAACGCCCCGGCCGACGCCGTACACGGGTTGTTCGGGCACGACGGCACCCCGCCGGCCGAGCTGCTGGCCCGCGGCAGGGAGGAGGTACGCCGGTACGGCGGCCATGTGGTCGACGGCGAGGTGGCGGGCGCGGTGCGCACCGGCGAGCGGTTCACGGTGACCCTGACCGACGGCCGTGCGGTCGGTGCCCGCCGGCTGCTGGTCGCGACCGGCCTGGTCGACGTACTCCCCGATCTCGCGGGCCTGCGCGAGCGCTGGGGACGCGACGTCGTGCACTGCCCCTACTGCCACGGCTGGGAGGTGCGGGACCGGGCGATCGGCATCCTCGCGACCGGGCCGAACTCGGTGCACCAGGCGCTGCTGTTCCGGCAGCTGAGCGCCGACGTCACCTACCTCACCCACCTGAGCCGGCCCGAGGACGAGCAGGCCGAGCTGATGTCCGCCCGCGGCATCGAGATCGTCGACGGCAAGGTGGCCGGGCTCGAGATCACCGACGACCGGATCAGCGGCGTCCGGCTAGCCGACGACACGGTGCTGCCGCGCGAGGTGGTCGCGGTCGGCTCGCGGATGGTGGCGCGGGCCGGGTTCCTTGAAGACCTCGGGCTCAAGGCAGTCGAGCACCCGAGCGGCATGGGCGAGCACATCCCCGCCGACCCGACCGGCCGGACCGACGTGGCCGGCATCTGGGTGGCCGGCAACGTCACCGACCTCGCCGCGCAGGTCGGAGCGTCTGCCGCGGCGGGTGCGCTGGCCGGCGCTCAGATCAACGCCGACCTGGTCATGGCCGAGGCCCAGCAGGCGGTCGACAGTCGTCGCACCACCGGGCACGACGGCGAGCACCCCACCGCCGCCGGAGGACCGGATGGGATGGAGCCCGCTCCGCGATCTCCGTCCCATCCGGCAGAGTTCTGGGAGTCGTTCTACGGCGGGGACGAGAAGCCGTGGAGCGGCAAGCCCAACCAGGCGCTGGTCAGCGAGGTCGGCGACCTGCCGGTGCCGGACGGCGGTACGGCGCTCGACCTCGGCTGTGGCGCGGGCGCGGATGCGATCTGGCTGGCCGGGCAGGGCTGGGACGTGACCGGCGTGGACATCGCCCGAGCCGCACTGGACGAGGCGCTCGCCGAGGCCGCGGAGGCCGGCGTCTCCGAGCGGACCCGCTGGCTGCGGCGCGACCTGAACACCGAGTTCCCCGAGGGCAGCTGGGACCTGGTGGCCGCCACCTACCTGCACTCGCCGGTCGAGCTGGCGCGTGAGGAGGTGCTGCGGCGGGCGGCCGCGGCCGTTGCGCCGGGCGGAACCCTGGTGGTGATCGGCCACCAGGGCCCGCCCTCCTGGCAGCCCGAGCTGCCGGCGCACGTCCACTTCCCGACCACCGACGAGGTCATCGCCGCGGTGGTCAGGGACGGTTGGCGGGTGGAGCGAGCGGAGACTGTCGTCGTACCGCTCACGGCGCCGGACGGCACCGCCGGCAGCCGGACCGACAACGCGGTCCGGCTGCGGCGGTGCTGAAGGAGCCGACCGGAGCTGCCCCGAGCTCAGCCCGGGCTAGCTACGACAGCCCGTTCTTGATGGCGGTCACCAGCTCACCGTTGCTGGCGTCACCGCTGAACTCCCAGAAGAAGGCGCCGCCCAGACCTTGGCTCTTCGCCCAGCTCATCTTCCCGGCGATCGTCGACGGGGTGTCGTACGACCACCAGCGGCTGCCGCAGTGGGCGTAGGCGGTGCCGCCGACGGTGCCGCTCGCGGGGCAGGAGTTCTTGAGCACCTTGTAGTCCTCGATCCCGGCCTCGTAGGTACCTGGTGCCGCACCGGTCGCCGAGCCACCGGGTGCGGCCTGGCTGACTCCGGTCCAGCCCCGGCCGTAGAAGCCGATGCCGAGCAGCAGCTTGTTGGACGGGACGCCCTTCGACTTCAGCTTGGCGATCGCGGCCGCCGAGTTGAAGCCGACGGGGCCTGGGATGCCCGGGTACGACGTCAGCGGCGAGTGCGGGGCGGTCGGGCCCTGTGCCGCCCAGGCTCCGAAGTAGTCGTAGGTCATCACGTTGTACCAGTTGACGTGCGCCGAGGCGCCGCCGTAGTCCGCAGCGTCGATCTTGCCGCCGTCCGAGCCGTCGGCGGTGATCGCCGCGGTGACCAGGTAGTTCGAGCCGAACTCCGAGCGCAGCGCGGACATCAGGTTCTTGAACGCCGCCGGACCGGACGTGTCGCAGGTCAGGCCACAGGCGTTCGGGTACTCCCAGTCGATGTCGATGCCGTCGAACACATCAGCCCAGCGCGGGTCCTCCACGACGGCCTTGCAGGACGCCGCGAACGCCGCCGGGTTAGCCGCGGCCTGACCGAAGCCGCCGGAGTAGGTCCATCCGCCGAACGAGTAGAGAACCTTGATGTGCGGGAACCGGGCCTTCAGCTGGCGGAGCTGGTTGAAGTTGCCGCGCAGCGGCTGGTCCCAGGTGTCGGCGACGCCGCTGACCGACTGGTCGGCCGTGTAGGCCTTGTCGTAGGCGGCGTACACGTCGTCGACCTGGCACTTGCCGTCCCGGACGTTGCCGAACGCGTAGTTGATGTGGGTGATCTTGGACGCCGAGCCGGAGGTCACCAGGTTCTTGACGTGGTAGTTGCGGCCGTAGACACCCCACTCGACGAAGTAGCCGAGGTTGATCTTGTCACCGGGCGGGTTGGGGGTTCCTCCGGTGGTGCGTACGGCGCGGGCCCCGCTCGCCGGCCCGACCTGGTCGGCGGTGTCGCGCGCCCGGATCGTGTAGGAGTAGTCGGTTCCGGCGGTGAGGCCGGTGTTGGTGTACGACGTACCGGTCACCGTCGCGACGGTGGCGCCGTCGCGGAGCACGTCGTAGTTCGTGATGCCGTTGTCATCGGTGGCGGCGGTCCAGGTGAGCCGGACCGAGGTGTTGGTGATGTCGGAGGCCGTCGGGGTGCCGGGAGCGGACGGCGGGTTGTCGCCCGGCGTACCGCCTCCGTCGCAGCTCCCGCCGTTGAGCCGGCAGTTGGACGGCGAGCCGGGTCCGGCGCCGTTGAAGCCGAAGGAGACCGAGGCACCCGGGGCGAGGGTGCCGTTCCAGGACTTGTTCCTGGCGGTCCAGTGGTTTCCGGACGAGGTGACATCGGCGTCCCAGGCGGTGGTGACGCGCGTGCCGGCGGGGTAGTCCCACTCGACGGTCCAGGAGGTCAGGGTCGTGGTGCCGGTGTTCTTCACCGTCCACTTCCCCTCAAAGCCGGTGCCCCAGTCAGAGACTTTGGCGTAGGTAGCGGTGGCAGAGGTGGCGGCTTGGGCGGGATTGGAGACCCCAGCCAGGGCGGCTAACGGGAGCAGGAGTGTCGCGAAACCAGCCGCGACGGTTCGACTGAAGCGCATGTGCGCCTCCCCGGGACTTGTTGGTGTGACCGACACCACACCGTGTGTCGTCAAGGTAGGAAGGCCCGCACCAAGGGGTCAACGGATCCAGTCGGCGGGTTTGTAAGTTTGTCTGACTAACTAATTCCTTGGGACCCGTCAGCGGCCCTGGAACTCCGCCGTACGACGCTCCACGAAGCTCGCCACACCCTCCTGCGCGTCCGCGCTCGCGGTGATCGTGGGCAGGACCTCGACCAGGTGGTCGGCGGCGGCGCGCTCGGCGGCGCGCTGCGCGATCCGGGCGTTGGCCAGCGTGGCCTGGACGCCGAGCGGTGCGCAGCGGGCGATCTGCTGGGCGAGCTCGCGGGCCCGGTCGAGCTGCTCGCCGGGCTTGACGACCTCCTGCACCAGCCCGATCCGGTACGCCTCGGCGGCGCCGAACTCCTCCGCGGTCAGCAGGTACCGCATCGCGTTGCCCCAGCCCAGCTGCAGCGGCGCCCGCAGCGTCGCGCCGCCGAACGGGAGGATGCCGCGCGCGATCTCCAGCTGCGCGAACCGGACGTCGTCGGCCGCCACCACGATGTCGCAGGCCAGCGCCAGCTCGATGGTCAGCGTGAACGCGTAGCCCTGGACCGCCATCACCACCGGCTTCGGCACCGGCTCGCCCCACAGCCCGAACGGATCCCACCGGCCGCCGCCCGACAGCGCCTTCGGGCCCTGCTCCTGCACCGCGGGGAGTACGTCGGCCAGGTCCAGGCCGGCGGAGAAGTGGTCGCCGTGCCCGAAGACCACACCGGCCCGCAGGTCGGCGTTCTCGGCGAGTACGCCGTACGCCGCGGCGACCTCGGCGATCGTCTGCCGGTCCCAGGCGTTGCGCTTCTGCGGCCGGTTGACGCCGATCAGCAGGACGTGGCCGTCGCGTTCGACGGTGACGTTGTCGGGCACGATGCTTCCTCTCGTTGGCTGGGCCTTAGATTGCCATGGGCCGCGTTCGTGTCTTGGGTAGCGTTCGCACGGTGACTGCCTCGCGTGTGCCCCTGGAGCGATCCGCCGAGGAGCAGGCCGATGAGGATGCGTTCTTCGCCCTGTACGGCGCCTGGGCGCCGCTGACTCCGACGCAGGTCGCCGCAGAGCTCGCCGGGTTCGACCGGCCGTGGTGGGTGGTCGGCGGCTGGGCGATCGAGGCCGCCACCGGGTACCAGCGCGAGCACGAGGACACCGACATCTCGCTGCTGTCGTCCGACGTACCGGCCTTCGTGGAGTTCCTGAAGGGTCGCTGGCACGTCTGGAACAACGTCGGTGGCGTCCTGCACCCGCTCGGCGACCGGTGGCCGACCGTCGACGAGCCGGCCAGCCAGCTGTGGCTGCGCGCGGACGCGACGTCGCCGTGGGTGCTCGACGTACCGCTGACGCCGGCGGACAACGGCCGCTGGTCGAACAAGCGCCTCCCCGACCATGTCGCCGACGTCTCGGACGTCACGTGGATGGCCGACGATGGCATCCGCTACCTAGCTCCCGAGATCGTCCTGCTGTTCAAGTCCTCGCTGGCGCGGCCCAAGGACGAGCCCGACTTCGAGGCGACACTGGCTGTCCTCTCCCCCGATCGACGAGCCTGGCTGCGGGCCGCGATCGAGGATCTGACCCCGCGGCATCCGTGGCTCGAGCGGCTCTGAAAATCCTTTGAATTCACCCTGTGGATAACCTCGAACCGATGTTCGAAGTGGCTATCGTGGATGTTAGTCAATTGATCACTACGCCATGGGGAGGTGCCGGAAGAATGCTCGTGAATGCACCACATCCGGTGCTTGCCTGCGCCGCTGCTATTGAAGCCGCACTGGGTGAAGTGGCCGATATCGAGCCCGCTTTCATGCGGACCTCGGAGAAGGCGGACGCGCTGCTCGCGCTCGCTCGGTTGGAGGTCCAGCTGAGCGCGTTACGGCTACGGATCATGGCCGCCGCGGATGACGTGGCCGTCGATGCGGGGGCTCGGGATGTGGCGTCGTGGCTGGCTCATGAGACCCAGGCGAGCCCGCAGGCGTGCCGCGCGGAGCAGCACCTCGCGGTCGCGCTCAATGCTCGGTGGGCCCGGCTCGGTACGGCGGTCGCCGGGGGCTCGGTGAACCTGCTTCAGGCCCGGGTGATCGCCGGGGCCTTGGATGAGCTGCCCGGTGATCTCGACCCGGAGTTGCTGGTGCAGGCGGAACAGCATCTGGTGACAGCGGCCGGTGAGTACCGTCCGGACCAGCTGCGGGTGCTGGGTCGCAGGATCTTGGACGTGATCGCGCCGGAGGCCGGCGAGGCCGAAGAAGCCAAGCAGCTCGCGCGTGAGGAAGAACGAGCCTTGGAGACCGCGAGTCTGACGCTGACCAGGCGTGGAGACGGCACCACCCGGCTGACCGGCTTGCTGCCTGATGCCGCCGCGGTCCGGTTGGCGACCTACCTCGACGCCTTCACCAGCCCCCGCCAGCAGGCCGCCCCGACACCGCAACACCGCGCCCGCGGCCAGGCGTTCGTCGCGCTGTTGGAGCACCTCGACCCGACCAAGCTCCCCATGCATGGCGGCGACGCCACCACCGTCATGGTCACCATCGACCGGGACGCGCTCACCCGCGACCTCGCCACTGCCGGACTGGTCGGCGTCGACGACAAGATCACCGCCGCCCAAGCCCGGCGGCTGGCCTGCGCCGCCCAGATCCTGCCCGTGGTGCTGGGCGGGAAGTCCGAGATCCTCGACCTAGGCCGCACCCGACGCCACTTCTCACCCGCACAGCGCAAGGCCCTCCGGCTCCGCGACCAACGGTGCCGCGGCGAGAACTGCACCATCCCGGCACCTTGGTGCGAGGCCCATCATTGGAGACCATGGTCAAAAGACGGAAAGACCAACCTCGCAGACGGCGTACTGCTGTGTAGTCACCATCATCACCGGGCACACGACCCACGTTATTCGACGGAAAGAATGCCCAACGGCGATATCCGATTCCACAGAAGAACATAAACGAACCACAACCACAGAACGACGACCACAGCGGCGCGTAAGACAAACGCCGACATTGAGTTGTACCGCAACCAAACGCGGACGGTAACCACGTAACTCGGTAGTCACCTCAAGCCAAGAAGCCCAGCACCAAAGGCGTCACCAGGCCGAACTCGCCGCCGACCCGCGGAAGCTGACCGGAGCCGGCCGCCACTGGGCGAGGTCGCGGGCGAACCTGGCGACGTCGATCTCGGCGTGCAGGAGGTCGTCGACCCAGTCCGGCGCGGTCACGTCGAGCGGCTCGCCGCCGAGCTGGCGCGCGAGGGCGGCGGAGGAGAACGCCCGCGAAGCTCACGCACGCCTCCCGCACCGTGTACTCGTCCTGGTCGGCGGCCGCCAGCTCGGTGGCCTGCGCGTAGATCGGCGTACCCGGGAACAGATGGTTGCCGCTGGCGTGGTCGGCATGCAGGTGGCAGTTCATCACGACTTCGCCACCTCGCGGCCCGGGACAGTGAACAGCCCGAGTGGCAGCGGCGTGATGACTGGCTGGTCCACGACGTCCTGGTCCATGCCAGCCAGCCTCTCAGTCAGCGCGGCGTACTCGGTAGCGCAGGTGCAGGACCCGGTCGCCCTGAAGGACGACGTCGGGGTCCTCCAACAGGTGCTGGGCGTCGACCGAGCCGAAGTACCTCTTGCCAGACCCGAAGACGACCGGCACCACGTCCATCGCCACCACGTCGACCAGTCCCAGTGCGAGCACCTGGCCGCCGACCTCCCCAGCTGCCACCGCCACCGTCCGGTCACCGGCGAGCTCCTTGGCCTTGGCCACGGCGTCCGCGACGGCCGACCTGCGGCCGTTCGTGGACGACACGGCCGCCGCCGTCAGCGAGCTGGTCGACCAGATGCGCGCGTTCTGGGAGGCCGCGCTCGAGCCGTGGTGGGGCCTGATCGTGCCGTTCCTCGAGAGCGAGATCGCGGCCCGGGCACGGCGGCTGGTCGCCGCGGGCGGGTCGGCGGCGTTCGACGATCTCGACCCGAGGCTCAGCTGGGACGGCAGCACGCTGACGCTGTCGCCGGCCAAGGCCGGTCCCCGCACGGTCCAGCTCAACGGCCGGGGGCTGCTGCTGGTCCCGTCCGTGCTCGCCTGGCGTGCGTGGGCGCGCATCGACGGGCCGTGGGACCCCGCGCTCACCTACCAGCCGCCCGGCATCGGCGTCCTGTGGCTGCTTGAGGCCGCGGCCGACAGCCACCTGGAGGACCTGCTCGGGAGGCGCCGGGCAGCGCTGCTCCGCTCCCTCGACCGTCCGGCTTCCACGGCCACCCTCGCTCGGCGTACCGGCTGGAGTCCGGGCGGCGTCAACACCCACCTCGCCGTGCTGCGCCGCAACGGTCTGGTGGTACGGCGCCGGGATGGGCGCGAGGTGCTCTACTCGCGGACCGCTACCGGAGAGGCGCTCAGCGCCCGTCGCTAGCCGGGTCGGGGTGCTCCAGCCGCCATAGGTACTCGCCGGCGAGCACCCGGGTCTCCGCCGCGGTCCGCCCGTCGACGCGGAGCAGATGGTGGCCGTTGTGCAGCAACGCGTAGACCGAGCGGTGTCGCGCGGAGGCCCGATTCTCGGGTCCCAGATAGACCAGGCTCTTCTGGCAGACGAAGCCGGACCAGGTCCCGACCGCCCAGTCGGTACGCCGCGAGACCCCCCGCTCTCCGGGCAGGAACGAGCCCTCGCCGTACTCGGGCGTCAGCTCGACCGGCTTCTCGAACCTGCCTCGCGGACAGGCGCCGACGTGGTCGGCCCAGGCCTCCGCGTCCCAGGTTCGGAAGACACGGACGGCCACGTCGAAGTCGCCGGTGCTGCCGTCGCCTCCACCTTGGACGTAGGCGACCCCGGGTGCGCCGGTCGACGAGCAGGCCTCGCTGAGGCTGAGGCACTTCTCGCTCACCGGCACCCGCAGCTGGGCCATGGTCTGCGGCAGCGCTGCGACCAGCTGACGGTCGTCGTACGACGTCCCGTCCGCCTGCCCCGGTGCCGGCGTCGTCGGCGCGGACGTCGGCGCGGGCGCAGCGTCACACGCGGCCAGCACGGCGCAGGCCACCGTCGCCATCAGGACAGGTCGGAGTCGCAGCATGCAGTTTCCTCCCGAGATCGCACACGCATTAGCCCCGATCCTAGGTGCTGCCTATGCTCCGAGGGTGATGATTCGACCGGTCGAGCTCGAGGCGATCCGCGATGGCCAGATCGACCTGGCGTTCCGGCGCTGGGACCGGGCCCGGGTGAAGGTCGGGACCCGGCTCCGGACCGCCGTCGGGCTGCTAGAGGTGACCAGCGTCGAGCAGGTCCCGCTGTCCGCACTCCGCGCCGAGGATGCACGCCGGTGCGGCGCGGGGTCGCTGGCCGCACTCAAGACCAACCTCAGTGCTCGGCCGGACGGCAAGGTGTTCCGGGTCGGCCTCAAGTACGCCGGCGCCGATCCCCGCGACAGCCTTCGCGAGACCATCCCCACGGCCGAGGAGACCGTCGAGATCCTGGCCGGGCTCGACAGGCTCGACGCCGCGTCGTCGATCGGCGCCTGGACCCGCACCACGCTGCGGATCATCGACGCCAACCCGGAGGTCCGGGCACCCGAGCTCGCCGCGCAGCTCGGCCGGCCGACGGCCGAGTTCAAGACCGACGTACGCAAGCTCAAGGGGCGCGGGCTGACCGAGTCGCTCGCGATCGGCTATCGGCTCTCGCCCCGCGGCGAGGCGGTGCTCGACCACGAGGACGGTCCCCGGGACCGGCCGCCGCGGCGTACCGGAACGCCGTTGCCGCGCTCGATCGGCGCGCCCGCGACCCGAGCGCTGCGCGAGGCCGACGTACACACGCTGGAGGCGGTCAGCGCCTGGACCCGCCGCGACCTCGCCGCCCTGCACGGCGTCGGCCCGATCGCACTGGACCGGCTGGCCACCGCGCTCGCGGCGCTCGGCCTCGACTACGCCCCGGAGTAGCGGCGACGCCGTGACAACGGATCGGTACCTCATCTCGTCCTTCCCGGGACAGATGACCGAACACCGAGTCGAGGAGGGGTGCAGATGGGACGCGATCATCGGGACGACTTCACCGGGTTCGTAGCCGCCCGGCAGACCCAGCTCCGCAGGATCGCCTACGGGCTGACAGGAAGCTGGCCGGCGGCCGACGACCTGGTGCAGACCGCGCTGGCCAGGCTGTACGTCGCGTGGCCCAAGGTGCGCCGCAAGGGGGCAGAGGACGCCTACGTCCGCAAGATCATGGTCCGCGAGGCCATCGACGAGAGCCGCCGCCCATGGCGACGCGTCTCCGTCGGCCTCGAAGGATTCGACCACCCCGCACCGAGTCAGGGCGACCCGGCCGACTGGCACGACCTGATCCGGGCACTCGGCGAGCTGCCCGGCAGGCAGCGGGCGGCTGTCGTACTCCGCCACTGGATCGGGCTGTCCGTCGCCGAGACCGCCGACGTCCTCGGCGTCAGCGAAGGCACGGTCAAGAGCCACACGTCCCGCGCCCTGGAGCGCCTCCACACTCTGCTTGCGCCGGAAGGAACAACGAGATGACACCCGAGAGCTTTTCCACGATGTACGAGGCCGCCACCGAGACGCCGCCACCCACCAACCTGGCGCCGTCCGCTGTCAAGGCGGGACGCCGTCGGCTGGTACGCCGGCGACTGGCGGTCACCGGAGCCGGCCTGGCAGCGCTCGCGGTCGTCGCCGGATCGGCGTACGCCGGCACCGGGCTGACCGAGGACTCCCCCGACACCCAGGTCGCAACCCCCGGTGCGACGGCCGACGACCAGATCATCGAGAGGTGCCGCACCCTCGACGGCAACAGCGAGGAGGCGGTCGATGCCGTCTACAGCGTGGGACATCCCACGATCGTGGCGAGGGCGGAGACGCCGGACCAGACGACGTACGTGCTGATGGCCGCCGACGAGAAGGTCTGGGCGGAGTGCTCGCTCCCCAGGTCCGGACAGACCTCGCCAACGCTGACGTACTTCTTTCCGCCCGGCCCGATCACCTCATCGGGCGTGAGGCACTTCCTCGCCCCGGGGAGCTCGCTCCGAACCGCGGCGGCAGTCGGTTCGGGCTGCGCCCTGGTCGAGGACAGCCCCGATCCCGGCTGCCGCACGTTTGTGGTGCGCGTGACAGATCGACTGCCCGCGGCGGTGGCGTCGGTCGCGTTCCGCACGGGCGACGGCAAGACGACCGTGGTGGACAGGCAAGCGAGCGGATTCGTGCTGCTCGACCATGTCGGCGAGCTGCCCGACGGCGTACCCGCGGACCCGTCCGAGTGGGGCGAGTTCCGCGCCCTGGAACGCGTCACCTATCTCGATGCCGACGGCGACCCGATCGCGGCCGGCGCCATGGACGGCAGCGGCGACCCGATGAAGGACGAGCGGGTCGCGGGTCTTCGCTCGTTGGAGAAGTACCTGTCGCTCAAATCGAATCCCGAGCCGGGCCTCATTGACGAGGTTCGGTAACCGGGCCGACCCGGCGCCACCGGGGGAGGCGGAGCGCGAGCAGCGGTCCGTCCTCCTCCGGTACGGCGATCTGGAGCAGCCGGGCCCGCCGGTCCTCGTCGGGCAGGTCGGCGCGGGAGAGGATCTGCGGGCCGGCGACCAAGTTGTTGTCGAAGTCGAAGCCGACCCAGAGCCCGAGCATCTGCCGGGCTCCGGTGGTGGCTGGCAGCTCGAACCGACAGTAGACCGACTCCTCGTGCCCCTTGCCGCGGTAGTCGGCGACCAGGTGGTGGCGTTCCTTGGTCATGCTCCCGGAGTACGCGTAGCCCTCGCCGACGGCTGTGAAGTGGAGCTCGTGGCGCAGGCTGGGCGAGACCTGCCACACCTCTCGGACCACGATCATGTCGCCGTCGCGACGGCTGAGGTTGTACTCGTACCAGGTGCCGCACAGGTCGTTCTTGCGCATCCGCCGGTAGACCAGCAGCGCGACCTGCCAGGCCACCGGCACCGCCACCGCGATCAGGGCGCCGAGCACCAGCTCGGCCCAGTTCACCTCACTCATGACTCTCCCCGCCCCTCCCGGCGTCGATCTTCTGCTGGATCTGCGTGGAGAACCGCCCCCTGTAGCGCTGCTGCAGCTCGGGCGTGCGCCAGTCGTCGCCGGTGACCACGCTTCGGCACTCGGCCGAGCCGCAGCGGCACTGGAGCTTGTACTCGGGGTAGCAGACGATCGTCACGTAGTCGCAGAGGATCTCCTCGCCGGCCGCGATGTCGCGGGTGGCGGCGAAGACCACCTGGCCCTGCGGCGCGATGTTCGGCGTACACCCGTGGTTGAAGAAGATCACCACGTCCTCGACCTCGGAGGCGTCGAGCGGTGCCAGGAACCAGTCGTCGGTCAGCGGGTGGCTGTAGCCGCCCAGCCTCGCGTCGATGTCGAGGGCGACCGCCTTCGGCACGATGTGCCCGCCGCGGATCGCGATCACCTCGCCCTGCGGGATCGGCTCGGCGGCGAACAGCCCAGAGCCGTGTACGCCGCTCGGCCGCACCACGCAGCGCGGCGAACGGTACGAGCCCGGGATGCCGCTCATCGGACCGCTCCCTCGGCCAGGACCGGCACCGGCGGTCGCCAGGCCAGAGGCAGCGCGTCGATCGCCTCGCTCATCGCGGCGAGATCCTCGCGCGCCCGGTCCGGCAGCGTCCCGTCCTCGCAGAACCGGTAGAACTCGTCGGCCGGAGCCGCGGACGGCGCCGCGTCGGCGGCGTACCGGACCAGGCCGAGGACGAGCGCGACCAGGTCGGCGACCGCGCCGGCCGTGGGCAGCGCATCGCCGACTCGCACCTCCACCAGCCCGTTGTCGCGGATGCTGAAGAAGGAGTAGTCGCGGAGCCCGAGCGGCACGTCTGCCTGTGTCCTCCGGTAGTCGGCCAGCGTCGACGGCAGCTCTCGCGGGACACCCGCCAGCGGGTGGTGCGGCAGGTTGTCGCGGTACGCCGGCGGCCGGGCGGCGCGGTAGCTCCGGCCGCCGACCTGCTGCGGTCGGGAGAACGTGGACGGCACGAGATAGAGGAGGGAGTACGCCGCCGGCAGATGCGCGACCAGCCATTCCGGGTCGACCTCGATCGTCACCTGGGTCGCGGCCAGGTGGGCGAGGAAGTGCGGCGCGGCGAGCGGTGCCGGCGGCAGCGGCCGGCCGATGAGCCGCTCGGTCCGGGCCGCGTACATGTCGTGCTCGGCGTAGACGTAACCGGCCGGTAGGTCGGCAAGGTAGCTGGTGTCGAGGAAGTCGACGCCGGTCGCCTCGGCCGCGGGCCGCAGCCCGTCCCACACCTCGGCGTACAGCGCGACCAGCTCGTCCCGCGTCGACACCGGCGGATAGGCCACCTCGACCAGATGGGTGCCGTAGTCGTGCTTGACCGTGACCCGGCCGGTCGGCGTCTCCCGCCGCGCCTCGAGCAGCGGTCCGGCGGTGGTGCCGACCTCGGCGACGGCGTACCCACCGCGCCGCGCGAGCTCCGTGATGAGCGCCCGGAACTCCGCCGTGGCGGGTGCCCGGCCGTCGACCAGGACGAACCGCTCCTCCTCCACGCCGACCCGCCAACCCAGGGGTACGCCCGCAGCCATGCGCGCCACTATGGCACCGCGACGCCCGGCGTTGGGGGTCCTTTTGCCGACCGGATGCCAGGATGAACACGTGCAGTCGCGCGCAGCGGAGGTCCGTCCAGCAGTCGATACCGACTTCCCCGTCATCGCCAGGATGGCGGCCGAGGATCCGGGCGTCGTCGCGCACACGGCGTACACCTACTGGGTGCTGCAGGCGATGGCCGCGGACGCCGTGCTGGTGGTGCCCGACGCCGGAGAGGGCCTGGCCGGGTACGTCGTCGGCGTCTACCCCTTCCAGCCCGAGGCGGCGCTGCTGCTGCAGATCGTGGTCGCGCCGGACCGGCGCCGGACCGGGGTGGGTGGCGCCCTGGTGACCGAGTTCGGGCGCCGCGCCGCCACGCGCGGGTGCCGGCGGCTGCTGCTCACCATCGACGCGAGCAACGAGGTCTCGGAGGGCTTCTTCCACGGGTTCGCCGAGCAGCGCGGCTGGCCGCTCGCGCTGGCCGGCAGCACCGGGACACTCGACGGGCTGCTCGACCCTGAGCGCATTTGGGAGCTGGGGCTGCCGTGACCGCCGAGACCACCGACGAGATCATCGCCCGGGTCCGGGACAGCTTCGCCCAGCAGGGCCTGATGGCGCTGCTCGGCGCCGAGCTCACCGACGTAGAACTGGGCCGCGTGCAGATCAGGCTGCCGAGCCGGCCCGAGGTGAGCCAGCAGCACGGCTACGTGCACGCCGGCGCCACCAGCGCGATCGCCGACAGCGCGGGCGGGTACGCCGCGTACACCCTGATGCCGGCGACCTCCGAGGTGCTGACCGTCGAGTACAAGCTCAACCTGCTCGCGCCCGCGGCCGGCGACCACCTGGAGGCGATCGGCACCGTCCTCCGGCCCGGGCGGACCATCAGCGTCTGCCAGCTCGAGGTGTTCGCGGTCGAGGGGGACCAGCGCAAGCTGGTCGCCGCCGGACAGCAGACCCTGATCAGCATCCCCGACGATGGGAGCCGGTGATGGCCCGCGACCCCAACATCCCCGACGCGTTCGACGTCTACACCGTGGTGGTCCTGCGCCGCCCGGCCGACGCCCCGGACCTTCCCGAGGACGAGCTCGACGACCTCCAGGCCCGCCATCTCGCCTACCGCGCCGAGCTGGTGCGGCAGGGGACGCTGGTCGCCAACGGGCCGTTCGACGAGCAGTCCGACCCGTCGTACCGCGGGATGTCGGTGTTCGCCTGCGACTCGGCCGAGGCCGCTCGGCTCTCGGATGCCGACCCGTCGGTCGTCGCCGGGCGGCTCGCCTACGACGTCATGGAGTGGTGGGTGCGCGCCGGCTCACTGGCCTTCCCGCTGACCGACGGCCCGGTCGGCGACCGCCGCTCGATGCGCGACGACTGACGCGCGGCTGAGCTCGGGTACGCCGCCGGTCTCAGTCGCGAGGCCTGAAGGCGAGCCGCAGCGATCCGGTCTGGTCGGCGGAGATCAGCGCCAGGATGTCGCCCGGCTCTCTGACCACCTCCGGCGGAAGCGTGCCCGGTATGGCCCAGGAGTTGTACCAGTAGGTGTTGTCGGGAGTGATCAGGGTGACGTCCCACGTGTCGCCGAGACTGGCGGCGACCTCGTCAAGGGTCGCGTGCAAGATCACCCCGGCTGGCATCGGAATTCGGGCCACGATCGTCTCGCCGGGCTCGTCGATCTCCACGGTGGTCGGAGTGCCGTCGCCAGGCAGCTCCAGACGCTCGGCCGTCTCCACAGCGAGCGTCCCGGTATACCCGCGGAACCCCGTGAGGGTCATGGTGTACTCGTCGTCGGCGGGAATGGCCCACAGGCCGCGCCAGGTGCGGAGATAGTTCGGCACGGTCACGCCGGCGAGGGTCAGCTCGGGCCGGTAGGTGTCACCGGCAGAGTGCGTCTGCCTGGCAGCAATCACCTGGCCCTGCGTGGCACGGAAGTGCAAAGCGACCTCGCGGCGGTAGTAACCGGTGAGGTCGATGTCGACCGGCTCGCCGCCGACCGTCGCGTCGAGGTGAAGCGGCGTGGTCAGCTGGACAAGCGCCGTCGGAAGCCGTTCGTCGTACCCGGACACGGCGACGATGCTCCGCCCGTCACCCGCGGGTGACGGCTCGCCGGTGGCGGCGTCGAAGACTTCGACGTTGCAATCCCCCTCACACTCGTAGCCGAGGGTCACCCGCTCTGCCGGTCGCTCGAACTCGATCAGTGCGACGCGGTGTGGGTCGGCGACGACCGCCTCGACCGTGTCGCCGTTAACGTTTCCGGCCAGCAAGGTCGCCGACAAGGCACGCACAGCGACATCGAACGGCTCGTGGTAGCTGGGGAAGATCCGGAGCGTGTAGGTCCCGCCGTTGCTCCGGTAGACCGCCTCGCGATAGCGCTGAACTGCCGGCAGCAAGGGCTTCACCACGGTCCCGTCGCCGTCGTACAACACCTGCGTCTCGCCGGTGGTCGCCTCGGCCAGCAGGGTGAAGAACTCGGTCGCGCTGGCGTCGATACGCACCTCGACCGACTGGCCCGCCCGGTCGGTGTCCACGACGAACCCGGGGTCGTCCACCGTCGTCTCCACCACCTTCGGAGTGGATAGCCACAACTGCAGGCTGCCTTCCCGAGCCCAGTCACTGATCTCGATCAGGTAGGTGCCGGACTCTCGGGCCGTGAACCGAGCGGCACCTTCGGTGAAGCCGGCGACGACCTCCCCCGATGGAGAGTAGACCCTGGCACTGTGCCCGACGTCCGACCGCTTGACGACCTCCACCCGCTCACCAGCCGCGACCTCGACCCTGATCTGCGCCGCGGCACCCGTGGTCGGTTGGATGCTGCGGATCTCCAGCGCGCTGTTGAGCGTCATGACGTACGTCGCGGCCGTGTTTGCGAAGATCCGCGAGGTCTGCCCCGTGGTCAGCGTGGTCGGTAGCAGCCGGAGCCGGTACTGACGGCCGGGCGCCGCGGTGTCCTCGAACGTGACCTCCGCACCCGCAGCCACTGCACGGGACTCGAGACGTTCCCACACCTCGCCGTCCAGCCGCTCCATCGCAAGGACGGCGGAAGCCGGGCCTTCGGTGACGGCCCCGGTCAGCGAGATCTGCTGGCGATCCGGCCAGACGCTCTCGAAGTCAGCGGTCGCCACGAGCTTCGGGTTTCGGCGGACTGTGATCCGAAGCGTCGGAGACACCACCGAGGGCTGGCCGAGCTGCCTTGGCATCATCACCCGGACGTACTGGTAACCCGGAGCGAGCCGGGTCTCCATGGAGTAGTCGCGGGTCGGCCGCTCGTCAAAGTGCGACACCGTCGTCCAGACGCCCTCGCTGCTCAGAACTTGCAGGTTCACCTGGCTGTCGAGCCGAGCGCCGATCGTCGTACCGCTGACGTGGAGCCACTCGTCGGCCATCATCGTGGTCTTGTCGGCGATCAAGGTGATCACCAGCGCCGTCAGCTTGAGGTTGGGTGAAGCCGCGGCCGGCTGTCCCAACTGCCTGGGCTTGATGACGCGAACGTACTGGACGCCCGCCGGCAGTCGGACCGAGAAGGAGTAGGTCTGCGCAGACCAGGTCTTCCTCGACTGCAGCGTCTTCCAGGTGCCGCCCACCCAACGCTGGAGCTTGACCACGGTCCCCGGCTTGGCGCCGACCGCCTTACCGCGGACCGCGACCGCATCTGTCGCCCGGAACACGGTCTGGCTGGCTCCGATAGTCACCTGCACCGCCGCGTGCGAGGGCGGGCCCGTCAGCGTCAGACCGGTCAGCATGAGTACAGCGACAAGCCAGCGCGCCATGAGCTCCCCCTCGTTGGGCGGGCTTGCTCGCCCGCCGCGGCAAATTGAAACACCGCCTGCTCTCGAAGGGCAACGACGGGGCGGACCCAACTTGCCGCTAGCGGTGCGAGGAGTCCACACGCTCCATCCTGGTCCAGCCGGTCCAGCCGCGCTCCTCGATCAGCTCCAGCAGCCGGGGCGCCGCCGGCACCATGTCCACGAACACCGCGTCGAGCAGCTTGACCAGGCCATCGGGGATCTGGACCTCCTCGTCGAAGGCCGCCAGCTCCGCCGGGTCGGCGTCCTCCATGAAACCGACGATCTGGTCGGCGATCGTTGCCAGCCGCGCGTCGTCGGGCTCCCAGAAGAGGGCCTCGCCCATCTCCCGGTAGCTCTCGACGACTGCCGGGTCGTCGAGCTGGCCTTGCTTGAGGGCCATGAACGTCGGCATGTGCTCCGGGACCTGGGCGGCGACCAGGATCCAGGCGTCCCGCTCGCCCGCGATCATCAGCTCCGGGAACCCGAGCTCCCGCATCCGGGCCAGGTAGGCGACCGCCTCCGGCGGCAGCGCGAGGTTGTCGCCGGCCGCCAGCTGCGCGATCCGCTTGCGGTGCTCCTGCCGGTCCCGGATCTCCGCGCGCAGCCGCTTGTCGATGTCCACGACAGCGGCGGCGAACTCGTCGGCGTCGGCCGCCAGCAGCTCGCGCACCCGGGACAGCGGTACGCCGGCCTCGGCGAGGGTGCGGATCTTGATCAGGTCCGCGACCGCGAGGGCGTCGTACCGCCGGTAGCCCGAGCGATCCCGCTCGGGCTCCGGCAGCAGTCCCTTGGCGTGGTAGTGCCGCACGGCGCGAACCGTGACTCCGGCGTACGACGCCAGCTCGCTGATGGTCAACATGGTGCTCAGCGTGCCGGAACCTTGGTGAACAGGCGACGCGACCACAGGTAGCCAAGCGCCGCGATCAGCACCGCCCACCCGATTGCCAGCCACAGGTCGTTGCCCGGCGAGTGGCCGGAGGTCAGCGCCCGCAGGCTGTCGATCATCGGCGTGAACGGCTGGTTCTCGGCGAAGTGGCGCAGCCCCCACGGCATCTCGTCGGTCGGCACGAACCCGCTGCTGATGAACGGCAGCAGGACCAGGAACATCGGGGTGTTGCTCGCGGTCTCGACGCTGTCGGCGGCCAGCCCCATCCCGACGGTGAGCCAGGTCAGCGCGAAGGTGAGCAGGACGATCAGACCGAACGCCGCCAGCCACTCGCCCACGCTGGCGTCGGACCGGTAGCCCAGCAGTACGGCGAAGCCGAGCGTCACCACGACCGCCACCAGCGACTTGAGCACCGCGCCCAGCACGTGGCCGGTCAGCACCGAGACCTTCGCGATGTCCATGGTCCGGAACCGGGCGATGATGCCGCCGGTCATGTCCATCGCCACCGAGATCGCCGTACCCAGGGCCACGCTCGCCACCGCCATGATCAGGATGCCGGGGGTGATGTACTCCAGGTAGTCGGTGCGATCGGCGCCGGTCGGGGCGCCGGGCAGACCGGCCCCCATCGTGCCGCCGAACACGTAGACGAACAGCAGCAGGAACAGGATCGGCTGGGCCACCAGCATGATCGCCAGCGACGGGTAGCGGACCCAGTGCAGCAGGTTGCGGCGCAGCATGGTGACTGAGTCGCGGACGGCGTACGTGGTGCTCATGCGAGCACCTCCTTCTCTTCGGTCGTGGCATCGGTGGTGGGGTGGCCGGTAAGGGCCAGGAAGACGTCGTCCAGGTCGGCGGTCTCGACGGTCACCCCGGCGACCTCGCTGTCGTCCAGGCCGTCGAGGATCTTGCGCAGCGAGGCGACGCTGCCGTCGCTGGCGAGCCGCTCGCTGCGCCCGTCGGTGAACTCGACCTGCACGTGGCCGCCCGGCACCTGCCGCTTGAGCTCGGCCGGGGTGCCCTCGGCGACCAGCCGGCCACCGTCGAGTACGGCGACCCGGTCGGCGAGCGCGTCGGCCTCCTCCAGGTACTGCGTGGTGAGCAGCACGGTCACGCCGTCGGCCACCTGCTCCCGCACGATCGACCACAGCTCGCGCCGGCTGCGCGGGTCCAGGCCGGTGGTCGGCTCGTCGAGGAAGATCAGCCGGGGCCGGGCGATCAGCGTCATCGCCAGGTCCAGCCTCCGCTTCATGCCGCCGGAGTAGGTCTGCGCCCGCCGGTCGGCGGCGTCGACCAGGTCGAGCCGCGCGAGCAGCGCGTCGACGCTGGCCTTCGCCGTCGCTCGGTCGAGGTGAGCCAGGTCGGCCATCAGCCGCAGGTTCTCCCGGCCGGTGAGCAGTTCGTCGATGGCGGAGAACTGCCCGGTGAGGCCGATCGTGCGACGGACCGCGTCGGACTCGCGCCGTACGTCGTGACCGGCGACCCGCACCTCGCCGTCGTCGGCGGTGAGCAGGGTCGAGCAGATGTTGACCGTGGTGGTCTTACCGGCACCGTTCGGCCCGAGGAGGGCGTAGACCGTGCCGGTGGGCACGGTCAGGTCAATGCCGTCGAGGACGGTGTGGTCGCCGTACGCCTTGCGCAGTCCGGAGACCTCCATCATGGGTGTTGTGAGGTTCATGCGGACTAGCGTCGAGGGTTGACGCTACGTCAAGGTCAAGCCCGTATTTTCAGAGCCGTTGCGAGGTCAGTCGAGGACGAGCGCGGCGAGGTCGCGCGCAGCCCGCGCGGGGCGCTGGCCGTCCTGGGTGGCACCCATCACCAGCGTGCCCTCGATCAGGAGGTGCAACTGCTCGGCGGCACGTGCCGGGCGGCGGTGCCCCAGGGCCTTCAGCTCGCGCACGAGGAGCTCGCGCAGGCGCTGCCGGAAGGCCTCGGTCTCGGCGTGGGCAGGGTGGTCGGGATCGGCGAACGTGAGGTCGCTCGCGAAGTAGCGACAGCCGCGGAACTCGTCGTTCGAGACCAGCTCGTCGAGCCGGTCGAACAGCCCGAGCAGCCGGCGCCGGGGGTCTGTCGAGCCGGCCAGCGCCTGTTCGTACCAGGCAAGGTCCTCGTCGGCCGCGCGGCGGAGCACCGCCGCGACCAGGCCGTCCTTGCCGCCGAAGTGCTCGTAGAGCGACCGGCGCGCGACGTTGGCCTCCTTGAGCAGCGCGTCCACGCCGACCGCTGGTCCGCGTGCGTAGAACAGCTCCTGAGCCGCGGTGAGCAGCCGCTCCCGAGGCCCGGGCTGGGTCGTCGTAGCCATCCGTTGCGGCCTTCCTCTTGCCAGTAGATCGACCAGTCTATATCGTCGTGATAGACCGACCAGTCTATCTATCAAGGGAGCGAGCGACATGAGCACATCGGCAACGACCGCCGCCACCAACGAGACCGCCGAGACCATCGGCCGTTTCAACGACGCCTTCCGGCGCGGCGACACCGACGCGCTCGCCGCCCTCGTCCACGACGACTGCGTGATGGTGTCGGCCCAGCCGGCGCCTGACGGCACGCCGTACGTCGGCAAGGACGCGTGCGTCGCCTTCTGGGCCGAGCTTATGCGTGACGAGTCGACCACCTTCGAGGTCAACCACGTGTTCGCCGACGGCGAGTGGGGCGCGGTGCGGTGGCGATACCGCTTCGGCCCGACCGACGCGGAGTCCGTGCTCGGCGTCAACGTGACCCGGGTCAGCGAGGGCAAGGTCATCGAGCAGCTCGGCTACACCAAGACCCCGGGCGACCTCCCGCTGCCGGACTGACGGCTAGTAGACCGCCGACTCCGTGCTGCCCTCCTGCCAGCGCCGCTCCAGCGTCATGCCGAGCAGCGCAAGCAGCGGTGCGTCCGAGGTCAGGCTGAGTGCCGCCAAGGCGGGCTCGTCGAACACGGCGCCGTACTCGCCTGCCGACTTGACCGCGCCCGTCCACATCCGGAACAGGATCCGTACGACGCTGGCCTTGCGCGGCGCCTGGATGGAGATGTGGTGTCCGATCACCATCACCGGGTTCGCCGCGGCGTCGTAGAAGCCCATCTGCCGCGGCTCGGACTTGTACATCCAGGCGAGCTCCGCGCCGGTCGCAAAGCTCACGGCCCACTTCTCGCGTACGGCGACCTGCGGGTCGCGGCCCGGAATGTGCGCCGCGCGGACCACCTGCTCACCGGTGGCCGAGTCGGTGACCACGAGCGCGCCCTTGGACAGGTCGGCTCGGAGCACTCGGCCGTTGTGGTGAATCTCCAGGCGGTCGCTGAGCATGCCGCCACGCGCGGTCGCCAGCGTGGCGTCGCCGTCAGTGACCGCCCATTCGCCGCCGGATCTGCGGATGACCAGTCTCAGCATGGCTCCACTCTGGCCGGACTACCGACCGCCCAGCAAGGCGCTGAGGTCGCCGACCGGACCGAGGTGGCCCAGCTTCTGCGGGTTGAGGACGTTGTGCAGCCGGGTGATCCGGCCGCCGTCGACGTCGATCGTCATCACGCCGAGCAGCGCGCCGCCGGCGTCGCGGGTCAGCAGCGCCGGCTGGCCGTTGGCGTCCCCGAGCTCGAGGCGTACGTCGATGCGCTCGCCTTGGCGCATCAGGCCCACGAGGAACCGGGTGACCGCGAGGGCGCCCGCCATCGGCTTCCGGATCGCCGGCGCCCGGCCACCGCCGTCGCCGACGAACACCACGTCGTCGGCGAGCAGCCGCTCCAGGCCGGCGACGTCGCCCTCGCCGAGCGCGGCCACGAACTGCGAGGCGAGCCGCTCGCGGCGCTCCCGGGACGGGTCGAACCGCGGCGTGCCGTCCTCGATGCGCTTGCGTGCCCGGGCGAAGATCTGCCGGCAGTTGGTCGCGCTCTTGTCGACGACCTCGGCGATGTCGTCGTACTCGTAGCCGACGACCTCCCGCAGCACGAACACCGCACGCTCGACCGGCGTCAGTGCCTCGAGCAGCACGAGGAACGCCGTACTCACGGTCTCGTCGAGGTCGAACCGGTGGGCCGGGTCGCCGTCGTCGGCGGCCACGATCGGCTCCGGCAGCCACGGCCCGACGTACTGCTCGCGGCGCACGCGCGCCGACCGCAGGGTGTCGATGGCGATCCGGGTGGTGACGGTGGTGGCGTAGGCGTCGAGGTTGTCCACCTCCATGCCGTCCTGGGCACTGCGGTGCAGCCGTAGGAAGGCCTCCTGAACGACGTCCTCCGCCTCCGCCACGCTGCCAAGCATCCGGTAGGCGATCGAGAACATCAGGGGCCGGAGCCGGTCGTGCGCCGCGCCGAGATCCATCACCTCTCGATCCAACCACTGGTCCGGTTGTCACAGGGGCCGGGGCTATCTCGTCGGACGGGGCGACAACCGAACGAAGGGAAAGAACAATGCGAGTCTTCATCGCGGGCGCGACCGGAGCGCTGGGCAGCCGGCTGGTGCCGATCCTGGTGGACGCGGGGCACGAGGTCTTCGGGAGCACCCGGCACGAGGGTGCCGTGGCCGGCCTTGAGGCGCAGGGGGCGACCGGCGTGGTCATGGACCCGCTCGACGCCGAGAGCGTGCGGTCCGCCGTGGCGGCCGCCAAACCCGACGTCATCGTCCACCAGCTCACCGCGCTGGGCGCGATGAGCGGCAACCCGAAGAAGTTCGACAAGGACTTCGCGATGACCAACCGGCTGCGGACCGAGGGCACCGACCACCTGCTCGCGGCCGCCCGGGAGGCCGGCGTACGCCGGGTGGTCGCGCAGAGCTACACGACCTGGCCGAACGAGCGCACCGGCGCCTGGGTCAAGACCGAGGATGACCCGCTGATTGACGACCCGGGCAAGGAGGCGCGCGAGTCGCTGGCGGCCATCCGGTACGTCGAGCGAGCCGTCACGACCGCGCCCGGCATCGAGGGCCTGGCGCTGCGCTACGGCAGCTTCTACGGACCGGGCAACGCCGCGTCGCGCACCGGCACCATGGGCGAGATGGTCCGCCACCGGAAGTTCCCCGTGGTCGGCGGCGGCACCGGCGTCTGGTCGTTCATCCACATCGACGACGCTGCGGCCGCGACCGCGGCGGCGGTGGAGCGGGGCGCGCCCGGCATCTACAACGTCGTGGACGACGAGCCCGCGCCGGTGTCCGAGTGGCTGCCGTACCTGGCCGAGCAGCTCGGCGGCAAGCCGCCGATGCGGCTGCCGGCATGGCTGGCCAGGCCGATGCTCGGCGAGCTCGGGCTTGCCCTGATGACCTCGGTGCGAGGCTCGTCGAACGCCAAGGCCAAGCGCGAGCTGGGCTGGACGCCCGGATACCCGAGCTGGCGAGAGGGCTTCCGGAAAGGCTTGGGCTGAGCAGTCGGGGTGGTCGACAAGGGGTGACAAGCCTTGGGCGAGGGGTGTCGGATGGGGGTCGTGGCAACCAGACGAGGAGCAACGTGATGCCCAGGTACCTGATGGCGGTCTACGGCCCGGCGGAGTTCGACGAGAACTACGGCTACCCGTCGCGGGAGGAGATGCTGCAGTCATTCGCCGAAACCGAGGCCTTCAACGAGCGGCTCAAGGCCAGCGGCCACTGGGTCTTCGCCGACGGCCTCGACCAGGCGTCGACGACGGCGGCCGTCGTCGACGGGCAGGGTGAGGAGCCGCTGGTGACCGACGGGCCCTACCTGGAGACCAAGGAGCACATCGGCGGCTTCTGGGTGATCGACGTACCCGACCGCGACCTCGCCCTCGAGCTTGCCGCCGAGGCCTCGAAGGCCTGCCGCGGCAAGGTCGAGGTCCGGCCGTTCAACACCGAGGTGCCGGGCTGAGCGAGGCGGTCAGTCCAGCGCGCGGGCGTAGCGGGTCGCGAGCTTGCGCACCTCGTCGGCCAGCTCCGGCGCTTCCGCCACCGAGAAGTCGAGGTCGAGCATGCTGAGGTACCGCAGCAGCATGCCCGGGTCGTCCGATCCGGCGTCCAGGTAGCACGACGACTCGTCGATCTCCGTCAGCTCGCCCGCCGTCGCCGGCAGCCGGGCCGCGACCACGGACAACGGCGCGAGCACCCGGATCCGGGCGCGGAACTCCCACATCGCCTGCGACACGCCCCGGTCGACGTACGACGCAACGCCCTCGGACGGCAGCTCGCGGGGCGTGAAGCGCGGGCCGGTCGGGATCCGCGGAGTCAGCCGGTCGACGCGGAAGGTGCGCCAGTCCGCGCGGTCCAGGTCGTAGGCGACGAGGTACCACCTGCCCCGCATGTGCGCGAGCCGGTACGGCTCGGCAGTGCGCAGCGACGTCGTACCCGAGTGGGTCGCGTAGTCGAACCGCAGCTGCTCGTGGTCGCGGCACACCGCCGCGAGCGTCGTCAGCACCGACGGATCCACCACCGGCCCCGACGGCCCTGCCGACGGCACCGACACCAGATAGCTTTGCAGCGCGTTCACGCGGTGCCGCAGCCGCGACGGCAGCACCTGCTCCAGCTTCGCCAGCGCCCGCACGGACGTCTCCTCGATGCCCGCCACCGACCCGCCGGCCGCCGTACGAAGCCCCACCGCGACCGCCACCGCCTCCTCGTCGTCGAGGAGCAGCGGCGGCAACGCGGCGCCGGCGCCGAGCCGGTAGCCGCCGGCCACGCCGGGCGTCGCGTCGACCGGATAGCCGAGCGACCGCAGCCGCTCCACATCGTTGCGCACGGTCCGCGTCGTCACGCCCAGCCGCGACGCAAGCTCCGGGCCGGTCCAGTGCTGGTGGGCCTGCATCAGGGACAGCAGCTTCAGCAGTCGTGCCGAGGTCTCCAACATTGCTTCAGCATCGTAGCGAATGAGGAACGAACCTTTCCGCATTGGCTCCTAGGGTTCTTGACATGACGACGAACCAGAACGACATCCGCCCCTTCCGCATCGACGTCCCGCAGGCCGACCTGGACGACCTCCACGCGCGGCTCGCGAACACTCGCTGGCCCCGCGAGCTCGCCGGCCTGGGCTGGACCCGCGGCGTACCGACCAGCTACCTGCGGCAGATCGTGGAGTACTGGCAGACGGCGTACGACTGGCGCAAGGCCGAGGCTCGGCTGAACGAGCTTCCGCAGTTCGTCACCGAGATCGACGGCCAGCCGATCCACTTCGCGCACATCCGGTCGAGTGAGCCGAACGCCCGTCCGCTGCTGATGGTGCACGGCTGGCCCAGCTCGTACGTCGAGTTCGCCAAGGTCGTCGGCCCACTCACCGACCCGGTCGCGCACGGCGGCAAGGCCGAGGACGCGGTGCACCTGGTCCTCCCGTCGATCCCGGGCTACGGCTTCTCCCCGCTCACCGGACCCGGCTGGGGCAACCTGTTCCGGGTCGCCGGCGCCTTCGCCGAGGTGATGACCCGGCTCGGGTACGACCGGTTCCTCGCGCAGGGCACCGATGTCGGATCCGGCATCGTCGGCATGCTGCCGATGGTCGCGCCGGGCCGAGTCATCGCGTCGCACATCAACGGGCCCGCGCCGTACCCGTTCGGTCCGGCCGTCGACCTCGAGCGCCTGGAGGGCAAGGACCGCGAGCGCGCCGAGGCGTTCAACGCCTGGCAGCAGGACGGCATCGGCTACCTGTCGATCCAGTCGACCCGGCCGCAGACGCTGTCGTACGGGCTCACCGACTCACCTGTCGCCCAGCTCGCCTGGATCGTCGAGAAGTTCCAGGAGTGGACCGACCCGGCGAACGAGCTGCCCGAGGACGCCGTCGACCTCGACCAGCTGCTCACGAACGTGAGCATCTACTGGTTCAACGAGCTCGGCTGGTCCTCGGCGCACTCTGTGTACGAGGGCATGGAGGCGTACCGGCAGTTCGCCACGCGGGCCGCTTCGGACGACGGAGAGAGCGGCGGCTGGGAGGCGCCGCCGATGCCGCCGACCGGCGTCGCCGTGTTCGCCGCCGACATGTCGGTCCGCCGCGACGTCGACCCGTACGGCGCCTACACCTCCTGGAACGAGTACGAGGCCGGCGGCCACTTCCCGGCCATGGAGGTGCCTGAGCTGCTGGTCGACGACATCCGCACCTTCTTCCGGAGTCACCCGTAGCGTCAGCCTCGGATCACGATGCGACTGGCGGACGACCCGGTGGCGCAGACCTGCTCCTCGCCGACGATGTGACACACGATGACGGAGGCGTTGGCGCTGGCCGGACCGCCCTTGAACGGATCGGCGAACGACGTGAAGTGAGCCGTGTGGACGTGCGGCTGGCCGTCACAGACGACGGTGCCGTCCAAACCGCTCTCCGACCACGCACCGGTTCTGTCCTGGCTGGCACCGGCATGTGCCTCCTGGAAGTCCAGGGAGCCGGGCAGCTGCGGACAGGTGACCTGCACGCTGATGACGACGCCACCGCCCGGCGTCAGGTTTGCATGCTTGGCGATCGAGACCGTGATCCCGTCCGCCGCCGATGCCGGGGGCGGGACGACCGCCGGAGCGGCGAGTACTAGAAGAGCAGCAGTGCCGAAGGCCCGGCGCCGTGCTCGAGATCCCCTCATGGCTACCTCCTGATAGTCCGTGCTGGACCACCCGTCCCGAGCCCGGGATCGTCTGCTCAGAATAGCCCCGCGGGGGCCGCCGTGGCGTCTGGGAAGTCGGTCTCGTTCAGAAACCCAGTGCGCGACGCTTGGAAGGTACCGCTGGACACTGGCGGGACTGCCGGGCCACGATCGGGAGCGGTGAGGTGGATCCCAGTGAGGTCGGGCGAGTCCGGCGCGGAGGTGTTCCGATCTGCGGACGGCGCACTGCATCGGAAGCGCGTGGCTACCGACCGATCTGCCTCACTGGCAGCCGAGCGTGACCGTCTTCGCTGGCTGTCCGGTACCGGGATTCCGGGGCCGGACGTGATCGATTGGAGCGAGGGTGATGGCGGCGCCGAGCTCACCATGACGACGGTCCCTGGTGTGCCAGCCGACATTCTCATTGCCGGACAGCTCTGGGATGCGTGGACCTCGATTGCTGAGGCGGTCCGCGGCTTGCATGAGGTACCGACCGCCACCTGCCCCTTCAGCCATGACGTCGTGGACTTGGTCGAGATCGCCCGCGCTGTCGTACGGCGCGGAGCAGTGAATCCGGAGTTCTTGCGGCCGGAGGACCGTATGGTCGCTCCATCTGAACTCCTCGCCCGTCTCGAACTGCAGCTTGAGGTTCGAATGGAGCAGCAGAGTGCCGATGCGGTGGTGTGTCATGGCGACCTGTGCCTCCCGAACCTCATCGTCGATCCGGATGCAGGATCGCTGTCAGGATTCATCGACGTCGGCCGGCTGGGAGTCGGCGATCCGCACGTTGATCTCACGCTTCTTCTAGCCACTGCCCGCGAGACGTGGAGCGACGATGTCGAAGCTGCCCGCGCGGAGGCGGAGCTTGAACGCCACTACGGGCCCGCGTTGGACCACGACCGGATGCGGTTCTATCTCGCCTTGGACCCATTGACCTGGGGCTGACAGGTAGCGCTCCGCCCCGTCAGTGGGCCATGTCGACGAAGCGGGAGTAGTGGCCCTGGAAGGCGACGGTGACGTCGCGGGTGGGGCCGTTGCGGTGCTTGGCGACGATCAGGTCGGCCTCGCCGGGGCGGGTCGACTCCTTCTCGTAGACGTCGTCGCGATGAAGCAGGATCACCATGTCGGCGTCCTGCTCGAGGGAGTTGTGGGCGGCGATGCCGTCGACAACGAAGTTGTGGGTGCCCATCACAGTGCCGTCGTAGACCGCCTGCTCGCCGACCGGCTCGATAGCGGTGATGGCGTCCCAGAAGACGTCGTTCGTGGCGAGGACGTCGAGTTCCGCATCATCAAGGACCTCAGCGACGCGGGCCAGCCGCTGGCGGCTCGGCGCATGCTTCCACAACGCCGAGCCGGAGAACTGGGTGCCCATGGCGGCAGCGAACTCGCGGTGGGAGATCGACTTCTCAGCGAGCACCTCACGCACTCGGTCCCACACCTCGCGGGGAACGGTGTCGAGGTTGGTGTTCGGGCGTACGTCGCGCAGTCGCTCGGCGAGTTCCTGAGCCTTCTCGCCCCGCGCCCCATGCACACCGATCTCGTCGACGAAACGGAGCTGATTCTCTACGCCGTAGATGTAGAGGTGCCAGCCGTCGCGGTAGCCGGCCTTCCGTACGCGCTTGATCCGAGTGAATACGTTGAACCGCAGCAAGAGCCGCGCAAGATCGTCGACGAGCCGCCGGCTGGTCGATGCGTAGTAGATGCGACCGATGCGGTTCTTACTGTCGTAGCTGACTGAACCGTCGGTGGACCAGATGTGACGAACGAACAGTCCCACCTGCTCCTTGGGCAGGCCGAAGACCCAGTCCGGCACGGACTTCTCATGACTGCGCAAGCCGAAGAGCCCGTCCTCGTCGAGCCAGGAAGCGATCGGGTTCCGCTTGCCGTGGGTGAGGTGGTACGGCGCGGGGAGGCGAAGTGTCGTCACACGGGCGGCGGCGTACTCGTCACGGACCGGAGTGATCCCGAAGCGGCGCGATGCGGCATCGCTCACGGCCGACAGGTTGGCTTCGTCGATGCTCGCGTAACGGATCGGCTGGCGCTTGACGAACGAGCCGTCACCGAGCATGTGAGCGAGCAGCACGACCTCATCGTCGTCACGGGCGACCGTGTGCAACGGGGGCGGCACGTGCCGGATCGACCCGAGCCGCGCACCCAGCGCGAGTTCGGACAGCGGCATCCACCCGTCGTACGTCAGGAACTTGTGATTGCCCGTGGCCGTGATCCGGCGGCCGGAAGCCAGGGTCAACTCGAAGACGGGCTTCACCCCGCTCGGAAAGGCATGGGTGAGTGTGCGCGGGACGAGCTTGAGTCGGTCGTCGAGGGACCAGACCGGGATGTCCCGGGCGCCGGACTCCATCAGCTCGCCAAGGGTGATCTCGGCGTTAGTGTCCGCGCGCATCAGCCGCGTGTCGGCGGTCAGACAGCCGGACTCGCGCAAATCGGACATCATCGGGCGCTTGTCGCCGCGCTGCTCGGGACCACGGTTGAGCTGGGAGAGCGCGACCACGGGGACCTCGAGCTCCTTGGCCAGCAGCTTGATCTGACGGGAGAACTCCGAGACCTCGAGCTGGCGGGACTCGACCTTCTTGCCGGACGTCATCAGCTGCATGTAGTCGATGATGATCAGCCGCAGGTCGTGGCGCTGCTTGAGCCGGCGGGCCTTCGCCCGGATCTCCATCATCGTCATGTTGGGGCTGTCGTCGATGAACATCGGCGCCGAGCTGACCTCGCCCATCTTGCGCGCGAGCTTGGCCCAGTCGTCGTCGCTCATCTGGCCGTTGCGGATGTGGTTGAGCGGCACCTTGGCCTCGGCCGACAGCAGCCGCATGGTGATCTCGGAGCGGGTCATCTCCAGGCTGAAGAAGACGCTGGTCAGGTTGTTGTGGATCGACGCCGCGCGGCACAGGTCGAGGGCCAGGGTCGAGTTGTGGGTGGGGATCATCGACTTGCCTGCGAGATAGAGATGCTCGTCATTGTCGACCTGCACGCAGCGCACCGGCACCGACGGAACCTCAGTGACTTCGGTGATGTAGCGCTTGCCGATCCGAGTCGTCGACGCCGGGCGCTCCTCCTTGTGAAGGAGGCGCTTCCGCTCCAGGCGGAACACATCGTCGACGGTCGAGAAGTTGAGAATGTACGCCGTCGACGTGGCCTCAGATCGTCCCCGGACGCGCTTGGTGGTCCTACCGCATCGATAGCCGAGGCTCACGACGAGCTCGTAGACCTCATCGGCCAGGCGCTTGTTGGTCACCGTGAACTGGCACGAGCCGACACCTTTGACCACACCACCGTCGGTGTCCATCAGGCCGGCAAGAAGGTCACGACGATCCGACTCCGGGGCCCGCAAGTAGCTGGCCGGGATGTGCTTCGCATTCAGCACACCGAGCTTCCGCAGCAGCGCGGTGAGCGTGCCGTGATCGGCCCAGCAGTCCCCACAGAGCGCGCGCACGCCGGTGGCTGCCCCGCCGCAGTCAGAGCAGGTCACGGACCCAGCAACGGTCAGATCCGGCTCTGGCAGCCGGATCGAGTACAGCATTGAGCCACACGACCGGACCTCGAATCCGAACGACTCGATGATCATCGGGATCTCGGGAGTCTCGCAGGTGATCCGCTGGCCGGCGCTGTGACCGTCGCCCAACCACGCGCCCAGAACGTACGCCGGGATCGGAAGATCCTGAGGCTTGCCCTGGATCGGGTCGGCATTCAGCACGGCGTGGTTCGCCCGCTGGTCGCCATTGACACGGACCGACGACGCGATCACCTCGGTCGTCACCACCGAAGGATGTATCCGCTGACGCCGTGATCGGTTGTACTGCTTCTCCGCGGCCCAGCGCGACTTCCTGGCCGCCCGGGTCTCGGTCAGCCATTGATGCTGCGCATCGGCAACAATCCGAGACCCGTCTGAGAACACCACCTCGTAGCACGGCCGGTCGTGCATGACCTCGGTCGCCGCGACCACACGCGTGGGACGGCCCTGCGCGTCGTACAGCACGTCGCCAACCTCGACCTCACCCATTGTCGTCCAGCCGGTGGGGGTCGGGAGTGGGGTGTCGAGCGCCAGCGCCTTGCCCATAGCAGGACGAGCCGCCACGATCACCATCTGGCCGGAGTGGAGACCGTTGGTGAGGTCGTCGAGATCGGCAAAGCCGGTGGGCACGCCGTAGATGCCGCCCTCGCGGTTGCCGATCGCCTCGATCTCGTCGAGGACGCCCTCCATGATGTCCGACAGCGGCGCGTAGTCCTCCGACGCGCGCTTCTCGGTGATCTTGTAGACCTCGGCCTGTGCCTGGTCGACGACATCGTCGACCTGGCCCTCACCGGCGTACCCGATCTGGACGATCTTGGTCCCGGCGTCGACCAGCCGGCGCAGGATCGCCTTCTCCCGGACGATCTCGGCGTAGAACCCGGCGTTGGCCGCGATCGGGACGTTGGCCGACAGCGTGTGGAGGTACGGCGCGCCGCCGATCCGCTGCAGCTCGCCCTTGCGCTGCAGCTCGGCGGCGACGGTCACCGGGTCGGCCGGCTCGCCGCGGCCGTAGAGGTCGATGATCGCGTCGTGGATGACCTCGTGGGCCGGCCGGTAGAAGTCGACGCCGCGGATCGTCTCGGCGACGTCGGCGATCGCGTCCTTGGACAGCAGCATCGACCCGAGCACGCTCTGCTCGGCGGCGTTGTCCTGAGGTGGGGTCCGGTCGCCGGGGCCGCGGGGACGCTCGCCGGGCTCGAAGGCGGCCGGGCCGTCGCCCCAGTCCATCGGGTCCGGGGGCAGCGCAGAGTCATGCTCGGCAATGCTCACGCTCACGCCTCCTGCCCGGCTCGGTCGATCCTGCCTGCGACATTAGGACGTGCCACCGACAGTTTCGAAGTTTTGATCGATCGCCGGGTAGCTCCAGCATCGCCAACGCAGTCGCGACGTTACGCCGCTTCCGGGCCGCCGGAAAGGGCCGTATCCACAGGCCCTGTGGATAACCTCGTGGATCGCGTGGAGGAACCGCCCACCAATGTGCACAGCCTGGGGAGCGCCCTGTGGAGAAGAACGGACAGATTCCGTCGGAACCCCCTCTGACCTGGACAAACAGTTCTCCACGGGTGTGGAGCAGAAACTCTTGGCGTCTGATTTGGTTCACCTGCAGGACACGCAGGGGTCGAAAAGGTGTTTGTCGACAAACGCCCCCGGCACCTCATCCCGTCACATTTCGCACCGAGTTACACACAGGTGACAAGCACTATCCAGCGTTAGAGACATGTGCCGTTCATACCCCTTACTAGGACTAGTCTGAGCGGGTGACGGTGATGGCGAACGGGCGGCGCGACCGCGAGATCCTGCGGCTGGCGGTCCCGGCCTTCCTCGCCCTGGTCGCCGAACCGCTCTTCCTGCTCTCCGACGCCGCCATCGTCGGCCACCTCGGCACCAGCGAGCTCGCCGGCCTCGGCGTCGCGGCCGTCGTCCTCCAGACCGCGATCGGCCTCTGTGTCTTCCTCGCCTACGGCACCACGGCGAGCGTGGCCCGCCAGCTCGGGGCGGGCGACCGGACCGGCGCCCTCGCCCAAGGCATCGACGGCATCTGGCTCGCGATCGTCATCGGCACCGTCACCACCGTGCTCGGGGTCGCGCTGACCGGTCCGCTGGTCGCGGCGTTCGGGGTCACCGACGACGTGGCCGGCCACGCCACGACGTACCTGCGGATCGCATTCCTCGGCGCCATCCCGCTGCTGGTGATGCTGGCCGCGACCGGCGTTCTCCGCGGGCTGCAGGACACCCGGACCCCGCTGGTGGTCGCGGTCGTCGGCAACCTGCTCAACATCGTGCTCAACCTGCTGCTGGTGTACGGCGCCGGTCCGGTCCCCGGTCTGGGCATCGCCGGCTCCGCGCTCGGCTCGGTGCTGGCCCAGGTGGTCTCGGCCGGGATGCTGCTAGCCGTCGTGGTCCGGGGGGCGCGGGTCGAAGGCGCGACCCTCCGCCCGCACGCTCCCGGCATCCGGCAGGCCGCGCACGCCGGCGTCGCGCTGGTCATCCGCACGCTCACCCTCCGCGCCTCACTGCTGGTCACGACGTACGCCGCGACCATCGGGGTCTCCGGCGAGGACGAGGCGGTGGCGCTGGCGACCCATCAGCTGGCGATGACGATCTGGACCTTCCTCGCCTTCGCCCTGGACGCGATCGCGATCGCGGCGCAGGCGCTCACCGGCCGCTCGCTCGGTGCCGGCGACGTGGAGGAGACCCGGGCGGTCACCCGCCGGATGATCCGGTGGGGCGTGGTCAGCGGCGTCGTCACCGGCCTCGCGCTGGCGGCGGCCAGCCCCTTGCTCGGCCCGCTGTTCACCGGCGACGAGCGGGTGCAGGACCTGCTGGTCCCCGTGCTGCTGGTCGCCGCGGTTGGTCAGCCGATCGCGGGGGTGGTGTTCGTGCTCGACGGCGTACTCATCGGCGCAGGTGACGGACGGAACCTGGCGTGGATGGGAATCGTCGTACTCCTCGTCTATGCGCCACTCGGGCTGCTCGCGGCTGCCGGCACCGGCAGCCTCATCTGGCTCTGGGTGGCGTTCTCGGCGGTCTTCATGGGCGTCCGGGCGGTCCTGTTGAGCCTTCGAGCACGGGGTGAAAATTGGTTGGTGACTGGCGGGCTGGTGAGGTAAACCTCCTGGTGAGCCCGAGTAAAAATGATCCGAACGGGTCATTTTGGTGACGTAGATGTCCGGATTCCTATCCTGCTGCCTCTCCATTACGAGAGGCTTGTCGAACCGCGCCAGGCCTCAGCCCTCTCAGCGCAAAGGATCGTGATAATGCCTCGGGGCAGCGCACGTTCGAACGTCGTCAGCGAGCAGTGGTCGCACACTCGCTCGGTGTCGGCTGCCGTGGGCCAGCCGCCGACGCCTCGACGTTCGTCCAGCCACCTCCTCCGGCCGAGGCTGATCTCCGCCCTCGACGGCCTGCGTCAGGTACGGCTCGCGACGGTCGTCGCGCCCGCCGGCGCCGGCAAGACCACCCTGTTCGCGCAGTGGGCACGACAGGCGCCCGTCGACGTCGCGTGGTGCCGGACCAGCGCCGGAAGCGGCGGACACGAGATCGACAGCGCGGAGGCGATGGTGCGCCGCCTCGGCGACGCCGTCTCCGGACTCGCGCCCCAGCTGAGCCCGGCCCGTGACCTCGACACCCTCGTCCGCGAGCTGACCGAGCACGACTCGCCGATCGTGCTGGTCCTCGACGACGCGCACCGGGTCGTCAGCCCGGCCGCGATCCGGGTACTCGACCAGCTGCTGCTGCGGACCCCGCCCCACGTCCACCTGCTCGTCGGCTCCCGCCGGCCGCTCGGCTTCAACCTGGCCCGGACCGAGCTGCCCAGCCTGGTGCTGCCGGCCAGCGCACTCCGGTTCCGCTCGGTCGAGACCGCCGCCCTGTTCCGCAAGGTGTACGACGCGCCGCTGGCGCCCGACGACGTCGCCGCGCTCACCCGCCACACCGACGGCTGGGCCGCGGCGCTGCACCTGTTCCATCTCTCCGCGCCGGGCAGCCCGGTCGAGCGGCACCAGGCGGTGCGGGCGCTCTCCGCCCGGGTCCGGTACGCCGACGACTACCTCGCGCGCGAGGTGCTCGGCGTACTCACGGCCGCGCAGGTCGACTTCCTCCGCCAGACGTCGGTGTTCGAGGTGCTGTCGGCGCGGCGCTGCGACCGGCTGCTCGGTGGCACCGACAGCCAGACCCACCTGCTCGCGATCGAGCAGGCCAGTGCCCTGGTCTGCTCCGCGGACGGCGGCTCGTCGTTCCAGGTGCACCCGGTGCTCCGCGCCCACCTGGCCACCCAGCTGCGCAACCGGCTCGGCGACACCGAGGTCGAGGAGGCCTACCGGTCGGCCGCCGCCGTACTCCGTGGAGAGCCGAGTCCCGCCGAGGCGCTGCGGGCCTACGTCGCCGCCAGCGACTGGCTGTCGGTGCGCGACCTGCTGGCCGCCGACGGCCCGGCCGTGCTCGCCGACCTCCGGCTGGACTGGGTCGAGGGCCTCCCGCAGCCGCTGATCGAGGACGACCCGTGGGTCGCGCACGCGGTGGCCCTGCGCGCCTTCCGCAACGGCGAGCTCCGCAAGGCGCAGCACGCCGCAGAGCTGGCCCGGCGAACCGCCGCGGCGTCGGAGCGCACCGAGGTGTGCGCGCTGCTCGCCGAGCAGCTCGAGGTGGTCGCACGGACCTGGGCCGACGGCGATGTCCTCCCCTCGTCGGCGTGGGGCGAGCGGCTGCGCGCCGTCGTCCGCGACCCGGCCGCCGCCCACGACCGTTCGACTGCACCCCCCAGCCCGCAGCAGGCCTTGGTCCGCGCCGCCGGTCAGCTGCTGGCCGGCAACCTGGTCGCGGCCCGCCGTACCTTCGCCAGCTGCGCCGACGCGCTGCACAGCGACCCCGGCGCCCAGCTCACCGTCGGCCTGTTGAGCACGTCGCTCGGCGCGCTCGACCCGGACGCCGCCGACGACATCGCCGATGCGGCGGACCGGCTCGGCTTCCCGTGGTACGCGCGGATCGCGGCCGCGGTCGCGGACACGCTGCGCTACCTCACCTCCCCCACGCCGACGCTGCCGCTCGGCGAGCATCTGGTCGACGCCGAGAACCGCGGCGACGCCTGGGCGTGCGTGGTGCTGCTCGGGTTCCGCGGTGCCGCGTCCTGGGTGGGCGGCCGGCCCGATCCGGAGACCTTCGACGAGCTGATCCGCCGGCTGCGGGTGCTCGACGCTCCCGCCCTCGAGGCATGGGCTCGTGCGGGGCTGGCGGTCGCCAACGCCGCCGCCCAGCTACCGGACGCCGCGCGTGACGCCGAGTCGGCCGCCGGCTTCGCTCGCAGCGCCGGCGTCCCCGGCGCGCTCGCCGTGGCGTACGGCGCGCTGTCGCTGTGCCGCACCGGTCCGCGCGCGACGGAGGCCGCCGACCTGGCCGCCGCCGAGGCCGAGGCGGCCGGGCTCGGCTGCTCGCCGTGGAACTGGGTCCGCACCGAGCGGCCCGAGCGCCCTGCCGGCGCGGTGACTGTCGGGGACAGCGACGGACCGACCCTGCAGGTGCGCTGCTTCGGCCGGTTCGAGATCCGGGTGGACGGCGAGCTGCCGCCGCTCGAGCGGGTCCGCCCGCGCGCCCGCGAGGTCCTCCGGATGCTGGCGCTCGCCGCCGGCCGCCCGGTGCACCGCGAGCTGCTGATCGAGGCACTGTGGCCCGGGCTCGACCCGTCGGCCGCCACCCACAACCTTCACGTCGCGGTCTCCAGCGTCCGCGCGGTGCTCGAGCCCGGCGCCCCCCGCGGCGCGGCTCGACTGCTCGCCCGCGACGGCGACCGATACTCGCTCGCGCTCGGCCCGGGCTCCACCTGCGACCTGCAGGTGTTCGAGTCCTCCTGCCTCGCCGCCGAGCGGGCGCGCGTCGCCGGCGACACCGGCGCAGCGATCCGCTCGCTCAACGTGGCGCTGGAGGCCTACACCGGCGACGTACTCCCTGAGGACGGGCCGGCCGAGTGGGTGCTTGCCGCCCGCGAACGGTTCCGGGTCCGGGCCGCCGAGGCGGCTGCCCTCCTGGCCGAGCTGCACCTGGTTCGCGACCAGGCTGAGTCCGCGGCGTCCGCCGCGCTGCGCAGCATCGACATCGACCCGTGCCGCGACGGCTCCTGGCGACTGCTGGTCTCGGCGTACGACGCCACCGGCGACCTCGCCGCCGCCGAGCGGGCCCGCCGTTCGTACGCCGAGGTGCTGGCCTCGCTGGGCGTGGTCGCGAACACCGCGTCCGCCGTACTCCCCCGCCCGCGCCGCGGCTGAGGCCGGCCACCGCTCATGTAACGCTGAGTTACGCACACTGCCACGCAGTAATTACGGTGCGGGAGTGTGCATAACTCCGCGTTACATGCGCTCGCTCTCCTACGGCGAGGCCGGTCCCCTCGGCACGGTCTCGGTGGACTCGCCGCCGAGGTACATCGACCCGTCGCACTCGGTCGGCTTCGGGGCGCCCGGCGGCTCGCCGGGGACGTTGCACACCAGCTCGACGGAGATCTCCTGGTCCTCGCCGAGGGTGATCGGGGTGATGTAGTGGAAGTCGAGGTCGCGGAAGTTCTCCAGGGCGAAGTCGTACTTCACCTCGTCGTCGATCCGGATCACCATCCGGCCGAAGTCGCCCTGGGGGTTGCTCAGCACCAGGTCGGTGATCTCGAAGACGGTGTTCTCCGGCACCACCAGCGTCTCGCTGTCGGTGCCTGCGGTGGTCACGTTCAGCCGCTCGGCGAAGGGGGTGACCAAGGTGTTCGGCGGCAGCTTGTCGATGCCGAGGTTGTCCTTGACCTCTTCCTTGTCCTTCTCGGTCTCGCCGGCGTTCTGCTGCGAGTTCTTGGCGGCCTCCTCGGCCTTCTTCGCGTCGTCCTTGGCGGCCGCGACGTCGTCCTCCACGGCGGACTCCGCGGACTCTGTCGCCGCCGACTCGATGGTCGGCTTGAGCAGCAGGAACCACAGCGCGGCGAGCAGGGCCAGCAACGCAAGCAGGGCCAGCAGCGCCTTGGGCAGCCATTTGGGGAAGGTCGGCTGCTGCACGAAGGTGCCGTCCAGCCGGACCGGGTCGGAGTCCTGCGGCTCGACCGCGACCACGAACGGGTGCGTGACCGGCGACCCGCGCCAGATCCGCTTCGGCGCCTTGACCGTGACCTGGCCGAACTGGGCCTCGCCCGGAAGGACGGTGACCGACTCGGGCTTCGCGGACAGCGCCAGCTTGTTGCCATCCTCGCCGGGCGACAGCAGCACCCGGACCGCGCTGTTGCCGCGGTTGTCGATGGCGATCTCGTGCTTGGCCCGGCGTCGTCCCTGCGAGGTGCGCGGCAGCAGCTCGGCGAAGGTGTCGTAGAACGGCAGGACCTCGACCATGCCCTCGGGCACGACCGCCTGGTCGGGGTGCTCGGTCGGCGTCACCTTCACACCGAACAGCTGCTCGCCCGCGAGTACGCCGGAGCCGCGCGGCGGCCGGAAGGTCACGGTCGCTGTGGTGGTCGCGCCCGGGTACAGGGAGAACGACTCGGGCTCGACCGTCGCCCACTGCTTGGTCGGTCCGAGGATCTCGACCCAGTAGCCCTCGACGATGTCGCCGTTGTTGCGCACCTGGAGCGGCACCACGGCCTCTTCGCCCGGGTTCAGGCGCAGGCTGGTGGAGTCAAGGCTCGCCGAGGTTGTCATGCCCATGACCGTAGGGGCGGGTACGCCGCGGCACAGCCGCCGTCGGTGCGTCCATGTGGGCACCGCAACTTGCCCGTTGAGTCGTTGTTGAGTGGGCGGTTAGTGCTGCCCGAGAGACTGCCCGCCAGTGCACATTTTTGGGAAAACGTCTCAGGGGTCGGCGCGAGGCCGTCCCGCTCGAACAGCAGGGGGTTGGAGATGGGAAGCATTCCGGTCTACGTACAGGCGTGGGACCCGATCTTGCAGGCAGGCGTGGTGAGCCATCTTCGGCCGCGGCCGGAGGTCAGAGTGCTCGCCGACAGCGAGGCCGATGACGCCGTCGTCACCGTGGTCGTGGCGGACGCGGTCGACAGCTCGACACTGCAGCTGCTGACCCGGCTGCAGCGGACCAGCACCACCCGAACCGTCCTGGTCGCCGGCCGGCTCGACGACACCGACTTGGTGTCGGCCGTCGAAGCCGGAGCCGTCGGGCTGCTGCGCCGGCACGAGGCCACCGCCGACCGGCTGGTCACCGCCATCTCCGGCGCGGCCGCCAACGAGGGCACAGTGCCGCCGGACCTGCTGGGCCGGCTGCTGGACCAGGTCGGCGCGCTGCAGCGCGGCGTACTCGGACCGCGGGGACTGACCTTCAACGGGCTCGCGACCCGCGAGATCGAAGTGCTGCGGCTGGTCGCCGACGGCTGTGACACCTCCGAGATCGCCGACAAGCTCGCGTACTCCGAGCGCACCGTGAAGAACGTGCTGCACGACATCACGACCCGGCTGCAGCTCCGGAACCGCTCGCACGCGGTCGCCTACGCGCTCCGTGAAGGGCTGATCTGAGGTAGCGCGCGGTGGGCAGTTTCGCCAGGTACCTGGCGAAACTGCCCTTTCGACCGGCGGGCGCTGCCCGATCGGCGGTACGCCGACAGTGGGCCGCCGCGGGCCTTAGTCGGCACGGTGGTGGAGTCGAGCCGCGTCGGGCGCGGCCGGCAGGAGACGAGGCATGCGAACAAGTAGGTACGTGACCCGGACGCTGACGGGCAGGACGGTGCTCACCGGGCTGGCGGCCGCCGTCCTGGTGGCGCCGCTGGCACTGCTGCCTGCGTCCGGGTCCGGCCCGGCGGCGGCCGCCGCCGAGCCCGGCGAGGAGCCGCGGATCGCGTTCACGGCCGACCAGGACTCGCTGCACGAGATCGACGTCGAGCGGGACATCGACGACGGCTTCGAGACCATCACCGCCTCCGACCGCCGTCGCCACGACACCAGTGGCGCGACCGAGCCGGCGCCCGACCACGAGGGCGAGGCCAGCCGGACCCTCGGCTCCCGCGCTGTCCACGTCAGCACCGTCGACGAGGAGCACGGTGAGATCTACCAGGAGCAGTCCGAGGACGTGCCGTTCCGGATCACCTGCAACGACGTCGTCGAGAGCCACCCGGTCCAGGCGCCCGACGGCAGCGGCCGGATCGCCTTCGCCTCGAACGGCGACGGCGACTGGGACGTCTATATCGCCGCACCACCGGTGGTGGTGCCCGGCATCGCCGCGGAGCCGGGCGCAGCGGCCGCGGCCGCCGGGCCGCCCACGCTCTGTGACCCGACCTGGACCCTGACCAACGTCACCCAAGGCGAGGCCGACGAGACCTGGCCGTCGTGGAACGGCAGCCAGCTGGTGTTCAGCGGCACCGCCGACGACCCCCTCGGCGACATCTACAGCGCCACCAACGCCGCGGGCGGCGGCTGGCTGGTCACCAACGTGACCAACAGCCCCGGCGTCGCCGACACCCAGCCGGACGCCACCCAGCTCACCACCGGCAGCCCGACCACCTGTGATGGGCCGCTCTGCCCGACCGACTCGTGCACGAACGACACCACCACGAACAGCTGGGTGGCCTTCACCACCACCCGGTTCCGGCCCGACGGCAGCATCGGCCTGCTGAACCTGAACCGGCAGGCCCTCGGCGTGCTCGACGCCTGGGACGGTGCGCCGAGGCAGTCCTCGGAGCCGACCTGGTCGGACTGTGCGGAGGACATGTATCTCGGCTTCACCAGCACCGAGGACGACCAGTACGGCGACGTCTGGATCGGCAACGTCAACGAGCCTGAGCCGGCCGATCCTCCCGGCGAGGAGCGGCTGCCGGACCTGGGCCGGGTGGCACCGGTGGCGGCGGCACCCGGTGTGGCCGAGTCGCACCCGGCCTGGAGCAACCGGTTCACCCCCGGGGGTGACGGCAGCGACGACTTCGGCGTGGTGCTGTTCACCAGCCGCACCGCGGACTCGTCGGTCTTCGACGAGCCGGTCGACGAGCCGCCGACGTTCGAGGACGGCGTCGAGCCGGCGATCTACGAAGACACGATGGCGCCCGGCGAGGCGGTCACCATCGACAAGCTGGTCAACACGCCGCGGATAGTCCCCGACCCGGACATCGTGTTCATGGCTGACACCACCGGCAGCATGGCTGCCGAGATCGCCAACGTGCAGGACAACGCCGGTGGCGGGCCCAACGGTGAGCTAGGCATCCTGGACCTCATCCGCGGACAGTACCCCGGTGCGCAGTTCGCGGTCACCGGTTACAAGGACGGACAGGACGGCGACACCCCGGAGGAAGAGGCGTTCACGGTCTACCAGCCGCTGACCGCCGACCGGGAGGACGTGCTCGCCGGGATCGAGCAGTGGGAGGCCAGCGGCGGTGGGCCGAGCGAAGAGGAGGACTGGCTCGGCGCCCTTGGCCTGACTCCGGGCAGCATCGAGTTCCGCCCGGAATCGACCCGGATCGTGGTGATGTTCGGCGACGCACCCAGCCACCGCACGTCCGAGGGCTTCACGCTCGAGACTGCCATCGACTCGCTCCAAGAGGCGCAGGTGCGGGTCATCGCGATCGGCGTACCAGGCCCGCTCGGCCCCGAGCCCCGGCTCGACCTCTTCGGCCAGGCCACGGCCGTCACCGAACAGGCTGGCGGGTCGCTGTCGGAGGCCGACGCCGAAACCATCTCGCAGGCGATCATCGACGAGGTCAACGACCTGCCGACCGACGTCACCCACTCGGTGACCTGCGATAACGGCCTGACTGCCGAGCTGACCCCGGCCAGCCGGGCCGTGCAAAGGGGCGACAGCGCACAGTTCCAGGAGACGATCACCGTCTCGCCGGACGCCACTCTCGGCGACACCTTGACCTGCGAGGTCTCGTTCCTGCTCAACGGACAGTCACCAGGGCCAGCGTTCACCCAGACCGTGACCATCAACATCGAGGACCTGCGCTCCCCGACCCACGCCGACATCGACGATGCGTACGGCGACCAGGGCGAGGAGCTGGGCACCGACCGGCGCACGATCATCGCCGACTCCGGGGTCGCCGAGCCCGAGGAGATGCCGTACGACGAGGCCGGTCCGGCGTACTCCCCCGACGGCACCAAGATCGCCTACAGCCGGGACCTGACCTTCGAGCAGGACTCCGAGCCGCGAGCCCGCGCGCTGTACGTCGCGAACGCCGACGGCAGCGACCCGCAGCCGCTGCTCGCGGCCGGGCTCCGCCCGCCGGGCGCGGTCGACGTCGACCCGGCGTGGTCCCCGGACGGCACCAGGGTCGCGTTCACCCGCTACGAGCGAAGCGACTTCGGCGGCCACCTCGAGCCGCAGGTGATGGTGGCGAACCTGGCCGCCGGCACCGTGCACACCGTCACGCTCCCGCCCGACGAGTTCGTGATCTACGCCGACCAGGAGCCGTCCTGGTCCCCGGACGGCAGGTTCATCGTGCTGTCCCGCGACGTGATCACGTTCGACGTGGAGATCCAGGCCCGCAACGCCGCCCGCCGCGGTACGCCGAACGCCAGCGACCCCGACGAGCTGCGGCTGTGGGTGGTCGACGCGTCCGGCAACGGCCGGGAGGCGCGCCTGTTCACGCCGGTGCCCTGCGGCGAGGGCGAGATCTGCCCGCGCAGCGTGCCCGGCTTCGGGCCGGCCTGGTCCCGCGACGGCGCCAACATCGCGTACAGCGACCTCGGCGCACTCCGCCTGGTCAAGGTCGACCCGGCCGGGCCGACGGAGGCCGACCTCGCCGCCGGCTCGTGGCAGATCCAGGGAAAGACGGCCGTGACCGGCTTCGCCGACACCGCGGACGACCCGTTCGAGCAGGGTGGTGCGCCGACGGCCAGCCGCGGCACGATCTCGGCGGCCGAGGACCCGGCCTGGTCCCCGGACGGGACCACGCTCGCCTTCGCCGGCCAGCCCGCCGGCCAGCCCGACCAGCGCGGGATCTGGACGATCAAGCCGGACGGCACCGGGCTGCGGACCGTCACCGACCTGCACCCGCCCGGCTCCGCCGAGGAGGACCGCGCGGACGACACCCGCGGCCCCGAGACCGAGCCCGCCTGGCAGCCCGACTTCCGCGCCGATGTCGCGGTGACGGTCGCGATCAGCGGCTCGCCGGCCGCCATCGGCGGTCCGGTCACGGTGACCTGGACGGTCGCCAACAACGGTCCGACGACCGCCCAGAACGTCGCGCTGGCCACGTCGTACACGGCGGGCGGGACGGCCGCGGCCGCCGCACCGCCGGCCGGCTGCCTGGCCGACGGCAGTGGCTGCACCTTGCCGACGCTGGCGAGCGGTGCCTCGGTGAGCTACGAGGTGGAGCTGACCTATCCGGCCGCCGTGAACGGCACCGCGACCGGCACCGTCACGGCCACCAGCCCGGACCCGGACCTGACCAACAACGAGGCGACCGGCAAGTACCGGGTCGACCCCGATGCCCCGCCGCCCGACGCCGAGGCTGACATCGCCGTACGCGTCTCGCTCGACGAGCCGATCGGGTACGTCGGCGGCCGGCGCACGGTCACCTTCACCGTCACCAACCGCGGCCCGAACACCGCGGCCGACGTCAGGCTGATCCCGACGTACCCGACCCGGGTCGACGAGATCGGGCCGACCTGCTTCGCCGACGGCGTCGCCTGCTCGCTCGGGAGCTTCCTGCCCGGTACCACCAAGCGGTTCACCGTCCAGGTGCGCACGCACACCGAGGGCGCCGGCGTGATCTTCGCCCGGGTCACCACCACGACCGTCGACCCGCGGCTGGCCAACAACCGCGACGAGATCCGGCTGCCGATCAAGCAGCCCACGCTCCGGGTGCTGCCCGGGGTGGCGCGGCCCGGGATGGTGGTGCTCGCGTACGGCGAGAACATGCCGCCCGGCAGCCGGGTGCGGCTGGTCTTCGACCGCGGGATCACCGTCGAGAAGCGGCTGGCGCGGGTCGGTCCCGACGGCCGGATCCGGGTCTCGCTGCTCGTGGTCCGCCGCGACGTGCTCGGCGCCCGCATCCTCCAGGCCCGGAGCACAACCCAGGAGTTCTCGATGGTGGAGGCCGACCTGCTCGTCGTACTCCGCCTGCAGAGCGGTACCGACCTCATCGGCCGCGGATAGGAGTCGCTGATGATCTCCGAGGTGGACGACGCGCTGCGCGAGCTGGTGCGGACCGAGGCGCTGGCCGAGTCCGACGTCGAGGTGGTCTTCGACGCCCCGACCAAGGACTGGGCGGCTCGTCGCAACGCGCCCACGGTGAACCTCTATCTCTACGACATCCGCGAGGACCTGCGCCGCCGGGAGCTCGGCTGGAGCGAGGTGCACGACGAGGACGGGATCATCATCGGCCGGCGGCCGGCGCCGCGCTTCTTCAAGATGTCCTACCTGCTGACCGCGTGGACCCAGCGGCCCGAGGACGAGCACCGGCTTCTGGACAACCTGCTGCGCACCTTCCTGCTGTACGACGCCCTGCCGAAGCACCTGGTCACCGGCCGGCTGGCCGAGCCGCGGCTCGACGTACCGCTGACCATCGGCCGGCCGCCGCCGGAGGACCGCGCCTTCGCCGACGTCTGGTCCGCGCTCGGCGGCGAGCTGAAGCCGTCGCTGGACCTGGTCGTCGACGCCCCGGTCGACCGCGGCATCGTGTACCCGGCCGGCCCGCCGGTGGACGACGGCATCTACCTCGACGTCGGCGACACCGTCGACGGCGGCCAGGACAACCGGGCCCACCGGCACACGCCGCCGCCACCGACCAACGGCGCTCCCAAGTCGGCTGCCTCCGGCAGTGCGTCCGGCAAGGGGAAGAAGTGAGCAGCGGGCCGCGTATGGACTCCCGCAGCCTCGCCCACGTCCTCGGCCGACTCGGCGTCATCGAGGACCGAATCCGCGCGGTGGTCGCGGCTCGGCGTACTCACGACCCGGCGCCGGACGACCCGTTCCGCGGGCTCTACCTCAGCGACGATGCGGTGGACCTGCTGCTGGCCGGGCCGCGCGCCGGCGCCGACGCGATCGCGGCTCTCGACGACAGCCGGCTGGAGGCCTGCGAGACGGCGGCGGACGACGCCGAGGAGGCGGGCTGCCGGCTGCGGCTGCGGGACCTGGCCGCGGTGTTCGGACTGGACCCGGTCGACGTGGACCTGCTGCTGGTCGGGCTCGCCGGAGACGTGGACCCGCGGTTCGAGCAGTTCTTCGGCTACCTCAACGACGACGTCACCCGGCGCCGGCCGTCGGTGTCGATCGCGCTGGAGCTGGCCGGCATCCGGCTCGCCTCCGCCTCCGCCCACGCGCACCTGCTGCACGGCCCGCTGATCCGGACCGGGCTGGTCGAGCTCGAGGATCCGGAGCGGCCGTTCCCGACCCGGGCGCTGCGGGTGCCGGACCGGGTGGTCGCGCACCTGCTCGGCGACAACGAGTACGACGTGGCACTGGGGCCGGTACTGGCCGACCTGCCCGACATCCCGTGGGGGGATCCGCGGCCGTTGGCCGCCGCGCTCGCCGGCGGCGTCTCCCTCGCCTACCTGCGGGAGCCGGCCACCGGCTCCGGCCGGGTGCTGGCGGTGGAGGCGCTCCGGCTGAGCGGGCACAAGCAGCTGCTGATCGACCTGAACCGGCTCGCCGCCCAGCCCGACGCGCCCCGGCTGGCGATGATCGCGGCCCGGGAGGCACGGCTCAGCGGCGCCGGGATCGTCGCCGGGCCGATCTCGGCGGTGAAGGAGCGGCCCGGGCTGGTGCAGGCGCTGGTCGCCGACCCGCTCCCGCTGCTCCTGGTCGGCGACGTCACCTGGGAGCCGACCTGGACCAAGGAGCCGCCGCTGCTGTACGACGTACCCGCGAGCACCACCGACGAGCGCCGCCAGCTCTGGCAGTTCGCGCTCTCCTCGGCCGGCAGCGGGGACTGGATCGAGGCGACCGCGCAGTTCCGGCTCCGCCCGGAGGACGTGGCCCGGGCCGCGGCGTCGGCCAAGGTGCAGTCCTCGCTCGACCCGTCCGGGCGGGTGGGGACCGCGCACGTGCTGCGCGGCGCCCGGGCCGAGAACGGCGCGGCCCTGGAACAGCTGGCGCGCCGGGTCGAGCCGGCGGTCGGCTGGGACGACCTGGTGCTGCCGCCCGCCGTACTCACGGCGCTGCAGGAGGTCGCGCTCCGGGCCCGGCACCGCGAGCAGGTGCTCGGCGACTGGCGGATGCGGCCCGGCGGCGGCCGCGGCCACGGCGTCGCGGCCCTGTTTGCAGGCGACAGCGGCACCGGCAAGACGATGTCGGCCGAGGTGATCGCGCACGACCTCGGGCTGGAGATGTACGTCGTGGACCTGGCCACCGTGGTCGACAAGTACGTCGGCGAGACCGAGAAGAACCTGGAGCGGATCTTCGTGGCCGCGGCCAACGTGAACGCGGTGCTGCTCTTCGACGAGGCCGACGCCGTCTTCGGCCGGCGCTCGGAGGTCCGCGACGCGCACGACCGCTACGCCAACATCGAGAGCGCCTACCTGCTGCAGCGGATGGAGACGTTCGACGGCCTGGTGATCCTGTCGACCAATCTACGGGCCAACATCGACGAGGCGTTCACCCGGCGGCTGGACGTGATGGTCGACTTCCCGGTGCCCGACCGCGTCCATCGGCTCGCGCTGTGGGACCGCTGCCTCGGCATCACCGTGCCCCGCTCGCCCGAGGTCGACCTGCCGTTCTGCGCGGACTCGTTCGAGTTCGCCGGCGGCTCGATCCGGTCGGCGGCGGTCACCGCGGCGTACCTCGCCGCTGCCGACGCCGGCGTGATCGGGATGCGGCACCTGATGCTGGCCATCCAGCGCGAGTACCGCAAGCTCGGCCGGCTCTGCCTCCAGTCCGAGTTCGGCCGCTACTGGCCGCTCCTCCAAGAGCCTGCCTGAGCGGGGTGTTCGTTTTGTTCGTTTAGGCTACGCTGACGTTGTGAGAGGGGGCTTCACATGTCACGCACCTCAGCGAGCATGAACATCCAGACCTACGCGCCCGACAGCGAGCAGGACGCCCTGATCCTGGACTTCATCAAGGCGTTGGAGGCGGCAGGCGGCACCGCTCCCGAACAGCGTGCCGCACTCGTGGCGGCGAACGGCGAGCGGATCGAACTCCCTGAAGCGCTCCATCGCGTCCTCATCGATGTCGCCGATGCGCTCGCGAGCGGGATGGGAGTAGCCGTCGCTCCGATGAACGCGATGCTCACCACCCAGGAGGCCGCCGACTTCCTGGGCATCGCAAGGCCGACGCTCGTGCGCATCCTCGACCGCGGTGAGATCCCCATGGAGCGGCCCGGCCGGCACCGCTTCGTCCGTCTCCAAGACCTCGTCGACTATCAGGAACGAGATCGTGCCCGACGGCGAACGGCCTTGGAGGAGATGGTGAGGGACGCAGAGGCGGATCGGCTCTACGAAGTCACCGACGGCCCGCCACCAGCGACGCGCTGAACAATGGCCTTTCCGGCGTTTCTCGATACATGCACGCTGTACGGCGCCAGCCTGCGCGATACCTTGCTGCGAATCGCAGCAGAACAGGCATTCCGGCCACACTGGTCGGCGGACGTTCTGGGTGAGCTACAAACGGTACTGATCCGGGAGGCGGGTCTGACAGAGGCCAAGGCGAGTCGGCTCATAGAGCACATGCAGCGCGCCTTTCCCTCTGCCGAGGTTTACGGCTACGAACAGCTTGGCAAGACCCCTCGCCTGCGAGCAGAAGGATCGACATGTGCTCGCGGCAGCTGTCCATAGTGGCTGCCAAGTACTGGTGACCTTCAACCTCAAGGACTTCCCCCGGACTCGACGAAGCCATTCGGTCTCGATGTCGTTCATCCCGATGCCTTCTTGCTCGACCAACTCGACCTCTACCCCCGGTTGGTCGGCCGCGCCCTCCTCCGACAATTGCGGGAAGCATCACGCCCGCCGCTGACCATGGGCACTCTGCTCGGTCGTCTCGGCCGATCAGGCGTTCCAGCCTTCGCGGAGGAAGCGCGGCGTCACGAGTTCGCCGTGCCGCTCGAGCCCTGACGGGCCGGTTGCCCGATTGGGCAACCGCATGTGCCCGGCGGCGGCGACGCCCGATCTGGTACGGCGCGGCGCGCGGTGCGAGCGTGGAAGGACCCACCGACGCGCTGTGTTGAAGCATCAGGAGGTCGCCATGCACCGCCACGACCACGAGCACTCCGAGGCCGAGCAGGACACCGCGGCACGGAGCCGCGCGGAGGCTCCCGACCCACTCCTGATGAAGGCCGCGGCGGCCGGGCGGACCGACGTACTCGGCGCCCGGGGCATGACCGCGCTCCAGCGTGCGGCCGGCAACGGCGCCGCCGCGACCGTCGCGGGTGAGGAGGAGCGGTCGCCGGTGCTCGACGTTCTCTCCAGCAGCGGCTCGGCACTCGACGAGCCGGTGCGGCAGGACATGGAGGCCCGGATGGGCCACGACTTCAGCGACGTCCGGGTGCACACCGGCGACGCCGCCGACAAGAGCGCGAAGTCGGTCAGCGCGCACGCCTACACCGTCGGCTCCAACATTGTCTTCCAGCGCGGCACCTACGACCCCGACTCGAGCGCCGGCAAGACGCTGCTCGCGCACGAGCTGACCCACGTCGTGCAGCAGCGCAGCGGCCCGGTGGAGGGGACCTCACAGGGCAACGGCGTCCAGGTCAGCGACCCGTCGGACCGGTTCGAGCGCGAGGCCTCGGCCAACGCCGACGCGGTGATGGCCAAGCCGGCTCCCGTGCAGGCCGCCACCGCGGCGGCACCGGCTCCGGTAGCCGCCGTACAGCGGCACGCCGGGCACGAGGAGGAGGTGCAGGCGTCGCACGACTCCTCGCTCCCCGCGGTTCAGCGCGAGGGCGACGAGGAGGAAGAGGTCCAGGGCAGCCACGATCCGTCCCAGCCCGCCGTTCAGCGTGAGGGCGACGAGGAAGAGTCCGAAGAAGCCTGACCGCTACCTGCCAAGATCGCTACGTCCGCGAGTGTTTTGACCGCATTCGCGACGGGAAAATAGCCCCTATCACCCGGTTGTGGCAGAGGGGGCGTCATGGCGACGTACGAGGAACTGTCAGCCCTGAAGGGCAAGCTGAAGCGCGCGGCGATCGATGCCTGGATGAAGGATCAGGACTACCTCATCGACAGCGATAGCCAGTACAAGGCCCGCGGATCGGGTCGGGCCGTCTTCAAGGTCACTCGCCCGGGCGAGGACGGCGAAGGCGGCGGCGATTTCACCTGCAACCAGCTCGGGCCGGACAGCTGGTACGGCGACGACGGCGACTGGATGTCCTCCTTCGACTCCATCCGCGGCGAGATCGACGACGGCCTGGAGCCGTGGAAGGACCTGCCGGATCCCAACGACTTCGACGACCTGATCCTGGCGATGCAGCAGGCCCGGGGCAAGCTGGCCGTCTCCGCCTCGGGGGAGGGGGGCCAGGTCACCGGCCCGGGACTGCTGGGCGGCAGCCTGGACCTGATCGGCGAGAACTCCGCCGCGATGTCCGGCGGCATCATCACCGCGTTCAAGACCAGGTTCCTGCTGCAGCTCGGAGCGACCGTCGGCGGGCACAACGCGATCACGATCGTCCTCGGCGGTGCGCTGGTTTCGGAGCGGAAGCTGTGGCGGGAGGCGCGGCAGACCGTGGCCGACGCCGTGGTGAACTCGACCGACGCACTGAACGCCTACGCGCGGGACGACTCACACGACTGGACGCTGGATCTCAAGGTCGCGGGCGCCGTGATCGGCGGCGTGTCTGCCTTCCTGTCCGGCACCGCGCCCGTGCTGGTGGGGGCCGGCACCGCCGTGAGCATTCTCAGCGCCCTCAACGAGGAGTCGGAGGAGCGTGCGAGCCAGCCCGAGAGCAGCGACGCCGACGGCCTGCTCAGAGGCTTCTTCACCTCGCTCCGCGACCTCAACGACGCGATCAAGAACGAGGAGCAGGCACTCGAGGACAACCTGCGGACCAACCTCGGCCTGGTCACCACGCTGGACGGCTTCGACCTCGACAAGCCGCTACCCGGCGTCGACGACGACGGCGACCTGCACGTCGCCGGCAGCCCGGCCATCATCCACAACGCCTCGCTGGTCACCGAGATCACCGGAACCGCGATGCCGGACATCGCCAGCGAGCTGCTCGACGCCAAGAGCCACGTGATCGCGGCCAACAGCGCGACCCCGTTCCGGCGCGACGCCGCCGTCGGCATCGGCTCCACCGGCTGCTTCGCCACCTGGAGCGACCTCGCCTGGGTGCTGGTCCACTTCGTCAGCGACCTCTCGTGGGAGGTCAGGAACGGCGCGAAGACGCTGGAGCTAGCCATCGCCGACATGGGCCAGACCGACACCCAGGCCGCCGACGCCCTCGAGCAGCATGCGACCTCGATCGCCGGCGGCAGCGGCTGGGAGGACTACGACCACCACCTGGACTGAGCCCGGATCCACGGATAGGCGCCGTGGCGAGCGTCACCAGGCGGGTGTGATGGCAAGGCGGCGGAGCGAAGGCGGGCCGGCGGCCCGTCGAGCGACGCCAACGCAGCCAGCGCGCCCGCATGGGGGCGCTCGGTAGGCGGCTATCGGTGGATCCGGGCTGAGAGCTCCCAGGTGGCGCACTTGCCCGAATGGGCACATACCGGGCGGGACGTACGGCGACGGGCTATGGCGACTCCTCAACAGGGATGAACCAGAGGCCGGACCCGTCCGGCGGAACGGAGTAGTGCCATGTCCGAGTTCCTCAAGCTGCTCGCCTACCTCGGCCGGATCGACCCGCGCGCGTGGGACGCGATCATCCCGCACGGCCCGGCGATCCGCGGCCTGTCGCGCGGCGACAAGGTCGCCCTCAACCCGCAGCCGCTTCCGCCGGTGGACACCTTCCAGTTCGAGGCCGCGCTGGTCGCGCACGAGGTGGTCGGGCTCGCGCTCGAGTCCGAGGCCCGTGACGGCGGCGGTGGCAGCGGGCTGGTGAGCCAGGTGACCGACGAGTGGTGCGGTACGCCGTGGCCGCGCAAGTGGCCCTGGCCGTGGCCCGGCCCGCGCCCGCGGCGCGGCGTCGAAGGCCCGCAGCCCGACCCGTGGGTGGTCAACACCGGCCGGATCGTCGCCGCGGTCGTGTTCGCGTCGTACGCCACCAGGCTCGACGAGGGCGAGCTGACCTCAGCGCTCGAGGCGGCCGCCGAACAGCTCGCGAAGGCGGCGCTCGGCCAGTAGTGGTCTCGGCTAGGGCTCGGGGATGTCGGGGGCGTGCTGGACCTGGACGGGGATCACGTTGCCGTTGGCGACGATCGCGAAGTCCACGGAGAGGTGGGTGGTGATGTCGTCGCCGGCGGGAACCGTGAACACCGGCAGCTCCAGCGACCAGCCCGGTTCCGCGGTGACGCTGCCCGGCCCGGCCAGCGCCTCGACCGACTCACCGGCGGGCTCGTAGTAGCCGCGCCAGAAGTTGGCGCGGACGGTGACCGTGGCCAGGTCCAGCTCGAGCGGCTCGGTGCCGCGGTGGACCAGCCGATTGCCGTCCAGACCGACGGCCGCGCGCGGGTACCCGACCATCCGGTCGAGCAGGGAGCGGGCGGCCTCGGTGAGCTCGCTCAGCGGCTGGCCGGACAGGACGCCGCTGACCACCAGCGGGTCGCGGTTCGGCAGCTCGATGGTCTCCACGACCGCACCGGGCGGGATCGGGCCGGGAGTGGCGGCACCGACGCCCTCGATGATCGCCCGGAGCCTGGCGAGGGACGCCTCTGGGACGGTTCCGGCGAAGAAGCCCACGGTGGGTGCGATGCTCCGCCAGCCGGTGAAGCTTCCGTCGTCGGCGAGCGCGACGTTCTCGGCCGTGGCCGGCGTCGTGCTCCCACTGTTCGCGTAGAACTTCAGCATCATCGAGCCTCCGCCCGCCAGGTTCCGCCGAGGGCGCGGCCGATGATCGAGACGAACTCGGCCACGTGGCGCGGCTGCGCGCCGTGGTCGTGTACGTCGGTCACCCGGCCGGGGTCGCCCATCACGGAGCCACTCGAGTAGGTCAGTACCTGGATCGTCTCGTACTTGTCCAGCGTGTCGCGCAGGGTCGTCTCCAGGTCGCGGACCAGGTTGCCGGTGGTGGTGCCGGCGGCACGGGCCGGATGCGCGGGCGGGCCGGCGAGCGCCGGTAGCGCGGGGAAGGCGACGTTCGGCAGCGCGGCGTACGCCTGCACCACCCGCTGTGACCAGGCGCCCATCGCCATCCCGGCGACCGCGGCCCGGGCGTTGACGTCGTTGCGGGCGACCATCGCGGTCTGCAGCGCGGTCGCCACCTGGGCCGGCGTCTGGCCCGCCGGTCCGGTGGTCTGGCCGGCAGGCGGCTCGTGGCCGGTGACCCGGACGTAGTCGCCGGGATGCTGCTGGTATTCGTCCTGCAGCCCGACCAGATGGCCGTACTCGTGCGGGATCGTCGAGGCGGCGTTCGGGTCGGCGACGAACCAGCGGCCGGCGTTCGCCCGGCCCGTCCCGGGCGCGACCACCACGTCCATCGCCTCCGCGCCGGTCCCGCGCACCATCTCGAAGTCGATCGGCATCACCTTGCGGGTCGGTACGTCGCGGATGGCGGCGTACTTGTTCCAGACCGCCGGGACATGCCCGAACCACGAGCCGGGCGGCGCCAGTCCGGTGAAGTTGACCTTCACGGTGACCTGCATCTTGGAGTCGCTGATCTGGTAGCCGTAGCGCGAGGTCATCCCGATGTTCGCGTTGCCGCCGACCTCCTCGCCCCACTGCCGCTCGATGAAGCCGACCGTCGAGCCGGGCGACGCGGTGTCCAGCGCCAGCCAGGTCGCGGCGTCGGCCACCCCGGTCCCCGGCAGCGGCGGCACTCGGCTGGTCTGGAAGGTCTGCAGTGCCGTGGTCGTCTTCGGCCCGAAGGCGCCGTCCACGTTGAGCTTCGGCGAGGCGCCGGCGGTGTTGAGCTTCTGCTGGAGCTCCTTGACCGACGTGCCCTTGAGGATGCCGCCCGCACCCACGACCGGGTGCAGCGAGGTGCCGGGGTTCTGGACCCCGCGCGAGTCGGCGGTTCCGCTGGGCGTGTGCTGCTCCACCGACGTCGCGCTCTGGCCTTCGAGGGCGTTGAAGCCACCCGAGACGGCGCGGTCGAGCGCGGTCCAGAACGCCGCGTCGATGATGCCGGTCGGCGCCCGGTGCAGCATGAACAGCTCCAGGATCAGGACCGGGCCGCCCGTCGCGGCGTCGTACACGCCGTTGACCGCGAGTCGTGGCGAGGCGCCGATCGCGTTGAGCTTCTGCTGCAGGAAGGCGACGTCCGGGTGGTCCATGCCGGGCGTGAGTACGGCGCGCACCGGCGGCGGCAGCGCCGCGAAGGCGGCGTCGAGCCTGGTCCAGGTGTCGAGGCCGAGTACGCCGTTCGCCGGGGCGATCCCGCTGGTGGTCTGGAAGGTGCGGACCGCGGCCTGGGTCAGCCCGCCGTACTGTCCGTCCTCGACCAGTGGCACGGCCGAGGCCCGCACCCGGCTGAGCTTGCGCTGGGCCTGCTTGACCTCCTCGCCGTGCGAGCCGACCTGCAGCACCCGGTGCGGTGCGGCCACCGCACCCGCGCCCGGCACCTGTCGCTGCACCGCCGCCAGGCCGCCGCGGAGGTGCCCGGCCGCGCGCTGCACCGGCGCGGCTTGGCCCGCGACCAGCCCGGCTACCGCCCGGTTGCCGGCGTCGTGCTGGATCCCCAGCACCGGGTGTGCCGGCCGCGGCTGCTCGTGGGCCTCCTGCTCGTCGTGGCCGGCCGTCTTCTTCGGCTTGCGCGGCTTGCGCGCCCGGGGCTCGGCCATGCCTTCGATTTTCGGCCTCACGCGCGCCCGCGGGCGTCCGTGCGTGGGCACCCGCCGGGGCGCTGCGACCTGCACGAAGGGGCAGCCCGAGCGGCTCCGCCAACCTCGGATTCTCTCAGTACAAAACCCATCATATCGGACAATGCGTAGAGCGTGCACGATCGGGCACCGGAGGCTTCCTCAGTAGCCGTCCCGCCGGACGTGTCCGTGCACAGGCCTCGGCAGCAGTCTGGAAGTCAAGTTCTGGTCACTCGAGGAGGCAGCATGCCGACCTATCTTTCGCCCGGTGTCTACGTCGAAGAGGTCGAGGCGGGGTCCCGGCCGATCGAAGGCGTCGGCACCTCCGTCGCGGCCTTCGTCGGACTGGCCGCCAAGGGGCCGTTCAACGAGCCGACACTCGTGTCCAACTGGACCCAGTTCACCGAGGCATTCGGTGACTTCGTCGAGAACTCCTACCTCGCGCACTCCGTCTACGGATGGTTCCTGAACGGCGGCGGCAACTGCTTCGTCGTCCGGATCGGCGCCAACGGCAACGGCAGCGCCAAGGAGCTCTCAGCTCCCCCGGTGGCCGCGGTCGGCGGCTTCACCGCCACCGCGATCGGCCGCGCCGCGTCCAAGAAGGTCGAGGTCGTGATCGAGGAGGCCGGCGGCGAGTCGCCGCCCTCCGACGAGTTCAAGCTGGTGATCAAGGTCGACGGCAAGGCCGCCGAGACCTACGACAACGTCACCACCAAGAAGGGCGACAACAACGTCGCCACCAAGGTCAACACCGCCTCGAAGGTGCTCAACCTCGAGGAGACCAGCTCCAACAGCGGGCTGGCCACGATCGGCAAGGGCGCCATCGAGCTGGCCACTCCCGAGCCGGAGCCGGTCCAGCCGACCACCGACAACCTCGGCGCCACCGACTACGTCGGGGACGCGGCAGACCGCACCGGCTTCAGCGGCTTGGAGGCGATCGACGAGGTCACCATGGTCTCCGTGCCGGACCTGGTCGCGGCGTACGAGCAGAACGCGATCGACCTGGAGACCTTCCAGGCCGTGCAGCTCGGGATGATCGCGCACTGCGAGCTGATGGGCGACCGGATCGCGATCCTGGACACCCCGCCCGGACTCAACCCGCAGCAGGTGCACACCTGGCGGATGAAGGGGGCCGGCTACGACTCGAAGTTCGCGTCGATGTACTGGCCCTGGCTGAAGGTCTTCGACCCGGCTACCGGCACCAACCGGCACGTCCCGCCGAGCGGCCACATGGCCGGCATCTGGGCGCGCAACGACGACAGCCGCGGCGTACACAAGGCACCCGCGAACGAGGTCGTGCGCGGGGCGATCTCGCTGCAGACCCAGATCACCAAGGCTGAGCACGACCTGCTCAACCCGGTCGGGATCAACTGCGTGCGCACCTTCCCCGGCCGTGGGGTCCGGGTCTGGGGCGCGCGGACGCTGTCCAGCGACGCCGAGTGGCGCTACCTGAACGTGCGGCGGCTCTTCAACTACCTGGAGGAGTCGATCCTGCTGGGCACCCAGTGGGTGGTCTTCGAGCCGAACGACCACGCGTTGTGGGCGCGGATCCGGCGCACGATCAGCGCCTTCCTGATCAACGAGTGGCGCAAGGGTGCGCTCTTCGGTACGACGCCGGACGAGGCGTTCTTCGTCAAGTGCGACGACGAGACCAACCCCGCCGAGGGCATCGATGCCGGGCAGGTCGTCTGCCAGATCGGCGTCGCCCCGGTGAAGCCGGCCGAGTTCGTGATCTTCCAGCTGTCGCAGTTCTCCGGCGGCACCAGCCTCGTCTCCGAATAGAACCCCTTCGCGCGCAAAGGAACTGAACCATGGCCCTCGCAGATTCACTCGACTCCTCCTCCGCCAACGGCTTCACGGTCACCATCGACGGCATCCAGGTCCCGAAGGTGACCGAGGTCAGCGGCCTCAAGATGGAGGTCGACAAGATCGAGCTCAAGCAGCAGACCAGCGACGGCAAGTACGTCGTACGGCAGCTGATCGGTCGGCCGAAGGCCGGTGAGATCACCGTGACCCGGGGTCTCACCGACTCCAAGACGATCTCCGACTGGCTGAAGACGGTCGCCCAGGGCGACGTCGCCGGCGCCCGCAAGACCGCGTCGGTGGCGCTGCTCGACTACGCCGGCGCGCCGATCAAGACCTACAGCTTCACCAACTGCTGGGTGCGCAGCATCGAGGTCAACGCCCTCAAGGCTGGCGCGGCCGAGCAGGCGACCGAGAAGTTCGTGGTCTGCTTCGACGAAGTGACCGTGAGCTGACATGCAGCGCGGACGAGGCCCGGCACTGGTCGCCGGCGGAGCCCCGGGCGAGCCGGGAACTGCTCCGCAGTTCGCCGGGCGCCCGGGCGCAGCAGCACCGGCGCCGGCGCCCAGTGCCCGGCCCGAGCCGCTGCGCACCGAGTTCAACTTCTCCCTGCCCCGCGGCTACCTCGACGACGACGGGGTCACCCACCGCGACGGCACCATGCGGCTCGCCACTGCGCGCGACGAGCTGCTGCCGCTGTACGACGAGCGGGTGCAGGAGAACGCGGCGTTCACGACGGTCGTGCTGCTGGGCCGGGTGATCACCCGGCTCGGCACGCTGCCGGCCGTGAACGCGGGGATCGTGGAGAACATGTTCGCCTCGGACGTGGCGTTCCTGCAGGACTTCTACCGCCGGATCAACGCCGAGGGCCACACGCGCGCCGCGGTGACCTGCCCGGAGTGCTCGCACCGGTTCACCATCGATCTCGCGGGTGGGCGCCTGGGGGAATCATGACGTACGCGCCCGACCGGCTGTACGAGGAGGTCGCGTACGTCGCCTACCACTTCCACTGGCCGCTCGACGACCTGCTGGACCTCGAACACGGTCAGCGGCTGCGCTTCGTCAGCGAGATCGCCGGCATCAACACCCGCCTGTCCGAGGAGCGCTGACCCATGGCCATCCGCTGGCCGTGGTCGCGTGGCGACGGCGGGCAGTTTCACAAGGTAACTAGTGAAACTGTCCCATCCCCACCGAAACTTCCCACGGGCGGAGACAGTTTCGGTGGGGAAGCACGGCCCTCCCCGATGGGTTGGGCGTTCCTGCCGCCCGTGCAGCGCACCCTCGCGGAGCCGATCTCGACGGTCACCCGGCCGACCGAGTTCCCGCACGAGCTGCCGGCCTGGCGCAACCCGTCGTTCGCCGAGCCGCTGTCGCACCTGGTCACCGACTCCGCGCCGTCCGGCGTGATCTCGTCGGACGACGCTCCGGTGGGACCGACCAGCTCTGCCGCACCGCGTCCCGAGATGACACTGCTGCCTCCTCCGCCACCGGCCGGCGTGCAGCGCTCGATCCAGCGGCACGCGACGCCGCTGACCGGTGCCTCGAGCACGGACCTGCCCGTCGTACACCGGGCGGTCGTGGACGAGCCGGCGCCGCCGGGCCCCGCGCCCGAGCCGGTCGACCTGTCCGAGCCGCAGCCTGAGCCTGACTCGGCTCCCGTCACGCCGGAGGCGCCGACCCTGGCCGAGGCGCCCGATCTGGCAGTCGGGCCGAGTGCGGTACCGAAGAGTACGACGGCCGCGGACGCCGAAAGCGGTCCTACTCTTCGGTACGACGCGCCCTCGCTGCCCGCCGCCCCCTCGATGCCGCTGCAGCGGTCGGCTGACTCTTCGGCGCCGCCGTCACGGACGAGTGAGACCTCTCGTCCTCGGCCCGGGCTCGGCGAGCCGATGACCGCGCTGCCGCCGAGCGCCGTACCCGAGCCGCCGCCGCTGGTGCTGCGCTCGGCCGTGGAGTCCGCGCCCAGCCCCACGCCGTCAGCCCCCGAAACCGCGAGCGCCGAGCCTGTCACGGCCGCCGCCGAGCCCAGTGAGCCGACGCCGGTCGCCGAGACTCCTGCTGAGCCAACTGTCACGCCACCCGTCTCCGAGCCCGAGCCGGCGATCCAGCGGCTCGCCGAGTCGGCAGCCGAACCGCCAGCTGAACCGCCGGCCGAACCACCGGTGCCGGTGGCGGCGGCAGCGTCGTGGACCGCGACCCCGATGCCGCTGGCCACGCCGGTGGCGACCTCGATCCAGCGGTCGTCGGTACTTCCCGGACCGGGCCAGCCGCAGCCGTCGCTTACGGTCCGGCCGACTCCGCTGGTCCCGGCACCGCCCGGCCCGCGGGCGGTCCCCGTGCAGCGAGTGCCGGCCGACGTCCCGCTCAACCCGCCACCGCCGCAGGCGGCGGCCGCCGCGAAGCCGGTGCAGCGGTCGGCGACGACCATTGCACCGACCGATGGTGGCAGCGCCCCGAGTGGCGGGCCTGGGCCCGAGAGTCAGCCGCTCGACCGCGGCGCGAGCCCCGCCGCGCCCGTCATCTCCCGTGCCGTCAGCCTTCCCGAGCCTCCCGCTCCGGACGCCGGTACGCCGACCGCCGCAGCACCTGATACCGCGACACCGGCCTCGGCGGCGCCGGTCACCGTCGAGAAGCCCAGGCGAACCTTCGTCCAGCGCCTCTTCGGCCTGCCGTCGCCGCCCCGCATCCCGCAGCTGCCGAGCGCACCGAGCCTGCCGGCCGTGCCGTCGCTGCCGAGTGCCCCGGCCGTGCCGTCGATGCCCACCATTCCGAACCTGCCGAACCTGCCCTCGATGCCGGGCCGCCCGAGCCTGCCGGACCTGCCAGCCACGCCGACGATGCCAGCCATGCCGACAGTGCCGGACGTGCCGTCCGTGCCCGATCTTCCCTCGATGCCGGATCTCCCGTCGGCGTCGGATCTCCCTTCGGTGCCGGACATCCCGGGTCTGCCGTCGATGCCGGAGCTGCCGGTGGTCCCGGACCTGCCGTCGCTACCCGGTGCGTCGGGACTGCCCCTGCCGAGCCTGCCCAGCCTGCCGTCGCTGCCGAGCGTTCCGTCGGTCCCCGGTCTGCCGGGCGCACCGGCGATGCCCGGCATGCCTGCCCTGCCCGGCATGCCCAACATGCCGTCGCTCCCGTCGGTGCCATCGATGCCGGACCTGCCGGCGATGCCACTCGCCGTACCGCCGATGCCGTCCATGCCGTCGCTGCCCGACGTACCGGACGCCGCGTCTGCTCTTTCCGGCCTGGCCGGCGCGGCCGGTACCGCCGCGGGTGCCGCAGCGAGCGCGTTGCCGGGCGCACTGGCCGGCGGACTGCCTGGCCTGGGCGGACCGGCGGAGGTGGCGCGCGCGGCGACCGAGGTCGACGTACCGGGGGCCGGCGGAGGCGCGCCCGGCGCCGCTCCTTCGGCAGGCGGCGCGGCCGCCGGCGGTGGCGCGGGCGCCGATGCGAGTACGCCGGAGCAGATCGAGGCGCTGGCCGGGAAGCTGCTCAACCCGATGCTGCGCCGGATCAAGTCCGAGCTGCTGCTCGATCGCGAGCGGCACGGGCTGCGTACGGACTCATGGTGACGAGGATGAGGAGTGCACTGCGATGACCCAGCTGGAAGACGTCGACACCGCCGTCAGTGTCAGCTACGTCGTCAGGATCGACGACGTCGAGCTCGGCGCCTTCGCGAGCTGTGACGGGCTCGGGGTCGAGGTGGTCATGGAGACCCGCGAGGAAGGCGGCAACAACTTCAACGTGTGGCAGCTGCCGACCCGGCTGAAGTACTCCAACGTCAAGCTCACCCGGCCGCTCGGCAAGGACACCGAGAAGATCGCGAAGTGGTTCTCGACCATGGCGACCGGCTACGAGCGCAAGACGATGACCATCCAGGCGATGCGCGCCGACGGCAAGGTGATCGCGGAGTGGGCGCTGTACGACGTCGTACCCGCTCGCTGGACCGGGCCGGCGCTCTCGGCCGACCAGCCGAAGGTGATCACCGAGACCATCGAGATCGCCCACCACGGCTTCATGCCGACCGGAGGTGCATAGCCATGAGCTCCAGTCCTGTCGGCTTCGACGCCGCAGCCGCCGGCGCCGCCCCTGGTACGCCGGGCTCGCGGCCCAAGCTCGAGCACGCGTACCTGCTCACCTACGAGCCGTCCAAGGACGGCTCGCTGTCCCAGCCGGGCCCTCAGCTGGACCGGATCGACTTCCAGTTCAACCCCAAGGAGCTGGCGCTGACCAAGGCGGCCAGCTGGTCGCGGGAGACCGCCAAGGGCAACAAGAAGAGCAGCCCGCCGCAGTACAAGGGACCGCAGCCGTCCAAGCTGAGCCTGGAGATGTTCTTCGACGCCTCGGCCAAGCAGGACAGCAGCGTGGTGAAGACGGTCGAGAAGCTGTTCGCCTGCACGGTGCCGACGCCGTCCTCCCTCCAGGCGAAGAAGGCGTCGCCGCCCTGGGTGATCTTCCGCTGGGGCGGGCTGACCGGCTTCCTCGCCTACGTCAGCAGCGTCAACGCGAAGTACACGATGTTCACCGCCGGCGGGCTGCCGATCCGGGCCACCTGCACGATCACCCTGGAGGAGCTGGCCGGCGAGGCGCCGAAGCAGAACCCGTCCTCCGGTGGCCTGATCCCGCACCGCGTGCACCTGGTCCTGGAGGGCGACTCGCTGCCCGCGATCGCCTACCGCGAGTACGGCAAGCCGGCGCTGTGGCGCGCGGTCGCCGCGACGAACGGCATCGACGACCCGATGCGGCTGCGGCCCGGCACCCGGCTGCTGCTGCCGGCGCTGGAGGACCTGGACGGCAGCCACCTCGGTCCGGACGACGTCGCCGACCGGGTCGCCGCCGAGCAGGCCGCCAACAAGCTGGACGACCTCGCCGGTGGTCGCCAGCCCCTTCGATCACGCACAGGGGGGCTGGCCGATGCCGCAGCACGGTGAGGAGTTCAGCAACACACTGCTGATCAAGGTCGAGGGCTCACCGCTCCCGGCCGACGTCGTACCGCTGCTGGTCGGCGGCTACATCGACGACTCCACCAACGTGCCGGACCTGTTCGTGCTGCGCTTCAACGATGTCGACGGCACCGTGCTCACCAAGGCCAGCATCAAGATCGGCACCAAGGTCGAGCTCTCGGTGCAGACCACCAAGCCCGGTGGCCCGGACCCGCTGCTGATCGGCGAGGTCACGGCTCTCGAGGTGGAGGTGACCCAGGCCGGGACGCACACGATCGTGCGCGGCCTGGACAAGTCGCATCGGCTGTTCCGGGGCACCCGGGTCGAGGCGTACGTCGACATGACGGCGTCCGACATCGTCCGCAAGGTCGCCCAGCGGGCCGGCCTGGAGCTCGGCCAGATCGACGCCACCAAGGTGATGATCAAGCACGCCACCCAGGACGGCGTCAACGACTGGGACTTCCTGCGCCGGCTCGCCGCCGAGAGCGACCGGATGCTGACCGTCACCGCCAGCAAGCTGGACTTCGTGAGCCGGACCCCCGCCGCCGACGCGCCGGCCGGCAGGTCGGGCAGTCGCGAGAACCCGCTGATCCTGGAGCGCGGCGTCAACCTGATCAACCTGCGCGGCACCATTACCTCGAACGGCCAGGTGCCCGAGGCCGAGGTCCGTGGCTGGGACCCGGCCACCAAGAAGCCGGTCATCGCGAAGGCACCGGCCAAGACCGTCAGCGCCCAGGTCGACGGCGTCACCCCGCAGTCGCTCGCCGGGCTGTTCAAGAGCCCGCCGTACCTCGCCGGCATCTCGACCCTGGTCAACCAGGACGCCTGTACGTCGGCCGCCACGTCGCTCGCCGACCATGTCGCCGGCGGCTTCGCCGAGCTGGAGGGTACGGCGCGCGGCAACGCGGACCTCCGGGCCGGCAAGGCCGTGCAGCTGGCCGGGGTGACCGCGCCGTTCGCCGGCAAGTACGTGCTCAGCAGCACCCGGCACGAGTTCGGTCCGGAGCGTGGCTACCTCACCTCGTTCGTGGTCAGCAACACCTCCGAGCGCACCTTGTACGGCACCACCAGCGGCGCGAACCGGGCACCCCACGCCGGGATCAGGGGCGTGGTCCCCGCGCTGGTGACCAACACCAGGGACCCGGAGAACCGGGGCCGGGTGAAGATCCAGCTGCCCTGGCTGTCGGACACCTACGAGAGCTGGTGGGCGCGCCCGGCGCTGCCCGGGGCCGGCCCCAAGCGGGGCATGGACGTGCTTCCGGAGGTCGGCGACGAGGTGCTGGTGGCGTTCGGCCAGGACGACCTGCGCCAGCCGTACATCCTCGGCGGCCTCTACAACGGCAAGGACGAGCCGAACAAGCCGTGGAGCGAGCACATCGATGCCAACTCCGGCGCGGTGAAACGGCGGGCATGGACCTCGCGGACCGGCATGCAGGTCGAGTTCCTCGAGGCTCCGGGCGGCGAGGAGTTGATCGTCAGCACCAACAACGGCGCCCAGAAGATCGCGCTGCAGCAGACCAAGAAGGGGATCGAGATCGTCTCCGAAGGTCCGCTCAAGGTGACCGCCAAGCAGGACGTCGACGTCTCGACCGGCCCCGGGAAGGTGAGCCTCAAGGGCAACAGCATCAGCGTCGAGGCCACCGCCGCCCTCGAGCTCAAGGGCGCCACCGTCAAGGTCTCCGCCCAGGGCGCCGCCGAGGTGAGCGCCAGTGGCGTCACCACCATCAAGGGCAGCCTGGTGAAGATCAACTAGCCAGGATCGACGAGCCGAACCCCACCAGCCGGAAGGAGACAGCGCAATGCCGATGGCCGCACGCGTAGGCGACCTCACCCCACATCCGGGCGCGATTATCCCGCCCGGCTGCCCGACCGTGCTCATCGGCGGCATGCCCGCCGCGCGCGTGGGCGACATGCACACCTGCACGTTTCCGCCGCCGGCCGGTCCGCACCCGCCGTCGCCGATCATCCCGCCCGGCTGCCCGACCGTGCTGATCGGCGGCAAGCCGGCCGCCCGGGTCGGCGACATGTCCGGCTGCGGGGCGCCGATCCTGCCCCCCGGCTGCCCGACCGTGATGATCGGATAGGTGGAGCAGACATGGGTGAGGAGTTCGTCGGCGCGGGCTGGGCGTTCCCGATGCGCGCCGATCCGACCGGGCAGGTGGCCCTCGCGACCGGCGTACACGAGATCGAGCAGTCGATCCGGCTGATCCTGATGACCGCGCCGGGCGAACGCCCGATGCGCCCCGAGTTCGGCTGCGCCGTGCACGACTACGTCTTCGCCCCCGCCGACGCCTCGACGGCAGGCGACATCGCGTACGCCGTCCGGGTCGCCATCGACCGCTGGGAACCACGGATCGACCTCGGCGATGTCGTGGTCCGCTTCGACGCGGCCGACCACGGCGTGCTGTACGTCGACATCGAGTACTCGGTGCGCGGCACCAACGACCCGCGCAACCTCGTCTTCCCGTTCTACGTCATCCCACCGCACGAGGAGGAGGCGACATGACGCTCCCGGTCCCCAATCTCGACGACCGCAGGTTCCAGGACCTGGTCGACGACGCCAAGCGCATGGTCCAGCAACGGTGCCCGGAGTGGACCGACCACAACGTGTCGGACCCCGGGGTCACGTTGATCGAGACGTTCGCGTTCATGGTCGACGAGCTGCTCTACCGGCTCAACCGGGTCCCCGACCGTCTCTACGTCACGTTCCTCGACCTGCTCGGCGTCAGCCTGCACCCGCCCACCACGGCGCGCGTCGACCTGACCGCGTGGCTGTCCGCGCCGCAGCCGGAGCCGGTCACGCTCCCGCTGGGCGCCGAGGCCGCCACCGTGCGCACCGGTCAGGACGACGCGATCGTCTTCTCCACGGTCGCAGAGCTCACGATCCCGCCCCGGTCGCTGGAGCACGTGCGCACCCAGGCGGCAGGCGGTCCCGTCGTGCCCCGCGACGACGAGCTCAGCCTGGCCACCGAGTTCCCGTGCTTCAGCGAGCCGCCGGCGTACGACGACGTGCTGCTGCTCGGCCTCAACGACGCCGCGCCCTCCTGCGTGATCGCGCTCCGCTTCGAGTGCGACGTGCAGGGCGTCGGCGTGGATCCGCTCTACCCGCCGCTGGTGTGGGAGGCGTTCGACGGCACCGACTGGGTGGCGTGCGAGGTCGACTCAGATGGGACGGGCGGTCTGAACCGCCCTGGTGATGTGGTCCTCCATGTGCCTCCTTCGCATGTCGCCTCGGTGATCGGAAAGACCCGGGCAGGCTGGCTGCGCTGCCGGGTGGTGCCCGCGGTTGACACGCGACCGTTCTACAGCGCGTCACCGACAATCACGTCCGCGAGCGGCTTCACCATCGGCGGCACGGTGGGCGCGGTGCACGCCGAGACTGTGTACGACGAGGTGCTCGGGCTCTCCGAAGGCGTCTCCGGCCAGGAGTTCATGCTTGCCCACGGGCCAGTCGTCGCCGGCGACCCGTTCGAGGTCGAGATCGGCGCCGGCGCCGGATGGGAGACCTGGACCGAGGTCGACTCGTTCGCCGGCAGCAACGCCAACGCCCAGGTCGTGCTCCTGGAGCGGTCCACCGGAACCGTGCGGTTCGGGCCGGCGGTCCGGGAGTCGGACGGAACGCTGCGCCGGTACGGCGCGGTCCCGCCGAAGGGCGCACCGATGCGGGTGCGGGCCTACCGCACCGGCGGCGGCCCCTCCGGGAACGTCGCGGCCGGGACGGTGTCGGTGCTGCGGACTACGGTGCCGCTTATCGACCGGGTCCAGAACCGGCGAGCCGCGATTGGGGGTGTTGCCGCCGAGACAATTGAAGAGGCCAAGGTGCGCGGGCCGCTGGCGCTGCGCACCCGGGACCGGGCGGTCACCCCGGAGGACTACGAGCAGCTCGCGCGTCATGCCGCCCCGGGCATCGCGCGGGTGCGCGCCGTACCCGCTCAGACGCCGAAGGAGGCCGGCGGCATCCGGGTGCTGGTGGTGCCGTCGGCGTCGGTCGACCTGGACGGCCAGCTGCGGTTCGAGGACCTGGTGCCGCCGCCCGAGATGCTCGAGGCGGTCTCGGGCTACCTCGACGAGCGGCGCACGATCGGAGCCCGAGTGCTGGTGGAGCCGCCGTTCTACCAGGGCGTCACGGTCGTGGCGAAGCTGGTCGCTCGGCCGCGGGCATCCTCCGACGAGCTCGCGCGTGAGGCCCGGGTGGCGCTCAACCGCTACTTCGACCCGCTGACGGGTGGGCCGGACGGTGACGGCTGGCCGTTCGGCCGGCCGGTGCAGGCGGGTGAGGTGTACGCCGTACTCCAGCGGCTGCCGGGTACCGAGCTGGTCGACGAGGTGAAGCTGTTCGGCGCCGACCCGATCACCGGCAAGCGTGGCGAGGCGACCCAGCGGATCGAGCTGGACCGCAACGGCATCGTCTTCTCCTACCAGCACCAGATCCGCGTGCAGCGGGGCGGGTGAGCGGCGATGAACGAGCGTGCCTTCGGTGACGACGAGCGGGGCGGTCGCGGCCGGATCGAGGGCCTCGAGAGCCCGGTGCCGCTGCTGCAGCGCCTGCCCGGTGTGCTGCAGGACGGCGAGTTCGGCGAGCGGTTCGTGTCCGCATTCGACGACGGGTTCGCGCCGATCATCACCACCTTGGACAGCCTGTCGGCGTACGTCGACCCGGAGCTCGCGCCGGCCGACTTCCTCGACTGGCTCTCCGGCTGGGTCGGGGTCGAGCTGGACGACGCCTGGGGTCTTGAGCAGCGTCGCCGGATCGTCGCCGGCGCCGCACTGGTCCATCGCCGGCGCGGCACCCGGGCCGGGCTGATGGAGGCGCTCGAGCTGGCGTTCGGCGCCGCGGTCGAGGCCGACGACAGTGGCGGCTGCACCTGGTCGGCGAAGCCGGGCGGCACCCTGCCCGGCAAGGCCGCGCCCCAGGTCGACCTGCGGCTGGTCGTCGGCGACCCCGACAAGATCGATAGCCGGCGCGTGGAGTCGCTGGTCGAGGCGGTCAAGCCTGCCCACGTCGCCTACACCTACGAGGTTGCCGCCGGCATCGGCTCGATGCGAAAGGGATGAGGACGATGACTCAGGTCTGCGCTGAGTGCGGTGCGCCCACCGACTTGGACGAGGACTTCTGTGGCGAGTGCGGCGCCTACCTCGAGTGGGAGCAGCGCGCTGTCCCTGCACCCGCGCCGGCTCTGCAACACGTTCCGGCTCCGGCGCCCGCACCGGCGCCGGCCAAGGTGTCGCTGATCCGCCGCGTGGTCGCGCCGCTGACCAGCGCCGTCGACCGGCCACCGGCTCCCGTCGCGCCGGCTGTGCCTCCACATGCGCGAACGGTCGTGCCGCCGATCCCGAGCGCGCCACATCCCGGCGTATCGACCGGGCCACCACCCGCCGGGCCGCCACCTGCCGGACCTCCGCCGGCCCGACCCCCGCTGACGGGGCCACCACCCGCGGGACCACCGCCCGCCGCCAGGCCGCCGTCCGGACCGCCGCCCGCCGTGGCGCGACCGGCCGGACCACCGCAGCAGCCGCGCGTACCAGCGGCGGCGCCGTCGGCGAACAACCCGGCCCCTGTCCAGCCGGGGGTCGCGGCACCCCGGATCACCAGGCGGCCGGAGCGCGACACCCAGCCGCTGCAGCCGGGCGACGTGATCTGTGGGCAGTGCGGCGCCGGCAACAAGCCGGCCCGGAAGTTCTGTCGCCGGTGCGGGCACGACCTCGTCGACGCGCCCGTCGTGAAGATCTCGTGGTGGCGGCGACTCTTCGCACGCCGTCCCAAGGCGGCTCGCGAGGCCGGTGCCCGTCCCCGCCGGATGCGCCCGTCCGGCAGGTCGCCGCGCAGGTCGCCGCGCCAGCTCCTCACCTGGCTGGTCGTGCTCGGCCTCATCGGCGGCGGCGGCTACTTCGCGCGTGGCTACGTCCGCGGCGCAGTTGACGTGGTGATCGACCGGGTGAAGGGCACCGACCCGGTCAACCCGACCGGGATGACGGCGTCCAGCTCGCTGCGGGGCCACGGCCCGGGGGCGGCGCGGGACGGGCTCAGCGACAGCTACTGGGCGCCGGCCAAGAGCGGCTCGGGCAAGGGCGAGTCCCTGGTCACGAAGTTCGCCGACCCGTTCCGGCTGGTCTACGTGCTGATCACGCCCGGGGTGGACGGCGAGAAGGAGGAGGCGTACCTGAAGTCCGGCCGGCCGCGCGAGCTGCGGCTGATCCTGACCAGCGAGGACGGCTCCAACCGGGTCAAGACGATCGAGCTCGACGACGAGCTCGGCTCCGACCAGTTCCACGTCACCGGCAACAACATCACCCAGGTCAAGATCGAGATCGTGTCGTCATACCCCGGCTCGGTATCCGGCAGCCACACCGCGATCGCCGAGATCGAGTTCCATGCCCGAAAGTAGGCAAATGCCCTAACTCGGGCTTAACGCTCAAATGGTTGCAAACGTAACCTGTGTCCAGCGCTCCCGTTGACGGAGTGGGGGACATGGAGGTCACGCTTGTACACGCTCAGCGCGCGTCGGGTCGCGTCGTACGCCGCAATCGTCGTCGGCATCACCACCGCGCTCCAGCTCGGACACCTCGCAGCCGCCGACCGCTCGTTGTACCCGGGCGGGCCGTCCAAGGCGGCCTGCCAGCACGAGTCCGGTCCGCTCGGGCCGGTCACACCGCTGTGCGACGACCGGACTCCGCCGAACACCAAGATCACCCGGGTGCGGCCGCGCCCGGACCACGGCTGGCTGCGTACCAGCCAGGTTCGCTACGAGTTCCGGAGCGTGGTCAACGACGGCGACACCGACCCGATGGCGTTCGAGTGCCGGTTCGACGGGCCAGCCAAGAGCCACGGCTGGCGACCGTGCACCAGCCCGCAGGTGTACGACGAACTGCCGGACAGCGCCAGCCGGTACACGTTCCGGGTCCGCGCGTACGACGCCGCCGACCGCGCCTTCATCTACCCGAACCCGGTCGCTCCGAACGACGTCGACGACACCGACGCCAGCCCCGCCAAGTCGGCGGTGCGGATCGACACCACGACGCCGGACACCACGCTGTCCGGGCTCCCGCGCGATCCGGTGACGCCGGGCTTCCCGGTCCTGCTGAGCAAGCGGCTCACCCTGCACCTCTCGGCCAGCGAGCCGGCGGTCCGCTGGGAATGCCGACAGGCCGGTGAGGCGGCGCCGTGTGCCGGCGGCGACCTTGACCTCGGCCCGCTTGCCCCCGGGACGCATACCTTCTGGGCGCGTGCGACCGACCGCGCCGGCAACGTCGACCCGACCCCGCGCGACGTGCACTGGACGGTCCCGTACAACCAGTTCGGCACTCCCGAGCAGCGCGAAGCGCACTGGGCGGAGGTGCCGGCGGACGGTCACTTCGGTCGCGACTACCTCCAGGCCACGGCGAACGGCGCCACCCTGAGCCGCCGCTTCGAGAGCTTCAGCGAGATCCGGCTGATCGTGCCGAAGGGACCGGCGCTCGGTACGGTGCAAGTACGGATCGACGGCGTCGACTACGGCGACCCGATCAGCCTGGAGGCGCCCGAGGCGAGCCTGCTCAACGTGATCGTGGTCCGCTCCGGCTCACTGCCCACGACCAGCGGCAAGGTCTCGCTGGTGGTGGTCTCCCACGACAAACCGGTGCGGATCGACGGCGTCGTCGTCCGCTGAAGGCCCCTACGCTGACCGGGTGGCCCTCGATCTCTTTGCCTGCCTCCCCGTCACCGACCTGGACGCCGCCACCCGGTGGTACGAACAGCTGCTCGGTACGCCACCGAGCTTCCTGCCCAATGACACCGAGGCGGTGTGGGAGCTCGCCGAGCACCGGTACCTGGTGATCGAGAAGCTCGCCGAGCACGCCGGCCATGCGACCCACACCGTGTTCGCCGGCGACTTCGACGAGCGACTCGCCCAGATCGCCGAGCGCGGGCTGGAGCCCGCCGAGCGCGAGACCTACGAGAACGGCGTCCGCAAGGCCATCTTCCGCGACCCCGATGGAAACCTGCTCAGCTTCGGCGGCGCCCCGCTCGGATAGACAGCTCTGAAACGGCACAGGGCCGCCCTCCCTCACGGGAGAGCGGCCCTGCGTTTCGTCGTACGGCGTCAGCTGGGGACGATGTTGAGGTTCACCGTGGCGGAGACCTCGTCGTGCAGCTTGACCGACACCTGGTGGGCGCCGAGCGACTTGATCGGGTTGCCGACCACGATCGTGCGCTTGTCGACGCTCTCGCCCGAGGCCTCGGACAGAGCACCGGCGATGTCGGTGACGGTGACCGAGCCGAACAGGCGGCCCGAGTCGCCGGCGCGAACCGACAGATTGACCGGAGCGGCCTCGAGCTTCGCCTTGATCTCGGCGGCGTGGTCGTGGTCGCGGACCGCGCGCGAGTTGCGGGCCTTCTTGATCGACTCGATGGTCTTCTCGCCGCCGCGGGTCCAGCGGATGGCGTCGCCGCGAGGCACGAGGTAGTTACGGCCGTAGCCGTCCTTGACCTCGACCACGTCACCGGCAGCGCCGAGGCCGGCGACTTCCTGGGTCAGGATGAGCTTCATGGTGTTCGTCTCCGTCCTGGCTCAGCGACCGGTCGAGGTGTACGGCAGCAGCGCGACCTCGCGGGCGTTCTTGACCGCGATGGCCACGTCGCGCTGGTGCTGGACGCAGTTGCCGGTCACCCGACGGGCGCGGATCTTGCCGCGGTCCGAGATGAACTTGCGAAGGAGAGTAGCGTCCTTGTAGTCGACGCCGGTCGCCTTCTCCTTGCAGAACTGGCAAACCTTCTTCTTCGGCTTGCGAATGATTGCCTTGGCCATTGTGGTGCTCCCTTTCTCAGAGCCCGGCTCGCGCCGGAATGGTTGGCTGACTTGGACTGTGCTTGTTCAGGATCAGAAGGGGGGCTCTTCGGTGCCCACCCCGGGCGCGGCCCACGGGTCCTGCTGGCCGCCGCCGGCCGGAGCCGGCTGACCACCCTGCGGAGCCTGCTGGCCGCCACCCTGCTGGCCGCCCCAGCCACCCTGCTGAGGCTGACCCTGCGGAGCGGGCGTGGCCCATGGGTCTTGCTGGCCGCCGCCCTGCTGACCGCCGCCGCCGGAGAAACCGCCGCCGCCGGAACGGGTGGTCTTGGTGATCTTCGCCGTCGCGTACTTCAGCGACGGGCCGACCTCCTCGACCTCGATCTCGAAGACCGTGCGCTTCTCACCCTCGCGGGTTTCGTAGCTACGAGACTTCAGCCGACCCTGGACGACCACCCGCATGCCGCGCTGCAGTGACTCCGCAACGTTCTCCGCGGCCTGCCGCCAGATCGAGCAGGACAGGAACAGCGCCTCGCCGTCCTTCCACTCGTTGGTCTGCTTGTCGAAGGTGCGCGGCGTCGACGCGATCCGGAAGTTGGCCACGGCCGCACCCGAGGGGGTGAAGCGCAGCTCCGGGTCGTCGACAAGGTTGCCGACCACCGTGATGACGGTCTCGCCTGCCATGTCAGGTCTCCTAGATTCGATCCAGTTGGTGTTGCGTCACATCGTGTACGGCGGCACCGACAATCCGAAAGGACCGTGGGGCGTTTTCCACAGGTGGCTTCAACGAGTCGCCACCTCCGGCGTAACGATCAGTGAGCGTCCGGGCGGATCACCTTGGTGCGCAGGATCTGCTCGTTGAGCCCGAGCTGACGGTCGAACTCCTTGACCGTGGCCGGCTCGGCCTGGAGCGTGACGACGGCGTAGATGCCCTCGGCGTTCTTCTTGACCTCGTACGCAAGCCGGCGACGTCCCCAGACGTCGACGTTCTCGACGGTGCCACCGTCGTTGCGGATCACGTTGAGGTACTTCTCGAGAGCGGGCTCGATGGTGCGCTCTTCGAGGCTGGGGTCGAGGATGACCATGACTTCATAGGCACGCAAAGCGGTCTCCACCTCCTCTGGACTCGGCGGCCACGGTCTCTCCGTGGCAGGAGGGCTGTGCGTTGCTCCGGCTTTCGGCGTACGCCGTGAGGCCGGGGCTTGTCAGTCGGGCGACGGCCGTCGGTGGCCGCGCGGACGAAAGACACGCCAGGCTAGCAGCCGGGCGGCGAGGGCTCGAAATCTGCGCTCTCCACAGCCGCCAGAACAGGCGGGAGTACGGCGCGTGCGGATGGGTAAGGTGAGCGCGATGACTGGCATGAGCAATCCACCGTTGGCCGGTCGCTACGTCCTGGTCGACCAGATCGGGTCGGGCGGCATGGGCTCGGTCTGGCGCGCCTGGGACCTGCGCAACCAGAACTTCGTGGCGGCGAAGGTCCTCGGGCAGCACGACGGCGGCATGCTGCTGCGGTTCGTGCGCGAGCAGTCGGTGCGGATCCAGCACCCGCACGTGGTCGCCCCCAGCGGCTGGGCCGCCGAGGACAACCTGGTCGTGTTCACCATGGACCTGGTCCGCGGTGGCTCGGTGCAGACGCTGCTCGGCGACCATGGTCCGCTCCCCGAGAGCTACGTCGCCGTCATCCTCGACCAGACCCTGCAGGCGCTCGCCGCCGTCCACGGCGCCGGCGTCGTCCATCGCGACATCAAGCCCGCCAACCTGCTGCTCGAGGCCACCGGCACCCGCCGCCCGCACGTCCGGCTCGGCGACTTCGGTGTCGCCGCGCTGATCGACGAGGTGCGGCTGACCCGGTTCCCGGGCGCGATCGGCACCGACGGCTACATGGCGCCGGAGCAGATCCACGGCGCCTCGCCGGATCCGCGGCAGGACCTGTACGCCGCCGGCGTGGTCGCCATCCAGATGCTCACCGGGCTCGCGCCGCGCCAGCAGCAGGGCCCGCCTCCCGGCCGGCTGCAGCCGCTGCTCGCGGCGCTCACCAGCGAGGACACCGAGAACCGGCCGCCGACGGCCGCCGCTGCGCTCGACTGGCTGCGGCACCTCGGCGTACCCACCGGCGCGCCCTGGCAGGACGACCCGGAGCCGCCGGAGGTCTTCGACCAGCTCGGCGACGTGCCGCCCCCGCAGCAGAGCTATCCCGGACCCCAGTCCGGCCCGCAGTCCGGTGACCGGTCGGCGGTGCCGTCCGGGGTCGGCGCTCCGCAAGGTGGTCCCGGCGCCGCGGCGTACTCACAAGCACCGGGGTCGCACCTGTCCAGTCCGCCTCCGCAGTGGCAGGGCGGCCAGCGCCCGGGTCAGCAGCAGGGCACCGGCACTCGCTACGCCAACACCCACCCCGGCGACCGGTCCGCCGCCGTCAGCGGCGCGGCCACGACCATCTCGATGATCTGCTTTGCCGTCGCGCTGGCACTCAGCATCGCCGCGCTGGTCATGCTGCTGGCCTGAGCCCGAGTCGACTGCCCGTCCGTTCCTGTCCCATCCCACGCGATGTTTCGCGCGGGGAGGGACAGTTTCACTAGGTACCTAGTGAAACTGCCACGTTGCCGAAGCTACGTCCGGCGGCGCTGAGCCAGGAGGACGATCCCGGAGATCAGGCCGACGCCGAATACGCCGAGGCCGATGCCGCCGAGGCCCCAGAGCACCTCGTTGCGGTCAGACTCCTCGGCAGCGGCGCTGCCGCTCCCGGTCTCCTCGTCAGCCTCGTCAACCTCGTCGTCCGTCGGTGACTCGGTCGGCTCGTCGGTGGGCTCGTCGCTCGGGTCGTACGCCTTCGGCTTGCCGCCGACGGGGGCCGGGAAGGCCGGCGCCTTGCCGCGGTAGATGGGCGCCGGGGAGTCGCCGTACGGCACCACCTGGAAGCTCTTCGAGTAGAGCGTGACCGGGATGCTGTCCACCTTGGCGGCCGGGAGCTTCTGGACGTAGAGGACCAGGTAGTAGTAGCCGGCGATCCCCGCGCTGGTCACGATCTTGCTGCTGCCGTAGTAGTCGGAGTTCTCGCTCAGGTTCCGCGGCGAGACCCGCCAGCTGATCGCTGAGACCCGGGTGCGGTTCTTGGTCAGGTTCGTGGACGGCGTGTACGGCGGCGGCGCGGTCGACGCGTCATCGGTGTTGATCAGGCCGCCGAGCGGGCCGGCGATGCGCAGCTCGACGGCCGCGCCGAAGCCCGCCTCCTCACCCGCGCTGGTCTCGGCCACCGCCTGCAGGTGGTCGCGCTCCTTGAGCGGTACCGCGAACCAGGTCGGACGGCCGAGCGGCAGGTCGACGTGCGTGGTCGAGGTGGTACCGAGCACCACCGCCTCCGACATGCTCGCCCCGCCGCTGGAGCTGACGGTCGGGTCGCTGTCCAGGGGCAGGTCGGCCCAGTCCGGAGCGCTGGGGTAGGGCAGCTTGCTGAGGTTGGTCACCGGCGGCAGCTCGGCCACGGAGAACTCGTACGGCGTGCCCTCCGGCACCCGCGACTCCGAGCCCGCGGTGAAGCCGAACAGCAGCTCCTTGCGGGAGCCGCACTCCTTGTAGGCGTTGTTGGAGAAGAACGTCTGGGTGGCCAGCGGCATCGCCTGCGGGCGGCTCTCGACGTCCCACTTCAGGCGCCGGCAGATGATCAGGTCCTTGTTGTTCTTGGGGTCCGAATAGCCGAGCAGCCCCTGCAGTCGCTGTCCGGGCACGTACTTCTCGGGCCGCAGCGTGATGCCGATCTGGATCGTGGAATTCGAGACCGTCCGCTTCACCTTGTAGACGTTGAAGTGGAACTCACCGTCGTTGGGCTTCTCAGTCTTGTCGAGGTAGCGGCCGACCTTCACCACCGCGGCTTGGCTGCCCTTCGGGCCGCCGTTGACCCTGGTTAGGCCGTCGGCGGCCACTGACCCAGAAGCCGGCGCCGGCGCCGCCGGCGCGGCGTACGCCGGCAGCGCCATCGCCGCGGCGAGTGCGGATCCGGCGAACGCACGCCCTAGGAGTCGAAGCCTCATGCCCGCCCCTTCCGGCCGACGCCGAGCCCGACCAGGCCGGCGACGGTGAACACGGTGGCGCCACCGAGGAGCATCAGCACCGTCGGCCACGGCCGCTCGTCCTCCTCGGACTCCGGGCTGGCGCCGGTGGTGAGCTCGGGGAGCGGCAACGGGTCCTCGGTGTAGGTCGGCGGGGTGTCGGTGTAGTCGTCGAACGTCTTCTTCTGCAGGGTGATCTCGACGCCGCTGTCCGGGAGGCTGGCGTAGGGCACCTTGATGCTGAGGAAGTAGTCACCGGCCAGCGCGAGCGGCGACCCGCCGTCACCGGTGAGCTGCCGGTTGCTCCACGCGACGATCGGCGAGGCCCATCCGGCCGGCTCGGTCTCCAGGTCGGTTGTCAGGTCGAGGTCCGGAGACGGCCCTCCCGAGGACGCCTTCACCGGCGCCGCGCCCCCCAGCGGGCTGATCCAGTCGGCCTCGATCGTGGCGGTGTCGTCACCGACGGCGGCGGTGGTCGACGACGCCACGACCTGGGCGTGCTCGCCCCAGTCCAACGGCACCCGGAATAGCGTCGGCTCGCCGGGCTGGGCCGTGATCGTCACCGGCTCGTCGTCCTTCAGCAGCGGCGCGTCGGAGTACGACGTACCGGCGACCGCATTCTTCGAGGTGCCCGGCTCGGGCATTTCCTGCCAGCTCACCGCGGAGGTGGCGGCCGGCAGGTTGTTCGCGTCCTCCACCGGCGGCTCCTCCCACACCACCAGCTGGGTGACCGGGCGGTCGTCGTCGTCCTTGAACTCGGTCTCGAACGCGCCGAGCGCGAGCACGATCGACTCGGCGGACCGGCAGGCGGGATTGGTGGCGGTGGTGTAGACCGAGGTCCGCAGCCGCAGCTTCTCGAAGTCGCCGACGAAGTAGTCGCGGTCGCAGGACTCGGTGCTGTCACCGTCGGCATACGCCTGGAGCAGCAGGTTGCCCTTCACGCCCTCCGGGTAGTCCACCGAGGCGCCGTACCAGATCGTCGAGCCGGGGATGGTTCGCTCGATGTCGAAGAAGACCCGCTCACCGGCCTCGGGCGTGAGCACGGTGTAGACGCCGGGCTCCACCTCGGTCGCGCGCTGCATGCTCACCCCGCCCGCGATCGGTTTGCCGGCGAACTTCGCCGTCTCGTCAGCGGCGGCACCCACACTTGCCGAAGCCGCCACCAGACCCGCCGCGAGCAGCAGCGTCAGTGGCCGCAGCCACCCCGTCCTCGCCATTCCCATCTCCCGTCGAGCTGTCGTCTCGCCGCTTCCCCACCTTCCCACAGCTGCTGCTGCGGGAAACCTCGCAGGGGGAACCGCCAGATAGGGTACGAGCCGTGAGCGAGGGAGCGTCGGAGGCAGCGGAACGACGCCGTCAGCAGGCCGAGCTGTACGGCGCACCCGTCGACGCCATCGTCCGGGACGTGGAGCAGCACGTCGGTATCGACTCCCGCGAGATGGCCAGCGTCATCGGGGTTTCGTGGCCGATGTTCAACGAGGTCCTGGCCGCGCGCCGGGTCCGGATCGGCAACCCCGCCGGCATCGTCCGGCTCGGCATGCTCCGTGAGTTCGCCGGTCATCTGGCCAGCGGTGAGGCGGACCCCGGGGACATCAACCTCACCATCGCCCAGATCCGGTCGGCGACGACGACCGAGCCCCGCAACCTGACCGCGGTCGCCGACGGTCCACCCCGCTCCGGCGTCGGCCTGCTGACCAAGCAGTCGCTGAGCGCCGCGCGGGCGCTGGTCGGCCGACACGTCCGGCCCACGCCGGCGCGGCGCTGGCCGCTGCTGGAACGGATCACCGGCACCGAGACCTGGGTCAAGCACGAGAACCACAACCCGACCGGCGCGTTCAAGGTTCGCGGCGGGCTCAACTTCGTGGCCCGGCTCGGCCAGACCAACCCGGAGCTGGCGGGGATCATCACCGCCACCACCGGCAACCACGGCCAGTCCCTGGCGTACGCCGGGCGGGCGCACCGGCTCCCGGTGACGATCGTGGTGCCCGAGGGCAACAGCCCGGACAAGAACGACGCGATGCGCGCGTACGGCGCGGACCTGATCGTGCACGGCAAGGACTTCCAGGCCGCGCTCGAGTTCTCCCGCCAGATGGCCGCCGAGAAGCAGCTGCTGCCGGTGCCGCCGTTCCACCCGTGGCTGGTCGAGGGGGTCGCGACGTACGCCGCGGAACTGCACGAGTCGGTCCCCGCGATCGACGTGATCTATGTTCCGGTCGGGATGGGCTCGGGGATCTGCGCCAACATCGCGGTGCGCGACCTGCTCGGCCTGACCACCGAGATCGTGGGCGTGGTGGCCGACCGGGCGCCGGCGTACGCACTCTCGTTCGAAGCTGGCGAGCCGGTGGCGACGCCGACCTCGGACACGTTCGTCGACGGCACCGCGGTGCGCACCCCCGACCCGGACGCGGTCCGGATCATCCGGGCCGGCGCGTCCCGCGTCGTCCGGGTGAGCGAGGACCAGGCGGCCGAGGCGATGGCGCTGCACTACCGCGCCACCCACAACCTGCCCGAGCCCGCAGGCTCTCTCGCCCTTGCCGGCTGTCTGGCCGAGAAGGACCGGGTCGCCGGCCGCCGCGTCGCGCTGATCCAGACCGGCAGCAACTGCGACTTCCCCGTCCTCGCTCGGGTGATGGAGCGGTTCCAGAACTGAGCAGTGTCGGCGGGCGCTCCTAGACTGGCGAGCATGTCCATCACCATCGGCGCCCACGTCGACCAGACCGACCCGATCGCCGAGGCCAAGGCTCGCGACACCACGCTCGTGCAGTTCTTCCTCGGCAACCCGCAGGGCTACAAAGGGCCCGAGTTCAAGTACGCCGGTGGCGCCGACGGTCTGCGCGCGGACGCCGAGGCGTCGGGGATCGACCTGTACGTGCACGCGCCGTACCTGGTGAACGTCGCGACCACCAACAACCGGATCCGGATCCCGTCCCGCAAGCTGCTCCAGCAGCACGTCGACGCGGCCGCGGCGATCGGGGCGAAGGGCCTGATCGTGCACGGTGGCCACGTCGACGCGGGCGACGACGAGGCGATGATGGCCAAGGGGTTCGACAACTGGCGCAAGGCGGTCGACGCGACCGACCTGAAGATCCCGATCCTGATCGAGAACACCGCCGGCGGCGACAACGCGATGACCCGCTACCTCGACAAGATCGCCCGGGTCTGGGACGCGATCTCCAAGGCCGAGGGTTTCGAGAACGTCGGCTTCTGCCTCGACACCTGCCACGCGCACGCCGGTGGCAACGCGTTGGAGACCGTGGTCGATGACGTCCGCGCGATCACCGGCCGGATCGACCTGGTCCACTGCAACGACAGCCGCGACGAGTTCGACTCCGGCGCCGACCGGCACGCCAACTTCGGCGCCGGCAAGATCGACGCCGACCTGCTGGCCGGTGTGGTCCGCGCGGCCGACGCACCGGTGATCTGCGAGACGCCCGGGGGTGCCACCGAGCACGTCGCGGACTTCGCCTGGCTCCGCGAGCGGCTCTAGGCGACTCCTGTCAGGCGAAGCAGACGAAGGGCGCCGGCGGGCCGTCCGCGGCCGCCGGCGGTACGGCGGCGGCCAGGGCAGCCGCGGGGTCGGCCCCGCCGCCGAGGCCGGCGTGCATCTTGACCAGCACGTCGTGGGCAACCTCGTCGGAGACCGCGGCCGGTGAGGCGATCACGCAGCGCGCGCCGGCGTGCAGCCAGGCGCTGGTCATCCCGATCAGCTCCTCGCCGTACCGCACCGACGAGCGGCCGACCTCGCACGCCGACAGCAGCACCACATCTGGGACCGACCGCAGCTGGTCGATGTCGTAGCCGAACCACGGCCCGTCGACGAGCTCCAGACCGCTGAACATCGGGTTCTCCGAGGAGTGCCGGCCGTGCGCGGCGATGTGGAGTACGTCGACCCGCTGGGCCAGCTCGGACACGGCGGCCGCCGTCGCGCCCTTCCCGGAGAGCACCTCCGCCGATGGCCAGATCGCCGACGCCGCGGAGACCTCGTCGCGAGCACGCTCGACCCGCGGGCCGGCGACGAAGCCGGCGGTCCGCGACCGGAGCGGGGTGCGCCGCCGGGCCAGCCAGGAGGTCGCGGTCTGGGCGACCGTCAGCGGCCGGCCGTTGAAGCCGGGCAGCAGCGTCCACGGCGTACCGGACAGCATCCCGGACGGGGTGATCACCACTCGCCGGTCGCCGAGGGCACCCAGCAGCGGCGCGACGAGCAGCCGGCTGAGGTCGTCGAGACGGGCGGCCAGCTCGCCACGGACGGTCCGGGCCAGCCCGGCCGGCAGCATGGACGCCGCGACGTCGAGGTCGGGCAGCACGCCGCCGAGCAGCCGCTCGAAGCCGGTCCGCGGGCCGAGGTCGCGGACGGTCGTGTCGGTGTCGGTGACCACGAGCGCGACCACCGAGCCGTTGCCGACGATGTAGGTGACTAGCGCGGTGTCGCGCGCGAGCGCGTTCTGCACCTGCTCCAGCGAGCAGGGCTCGGCGACCTCGCCCGAGCCGCGGTGCTGCCAGGCGCGCTCGCGGACCTGCTGCCGCAGCTCGGCGTCACGGCGCGGAGCCGGGATCCGCGGGCCGTCCGCGGGCGTCGCGAGCCGGCGCAGCTCGGCCAGCCCGGCCGCGATCTCGTCGTCGGCGGGGGTCCGAACCGGCTGCACCCGGCTGGCCAGCATCCGGGCCCGCTCCGACCACTCGAGCAGGATCTCCGGCGACCGCGACTCCACCGCCAGCCCGAGCCCGCGCGTCGCCAGCCGGGTGCCGTGGCCCGCGACCATGGTCTGGAGGTCCAGGCTGCCGAACGAGCTCTGCCAGGAGTGCAGGTCGGCCAGCCCGTTCCGCAAGTGCATGAGTGCGGCCTGCTTGCGGCCGAGGCGGCTCGCCAGGTCTGCGCGCACGTCCCGCGCCAGCAGGCGTACGGCGAGCGGCGCGCTCTCGTCGACCCGGACCTTGGCCAGCCGTTGCCGGGCACCTTCGTAATCGCTGCGGCGTACCATCACCCGCGCCGTGTGCAGCCGGACCGAGGTCGCGCCCCAGTAGAGGCCCTGCTCGGTGAGCTCCTCGATCAGCGTCTCGCCGCGGGTGAGCAGCGAGGGCCCCTTCCGCCCGAGCTCCACCTCCGCCGCCAGCGCCACTCCGTCCGCCCGCACCCGCCAGGCGTCGGTCCCGGTCCGCACGAACCGCTTCCGCGCCCCTCGCGCCGCGGCCAGGGCCGCCTTGGTGTCGGTGTGCAGCAGGGTGCGGGCCAGGGTCAGCTCGGCCTCGCCGCGGTGCTGGTGCAGCCCGCGGCTGCCGTAGGCCCGAGCCGCGTCCCGGAGCGCCTGCCGTCCTTCGGCCACCAGACCCGCCGCGAGCAGCACCTCGGCCCGGTCCTGGTCGCAGGTGGCCTCGCTGACCCGGCTGAGCGGGGCGAGGCTCGGCCGGGCGGCGTCCATCGACCGCAGCGCGCCCACCAGGTCGCCGCGCAGCAGCTGGACGTAGCCCAGGTTGTGCTCGGACATGGCGGCCTCGACCTTGAGCGAGTCCATCTTGAAGTTCTGCGCGGCGGCCCGGAAGTCGGCCTCCGCCTGCCCGAGCGCGTTCTGCTGCAGGTAGACGTTGCCGCGGTTCATGTGTGCTCGGGCCAGGTGACCGTGCACGCCCTGCAAGAGCGGGATCGCGCGGGAGAACGCGGCCAGCGCGTCGACGCTCTCGCCGGCGCGCATCAGCAGCAGCGCACGCTGGCTGTGCAGCAAGCCCGCCGTCTCGTCGGTGAGGTTGGCGCGCAGCAGGGCGTTGTCGCAGATCTCGAGCGCGCGTTGCCGGTCGCCGGTCTCGGCCTCGACGTAGGCGAGGCTGGACTCGATCCGCGCGATCAGGTTGTCGTCGGCCGCGAGCTTGAGGGCACGGTTGAGGAGCTGGCGAGCCTGGGCATGCCGACCTGCGGTCAGGGCGGCTACGCCGCGCTCATGCAGTTCCTCGGCCGACGACACCCGACCATCATGGCGTGAGGTCGGTCAGCGCCTCCACCGCATCCCAGCTGCGCTTGATCGCGCTGGTCGTGTCGTCACCGTCCGCCATCCTCGGCAGCAGCTGGTCGGCGAGCTTCCCGGCGAAGAGCGGAGCCGCGAACGAGGTGCCGCTCCAGACCGCGAATCCACCGCGGAAGTCGTCCGGGTCGATCGACTCCCGCTGGCGGTCGAACGCCGTCGTCCGAGCCATCGGCTGCAGGCCGCCGTCGAAGGCCGGCATGGTGCTCAGCAGGGCTGCACCGGAGGCGTGCGCGCGGACCCAGGGGCCGGCGTTGCTGAACAGGGCGTCGGTGACGCCGTTGGGGTTCAGCGCGCCCACCGACAGCACGGGCAGGCAGTCCGCCGTCGCCGACACCGGCCCGTTGCCGTCGGACCACGGCGCGAACGCCGCCGGGAACATCGGGCGGCTGGTGGCGTCGTTGCCGGCCGAGCAGACGACCAAGGTCCCGTTGCAGGCCATGTCCTCGAGGATCGCGTAGAGCGTCGGGTCGAAGAGCAGGTCCTCCGGCGTCTCGTGGTAGTAGCCGATCGACAGGCTGAGTACGTCGACCGCGTGACCGCCCTCCTCGCCGGCACGGAACCTGCGGATCAGCTCCGCGATCTGAGCGAGTGCGATCACCATCTCGGACTCGACGATCGGGCCGTCCGAAGGCACGATCCTCCACGAGACGAGGTCGGCGTCCGGGCAGCCCTGGTGGACCAGGCCGGCGATGAAGGTGCCGTGGCCCGCGAGTGGGTCGATGACCCCGTCGAGCGGGCCGCTCAGGTCACCGAAGGTCTCGGGATCGGTCGTCGGGTCGTCGTAGCCGATCGAGAAGCCGTCGAGCTTGACGTTGGACTTGACGATGCCGTCGAGCCAGGAGTGCGCGCCGCAGCCGGTGTCCAGCATCGCGACGACCGGTCGCCGGCCGGCCAGCGTCTTGGCGCGGACCGGCGCCGGTCCGGCGTACGCGATCGGCTGACGGCCGCCGTACCCGGGCATTCCGTAGGTGGACGCCGGTCCCGACACCGGGTTCGGCGTGTGGAAGGGGTTGGGCGTGTGGAAGGGGTTCGGGGTGTGGAACGGGTTGGGCGTGTGGAACGGGTTCGGGTCGATCGTGCTCGGCACGATCACGTGGTCGAGGCCCAGCCCGACCGCTGCCTCGAGGCCGTACCGCGCGCGGACCTGCTGCAGCAGCACCCAGCCGTCCGGCGCCAGCGTGGCCCGTGCCGTCGAGGCGGTGATCTCGACCTGCCGCAGCCCGAACTTCAGGCCGCGGGTGCGCGGGTCCTCGTCCTGCAGGTCGACGTCCCAGCCGAGCTCCTCGCTGATCGCCTGCAGCCGGCCGAACATCTCCTGGACGTCGACGGACTTCGAGATCGTCAGCCGCGGTCCGACGTACGCCGTCGGCCGGGCGTTGACGCCCTTGACCACGAGCGCCGTGCCCGGGTCGAGGATCCGCCCGGACACGTTGGCGATCGCCGCCCGCGAGGGAAGCACCGGCTCGCGGTCCAACGGCGGCCGCTTCGGGCGGTCCTGGTTCTGGTCACCGGTGTTCTGTCCGGTCTCGTCGGTAGACATGACTCGTCCTTCCACCCGGTCACCCCGGGGTTGCTCTCAGTGAATGATGGATCAGATCTCGAACGCGGGGGTGGCGAACTGGGAAAGGCCAGCGTCATCCTGGGGCGTCAGCCAGAGCCGGAACAGCCCCGGCGGCAGCTCGTGGAACTCGAAGCGACCGCGCTCGTCGATCTGGACCTCCCACTCCTCGGCCGCGGCCGGAGGCGTGCCGTTGGACTTCAGCGTGGCGGGCTCGATCCGCGTCGCCCTGACCCGCATCGAGACGGCTGGAGCGAGCCAGCCGTCGAGCCGCGAGCTCCCGGTCTCGTCCTCCGCGGTGGCCGCCCGGACCAGCAGCGACATGTCCTGGTGGCGAAACTGCAGCGTGTACGCCGTACTGCCGCGGGCACCGGCCAGCTCCTGGGAGCGCTCGACGAGCATCATCAGCTCGTAGTCGAGGTCGGTGTCCTCGGTGGCGAGCACCGCCTGCATCCGCGCGACCAGCCCGTCCGGCACCGGATCGCGCTCGGACCAGACGTCGCGGACCACCCCCAGCAGGTAGTCCCGAGTCATCTCGCTCATCCCACTGCTCCCGTCTGCATCAACGCCACCCGAAGTTTTGCCAAACACCGTCCTCGCGTGGGCCCGATGCTGCCGACCGGCATGTCCAGGTCGACGGCGAGCTTGGCGTAGTCGGGTCGGTTCTCGAAGGCGACAATGCGCAACAGCCGCTGGCAGCGCTCGGGGAGCGAGTCGACGGCTTCCCAGAGCCGGGTCCTCTCGTCGATCTCCACGGCGCTCATCTCGGCCGACCGCTGCTGTGGGAGGCGTACGGCGAGCTCGTCGTCCTCGACGGGCATCGCCTTCGTGCCGGCCTTCCCGACCCGCCACGCTTCCCGGCGTGCGGTCGTGGTCAGCCAGCCACCGATGGCTCCTGAGTCCGCGATCGCGTCACGGCGTCGTACCAGCGCGAGCCAGGTCGTCTGGATGACGTCCTCGGCCGCATCCTCCGCGAGGCGGTAGGAGCGCACGACGTGCCACAGCACCGGAGTCATGACCGCGACCAGGTCGTCGAGGGCACCGGAGTCTCCGGCGCACCAGGCGTCGAAGCAGTGTGCAGCGTCGGACCACACCGAATCGGCTGTGCCCCGCTCGTTCCCCCGCGTCTGATCGCTCAAAGCCATCGTCCGCATTGTCGTCACACGCGGAAGGAGCGGCGCAAGTTCATTCTGATACTTGTCTAAACATTTGTTTTTGCACCAAGCGGCTCTCAGCCTGCTGAGGCGAGCGTCTCGGCGTCGGCGCGGGCGACAAGCGGGAACTGCCGCCAGAGGAAGGAGAGGCCGATCGCGCACCCGACGAAGGCGACCCAGAACGGCGCGGCCAGGCCTCAGTGCGACGCGATCACGCCGCCGGCGAGCTGTCCCAGCGCCATCGTGCCCAGCGCGCTGACGACGTAGAGGCTGCCGACCCGGCCCTGGAACTCGGTGGGTACCGCGCGCATCCGGACCGACTTCGACGTCGTACTCCAGACGAAGGAGTGCACCCCCATCACGAACATCAGCGAGAATGCGACCCACTCCCATGTCGTCAGCGCGAAGCCGAGGTGGCACATAGTCTCCAGGACCAGGCCCCACCGGAGGATCCGCAGCACGCCGAGCCGACGCTCGAAGATCCCGTAGCCGGTGGTGCCAAGGATGCCGCCGACCGCCATCGACGTCATCATCAGGCCGAAGCCGACCGGTCCCAGGCCGAGCCGCTCGGTGGCGTAGAGGACGAGGATCGACATCCCGAGACCGAGCATCACGTTGAACGTCAGCAGCGCCAGCGTGAGCGTCCGGACCGGGCCGTTGCCCCAGGTCCACCGCAGACCGTCGGCGATGTCGCGCCGGACGTGGATCGGCTTCCGCTCGCCCTTGGCCGCGGGCAGCCGGATCCGTGAGATCAGCACGACCGCGGCCAGGCCGCACACCACCTGCAGCGCGAACGGCCAGGCCATCCCGGCCGCAAAGAGGGCGGCGCCGATCGGCGGCCCGATCATCTGGTTCATGGTGAGGTAGCCGGCCTCCATCCGCGCCGTACCGATGCCCAGGTCGGCCTTCCCGACCAGCATCGGCATCAGCGGCCCGGTCGCGGAGTCCGCGAAGACCTCGGCGGTGCCGATCAGGAACAGCGCCACCAGTACGACGCCGATGCTCACCCAGCCAGTCGCGATCGACAGGCAGAGGAGCCCGACCAGGCCGACCCGGGCCAGGTCCATCGCGATCACCAGCGCCCGCCGGTTGAGGCGGTCGGCGAGAACGCCGGCGTACAGCCCGAAGAGCAGCCACGGCAGCTGCTGGAGCAGTGCCGCCAGAGCGACCAGCATCGGCGACCGGGTCTCGGAGGCCACCAGCAGCGGTCCGGCCGCGAGGGCAAGTCCGTCGCCGGCGTTGCTGACCCAGGTGGACCCGAGCAGCCATCGGAAGCCGCTGCCCATCCGCTTCGGTGCGATGGTCTCGAGGATGCTCATCGGGCGGAGACGATAGTCGGCAGGCAGATCGAACGCCACCGCGCAGAAAGGCGCGAACTTTTTCGTCCTCGTGGGTATCAGACCTGACGAGGGCCACTCCTGAGGGGCACAACCGAAGATGAGGTAACTCCCTCCCACGGAGGGGATTGCGAGGAGCGCGGGGGGCTTCTCGACATCCCCTCCGTGCCCTCATTTCTGGAGACTCCTGGGCCCGGCGGTAGCCTCGGGGCCGTGCCCCAGACCGTGACCGTGCGCCCGATCTCCGAGGCCGAGCATCTCGACTTCATCCGCAGCCGGCCGTCGGCGAGCTTTCTCCAGACACCGGCGTGGGGCAAGGTGAAGTCGGAGTGGCGGCGCGAGTCGCTCGGCTGGTACGACGGCAGCCGGCTGGTCGGCGCGGCGCTGGTGCTCTACCGGCAGCTGCCCAAGGTGAAGCGCTACCTCGCCTATCTCCCGGAGGGCCCGGTCATCGACTGGGACACCGACGACCTCGGCGCCTGGCTGACACCTCTGGCCGACCACGTGAAGAAGCAGGGCGCTTTCGCCGTCCGGATGGGTCCGCCGGTGGTCACCGCTCGGTGGACCGCGGCCCAGATCAAGGAGGGCATCGCCGACGACGGGGTCAAGCTGCTCGGCCAGATCCCGCCCGCCGAGCGCGGGCGGACCGGCGCCAAGGTCGTCTCCCAGCTGCGCGAGCTCGGCTGGATCCCGCAGGCGGTCGAGGGCGGGTTCGCCGCAGGACAGCCTCAGTACAACTTCCAGATCCCGCTGGCCCTCCCCGACGGCACCCTCAAGACCGAGGACGAGGTCCTCAAGGGGATGAACCAGCTCTGGCGGCGCAACATCAAGAAGTCGGCCAAGGAGGGCGTCGAGGTCACTGTCGGAACCGTTGACGACCTGCCGGCGTTCCACGACCTCTACAAGCACACCGCGGAGCGGGACCACTTCACGCCGCGGCCCCTCGGCTACTTCCGCACCATGTTCGAGGCGCTGCTCACCGAGGAGCCCGACCGGATCCGGCTCTACCTGGCCCACCACGACGGTGACCTGGTGGCGTCGACGATCTGGGTCCGGGTCGGCGGCCACGCCTGGTACTCCTACGGCGCGTCCTCGACCGAGAAGCGCGAGGTCCGCGGCTCCAACGCGATCCAGTGGCGGATGATGCAGGACTCGCTCGCCGCCGGCGCGACCACCTACGACCTCCGCGGCATCACCGACACCCTCGCCTCCGACGACAGCCACATCGGGCTGATCCAGTTCAAGGTCGGCACCGGTGGCGAGGCCGTCGAGTACGCCGGCGAGTGGGACCTGCCGATCAACCGGGCGCTGTACAAGGCGTTCGACGTCTACATGAAGAGGCGCTAGCTGATGTCCTTGACCCTGACCGTCGACGGCGACCGCTGGCGGAAGCACCTGCGGTCGATCGCCGAGTCCACGCCGGGGCTGGTCCCGGTCGCGAAGGGCAACGGCTACGGCTTCGGCAACGGCCGGCTGGCCCGCAAGTCCCAGTGGCTGGGCGCCGACACGCTCGCGGTCGGGACGTACGACGAGCTCGACCAGGTGTCCAGCCGGTACGACGGCTCGCTGCTGGTGCTGACCCCGTGGCGGCCATTCAGCACCGTCGCAGAGGTCGAGCCGAGCGACAGGGTGATCCACACCGTCAGCCGGCTGGAGGACCTCACCGGCCTGCTGACGGCCGACCCGTCCGCCCGCCTGGTCCTGGAGCGGATGACCACGATGCTCCGGCACGGCTTCACCGCCCGCGAGCTGCGCGCGGCCGCAACCGTCCTCGCCACGCACCCGCGAGCCAGGCTGGAGGGCGTCGCGTTCCACCTGCCGCTCGCCCAGGGCGAGCATCTCACCGAGGTGGAGCGGCTGATGACCGACGTGGTCGCGGCCGGGCTGGACACCCGGACCGTCTGGGTCAGCCACCTCACCGCGAAGGAGCTGGACACCATGCGGTCGTCGTACGGCGACTTCACGGTGCGGCCCCGGATCGGCACCGGGCTGTGGCTGGGCGACCGGGGTGCGCTGAAGGTGACCGCGACCGTCCTCGACGCGCACCAGGTCGTCCGCGGCGACGTCTACGGCTACCGGGGCCGGACCGCGCCCCGCAACGGCACCATCCTGGTGGTCAGCGGCGGCAGCGCACACGGCATCGGCCTGGAGGCGCCCACCGGCGACCAGTCGCTGCGCTCGCGCGCGGCCAGCATCGCCAAGGGCGGCCTGGACGCTGCCGGGTTCGTGCGGTCGCCGTACAGCATCGGCGGCAAGCAGCGGCTCTTCGCCGAGCCGCCGCACATGCAGGCCTCGATGCTGTTCCTCCCGAGCGGCGCGCAGGTGCCACAGATCGGCGAGTCCGTGGACGTCCGGGTCCGCTACACCGCCACCACGTTCGACCGCACCGTCATCAGCTGAGTAGCCGCATCCCGAGCTTCCGGGACGCGCCCTTGTCGAAGGTCACTACTTCGTCGCAGCCGTAGAGCCGGGCAGTCTCGGCGATGAGGGCGTCGGCGAAATCCGCGCCGTCCCGAGCCTGGATCACCGCCTGCCACACCGACTCGCCGTCGTCGAACTCCAGGAACTCGGAGGCGAGGAGCTCCTCAAGGGTGTCGAGGACGCGCTCCTTCGGTAGGCCGTAAACCTTGCGCAGTGCCCACTCGAGCTCGGCCATCGTCACCTCGGTGACGAAGCCTGGTACGCCATCGGACAGGCTGCCAAGCAGCTCATCGGCTGCCTGCTTCTGCGCCGGGTCGTCGGCCAGCAGCCAGCGGAGGATGACGTTGGTGTCCAGGCCGATCACGGCGCGAACTTCTCCGCCAGCGCCTTCGCGAACCGCCGCTCGTACTCGTCGGCGTCGATTGGTGGGCCGTCGTACTTCAGGCTGCCGCTGAGCCTCATCAGGGGCTTGCCGGTGACCCGAATCGCGTAGGTGTCCCGTGAGGTACGAATGAACGCGATCTTGGAGCCGGCCTCGACGCCGAGGTCGTCACGCACCTCCTTGGGAAGGGTGATCTGGCCCTTGCTTGTGAGTGTCGCGACCACCATCGCCCATCCGCCTTTCGTTCTCTCCTAGATCCTTACGTTGAGGCTACAGGTAAGGGTGAGGCGGTGGGAAGATTTTCTCGGTCCACCACGTCGTACGACGGGCGGAGGATGTCGCGGACCACGACGCCGACCAGCCAGAGCTCGCAGACGATCCGGACCAGCACGGCGATCCAGTAGAAGCCGGACTCGGTGCCGGACGATGGTGCGAGCCAGCCGCCGAGGTACCACCAGACACAGGCGAAGTAGAAGAGCTCGCCGGCCTGCCAGATCAGCAGGTCGCGCCAGCGCGGCCGGGCGAGGACGGCGAGCGGCAGCAGCCAGAGGACGTACTGGGGCGAGTAGACCTTGTTGACCAGCAGGAAGCCGGCGACCACCAGGAACCCGATCTGCGCCAGCCGCGGGGTCTTCGGCGCCGCCAGGCAGACCGCCAGGCCGACCACACACCAGCCGATGAAGAACGCCCACGAGGCCTTGTTGATCGTGTCGTGCTCGATCGTCTTCTCGGTCCACTGCTGGGCCACCAGCCAGATCGAGCCGAGGTCGGCGCCGCGCTCGGAGTTGAAGTGCCAGAAGACCTTCCACTGCTCCTTGCTGCTGAGGTACGCCGGCGCGTTGGCCAGCAGCCAAGAGAGCGCGGCGGCGGCCAGCACCTTGGCGAAGGCGGCGGCGTCCTTGCGGCGGATGCAGATGATCAGCACCCCGCCGAGCAGGAACAGCGGATAGAGCTTGGTGGCGGTGCCGAGGCCGATCATCACGCCGGTGAGCACCGGTTTGTCGCGGGCCCACGCCCACAGCGCGCCGGCGACCAGTGCGACCGCGATCAGGTCCCAGTTGACCAGGCCGCTCACCACGAGCGCGGGTGAGAGCGCGAAGGCGGCGGCGTCCCAGGGACGTCGCGGGTTGACGCCGGTCAGGAACCACGCCGCCAGCAGCGCGCACAGTCCCATCAGGACCGCCGATACCGCGACGTACAGCCGCACCTCCTTGGCGACCTCGGGCCGGCCGAACAGGCTGTCGCGCGGCATCGCGGCCCGCTCGCCGACGTCCGGCGCCCCGGCCACCCAGTGCGTCATCCAGGCGGCGCCCCACGCGAAGTAGGCGATGCCGACGGGGTACTCCATCGTCTCGTAGCGGCGGCGCACCTGCGGGTCGTCGGAGTACGGCCAGTAGAGCTCGGCGAAGCCGCGCCCGGTGTAGAGGTAGGGCAGGTCGGAGTAGCACATCGCGGAGTAGCGCTTCTCGCCGTCCTGCCAGCTGTCCTGGTAGCAGGGCTGCTTCTGCAGCATGCCGAGCGCGAAGCAGATCGCCATCAGCGCGAGCACGACCCGCACCGGCGTCCACCACGGGTGCCGGCCGGCGTGCTCGCCGACCGGACCGCCCACGCTCTCACTGGCAGCGCTGACGACCGGGTCGTCGACGGACGGGTGCACCCGAGGGTGGTCGTGGTCAGTCAAGACTGCCGGCGTACGGCTCGCGGGCGAGCTGCAGCCGTGGCTGGTCCAGCGGCTGACCGCCGCCATCGCGCCTGCCGTCCGGCTCGCGCCCGCAGGGCGGGAACGGGCAGTCGGGTTCCGACGTGGTCGGTTCGGTCGGCGACGGGTCCTCGGAGGTCGGCGGGCCGGTCGGGAACGTCGGGAAGGTCGGCTCCGTCGGCTCCGTCGGATCGCTCGACGGCGGGCTCGACGGCGGGCTCGACGGCGGCTCCTTGGTCGGCTCCTTGGTCTTGGTCGGCTCCGGCGGCGGCGGCGTGTACGGATCGTGGCCCTCCGAAGGCGCGTCTCCCTCGACGTACGCCGGCTCCGGGAAGGGAATCTCCTCCTCGCCCTCCAGGATCCTGCTCATCACGTTGGTCCAGGTGCGGGCCGGGTAGGAGCCGCCGAAGTACTCCGGCAGCCAGTTGTCGAGCGGTCCACTGCCCTTGCCCCGGACATACATCACCGCCGTCGACAGCTGCGGGGTGTAGCCGACGAACCAGGAGGACGACACCCACTCCTCGCCGGTCTTGGAGCTCTTGCCGGTTGCGGTTCCGGTCTTGCCGGCGGCCGGCCGGCCGAGGTTCAGCGCCTCACTGCCGCTGCCCGCGGTGACCACCTGCTGCAGCGCATAGGACACATCGTCGGCGATGCCCTCATCGAGGACCCGCTTGCCCTGGACGCTGTGGGAGTACAGCTCCTCGCCGTTGCGGTCGACGACCTTCTCGATGATGTACGGCTCGGCCCACTTGCCACGGTTGGCGATCGTCGCGTAGCCGTTGGCCATGTTGATCGGGCTGACGGTCGCGCTGCCGAGCGTGATGCCGACCTCTGGCGCGAGGCCGTTGCTCCGGTTGGGATAGCCCATGTGCCGCTCAGGTGCCTCGTCCGGCGGGATGCCCATGTCGGTGGCGGCCCTGAGGACCTTGGCCGCCCCGTCGCCCTCCATGCTCATGATCATGTCGATGTACGCGGTGTTGATGGAGTCCTCGGCGGCCTTGATCATGTCGACCCGGCCGTAGTCCTTGAAACCCTGGTTGTCGAAGGCGATGTCGGTGCCCTCGAGCTCGTACGGCGAGTCCCCGTCGAAGCTGTCCTTCAGCTCGAAGCCGTCCTTCATCGCGGCCGCCATCGTGTACGCCTTCATCGTCGAGCCGGCCATGCCGCCCTCGACCGCCCAGTTGAACTCGGACTTGAGGAAGTCCTGGCCGCCGTAGAAGCCGCGGACCGCGCCGGTGCCGGGCTCGACCGAGGCCACCGCAACGTGCAGTTGGCGGTCGAACTCCCTACCCTCCGGCCGTTCCTCCTTGACGGCAGTCGCGGCGGCGTCCATCGCCCGCTTGGTGAAGGTCGTGGTCACCCGGAGGCCGCCGCCTTCGATGTCCTGTTTGCTGGCCTTGAGCTCGCCGGCGTCGATCAGCCGCTCCAGCTCGTTCTGCACCATGGTCAGGGCGTGCCCGCGCTGGCCCCTGAGTCGGTTGTCGCGGGCCTCGCTCTTGATCTCCGGCAGCCGCTGGGAGGCCTTGTCCTTCTCCTCGACGGTGATGTCGCCCGCCTCGGCCATGCCACGGAGCACGTACTGATAGCGCTCCATCAGGTACGGGTTCGGCTTCTTCTTGTCGTCGCGGTTGTCCGGGTCGAAGAGCGTCGGGTTGTTGATCACGCTGGCCAGGACCGCGCTCTCCTTGACGGTCAGCTCCTTGGCCTTCTTCTTGAAGTACGCCTTGGCGGCTGCCTCGACGCCGTACGCGCCGCGGCCAAAGTAGATGGTGTTGAGGTAGCCCTCGAGGATGCGTTCCTTGGTCTGCTGGCGGTGGATCTTCAGCGACAGGAACGCCTCCTTGATCTTGCGCTTGTAGCTGCGCTCCTGGGTCAGGTAGAGGATCTTGACGTACTGCTGGGTGATCGTCGACGCACCCTGCTGGTCGTTGCCCTGCGCGTTGCTGAACGCCGCGCGCAGGATGCCGCGCGGGTCGATGCCCTGGTCCTTCCAGAAGCTCTGGTTCTCGGCCGCGACGACCGCGTCCTTGATGGAGTCCGGCATCTCGCCGTACGAAATGCTCTCCCGGTTGTGGGTGTAGAAGCTGCCCAGCTCGTTCTTGCCACCGGCGTAGTAGATGTGGGTGGTCTGGGTCTCGAAGTCGGCGTTGGGGTCCGGGACCGTGGTCTTGGTGTAGACGAACACGAAGCCGGCCACGCCCAGGAGGGCGAAGACCAGGCCTGTGATCAGGCTCCACTTGAAGATCCGGAACGGCCAGCCACGCTTCTTCTTGCCGTCGTCCTCGGCGTCGCCGGTGTCGTCGCCAGACGCCAGGGCTCTGTGCGTTCCACTCACTCGGATTCTCTCCACTGCAGCGTTCGGGGGGACGCGCGCCGGCACGCAGACCACGCGCGATCCCCAAGGGTACGCACTCGGACCAGAGATGCCGAGTCGAGGCAGCCAGCAGTGCCGTCCCTTCGGCGAGGAGTGAGTGCGATCTGGTGCTGGCGAAACGCCGACTCTGATCGCACCCACTCCGAAGCCGTCAACTCTTCCAGTCAGACCAGTGCTTCCAGTAGGTACCTTCGGGCGCCGTGTAGCCGGCGCGAATCCTCGCCACGCGCCCCTCGCCGTTGAGCATGGTCGTCCAGTAGGACTGGGCGCACCAACCGGCGTCATAGTCGACAGGCTGATTCTCGCGAACATTGCTTTGCGGAACGACGCTGCCGTCGGCCTTTCTTACGCCATTCTGCAGCTCGACGATTCGCGGCGCACCAAAATTGCAAGTATCGACGTTCTCTACTTTTCGGTGTCGAACCCAATACGCGCGACATTCAGCCGAGTAGCGAAGCTCCGCTCGCCAATCCGAGTCGGGCTGCAGTTGGGTAGCTAGTGTTGACACACTACCGCAGCTCTGCTGGTTCGGATCTTTGCCGTTGCATCCCATGCCGACACAGCCTGCACGAGATTTAGCCTCCGTGAAGGACACGCCGCTGCTTGTCTCCGCGGCAGCGACGGGAGCAAGTGTCGCGCACATGGCACCGGCCACTACTAGGCACGATGCCGCCAACAATTTCGCGGCGGATTTAATCTGTGGTCCAGTCATCTCACTCCTTGTTTTCGTGGCGAAACCTATAGGCAGAAGTTTTTAACGCCAATGGGTCGTGTTCCGCGATTTGTCGTTCAGCTTTGACCTCAGCTTGATGATCGCGGATCGAAAGTTCCGCATGTAGGGGTTGATTTTTTGGCGATCAGTAGAGCCGTCGGCGCATCAAAGAGCGTGTCCGCAGCATGGTGACGTCCCCCGTATCGATGTAGTCATGGGCGACCATGTCGAGCCGCCGCCGGGAGGCACGCTATGGGGCCTTCCGGTCAGGGTCAACCGCGCTCGTAAGCGTCCAGAGGGTGCCGAACGGCACAGGCAAGCCGGGCGGCCCTCTGGTGCAGTCCCTTCCGGCCTGCAGTCAGCATCGGCATGATGGGTCACCAACTTCGGATGAGGGGACTCGGCGCGATGAAGAAGTTCCAGAGGGCGAGCGCACTGGCCGCCACGATCTTGGTGCTCACCGCCTGCAGCGGCACCGGGCAGGACGACGACGGGGACTCCGGGGAGGACGCCGACCTGACCATCGCGGTGGTCACCCACGGCGCGCCCGACGACGCGTTCTGGACCGTCGTACAGAACGGCGCGGAGCGGGCGGGTGACGACCTCGGCGTGGCGGTCGAGTACAACTCCAGCGACGACGTCGTCCGGCAGGCGGAGCTGATCGACACCGCCGTCTCGCAGGAGGTTGACGGCATCGTGGTGTCGATGGCCGACCCGGACGGGCTCCGGGAGGCGGTGACCGCCGCGGTCGCCGCCGGCATCCCGGTGGTCACGATCAACTCCGGCCTCGACCAGTCGGCCGAGTACGGCGCGCTCACCCACGTCGGGCAGAGCGAGACGATCGCCGGCGAGGCCGCGGGCGAGCGGTTCAAGGAGCTCGGCGCCGGCAAGGTGATCTGCGTCGTGCACGAGGCCGCGAACATCGGGCTGCAGCAGCGGTGCGACGGGGCCACCGAAGGCTTCGGCAGCGAGGTGGAGACCCTTCAGGTCGACGGCACCGACCGCGGCACGGTGGCGGAGACGGTGCTGGCGGAGCTGCAGTCCGACGAGTCGGCGGACGCCGTACTCGCGCTGAACGCCGACGTCGCGCTCGGCGCCGTCCAGGCCGTGCAGGACGCCGGGCGGGAGGTCACGGTGGGCACCTTCGACCTGTCGAGCGACCTGCTCGCCGCGGTCGAGGACGGCTCGGTCGAGTTCGCGATCGACCAGCAGCCCTACATCCAGGGCTACCTCGGCGTGCAGTTCCTGTACCTCAAGGGCATCAACGGCAACGACGTCGGCGGCGGCCAGCCGGTGTACTCCGGTCCGGCGTTCGTGACCAAGGAGAACGCCGCCGAGGTGGCGGAGTACGCCGACAACAAGACCCGCTAGCGGGGCGCATCGAATGGTCACTGCGATCCTGCGGCGCCCGGAGATCGGCGCCGCCGTGGCGGCGCTCGCGGTCTTCGCGTTCTTCACCGTCTACACCGACCAGTTCGTCAGCGAGCTCGGAGTGAGCACCTGGCTCAACAGCTCCTCGCGGCTGGGCATCATGGCGGTCGCGGTCGCGCTGCTGATGGTCGGCGGCGAGTTCGACCTGTCGACCGGCGTGATGACCGGCACGACCGGATTGATCGTGGCGGTGACGACGACCCACTACGGGCTGAACATCTGGGTCGCGGCGGCTGTCTCGCTGGCGGCCGCGCTGGCGATCGGGGCGGCCAACGGCATCGTCGTGGTCCGTACCGGTCTGCCCAGCTTCATCGTGACGCTCGGGACCTACTTCGTCCTACAGGGACTCAACCTCGCCCTGGTGAAGGCGATCATCGGCGGCGTCTCGGTGCAGGGCATGCGCGACGTGCCCTACTACGACAGCATCCAGCCGGTGTTCGGCGGCTCGTTCACGCTGCTGGGCTACGAGTTCGGCGCGTCGGTGCTGTGGTGGATCGGGTTCACCGCGCTCGCGACCTGGGTGCTGCTTCGGACCCGGCCCGGGAACTGGATCTTCGCGGTCGGGGGCGCGGAGCAGAGCGCCCGCCAGGTCGGCGTACCCGTCTTCCGGACCAAGGTCGGGCTGTTCATGACGACCGCCGGGGCCGGCTGGCTGGTCGGGATGATCCTGCTGTTCGAGTCGAGCTCGGCGACCAGCGAGCGCGGCGTCGGCCAGGAGTTCATCTTCATCATCTGCGCCGTCGTCGGCGGCTGCCTGCTCACCGGCGGCTACGGCTCGGCGATCGGAGCCGCGCTCGGCGCGCTGATCTACGGGATGGCCAACCAGGGCATCGTCTACGCCCAGTGGGACAACAACTGGCTGCAGACCTTCCTGGGCGCGATGCTGCTGGCGGCGGTGCTGCTCAACAACTGGGTACGCCGGCGGGCGGAGGTGGCGCGATGAAGCCGGACAGCACGCCGGTCATCGAGGTGCAGGGCATCGGCAAGCGGTACGGCGGCGTGGTCGCTCTCCAGGACGTGACCACCGCGGTGCGGGCCGGTCAGGTGACATGCGTGCTCGGCGACAACGGTGCCGGCAAGTCGACCCTGATCAAGATCCTCGCGGGCGTCCACGAGCACGACGAGGGCACACTGGCCGTCGACGGCCAGGAGCAGCGGCTCGGCAGCCCGCGGGAGGCGCTGTCGCACGGGATCGCCACGGTCTACCAGGACCTCGCTGTGGTTCCGCTGATGCCGGTCTGGCGCAACTTCTTCCTGGGCTCGGAGAAGACGTCGGGGTTCGGCCCGCTGCGCCGGCTGGACGGCGACTTCATGCGTCGTACGGCGAAGTCCGAGCTGGCCGCGATGGGGATCGACCTGCGCGACGTGGACCAGCCGATCGGGACGCTGTCCGGGGGTGAGAGGCAGTGTGTGGCGATCGCGCGGGCGGTCTACCTCGGCGCCCGGGCGCTGATCCTCGATGAGCCGACGGCGGCGCTGGGCGTCAAGCAGGCCGGGGTGGTGCTGAAGTACATCGCCAAGGCCCGCGAGCGTGACCTCGCCGTCGTCTTCGTGACCCACAACCCGCACCACGCCTACCCGGTCGGCGACCGCTTCCTGCTGCTGCGGCGCGGCCGCAGCCTCGGTGACTTCGCCAAGGCCGACCTCAGCCTGCACGAGCTGACCGCGATGATGGCGGGCCGAGCCGAGCTGGAGAAGCTGGGCGAAGAGCTGTCGCGCGACCTGCCCTGAGCCCGGGCTGACCTCGCGCGCGTCCGATTCCGCACGTTTGTACGACCCCTGGCCGCAGCCTGCCGTTTACCCACTGTTACATGTCGTGGATATATCGGTACGATAGGTCGTATGGCACGTCGTGGTGAGACCATCGAGCTCGCAGTCCTCGGGCTGCTGCACGAGTCACCCATGCACGGCTACGAGCTGCGCAAGCGCCTCAACCTGATGCTGGGCTGGGGCCGAGTGCTCTCCTATGGGTCGCTTTACCCCGCGCTGAAGAAGATGCTGCGCGCGGGTCTGATCGTGGAGAGCGCGCCCCCGCCGTCCCCGGGGGGCGCTGTGAGCCGCCGGCAGCGGATCGTCTACCAGCTGACCAAGACCGGCGAGCGCGAGTTCGCCCGGTTGATGGCCGAGGTGGGGCCGACCGCGTGGGAGGACGACAACTTCGACATCCGCTTCGCCTTCTTCAGTCGCACTGACATGGAGATCCGGCTGCGGGTGCTGGAGGGGCGTCGTACTCGCCTGCAGGAGCGGCTCGAACGCGTGCAAGGCCAGCTTGCGCGCACCCAGAAGGAAGTAGACCAGTACGCCATCGAGCTACAGCGACATGGCGTCGAGTCGGTGGAGCGCGAAGTGCGCTGGCTGTCGGACCTGATCAACGCCGAGCGCGCAGGGCCGCAGCCGGTCAAGCCCGAGACCTCCGGGACTGAAACATCTGAAAGGGGCCCCAACCAGTCGGCCCCGCTAAAGAACGATTGAGGATAGGAGAGCCCGATGGGTTCGGTACGAGTAGCAATTGTGGGAGTGGGCAACTGCGCCACCTCCCTCATCCAGGGCGTCGAGTACTACAAGAATTCCGACCCGAGTGGCACCGTCCCCGGTCTGATGCACGTCACCTTCGGTGAGTACCACGTGTCCGACGTGGAGTTCGTCGCCGCGTTCGATGTGGACGCGAAGAAGGTCGGCTTCGACCTCGCCGAGGCGACCCAGGCCTCGGAGAACAACACGATCAAGATCACCGACGTCCCGCCGACCGGCGTGATCGTGCAGCGCGGTCCGACCCTCGACGGTCTTGGCAAGTACTACCGGCTCACCATCGACGAGTCCGACACCGAGCCGGTCGACGTCGTCCAGACGCTGAAGGACACCCAGGCCGAGGTGCTGGTGTCCTACCTCCCCGTGGGGTCCGAGGAGGCCGACAAGTTCTACGCCCAGTGCGCGATCGACGCCGGCGTGGCCTTCGTCAACGCGCTCCCGGTCTTCATCGCGTCCGACCCCGAGTGGGCCAAGAAGTTCGAGGACGCCGGCGTCCCGATCATCGGCGACGACATCAAGTCGCAGGTCGGCGCCACCATCACCCACCGGGTGATGGCCAAGCTGTTCGAGGACCGCGGCGTGGTGCTGGACCGCACCTACCAGCTCAACGTCGGCGGCAACATGGACTTCAAGAACATGCTCGAGCGCGAGCGCCTGGAGTCGAAGAAGATCTCCAAGACGCAGGCCGTCACCTCGAACCTCACCGGTCCGCTGGCGGGCAAGACCGCCGACGACCGCAACGTTCACATCGGCCCGTCCGACTACGTCCAGTGGCTCGACGACCGGAAGTGGGCCTACGTCCGGCTCGAGGGCCGCGCGTTCGGTGACGCTCCGCTGAACCTGGAGTACAAGCTCGAGGTCTGGGACTCCCCCAACTCCGCCGGCATCATCATCGACGCGATCCGGGCCGCGAAGATCGCCAAGGACCGCGGCATCGGCGGCCCGATCCTCTCGGCGTCGTCGTACCTGATGAAGTCCCCGCCGGTGCAGCTGCCGGACGACGAGGGCCGCGCCCGCGTCGAGGCCTTCATCCGCGGCGAAGAGTAAGCACGCCGACCGGGCGCTTTTGGTCCGGTAGAAACGGCCGACCGGGCACTTTTGGCGAGAGGTACGCCGCACCAACGTGCGGCTGCCTGCCAAGAGTGCCCGGTCGGCGTTGTGGTGAGACCAAAAGTGCCCGGTCAGCGTCAGGCTGGGTACGGGGCGGCGGCGCGGGCGGTGCGGGTGGCGTCGGCCCACCAGGAGAGCTGCTCGAGCATCGCCTTGGCGTAGACCTCGGCGTCGGAGTCGAGGGGCCGGCCGTCCTCGCCGAACGCCTTCCAGTACGCCGGGAAGCTGAGGCCGTTGCGGATGGTGACCGCGTGCAGCTCGGTGAAGACGTTCTCCAGGTGCAGCACCGCGTGCCGGCCGCCGGCCGCGCCGCCGTACGACACGAACGCCACCGGCTTGGCCGCCCACTGGGTGAAGTGCCAGTCGATGGCCGCCTTGAGCGAGGCCGGGTAGCTGTGGTTGTACTCCGGGGTCACGAGCAGGAACGCGTCGGCGGCCGCGAGCCGGTCGGTCAGCCCGGCCATCGCGGCCGGTCGCGGGTAGCTGTCGCCGGCGGCCAGCGGCGACTCCGGCGGCAGCGCCACCGGCAGCTCGAAGTCGGCCAGGTCGATGACGTCGAGCTCGAAGGCGCCGTGCCCCTCGACCTGCTCGGCCGCCCAGCGGGCGACGACCGGCCCGAACCGGCCTTCGCGGACGCTGCCGACGATGAGAGCGAGTCGCGGCTTGGATGTCGTGTTCTCTGTGTTCATGTCGGCCAGCGTGGGCGCGACCGGCCGCGCGAGGGAGACCGCGCTGAGACTGGCCGTGACAGGGCCACCCTCGGTGACCAGCCGGTGCCTACCCTCGAAGGGTGAGTGAAAGCACCTTGGGCGGATACATCCGTGCCCGCCGCGACCAGACCCAGCCGGCCGACGTCGGTCTTCCGCCCGGCCTGCGCCGCCGGGCGCCCGGGCTCCGGCGTGCCGAGCTGGCCATGCTGGCTGGGATCAGCGTCGAGTACCTGGTGCGGCTGGAGCAGGGCCGCGACCACAACCCGTCAGGCCAGGTCCTCGGGGCGCTCGCCGACGCGCTGCGGCTGACCCCTGAGGAGCGGGTGCACCTCAAGCGGCTGTCCAATGTGACCTCGGGCGAGTGCGGCTACGTCGCTCGTCCGCCCAGCCACGAGGTCCGGCCGACCGTGCTCGCGCTTCTGGAGCAGCTGGAGCCGGCGCCGGGGGTGCTGCTCAACCGGGTCAGCGACGTCCTCGCCTACACGTCGGGCTACGAGCTGGTGGCCGGGCCGGTCGGCCTGCTGGACGGTACGCCGCCCAACCTGCTGCGCTTCCTGTTCAACGACGAGCGGGCCAAGACCGCCTTCCCCGACTGGGACCAGGTCGTTCTCCGGCACTCCCAGCAGCTCCGGCTGATGCAGCCGGACCCGCACGTCGACGCACTGATCGACGAGCTCGGGCTCTGCGAGGGCGAGGACCTCCGCGACCCGCTGGCCGACGCCAGGCTGCCGAGGACCTCCGGCATCGAGCGCTGGCAGCACCCGGAGGCCGGTGAGCTCCGGCTGAGCTTCGAGACCCTGGAGCTGCCGGTCGGCGACGAGCAGCGGCTCGTCGTACACGCCGCTGCCGATGACGCGACCGCGGCCCGCCTCGACGGACTGGTCCGTCGAGGCGGGCTGCGGGCTGTTACCTAGCCTCACCAGGTGGCGAGGGCCTTCTTCACCTCCGCCCGGAACATCTCGACCGAGACCTTCGAGATGCCGGTCTGGTTCGCGTTGAACTTCGCGCAGGTGTCGGCGTCGACCGAGGCGAACGAGCACGGAACCTCGGCGTTCCAGTAGCGGCCGTAGACGTACGGCGAGTCGCTGATCGCGCCGGCACGGGTCTTGAACGGCAGCCAGATGGTGCCACCGACGGTGCGGCTGTGCGCGGTGGTGGTGTTGCAGTCCGCGCCGCTGCCGCCCCAGCTCGGGCAGTAGCCGTACGAGCCGCCCTTGGAGCGGGTCACGACGTGCGACAGGAACGTCGCCCGCTCGCTCGCGCTCAGACCGGCGGCGGTGGCCTCGGCCTCGATCATCGACTTCAGCGAGCCGTTGCCGATCGCGCCACCGGACATGTAGCTGTAGAGCAGGTTGCGGTGCCCGGTGTTGAGCAGGGTGGTGTCCTGGATCCGCTCGTAGATCTTGCCGGCGTCGACCAGGGTCAGCCAGTTGTGGGTCAGCGGCTGGGGTGACGCGTCACCGTCGCAGCCGATCCGGTGGTTGACGCTGGACTTGGTCATGCCGGCCAGGGTCTTGGTGCTGTTCAGCGCCGCGAACCCGTAGCGCCGGGTGAGCGCGTCGGTGGTGCGGTTGTCGGACTGCTGCAGGGTCTGCTTGATGATCACCGGGCCGAGCTGGTCGGAGTAGGTGTTGTCGGTCTGCAGGTTGCCGGAGCTGTCGTACGCGCACCGGTTCTTGTCGTCGCTGTAGTCGAAGTCGCCCGGGTAGCGAGCGGCCTGGCCGGGCGCGGCGTACCAGGTGACCGGCGTGGTGGTCGTGGTGGCGGCGTTGTTCTGAATGTCCCGCATGGCCGTCACCGCGTGCACGATCTTGATCATGCTGGCCGGCTCGAACTGGTTGTCGTGGCCGATGCCCAGCTTGGTCGGGCCGCCCACCCGCTTGAGGTAGAAGCCCCACTTGCCGGTCATGCTCCCGGCCGAGTTCTGCACGCGGCGGGTCTCGGCGTCGACGTTGCCGAGGTACAGCGCGTGGTAGCGGGTCCCGGCCGCGGTCGAGTAGCCCTTGACCTGGAAGATGCGAGCCCCGAACTGGTTGGCCGCCTCGTGGACCTGGGTCGCGGTGACGCCGTGCAGCCACCACCAGTACTCACCGGCACGCTTCTGCATGACCACGTCGAACCGGCCGTTCGAGAGCCGCTCGAGGTTGATCGGCCGGGCCTTCTTCTGGCTCAGCAGCGACGACACCTGCGCCGAGGTGACGTTGTAGTAGTGCCACCAGGACTTGGCGTCCACGCCGGTGTTCTTGATGTAGATCGCGGAGAACCGGTTGCCGGAGGCGTGCCGGTCGACGTCGATCACCCGCATGTTGTTGTTCGAGGTGTACGACGTGATCGTGCTCAGCGGCACGTTGTAGTGCCAGCCCCAGGCCTTGGCGGCCGAGCCGGAGTTCTTGACCATCACCACGGCGTACCGAGTGCCGGCCGCCGTCGAGTACGGCTCGATGTCGATCAGCCGGGCCTTGTTGGTGTTGAGCTTGCTGATCACCTGACTCGGGGTCATGCCGTAGTACCACCACCAGGCGCGGGCATAGGTCCCGCTGTTCTTCACGTACGAGACGTCGAACCGGGGACTGGAGCTGCGGACCTCGAGGTCGACGATCCGGTAGCCCTGGTTGACGAAGCCGGTCGCCGAGCTCGGGGTGACGTTGTAGTGCCAGCCCCAGTTGGTGACCACCTGGCTGTTGCGGTCGGGGTCGGGTACGGCGGGCACGGCTGCTGCCTGCTGGCCGGACCCGATCAGGGCCGCCAACGACAGACTGACGGCCAGGGTGAGCAGCGCGGAAACCGCGCGGCGGAGAGTGCTGCCGGTTGTGCTGAGCATCGTGAGCCTCCTCAGGCTTCGGTTGGTTGTCGAAGCAAGGAGGCGCGGCCCGGGCCGATCCCAATAGAAACCGCGAAAGAATCCTCAGCTCGTCGGCACGGGCTCCCGAGGAGGCCGTCCGAGGAGGCCGGCGACGATCGCCAGCGCCACCGTCGCGACCAGCCCGGCGACAGCGATCACGACGTACGACGTGGAGAGGTCGCGGGTCAGCACGTCCCAGAGGACCCCGATGAGATCTCGGTCCCCCGTGGGCACCTCGTCGAGCACCGCGGACCGCACGGTCCGCAGCGCCACCAGTGCCAGCGCGACCATGACCGCGGACCCGGCCGCCAGCCAGGCCAGCGCCCGGAGGCGCCGCCGGGCAACGAGGATCGTCAGCGCCGCAAGCACCAGCCAGGCGATCGGCAGCCAGAAGCCGAGGTTCTCGGCGAGCGCGTAGCCGTCCTGCGCGCGGCGGAGGTCGTCGCCGCGCGCCACCGTGAACCTGATCGGCGGTATGTCGCTGTCGGCGACCGGCAGCCCTTCCTTGCGCAGGCCCTTGGCCGCCTCCTTCGCCACCGGCTGCAGGTCGATGGTGATCCGGTCGGAGCTGGACCGGTCGTCGAGGACCTTCACCAGCTCCTGGTGGGCGACCCGGTTGGCGGTACGCCAGACGCCGGGGAACTCCGGACCGTCGACGACCCGGTCCACCGCGGCGTCGACCCGCTTCTCCTCCGGCCTGACCTCGGGCACCTGCCTGATGATCTCGGCCGACACCCGGTCGACGGTCTCCTGCTTGACGGTGTCGTTCTCGGCGAGTGGCGCGACCGTCTCGACGTACCCGGAGGTGTCGGCGACCTCCTGGACCACCCAGACCGACAGCACGCTCGCCGGCAGCACCACGCAGGCCAGGATCCCGAGAAGCGCGGCGAGCAGGCCGCGCGCGATGTTCATGTGGCGATCACCCGGCCGCGACCGGGCTCCACTCGAAGGCCTGGACGACGACGAAGCCGGGACCCTGGAAGACGTACTGCAGGGCCTCGCCGGTGCCGCCGCGCAGCATCGAGGACATGTTCATCGAGCTGTGCACGGTCGGCGACAGGTTGGCGCTCCAGCACACGGCCGCGTTGGGGTCGACGAAGACCGGGCCGCGCGAGCAGTCGAGCACGACCGGCATCCCGACCACGTTGATCGCGACCGTGCCGGTGCCACCGACGGTGGTGTTGAACAGGCCCGCGCCCATCACCATGCCGGCACCCTTGGTGCGCTCGATGTCCCAGGTGAGGTTGGCGTCGAAGGCGAGCAGGTTGCGGCTGTTGAGGCTGATCCCCTCGTTCTCGAGATGCATCAGGTTGATGTAGCCGGCCGAGTCGGCGAAGTACACCTCGCCCTGCCCGGAGCAGCGCATCAGCGAAACGTTCTCGCTGGTGAGGATCTTCTTGGCGAGCTTGCCGACGCTCCCGGCCTTCTCGTGGTGGAACTGGATGTTGCCGTTGTAGGCCACCATCGAGCCCTTCGCGGCCAGCACCTCCGGGCCGAGAGCGACGCGGAGCATCTGGGGGTTCTGCAGGATGTAGCGCTCCTGGCTCTGCTTGGCCAGGTTGGTCTGGTCGAAGAGATCGCTTCTCATGCGCACATCCTGCACCGCGGGTGGTAGCGCGTGTAGGCCAACCCGCCATCGCGCTCGGAACCGGATTCCGTTCGGCCCCGTCGCATCCGGCATGAAGACGCTGATCACCTCTGTCTGCGCCGTGACCGCACTCACCACGCTGGCCGGCTGCTCGCTGATCAACTGGGTGAGCAAGGACGACACCGAGCAGACCGAGGGCCAGGTCGGCAGCCTGGTGACCGACTGGTCGCAGGCCGAGTACGGCGACAGCGACCTGGAGGCGCTCACCAACGACGACACCCTGCTGCTGACCGACGAGGCCGAGCGCGCGGCGTGGCTGGCAACGCTGCCGAAGGAGCTCGACGGCGCGCCGGTCACCGAGGTCGACCTGAGCGAGAACCTGCTCGTGGTGGGCGGCTACCACAAGTGCATGGAGCAGGGCCGGGTCGTGGCCGAGCCCGACCGGGCCACGGTCCGCTTCACGACGTACATCGCGCCCGAGGACCGCAACACCAACTGCGGGTGGGCGCCGTACACGGTCGAGGTGTGGCAGGTCCCGCTCAGCGAGCTGGGCTAGACCCGGGGACGAAGAAGCGGAGGCAGATCACGCTCGCGGTCAGTGCCGCGGCCGGCCACAGCGCGCCGAGCCCAAAGTAGAGGAACGGCCCGATCCAGGAGTCAGTGGCGACGTTGTCCCACTTCTCCACCACGCCACTCTGGAAGACGTAGTACGTCGCGTTGTAGGCCTGCAACGCGCCACCCACGCCCATCAGCAGGTAGCCCGGGCGGGTGCGGCCGCGCAGCAGCAGGAGCAGACCGGTCAGGCCGGTGCCCATCCCCACGAGCCAGCCCATCTCGCTGGCGACCATGTACGACGACACGGTGCCGTAGTGCGTGTCGGCCGAGCCGTACCCCCACCACGAGATGAAGCGCGGCAGGTTGCCGGTGGTCACCTCGGCGCCGGTGATGGCGTCGTTGAACAGGATGAGCGGCAGTTGCCAGGTGCAGCTGACGAAGGTCGAGAGCGCGAACCACGACATCACGAACCCGCGCAGGCGGTCTGGCCGCGGGAAGCGCCGCAGCAGCAGCGGTCCGAAGACCGCGGTCGTCAGCAGGAGCGCGCCGCTGACGTTCGCTACCCGCGCGGTGTGGATCGGTTCCCAGTCCCGGAGTCCGCCCACGGCGATCCAGACGGCGAGCGACGCCGGGATCGCGACTGCGACACCCAGACCGACGAGCCAGGCCAGCCGCCGTGCGTGCGCCTTGGTGAGCGGATCTGCTGACGGCACGCCCCACACGGTGGCCACGTCAGACCGCCCGGTACGGCGCGGCGCTGGCCGCCTTGATGTCGTCGTAGAACGCGACCATCGACGGCCCGAGCTGGGCCAGCTCGAGGAACGGGATGCCACCCAGCCCCGGCTCGACGTAGGCGAACCGTATCTCGCCGCCGGCCATCGTGCCGGCCGAGAGCACCTCCGGGTCGCCGGCGGCCGCGAGCGTGGCGGCCAGGTCCTCGACGTACCAGCAGGCGTGGTGCAGGCCGGGCCCGTGCTCGGCGAGGAACTCGGTGTACAGGCTGTCGCCACTGACCGGCTGGATCAGCTCGAGCTGCAGGTCGCCGACGTAGCTCATCGAGATGTGGGCGGTGAAGTCCGCCGGCTTCCCACGCAGCGAGCACTCCTCCGGTCCGAAGTGGATGTCGTCCAGGCGGGTCCAGCGATCGAGCTGGTGGCGGCTCCCGAACTCCGCCTCGGCGGCGGCGATGTCGTCGACGACCCAGGCGAGCTGGGCCATCGGACCGGTCAGGTAGTGCATCGAGATCCCTTCGACGGCAGACCTTCGACAGGTTAAGGCAGTTGACTTAGCCGATCAAGACATTCGCCTTAACGGGTGGCTACGATGGTCGACCGTGAGCACTCGTCCAGACGCCCGCGAGGAGTTGCTCCTCGCGGCCGAGCGACTCGTCGCCGAGCGCGGCATCTCGGTCTCGCTGCGCGAGGTCGCGGCCGCCGCCGGGCAGCGCAACAACTCGGCTGTCGCCTATCACTTCGGGTCGAAGGACGATCTGGTCGCCGCGATCGTGGCGCGCCGGCTGGAGGCCATCGAGACCGAGCGCGTAGTGCTGCTGGCGACCGACGACCTCGAGCCGGCCACGGCCCCCGAGGACCGGGTACGGCAGCTGGTCCGGGTGCTGATCCGGCCGATGCTGACCACGCCGTACGCCGAGGGCTCCACCCACTACGCCCGCTTCCTGGAGAAGGTGCGCGACCATCCGGCCGTTGTCGAGATGCCGCTGACCGACGACCGGTGGCCGGCGATCCGGACGGTGACGCGTCGGCTCGACGGTGCCCTCGGCGACCTCCCTGCTGCGGTACGGCGGCGCCGGCTGGCCGCGTTGACGTCGGTGATGTTCGCGCTGCTGGCCGACGCCGAGCGGCGTGGCGAGATCGGCGAGTCCGCTCAGCCCGTGACCGAGGCTGCGGTGGTGGACATGCTGGTCGGCCTGCTCACTGCTCCGGCGGGGCCTCCGCCTCGGACTTGATCCGTTCCAGGGTCTCGCGCATGCCCACCCGCAGTCGGGCCTGGTACTTCGCGACACCGCCCATGAAGGCCTCAGTCAGCTCGAGCGAGAACTCCGAGATGCCGTCCGGCGCCGCGCGGCGCTGAACCACCGTCGTCCCGGCCTCTGACGGGACGAGCGTGAAGGACCAGACCACCCAGTTCTCCTCGACCCGGAACGCGATCTCGGTGAGCGGCTCGAACCGGACCACCTCGGCATGGGTCTGCCAGACCAGCTCGCCGTCCTGGTTGCGGTTGCTGGTGCGGGTGCCGAGCCCGATCGGCTCCTCGCCGTACACCTTCATCGAGGTGACCGTCGGGCTCCACTCGGCCATCCGGGGCAGGTCGGAGACCAGCTCCCAGACCCGCTCCGGTGGCGCGGCGACCTCGATGGACTCCTCGATGAGCCGCTCGATCGCGGGGTCGATCGACGGGTCGATCTCTGCGTCGGTCATGCCTCGGCGTCCGTCTTCAGCCGCTCCAGGGTCTCGCGCATGCCGACCCGAGCCTGGTCCTGGTACTTGCCGATGCCACCGAAAGCGACCTTCTGCAGCCCCTGGGCGAGCCCGGCCATGCCGTCCGGCATCTCCCGGCGCTGGGTCAGCTTGGTCCCGGCCGCGGTGGGTGCGAGCGAGTACGACCAGATCGCCTTGTTGTCCTTGATCCGGAAGGCGAACTCGGTGTGCGGCTCGAACCGGATCACCTTGGACCGGGTCGGCCAGACCCGGAGGCCGCGCCGGTTGATGTTGATGGTGGTGGTGCCGAGGCCCACCGGACCGCCGCCACGGACGATCGTCTTGGCCACCTCCGGGCTCCAGGACGCCATCCGCGGCAGGTCGGTCACCAGCTGCCAGACCCGCTCGGGCGGCGCCGTGATCTCGATGGACTCCTCGAGCAGTGGATCGATGTCAGGGTTCGTGGTCGACATGTGTCGCTCCCGATGTTGAGGTCGTCACTGGCGACCTCAACATACTGGGAGTACGCCGGGCGACGCCTCCGCCCGTGGGCGGATTTCTAGATGGCGTAGGTGACCGTGATCGTCGAGTTCGTGCAGCCCGAAGCGAGGCTCTGCATCGCGGACTTCTCGGTGCTGTCGACGGTCAGCCGCCAGCGGATCTTCACCGCGACGAACTCACGCAGGTAGCGGCACTTGTCGTACTGCGGCAGCCACTGGGCGATGTCCTTGTCACCCTTGGCCTGGTTGACGTTGTCGGTCACGCCGACCAGCGTCCGGTAATCGCCGAGGTCGTTCGCGAAGGCCTCGCGCTGGCCGGCCGTCCAGTTGCGGGCGCCGGAGCCCCATGCCTCCGAGAGCGCCACCATGTGGTCGATGTCGACGTCGGAGGTGTTGGTCCATGACACCCGGTCGTAGTACGAGAACCACCGGCCTCCGGACAGCGAGCAGCCGGAGCCGACCGTCACCGGGTCGTCGGCCTCGGCGATCAGCACCTCGTTGCGGGCATGGCAGCCGTCGCCGTCGGCGTCGACCCAGTGCCGGAACAGGTCGCGGTCGTACCCGGCGTTGTTCTCGGTGGCGACCGGGAGGCTCCCGATCGCGGTGGTGAGCGGAGCGGAGTAGCTCGCCTGGACGGCCTGGGCGGGGGCCGGTGCGACGGCGAGGGCGAGGAGGGGGACCGTGAGCAGAGGAACGGTCGTGGCCAGGCGAGTGCGGGCGGTGCGCTTCATCTGTGCCTCCGAGGTCGGCTGAGACGTTTGCTGAGCGTTCCGCCTTCGACACTGACAGCGTCGTTCGGGCGCGAACACCCGCCACGCGGGATTGGCCAGGAGTTGCCGGACGTACGACGCGATGTTCGCCGCGCCGACACGAGGCGGTAACGCTGTGTCAGGCCGAGCGTCAGGCCGAGTCGCGCTTGACCAGCTCGTTGGGGAGCACGACCGACTCGCCGCCGGGTTCGCCGTTGATCTGACCGATCAGCAGGTCGACCATCGTCCGGGCGGCGTCGTCGACCGGCTGACGGACCGTGGTCAGCGCGGGCTCGGTGTGGTGGGCCAGGTCGATGTCGTCGTAGCCGACGACGGCGACGTCATCAGGGACCCGGCGCCCACGGGCGCGCAGCGTGCGCAGCGCGCCGGCGGCCATCATGTCGTTCCCCGCGAAGACGGCATCCAGCTCGGGGGCGCGGTCCAGCAGCTCGGCCATCGCCCGCTCGCCGGAGGGATGGGTGAAGTCGCCTGCGGCGACCGGCCCCTCCGGCAGTGCGGCGTCCGCGAGCGCCGCGCGGAAGCCGGCGAGACGATCGGGAGTGGCGGTCATGTCGGGTGGGCCCGCGATCGTCGCGATCCGGCGCCTTCCCAGCGACACGAGGTGTTCGGTGGCGAGGCGGCCGCCGCCGACGTTGTCGCTGTCCACGAAGAGCAGGCCCGGGATCGGGTGTTCCGGTCGACCGGAGACCACAGTCGGCACGTGGGAACCGACCAGGACTCCCGGCAGCGGGTCGTCGGTATGCATCGACGCGAGCAGGACCCCGTCGAAGTGACCGCCGCGCACGTAGTCGGCGAGCGTGCCGTGCTTGGAGTCGTTGCGCGCGTTGACCAGGACCAGCTGGAAGGTCGTGTCGGCCAGCGCCCGGCTGATCGCGATGATCATGCTGCCCAGATAGGGGTCGGCGAGCACGGTCGCGTCCGGTTCGCGCAGCACGAGCGCGATCGAGTCGGTACGGCGGTTGACCAGGTTGCGCGCCGCCCGGTTGGGCACGTAGCCCAGCTCCGCGATCGCGTTCTCGACCTGGGCATGGACTCGGGGCGAGACCCGGGCGGTCCCGTTGACCACCCTCGACACGGTGGCGCGGGAGACGCCCGCGGCTTCCGCCACCGTGTCGAGGGTCGGTGGTCTCACATCGCTCACCTACGGAACGTAGACCAGTTCAGGTTGACGAAGTCGGACGGCTGGCCGCTGGTGAAGGTGAGGTACACGTCGTGCACACCCGTGACCCGACTGATGTTGGCCGGAACCGTTCGCCAGCTCTGCCAGCCGCCGGTGTTGGCGACGGCGAAGCTGCCCACCGGCGGACCGGTCCGGCTGTCCAGCCGCACCTCGACCAGCCCGCTGACCCCGCCACCCGCGCCGGACGCCACCCGAGCGACGAACTGGGTCGCCCCTTCGGCACCGAAGTCGACCCGGTCGTAGCGAACCCAGTCGCCGTTGCGGATCCAGCCGAGGTTGCTGCCGCCACCGGTGTCGGTCGTGGACTCGACCTCGACGCCGGCCTGTTGGTCGAAGTCCTCCGCCTCGATCGTGGAGTACGCGCTTCGACCCGGCAGGGGCGGGTTGGTTCCGCCGCCCTTGGTCCACACCGCCACGTAGTCGACGACCATCGGATGGCCGGGGACGGTCGCCGGAGTCGGCGTACGGAATCCCGCGACCCCGTCGGGGAACGCGCCTCCGACCGCGACGTTCAGGAGGATGAAGTAGCCCGCGTGGCTGGTCATGTTGTTCCACGTCGCCTCGTCGACCTGCGACTGGCTCACGCTGTGGAACTGCTGGCCGTCGACGTACCAGCGGAACTGCTGCGGCGAGCTGCCGCTGTCCCACTCGAAGCGATACGTGTGGAACTCCGCCTGACACGGCGAGCCGGGGCACTCACGGCTGTTGCCGAGCCCGCTGAACTCGTTGCACGGTCCGCCGGGCGCGACTCCGCAGTGCAGTACGCCCCACACCCTGTTGATCCCGTTGACGTTCTCCATCACGTCGAACTCGCCGATACCGGGCCAGTTCCAGTAGTTCCCGCGATAGGGCGATCCGAGCGCCCAGAACGCCGGCCAGTAGCCGAGCGCCGCGTCACCGGTGACGTTGGGCATCTGGATGCGGCCCTCGATCGCCAGCACGCCGCCGGCGGGCGGCTTGAAGTTCGAGCGCTGCGTCTCGATGCGCGCCGAGGTCCAGTTGCCCGCTCCGTCGCGGCGCGGGGTGATCCTCAGGTTGCCGTTGCCGTCGAGGGCGAGATTGCTGGGGCTGTCGGTGTAGCTCTGAATCTCCCCGGTGCCCCAGTTGGCGGGTCCGCCGGGATAGCCGTGGCCGAGGTCGACGATCCACTCGCCGGACGGACGAGAGCCCGCGGCGCCGTTGAAGTCATCGCTCCACTGGAGCGTCCAGCCTGGCGGGGTGGGTGGTACGTCGGCCTCGGCGACGGTGGCCGGGACGCTTGCCACGAGCGCTGCTGCGAGCGCTCCGGCGAGCGCTCCGGCGAGCCACCGCTTGCGAATTGGTCGTCGGATGGAATGCAGGGTTGTCACTGGGGGCCTCCTCGTCGACCCGAGGGCGCGGAGCGTCGCCGGGCGAGTCCGGCGACACCAAAATGAAAGCGCTCTCATTGCGGGCACGTCAACGGATACGGCGGGGTTCACACATAATTCGGGAAAGCGAGCAGCCGGACGGCGTGGGGCCGTCCGGCTGCTTTCTTTGGGGGCTGCTCAGGTCACTTGATGATCCGCAACTCGAAGAAGTGCGAACCACGGACCACCTCGTAGATCTGCGCGAGGATCTCCTTGTGGAACTCGCCGGGCGCGGCGATCCGGCAGCCGCGGCAGTCGGGTTCCTCCTCCCCGCCCTCGTTGAAGATGTCGATGCTGGTGAGCAGCTGGTCGTTGCGCGGCGCGTTGGCGAGGCTCTCGATGAGCTTCGGGAACGACGTCACGGTGCCGGTGCCGCCCGGGTCGGCGAACTCCTCACCCTCACCACCAGCGGCCGCTCGGACCGACAGCGAGCCGCCCGAGCCGGGCCGTAGCGTCCCCGGGAGCTTGATGTTCTGGACCAGGTACTTCGCCGGACGCGCGTTGCGGTACGTCGTCAGGACGGTCCGCAGCTTGACCCAGCCTCCGGGCCGAGCTCGCACGACCGACTCGTCGGTGAGGGTCTTCCAGGCGGTGCCGTTCCAGATCTGCACCTTCTGCGCGATCCGGTTGCGTCGCTCCTCGGACATGTTCACGCTGACGTTGATGCCGGTGAAGGTGACGTCGGTGAACTCGTTGTCCTGGATCGAGAAGACCGCGTTGGCCAGCTCGAAGATCGAGGTGAACGAGATGTCCCACGCCGAGTCGAAGCGGTTGGCACGGCTCAGGGTGAACGGCTCCCCGGCCTTGGTCTCACCGGTCACGCTGAACCGGAGGACAGCTGAGCCGGGCCCGATCTGGTCGAAGAGCCGGTCCTGGCCGACCAGTTGGCTGATCGCCGCGGCGTCGGGGAGGAAGGCCGGCACACTGACCCGGGTGCGGCCGACCCGGCTGGTGCCGTCGGCGAGGGTGACCTTCGTGACGATCGGCACGGTCGCGGGCCCGGCGCCCAGGACGCCCTTGATGCCGGCGAGCCGGTCCTGGTCGATGACGCCCACCGGGCCGGTGGCGTTGGACACCTTGAAGGGGAACAGCGTCGGATCTTCCTGCACATACAACGCGGAGGCGCCGTGCATGGTCAGCGTGGACTTGCCGCTCCAGATGAACGGATGCCCGAACGCCACGACCTCGCCGCCGCAGACCATGGTGGCGGTGCCGGTGCCCACAGCCGAGAAGTCGCCGTACGACAACGATCCGGCGAGGTTGCCGCCCGCCACGATCGGCTCAGCGGACGGGGTCCCCGAAGCTGTGCCGCCGCGGAACGCCCTCATCCCGCTCAGCCCGAGGATCTTGTTCATCTGCGCCAGCCGCTTGCTGCTGACCGCGCCGGATACCGCCAGCGGGATCGGCAGCCGCTGCAGGCCGTCCTCCGCCTGGCTGGCGGTGGCGTCGCCACTGCTGACCAGCTCGGACTTGATGTCCTGCGGGATCTCGATCCGCTTCGCCACCGACGGGCGCGCGGTCGGCGGGGCTGTGAGCAGCTTCTGCATGTCCGCTGCCGGCGTCACGCCGGCGACCGGCGACGGGCCGAGGGCTAGGCCGTAGGCGACCGCGCCGATCAGGCGGCCGTCGGCGGCGTACACCGGAGAGCCGGACATGCCGGCCCAGATGCCGCCGACGCGGTCGATCTCGGGCGACGTCAGGCGGACCATGATCATGTCGAGGTCCGGGGCGATGCCGTCGTCGAGGACGCCGAGGACCGTGCCGGTGAAGCCGTCGGGCGTGGTGCCCTTCGAGACCGTGAGACCGGTGACCGGCTGGTCGGCGGCGAGGTCGGCAACGGGGAATGCCTCGGGACAGGCCTCCGCGGCCTGCTCGGGCGGTGCCGCCTGCGAGGGCGCGAGCGCCCCGGGCAGAGTGGCGGTAGCGGCCAGGCCCGCGGTGGCGACTACTGCCGCCATCCGCTGCCGGGTGAGTCGGACTTTCATGGTGGATCCCCTCGTGCCGTGATGGTCGGCGTCCACGCTCAGCGGTGGTGGTACGGCGTGTGGCGCCGCTTGTTGAAAGCGACGTCGCCGCTCGCGGCTCCGTTGCCTTTCCGAGACAACTGTGACCGTTCTGTGACCTGGGCCACAGAGCACAGGTACTCAGGCGCGAGCGGCCCACCACTCGCGGAGCGCGGCCTCCGCGTCGTCGCGCGACATCGGCCCGCGGTCGAGGCGCTGGTCGAGCAGGAACTTGTAGGCCTCCCCGACCGCGCGGCCGGGCGGGATGCCGAGGATCTCCATGATCTGGTTGCCGTCGAGGTCGGGCCGGATCGCGGCCATCTCCTCCTCCTGCGACAGCCGGTCGATCCGCGCCTCCAGCTCGTCGTAGGTCCGGCGCAGCCGGTCCGCCTTGCGCTGGTTGCGGGTGGTGCAGTCGGCCCGGGTCAGGATGTGGAGGCGCGCCAGCTGGTCGCCGGCGTCGCGCACGTAGCGGCGTACCGCCGAGTCGGTCCACTCGCCCTCGCCGTACCCGTGGAAGCGCAGGTGCAGCTCGACCAGCTTGGCCACCGCGTCGGTCTGTTCGTTGGAGAACCGGAGCGCCTGCATCCGCTTCCGGGTGAGCTTGGCGCCGACCACATCGTGGTGGTGGAAGGTGACGCTGCCGTCGGGCAGCAGCCGCCGGGTCTTGGGCTTGCCGACGTCGTGCATCAGCGCCGCGAACCGGGAGACGAAGTCCGGCCCGGGCGGGTCCAGCCGCGACTCGAGCGCGATCGCCTGCTCCACCACGATCAGGGTGTGCTCGTAGACGTCCTTGTGCCGGTGGTGCTCGTCGCGCTCCAGCGCCAGAGCGGGCAGCTCGGGCAGCACGTGCTGGGCCAGGCCGGTCTCGACGAGCAGCTGCAGACCACGCCGCGGGTACGGCGCGCACATCAGCTTGATCAGCTCGTCACGGACCCGCTCCGCCGAGATGATCTCGATCCGGCCGGCCATGTCCCGCATCGCAGCGACCACCTCGGGCGCCACGGTGAAGCCGAGCTGGGCGGCGAACCGTGCCGCCCGCATCATCCGCAGCGGGTCGTCGCCGAACGACATCTCCGGGGCACCCGGCGTCCGCAGCACGCGCTGGGCCAGGTCGACCAGGCCGCCGTACGGGTCCTCCAGGTGCCGGTCCGAGCCGGACACGGTCACCGCCATCGCGTTGACGGTGAAGTCGCGGCGGCCGAGGTCACCGGAGAGCGAGTCGCCGTAGTTGACCTCGGGCTTGCGGGAGCTGGGGTCGTAGGTCTCGGACCGGAAGGTGGTGATCTCGATCTGCCACTCGCCCTTCTTCGCACCGATGGTGCCGAAGGCGCGGCCCAGGTCCCAGATGGCGTCGGCCCAGCCGGTCAGCAGCTTCTCGGTGACGTCGGGGTGGGCGGAGGTGGTGAAGTCGAGATCGTTCTGGAGCCGGCCGAGCATCGCGTCCCGGACCGGCCCGCCCACCAGCGCCAGCGACTCCCCTGCTGCCGCGAACCGCTGGCCGAGCTCGTCGATGACCGAGCCGATCCGGTCGAGCTCTGCTTCGACGGTGCGCTGCACGTCGGCGATGAGAAGTGGAGGCGGCGAGTCGGGACCGGGCACGAGGGGGGAGTCTAGTCTCCGGACGGCTCGGTAGAGTCTCTGCGTGCCCCGACCGCTTGAGCTCTTATCCATCGGTGGGCGCCGTTGCGAGCGTAGCCAGGCGGGTGTGATGGCAAGGCGGCGGAGCGAAGGCGGGCCGGAGGCCCGTCGAGTCTTCGCCAACGCAGCCAGCGCGCCCGCATGGGGGCGCTCGGTAGGCGGCCACCGATGGATACGAGCTCGTGTGTTGCCTGCTGTGCTCGCGGCAGCAACGCTGCTGTCAGCGGCTGCGGCACCCGCGGCGATGACCGCGCCGGCCGCCGCCCAGCCCGCGGCGCCCGCCGTACTCGCGCAGGACCCGCTGCAGGTGAGCATCGCGAGCCTGTCGCCGTCGGTGATCCCGAAGAGCGGCGTGATCACGATCCGGGGCCGGGTGACCAACCTCAGCGACGAGACCTGGACCGATCTGAAGGTCTACCCGTTCGTGTCCGCGACCCCGATGCTCAGCGAGGGCGAGCTGGCCGAGGCCGCCGAGAGCGACCCGGCGGACGTGGTCGGCGACCGGATCACGACCGAGGGCGCGTACGACGAGATCCCCGACCTGGAACCCGGGGAGTCGGCGACGTACTGGATCCGGCTGCGGCGCACCGTGCTCGGGCAGTGGATCACCGGCGACCCCGGGGTGTTCTGGTTCGGCGTCCACGCCATGAACGGCGACGACGACTTTGCCGACGGCCGGGCCCGGACCTTCCTGCCGCTGGTGCCGCCGCGGACCCAGAAGACGGTCAAGACGGCGCTGGTGATGCCGATCCGGCGGCCGATCAGCTACGACGCCGATGGCCGGCTCACCGACATCGACGGCTGGCGGAAGAACTTCGCCGTCAGCGGCCGGCTCCGCCAGATCGTCGACCTCGCGGCGACTCGGCAGGACTTCCCGGTCACCTGGCTGGTCGACCCGGCCGTCCTGGACGCCGCCCAGCGGCTGGTCGACGGCAACCCCGAGCGCGACCTGTCCGCCAACCTTCCGCCACCCGGCGAGGACCCCGACGAGCAGCCGGAGGAGACCGAGGAGCCGAGCCCGTCCGAAGGGCCCGACGAGGGCAGCGACGAGGAGAGCTCCAAGGCGCTGCTCGATGCCGCGACCGCTGCCGAGTCGTTCCTGACCAAGGTCACGCCGCTGCTCCAGGACGGCGACGTGCTCGCGCTTCCGTACGGCGACGTCGACGTCTCGGCCGCCGTCGACCGCGGCCCGGAGCTGCTGGCCGAGGCACGGGAGCAGTCCACCCAGGCGTTCACGAGCCGCGAGATCGACGCACAGCCGGCGGTGGCACCGGTGACCGGCTTCCTCACCGACCGCGGGATCATCGCCCAGGACCAGGCGACCAGGATCATGGTCTCCGACGAGATGCTGCGCAGCACCGACGAGGACGACGAGCCGCCGACGACGCTGCTCGCGTCCGGGAAGCGCGTCGTACTCTCCGACTCGACGGCCGGCTCCGGCGGTCCGGGCCCGGAGTCGCGCTCGAGTGCGCTGGCAATGCGGCAGCGGATTCTCGCCGACGCCGCGATGCGGGTGCTGAACGACTCGATCCAGCCGCTGGTGGTCAGCCTCCCCGCGCACTGGCGGCCGGGACCGACCTGGTCGTCGTTCGCTCAAGGGCTCAACGTTCCGTGGCTGTCGTTGGAGCCGCTGTCGAACGCGGCCACGACGCCGCCGACCACGATCTCCGCCTCCCGGCTGGCCTACCCCGACAACCAGGCCGCACGCGAGCTGCGGACCCCGACCTTCGCCGCCGCCAAGGACCTGGTCGCCGCGGGCACCACCCTCGACCGGGTGCTGCCCCGCAACGACCTGCTGACCGGCGAGGTGACCCGGCAGGCGCTGACCAGCATCGGGTACGGCGCCCGCGCCGACACGCTCAGCGCCCGGCTCGCGACCGAACGGTCGACTCTCTGGATCGCGGACCGGCTCGGCCAGATCGTCGTCGAGGCGCCGCCGTCGGTGACCATGTCCAGCGAGCGCGGCGAGTTCTCGGCGAACCTGGTGAACAACCTGGACCAGCCCGTGACGGTGCGGGTCGAGGCGAGCATCCCCGAGTTCAGCCCGCTCGAGATCGAGGGCCCCCCGTCGATCGAGCTCGACGCTGGTGCCCAGCGGACGGTCCGCCTCAACGTCAAGTCCAGCAAGGTCGGCGTGCACGACGTGAAGCTGGTCGTCACCGACGAGGAAGGCACCGAGCTCGGCTCGTTCGACGAGATGCCGCTGCGGGCCGGAGAGCTCGGCAAATGGATCTGGATGGTCCTGGCCGTCGGCGGCGCCCTACTGTTCGGGGCGATCGCCGTCCGCCTGGTACGACGTTTTCAGAACTATCGGAGGACCGCTTGACCGACCAGAACTCGACTGCCCAGCAAGCGGAGTCTCCCGACAGCGGCAGCGAGCAGCGCAGCATCCTGTCCTCGAGCGCGGTGATGGCGGCCGGGACGGTCGTGTCCCGGATGTCCGGCTTCGTGCGGTCCGCCCTGCTGGTCGCCGCGATCGGCAGCGCCCTGCACGCCGAGCTGTTCACGATCGCCCAGACCGTGCCGACGATGCTCTACATCCTGCTCGCCGGCGGCATTTTCAACGCCGTACTGGTGCCGCAGCTGGTGCGGGCGATGAAGAACGACCCGGACGGCGGTGAGGCCTACACCAACCGGGTGGTCACGCTGGCCGGGCTGTTCCTGCTGACGGTGACCGTCGCGCTCGTCGTACTCGCGCCGTGGCTGATGCAGCTGTTCCTGAGCTCGAACTACTCCGAACCCGAGCTGGCCGCCCACCAGCAGTCGATCATCGACTTCGCGCGGCTGGTGCTGCCGCAGGTGTTCTTCTACGGGATGTTCGTGCTGGTCGGGCAGATCCTCAACGCGCGTGGGGTCTTCGGCCCGATGATGTGGGCGCCGATCGCCAACAACGTGATCACCGTCGCGGTGCTGAGCATCTACCTGCTGAGCTTCGGCGCGGCCACCGAGTCCGAGACGCTCGCGGCGTACACCGAGGGCCAGGAGCTGCTGCTCGGCCTCGGCTTCACGCTGGGCATCGTCACCCAGTTCCTGATCCTGGTGCCGTACCTGAAGAAGGCCGGCTTCCGCTACCGGCCGCGCTTCGACTTCCGCGACGCCGGGCTCGGCCACACGCTGAAGCTCGGCCTGTGGACCGTGCTGTTCGTGATCATCAACCAGATCTCCTACACGATCGTGGTCCGGCTGGCCTCCGAGGGCCCGGCCAGCTCCCCCGAGGGCACCGGGTACGCCGTCTACTCGCAGACGTTCCTGCTGACAATGGTCCCGCACGCGATCATCACGGTCTCGCTCGCGACCGCGATCCTCCCCCGGCTCTCCAAGTACGCCGCGGACGCGGACCCGAGCGGCCTCGGCAACGCCCTGTCCGGCACCCTCCGCAGCGCGCTCGCGCTGATCCTGCCGTTCGCGGCGGTGCTGCCGTTCCTGGCCGAGGACATCGCGCACCTGCAGTGGGGCTTCGGCGCCGGTGCCGACGGCTACCACCGGTTCGTGCCGTCGCTGGCGCTGTTCGGGCCCGGGCTGGTCTTCTTCACGATCCACTACCTGATGCTGCGCGGCTTCTACTCGCTGGAGCGGAACCGGACCGCGTTCTGGATCCAGTGCGTGATCGCGGCCGTCAACATCACCGCCGCGCTGACCTACGTCCGGTTCGCCTCCGACGAGCACAACGCACCGGCTCTGGTGCTCGCCTACGCGACCGCCTACCTGGTCGGCTGCGTGGTGTCCTACCTGCTGCTGCGCCGTACCCTCGGCGGGCTGCAGACGCCGACGCTGGTCCGCTTCGCGGCCCGGATGGTGGTGGCGGTCGGCGTGGCGACCGCGGCCGCCGCCGGCACCGCCTGGCTGCTGCACACCCTGCAGGGTGACCCGCCGGTCGTGGTCGCGGGCCTGAACGCGGTGCTGATCGGGGCCGTGGACGGCGTCGTCTTCCTGGTGATGGCGAAGGCCCTCGGGATCCGTGAGGTGACCTCGGTCATCGACCTGATTGCCCGCCGCTTGCCTTTGCGTTCGCGACGGTAGGTCGGGCCCTTACGATGGCCTAGGGATTTCAGCCAGTACGACGACAGCGAGAGACGGGATCAGGGGGCACGTGTCCGACAGCATCCGGCACGGCGATGTACTCGCCAACCGGTATCTCTTGATCGACCTACTCAGCGAGAGCCGCGGCGGGCGGTTCTGGCGCGCGCACGACCGGGTCCTTTCCCGCCACGTCGCGCTGCACGTCATCCCCCAGGACGACGAGCGTGCGGCCGGCCTGCTCGACGCCGCCAAGCGCTCGGCGACCGTCAGTGACCGGCGGCTGCTGCGGGTGCTGGACGCCGACATCCGGGACGAGCTGGTGTACGTCGTCAACGAGTGGGGCGCCGGTACCTCCCTCGACGTGATGCTCGCCAACGACGGACCGCTGAGCCCGCGCCGAGCCGCCTGGATCACCTCCGAGGTGGGCGCGGCGCTGGCCAACGCGCATGCCGCTGACGTCGCCCACGGCCGGCTGGTCCCCGAGAACGTGCTGGTCGACCACTCCGGCTCGGTGCGGGTGATCGGGCTGGCCGTCGACGCCGCGCTGCAGGGGCTGCCCGACGGCCGGGTCTCGACCGACGTGGTCGACCTCGCCGGCGTCCTGTACGCCGCGATGACCGGCAAGTGGCCCGGGATCTCCCGCTCCGGCGTACCGTCCGCGCCCGACCAGACCGGCCGGGTGCTGCGGCCGCGCAAGGTGCGCGCCGGCGTACCCAAGGTGCTCGACGAGATCTGCGACGAGGTGCTCAACCCGTACGCCGAGCACACCCACGGCCTGAACTCGGCGGCCGCGCTGGCGACCGCGCTCCGGGAGTTCGTCGGCGACTCCGCCACGATGGCCGCGCAGGAGGCCGCGTCGCACCGCGAGTCGACCCTGCCCGCGGGCCCCGCGGTGTCGTACCCGCCCGGGTCTCTGCCCGTGACCCAGCCGGTCAGCCGGCCCGAGACGGCGCCGGTGAGCACCCATCCGGTCGGCCACGAGCCCACGGAGCTGGATCCCCAGACCGGCGACCTTCCGGAACCCGACGACGCGAGCCGCGCCCGCCAGCTGGAGCTGGAGACCCAGGCCGGCATACCCGACTGGGACGACCCGCTCACCGGGCCGGCCGACCTGTCCTGGCTGGAGAAGCGCTCCGATCCACCGCCGCCACCCCCGCCGCTCCAGGAGCCGGCGGCCCGACCACTGTTCGCTCCCGACCCGCCGCCGGGCGAGCCGGTACGCCGGCCCCGCTACCTCACCGACTCCTCGGGCTCCGGGGAGCGGGTCGCCGAGGGCGGCAACGGAAACGGCTACTGGCCGTGGGAGAACGCCGGCCCGCCGCCGCCCGGACCCGACAACGTCGAGCCCGAAGAGGTCCCCGGCCGCAACTGGCTCCGGCTCGCCGGCGTGATCCTGGCCGTGCTGCTGCTGGTGCTCGCGGTGCTGTTCGCGTTCAACCTCGGCCGGGACAGCGGTTCCGACCCGCCGGCCGACTCCGGCCAGGACGACCCGACGACCTCCGCGCCGGCGCAGGAGCCCAAGCCGGTCCAGATCGTCGGCGCAGAGGCCTTCGACCCGCTGGGGGATCCGCCGAACGACGAGAACGGCGAGCTGGTCCCGAACGTCTACGACGGCAACCCGACGTCCCAGTGGCACACCAGCAGCTACCAGGACAACATCGGCGACCGTCCACGTTCGCTGAAGCCCGGCGTCGGACTGATTCTGGATCTCGGCGAAGCGCACGACGTACGCGCCGTCGAGGTCGCGTTCGACACCGCGCCGACCACCGCCCAGGTGTTCGTCGGCGACAGCGCGCCGGGCTCGGTCGACGACCTCGGCGACCCGACCGGTGAGGGCACCGCCGATGGTGACCTGCTGACGCTGGAGTTCGAAGAGCCGGTGTCCGGCCGCTACATCACCGTCTGGCTGACCTCGCTCCCGCCCGACCGGGCGGACTTCCGCGGCGTGATCAACGAGATCCGGGTTCTGGCGTGACCGATCCGTCCGACGTCGACCTGCTGCGCGCCCATGTCGCCGGCGACGCGGACGCGTTCGGCACCCTGTTCGCTCGACATCGGGACCGGCTATGGGCGGTCGCGCTGCGCACGATGGGCAGCCCGGAGGACGCTGCCGACGCGCTGCAGGACGGGCTGATCTCGGCATTCCGGCGGGCGGACTCGTTCCGTGGCGACGCGGCGGTCACGACCTGGCTGCACCGGATCGTGGTGAACGCCTGCCTCGACAAGATCCGCGCCAACAAGGTGCGCGCCGCCGACGCGCTCCCCGACGACCTCGACGACTACGCCGGCCGTGGGTCGCTGGTCTCGGCGACCGATGCGGCCGACGACCCCGCCGACCTGGCGCTCGCCGACGAGCGGCGGCGGGCGGTGCTCACCGCGCTCGAGACGCTGCCGGCCGACCAGCGGGCCGCCCTGGTCCTGGTCGACATGGAGGGCTACCCGGTCGCCGACGTGGCCGAGATGCTCGACTGCGCGGTCGGCACCATCAAGTCCCGCTGCGCCCGTGGCCGGGCCAAGCTGGCCCCGCTCCTCGGCGTACTCCGGGATCCGGCGGAGCGTGAGCCCACTCACGGGAACCCGCGCCCGCGGAGCGCCGTCCCATCCACGGACCCGCCCCGCGGGCCACCAACCGGAGCCTGACCGAACCCGACTGCCCGACTGCCCGACGTACCGATTGGAGGTGCACCGCCCATGACCGACGACTCGAAGAAGACCGACCGCATCCTCTCCGCTGCCGAGGAGGAGGCGGTACGCCGCCAGCTCGCCGCCGCGCGGCACACCGGCTCGATGCCCACCGACGTCGCGACCCGGCTCGACGACGTGATCGCCGGTCTCCAGGCCGAGCGTGCCGAGACCGAGCGCGCCGAGACCGCCGCTCCGAACGTCGTACCGCTCGCGTCCCGGCGCCGGTTCCGGATCGCCCAGGGCATCGTCGCGGCCGCCGCGGTGGTCGCCGTCGGTGTCGGCGTCACTCAGGTGCTCAGCAACCTCAGCCCCGGGGCCAGCCACGACGACGCCGGGGGAGACTCGGCCGCCGTCACCAGCGAGGGCGAGGCCAACCGTGACGACTCCGGCGAGTCCAAGGAGATGCCGCCGGCCGGCTCGTCGTCCCCGAACAGCGAGCTCGCCGGACCTCGGGCCGAGATGTACAACGCGGCCCCGCAGATCAGCAGCGAGTCGTTCCAGCGCGACGTTGCCCTGCTGGACCCGGAGATGCGCACCGCCACGGAGGACGAGACCGGGCCCGCGGACGGTCTGACCGCGCTGCGGATGACCCGGACGTGCGGCCCGACGTCACCGCCGGCAGGGTACGAAGCGGTGCCGGTCCGCTACGACGGACGGCCGGCGATGCTGGTGTTCGGCAAGGTCGTCGACGACCGGCAGCGGGTCGATCTGTACCTGTGCGCGACCGGCGTCCGCGAGCGCTCGGTGACCATTCAGCAACCCTGAGCGCCAGGGGAATGCGGCTCGCCTACGATCGGTTGTGCCGTCGTACACACGCCACGCAAGGAGCGCACCGCGCATGCCTCAGGATTCCAGCGAAACCCGCAACGTCATCATCATCGGCTCGGGTCCCGCGGGCTACACCGCTGCGGTGTACGCCGCGCGCGCCAGTCTGAAGCCGCTCGTCTTCGAGGGCTCGGTCACGGCCGGCGGTGCGCTGATGAACACCACCGAGGTCGAGAACTTCCCGGGCTTCCGCGACGGCATCATGGGTCCGGCGCTGATGGACGAGATGCGGGCCCAGGCGGAGCGGTTCGGCGCCGAGCTGGTCGCCGACGACGTGACGTCGGTGGAGCTGGCCGGTGACGTGAAGGTCGTGAAGACCGCGACCGACACCTTCCGCGCGCGCTCGGTGATCCTGGCGACCGGCTCCGGGTACCGCAAGCTGGGCCTGCCCCGCGAGGAGGAGCTCTCCGGCCGTGGCGTCTCGTGGTGTGCGACCTGTGACGGGTTCTTCTTCCGCGACCAGGCGATAGCGGTCGTCGGTGGCGGCGACTCGGCCGTCGAGGAGGCGACGTTCCTGACCCGGTTCGCGTCGAAGGTCTACCTGATCCACCGCCGCGGCGAGCTGCGCGCGTCGAAGATCATGCAGGAGCGCGCGTTCGCCGACCCGAAGCTGGAGCCGCTCTGGAACTCCGAGATCGCCGAGATCCTCGGCTCCGACAGGCTCGAGGGCGTCACCCTGCGCGACACCAACACCGGTGAGACCCGGCCGCTCGATGTGACCGGCCTGTTCATCGCGATCGGCCACGACCCGCGCTCGGAGCTGCTGAACGGCCAGATCGACCTCGACGACAACGGCTACGTGCTCGTCAAGCAGCCGTCGACCCAGACCAACCTCGCCGGCGTCTTCGCCTGCGGCGACCTGGTCGACCACCACTACCGGCAGGCCGTCACCGCCGCCGGCACCGGCTGCGCCGCCGCCCTGGACGCCGAGCGCTACATCGCCATGCTCGACCACGCCGCCTCCACCGCCGGCTCCGCCGAAGCCACCGCCGTCGGTGCTGGCGCCGAGGTCGCCCCCGCCTGACGGGGCAAATCGGACAGGGTTGTTGGGCACTTCCTGACGTTGTTGGGCGTTGCAACGGCCTACAACGTCAGGAATCCCCGGCCGGCCGGGGATTCCCCCACCTCGCCGCCGGCAGCCTGGGAACATCTGTCCCCAGCCTGGTGTTGACTGGGCACCGACTTCAAATAGCGATGTGAAAGGGAGTCTGCTGTGGCCGCCAATATGCCAGCTGTGACCGACGCCGAGTTCGAGGCGCAGGTCCTCAAGTCCGACAAGCCCGTGCTGGTCGACTTCTGGGCCGAGTGGTGCGGTCCGTGCCGCCAGGTCGACCCGATTCTGAGCGAGATCGCCAGCGAGCACGGCGACAAGATCACCTTCGTCAAGATGAACGTGGACGAGAACCCGGTGACGCCGTCGAACTACCGGGTCACCGGCATCCCGACGATCAACGTCTACCAGGGCGGCGAGGTCGTGAAGTCCATCGTCGGCGCCAAGCCCAAGGCGGCCCTGCTCCGCGAGCTGGCCGAGTTCATCGAGCCGAACACCGTCAAGGCGTGACGTCAGTCCCCGCCGACCGGGCAACCGGCGGCGGGGTCTGTGTCTTCGGCGTCGGCCGTACGACGCCCAGCAGCCGCTCGATGGCCAGCTCGACCTCGTCCTTCCAGGTCAGCGCCGAGCGCAGCTCCATCCGCATCCGCGGGCTGATCGGATGCGCGCGGTGGGTCTTGAAGCCCACCCGCGAGCAGAACTCGGCCGGCACCCGGCTGTGACTGGCCCGGCCGGTAGCGTCGGCGAACGCCTCGACCGCGCCAACGCCCCCGCGCTTGATCAGGTCGGCGGCCATGGCCTGCACCAGCATCCGTCCGATCCCGCCGCCACGCGCGGCGGGATCGACGTACGCCATGGTCAGGAGGACCGCGTCCGGCGACACCGGCGCGGTCGGGAAGATGTCGGCGCCAGGCAGGAACCTCGGCGGCGCGTAGATCAGGAACCCCGCCGGCTCATCGTCGACCATCGCGACCCGGCCGCACGAGCCCCATTCGCGGAGCACGTGCGAGACCCAGGACTCCTTCTCGCAGGCGGTCTCGTCGGCGGCCAGCCGGCCGCGGCGTACCGGATCCAGCTCCCAGAACATGCAGGAGCGGCACGGGTCCGGCAGCAGGTCCATGTTGTCGAGCGTGAGCCGGACGATCTTGCGCGACATCACCACTCCCTGCAGCCCGAGTGAGCCGGCCGGCTGTGACCAGCCGAACTCTGGTCGATGAGGCGGAAAAGCCCGCCATCATTCATGCTAGTAGGGCTATGAATGAGGTCACCCCACGCAGCCAAGGCAGCAGCACTCGACTCGACTCGTACGTCGACCGGTACGCCGCCCGTACGCAGGGGATGACCGCCTCCGAGATCCGTGCCCTGTTCGCCGTCGCCTCGCGTCCCGAGGTGGTCTCGCTGGCCGGCGGAATGCCCAATATCAGCGGCCTCCCGCTCGACGTCGTCGGCCGCGCGATCGGCGACCTGATCGCCGAGCAGGGCCCAACCGCGATGCAGTACGGCTCCGGCCAGGGCGTCCCGGAGCTGCGCGAGCAGATCTGCGAGGTGATGAAGCTCGAGGGCATCTCCGCGCACGCCGACGACGTCACCGTCACGGTCGGCTCCCAGCAGGCGGTCGACCTCGTCACCCGGATCTTCTGCGACCCGGGCGACGTGGTGATCTGCGAGGCGCCGTCGTACGTCGGCGCGCTGGGCGTCTTCAAGGCCTACCAGGCCGAGGTCGTGCACGCCGAGATGGACAAGGACGGCCTGGTGCCGGACGCGCTCCGGCAGGCGATCGCCGCGACCCGCGCCGCCGGCAAGCGGATCAAGTTCCTGTACACGATCCCGAACTTCCACAACCCCGCCGGCGTGACCCTCTCCGCGGCCCGGCGGCCGGAGATCCTGGAGATCTGCCGCGAGGCCGACATCCTGGTGCTCGAGGACAACCCCTACGGCCTGCTCGGCTTCGACCAGGAGCCGATCCCGGCGCTGCGGGCCAGCGAGGCGGAGGGCGTGATCTACCTCGGGTCGTTCTCCAAGACCTTCGCGCCCGGCTTCCGGGTCGGCTGGGCGCTGGCACCGCACGCCGTCCGCGAGAAACTGGTGCTGGCCCAGGAGTCGGCGACGCTCTGCCCGCCGCAGTTCTCGCAGATGGCGATCTCGGCGTACCTCACCAACCACGACTGGCTCGGCCAGATCAAGCACTTCCGCGAGATGTACCGCGAGCGCCGCGACGCGATGGTCGACGCCCTCGAGGCCTACCTGCCGAAGTCCTGCCAGTGGAACGTCCCCGAGGGCGGCTTCTACGTGTGGCTGACGCTGCCGCCGGGGATCGACGCCAAGGCGATGCTGCCGCGCGCGGTCACCGCCCGGGTCGCCTACGTCCCCGGCACCGCGTTCTTCGCCGACGGCTTCGGCAGCGGCTCGATCCGGCTGTCCTACTGCTACCCGACACCCGAGCGGATCCGCGAGGGCGTACGGCGGCTGGCTGGGGTGCTGGAGCAGGAGATGGAGCTGCGGGCTACCTTCGGTGCGACGACGCCCCCGAGCCTGGCGGCTCGCAGCGGGTACGACGCACCCAGCACCGACATCAACTGAGGAGAACCGTGGCCCCCACAAGTTCGGCCGCAGACCCGGGCCGCGTGATGGTCCTCGCCGGCGGCCTGTCCCACGAGCGCGACGTGTCGCTGCGATCGGGCCGGCGCGTCTCCGAGGCGCTGCGCGGCACCGGCCTGGCCGTCGAGGAGCGCGACGTGGACGCCACCCTGCTCCCCGCGCTGATGGCCGAGCCGCCTGCGTGCGTGGTGCCGATGCTGCACGGTGAGACCGGCGAGGACGGGGCGATCCGCGAGGTCCTGGAGCTGCTCGACATCCCGTACGTCGGCGCGACGCCGGCGGTGTGCCGGACCGCATTCGACAAGCCGGTCGCGAAGGCGCTCGCCGAGCACGCCGGGATCCGCACTCCACGCTCCACCTGCCTGCCCCACGAGATGTTCCGCGAGCTCGGCGCTGCCGCCGTACTGGAATCGCTGGTGGCCAAGCTCGGACTGCCGCTGATGGTCAAGCCCGCGCAGAGCGGCTCCGCGCTCGGCTGCACCGTGGTTCACAACGTGAGCGAGCTGCCGTCGGCGATGGTGAACGCCTACGCCTACGGCCCGGTCGCGCTGATCGAGCAGTTCATCGCCGGCGACGAGGTCGCCGTGCCGGTGATCGACGACGGCACCGGCCCACGGGCGCTGCCGGTGGTCGCGATCATGCCGGACGGCGGGGTCTACGACTACACCGCGCGCTACACGGCCGGCTCCACCGAGTTCGTCGTACCCGCGCAGCTGCCGGAGGCCACGCTCGAGGAGTGCACCCGGGTGGCGATCGCGGCGCACGAGGTGCTCGGCCTGCGCGACCTGTCCCGGTCCGACCTGATCGTCGACGCCGACGGCCAGGTGTGGTGGCTGGAGGTCAACGTCGCGCCGGGCTTCACCGAGACCTCGACCGTCCCGCTCTCGATCCAGGCCGCCGGCCTAGACCTCGGTAAGGTCATCGCCGAGCTGGTCCAGGCCGCCGTCGCCCGGCCCGCACACTCCTAGTCCCGCCCCGTCCCAGGAGCCACCATGCGCGAGATCTCGTACCCGATCGTGATGCCGACGGCGAAGGTGCTGTTCAAGGCCCTCAACATCAAGTTCGACATGGAGGGAATCGAGCGGATCCCGCGTGAGGGTGGCGCGCTGCTCGCGATCAACCACATGTCGTACGTCGACTACATCATGGCCGGCTACCCCGGCGAGCGGCAGGGCCGCTACACCCGGTTCATGGCCAAGCGCGAGGTGTTCGACCACAAGATCGGCGGGCCGGTGATGCGGTCGTTCCGGCACATCAGCGTCGACCGCTCCGCCGGCCTGGAGTCGATGGAGGTCGCCGGCAAGGCGCTCCGCGACGGCGAGCTGGTCGCGATCTTCCCGGAGGCGACGATCTCGCGGAGCTTCCTGATCAAGGAGCTGAAGACCGGCGCGGTCCGGATCGCCGCGAAGGCGGAGGTGCCGCTGATCCCCGTGGTGCTGTGGGGCACTCAGCGGATGTACACCAAGGGCCACAAGCGGGACTTCAAGCGCGGCAAGACGATCTCGGTGCGCGTCGGCGAGCCGATATACCCGGCCGGCGATGATCCGATCAAGGAGACCGAGGCGCTGCGGGAGACGATGGCCGCGATGCTCGACGAGGCGATCCGCTCCTACCCCGTCGAGGAGCAGCCTCCGGGCTCCTGGTGGCTGCCTGCGTCGTACGGCGGCAGCGCCCCGACGCTGGAGGAGGCCGCCGAGCTGGAGGTCGCTGAGAAGCGCGCCCGCGCCGCCAAGCGGGCGGCCAAGCGCGCCGGCAAGCGCTGACTCTCGCCCTCCCTGGGCATTCCTCGAACCGCTGCTATCGTAGTGATATCACTTTGATAGCGAGAGCGGGAGGCGAGTCATGGAGCGTAGAGCGTTTCGGGCGAACGGGTTCGTGGTGTTGCTGGGCTTGGTCCTGGCCGGAGGCGCGGCGCTGCTGCCGGCCCTGCTGACCGCCGATCCGGCCTGGCTGGGGCTGGCGATCGCGGTCGGCGTACTGGCGGCCGTGGCAGCCACCGGGTTCGTGATCGTCAACCCGAACGAGGCCAAGGTCGTGCAGTTCCTGGGCCGGTACGTCGGCTCGGTGTCCACGGCCGGCTTCGGCTGGGTGCTGCCGCTGACGACCCGGCGCCGGATCAGCCTGCGGGTCCGCAACTTCGAGACCGCCCGGCTGAAGGTCAACGACGCCGACGGCAACCCGGTCGAGATCGCCGCCGTCGTGGTCTACAAGGTGGTCGACTCCGGCAAGGCCGCGTTCTCGGTCGACGACTACGAGGAGTACGTCGCCATCCAGTCCGAGGCCGCGGTCCGGCACCTCGCGACCACCCACCCGTACGACGCCCACGACGACGACCGGACCAGCCTCCGCGACGGCACCGAGGTCGCTGGCGAGCTGACCGCCGAGCTCAGCGAGCGCACCGAGCTCGCCGGCGTCGACGTACTCGAGGCCCGGATCACCCACCTTGCATACGCGCCGGAGATCGCCCAGGCGATGCTAGTCCGGCAGCAGGCGAACCAGGTCGTCGCCGCGCGTCAGCGGATCGTGGACGGCGCCGTCGGGATGGTCGGGCTGGCCCTCGAGCGGCTTTCCGAGCAGGGCGTCGTCGAGCTCGACGAGGAGCGGAAGGCGGCGATGGTGTCGAACCTGCTGGTGGTGCTCTGCGGGGATCGGCCGACACAGCCGGTAGTGAACGCGGGTTCGCTCTACTCCTGATCATGGCCGAGAAGAAGAAGCTCCTGCTTCGCCTCGATCCGGCGGTGTACGACGCGGTCGCGAGGTGGGCGGCCGACGATCTCAGGAGCGTGAACGCCCAGATGGAGTTCGCGCTCCGGAAGGCGCTCGCGCAGGCCGGCCGCGAGCCCAAGAAGTAGCTACGACCGGCTACTCGGACGCGTTCGGTTCCATCACGTCGACGATCCGCCGCAGATCCTCCATCGAGGCGAACTCGATAGTGATCTTGCCCTTGGACCGGCCGAGGTCGACCTTCACCCGGGTCTCGAAACGGTCCGAGAGCCGGTCGGCGAGCTCGGTCAGGCCGGGCGCGGTCGGCTTGCTCCGAGGGGCGCCGGCGACCGTCGGCTTGCCGAACTCGCCGACGGCGACGATCTCCTCCAGGCCGCGCACGCTGATCCCTTCGGCGACCACGCGCTGCGCCAGCCGGTCCTGCAGCTCGCTGTCGGTGACCGCAAGCAGGGAGCGGGCATGGCCGGCCGAGATCACGCCGGCAGCAACCCGGCGCTGGACGGCGGGCGAGAGCTTGAGCAGGCGAAGCGTGTTGCTGATCTGCGGCCGCGAGCGGCCGATCCGCTGGGCAAGCTCGTCGTGGGTGCAGCCGAAGTCCTCGAGCATTTGCGAGTACGCCGCGGCCTCTTCCAGCGGGTTCAGCTGGGATCGGTGCAGGTTCTCCAGCAGCGCGTCGCGCAGCATGTCGGTGTCTTCGGTCTCGCGCACGATCGCGGGGATCGTGTCGAGGCCGGCCTCCTGCGACGCGCGCCAGCGCCGCTCACCCATCACCAGCTCGTAGGAGCCACTGGCCACGCGGCGTACCACCACGGGCTGGAGCAGGCCGATCTCCTTGATGGAGAAGACCAGCTCAGCCATCGCCTCCTCGTCGAAGACCGTCCGTGGCTGCCGGGCGTTGGGGATGATCTGCTTGATCGGCAGCTCGGCGAAGTAGGCGCCGGCGACGACCTCCAACGCGTCGTCGATGGCCGCGTGGCGGCCGACGCCATCGCCCACGCCGTGCGGGACGGTCGGGTCGAGCGCGGCCGGAAGCGGGTGCAGCCCCTCACCCGACTCGATCGGAGCGGTCGGGATCAGTGAGCCCAGGCCGCGGCCCAGGCCGCGCCGCTGCGGCTGCTTGGTGGTCACGCCGTCGCCCCCTTGCTGGCCATCTCCTTGGCTGCCTCCAGGTAGCTCAACGCGCCAGGCGAGCCCGGGTCATACGTCATCACGGTCTGGCCGTACGACGGCGCCTCGGAGACGCGCACCGAGCGGGGGATCATCACCCGCAGCACCTGGTTGCCGAAGTGCTCACGGACCTCGTCGGCGACGCCCGAGGCCAGCCGGGTGCGGGCGTCGTACATCGTGACCAGGATGGTGGAGACGATCAGCCGCGGGTTGAGGTGCGAGCGCACCATCTCGACTGTCTCCAGCAGTTGGCCGAGACCCTCGAGCGCGTAGTACTCGGCCTGGATCGGGATCATCATCTCGGCGCCGGCGACGAGCGCATTGATCGTGAGCAAGCCGAGGGACGGCGGGCAGTCGATCAGCACGTAGTCGAAGCGCTCCTCCCCTGCGCGCTCGGCATCGCCGACCCACGGGTGGCCGTAGATCGACTTCTGGAGCCGGTTCTCACGAGACACCACGCTCACCAGCTCGATCTCGGCACCGGCGAGGTCGATCGTGGCCGGGACGACGTACAGCCGGTCGAGGTCGGGGCACTCCTGGATCACGTCCGCCAGCGGGGTGCCGTCGACCAGGAGGTCGTACGACGAGGGCACGCCCCGCCGATGCTCGATGGACAGTGCGGTCGACGCGTTGCCTTGAGGGTCGAGATCGATGACCAGGACGCGCATACCGAGCTGGCACAGCGCCGCCGCCAGGTTGACGGTCGACGTGGTCTTGCCAACGCCGCCCTTCTGGTTCGCCACGACCATCACGCGGGTCGCGGCCGGGCGTGGGAGCTGGGGGCCACCGGCGCCGCGGCTGCGCGCCAGCACGGAGTGCTCGGCAGCGGCCGCCAGCGGTGTGGACTCGTCGAAGAAGTTCGCGTTCACAGACGACAGGTCACCCGCGGTGCGCACGGTGTAGCCGGCGTCGCTCAGCGCTGTTTCACGTGAAACATCGCGCGGATCGCCACTATCCCCAGAACCCGACACCTGTGGATGAAGTGGCCCAGTCTGTGGATATTCACGCTCAGAAGGGCCCTCTAGACCGGTGGACAACCGTCGACCGAACTCGTAGCCCCCGTGTTCGGATGTCGACTCCGACTCCGGCCTCATTCCGCTGCCCCCGCCGTGCTCCGACCGGCCTGCAGTCCCGTCCACACTCATCCTCTCGGCCTCCGCGGTCTCTGGTAGTTGGTGCGGCCAGGCCGCTTGCGAGGCGTCGCCGGTGCTCCGCGCCAACTTACCTTCGCGGACGGTGACCAAGCCACTCGTACCGCAAACGTGGGCACCGACAGAAGGTCACCGCCCAGCTCGATCACTTCCGGTGGCGCACATCCCAGTCGGCTCAGCGTCTCGGCGGCCTCGGCGATCTCATCGGCTACCGACGAGCCTTTCATGGCAACGAGCGCGCCGTCCTTGGAGACGAGCGGCATCGACCACTCGAGCAGCCGGCCCATCGGCGCCACGGCCCGCGAGGTCACGACGTCGAAGCGACGACTGCCGTGGAGCGCATCGGCTCGGCCGCGGATCACCTCAACGTTGCTGAGGCCCAACTCCGCGACGACCTCCTCAAGGAAGGTCGTACGGCGCAGCAACGGCTCCACCAGCGTGACCGCGAGATCGTCTCGCGCCACCGCGAGCACAACGCCAGGCAGCCCGGCACCGGACCCGATGTCGCACACCGTCGCCCCCTCCGGGATCGGCTCCGCCAGGACCGCGCAGTTCAGGAGGTGCCGATCCCACAGTCGCGGCGCCTCCCGAGGACCGATCAGCCCTCTGACCACGCCATCGGTGGCCAGCAACTCGGCGTACCGCTCGGCGAGCGGCAGCCGCTCAAGTGGAAACACCCCCCGTGCCGTCTCGGGCACGGAGGGTGTTTCACGTGAAACGTCGTTCACTGGCTAGCCCGGAAGCACCACGACGTACCGCCGCGGCTCCACGCCCTCCGACTCCGAGGTCAGGCCGGCCGCCGCCACAGCGTCGTGCACGACCTTGCGCTCGAACGGCGACATCGGCTTCAGCGACACCGGCTCGCCGGTGTCCCGCACCTGGGTGACGGTCTCGTCCGCGAGCTTGACCAGCTCCGCCCGCTGTCCGGCCCGGTAGCCGCTGATGTCGAGCATCAGCCGCGAGCGCTCGCCGGTCTCCCGGTACACGGCGAGGCGGGTCAGCTCCTGGAGCGCATCCAGCACCTCACCGCGGCGGCCGACGAGCTGGCTCAGCTCGGCGCCGACGACCGACACCACCGCGCGGTCGCCCTCGACGTCCATGTCCAGGTCGCCGTCAAGGTCGGCGATGTCCAGCAGTTCCTCGAGGTAGTCGGCCGCGATCTCGCCCTCGTTCTCGAGCCGCTCGGTCCGCGAGGCCCGCGCGCCGGCGTCCTCGCCGTCCTCGTCGCCTTCGTCGCTTCCCTCGTCGGCTGCCTCGGCCGCTTCGGCCTCAGTGGTCTCTTCTGTCTCGACCGCCTCGACCGCCTCGTCGGCGGGCTCCGGGGACTCGTCGGTGGACACCTGTTCCTCAGTCACTCAGCTCTCCTGCTATCTCGATGCTTGAACGGCCGGACCACCTCACGGCCGACGTACTAGCGCTTCTTCTTCGCGCTCTGCTTGCCCGAGCGGCGCTGGGCGTTCGACTTCGACTTCGTCGGCGCCTTCTTGGTCGGGGGCTTCTTCGCAGCGGTCGCCTTCTTGGCGGCCGGAGCGCTCGCGCCGTCACTGGCGGCCGCAGTCGGCTGCTGCTGACCGGCCGGCTTGGCGCCGCCGCTGCGCTGGGAGCGGCTCTGTCGCTTCGGTTGCTGCCGTACGGCGGGACGCCGCTCCTCGACCTCGGCCTCGACCTTCTCCAGCGACGTCGGCTCGGGCAGACCCTTCTTGGCGCGCTTGGCCTTGTCCCGCTCCTCCTTCGCCTTGAAGGCGGGGGTGCCGGGAGCCGGGTTGCGGCGGATCACGTAGAACTGCTGGCCCATCGTCCACAGGTTCGAGGTGGTCCAGTACAGGATGACGCCGATCGGGAAGGCGATGCCGCCGACGGCGAAGACAACGGGGAGCACGTAGAGCAGCAGCTTCTGCTGCTGCGCGTACGGTCCGGTCAGCGCGTCCGGCGGCATGTTCTTGGCCATCAGCTGGCGCTGGGTCAGGAAGGTGGTCGCGGTCATCGCCAGGACCAGGATCGCGGCCATGATCATCACGCCGACGTCGCCCTCAGCGCGGGTGAAGGCGGCCGAGATCTTCACGCTGAGCAGCTCGGAGTCGGCGAAGAGCTTCGCCTGGTCGACGGTCAGGAAGCCGCGGGCCTCGTCGTGGGTGGCGCGGTCCAGCAGCCGGAAGAGCGCGAAGAAGATCGGCATCTGCAGCAGGATCGGCAGGCAGGACGAGAACGGGTTGGTCCCGGTCTCGCGGTACAGCGCCATCGTCTCCTGGGCGAGCTTCTCCCGGTCGTGGCCGTACTTCTTCTGCAGCTCCTTGACCCGCGGCTGCACCAGCGCCATGTTCCGGCTGGACTTGATCTGCTTCACGAACAGCGGGATCAGCGCCGCCCGGATCACGAGCGTCAGCCCGACGATCGACAGCGCCCAGGTCCACCCGGACCCTTCGGGGAGGACCAGGCTGAACAGCTTGTGCCAGCCGAGCAGCACCGCGGAGATGATGTAGTACAGCGGCGTCATGATCAGACTGCCGATGTCACCGAAGAAGTCGAACACTCAGGCTCCTTGACTCTGCTGGAACTGCAATTCGGGGGACGCGCCGGGCTTGGCGCCGTGCTTGGGTGGAACGGGGTCGTAGCCGCCGGCAGCCCACGGGTGGCACCGGCCGAGCCGGCGTACGGCGAGCCAGCTGCCCTTGATGCTGCCGTGCACCGTCACCGCCTCCAGCGCGTACGCCGAGCAGGACGGGTGGTAGCGACACACCTGACCGTAGAGCGGGCTGATCACGGCGCGATAGGCCTTGAGCAGAGCGATCAGACCCCACTTCATCGGGTTAGCCTTCACGACTGCCCTCCGCCCGCCCGCACTCGCTCAAGACAACGATCGAGGTCGCCGCTTAGTTCACGGTACGTCGCCTGCGCGGAGGCCGGGAGCGCACGGACCACGAGCACAGCAGAGCCCGGGAGCGACGCGATGCGCTCCCGGGCCAGGTGTCGAAGTCGGCGCTTCACACGATTGCGGGTGACGGCATTCCCGACCGCCTTGCTGACCACGAAGCCCACCAGGGGCGGACCTTCGCCATCGGTCACCAGCAGGTGTGCGACGAGGGTCCGTGACCCGGATCGCCGACCGGAGCGGACCGCGGCCCCGAAGGCCTGGCCCGACGTCAGTCGATGCGCCTTCGACAGCAAGTCTCCAACCGATCTGGTTCAGACGCCCTGGGTCAGACGCTCTAGGTCAGCCGGAGCGGTCAGACCGACAGGCTCTTGCGGCCCTTGCGGCGACGCGAGGACAGGATGGCGCGGCCGGCGCGGGTCCGCATCCGCAGACGGAAGCCGTGCACCTTGTGGCGGCGGCGGTTGTTCGGCTGGTACGTACGCTTGCTCACGAGCTCTCTCCGATGTCGGATCTTGCAGGTCTAGGTGTCTACGTCGGCGCCCGGCCGCAGCAACCGAGAAATGGACGTGCGGCAGCGGTCGACACCGGGTGACCGGCCAACGGTACGCGCTGCGCTTCGGCAGGGTCAAACCGACGAGGCGCCCGGAAGAGGGCCTCGGGCAGCGGCTTATGCTCCCGACCCCGGGCCTGTGGATGAGTGCTTGATCCTGTGACTCGCGGCTTGTTACGTTCAACGCCACCGAGGTTTCCCTGCCACCTGTGGATAACCTGCAGCACCACGTCGTGCGAACCAGATCCAGAACCCGCCGAATTGGCTGGTTGATCTGCGAAGACGTGGCTCGACGGGTCATCCTTGGGTGAGTCTCGGCGGGCCCGTCTCTAGCGGAATCGACCTGGTTCACAACCTGTGGAGAAACTTGTGGAGACAATGTCGGCCACACCAGCCAGGCCAGCTGGTAGCCGACCCAGACGACGAGGTTGACGGAGAAAGCGGGGACCACGGGTGACGAGCAACACGGGGCCAGACCTCAAGGACGTCTGGCGGAGCCTGGTCGACGACCTCCAGCCCAACCAGCGAGCCTGGCTCGCCGCGAGCGAGCCGGTCACTCTCCATGAGCAGACCGCGATCATCGCCGTACCCAACGACTTCACCCGGACCCAGCTCGAGGGCCGGCTGCGCACCCGCCTCGAGGACTCGCTGACCGAGGCGTTCGGTCACCAGGTCCGGATCGCGGTGACCGTCAACCCGCAGCTGGACGGAGCGGTCCCCGGCGAGCAGCCCCTCGAACCGCTCGAGCCCCTCGTCGACACTCCTCCGCCGACAAGTCGAGAAGACGATATGTCGACAAATGCGGCACCCGAGGTGGACCACAGCTCGCTGCGCGGTGCCTCGGCCCCGACCGCACTGGAGACCAGGCTCAACCCGAAGTACACCTTCGAGACCTTCGTCATCGGCTCGTCCAACCGATTCCCGCACGCCGCGGCCGTCGCGGTGGCCGAGGCGCCGGGCAAGGCCTACAACCCACTGCTCGTGTACGGCGACTCCGGGCTCGGCAAGACCCACCTCTTGCACGCGATCGGCCACTACGTGCGCAGCCTCTATACCGGTGCCAAGGTCCGCTACGTCTCGAGCGAAGAGTTCACCAACGAGTTCATCAACGCGATCAAGGACAAGCGGTCCGACACGTTCCAGCGCCGCTACCGCGAGGTCGACGTACTCCTCATCGACGACATCCAGTTCCTGGAAGGCAAGACGCAGACGCAGGAGGAGTTCTTCCACACCTTCAACGCGCTGCACAACGCCAACAAGCAGATCGTGCTCACCTCCGACCGCGCGCCCAAGCGGCTCGAGGCGCTGGAGGACCGGCTGCGCAGCCGGTTCGAGTGGGGCCTGATCACCGACGTACAGCCGCCCGACCTCGAGACCCGGATCGCGATCCTCCGCAAGAAGGCCGCGATGGACAGGCTGACCGCGCCGCCGGACGTGCTCGAGTTCATCGCCAGCAAGATCCAGACCAACATCCGCGAGCTCGAGGGCGCGCTGATCCGGGTCACCGCGTTCGCCAACCTGAACCGCCAGGAGGTCGACCTGACCCTGGCCGAGATCGTGTTGAAGGACCTGATCCCCGAAGGTGGCGAGCCGGAGATCACCGCGGCCGCGATCATCGCCCAGACCGCGGCGTACTTCGGGGTCTCGATCGAGGACCTCACCGGCCCGAGCCGCGGCCGGCACCTCGTGCAGGGCCGGCAGATCGCGATGTACCTGTGCCGCGAGCTCACCGACCTGTCGCTGCCGAAGATCGGCGCCCAGTTCGGCAACCGTGACCACACGACCGTGATGTACGCCGACCGCAAGATCAACCAGCTGCTCGCCGAGCGTCGCTCGGTCTTCAACCAGGTGAGCGAGCTGACCAACCGGATCAAGATGCAGGCCCGGCAGTCCTAGGTGGCAACCGGTCGAATCACAACGCTGTTAGATGTGTACGTCGTGTGGTTCGGGCGCCGCCCACCGGTGGACGCGCTGTGGATGAGCACGCACAACCGCTCGACGAGCCGGCCGTCGTACACACCGCTGCCAGGTTCTCCCACTACGTGTCCACAGCCGCTGGGGATCGAGAAGTCCGGCCCGACCTGCGCAGACGAGCTTCATCCACAGATTCCACCGCCCTGATGACTACGACAAATCTTCAAATGGATCCTTCGCCCGTGAACGACCTGCTGCCCGGTTCCCTGGGGACAACTCCCCTCGCCCTCGGCCGCATGGCAGGATTCACAGTCCAGACTTGTGACTCACGATCACCCCGTTCTCCCGGAAGGCAAACCCAGAAGTGAAGTTCCGCATCGACCGGGACGCGTTCGCCGATGCTGTCGCCTGGGCCGCACGCAGCCTCCCGGTCCGCCCCAGCGTTCCCGTTCTCGCCGGCCTCCTCATCGACGCCAGTGACGAGGGCCTGGTGCTCTCGACCTTCGACTACGAGACGTCGGCCCGCGCGACCCTGACCGCCGAGGTCTCCGACGAGGGCCGGGCGCTGGTCAGCGGCCGGCTGCTCGCCGACATCGTCCGCAGCCTCCCCGACAAGCCGGTCGACATGGCCATCGACGGGGCGCGGGTCTCGCTGACCTGTGGCTCGGCCCGGTTCAGTCTGCAGACGCTGCCGGTCGAGGAGTACCCGACGCTGCCGGAGATGCCGGGCGCGACCGGCACCGTGCAGAGCGACGTGTTCGCGCACGCCGTCGCCCAGGCGGTGACGGCCGCCGGCCGCGACGACATGCTGCCGGTGCTGACCGGTGTCCGGATCGAGATCGACGGCGCGACCATCTCCCTGCTGGCCACCGACCGGTTCCGGCTCTCGCACCGCGAGCTCAGCTGGAGCCCGCGTACGCCGGACGAGTCGGTCGCCGCTCTGGTGCCGGCCAAGGTGCTCGCCGACACCGCCAAGTCACTGACCGCCGGCAGCGAGGTGACCATCGCGCTGTCCGCGAGCGGTGCCGGCGACGGGATCATCGGCTTCGAGGGTGCCGCGCCCGGCGGCGTACGCCGGACCACGACCCGTCTCCTCGACGGCGAGTTCCCCAAGGTGCGCAGCCTGTTCCCGGCCGAGCACCACACCCTCGCCACGGTCGACAAGGCCGCGCTGGTCGAGTCGGTGAAGCGGGTCGCACTCGTCGCCGAGCGCAACACCGCGGTCCAGCTCGCCTTCAGTGACGGCGTACTCACCCTCGACGCGGGCTCGGGTGACGAGGCGCAGGCCTCCGAGTCGGTCGAGGCGACCATCGACGGCGCCGACATCACCACCGGCTTCAACCCGCAGTTCCTGCTCGACGGGCTGACCGCGATCGAGCAGCCGGTGGTCGAGCTCGCGTTCACCGAAGCCTCGAAGCCGGTCGTGATGAGCGGGTCCGGAGAGGACGACTCGGCCGGCAGCTTCCGCTACCTGCTGATGCCGCGGCGACTGCTTTCGTAGACCTTCCGACAGACCAACGAGGAGCGCACATGGAGATCGGACTCGTCGGGCTCGGCAAGATGGGCGGCAACATGCGCGAGCGGCTGCGCCGCGCCGGCCACACCGTCGTCGGTTTCGACCGCAACCCGGAGGTGAGCGACGTCGGCTCGCTCGCGGAGCTGGTCGAGAAGCTGCCCTCCCCGAAGGTCGTCTGGGTGATGGTGCCGGCCGGCGGACCGACCCACGACACGGTCACCGAGCTCGCCGATCTGCTCGGCGAGGGCGACGTGGTGGTCGACGGCGGCAACTCGCGCTGGACCGACGACATCGCCCACGAGCAGCTCCTCGCCAAGAAGAACGTCGGCTTCGTCGACTGCGGCGTCTCCGGCGGGGTGTGGGGTCTGGAGAACGGCTACGCGCTGATGTACGGCGGCGCGGCTGACAACATCGCGAAGGTGAAGCCGGCCTTCGACGCGCTGAAGCCGGAGGGTGAGTTCGGCTCGGTCCACGCCGGCAAGGTCGGCGCCGGCCACTTCTCCAAGATGGTTCACAACGGCATCGAGTACGCGATCATGCAGTCGTACGCCGAGGGCTGGGAGCTGCTGGAGAAGGTCGACCTGGTCGATAGCGTGACCGACGTCTTCCGCTCCTGGCGCGAGGGCACCGTGATCCGCTCCTGGCTGCTCGATCTGCTGGTCGACGCGCTCGATGACGACCCGGGCCTGGCCAGCATCAAGGGGTACGCCGAGGACTCCGGCGAGGGGCGCTGGACCGTCGAGGCCGCGATCGACAACGCGGTACCGGTGCCCGCGATCGCCGCCTCGCTGTTCGCCCGCTTCGTGTCCCGCCAGGACGACTCCCCCGCGATGAAGGCGATCGCGGCGATGCGCAACCAGTTCGGCGGGCACGCCGTACAGACCGAGAAGCCGGCCGAGAGCCCGGCCGAGAGCTAGCGCAGCTTGCACGTCGCCCACCTCCACCTGCACAACTTCCGGTCCTACGCCACGGTCGACGTCGCGCTCGAGCCGGGGGTGACGGCGTTCATCGGCCGGAACGGTCAGGGCAAGACCAACCTGGTCGAGGCGATCGACTACCTGTCGCGGCTGGCCTCGCACCGGGTCGCGACCGACGCTCCGCTGGTGCGCTCCGGTGCCGACCAGGCAGTGGTGCGGGCGGCGGTGGTCCGCGACGGCCGTACGGCGACGCTCGAGGTCGAGCTCAACCCGGGCCGGGCCAACCGGGCGCGGGTCAACAAGTCGCAGCTCCCCCGGGCCCGCGAGCTGATCGGGCTGGTCCGCACCGTGGTCTTCTCACCGGAGGACATCGTGCTGGTCAAGGGCGACCCGTCCGACCGCCGCAAGTTCCTCGACGACCTGCTGATCCTGCGGACGCCGCGGCTGGCCGGGGTGCGTGCCGACTACGACCGGATCCTGCGGCAGCGCAACTCGCTGCTGAAGACCGCGGGCGCCGCTCGGCGCGGGTCGAGCAGCCAGGAGGGCGCGCTGTCCACGCTCGGTGTGTGGGACGCCCACCTGGCCCGGACCGGCGCCGAGCTACTCGCAGAAAGACTGCGACTGGCCGAGGAGCTGCGACCTCATCTCGGTGCGGCGTACGCCGCCGTGGCTCGCGGCGCGACCCGGGAGGACGCGGCGATCGAGTACAAGCCGTCGTTCGAGCTGCCCGCGGTCAAGGCGGCCGACCCTGACCGCGACGTCCTTAACGACGCGCTGCTCGCCGAGGTGGAACGCCGCCGCAACGACGAGCTCGACCGTGGCATCTCGCTGGTCGGCCCGCACCGTGACGAGCTGCTGCTCACCCTCGGTGTCGACGGGAACGTGCTGCCGGTGAAGGGCTACGCCTCGCACGGCGAGTCCTGGTCGTTCGCGCTCGCCCTGCGGATCGCGTCGTACAACCTGTTGCGCGACGACGGCGACGACCCGATCCTGATCCTGGACGACGTGTTCGCCGAGCTGGACGGCGAGCGCCGGCGGCAGCTGGCCGAGCTGGTGGCGGGGGCCGAGCAGGTCCTGGTCACCGCCGCGGTCGCCGCCGACGTGCCCGACGCGCTGGCCGGTGCGCGCTACGCCGTCGCCGGAGGAGAGGTACGCCGTGAGCGCTGAGGAACCGGAAGAGCCCGGGGAGTCCGGCGAGCCCCAGCACGCCGACGACGGTCTCGACCTGGCCCGCTCGATCGCCCGGGCGACGGCAAGCGCCGGTGGCCCGCCGCGGAAACGGCGCCGGCTCCGCAAGAGGAACCCTGGGAAGGTCAGCGGCGCGCACCCCGACGACCGTGACCCGCAGCTGCTGGACACCACGGTCGGCCGGCTGGTCGCGGACCAGGGCTGGGAGGTGGACCTGCGGGTGCACGGCGTGTTCGGGCGCTGGCCGGAGCTGGTCGGCGACCAGGTCGCCGAGCACTGCACGCCCGAGTCGTTCGACGACGGCCGGCTGGTGGTCCGCACCGACTCCACGGCCTGGGCGACCCAGATGAAGCTGCTCGCGCCGACCGTGGTGCGCCGCCTCAACGAGGAGCTCGGCCACGGCACGGTCACGGTGATCGAGGTGCTCGGCCCGCATCTGCCGACCTGGAAGAAGGGCTACTACCGCACTACCGGCGGCCGCGGCCCGCGCGACACGTATGGGTAGTCGCTGACGTCCGCAATGCCGTTCTGGCGGCCCGGCGACGGTATGGGGACCCATCGGGCACCCTGATCGGCCGCTCTGACTGCCTTCACAGGCCGCTCAGGGGCCTGTTTATCCACAGATCCCCCGATCTCACACGCGAGGGACGTGGCATGCGGCCTTCTGGCCGGTATCATGGTGTCTTGGGTCGCCGGCCTTCCCCACAGCCGATCTGTCTGGGCCGCGACCCGTTGCATGTCCGGGTCGAGTTCGAGTGCGCGCCGACAGTCGTGAGGCGCGCCTCGAAACCAGAAATGAAGAGGAACGCGTGGCTGAGGAACTCACCGCCAGCAGCACCAACAACTTCACCGCACCGCCGGAGGGCGCGTCGTACGACGCCTCCGCGATCCAGGTGTTGGAAGGCTTGGAGGCGGTTCGCAAACGACCGGGCATGTATATCGGCTCCACCGGTGAGCGTGGCTTGCACCACCTGATCTGGGAGGTCGTCGACAACTCCGTCGACGAGCGGCTCGCTGGCTACTGCGACCGGATCGTGCTCACCCTGCGCGCCGACGGTGGGGTCCAGGTCAAGGACAACGGCCGCGGGATCCCGACCGACATCCACCCGACCGAGGGCATTCCGGCGGTGACCGTGGCGCTGACGGTGCTGCACGCCGGCGGCAAGTTCGGCGGCGGCGGCTACAAGGTGTCCGGCGGTCTGCATGGCGTCGGTGTCTCGGTGGTCAACGCGCTGTCGCAGAAGCTGACGGTCGAGGTGAAGAATCGCGGCCACCTCTGGCGGCAGAGCTTCACCCTCGGCGTACCCGACGGAGACCTGGAGCAGGTCCGGCCGCTCGAGCCCGACGAGGAGACGGGTACAACGACGACGTTCTGGCCCAGCGACGACATCTTCGAGACCACGGTCTACTCCCTGGAGACGATCACCAACCGGATCCGCGAGTACGCCTTCCTCAACAAGGGCCTGGAGATCGTCGTCCGCGACGACCGGCCGGCGGCGAAGGAGGTCGCGGAGGCCGTCGCCGACGACACGGTCAGCAACGAGATCGACCAGGCCAGCGTGGACGCGATCCACCAGAAGTCGGGCGGCGGGCTGGAGCGCAAGTTCAAGTACGACCGGGGTCTGGTCGACTACGTCGAGTACCTCAACCGCAGCAAGCAGGCGGCAAACCCGTCGGTGATCTCGTTCGAGGCCGAGTCACCCGAGACCGTCGACAACCACATGAGCCTCGAGATGGCAATGCAGTGGAACACCACCTTCACCGAGTCGGTGCACACCTTCGCCAACACCATCAACACCCACGAGGGCGGCACCCACGAAGAGGGGTTCCGCGCCGCGCTCACCACGCTGATCAACAACGCCGGCTTCGACTGGGGCCTGATGAAGAAGCAGGAGGACCGGGTGTCGGGCGACGACATCCGTGAGGGCCTGACCGCGATCATCTCGATCAAGCTCGGCGAGCCGCAGTTCGAGGGCCAGACCAAGACCAAGCTCGGCAACACCGAGGCGAAGGGCTTCGTACAGCGGATCGTCAACGACCAGCTGGGCGCCTGGCTGGAGCAGAACCCGGCCGAGGGCAAGGAGATCGTGCGCAAGGCCCAGGCCGCGGCGTCGGCCCGGATCGCTGCCCGCAAGGCCCGCGACCTGGCGCGCTCGCGCAAGGGCCTGCTCGGCGGCGGCGGTCTGCCCGGCAAGCTCTCGGACTGCCAGTCGACGAACCCGGAGGAGTGCGAGGTCTTCATCGTCGAGGGCGACTCGGCCGGCGGCTCGGCGCGGCAGGGCCGCGACCCGCGGGTGCAGGCGATCCTGCCGATCCGCGGCAAGATCCTCAACGTCGAGAAGGCGCGCATCGACAAGGTGCTGGCCAACACCGAGGTGCAGGCGATCATCTCCGCTCTCGGGACCGGCATCCACGAAGAGTTCGACATCGAGAAGCTGCGCTACCACAAGATCGTGCTGATGGCCGACGCCGATGTCGACGGCCACCACATCAACACGCTGCTGCTCACGCTGCTGTTCCGGTTCATGAAGCCGCTGATCGAGCACGGCTTCGTCTACATGGCCCAGCCGCCGCTCTACCGGCTCCGGTGGAACAAGCCCCACGAGCACGAGTTCGTCTACTCCGACGCCGAGCGCGACGCCGTCCAGCGCGACGGGCTCGAGCAGGGCAAGAAGCTGCCCAAGGAGAACCCGGTCCAGCGCTACAAGGGTCTCGGCGAGATGAACGCCGACGAGCTGTGGGAGACCACCATGGACCCGACCTCGCGGCTGATGCTGCAGGTCACCCTCGACGACGCCGCGCAGGCCGACGAGATCTTCTCGATCCTGATGGGCGAGGACGTCGAACAGCGCCGGTCGTTCATCCAGCGCAACGCCAAGGACGTGCGATTCCTCGATATCTGACGGGCGCCCGTTGGTTGAGGAGGTTGCGCAGCAACCGTCTCGAAACCAAGGGCCGATGCCGAGATATCGAGGAATCTAGCGAAGACCTTAGAGAAGCCAAGAGAGACCAATCGTGACTGAAACTCCCACGGACACCGGCAACAACGGCGGCGGCGGCGACGACGGCGGCCGGATCGAGCCGATCGAGCTGCAGGTGTCGATGCAGCGCTCCTACATCGACTACGCGATGGCGGTCATCGTCGGCCGCGCGCTGCCCGACGTACGCGACGGACTCAAGCCGGTGCACCGGCGGGTCCTCTATGCGATGTACGACGGCGGCTACCGGCCGGACCGCGGCTTCTCGAAGTGCTCGCGCGTGGTCGGCGACGTGATGGGTCAGTACCACCCGCACGGCGACTCCGCGATCTACGACACCCTGGTCCGGCTCGCGCAGCCGTGGGTGATGCGGGCGCCGCTGATCCTCGGCCAGGGCAACTTCGGCTCGCCGGGCAACGACCCGGCTGCTGCGATGCGGTACACCGAGTGCAAGATGGCGCCGCTGGCCATGGAGATGGTCCGCGACATCGACGAGGAGACCGTCGACTTCCAGCCGAACTACGACGGCCGCTCGTCGGAGCCGACCATCCTGCCGGCCCGGTTCCCGAACCTGCTGGTCAACGGCTCGGCCGGGATCGCGGTCGGCATGGCCACCAACATCCCGCCCCACAACCTGCGCGAGGTCGCCGACGGCGCGCGCTGGGCGCTGGAGAACCCGGACGCCACCCGCGAGGAGCTGCAGGAAGCGCTGATCGAGCGGATCAAGGGCCCCGACTTCCCGAACGGCGCGCTGATTGTCGGCCGCCAGGGCATCGAGCAGGCCTACCGCACCGGCCGCGGCTCGGTCACCCAGCGCGCGGTGATCGAGATCGACGAGGACAGCAAGGGCCGCACCTGCCTGGTGATCTCCGAGCTGCCGTACATGGTCAACCCGGACAACCTGGCGCTGAAGATCGCCGAGCTCGCCGACTCCGGCAAGGTGCAGGGGATCTCCGACGTTCGCGACGACTCGTCCTCGCGCACCGGCCAGCGACTGGTGATCGTGCTGAAGCGCGACGCCGTGGCCCGCGTCGTACTCAACAACCTGCTGAAGCACACCGAGCTGCAGACCAACTTCTCCGCCAACATGCTGGCGCTGGTCGACGGCGTACCGCGCACGCTGTCGGTCGACCAGTTCATCAGCAACTGGGTCACCCACCAGATCGAGGTCATCCAGCGGCGTACGCGCTACCGCCTCTCCGAGGCCGAGAAGCGCGCCCACATCCTGCGCGGCCTGGTCAAGGCGCTCGACGCGCTCGACGAGGTCATCGCCCTGATCCGCCGCAGCCCGAGCGCGGACGACGCGCGCACCGGGCTCATGGAGCTGCTCGACGTCGACGACCTGCAGGCGCAGGCGATCCTCGACATGCAGTTGCGGAAGCTCGCCGCCCTCGAGCGGCAGAAGATCATCGACGACCTGGCGAAGATCGAGCTCGAGATCGCCGACCTCAAGGACATCCTCGCCAACGAGGCCCGCCAGCGGCAGATCATCATCGACGAGCTGTCCGAGATCGTCGAGAAGTACGGCACCGACCGGCGTACCCAGATCATCGCGGCCGACGGTGACCTCTCGATGGAGGACCTGATCCCCGACGAGGACCTGGTCGTCTCGATCACCCGTGGCGGCTACGCCAAGCGGACCCGGGCGGACCAGTACCGGACGCAGAAGCGCGGCGGGAAGGGCGTGCGCGGCGCAACCCTGCGCGGCGACGACGTGGTCGAGCATTTCATCGCCACGTCCAACCACCACTGGCTGCTGTTCTTCACCACCGCCGGCCGGGTCTACCGGACCAAGGCCTACAACCTGCCCGAGGCGTTGCGCGACGCGAAGGGCGGCCACGTTGCCGGGCTGCTGTCCTTCCAGCCGGACGAGTCGATCGCGCAGGTGCTGGCGATCCGCGACTACGAGCAGGCGCCGTACCTCGTGCTCGCCACGAAGAACGGTCTGGTCAAGAAGACCCGCCTCGGCGACTACAACAGCCCGCGGCAGGCCGGCGTGATTGCGATCAACTTCCGCGAGGACGACGACGAGCTGATCGGTGCCGAGCTGGTCAACAGCGAGGACGACATCCTGCTGGTCTCGCGCAAGGGTCAGGCGATCCGGTTCCGCGCCGACGACACCCAGCTGCGGCCGATGGGCCGCGCGACCTCTGGCGTGGCCGGGATGAAGTTCCGCGAGGGCGACTCGATGCTGTCGATGTCGGTGATCCGCGCCGCCCAGGTGGCTGCCGAAGAGGCCGCCGAGGCCGCCAAGGACGCCGGCGTCGAAGCGTCTGTGCTGTCAGGGGTCCACGAGCAGTACGTGTTCACGATGACCGACGGCGGCTTCGCCAAGCGCAGCCGGATCTCGGACTACCGGCTGCAGTCGCGCGGCGGGATCGGGATCAAGGCGATGTCGCTGGCCAACGAGGACCGGGGTCGCCTGGTCGGCGGCTTCATCGTCGAGGAGGGCGACGAGGTCATGTCGATCACCCAGTCCGGGCAGGTGGTGCGGAGCCCGATCAACGACAACTTCCGGCCGACCGGACGCTCCACGATGGGCGTGAAGTTCGTGACCCCGAAGAACGGCGACGCGGTGGCGGTGGTGGCCCGGTCGGTCGAGGCCCGGGTGGTTGAGGAAGCAGTGGAGGAGGCTGCCCCCGAGGGCGCCGCCGAGACTGAAGAATCGGAAGTTCTAGGCGAGGATGCAACAATCGCTGGAGATGTTGTCGAGGAGACTGGGGAGAGTGACACCTGATGACGGAGTCATCGAAGGGGTCATCGAGGGGGCGACCGTTCAGTCCACCGAGCGGCAGCCCGATGGTTCATCCGGGCCCGCCGCCGTCGAGCGAGACCGTGAGCGGTAGTCCGGAGCTGAACGCCAACGGCGCAGGTCAGCCCGGTACTTCCGGTCCGCCGTCCAGTGCCCCGAGCGCACCGAGTGCCCCCAGCCACCGCGCACCTGGTGCGCCCGCCGGCCCGTCCGGTCCCCCGGGACCGACTGGTCCGGGTGGCCCGGGTAGCCCCGCCGCCCCGACCGGTCCCCGACCCCCGGCCCCGATGGGCCGCCAGCCCGGCAGCCCGCCGATCCTGCCGCCTCCGCCCAGCGAGGTTGAGGAGGACACCGTCGCGCGGACGCCGCTGGCCGAGCGCGTGAAGTCCGCGCTGAGCACGACGTCGACGATCGAGACCGACCGCTCCGCGGCCCGATCCACGCCGCCGGCTCCAGCCGGTCCCACGGGACCGCCGCCGCCGCGCCCGTCCAGCCGGCCGCAGGCCTCGGAGTCGGGCACGTTCTCGCGGTCGGGCGGCGGACGCCGACCCCGCCGCGCGCGGCTGCGACTGACCCGGATCGACCCGTGGACGGTCATGAAGACCTCGTTCCTGCTGTCCATCGCGCTCGGCATCGTCACCGTGGTCGCGGTCTTCATCGTGTGGACCGTGCTCGGCGCGGCCGGCGTGTGGGACTCGATCAACCAGACTGTCCAGTCGACGATCGGCGGTGAGGAGTCCGCGGACTTCGACATCAGCGACTACGTCGGGCTGCCGCGGGTGATGGGCTTCACGATGCTGGTGGCGGTGATCGACGTCGTACTCCTGACCGCGATCGCCACTCTGATGGCGTTCCTCTACAACATGTCGGCGGCGCTGCTCGGCGGCATCGAGATGACGCTGGCGGAGGACGAGAACTGATTTGGGCGGCACTCCCCGAGTGGGGTAGTGTCTCCCCTCGGCCGGACCTCGTCCGCCCTCCTCGGCAGTCACGCCACACGGGCCTATAGCTCAGACGGTTAGAGCGCTTCCCTGATAAGGAAGAGGTCACAGGTTCAAGTCCTGTTAGGCCCACCACTAGTCTGTGACTGCAAGACCCACTCAACGAGGAGATAACTCCAATGAAGAAGCTCCTGCTGGTTCTGCTCGCCGCCGTCGGCGCCGCTGTTGCGACGAAGAAGGTGAACGAGTCAAAGAAGGAGAAGGCCCTGTGGGCCGAGGCCACCGACACTGTCGACAAGGCCTGATCCGAACAGACACAACATGACTGCCGCGTCGGTCCCGGCGCTGCACCCGGGGCCTTGGCGCAATTGGTAGCGCACCTGCTTTGCAAGCAGGGGGTTAGGGGTTCGAGTCCCCTAGGCTCCACCGCTTGCTGATGTCCCGAGACACGTCCAGGTGTCTCGGGACATTGCCATTTCCACGCCGGTTCTAGCCGGTGATCCTCATCAGGGCGACGCGCTGCCCGTCGAGGGTGAATGCGAAGTCCGACGGGCCGTTGAAGCCGTTGCCACCCACCGTGGTGCTGATCGTGGTGGTGTCGCCGTCGGTGCGGGAGCCGGTGACGGCGAGTGTGACCTGCTTGCCGATGAACTCCCGGTCGCTCCAGCCTCGGATGGCCTCCGGTCCGGCGAATACCCGGCCCCAGTCGTCGACCGCGCCGTCGTCGCCGAAGACCGCGAGAAAGGCGTCGGTGTCGCCGGCGTTGGCGGCCTCGACGGCTCGCTGGACGGGTGCCGGAAGCGGGATGTCGGTCATGACGGCAGACTAATCCCATGCGTCACCTGGGGACCCTGCTCACGGTGGTGGCTGGCGCCGCGCTCGTCGGCTGCGGGGGTACGACGAACGCTGAGCGCCCATCGGGGCCGACCGAGCCGGCGCCGACCACGATCCCGCCGGTGGTGCGAGCGGGTGGGCCGGCGCGGGTGCTGGCGCTGGTACCGGAGTCCGCGACCACGCTGACCATCACGGACTTCGACGCGGTCCGCGCGCGCCTCGGCGTACCGGACCTGACGAGCGAGGACCTGATGGCCGACCGGACGGCGTTCTGGGAGCGCGCCGGCAAGGAGAGCGTGCTGCTCACCGACGGGCTGCTGCGCGAGGACAGCTCGGCGTTCATGCTCGACCACGGCTTCACCCAGGACGACGTGGACTGGGAGGCGCGGTGGACCGGCCCGGACGGCCCGGGCTACGCACTGGCCTTCCGGCCCGATCTCGACCTCAGCGGCGTACAGGCCGCGGTCAAGGCCGGCACCGGGCCGCTCGACGAGACGGCCCGGGTGCTCGCCGCCGACCACCTGCTGGTGTCCGGCGAGGCAACGGACGGAGGGCCGGTGTGGGCGACCGATCCGGCGATCACCGACCTGGTCGTGACCGGCGAGGAGTCGGCGTACCTGCGTCGCGGCTGTCTCCCGCTTCAGGAGGCGCTCGGCGTCGACGCGACGTACGAGGACCATGAGGCGGTGCTGGCCGAGTACGACGTGACCGAGCTCGAGCCGCTCGAGGCGGTCGCGCTGACGTTCAAGGACCAGGTGGTGACCGCGCGCCTCGGCGAGGGCCGGACCGATCTGCGGGAGCGCGCCGACCTAGGCCCGGACTGGCCGGTGACCGGCAGCATCGGCTTCGAGGACGGCTTCACCGGGATGCCGGTGATCGACCCGAACACCGGCCGGATCGGATACCGCGTCGCCAACCCGGTCGCCGCCGCGAACCTCACCCTCACCCACCTGCTTCCGTTTGCGATCTGCGACGAGGTCGAGCCGTTCGAGGAGCCGACCGGCCTCTGAGCATTACCGTCGGGGCATGCGCGTGCTCCGCAACAACGGCCTGCTGCTGGTGACCCTCGGCCTGTTCGCGGTCTTCCTGGTGGGCCTGCTGCTCACCGGTCACGCCGAGCAGAACGCGGAGTTGGCCGAGCACGGCGAGCGGAGCGCGAACCTATGGGCGTACGCCGTGAGCGCCGACTTCGGTCAGGCGGTCTTCGAGAACTGGGAGAGCGAGTTCCTGCAGATGGGCATGTACGTCGTGCTGACGGCGTACCTGCTTCAGAAGGGCTCGGCCGAGTCGCGGCCACCGGACGGCGGGATCGACAGCGACGAGCCACCTGAGGCGCACCAGACCGACCAGGGCGTGCCCTGGCCGGTATGCCGCGGGGGCGTGGCACTGACGCTGTACAAGAACTCGCTCGCGATCCTCTTCACGCTGCTGTTCGGTGCCTCGATGTGGCTGCACGCGGTCAGCGGCGCGGCTAAGTATTCCGACGACCAGCTGCAGCACGGCGGCGAGGCGGTGTCAGCGTGGAGCTATCTCGGCACCTCGGAGTTCTGGTTCGAGTCGTTCCAGAACTGGCAGAGCGAGTTCCTCGCCGTCGCCGTACTGGTGGCGGCCACGATCTGGCTGCGCCAGCAGCGCTCGCCGCAGTCGAAGCCGGTCCACGCCCCGCACAGCCAGACCGGCGTCTGAACCGCGCGGCGGGCCTCCGTAGGCTGGCGGACGTGTCCGAGCTGCTGCGTCCTCGCTACTGGGCGGCGCATCTGCTGGCGCTGGTGCTGCTGGGCGCCGCGGTGTGGCTCGGGCTCTGGCAGTACGACGCGTGGTCCGCGCGCCGCGCGGCGGAGGCCCGGTCGCTGACCGAGGAGGATCCCAAGCCGCTTGCTGACGTGATCGGGCCGGACGACCCCTTCCCCGGCAACTACGTCGGCCAGCCGGTCGACGTCGTCGGAACCTGGGTGCCGGACGGCACGGTCTATGTCTCCGGGCGGGAGCACGACGGCCGCGACGGGTACTGGGTCGTGACCCCACTCGCGGTCGGAGACTCGGCGGACGACCCGGCGCTGCTTGTTGTCCGCGGCTGGACCGACGACGTGGAGACCGCGCCCCCGGCACCGACCGGCGAGGCGGAGCTGACCGGCTGGCTGCAGCCGGCCGAGGGCACCGGCGAGGTCGACGAGAACCCCGGTGACGACGTACTCCCCCAGCTGCGGATCGCCGACGCCATCCAGCACGTCGACCAGGACCTGTACGGCGCGTACGCGGTGGTGACCGACGTCGCCGCGACGCCGGCCGGCGAGGGCCTCGAGCAGGCGACCCTGGACCAGCTCCCCGAGGTCGGCCGGTTCACCGGGCTGCGCAACTTCTTCTACGCCATCGAGTGGTGGTTCTTCGGCGCGTTCGTGGCCTTCATCTGGTGGCGGTGGGTGCGCGAGGAGCGGCCGGACCCCGCCAGGTAGGTTGGCCGCGTGTCCAAGCTCGTCACCAGTTACCGCGCGCTCGCACTCGTGGTCGGCGTCCTGCTGGTCGCCGGCAGCATCTCCTCGATCCTGAAGTACCTGCTGACCGAGGGCAGCGACCTGCAGGAGCTCGGCGATCAGCTGACCTGGATCTGGCTCGTCCACGGATGGATCTACATGGTCTACGTCGTCGTGGCGTTCTTCCTCAGCCGCCGGGCCGGCTGGTCGCTGCAGTTCCTGGGCGTGTTGCTGCTCGCGGGGCTGGTCCCCGTGATGATCTTCTTCGTCGAGCACCGTGTTGTCGCTCGGTTGAAGGCTGAGCACCCGGAGCTCGTGGGATAGTCCGGCCATGACGACTGCGTTCGTGCTCGGCGGAGGCGGCGTACTCGGTGCTGTCGAGGTCGGGATGCTGCGCGCCCTGCTCGAGCGCGACATCCGCCCGGACCTGGTCCTCGGCACCTCGATCGGCGCCTTGAACGGCGCGATGGTGGCCCGCGACCCGACGCTCGGGGTCATCGAGCGGCTCACCGACCTGTGGCACGCCGCCGACGGCAGCCGCGACGTGTACGGCGAGTGGGCGCTGCGGACGGTCAGCCGCGCGGTCCGCTCGGGCACCCACATCTACTCTCCGGAGCCCCTCAAGAAGCGGCTGTACAACGAGCTCGGCGACGTGCAGTTTGAGGACCTGCCGGTGCCGCTCCAGGTCTGTGCCGCCAACATCGAGCGGGCCGCCGAGCACTGGTTCACCACCGGACCGGTGGTCGAGGCGGTGATCGCGAGCGCTGCCGTACCCGGTCTGCTGCCACCGGCCGAGATCGACGGCGAGCACTACCTCGACGGCGGCATCGTGAACTCGATTCCGGTCGGCCGCGCGGCCGCCCTCGGCGCGACCCGGATCTTCGTCCTCCAGGTCGGCCGGATCGACCGGCCGCTGACTGCGCCGAAGCGCCCATGGGAGGTGGCGCGGGTGTCGTTCGAGATCGCGCGGCGGCACCGGTTCGTGCGGGAGCTGTCGGAGCTGCCCGAGGGCGTGGTCGCGCATGTACTGCCCGCCGCCGGCACCTCCGCCAAGGACGACTCCCTGCTAGCCCACCGCGACTTCTCCGGGATCGCGCACCGGATCGAGTCGACGTACGCCGCGGCGGTCGCCTACCTCGACGAGCACCTCTCGTGATCTGGCTGCTGCGCCGGCTGGTGATCGCGCCGGCCGTGATCGGGCTGACGGTGCTGATGTGGGTGACGCTGCCGATCTGGCTGATCGTGGCGGCCTTCGTCTCGCCGCGGCTGCCGGGACGCTGGCGGGCGCTGCGGGTGCTGTGGATCGCGATCCTGTACCTCACCGCCGAGGCGATCCTGCTCGTGGAGCTGCTCGGTCTGTGGATCGCGTCGGGGTTCGGGCTGTGGATCCGCAAGCCGTTCTTCGAGCGGGTCCACTACGACCTGGTCGAGTTCACCACCCGCATCATCTTCCGCGAGGCGCGGCGGGTGGCCCGGCTGAAGATCGTGACCGAGGGCCCGGCGCCCGACGCACACCCCGGCAAGCCGATCCTGGTCTGCTGCCGGCATGCCGGCCCGGGCGACTCGTTCACGCTGATCTACGCGCTGATGCGGTGGTACCGGCGCGAGCCACGCGTCGTACTCAAGGACACGCTGGCGTGGGACCCCGCGATCGACGTGATCCTGCGCCGGCTCCCGGCCCGCTTCATCTCGCCGAACCCGGCCGCCGGCTCGGACCTCGAGTCCCAGATCGGCGACCTCGCCACCGGGCTCGACGAGAACGACGCCTTCGTGATCTTCCCGGAGGGCGGCAACTTCACGCCGGCACGGCGGGAGCGCGCGATCGAACGGCTGCGCAAGCTCGGCCTGGACAAGATGGCCGCGCGGGCCGAGGACATGCTGCACGTGCTGGCACCCCGCCCCGGCGGCTTCCTGGCCGCCCTCGACGCGGCCCCCGACGCCGACGTGGTCCTGGTCGCGCACACCGGCCTGGACCACATGCTCCGCGTCAGCGACGTGTGGCGCGAGCTGCCGCTGGACAAGGAGATCATCATGCGCTGGTGGCAGGTCCCCCGCGACGAGATCCCCGTCGCCCGCGACGACCGCATCGACTGGCTCTACTCCTGGTGGGAGCGCATCGACGACTGGATCGAGGAGAACCGGCCGGTGTGAGGTGACGGAATCCCCGGTCAGCCGGGGATTCCTGACGTTGTGGGCCGTTGCAACGCCCCACAACGTCAGGAAGTGGCTGCCAACCCTGTCCGATTCGGCTTTCAGCCGGCCTTGACGAAGCCGGCCTTCTCGGCGGCTTCCTCGGTGCGGAACCACACCTCGGCGATGGTCTTGCCGTACCAGGGGGAGGCGGGGGTGTGGTACTTCCCCGAGTCCTGGTTGCCCTTGATGTCGAAGCCCTCGGGGGCCGAGCCGTCGGGCATCGGGGCGGCGGCGTCCTCGCCGAGCTCCAGGCCGGCGAAGCGCTTGGTACGGCGAGTCGGCGCGGCGGCCGGCGCGGTCTCGACCGCGAACGGGTCGCCGACCTCGATCACCTCGGCCGGCGCGTCCGGTGTGGTGACCTCGTGCGGGCCGTCGGTGGCGTCGGAGATCGCCTCGCCCGGGCTCGCGGCGGCCGCGTCATCGGCCGGCTCCTCGACCACAGGCTCCTCGACAGCGTCCTCCGCAGCCGGCTCGTCGTCGTACGCCGCGATCACCTCGGGCGGCTCGGGAGCGGTCTCGTCGTACGCGGTGGTCTCGGCCTGAGGAGCGTCGTACGGCGCGGCCGAGACCGGCGCCTCCGCACTGAGATCCGGCGGTACGACGTCGGCCGCGGCCCGCGGCGCAGGCGGCGGCGCCGGGGTGTAGGACTGCTGCCAGTTGCCGCCCGACGAGTCACCGAGCAGCTTCTTGGCGACCACACCGGCCGCGGCCGCGAGACCACCGACCACGATCAGCTTCTTGAGCTTGCCGCCCTTGCGCCGCTTGCCCGTGGGCTCCTCGGCGAACGCGGCCAGCGTCGTACCGGCGGCGACCCGGCCGCTGGCGGCCTTCTCGGCGGCCAGCGCCTTGCCCTCGGCAAGCAGAGGAGCCGCCTTCGCCCTGGCGTCCGCGAGCGCCGGCCCCGCCTTCTCGCGAGCGGTGTCCACGGCGGACTCAATCTGGGGGAGGATGCTTTCGGCGAGCTCGGCCGCCTGGTCGATCAGGGTCTTCTTCCTACGGATGCCCATGGCTCCTGCGATTCCTCTCGTCGGGTTTCAGGGTTGATCATGCCGAAGCCGGGCCGCTCGGCAAAGGGTGACCAAAAGGGCGACGTGTCGCGGGGTTGCGGAGCCTGCGAAGATCGGACTGCTACGCACATCGAAGAGAGGCAGTCATGTCCGACCTCCAGGCCGTCCTGAAGACCAACCAGGGCGACATCACGATCAGCCTGTTCCCGAACCACGCGCCGAAGACCGTCGAGAACTTCGTCGGCCTCGCCGAGGGCACCAAGGAGTACGCCGACCCGAAGTCCGGCGCCACGACGACCGGCAAGTTCTACGACGGTCTCGGCTTCCACCGGATCATCGACGGCTTCATGATCCAGGGTGGCTGCCCGCTCGGGACCGGCACCGGCGGACCGGGCTACCAGTTCGACGACGAGATCCACCCGGAGCTGCAGTTCACCAAGCCCTACCTGCTGGCGATGGCCAACGCCGGCAAGGACCGCCGTACCGGCGGCGGCACCAACGGCTCCCAGTTCTTCGTCACCGTCGGCACGACCGCCTGGCTCAACGGCAAGCACACCATCTTCGGTGAGGTCGCCGACCAGGCCTCGCGCGACGTCGTCGACACGATCGCCAAGCTGCCCACCGGCGCGCAGGACCGGCCGGCCGAGGCAGTCGTGATCGAGTCCGTGGAGATCGTGCGCTCCTGAGCGCCGCACCATGAGCACAGAGCCGCCTGCCGAGGGGGCGGTGCCGGTCTGCTACCGGCACCCCGCCAAGGAGACCTACATCCGCTGCCAGCGTTGCGAGCGGCCGATCTGCCCGGACTGCATGCGCCCGGCGGCGGTCGGGTTCCAGTGCCCGAACTGTGTGCACGAGGGGGCGCGTACGACGCGCTCCGCGCGCACGGCGTACGGCGGTGAGCGGTCCGCCAACCCGGCCCTCACCTCGATCGTGCTGGTCGTGACGAACGTTGCCGTCTGGCTGCTGATCCTGGCGACCGGTGGCCGGGAGAGCCGCTGGGTCGAGCGGCTGGCGCTGCTGCCGGACGGCCGCTGCATGGCCAGCGACCGGGAGAGCTGGTTCCCCAACGCGGACTCGGCCAGCGCCTGCCGGACGGTCCCCGGGGCCGACTGGGTGCCCGGCGTCGCCGAAGGCGCCCCGTGGCAGCTGCTCACCAGCGTCTTCGCGCACGTCGAGCCGTGGCACATCGCGTTCAACATGGTCGCCCTGTGGTTCCTCGGCCCGCAGTTGGAGATGGCGATCGGCCGGGCCCGCTACCTCGCGCTCTACCTGCTGTCGGGGCTCGCCGGCTCGGCCTGCGTCTACTGGCTCGCCGACGAGCAGGTGCAGACGCTGGGCGCGTCGGGCGCGATCTTCGGGCTGATGGGCGCGCTGCTGATCGTTGCGGTCAAGGTCGGCGGCAACTACCAGCAGATCCTCATGTGGATCGGGATCAACTTCCTGATCACGATCGTGGGCCGCGGGTTCATCTCGTGGCAGGGCCACCTCGGTGGCTTCCTCGGCGGCCTCGCGATCGCGGCGCTGCTGGTCTATGCGCCGCGGACCCGGCGTACCACCTGGCAGGTCGCGGGTCTCGCCGCGCTCGCCGGCGTGCTCGCCGTACTCTTCGCGGTCCGGACCACGATGCTGGTCTGACGCCGACCCGAACCACAACGAAGGGCCGCTCCGATGCCGGAGCGGCCCTTCGTTATGCACAGTGTGGATAACTCCTGTGGAGAACTACACGTGTGTCATTCCCACTTGGTAGCGAAGGCGAAGCCCACCGCCATGAAGCCGATGCCGGCCATCAGGTTGTACTGCTCGAGGTCGTTCATCACCCAGACCTTGCTCGGGTCGTCGCTGATCACGTAGTACGTGCAGATCCACAGCAGACCGAACAGGAAGCAGCCGAGCATCCCGACCACCACGCCGCGGCCGCGGCCGAGCGGCGTCGACTTGTGGGCAGAGGCCGCCAGGCCGAGCAGGATCAGGCCGAAGCCGACCGCGTAGTTCCAGTCCTTCAGGTCCGCGATGAGCTTCGGCTTGCCTGTGGTCGCCGGGAGGGCTGTCGGATCGACGCGGACCTGCATGTAGAAGTAGGTGATCCAGGAGATGCCGGCGAGGATCAGCAGCATCGCAATCAGGAAGCGGTTGCCGGACTTGTACGCCGCCAGCACCGTGCCGGCGAGCACCAGCACGAGCGCGATGACGTAGTTCCACTGCTTGAGGTCGGCGAGTGCCCCGGGCGCTGAGTCGGGCCGGACCTCGGCCGCGTAGTAGGTGAGCCAGCAGAGGCCAACCGCCATCAGCAGCGCTGCAGCCAGGAACCTGATCGGCAGCTTCAGTGTCCCAATCGCAATCCCTGCGAAGATCAGGGTGGCCGCGATCAGGAAGTTCCATTGCCTCAGGTCGGCCAGGAACTTCGGGCTGCCCGCCTTCTCCGGGGGGATCGCCGTCGGGTCGGCGCGCAGCCCCCAGTAGTAGAAGGCGAACCACGCGATTCCGGCAGCGACGAGCACCGGACCGATCCAGAACCGGTGCGAGTACTCCGGCCCGCTGGCCAGGTCGAGCGACTCCTGCTTTGCTTTGATGAGCTTGGCCACCAACTACTCCTCGGGTCAACGTGGGCGACGAAGATGAGTGTGACTGTTCGTGCGCCGCGGGTTAGCGTAGTCGTCATGCAGCAGGGATCACACGACAGCCCGGCAGAGCGTGACGACCAAGCGCCTGACGGGACGTCGTCGAAAGCCGCCGTACTCGCCGCGCGAGCGTCCCGCCTGAACCTGTGGCGCTACGGTACGCCGGCCATGCTGATCCTCAGCGGCGCCCTCTTCGCGATCAGCGCCGAGGCCAGCGACGGCACCGACCTGCGGCCCGGCCGCAACATCAATCTCGCCGAGCTGGTCGGCGAGGAGCGACGGATCGAGCGCGACCTGCGCGGCCAGCTGGTCGACCTCGAGGATGAGGTCAGCGACCTGAGCGAGCAGACCGCCAACCGGACCGGCGACGAGCGGCTGAAGAAGATCCAGAAGCAGATCGAGAAGCTGAACGACCCGGCGGGCCGGACGCCCAAGCAGGGGGCCGGGCTGACCATCGAGCTGTCCGACGCTCCTAGCGAACTCATCGAGAACGCCGATGACGTCAACCTGCTGCTGGTCCACCAGCAGGACATCCAGGCGGTCGTGAACGCGCTCTGGCGGGGCGGCGCCGAGGCCGTCACCGTGCAGGGCCAGCGGATCGTCACCACCACCGGCATCAAGTGCGAGGGCAACGCGGTGCAGCTGCAGGGCGTGCCCTACTCCCAGCCCTACGTCATCAACGGGATCGGCGACATCGACGAGCTGAGGGCCGCCGTCGACAACGACGAGTACCTCAGCTTCTACCGCAACCAGGCCGTCAACCCCGAGATCAAGATCGGCTGGGACATGGTCGAGCAGACCTCGCTCTACGCACCGGCGTACGACGGCCTGCGGACGTTCAACTACGCCCGCCCGAAGACCGACTAGCTCCAGCAGCGCTCCCGGTCACTCCACCCGGCCGAACGGTTCCCTCCGGAAGTTGTTGAACGGGTCGTCGGTCGGTGGGAAGTCGTCGGTCGGCGTCTCGGTCGGAGTTTCCGTGGGTGTCTCCGTTGGCGTCTCGGTGGGCTCGTCCTCCTTGTCCGATACGAAGATGATGACGGTGTCGCCCTCGTCGGCGATCTCGCCGCCCTCGGGTGTCTGACGGACCACCGTGCCCTTCGGCTCGTCGGAGTCGGTGAGAAGCTCGACCTGGACCTCGAAGTTTGCGTCGCGGATCATCTGTTCCGCCGTCTCCTGGTTGAGTCCCTGCACGTCGGGCACCTTCTCCTTGCCATCCGAGACGGAAACGGTGATCTCGGTGCCCTCCGGAACCGATGCGCCGACCTCTCGGCTCAGCGCGACGACGGTGCCCTTCTCCATGTCGGACTCGACTTCCTCGAACTCGGGTTCCAACTTGGCCTCCTCGAGCTCGTCGCGGGCCGCCTCCTTCTTGTCGCCGATCACGTCGGGGACCGTGGTCTTGCGCTTGCCGGTGGAGACGGTGATGGTCACCGTGGTTCCCGGCTCCTCGTAGAGGTCGCCGTTCGGCTCCTGGCTGATGACCCTGCCGTCGGGCACGCTGTCGCTGTTGGCCACCTTGGTGTCGACCTTGAAGTTCGCGTCACGGAGCTCGTTCTCCGCGACCTCCTGCTCCTTGCCGACCACGTTGGGGACCTGGACCTCCTTCGGGGTCTCCTCGAAGAGCTTGGGCAGCGCGAACGCCGCCGCGACCAGGGCGGCGACGAGCAGCACGGCAAGCGCGATGATCAGCGGCGTCCGGTTGCGCGGCTCCTCCTCCTCGGGCGGCGGGTACGGAAGCGGGTCGGGCATCGACAGGTGGCCGGTGGGGCTGCCGTTGCCGTTGCCCGCCGTCGCCGGGAGGTACGTCGTCTCCGGCACCATCACGGCCGGAGCCTGGACCGGCCGGCCGGCGAGGTAGCGCTCGATGTCGGTGCGCATCGCGGCAGCGCTCTGGTAGCGGTCCTCGACCCGCTTGGCCAGCGCCTTCATCACGATCGCGTCCAGCTCGGGTGGCAGGTCCGCGTCGTGCGCCGACGGCGGCAGCGCGGGCTCGCGGACGTGCTGGTAGGCAACCGCCACCGGGGAGTCGCCGACGAACGGCGGCCGGCCGGTCAGCAGCTCGTAGAGCAGGCAGCCGGTGGAGTACACGTCGGAGCGTGAGTCCACGGTCTCGCCGCGGGCCTGCTCGGGCGAGAGGTACTGGGCGGTGCCAACCACGGCCGCGGTCTGGGTCATCGTCGACGAGGCGTCGGAGACCGCGCGGGCGATGCCGAAGTCCATCACCTTCACGTCACCGGCCGGCGTCAGCATCACGTTGCCGGGCTTGATGTCGCGGTGGATGATGCCGGCCCGGTGGCTGTAGTCGAGCGCGGAGAGGACGCCGCTGGTGATCTCCAGGGCCCGCTCGGGCAGGATCTTTCGGCCCTCACGGATGATGTCGCGCAGCGTCCGGCCGGCGACGTACTCCATCACGATGTAGGGCTGGGCGACGTCGGTGCCGTCGGTCGACATCTCCTCGCCGGTGTCGTAGACGGCGACGATGGACGGGTGGTTCAGCGAGGCCGACGACTGGGCCTCGCGCCGGAACCGGGCCTGGAAGGTGGCGTCGGCGGCGAGGTCGGTGCGGAGGCGCTTGACCGCGACCACCCGGCCCAGCCGGGTGTCGGTGCCCTTGCGGACCTCGGCCATGCCGCCACGCCCGAGCACCTCACCGAGCTCGTACCGCCCGCCGACCAGGGTCGACTCTCCGTTGCTCATCGATCTCTGCCTTCTTCTGCTTCTCGGGGGGCACACGTGTGGTGGGTAAGAGATCGCACGGATAGGTGGCGTCTGCTGCGCGCCGCGCTGCCTGCACGCTGGCTGCGTTGCCGTCGATCGACGGGCCACCGGCCCGCCTCACTCCGGCGCCTTGCCAGCGCACGCACATCGCGACGCTCGTGACGACGCCACCTACCCGTGCGAGCTCTAAGGTTCATCACTCGATCACCGCTTCGATGATCGACTTGGCTATCGGGCCGCCCAGCCGGCCGCCGGCGATCTCGTCCCGCCCGACCCCGGCTGCGTCCTGGATCATCACGGCGACCGCGACGTCGTGGTCGGGGGCGAACGCCACGAACCAGGCGTAAGGGTTCCGCTCGGCCGCGCTCTGCGCGGTTCCGGTCTTGCCGGCGACCTCGACGCCATCGATCTGGGCCGGCTCACCGGTGCCGTCGTCGACGGTCGCGACCATCATCTTGGTCAGCTCCTCCGCGGTCGACGGGCTGACCGCCTCGGAGAAGTCCTCGGGCTCGGTCTTGGGGAGCGCCTCCAGATCGGGGGTCAGCTCGTTGTCGACCAGGTAGGGCTTCATCACCACGCCGTCGTTGGCGATCGCCGCCACCACCATCGCCATCTGCAGCGGTGTGGCTGCCACCTCGGACTGGCCGATGCCCGACATCGCGGTCTGGGGCGGATCGAGGTTGGCCGGGTAAGCGCTCTCGACCTGGCCGGGCAGGTCGTCGAGGTACTCCTGGTTGAAGCCGAACGCCTCGGCCTGCTCCCGCATCTTCTCGGGGCCGAGGTCGTTGGCGAGGGAGAGAAACGAGACGTTGCAGGACTGCTGCATCGCGGAGGACATCGTGATCCGCTCGCCACCACAGTCACCGCCGTCGTGGTTGCCGATGGTGTCGTCGGTCTGCGGCAGGTCGAACTCGAAGCCCCCAGGGACCAGGTCCTCCGCGCTGTCGTAGTCGCCGCTCTCCAGCGCCGCGGCGGCGGTCACAAGCTTGAACGTCGAGCCGGGTGGGAGGCGGGTCTCGATCGCCCGGTTGTCCAGCGGCTTGTTGTCGTCCTTCTGCAACCGCCGGTCCTGCTTGTTGACCTCGTCCAGGTCGTGGGAGGCCAGCTTGTTGGGGTCGTACGACGGGATCGAAGCCATCGCCAGGATCTTGCCGGTGCTCGGCTCCAGTGCGACCGCAGAGGCGCGAGTGCCGGCGGGGAGGTCCTCGTTGAGCCCGTCCCACGCGGCGTCCTGAGCGCGCGGGTCGATGGTCAGCTGGACGCTGCCGCCCTTCGGCGACTTGCTGCTGATCATGTCCAGGAAGCTGGTCAGGAACAGCGAGTCGTCGTCGCCGGAGAGGAAGTCGTTCTGGGTCTTCTCCAGAGCGGTCTGACCGAAGAAGTTGAAGACGCCGGTGAGGTGAGCGTACTTGAATGGCGTGGAATAGACCCGCTGGTACAGGTAGCGGTCGTCGGATGGCTTGGACTCGGCGATGGTGTTCTTGCCGACCAGGATCGCGCCCCGCTCGCGGGAGAAGCGGGCCTCGACGATCCGCCTGTTGTTGGGGTCGTCGGCCAGCTCGCCGGACTGCAGGTACATCACGTACGTCGAGTTCGCCAGCAGCGCCAGGAACAGCAGCATGCAGAAGATGGACATGGTCCGGATCGGCTTGTTCACGATCGGGTCCTCCTCTCCCTGGCCGTAGCGAGCGGTGTCCTCCGGGATGCCTGGCAAGGCGCCGGAGGGAGGCGATGTGGTTCATCGGCGACTGACGGCAACGCAGCCAGGCGCCCGGAGGACACCGCGTAGTAGGCCGCGGGAGAGGAGGACCCGATCATGACTTCTCCAGCTTCACGACCTGGGTGACCTCGGCCGCGTTGTCGGGCAGCTCGGGGTCTCCGGAGAAGTCAGGGACCGGCCGCCGGGCCTGGTCGGAGATGCGCAGCAGCAACGCGATGATCACCCAGTTCGCGACGAGGGAGGAACCGCCGTACGACAGGAACGGCGTGGTGAGGCCGGTCAGCGGGATCAGCTTGGTGACGCCGCCGATGACCACGAAGACCTGGAGCGCGAAGACGCAGGCCAGACCGGTGGCGACGAGCTTGCCGAAGCCGTCGCGGCACACCAGTGCGGTGCGCAGGCCACGCTCGACGATCAGGCCGTAGCAGACGATCACCGCCATCGCGCCGGTCAGTCCGAGCTCCTCGCCGATCACCGCGAAGATGAAGTCGGACTCGGCGTAGGAGATCCGCCACGGTTCGCCGTTGCCGAAGCCGCGCCCGATCAGGCCGCCCCAGCCCATGCCGAACATCGACTCCACGATCTGCCGGCCGCGGTCGTCGGTGCCCTCGCCGTAGTGGGACATCGGGTCCAGCCAGATGCTGAACCGCTGCCGGACGTGGCCGAACAGTGTGTAGCCGAGGAAGGCGCCGGCGAGGAACAGCGAGCCACCGACCACCAGCCAGCCCGGCCGTTCGGTCGCGACGTACAGCAGCACCAGGAAGAGGCCGAAGAACAGCAGCGAGGAGCCGAGGTCCTTCTGGAAGACCAGGACCCCGAGGCTGACCAGCCACATCGCCAGGATCGGGCCGAGGTCGCGGCCGCGCGGGAGGTCGAGGAAGAGCAGCCGGCGGCCGGCGAGCGCGAGGGCGTCGCGGTGGAGAACCAGGTAGCCGGCGAAGGCGAGCACCAGCAGCACCTTGGCCACCTCACCCGGCTGGAAGCCGAGCGGGCCGATCCGGATCCAGATCCGGGCGCCGTTGATGTCCTGGCCGAGCACCGGGAGCATCGGGAGCAGCAGCAGCACGATCGCGACGAAGCCGGACGTGTAGGTGAACCGCTGCAGCACCCGGTGGTCGCGGAGCACGAGCAGGGTTCCGGCGAACAGCAGGACGCCGATCGTCATCCACATCAGCTGCTGCGCGGCGAAGTCCTTGTCGCGCGCCAGGTCGAGGCGGTGGATGACGGCCAGGCCGAGTCCGTTGAGCGCCGACACCACGGGCAGCAGCACCGGGTCCGCGTACGGCGCGGTGATGCGGACGATGATGTGGGTGCCCAGGATCAGCGCGGCCAGCCAGCCGCCGTACCCGATGATGTCCGGCGGCACCTTCTCCTGCACCCCGAACCCGACCGCGGCGTACCCCCCGATGCCGACGAACAGGCTCAGGATGAGCAGGAAGAGCTCCGCGCCCCGGCGCCGCCGGTGCACGAAACCCATCAGGCTTCCGTTCTGACTCATGGGGTGAAGGCGACCGGTGCGCTTGTGGTCGGGCTCTCGTCCGGCTGGGTGTCGTCAGGGGTCTCGGTGGGGCTCTCGGTCGGGTCGGTGTTCCCGGTGTCGCCCGGGGACTCCTCGTCGTCCTGGCTGTCGCTCTCGTCAGCGGGCGGCGCCTCCTGGCGCTCGGCCAGGCCGTCGACGATCCGGCGGGCGTGGTCGAGATCGTCGGCGTCGATGCCTTCCTTGACCGTTCCGGCGTCGTGCTCCGACAGCAGGTCGAGCTGAACCTTGCTGGTCTCGTACGCCGAGGCCAGGTCGACGCCAGGCAGGCCGGCGTCCACCCCGCGGTAGATCACCACGACGCCGTCGCGGTCCTTCACGAAGTACTGGCGCTGGGTCCAGGAGTACGCCGCCGCGCTGGCCACCCACAGCACGCCGAGCACGATCCCGATCGCCAGCAGCTTGCGCAGCCAGCCGAACGGCTTCGGCGGCTGCGGCGCGTAGCGGGCCTGCTCGGGGTCGATCGGGTCCTTCGGGATCGCGAAGCCGACGCCGTCGGGGATGTTCGCGCGGACCGGCTCCATCTCACCGGTGTCACCGGAGCGGTGACCGCGGAACAGGCTGCCGATGCCACCGCCGCTGCGTCGTGGCAGCTCGGCCGCGGCGCCGACCAGCAGCGGCATGGCGTCGCCGTTCGACGAGCCTTCGGCCACGTCTGCCACCACGCAGGTGACGTTGTCGGAGCTGCCGGCCTCCAGGCTGGCCCGGACCAGCTCGACCACCGCATAGTCCGGCGTACCGGTGGACAGGATGTCGGCCAGCCGGGCGTCGTCGAGTACGCCGCACGCGCCATCGCTGCACAGGAACAGCCGGTCGCCGGGCGCCAGCTCGATCGTGAACAGGTCCGGCTCGGTCTCGTGGATGCCGTCGACCGCCTTCAGGATCAGGTTGCGGTGCGGGTGGGTCCGCGACTCCTCCTCGGTGATCCGGCCCTCATCGATCAGGCTCTGCACGAAGGTGTGGTCGCGGGTCAGCTGGGTGATGGTGCCGCTGCGGTAGAGGTAGGCCCGGCTGTCGCCGACGTGGCCGATACCGACCTGCTGGCCGTCGAAGAGCGCGACGGTGACGGTGGTGCTGGTGCCGTTGAGCGCGGGGTCCTCGTCGACCAGCTCGGAGATCCGGTCGTGGGCCCGGTGGATCGCGCCGGCCACCTGGCCGAGCAGATCGCCGGCCGGCGGCTCGTCGAGCCGGCGCAGCTGCTGAACGGCGGTACTGGAGGCGATGTCGCCGCGGGCGGCGCCGCCGACGCCGTCGCAGACCGTGAGCAGCCACGGCCCGGCGTACCCGGAGTCCTGGTTGTCCTTCCGGACCCGGCCAACGTCGCTGAGCGCGGCGAACTGCAGATGCAGGGCCTGCCCGCCGGTGACCGGCCGGGTGTCGCCCGGCCCGGCGATCGGGACCGTGTCCGGACCGCCGTTGCCGTTGGTGGAGATGGGGCGGGTGGCGTCGGGGGCGACGGTCGGCTCCGGTTCGGAGGAAGTCATCGTGAGGCGGCCTTTACTTCTTCAGCTCGAGGATCGTCTTGCCGATGCGCACCTGAGTGCCGAGCGTGATCGTTGTTGGCTGGGTGATGCGGACGGCACCGACGTACGTGCCGTTGGTCGATCCGAGATCTTCCACGAACCACTGCTCCCCCGAAGCAGCGATCCGGGCATGCCGGGTGGACACATAGTCGTCATCGAGCCTGATGGCCGCGTCGGAGCCGCGGCCGATCAGCAGCGGCGCGCGGTCCAGGTCCGCCCGCTCACCGGCGTTGCCGCCGTCGACGACCAGGACGTGGGTGGGCGCGCCGCGGCGGCGGCCCGCCTTGGCCCGCTGCCCCCTCGGCGCCCGGCGCTCGACGTGTCCGACGTCGGCCGGGACCCGGGCTCCGAACATGTCGGAGCGGATCACCGAGATCGCCGAGAGCACGAAGATCCACAGGATCGCGAGATAGGCGAAGCGGATCAAGAAGAGCGTGATCTCAGACATCCGCACTCTCTTCTTCCGTCACCAGCCGGACGGTCATCGTCGTGTTTCCGATCTTGACGGTCGAACCGTCGTGGAGGGGCGCCTGCTGCACCTTGGTCCCGTCGACCAGCATGCCGTTGGTGGATCCTAGGTCGCGCACCGCCAACATCAAGGGGTGGCCGTCCTCTGCCCTGCCGATCTGGACGCCAAACTCGATGTGCCGGCGGCTCACCCCGGGGTCGTTGATCCGCAGATCGGCGTCGGTCCCGCGGCCGACCACGAGGCCCGGCGGCTGCAGCGGGTGCTGGGTGCCGTTGACCTCGAGCAGCGCCTTGGCCCGCTGCACCTGGGTGTGGCTGGCGTCGCTGGTGACCTTCGCCTGCGCCCGGCTGCGGATCCGGAACCGGCCGGTGGTCAGGTCGTCGGCCTTCTCGAACTCGATGTGCACCGGGCCGGGGAAGACGTAGTTCTGGTCCTCGGCGTGGTCGCGCAGGGTCTCGGTGAGCTCGCGGGCCATCGCGGTGTCGTACGGCGCCAGCCGCTCGAGGTCGCCGTTGCTGAGCTCGACATGGAAGTCGTTGGGCACCAGTCGGCGGTCCCGGCTGAGGATCTGCGCGTTGTTGTCGAGCTCGCGCTGCAGCGCCGCCGAGATCTCGACGGGCTGGACGGCACTGCGGAACGCCTTCGCGAAGGTGCCGACGACCACTTGCTCGAGCTTGTTCTCGAACTTCTGGAACTTGCCCACGCCAACCGCCTCCTTCCGCTGTCCGTGCACGCGTCCGTGCACCATCAGATGCCCGAGCGTGCCGCTCGGTTGCGACCGATCGTAACGGCCCCCACCCTGCCTGCTCCGAATGCTCTCCCCATGGACCTCCCGCCAGTTTGGGAACGCGGTTCACCGACTGTTAGCCTTGGCCCGCTTCACGCGCGAGTGGCGGAATAGGCAGACGCGCACGGTTCAGGTCCGTGTGTCCGAAAGGACGTGGGGGTTCAACTCCCCCCTCGCGCACCATCGTGAAACGGCCCCTGATCTGGGAACTCTCTCCCGGGTCCGGGGCCGTTTCGTCGTCCATGCAACGGCCTATGCAACAAGCCCCCTCGGAGCCGGGGTGCGAGGAGGCCTCGCCCTGCGTGGCACAGCCGCGCTCTTGGCCGAGCCGATCGTGGTTGGTGCATCCGACGTGGCCGCCCCGCTCGGCTGGCCGATCACACGCACACCTCCAGGGAGTCCTCCCCGGGCGGCCCATCGGCTCCGGGGTCAGGTTGAAGAGGCGATGCGGCGGGCTCCAACGGTCGCCGCCTGGCCGCCCCATGCCCTTTGACCTACGACCGGGTGACTGAAGGGCGGCGGGCTGACAGCGTCCCGAACATCAACCGCTCCCGACCGAGTCGCCACCCGGCGGATGTGCCTTAAGGTCTGACTCGTCAGACAGGCGGCGGCACTCGGGAGGCTGGGCTGTGGCGGGCGCAGACGTAGCGGAACTCGCGGCTGCCCTCGGCGCGGTGTCCAAGCACCTGGACCATGCGGTCGCTGGCGTGAAGCGGGCGCGGCAGTTGGCACGCGAGTCCGAGCAACGCATGGGCCGCGCTGGGCTACGCCGCATCGCCTTCCGACTGCGCGACGTCGTCGGCGACCTCGGAAAGTGCGGCCAGATCGTGCTCGCCCAGCAGACGGCGGTCGCCGACACCACCGCCCGGGTGAACGCCGTCCCCGACGGCGCCACCGCCGAACGGGTCATCACCGCCCTCGAACCGGCAGTCGCAAGCCTCCGCGAGGTCCCCAGTCACCTTGGAACGGCGACCACGAGCCTCCGCCGGCTACAGGAGACGGTCGCCGACATCCTGCGGGGCAGCAAACCAGAGCGACTTATCGGCCTGCTCAGCGACGTCGAGACTCGACTGCGGCAGGCGTCGGGTGCAGCCACCGAGGCCACAGCCCGCGCCGAGACGGTCCTCGCGAGCGCCCGCGCCGCTGGCCGGCTCGACGTGCCAGGCATAGGTGGACTAAGACCGACATCGTCAGATCCGCCAGCCAAGCAGCGACGCGAACGCCCGGCATGGCTCCAGCGGACCGACCTCGGCCACCAGTTCAATCTCGACGACCATCCGAACTACGAGCTAAACGAGATCCGCCTCACGACCGGCAAACGGATGGACTCCTACGTGCACGGCGAAGAGATCGTCGAACGCAAGTACACCCAGTTAGCCGAGGTCGAGGAGGCCACAGCCATCGGCTACCTACGCTCCACCTACAGCAAGTACAAAGAGGGCAACTACATTGATTCCACGCCACGCAACCGCGAGCTCTCTCCCGAGCTGGTTGGGAAGATGACAGAGGGTGATCTGGTCTTGAAGGTGCCAGTGCAGAAGGCGCCCGTCCCGGATCGGGTGATTGAGGCGGCCATCGAGCTTGAGATCGAGATCCGCGACACCGAAGGCAGGAGCTATCCCGTTGAGGACTGAGCCGATCTATTGCCAGTTGTGGAACGCGCAGCTGCGTAAGCCGATCTACCCGGTCACTGCCGACCAGGCCCGCAAGCGGGACGAGCAGGCCCGCGCGGGCAAAGACGTTGAGCACTACGCCGTCGTGTTCGGCGACCCAGCGCTCCCGGACGCCTACCTCAACATCGTGTGGGAGAACGACCACATCGGCGTATGGTTCCCCGACGCTGACGGCCGGCCGACCATGAATTGGAAGCTCACCCAGGTCGGCGACCGGATGTTCCTGACCGGGGTCACGCACTGGCTGTACCCCGATGGTGCTGGCACGAAGCTCCGAGACGCTCTCGCGATCAGTTCGCGCTACTTCAAGCCCGACGGACTGTCAGAGCATCAGTTCAAGAACAAGGAGACCGGCCACACCACGGTAGTGGAGAAGAAGGACGTCCCCCTTGAGGGTTTCTGGGCGCCGGTGCCGACCTTCGAGGAGATCACCTACGAGTGGATCCCGGAGTGGATCCGCGAAGCAGGCAAGGACATTCGCAGCAAGGGCGCACTGACGCGCGATGAGATCCTCGCCTATGCCCCAGACTGAGCACCCCTAGCCGCGACGCTGTACATCTTCGCGCCGCGTGGCTGTCATGCTGAAGTGAGTGTCGGGGCGGTCCGCACGCTGGACTGCATGAGCCCCTGCTGACACCTCGGCATGCTCGCAGCGGCGAGGTCTTGTGCCGAGGCGGTGACATATTCCGCGGTGACGGCTCTATCGTCGGTCCATGACCACTCGACTGAACCCCTACCTCAGCTTCGCGGGTGATGCCTCGGACGCCCTGGCGTTCTACCAGGACGTGTTCGGCGGCGATCTCACGGTCAACCACTTCGGCGACTTCGGCACCGACGACCACGGCGTGGGTGACCAGGTCATGCACGGCCAGCTGGAGACAGCGTCTGGCCTCACGCTGATGGCCGCCGACATGCTACCGGGCGAGACGTTGCGGCCCGGCAACAACCTCGCGATCAGCCTCACCGGGGACGATACCGAGGAACTGCGCGGCTACTGGCAGGACCTGTCGGACGGAGGGACCGTGACGGTCGAGCTGGCCACCCAGCCGTGGGGCGACGAGTTCGGGATGTGCGTCGACCGGTTCGGGACCTCGTGGCTGGTCAACGTCGCCGGGGGCGGCTGAACTACCGGATCCACGCTGCGCCCGGTCGGTCAGCCTGTCCGTCGGTACCGGAGGTTGGTGGTGCCGCGGCCCGCGGCGGACCCCTTGCGCTCGAACCTCGTCACCGGCCGCTCGATCCAACGCTCGACCACGCCACCCTCGAGCGCCAGCTCGGCATCGAGCACCTGCACTATCTGCTCGGCGTACCCGGCCCAGTCCGTGGCCCATCCACGAGCCCTGCCCAGTACGCGCCGTCGTGGAGAACCTCAGCCTGAGCCACTACCGACATCGAGTGCTGCAGTGCGCCGTCCGACAGTGACTCTCGGGTGGTGGTGCGCAGGATCGAGGCGCCAAGCGCCTGGCCCTGACGGTGAACCGTGGTCCGTGGACGTCGGGAGACCACATACAGATGAGTGTTGCTCAAGGCCAATAGCAGTTCGGTGTTCATCAGCCGCCGCTGGTAGGTGTGCAGTGGTGAGAGGTCGTACGAGATCGTCCCGGCCATGGACTGACTTTAGTGACGCCTGAACCTCTGACGCGGCCCCACGCGCTCAGGTCGACCTCGACCGCAAGGTGACAGGCCTGTATCCGGACCTGCCCAGCATCGTCCATGCCGAGCCGTCGCACGAGGTTGTCCCAGTCGGTGGCGTCGCGCAGGGTCGCGGTGGTGATGACGCCGCCTCTCGTGGGCCGATCGCCAGGCGATCTCCGGGTCGCCAGGCATTGATGAGCAGACGGATGGGGGTGGGCCGTCGCGCAGACCGCCTACGCCTGACCGGGAGGCACCCGCGGGCTGGCGGGACCCATCACCCGTCCCCGACCGGGCCACAAACCCCGACAGATCAGCCCCGTGGCCACGCACGCCGTCCGCGCCGTCGTCTTCACCCGCGAAGACGCCCAGCCCTGTGGGCGTGCGTAGACGATTGTGACGCCTGCCGAGCCTGGTCGAAGCAGGACATCGGCGACCTTCGCTGCTCGACCAGCTTGGGGGCGGGGAACGCGCCGACCTTCAGGGCGTCGACGACCAAGCTGCGCGGGTGGCACGTCAATACACACGCCTGCCCCGAGTTCTGCTCTCTCGCCGTGAACTGTCCCCCCTCGGGTCTAGAGTCGCGTGCGTAGCCAACCTGGGGAGGTCCGGTGAGCAGGCACCGCAGCAAGCATCACCACGATCACGCGGAATTGGCAAAGGGAATCGTGCCTCCGGACGGCTGGCCTACCGCCGAAGACATCGCTGCCGTCTACGACGTCGCAGCCGCGCATACCGCCGCCATCGAGCATCTCCATGCCAACTTGATGCTCGACTTACTCAAGTCGCTTCCGGTCGGCGTGCGCGGTGAGGTCCTTCGTGCTATCCAGTTGCCCCGCGCCAACAAGGTCAACCGGGGCATGGCAACGGCGCTGGTCAATCAACTCCGCAGAACGAGCCCCGGGTCAGAGGCAGTTGAGTCCATCGTCCGACCGCTCCACATTGCGTTTTTCCACGTCGACCTCACCGGCGATCAGTGGAGGACTCTTCTATCCGGGGACCAAAGCACCATCCGCGGGCTCTACCAGGACCAGGACCTGCTGATGCGGACGCTGACGGCGGCCGCTTCCTACCTCGAGGACGAGTTCCTGATCCTCGGACTTCTCGACGCCGTGAACACTTCACCAGTTGCCGCAGCCGCGCTCTCGTTCCTGGCCTATGCGGAGCCGGACGCCGCCGCGGCTCACGCGGAGCTCTCGGCATTGTTCCCTGATCTGCCCCCGATCAGCAGCCGCTGGCTGCGCGACGTCTGCCCTGAAGCGCTCATGGACGACAAGCTCGCCCAGCCCCAGGAGACCGAGATCGGCATCGCCACCGGGCACGCGGCGATCAACGCCCACCAGGACGCAGCGGTCTCCGCCGCTGCGGAGAACAGCAGCCCCGGACCAGCGGATGTCGACGGCACGGTTGAGCCGGTGCCAACATCGGCAGACCTCGACGCGCTCGTCCGCCTGGAAGGCAAACTCGACTGGAAACGTGCCGCAAACCTGGCGAACGAGTTCGCCGAACTGCTTGACGACGCCCGCGCCCCCGAGGTCGACGACGTCACCGAACTCCACGAGTTCACCACCGAGGCCCAACGTCTCGCGCGCAGACTCAGCCACCTCACCCGCAGTGCAGTACCGGCCTCCGCCGACGCCCTCGATGCCTCCCTGGAGGCCCTGCGCCGCAGTCACCTGAACCACAGCAAGATCGCCGCACTTACCACCTGCTCTGGCCCCGCCACCCTGGCCGCCGTGCTCGCCGTCATCCGCAACCTGGCTGTCGCGGCACTAGCGGACCTCGGCGAGCACGACCTTGGCGAGCACGCCGACGCACTGGCCGCTCTCCACGACCTAGCCATGCTCGGGCAGGCACGCAAGAATGGCGAGGACATCGACTTCGTCGTCATGGCCGACCTCGAGGCAATCATCCGTGCTGGCTTGCCCGCAGAGGCCTACCCGGCCACAATGGCGGCCGTCGCTGGCGACCTGACCCTTGCGCTGCAGCCGAACGACCCCGAGGGCAGTCAGCCTGATCCCGACGCCACAGAGGCGCTTCCCGACGAGCACGTGGACGAGCGCCGCAGCGGCAGCGCGGTTGCGCCCAAACGCGCTACACCATCCGCCCTGAGAATCGAGGCCTCAGCAGTCGAGGACGCGGCACACCCCGACGCAGCCTCCGGCGTTGACGACGACGGTGCGACCGCGGCAGCCGCCGACCCCATTCAGCCAGAGGCATCACACACCGACCAGCTTGGCCGCGCTCCGAACGACGCACACCCCTCACTGGCGACCAGCGAACGGGACACAGCAGGGGAGCCTGTCGCAGAGCCTCCCGTTGTCGAAGCCGGTGATATCGACCTCAGCCAACTCGACGAGCTCCTTGCCGCCGGCGCCGCACCCGACCTGGTTCGCCGCATGCCCGCGAAATCACCGAGCGCCCACGACAGCCGCACGGACGCCCCAAATGACACCACCCGCAGTCCCGAGCCCCGAGAACCCAGCTCGCCCGCCGACGACGACCTCGACGAGCAGCTCGCGGCCGCCGAGGTCAGGGCTCTCGCTCAAGCACGTTACGGTCTCGCCTCCCTGCTCCACGCGGACCGGTCCCAAGTCGCCGCCCGCCGCATTGCCGCGTACCAGGCACACCTGACCTCCGCCACTGGAGGGCTCGCAGCCGCGTTCTCCCAAGAGACAATCCACGTCCACCGCGGCGACCTCGGGCACGATCGACCCGGCCATCTCCTCGCTTGGGCAGCGGCCGCCCGCGTCGCCATCGTTGCACCCGCGTCAGGCGCAGCCGCCATCCTCCAAGATCTTGCTCCGTGCGTCGCCGCCTATCCCGCACTGACCCGCATCGGAAGCGAACTCGCTGCCGCGTCCCGCGCCGGAGCCATCGCATTGCCGGATGTGGCTGACCAGGTCTCCGCGCAGCACAGCGCCGACTCCCGCGCCGCCGGCCTGGCCCAGCAGGCACGCAGCCTGCTCGAGGATGCCACCCAACGCACCGTGAAGTACGCACCGGCCAACGGCGTCTACCAAGCGTGGATGAGCGGCGGCGGCGTCCTCGGCCCGCTGCTGTCCACCGTCGCTGGAAACGACCCCAACTACGCCGCCAATGTCCGGGAACAGGTCATCGGGCTGCTGCCAGTCGTAGACCGGAGCATTGACGACACCTTCCATGACCAACGCCGCCGCAACGGCCGGGCAAAAATAGTCGCCGGCGCCCGCAATACCCTCACCCAGCGCTACCAGGAAGCCCTCGACCTGTGCGGCCAGTGGGCGGATGCAGCCACCACCAGTGTCGAACTGCGCGACCGCGACCGCGGCCGCGGCAACGCTCGATCGGCCCGGCCGATCGAGAAGCTCCGACGAGGTATCGAAGGAGTGCGCGAGGAAGGCCTCGCCGAACTCGACAGCATCCGTGAGCAGGCACCCGATACGCCAGACGGACGACTCGAAGCAGCCGCCGCGGCCGCGTGCCTCGTCATGCTCACCGACACGTTCGCCACCTGCGACGGACGACCCCCACGCGGCCCGGAACCGACGCCCGGCTGGGTGCTGCACTGCGACCTCGTCGGGACCGACGTGGAACTGGCCGCCGACACCCTAGAGCCACGTGCCAGCATCGCGGAGGTGACTCAGCTCGCCCAGCTTCTCGCCGCCGGCCCTCCGATCAGCGATGAGGACGCCTATGGCCATCGGGCCGAACGTGGCGAACACGACATCACGGCCGCCCATGTTGCCAACCTCGAGGCCGTCAACCCCGTCGCGGGTCAGCTCCTTCGCACCCGCCGTGAAGCCGACGTGGCCGAACGTCGCGCCAACCTTGCCGATCAACTCGACCAACTGTCCGCAGATATCGACCAGCGCCGTCAGGTTGCCACCCTGCCCGAGGACGTCTGGTCGGCCCTGTCGGCCGATATCGAGGCACTGCGCGCCCCTGCCCGCCGCGATTTCGGCCGCATCGAGCACGAGGTCGCCCGCATCAACGACACCGTCGACAAGTGCGGACTCGAGCTCGTCCACGAGACTCGTGGACGCATCGAGGAGAAGGCGGCTGAGAACCAAGCCGTCGCCGCAAACAAGGACACTCTGCTGGGCTTCGTCGACGCGGGCGACGTGGCCGGTGCCGAGGAGTACCTCGAGGTGCTCACCGCCGGCGGCACCCTCCCGGACTTCCGTGGCGTCGGAGACCACCTCCGCCGCTTCTTCCCGGCGGTGCCGGATCTCGCTGCCCGGCACGCCGACCTCCTTCCCGACCTAAGGTCGGCCCTCGAAACCGGCAAGCTCACCACACCCGTCGCCGCACTAGTCGACGCTGCCGGCGTCACCCTGACTGACAACATCGAGACGTCGCGACACAGCGCCACCCGCGCGCTCGGTGCGTGGGGCAAGCTGGCCAGCAGCCCCAACCAGCGCGACATCGACGCTCCCGGCGCGCTCCGCTGGGTTCTCGAGACCTGCGGGCTGGAGTTCGCGACCGCCGAGGTCCAGACACGACGCAATCAGGCACAGAGGCAGTGGGTCCAGCTGAAGGGCGTAACGGGCGTTGGCTACGCGCTGTCCCCGTCGTTGGGCAGCCAGATGAGCCCAAGCGGCGCCACACTTCGTGTCATGCTGACCTGGAAGAAGGTGCCCCCGGCCACTTTGATCGAGTGGGTGCGCGACGGGCAGCAGGACACCACAGTCGTGGTCCTCACGCTCGGCGGAAGTTACAGCGCCGCTGAACGACGCGCGTTGGCCAACGCTGCGCGCGGCCAGTCCCGACCGGTCGTTATCGTGATCGATCCTGCCGCTCTCAGCTACCTTGCGGTACAGCCTGAAGCCCTCCGATCGACCCTCGCCCAGATCACACTTCCGTTCACCGCAGACTCCCCCTACCGCGACATGGCTGGCGACACCGCGCCCGAGATGTTCTACGGCCGCACCATGGAACGGGACGCGGTGATGGATCTCAACGGACCGTCATTCGTCTCCGGTGGGCGCCAGCTCGGCAAGTCCGCGCTCCTGCGAGACGCCGCCCGAAAGTTCAACAATGGCGACACTCGCCGTGCCGTATTTCGGGAGATCCGCGTCGTCGGCGCCGACAATGATCCCGAACAGCTCTGGCCGATGCTCCAAGCGAGCTTGCACGACGCCGACATCACACCCGCGCCCATCGGGCACGTGACCGCCGAGAGTGTGGGCGCCCTCATCCTCGAATGGCTTGAAGATGATCTCGAACGGTCTTTGCTCATCCTCATCGACGAAGCCGACAACTTCCTGACCGCCGACGCCGACGGGAACAAGTTCACCCAGGTATCGGCCTGCAAGAGGCTGATGGACGAGGCCGAACGGCGAGTGAAGTTCGTTTTCGCCGGACTGCACCGCACCGCCCGGTTCGAGTCGCTGGCCAACCAGCCGTTGGCCCACTTGGGTCGCCCGATCGTCGTCGGTCCCCTCCGGCCGCAGGCAGCACACGACCTGCTCACCCGGCCCCTGGCAGCGCTCGGCTACACCTTCAACGATCCCGTGCGGCAGCCCGCCCGGATCCTCGCGGTCACCAACAACGTCCCCTCGCTGCTGCAGCTGTTCGGGCGCGCACTCATCACTCACCTGACCAGCCGGGAGGTCGTCCAAGGACCGCCCGAGGTCATCAGCGACACCGACATCGACGCCGTCCTCGACGACACCGACCTGCGTGAGGGGTTCCGCGAGAAGTACATCCTCACGCTCAACCTCGATCATCGATATCTGGTGATCGTGTACGTCGTCGCACTCGCCGCCCACGAGCAGGGCGTCGACGAAGGTCTCACCGTCAACCAGCTCGCCGAGCAGTGCCGGTCGTTCTGGCCTGCCGGATTCGCCACGCTCGGGATCGACCACCTCCGGGGCCTGGTTACCGAATGCTGCGACGTCGGCCTCCTCGCACTGAACCAGGGTCGGTATCGGATGCGCACTCCGACCGTGCTCAGGCTGCTCGGCAACGCCGAGGCGGTCGTGGACGTTCTCACCACCGCGGAGGAGCGGCTAAAGCTGCCGTCCCCATTGACCGCCCAGTCGCACCGCCAGCTGCTCCACAAGTCAGGGCACCGATCGCCGCTGACCGCCCGACAGATCGCACAGATCTTCAGTCGACGGCCCCAGACACTGTTGGTCGTCGGCACGGAGGCCCTCGGCATCAGCTGGGTCGCCACCTGCCTCGAACAGGTTCAGCACGACGGACGATCCGGCGGAGCCGACGTACGCAGGCTGTCAAACCCGACTCCGGCCGGGCTGCTCACCCTCGCCGGTCGAGTAACCAAACCCACCGTCCTCATCGCAGATGTACGCACCAAGGGCCCGGCACACGTGGGTGCCCTTGTCGACGCAGTGGACGCCACCCACGACGCTGCCCATTGCCCACTCACCGTGGTGATCGTGGCCGACACCAGGTCCGCGCCGCGGTGGGCTGGGTCAGGGGACGTTCTCGAACTCACTCGGGTCGACGCCGCCGGTCTCAGCCTTTGGATCGACGAGGAGAACGCGCCGTACCACACGCCCGAGGATCAAGCGGACCTTCTGCAGCTCACCGGAGGCTGGCTTCACCTCGTCGAACGCGCCATGGCCGCAACCGGCGGCGCCGTGGTCGCCCGAGGCCGCGGCAACATCGACGATCTCCGCGGACAGCTCGTGTCAGAGGGTGGCGCCGCGGAGCTCCTCACTAGCGCCGGGGTCGGCCGCGGCGACAGCCAACCCGTGACGGTGGCCTTGCGCGCCGCACTCGACATCGTCGCCGACCTCACCCGCGACGGCGGCGCGCCCATGGAGGTTCTCACCGAGCTGCTCGACGACGCCGACACCGACGGGCGGCTCGACCGGCTAGCCCTAGCCGCCGGGTTCGCCAAGACCGATGACGCGCTGCTGGTCCTTCGCGCTATCGGGCTCCTCGACGTCGACACCGTCGGAAACCTCACTGTCGAACCGACCCTCAACGCTGCAAACGCCACGCTCACTTCCGGACAGGCGGGCCCGTGACAGACGACCCCGCACCCGAGGCCGCCCAGGCCGAGGCAGAGACCGAAGCTGAAGCGTTCACGTTCATGGCCGAACCAGTCCAGGCGGCACTCCGCGCCGCGTCCGCGGTTGTCGGCACCAGACCTGGAGTCGAGGGAGTCGACGCCGTGGCAACGATCGCTAGGACCCGACAACTCTTGGACCTCATCAACTCCGCGCCCGCTCTGCGTGCCGTCGTGACCCAAAGGCTCGCCGCCGCCACACCCGAACACCTCAACGACCCCCACGTGCGGCAGTTGCTGGCCACCGACTCCACCGTCGCGGCCACGGGGGTCAAACAAGTAGAACAACTTCTTGACGAAGCCCGCCGCGCCGCGCGCACCCAACGGCGTGCCACCCGGAGGGCGAAACGTGGGACCGCCACCGAACGAGAAAGGAGACGCGAGTCCAACCGGCTCGAGCGATACAGGGACGAACGCAACCGCGCGAGGCGGCAGGCAGAGCAACTCCAGCGCGAACTCTCCGGAGCGCGCGACGACCTCGCGAGCCTCGCTGCGAGCCTCGACCACGCCGTCAACTCACGCGACACGACAGAACGTCAACTGGACACGCTCCGCGCCTCGCTAACCAGCACTCGGCAGGTGGCACAGCTGCTCACCGACGCACTGGCCAAGAGGGAGCCCGAACAGTCCGCCGACCCGGTGCGCGACTACACCTACGGCACCGACTCCGACGGCGATGAGAAGGAAGACATCCACCCGATGCTCGGCCGAGCCGTCGCGACCCTGCCCGAGGGTCTGCGCGCCACCGCGCTGGCCACGTTCGCCCAGATTGTTGGCGCACTCGCGCATCCGCCGCGCCTCACCGGCCTCCAAGACCGGTCACTGCGCGTCGACGTACTCGGCGGCGGCAACGAGATCGGCGGTTCCAGCGTGCTCATCACCGCTGCGGGCACCCGCATCCTGGTCGACTGCGGCACCCGACCCGACGGACACGACGAGAAGACCCTGCCCCCAGCCGGCATCGACCGCGCCCTCCAGGCACCCCTTGACGCCGTCATCGTCACCCACGCACACAATGACCACGGCGGCTGGGTCCCCGCACTCGTCGCCGCGCAGCCCGATCTCCCGATCTTCACAACCTCCGCCACAGCGGACCTGCTGAGCACCATGTGGCTCGACTCCGCCAAAGTGCTGGCCAGAAACGTCGAGACGCGCGAGAAATGGACCGGTGGCATTCTCCCGCCATACAGCGTCGGCGACGTCTACCGGGCCGTCGACCGATTCATCGAAACTCCGTTCGGTCGTGTCGTCACCCTTGGCAATCTCACCGTCGAACTGTTCCGCGCCGGCCACATCGTCGGTGCCGCCGGGGTAGTGGTCACCGCGGGTGGGCAGCGCGTTGTGGTTACTGGGGATGTGTCCAAGTCTGGCCAGAAGACCGTGAAAGGGATCGAGCTTCCGTCGTCGGCGATCGGAGCAGATCTGATGCTCCTGGAGTCGACGTACGCTGATAGCCGCCACCTCGAGACCCGCGGCCAGGTCGTAGGCAACTTCATACGCGACGTCACCCGCGTCGCCGAACGAGGAGGCGTCGCACTCGTCCCGTCGTTCGCTCTAGGCCGGGCACAGGAGGTGGCATTGCTGTGCGCCGAGTACCTACCCGGGGTCGACGTACTGGTAGACGGTCTCGCACGCGACGTCAGCGACGTCTACGAACGGCACCCAGGCCCGTCCGGCACTAAGATCGAAGTCTTCTCCGGCCGCGTCCGCAAGGTCGGACCCGGTGAAACCAGCCTTGAGGTCAGCCGGTTCAGGTCAGGCGTTGTGATCGCTACGTCCGGGATGCTCACCGCGGGCCCCGCCGTCGCTTGGGCACGGCGTGTGCTTCCTGACCCGAACTCGGCACTCCTGGTTGTCGGCTACCAGGATGCGGAGTCGCCCGGCGCCCGACTCCTGAAACTGGCTGTCAACGGCGGCGGAGTGTTCGACCTCCCCCGGCAAGGCGGAGGGACCGAACAGGCAGAAGTGCACGCCAAGGTCGATCAGTACCAGCTCGGGGCACACGCCAACGCCGACGAGCTCGCCGTGATCGCTACCGAGGCCGGGCCCAAGAATCTCATGCTCGTGCACGGTGCGGAGGTTGGACAAGCAAAGTTCGCGGTACGCCTGCGGACAATGGGTCAGCGGCCCGTTCTGTCGGGCGTTTGGACACCACCAAACTAGCCTCTATCCGGCTCCTTTCCACGCCGCGCGCCGGGCTGCTGCGCAGATCAGGCGTACCAAGTAGGCCGCATCAGGACCCGCACGACACAGCTGAATCGACTATGCAGCCTGCCGTTGAATTTAGCCGCGGCCCCACGACCTGAGAGCGTCTGAGGCCGCACGGTCTGCCTTCGCGGCGAGCTCGATCCAGTCCGGACTCACTTCGCGGGTTCCTTGCGCCAGGACCCCTGCCCTGACCGTTGAGACCACGTCGGCCGTGCCCAGGGCCAGGCCACCAATGCGGAGTGCGGCCAACTGCCGGACGGCGTCGGCGCGCGCTTGCGCCGGCGTGCGGGCCACCACAGTCACCTGCGAGCGTTTGCGGCAGACAACGATCACGTCGACCCGGTTCGGGGCGGCCGCAGCCACCTTCGTCAGGCTGGTGGTCACCTCAGCCACAGTCGGCCGGACCGCGGTCACGACCAGTGCGGCGTCGGACAGGGACGCCATCAGCGCAGTCCAGCCGGCCGTGCGGGATTGGTGGAAGCTGAACACCAGCAGCCCGTCGTCGACCATTACCCGGGCGCACTCAGTCCACACGCGGGCAGCCATCGTCCGGAACGCGTCCGCGGATGCGTTCTGCACCTCGGCCTGATCCCGGGTGCTCTCCCGGGACGGGTAGCCTGCGTGCGGGCCGATTGGCCGCATCCACGCGTGGAAGAAGTCCGCGAGCTCGGAGTAGTGCACGTTGTCGATGTACGGCGGGTCGGTCACCACCAGCGATACCGACCCATCTGGAAGGTCGGTGGTGCCACCGTCGCCGGTGGTCACGTACGCCGCATTCGGGTCGGCTGCGAAGTCGGCCCACGTGCCAACGATCCGGTGCCCGATCGGCGTCGACTGCCCGGTGACGTTGACCACCCGTCCGTCCCGCTCGATCAGGTCGACCGGGTCAGCCTTGTACTGTCCGGCTGCGGTCAGTCGGCTCAGCGCGTCCGCGAATCCTCCCGACCCGCCGGCGCTGCCCCACGGGTTCCCCTCGACCGAACAGCGTTCCGGCCGCAGCACATGGTTGTGGAAGATCGACCGGACCGGTCCGGTGCCCTCGCCCTTGAAGGAGCAGAACAGGTTGTGGTGCTCAAGGGTCTTCCCGAAGGCGGCCGCAAGCGCCTCGCGTCCCGATCCGTGGCCGGGCAGGTCCCGGATGGCTGCGCCGATCCGGCCCAGCGCGTACGCTTGCCGGTCGTTGAAGAACCCGGCCCACGTGCGGTATCCCCAGCGGAGCGCCTGGACGGTGTTCGCGCCGTCCTCGATCGTCCCGTCGGGTAACACCAACTCGCCGGGTCCGGCGTCCACGAAGAGTTTACCGGCCCGGTCGTAGAGGGCGAGGTCGAACTCGTCGATCGGCCGGTACTCGCGTCCGGCTGGGATGCGGACCACCTTGGCGTACATCCGCCGGGTTGGCGGGATACCGCAGAGGGCGTCCAGAACTCGGCTACGGTGACCGTTCTCGCAGACCAGGTACCGGCCCGCGTTGCCGCCGACCTGTACCGGCCCGGCAAAGCCGAAGTCCCGTTTGCAGCCCGCGCAATGGCCCGCGGTGTCTGTGCACAGGTCGATCGGGCAGACTGCGTGACAGGTCGGGCAAGTGGCCTGCGCCCGTGGGAACCGGCTCGGGTAGGCGTGCTTGGCGAATACGTAGTTGGAGAACAGCTCGACCTCGACCGCACAGGTGGGGCAGGCCGTCACTGCGACCCAGAAATAGTGCAGGACCGGGGCACCGTCGACGGCGACGTGCAGCGCGTCCAGGTCGGCCCGGCATGCCCGCTCCACTTGCTCGAACAGTCGCTCGAGCTCGTCGAGGTCCCACGGGGCCAGCGCCTGCCGTTGGGTCAGGGTGGCGACCGGATTGATGTCGCGTCCGATCACGCGGGCACCGAGCTTGGCCGCCTCGACCAGCGTGGTGCCGGAGCCGGCGAACGGGTCGTAGACGACCATGCCCGCGAGGGTGTCCGGCCGCGGACTGCGGGCCCGGTCCGGTCCGGCTGCGGCCGTCAGCAGGTGCCGGAACACGCTGCCCAGACGCCGTGCCCACCACTTGTGCACGTAGGTGGCGGGACGATGCCGTTCCTTGCGCCACGACTCGTGCTCGGCGATACGGCTCCAGACCGCGGGCAGAAAGCGCAATTCCAATGCCGTAAGGCGGGGCCGCCGTATCCCGTCGCGACGGTCCTCGATCGGCACCGCGCTCACCCCTTCGTCTCAATGCCACCGTCCGGTCGTCGGCCGTCGGAGCCATCATCACGGTCGGCGCGGACACGATAGTTGCACGTCCGCCCGGCGTCTGGGGCAAGATTCTCGTCCACCGTAGGCCGCTGGCTCCGCCGCCCGGGCGCGGCACGCCGCCGATCACGCCACCTGTGGCCACGCCCGGCCCCGGCGCCTGGGGGGACGTCTTGTCCGGTTCGCCTGTGTGTGTCCGTGTCGATGGCTAGGGTGACCTCACGCTTCTCAAGGGAACCCACGAGGGGGTGCATTGGTGGGCTATCTGGACACTCTCGTGCCCGCGGACGCCAACCCCCGTGATCTCCTCGAACGCCTCGACGCGCTTGGCGTCACCGACGATGGGCACCGCGTCCAACTCGGATCCGCCGACAGTGCCACGTTCAACCTGGTCCGGCTGGCGCTCGCCGCCGACCGAGACGTCTCAATGCACTTGCCCCGCGGCCTTCACGACGTGTCTGTGATGCTCGGCGTGTACCTGCAACTGATGCGACGAACCGCCCGTGTCATCGGCCGGCCGCGCGACTGGTTCGACGGGCCGATCGTGATCATTGCGCTCAACCGCAACCTGACCGGCCGTCTGCGGCGCATCCGGATCGACGGAAAGCCACTCTCGGAGGCGTTGGCGGCGCGCCGCGTCCGGGGCGACGGTCAGGTGACCGACCTGCGGGGCAACATCGGCCCCGCCACCGACTACCTCGACGGGCTGCTGTACCTGAACACGTCACTGGGCTGGCCGTCCCTGGGCCAGGTCCGACCGGGCGTGGTCGTCATCGACCGCACCAGCTTCAGAAACCCGCGCACCCTCGACGACGCGTTCGCTTGGGCGCACGCGCACCACAGCGCACGCACCGTGCTCCTCGGCGACATCGGCGACATCGGCTCCACCCCTAGCCCGGCAACCTGGCCACGCAAGGACGGTCAGGGCGAGGGTGGCCAAGCCGGGTCGCCGAGCGACGAGTGGGTTCGGTGGTCGTGGGCGCCGGACCTGCGCACCGACCTGACCTACGAACTCGGCAGCGCTAGCCCGTGCGGCCCGCTGTCCACCAACGCTCTGACTTCCCTGGCGCCCGCGCCGATCGGGGTCGCGCTCTACCAGGCCCCCGCCCTGTCCCGGCTGCGGCGCCGAGCCCTGGCCGGCATTATGGCTGCCCGCCGGGTCGGCGCGCCCCTGCCCCGGCAGGTCGCGGACGCAGTCACCCTCGTCAACCACCTGACCCGTCTGTGGGGCGACGTAAGGACTGCGAACCAGTGGGCGGTCGCCGACCCCCGCGGAACGTCGGCCGCCACCTTGGCCCGAAACCTGCGCGGCGCCCGGCCCGGCGACTTGCCCCGGCTCTGGCATACGTTCGCCGAATCCCGTTGGGCCGAGTTTCGTCACGATGTCATCTCTCTCTCCGACCTGCTCACCGAACACAACCCGCGGCTGGACCTGCTGCTGTCCCTGCTCGACTGGGCTCACGCCGAACGACCAGGCGCTCAGGTCACCGTGCGGGCCGCGAGCCAGGCCACGGCCTTCGCTCTGATCGAAGATCTCGGCAGCCGCCGACCCGACCTGGTCGACGTCCTGACCGCCGCCGACCAGGACACCGCCGCGGTGCGGGTCGTGGCGTACAGCAAACGGCTGCGGTGGGCCGAGCAGCCCAGCCTCGAGCTGCACCTCGGGGTGCCCGCCCCTTGGCGCCGCAGCGCCCTGATCTCGGCTGAGGCATCCGAACAGATCGTGGTCCTCGACCCCGACGAACGTCCTTGGCTTGATCGGCTCACCAGCAATCTTGCTGCCGACTGCGCCATCGACGCCCACCTGACCTGCGCCACGCTCCACCTCGGAGCACTCCCAGTGTCCTCCTGGGAGCCCCCACGAACCGTGTACGGGCCGCTGGCCATCGATGACCGCGGCACCGACGTCGACGCCGCGATGCCTCCCGCACCCGGGCTCGACCTGGCGGGGCTGCTCGCCGCGTTTGACGACGTCGTTACCGAGATCCGCATCGCCCCCGCCATCGATGACCCGGCCGCACCAGTCCGGCTGGTTCCGGCCCGGGCTGCGGTAGTGGCACCGGGCGACCAGCAGTACTGGCTGCCGGCCGACGCGCGCGCCGAAGTGCTCGCCGGCGACCGATACGCCGCGGTCGCGGTAGCCGACCTGACCGCCGGCGTTTCCCTTCTCATCTCGCGCGGCGAGGGCCGCGAAGGCATCTACCTGCGACTCCAGCAGGTCATCCACGCCGAAGCCGACGTGATGGCGCTCTCGATGATGCTCGGCCGGTTCCGACGTGCGGTCCGCGCGCTGCACGACGAATATGGCACTTGGGACGCCGTAAAGGACACCTTGGCCGGCCGCGGCAGCCGCATCACCACCGGTCAGACATGCCGGCTTTGGGCGACCGGTGAGGTGATTGCTCCCGACGATATCGGCGACATCCGCCGGGTTGGGCTCGCGGTCGGCGAGGACGCGTTGACCCTCGACGGAAACTGGCAGCGGCTCGGCCTGATCGCCGACGAGCTCCGGAAGCTGCATCGCCACCTCGGCAAGCTGCTCTCCGCGGCAATCAGCGAGGCCGCATCCGGGCAGCCCGGACCCAACCTCGCACGCCTGTCCCACCTGTGCGGTGGCATCGACACCGCCGAGGTCCTCGAAGGTTTCGAAGTACGCCGAGTGCTCTCGGTCGGACCCACCTCCCTTGTCCCCAGCAACCTGCTACGCCGACTGCAGCCCCACCCCACCCTCACCAACCGCGACGCGCGTCGGTCCACGACCTAGGAGCACCCGTTGCCAGACACTGCCCGCCGCGCCCCGTCCGCACCCACGGACGCCAGCCCGAGGAACCGGAGCGAAGCCGCCGTCACCGACTGGCTCATCGACCGGCTCGCGGCCCGGCTCGCCGACCGCGTCGGGCAACGGCACGCGCCGCCCTGGGAACCGCGGCAGAACGTCCTCGTCGGCGTCCTCGAACCGATCCGGGTTCGGCCGGCCGCCGCCCCGAGCGAAGACACCGAGGAGAGCACAGACGGCGGCACAGACGGGGGCAAGGACGGCGGCCCGACTACAGAGACTGTGGTCAAGCCGGCTGGCGAGATACCCAGCCTGGGTGTGGACTTCCGGCTCGCCGTCGACGCCGGGGTCGACGCGGTCGACCTGGACGTGGAGGTTCGGTTTGCGCTGTACCTCGAGGAGATCGCCACCCTCGCCGAACAGCTCAGCTACATCGGCGCCGCCGACCCTGCCCTCAGCAAAACATCCATCGGCACGGAGGCGGCCGGGCCTGGACTGGAGTCGGCCTCCGAGGAGGCCGGCGCGGCAGCGGTGGCCGAGAAGCCGAAGGGACGACGGGCCAACAAGACTCGGCTGCTGGGCGCCTGGCGGCGCTACAACGCCGATGTAGGCACGGTGACCATCACGGTCCCCCTCGACGGCGGTGTCGTCACCCTTGACGAACACCTCACTGCCGCAGCTGCAGCCCTCATCGCGCCGCACTACGAAAGCCCGAACGCGATGCGACCCTTCACCCGCGGCCGCAACGAGATCCCCCGCGACGCGCTTGCCAACGAAGCCGCGCTCGCCGCCGCGGTCGAGGCTGCACTTGACCGTGACTGGGTTCCGACCATCCCACACTTGACCCTGGCCGCGTTCGCGCAGCCGCTCGGCGACGGCGAGTATTTGGTCAGCGTCACCCTGCGGAACGCCACCGAAGTCATCGGCCGCAACATCCAGGACTTCTCCGTCTACGACTGCTCCCTGGCCGTCCACCCCGGCGCTGGCTCCCGAATCGTGCCACAACGGTTCGACCTGGCCCCCAACGACTACAGGCTTGCCGAGGATGCCGACGTCATTGGACGTGGCACGTCGTGTGTCGCCGTGGCGACCGGGCATGGCGGGATCCGCTCCGAGACGCTGCCGGTGCACATCCAGTCAGTCACCGTGCCCCGCACCGGGCACGTCGCGGATCCCGAATGGGCTGCGCTGGCCGCCGACCCGACCCCGATCCTGCGGTCCGTCCAGGACGGCATGGAGACCTTCGCGACCGAGTTCACGAGATTCGTCGCTGCGGCCGCAGGCCAACCTCACCACGCCGACGCGCAACGTGAGCTCGACCAGTTCGCGGACGAGCTCCGCCGGTTCCGGCTCGGCCGCACCGTCATCAACGACGACCCGCACCTCGCCCATGCGTTCACCCTGGCCAACGAGGTTTTCGTTCGCGCTAATGCCGGTAAACCGTTCCAGACCTGGCGCCTGTTCCAGCTCGTCTACATCGTCAGCCACCTGCCCGCGCTCGCCGCCCGGGAAAACTCCGACCCCGACTTGCGCGCCGAGCTCGACCACGTCGATGTTCTCTGGTTCCCCGCCGGTGGCGGCAAGACCGAGGCCTACCTCGGGCTCATCATCACAGCTCTGTTCTACGACCGGCTCCGCAGCAAGGACGCCGGCGTCACCTCCTGGCTCCGGTTCCCGCTCCGGATGCTGTCAGTTCAGCAGCTCGCCCGAATGCTGCGCGTCCTGGTCATCGCCGAAAACCTACGCACGGAACTCGATATCGGCTCCCACGACGCGGACCCGTTCGCGCTCGGCTACCTAGTCGGCGGTCGCGGGACCCCGAACAAGCTCGCGTGGCCGGCAACGTGGTGGCACGGCTGGGAGACCGAGGCACGACTGGCCGCCAAGGGCGACTTCATCGACGACCACCTCGAGGACCGACTCGTCACGAGCTGCCCGTACTGCGACCAGGAGACCGTCGTCCTCGACCTCGACGTAGACGCGGTCCGCATCATCCACCGTTGCACCAACTGCGATCAGACGCTTCCGCTGTACATGACCGACGAAGAGGTGTACCGGTACCTGCCCGCGGTCGTCATCTCGACCGTCGACAAGCTCACCGGATACACGTGGTTCGGCGAGTACACCGCATTTAGCCACGGTCCCGCCCACCGGTGCCCCGACCACGGATACTTCAGCTTCCCCCACCAGGGCACGTGCTTGGTCGGCAAGGACCTGTGCCCGCCGCCCAAGGGCGGCCATCCGGTCGCCGCGCCGATCAAGGACCCCGTGCCCTCTCTCACCATCCAGGACGAGATGCACCTGCTCAAGGAAGAGCTTGGCGCGTTCAGCGGCCACTACGAAGGCCTAATCGCCGAACTGCAGCGCGGCGGCCCCTCCGGGCTGCCGACCAAGATCCTGGCCGCATCCGCCACGATCGAGCAGTATCAGGACCAACTCCGCCAGGTCTACGGCCGATGGCCCCGTGCGTTCCCCGCACCCGGGTATGACCGCACCTTCAGCTTCTACACAGAGACGCTGCCCGACGTACGCCGCACGTTCGTCGGGATCCTCCCGAACTACCGACGCAAGGCCGACGTCGCGGCCACCGTCCAGTGCGAGCTGCTTGCGGCCGTCGCCGAGCTCCAGGACGACGGCGACCCGCTGGCGAAGCTCGGTGCCGACCCAACCCTGTGGGATACGCCCCCAGACCGGGAGGCCGTCCTCGACCTGCTCTTTTGCTACGAGGTGTCCCTGGGGTATGTGAACTCCAAGGCGCACGGCGCGAAGCTCGACGAGGAGCTCCGAAGCCTCTCCGACCGGCACGACTTCGAGGGCCGCGACGCCGTCGACCGGGTTGTTCTCACCGGTGAGGTACCCATCCCGGACCTGGCCGACGCGATCAGTCGGGTCCAAGGCGAACACCTGACGACGCCGCGGCGCGAACGCCTCCGCGCCATCGTGGGCACCTCGGTGGTCAGCCACGGCGTCGACCTCGACCGTCTCAACGTGCTCGTGCTCGCCGGAATGCCGACCACCGCCGCCGACTACATCCAGGTCACTGCACGCGCCGGACGCACCCACGCCGGCCTCGTCGTCACCGTCTACGACGCGTTCTCGCGCCGTGAACGGTCCCTGTTCAGCAACTTCGCTACGTACCACCGGTTCCTCGACCAGATGGTCACGCCGGTCCCGGTCAACAAGTACGCATTCTTCGTCGCCGACCGCACCGTTCCCGGTTTGGTCCTCGCACTCCTCCACGACATGGCCCGCGACCCCGGCCTCGGTGGACCCGCCCAAGGCGTCCGGCTCGCGAAAGATTTCCAAGGCTGGTGGAACTCGAGACGCGCCACTATCGACGCCCATATACGAGACCGGCTGCTCCGCTGCTACGAAACCCCGATCGATGGCGTCAACGACGCGATCATGGAACGCGAGCTCGGGCGACGAGCCATGGCCCGCTGGGTCGACGTCGAGTACAAGGCGCTGAGTCGGCCGGCCGAGGAAAACAACACCACCCAGCTGTTCAACCAGCCGCCGCTGCCGAACTTCCGCGACATCGACGAGCCCGCCGACTTCGGGGCCTACTTCCGCAGCAGGGACGCGTTCGAGGCCGTCACCGGCCAACGCAGCGGCCCGGCCGGTGCATCGACGGCTAGCCAAGCTGTCACCAGCGAGGAGGAGTAGCGATGCAACGCAGCCGCAGCCAAGTGCTGTTCAGCTACCTGCCCGGTGCCGTGTTCCGGCACGAGGACCGCATCTACGGCAGAGTCGTCGCCGTCGACGGCAGCCGTCTTACTTCGCTCAACGAGGCCGTCATCTACCAGGAGATCGCCACCTACCTGGACCAGTGGCACGAAGACCAGCGGCACGACCTGCCGCTGCCCCGGGCCGAACGGATCCGGGAGTACCGAATTCTCAAGCCGGAGGTCGTCAAGTTCGAGCTGTTCCCGCTCGTGTTCGAATGCAGCCGCCGGTCCTGCTCTCGGGTCCACACGTTCTTCCGGTTCGAGGATCTCGCCAACGAGCCCCGCTGCCGGCACTGTCACGGCTCGCTCCAGCAACTCCAGTTCTACAACGCACACAACTGCGGCCGGACCCGGCCGATCCGGGGCGCCAGGTGCGCCACGCACGGGTACGACCACATCACGTTCGACAACACCGGCAGCTTCACCTCTGCGACCTGGCGGTGTGCAGGCGCCGGCTGCAACGGCGCCGTCATCTCGCGGACCAACATGTCCCCGTGCAACTGCAACTCGTTCCCGGGTCCTGACGGCGTTGTTCGGATGCACGCCCACACGCTGGACGACTCCCGCGCCTACCGGGCCCACTACATCGACTTGATCAACATCGACTCGTCGGTCTTCCAGACCTACCAGGCGCATCCGGCACGCATCCGGATCGCCGTTGCGCACTACCTCGGTCTCCTCGACGGGATCCGCGAAGGGATCCGGGAAGCGGACACGTCCGACGACGGCACCAAACGGATGACCGCAGCCCAGTGGACCGTCAAGGAGCAGCAGTATCGCGACATGGGTCTCCCCGAGGACGACATCGCCAGCCTGCGTCGCACCAAGGGCCCCGTTGACTCCGGCATCGCCGCCCTGGATGGTGTCCCGTCCGCGATCCTCGAGCGGCTAGCCTCCCGGCGCCCGTTCTACGAGCGGGCCGCCGTTTACGACACTAACGAGGTCCGCCGCCTCACCTTGACCGAGCAGCTCGACCGCGCCCGAGCACGGCGCGACATGTTGCAGGCCGAAGCACTCGAGGCCGCCTCCGACTTGGCGGCCGCGATGGGAATCAGCGAGCTCGCGGTCACCTGGGAGTTTCCGATCGCCAAGGCCGCGTTTGGGTACACCCGGGAACGGCACGAGCCCGGCCAGGCAGCGCTGCGTGGTTTCCGACACCCCAAGCAGAACGACGGCAAGCACCCCGTGTACGCGGTGGCCAGCGAAACCGAAGCGCTCCTGGTCACTCTGTCGGCCCGCGACGTGATCGCGTTCCTAGCGCACGGTGGCGAGCACACCGGCGTCCCCAGTACCGAGCCCGAAGCCCGCCTGCAGATCCTCCAGATCTTCGCCGACGAGGACGTCCATCCGGCCCCGGCACGGACCGTCCGGGTCCTCGTGCATACGCTGAGCCACCTGCTGCTCCGCGGCCTTGACGACGGCCAGGTCGGGTTCGCCGAGTCCAGCCTCGCCGAATGGCTGGTCCCCGAAGCGCTCACATTCGGCGTCTACGCCAACACCCTCAAGGAGTTCACCCTCGGCTCACTGTGGACCCTGATCACCAACCGGGCCCTGAGCTGGCTCAACGACGTGGTGGCCCGCAGCGTCCGGTGCGAGAACGACCCGATCTGCTACCAGCGTCCGGAGCGTGCCTGCGAGAGGTGCTCTTACCTGACGTTCGGTTGCCGCCTGTTCAACGACGACCTCGACCGCCGGGTCCTTTACGACTTTCTGTTCAGCCGCGGCGTACTGCACCGCACCGACTGCCGCACGGGGCACTGACGCGTGCGCGAGGGGCAGCGGCAAAAGCCCGTCGGACACGACAATGGCCAGGTCGCTTGACCTGGCTATCGTTCGAGTCGAAGTCCCGCGACAGCACCTCCGAGTGCTCGAGCCCGCGATGTCGGGTCGGCTCTGGCCCGGGTAGGGTCACCTCTTGTCCGGTTTCGGGTATCGACCCTCGGGGGGTGTCGGTTGGCCAGCATCGTGGTGCAGATCCGCGTCCGGCTGGACTCCGCGAAAGCCGACGGCGGGCGCGCTGCGGACGCCCTTGCGACGGCCGTCCGCAACCTCGACCAGGCGCACGCACTGTTGTCTGGCGAGACTCTCGGCAGCAACGACCCGCAGCTGAAAGCAGCCACCGCGGCCGTACAACGACTCAGCGCCGAGGCCGCGAGGGCCTCCGCGCAGCTCAGGGACGCGTGCCGCCGCGCATCCGACTGGGGACACCAACTGTGAGCAGCGCCGACGTCGACGTGGTGCTCCGCGTCCTCGCCGACGCGATAGCCGCCGTCGAGACCGCCGAGAAGGCGCTCATCGAAGCCCACGCCGACACTAAGAAGGCACGCGACACCGTCGCCGACGTCGGCGGCTCACAACCGGGCCGAACCCTCGGCCCCTGCATCGACGACCTCAACAAGGCCGTCACCACGATCCAGCGGACTGGGCCGGTCACCGCCGCCATCAAACGCGAGATCGCCGCAGCAGCGGACCGCATCCGCGGCAACTCCGGTGGAACGGCGAGCTCAGGTGGGACTGGCGGACTTCAGCCCCCGACCACCGCGGCTGCGCTTACGGCGCCACTCGGGCCTAGTACCGCAGCAGACAGCGAGCCTGACCGGATCATGATCGAGCTGTCGTCGTCCGACCCCGAGCACGTACGGAAGCTCAACAAGCCTGAGCCCAACGCCACCATCATCGTCGACGGCCGGTTCCGCTACGAGACCGACGAGCGCGGACGCGTCACCAAGGCGACAACCACTCTCGACGTCATCGATCTGAAGCACCCGCGGTCCAAGCACGCGCAGCGGACACTGTCCGACAAGTTTCCCGGTGACGATGCGGGTCACCTGTTCGCCCGGATCTTCAAGGGGCCTGGGCAGAAGCTGAACCTGGTGCCGATGGAGGCCCTCGGCGTGAATCGGGGCGAGTACAAGTCGTTGGAAGCGGCGTGGCGGTCCGCACTGGAAGATGATCGCGAAGTCGAAGTCAGTGTCGAGCTCTCCTATGACGGGCCGACACGGCGCCCCGACTCTATCTATGTGACCTATGACGATGGCATAGAGAAGCGGAGCGTGTTCATCGAGAACGAACCTCAAGGAGGTAGCGAATGATCGAACAGGCGCAGGCCCAACTGGAGACAGTTGGTGCAGGAATTCTGCGGGCAGTCCCCGTTGACGGCTGGCGTGCAGCGAGCCTCCACCTCACGGGTGCTGCTCGGATGCTGGAGGCCCGACTGGTGGTGGTCGCTGATGACGGCGCAGAGGACCGTCGGCAGGAGATCGACAAGGACACGTTGCGTGCCTGCCATGCGCTCCGAAAGGCGATGTACAGCGAAGGTTCCGGAACTTGGTACAACGCAGTGATCACCGTCAACGCTAGCCGAGAGCTGGAGTCGACATTCGACTACGACGGCAAGCCGCTCGACGGACACGCCGTCTCAGAACTCCTCGTGGACGATCAGGCGAAGTACCCGCGTGACCCTGGACATCTGCCGGACTGGCACCCGTCGCGGGCCGCTACGTAAGCCGATCGGCGCCCGACTGGTCAGCTTCATCCGGCAGCACTACCGGCGGCCGAAGGCCTACGAGCCTCAGGTCGACGGCATCGAGTGAATCGACCTCGAGGTTCGGGTGAACTCGCCCCCTCCTAGTGTGCGGTCCATCGCGTGCGGCGGTCAGCGTTCCTCAACGTGTCGACACGGAGGCGCAGCTCTCTGGCCGCTGTCTGCGAGCCGCGGTCCGCCGCGCGGATGAACCCTGTGAGTGTGTGGAGGTCCCGGATCGAGGTGAGGACCTCCAAGCCCGGCGAGTCCTTGAGGTCGTGACCGTAGGCGGTCGCGAACTCGTCTAGATCGGCCTGCGATCTTCCGAACCTGACGCTCTGGTAGGTGTTTGCCAGGTCGAGCTCACGCGGCCCGATCGCGACGTCGTCCCAGTCTCCGAGGACGACGGTGTCGCCGGCCCAGAGCAGGTTGCCCTGATAGGCGTCTCCGTGGATGAGGCCGAAGCCGAGCTGCGAGTCGAACGCGTCGTAGGCGCCGACAAGGTGGGCATGCCGCTCCAGCAGCCACTTCTGGTCCGCGGCATCGAGGGCAGTGCTCGCCGCGACCAGTGTGTCGAAACCATCGAGGGGCAGGTAGGTAGGCAACCGCTCGGGTGGTTCCGGGACGTGGTGCAGGGAGCGCAGGATCGCGCCGAGCGCCGCAATCGGAGGCTGCGGGCTGTGTTGCGGCAGGTAGGGCCAGAAGGTGATCACGAACTCATCGATTGCGACCGGATGTGAGAGGTCGGCCGGCACGGTGACCGGGACGCCGTGCTCGGCGAGCCAGCCCGTGATACGGACCACGCGCTCGGCTACCTCAACCGCAGCGGGGTCGTCGCGTACCCGCGCAACCAGATGTTCGGCAGGCAGCAGAAAGACAGAGCTGGCGTGGTCACGAAGTGACCTCGCCTCGGTCGGGTCGAGGTTGAGTGATCGGGCGACACGGTCCAGGGCGTTGGCGGCGCTCACGGCAGGGAGGGTATCGGCCTACCTGGGTGGACTTGAAACTCTGTGAGTGCCGCATTCAGGTCTGCAGCCGGGCGGCTGGACCCAATGGGGTGGTCGGCGAGGATGCCTTGGGTACGGCGCGCAGCGACTGACAGTTGCTCGATCCGCTGATCGGGTGGAAGTGCTAGAAGCGGCGCGGCCGCCTCGGCGGCGCCATCAACATCGCCGGCCGCGACACGGGAGTTGACGACGTCGAGACGGGCGAGTGCCTCGTCCCCGTACGAGCGTTCATGGGCCGGTCCGCTCTCGTAGGCGGCGATCGCTGCGGTGGCATGGTGTTCGGCGGCTTCGTGGTCGCCGAGCAGCCCGAGTGTGCTGCCGATGTAGTACTGCTGCTTGGCGGCGGGAAAGCTGAGGATGCCACCCAGATCGACGATCTCGTCGGTGTCGTTGGCGGCCTCCTGCGCGCGGAACAGGTCGCTGAGGGCCGCACGAGCCCGGTCGGCGTCACCCGCTCGCGCCGCCGATCGGCCCTCGATCGCCGCGAGGCGGATTCGGGACTGTGTCGAGCAAGCAAGGCGGGCACCGGCGGCTGCCAGGTCGGCGGCGCGAGGCGTCTGGGCGGTCCACTCGTGCAATAGCGCGCCTGTGCCGTGCGACCAGGCGCGCAGCGCGTCGTAGCCGGATAGGTCGGCGCACACGTAGGCGCTGCGCAGCTGCGCGAATGCTGCGCGGCTGTTGCCGAGATTCTGCGAGGCGTGGGCCAACATCAGGAGGGACACCCCGCCCATGACGTACAGGTCTCGGCTCTCAGCAGGTCGGCGGCGGTCCTCCAGCATCGCGAATATTTGGTCCCGTGCTTCGACGAGGTCACGGACCAGTAACCCAACCGGTGTGTGGACGTAGTCGACCGCGAGGCGCCCCAGCTCCATTCGCAGGCTCTCAATTAACGCGGAGTCACTGCGTAGGTCTCCCGCCTGTGCGGCAAGTCCGAGCGACTGTCCAGCGGCTTGGTCTGCAAGCTCGTGGAGATCCTCGTGCGAGAGCGCAGCATGAAGGGTCGAGGCGCTGCGGCCGGGCAGCCGGAACCAGAGAAGCTCTGGGGGGACGCTGAACAGCTGCGCGAGTTCGATGAGCTTGCTCAGGTCCTGCAGCGGCTCGCCATTTTCCATTCTGCTCAGGTATGCCTGACTGATCCCAAGCCAGCCGGCCACGATCGCTTGCGAGAGTGGTGCACCGTGCCAGGGATGGGTGCGGTACGCCGCGATTACCTTGCCGATGTGCCAATCGTCGAGTGCGGCTCGCATCGCCGGGTCCGACCAGAAGTGCCGTGGGACCGTCGGCGGGCCATTCACCAGTGCTCGGGACGCGCCGCGGCAAGCTCCGCACAGGCTCCCTGCGTTGTCGCGCGCCAAGCGGGTGCCACAGCGGCACGTGCGGGTCCGAGGTTCACCCATCGTCAAGCTGGTACCCCCGTCGTGATTCGGCGAGCGCCTGGGATCGCCTGGCAAATCAGGATAGGCCCGACAATAGTTCCGTGCACCGACAATCTGGTCGGTGTGCGCAGCGGGGGGCCAGCACCGCTGTTGTTCCTACGCCAGCGGGTTCGCGCTAGGGAGGAGCAGGTCGAGGAATCCGGCGAACTGTTCCGTGAGGCTGTTCAGGACGGCATGGCCCTTCGCGGGCGTGGCGAGTGATGGCCGGCCGATGACGCCGCTGGTGCTGTACCCGCCAACACCGAGGACGAGTAGATGCGGTCGGTGGTCCGCGGTGTGGTCGGCTGTTAGGTAGCTGTCGCGTACGACGTCGGGGGCGATGCCTAGCAGCATGCTCGTCTCGAGTTCGCCGGCGTGCATGTCCGATGAGTTGCTTGTCGAGATGCCCGCAGCAGCGCGGGCGGTCGTCCACTCGTCACGTCCTGGATAGAGCGCCATGCACGGTGCTTCGGACTCGGCGTTGCCCTGCTGAACAATGTTCGAGAGCACGTAGTTGCCCCCATGGCCGTTGACCAGCACGAGTCGTTCGATCCCGCTCAGCGCCAAGGACCTGCGGATGTCCTGGACGATGAGCGTGAGGGTGGTCGCGCTAATGCTGACTGTTCCGGGCCAGGCGGCGTGCTCGTGAGAGCACGAGATCGTGATGGGTGGGAGGAGCAGCAGCTCGTGGGCATCCGCGACTCGCTGTGCGACCGCGCTGGCGATCATGGTGTCGGTCGCCAGCGGTAGGTGATCGCCGTGTTGCTCGAAACTTCCGATCGGCAGAACTGCTGTTCCGCTGCTCGCCCGCGAGTTCGCCGTGGTCGCAGATGTGATCCAGGTCAAAGGATGCTGCTCCTTGTTTGTGCCGCGTCGGATCGTCCGGCGCGGATCGAATCGATATCCCTGCCTACCTCTAGGCCGAGATCCTTCATGCCGTTGGTCGCCATGGCGCGTTGCGCGTCGCGCAGCTCGCGGATCGTTCGCGCTGACTTGGTCTCCGAGGCGATGATGAGGGCGCCCTCGGCCGCTTCGTGCGCGTGGTCTCTGTCGCCGACCACGGAATAGGCGGTCGCAGCCCGTGCAAGGCAGAGGCCAAGATCTCGACGGAACTCGGGCCGCCAGTCGGCCAGCCCACGCTCGAGCGCGTCGATGGCCGGCTCAGGTCTGCCCAGCCGCACGAGGCACGTGGCCGACTCCATCTCCAGGTAAGAGGGCGTGCAGTATCCGGTCAGATCGTCCGCCTCCTCTGCGCCGGATGTCGAGGCGATGTGGGCCTGTTCCAAGCCTCGATCGATGGCGTCTTTCGTCGCCGACAGATTCTGGAGCAGGGTGTGCCCGGAGGCTTGCTGTCGCAAGATCAGTGCCCGCAGCCCTGGAGTCAGCCTCTCCCAATGCTGCAGCGCGGATGAGGCGAATCCGAGCGCACGTGCGCCATCGCGGCCATCGCTGGCGATGTTGGAATGCCGCATCAGCGCATAGGCGACCAGGGTGGGATCGCCGAGCTCGTGGCCGTACCTGAGCGCTCGGTCCGTGTAGCTTGTCGCCGCCTGAAGGTCCCCTGCGTCTTGGAACAGCCAGCCGACGAACTCTGACACTCGCGCCGCGGTTTGCAGAAGGTCACGCCGCACTTGGCCCGCGGTGTTGGGGAGTAGTCGCTCCACGTGGGTTAGGTGCGTGGGCACCGCGCCGAGCAGTGGTTTGGGGCCGGTTAGGTTGTCGGTCGCTGAGTAGCCGGGCAGCAGTGACCGGATCTGAGCGGCGACCTGGGGCTCTACGCGCTGCACAAGCAGCGCTGGAGCCAATGTCCTTCTGCGCGATGCATTGAGCGGTGTCCGAGCCGACAGTGGAGGAACCCGAAACCAGAGGAAATCCTCAGGAACCTTCAGTGCACGCGCCCACCCGATCAGCCGCGGCAGGTCTGTGATCTTCGCGCGTCCGGTCTCCAGGCGGCTGAGGTGACCTTGGCTGACGCTTCCCCATCGAGCGATCCGCTCCTGCGGGAGCGGCTGGTCACCATGCCACGGATGTCGGCGATACTCACGGATCACCAGTCCCATGTCGGTGTCCGCGAGGGCAGCGGCCAGCGGCTGATGATCCCAAAAGTCTGCCGGCGGATCCGGTGCGTCCCCGCCTCGTTGAGAGCGGCGGCACGGACCGCACATGCCGGTTCGGTTATCGCGAGCAAGGCCCGCGCCGCAACGACACCGCTGCGGCAGCGCTCGCGCAGATCGCCCGGTAGCCACCCGAACAGGCTATTGCCCGCCCGCCGGGTCGGCGAAGTTCTATGCCTCTGACGCATATCGCTCATACCTAGCTTGGTATGCGCCGGCCACCGACTCGCTTGCAGGGTTGGGGCATGGTCCTGAATCGGTCAGTTCGTCCCGTCGCCCTGACGCGCTGTGTTCGCATCTGGTTCGGGTCGCATGTGGTCGCGGAGTACGAGGCTGCGCCTCAGCTGGCGGCTCGTTACGAGGACGCCATGCGTCGTCGGTTCGCCGGGCTTCGAGTGACCAATGAAGAGATCGCTGGCGACCACGCTGCGCGCGACACGATCCAGCCGCTACCCAGTGAGCGACTGTGGGAGCTGACGCCATGAGCACGAGTCGCCACGCTGTCGACGGCGCACGACCGGTCGCGTTGGGCTACATCCGCGAGGACGCGCCGATGAGCGACACCGAGGTGGCCGAGGCGACGCACGCGATGGCTGCGTACGCCGAGGGCGAGGGCTATGCACTCGGCACCGTCTACGTCGAACGAGTCGACCGAACGCCGGAAGCCTTCGAGGCGCTGCTTGCCAGCGCCATCGGAGAGGCAGCGGTCGCGGTGATCGTGACTGGCCCACACCGGGTCGTGGCGATCGGCGCGGCCTCGACGGTCCGCACCCAGTGCCCGCTTGACGGACCATCCATCCCTCAAACCGGCGAGGCGGGCGCGCTGACTACCACGCGGCTGCGGGTGAGAACCGACGCCCGTCTCGCCGTTCCAACCGGGAGCCCCCGGCCCGGCGGCCCCACCTCCATTCATGGGGCCGGGGCAGGGGCACGGACCGGGGGCTCCCTTCCCCAGATCGATCTCAAGGTCGCAGCTCCCTGGAAGGAGCCCCAGACGTGAGGGCCGCACGAGCGACGACGGATCGGGCAGCAGACGCCGCTGCCGCGGCTGCTCTGCCCACGCGTCACCAGGCCTACGAGCCGGTGCTCGGCTATGTCCGCGCCGACAGCCGAACCACCGATCGCGATCTCGCGCAGTCGGTGTCGGATCTGGCGGTGTTCGTAGCCGGCGCAGGGCGTGAGCTGAGCACGGTGATCGTGGAGTGGACCGATGACGCGCGGGCTGCGTTCGACGCCGCAGCCGCCGAGCTGACTGAGTTCGCAGAGTTCGCCGGGCTCACCGGGACCGCGGCAGCCCATCCGATCGTTCGGTCCGAGTGGCCGGCGGGCCGGGTACCGGTGCTGATGGCGTGTACTCCTGCGGGGCGGCCATGACCATCCAACGTCGGCGCGGCGCTGACCGCGCCATCCACGTCCCAGACCCGCACGCTGAGCCGGCGCGTCAGGTGCGCGTGTGGTTCGGGCAACAGGTCGTTATCAGGTACGAAGGCAACCCGGCCGACGCCGCGCACTATGAGGCCACGATGCGCCGCCGGTTCACCGCTGGCCGGGTGACCAATGAGGCGGTGCCAAGCCGATGAGCGCATCAACGAACCGGAACGGATCCAACGGCCTACCCGGTGGCGGACCGGGCAATCGAGCCGACCGCCGCGGAGCGCCTCGCACGTTCGTGTTGATCCGCCACCAGGACCCCAGCGGGATCAGCGGCACCGGTGAGGTCGCCGAGGGAGTGGTGTGGTCCGACGGTTCGGTCTCGCTGCGCTGGCACGGCGAGCACGCCGCCACCACCTTCTGGGAGGGCGGGCTCTCGGCGCTCCTGCACGTCCACGGCCACAGCGGCGCCACCGAGGTCGTGTACCTGCCTCCCGGCCAAGACTCGAAGAGGGACGGACCCGAGTCTTTCCCCTGCAGGTGGTGACCACCTGCCCCACAGACGGCGGAGCGGGCGTGCTGACACCCCATCCCGACAGCGAAGTCCGCGTCCGCTCCGCCTTGCCAGCCGACCACCAGATGCCCACCGACCTACTACCTGGAGTGGTGAACAGCCCCGTCATGACGACATCGAGCCGGATGCTGAGCCCGAGCGAGGAGATCGCTGCCACGGACGTGGTTGCTGCGCGCGGGCTGTGTGCCCGCGAGGAGGCCAACCCGGACCACTGGCTGCCGAACATCGTGGACCGGCCACCAAACCCGGATCGGCTTCGGCGGGCACGGGCGCGCGCCGATCGGCAGTGCCGCGTGGGAGCCGAGAACGGAAAGGCGCAGTGCCCCGCGCGTACGGCGTGCCTGCTCCTGGCGGTCGGTCGCGGCGAGAAGCACGGCATCTGGGGCGGACTGATCCCGGCCGACCTGACCGCTCTGGCCAAGGACCCTGAGCAGCTCGAGGCGTTGCTGAATGATTATCGGGCCGATGACGTCGAGGCGGATGGGTCGGTCGGGCCTCAGGACACCGGCGGGTCCGAGAGGGCCAGCGCATGATCACCGGGACTGGCCAGGCCGTCTACCGGACGGCTTGCAACCAGGATGGTCGCCGCGAATGGCAGCTCATCATCGCCGCGCGTGCGGCGCTCGACGCGCACGCGGTCTTCGAGGCCACCCACGACACCGAACCGCACTCGCTCATCCAGGATCTGGTGTGGACGCGCTGGTATCACGAGGTCCACCTGCCCGCCCACCACACGTGGCAGGCAGCCCTCGACTGCCTTCAGATCCTCCTTGGCGACCAGTTCCCTGGCCGTGATGGCTCGGGCTGGTTCACCCTGTACCTGCAGACCCTGATCGCCGCTGGGCCGCCGACTGCGAGCCGGCAGTTGACCCGGGGGGACCTCTACCAGCCGACACGAAACCTGCCTGCGCTGTACCGGTCTGCGCCCACCGTAACTGCGGCACGTATGCACGTCCGCGCGTCGCGTAGGAGCCCCGGCGCTGGCCGCTGGCCGGGCGCGCTGCACGGCGGTTCTGGCGGCGAGGTCAGCCGCCCCCTGAGCCGGTGTTCCGGCTGTTGTCCGCTGCGCCCAAAGGGGCGGATCGCGGGCCGACAACCGGTCGTTCCTTCGAGCAACCGAGAGGAGGTACCCATGGATGTGAATTTCAACAGCATGCTGACCCAGCCAGGTCTCGCATCGGGCGGCTTCGACCTGGACGTTTCCCTGCTGGAGATCTCTGACACCGCCGGCTTGGTGAACATCACCGACGACAACTGCGGCAGCACCTGCGGCGCGTGTACCACGGGCGTCGCCTAGCGGCGCCCACGCTCTGGGTCGGCCGATGTCGCTGCGGCGAGCTGCAGCGACATCGGCCCGGCCTTCGGTCAGGTTGTCCTACTTCTAGGGAAGGCAAAAGGGTGTCAGCAAACGTCGCTGCGTTCCGATCGGGCAAGACCGCACTGCTACGTGCTGTTGCCCGTCCCGAACTGGATCTGCCGGCCTGGCCTGCCCTGGCCAGCGATACCCCCGATATCGCCGGTGCGGCCGTGCAGCTCAGCTGGTTGGGCCAGGTGTGGCAGCGCACTGAGATCGTCGAGGAGTTGAGCCTCGCCAGCCCGGGCCTAGCACGGAAGGTCCAGGCCCTGACCACGGCTACGAACCCCTCACCACGCGACGTCCGCCGCGCGGGCTTGTCGGTGTGCCGATATCTGCTGCGTGCGCAGCATCGAGCCACACCGTTCGGGCTGTTCGCCGGAGTGGCTGCCGCCAGGTTCGGCTCACACGCTCGAGTTGAGTGGGGGACTGGTCACCAGCCTGTCGTGGCCGCATCCGCAGAGTGGCTCACGGCCGTGATCGCGAAGATCGAGACCTGCCCTGAGGCGCTCGCACACGTTCTTGTGATGACCAACAGCTGCCTGATGGTGCGCGGAGACCGGCTGATCGTGCCCTACCAGTCCCATCACCCCCGGTCGATGGACAAGCGGTCCGCCGCGGCGGAGGTGTCGATGGCCTACACCGCTCCGCTCCGAGCGGCTGTCACGGCGGCGACGGCGCCGATTCGCCTGGGTGATCTGGAAGACCGGATCCGCGCAGACTTTCCCGATGCATCCGAGTCGAGGGTCAGCGGGCTGCTCGCAGAGCTGGTTTCGCGCCGGGTCCTGATCAGTGCGCTTCATGCGCCCGCGACCCAGACCGACTCGCTGGCACATCTGATCGAGCATCTGCCCCCGGACAGCCCCGACAGTCCGCTGCCCGGGTTGGTCGGCAAGTTGCGGTCGATTCACACAGCGATGGCGGAGTGCAGCACGCGCACCGGTGACGAAGCCCGTCAGGCTCGACACGAGCTGGTAGCGAAGATGCACTCTGTGAGCGAGGTCGAGCAACACCCGCTCGCGGTCGACTTGCGACTCGATGCTGACGTCGTCCTCCCCGAAGAGGTCGCGCGGGAGGCCGAGCGCGCCGCGCTTGCGTTGGCCCGTGTGAGTGCGGCGCCCTACGGCGCAGCGGCGTGGAAGTCGTATCACCAGCGGTTCTACGAGCGCTTCGGAATCGGGTCGATGGTCCCGGTCCTCGACGTCGTTGCTGACAGCGGAATCGGCTACCCCGACGGCTATCCCGGGTCGACGGCTCCGCAGCGTCGCGCGCCGTTGTCGAGCCGCGACGAGACCCTGCTGCGGCTCGCGCAGAAAGCCGTCCTCGACGGTCGCCAGGAAGTAGTCCTGGACGAGGAGCTGATCGAGTCGCTGCAGACCGGACCTGACCCGGTCCGGCTTCCACCGCACCTCGAGGTTGGCGTGCGTGTGAACGCCGCCAGTATCGAGGCGCTGCAGCAGGGCAGCTTTGGGCTCGAGATTGTGAGCGTGTCGCGCGGCGCCGGGGTAGGAAGTGGCCGGTTCCAGCGAGTACTGAACCCGACCGACCGCGCCGACATGGCTGCCGAGCTGGCCAATTTGCCGGGAGCGGACGACAACACGGTGACCGCGCAACTGTCGTTCCCGCCGTTACAGCCCAACACCGCACACGTGGCCCGAGCTCCCCAGATGCTTCCTCTGACGATCAGCCTGGAGGAGCACCGTGGCGCTGATGACCGGACGCTGACCCTCGACGATCTGGCGGTGGGCTGCGACGGCCGGCGGATGTATCTGGCCGCACCTCGGCGTGGCCACCGGGTCGAGGCCGTCGCCATGCACGCGCTGAACCTGCGTACCCACACCCCGCCGGTAGCGAGACTCCTCATCGAACTGAGCCGTGCCCAGTGCACGGCGGTGACGATGTTCGACTGGGGAGCAGCCAGGACACTGCCGTTCCTCCCGCGTGTGCGATACGGACGATCGGTCCTTTCACCTGCGCGCTGGCGACTGGAACCGACAGATCTCCCCGGAACGTCGGCGCCGCAGACCGAGTGGGACGACGCACTCGGCCAGTGGCGAGCCAGCCGGCGGACGCCGCAGCACGTGTACCTGACCGAAGGGGATCGCCTGCTGGCTCTGGACCTGGATCAGCCCGGGCATCGAGTGTTGCTCAGGGAGCACCTCAACAACGCGGCGGCCGTGCTGACCGAGGCGTCCGCACAGGCGGGCTGGTGCGAGGGCCGGGCGCACGAAGTCGTGATCCCAATGAGGGCGGTCGAGCCGCCACCGTGGCCGCGGCTTCCGCGACCGACCGCGGCCAGAGTCATTGGTCGCGACCAGGGCCAAGTGCCGGCCACCTCCCGCGTGCTGCTGGCAAGCCTGTACGGCGACATCCGCCGCCAAGACACCCTCCTGGCCCGCCACCTGCCCGACCTCCTCGACGAGCTTGGACAACCACCTTGGTGGTTCGTGCGGTTCCGTGACCCGGACCAGCACCTTCGCGTAAGAATCGCGCTACCCGATCCGGAAGCCTTCGGCGAGGTCGCCGCCACGATCAGCAGATGGTCAAAACAACTGCACCACGCAGGTCTGCTGCGTGAGGTCCGCTACTCCACCTCGTACCCGGAGACCGGCCGGTGGGGCGCAGAACGAGCATGGAACGCGGCCGAGGACGTGTTCGGTGCTGACTCGCGCGCGCTGCTCACACAACTGCGACAGCCCGCGACACCGCATCGACGTGCGCTGGTCGCCGCGCACAGCGTCGCCATTGCGTGCACCTTTGCCGGCAGCGTCACCGCCGGCATGCAATGGCTCATCGACAACATCCCGGCAACGGCACCCGAGCCGCTTCCCCGTGAGCAGTTCAGCCAGGCCGTCCAGGCTGCCAACCCCAACGACAATAGGGCAGCGTTGCGTGCTCTGCCCGGTGGCGCCGCGATCGTGCAGGCGTGGGCCGGCCGCGACGCCGCCCTCGTTCACTACCGCGACCTGCTGCCAGGCGCAGACGAAGGAATCGATCCCGACGACGTCCTGGGATCACTGCTGCACGTCCACTTCGTGCGCGCTGTCGCCGTCGACTTCGCCGAAGAAGCGATCTGCCTCTACCTGGCCCGCGCAGCCGCGCTCGCCTGGACGGCCCGCACCAACGGCAGGCCCGAGTGATGCCGCATCCCGCCGCCCGCCTAGCCGAAGTGATCGCCGACCAGCTGGCACATCCCGACACCGTCCCAGGCAACGCCTCCCGCGCGCCAGGGTGGCGGCAGTCACTGGCCCACGGCATCCCCGGGATCGCCTTGCTGCACGTCGAGCTCGCCGCCACCGGGCGTCGACCCTGGCAGCGTGCCCACGACTGGATCACCGCCTCGGCACGCGGTGGCCTGACCAGCGGCGCCGACAGCCACCCCTTCTACGGGGCTCCGGCCTTCGCGCACGCCGCTGCCAGCGCTGCCGATCAGCTACCGGACTCCTACCAGCGTGCCCATGACAAGGTCGCCGCCAGCGTCGCTGGCGACGTCAGAACCCGGCTGTCGGCTGCTCACCGGCGCATCGACCGCGGACGGCTGGTGACACTGGCCGAGTTCGACGCCCTACGCGGGCTGACCGGCTACGGCACTCACCTGCTGCGGCGCCACCCAGACAGCGAGGAACTCCGCGCGGTACTGGAGTACCTGGTCCGCCTCACCGCACCGATCACCGACGGCTCCGAAGTGCTCCCCGGCTGGTGGACACCCACCGGGCCTTCCGGACGCCCAGACGACCGCTTCCGTGGCGGCCACGCCAACAATGGCATCGCCCACGGCATCACCGGCGTGCTGAGCCTGCTGTCGTCGGCAACCTTGCGAGCCCAGGTAGTCGATGGACAAGTCGACGCCATGAAGACGATCTGCGCATGGCTGGACCGCTGGCGCGCCGGAACCGCTAGCGACCCTGCCTGGCCGTATCTGCTGACCCGGTCCGAGCTTCGCCGCGGCCGTCGGCGCACTTCTCCGCCGCTGCGCCCTTCGTGGTGCTACGGCACCGCCGGAACTGGCAGGGCCCAGCAGCTCGCAGGCCTGGCCCTGGGCGACACGCGCCGCCAGCACGCGGCCGAGACGGCAGTCATCGAGGCTTTGACCGATCCAGCCCAGCTCGCGGCAGTGACCGACCGCTCCCTGTGCCACGGGTACGCGGGCCTTGCGTACGTGGCCACCCGAATGGCCGACGACGCGGGCCCAGCCACCGCTCACCGACTGCGTCAGCTGTTGCCGACCCTGCTCGACGCCGTCGCACCGCCCGATAGTGACCACCAGACCATCACCGCGACCCTCATCGCGGACCCGCAGGCCGGACCCGGACTGCTGGACGGCGCGGCCGGCATTGCCCTGTGCGTCCTGGCCGCCAGCCGCGGCGCCAACCCCAGATCCGGCTGGGACACCTGCCTACTCGTCTGATGACCACCTCGTCCGAGATCACCAAGGAGGACCGATGCCACCCAGCCAGATGCCATCCAGCCAGCTGCCACTCAGCCACTGGAAGCAGGCCACCATCAGCTTCCCCGACAGAGCAACCGCGGATCGCATCATCGCCGACGTCATCGCCCCGGCCCTGATCGCCGCGACCACCGAGGGACATCTCCACGGTTGGTGGTACCTGAACAAGCAGCCCTGGCGCCTTCGCTACCTTGCCGCCACCAACCCCACCACAGACCTCATTGGCGACCTCATTTGCGATCCCACCGGTCTCGACGAACTCCTCGACGGCCTGGCGGCCACCGGACGGATCACAGGCTGGTCCCGCAGCATCTACGAGCCCGAAACCTACGCCTTCGGTGGCGAAGCGGCCATGGCTGCGGCCCACACCCTCTTCCATCACGACAGCCGTCACCTACTCACCTACGACCACGCGCTGGGAGCCAAGGAGACCATGGTGCTGCTCAGCAGCGCCATGATGCGGGCGGCCGGACTGGACACCTACGAACAAGGCGACGTCTGGCACAAGGTCACAGAGCTACGTCCACCGCCAACCGCCGTCTCGACGTGCCGTGCCGCAGACCTGAGCGCAGCGATGCGCCGGCTGATGAGGATCGACGCCCGCGGACTGTGCCGACCCGGCAATCCGCTCGCCGGACACCACGCCTGGGTGACCGCGTTCGAGAAGGCCGGAACAACCCTGGGTGAGCTGGCCAGCAGCGGCCACCTGACCAGAGGCCTCCGGGCCGTCACAGCACATCATCTGATCTTCCACGCCAACCGCGCGGGACTGTCCCTAGCGGATCAAAGCACCATGTCAGCACTAGCGAGAGAAGCAATCATGGGAACCAACCACAGCGACGTGTCCTCGGTCCGAGCAGACAGCGGGACCACTAGCGTCGGCCGGGTGAACAGCGACACGACCAGAGACACGACGAGTGACACGACGAGTGACACGGCCAGTGAGAGCACTGCCGACAGCCTGCGCCAAGCCCTGGTCGACAAGGTGGTAGCCGAGGGCCGTGTTCGCACGCCTGCCATCAAACAAGCCATGCAGACCGTGCCCCGGCACCTGTTCGTACCCGGAGCGTCCCTCGAACAGGCCTACGCCAACTCGACGGTCGACATCAAGCACGCCGACGACGGAGCATCGATCAGCTGCGCCTCACAACCGGGCATCGTCGGCCTGATGCTCGAACAGCTCCAGGTCGAGCCCGGTCACAACGTCCTCGAGCTCGGCGCAGGCACCGGCTACAACGCCGGACTGCTCGCCCACCTGACCGGACCCAGCGGTCACGTCACCACGATCGACGTCGACGACGACCTTGTCACCAACGCCCGCGCACACCTGTCCGCCGCCGGAACCGACAACGTCACCGTCGTGCAGAGCGACGGCGCGCTCGGCTATCCCGATGCCGGCCCGTACGACCGGATCATCGCCACGGTCGGTGCCCACGGTGTCCCGCATGCGTGGCTTGACCAGCTCGCCCCTGGTGGCCGGCTGCTGGTGCCGCAACGCCTTCGTGGCGGCGTGTCCCGCTCGATCAGCTACGAGCACCACAACGGCGCGTGGGTCTCGGTCGGTAGTGAGATGAACACCTTCATGCCACTGCGCGACGGCGTCGCCGACGACCACCGTCACCTGATCCCGCTTGCGGCCAACGGCTCTGTGCACCTGCGCACCCACAGCGAGCAGACAATCGATCCCGATGCCCTCGACGGCGTCGTCGACCAGCCCCGCACCGTGACCTGGGCCGAGGTCTATTACCAGGCCATGGAGTCGCCGGAGTGGATGGAGCTGTGGCTGACGTGCACCCTGCCCGACGGCCTCAACCGGATGCCGTTCAGCAGCGACGCCGTCGGCACGGCCCTGGTCGACCAGCCCTACTCCAGTTCCACCGCAGTGGTCGACAAGGGCGCTCTCACCTACCTCACCCGGCGCCTGTCAGATCGGCGCACTGCCGACGGTGGAAAGCTGTGGGAGTTCGGAGTGGTCGCGCACGGTCCTGGCAGCGACGACCTGGCGCGGCGCGTCACCGAGTCAATGCAGACCTGGGACCGCGACTACCGCGGCCGCGAAGCCCGATTCGAGCTCACCGCGCTCGATACCGCGCCACCCACCCCGGCTGCTGGCCGCTTCAGCTTCGCCACTCCACTGAACCGACTGGTCATCGACTGGCAATAGGCCACCGCACAGGCGAAGCACCACCGGCTCCAATCGCCCGGCCAACACCCGGTGCCGGGAACCGGTGGTGCCGCAAACCCTTGCAGCAGTTTGGCTCCACCGCGAGGAGACACATGGACACCCTCACCTCGGACCCCCTCGGCCCGACAGTTCAACGCTTCCCACTCATTCCACGGTCACGGCCGGCCTGCTTACCTCTCCGACGCCGTGTTGCCGATCTCTCCGACCTCGCGGCATCAGCGCAGCGCGGCGATGTATCCCCGGGAACGGCCTCGAGCGTCTTCAACCAGGCGGCCCTCTTGGCATCCGACCTGGACGTGCCACAGCTTGCGCGGGAATGGTGTCACCGGCACGCGAACCTCTACCTGAGCCCCGGTGAGCCTCTATCCGGCATGGACGCGATCCGAGGCCTTGAACCCTTGGTCAACCTGGCCCGATTGCACATCCGAGCGAACCGCGGCGACCAGGGATACGACATCCTGATCGGCCTCTACGACGCCGTTTCATCCGGCACCCGAGCCACCGTCGACGGCGTCATGGTGCCGGATGACCTGACCGCCACCTCGGTCGACCGTGACGAGGTACGCCAATGGCTCTGGCGGGTCATCCTCGCCGACGGTGCCCGCGCGCTGATCGCCGCCGGCCACTGGTCCAAAGCCCTGGCCCACGTGCAGCGTCACCAAGGAGTCGGCGAACGCATGCTTGACGGCCGACAAGTCACCGTCATCGCCCACGCGATCGCGGGCCGTCACCACTTGGCCCGCCAGATGCTCGACACGACCCAACCTGGCGAGCCGTGGGAGAACGCCGTGACCGCCAGCCTCCACCTACACGTGGCCGACAGCGTCCCAGCCGACCTGGCAACCGCTGCGCTCACCGCCCACCATGCGCTAGGACCCGGCCAGACCGGACTCGCCGTCTTCCGTACGCGGTTGGGTCTCACTCTGATCGACGGCCTCGGCGCCGACAACCCCGACTACGGACAGCTCGTCAAGCATCTGCTCCGCGACGCCGCCAACGACGGCTACGCGGCCCGAGATGTCCTCGCTCACCCCGGATGTCTCGGCCGAGCCACCGCGCAGCAGGTCGACTGCCTCACCGAACTCGTTGCCTCCTGCGGCCTTCGCAGCCGAAGCCTGACCCAAGAACTCCGCGCCACGCTCGACCGTGCACTCGACACCGCCGAGGCAGTGATCACCCAACAGGTCCACACACAACCACAGCAACTGGCATAGCCCAGGCAGGCGAGCCCGCTCACCCGTCGGCCCGGCATGCCGCCTCCACCGTCCCGGCCACCACGCACGAGAGGAACCGATGAACCTGCCGCACCCGCCGATGGCCGACATCGCCAGCGTCGACCGGCCCAAGGTTGGCGCTACGGCTCGCGCCGACACCAGCGCCGACGTACTCCGCGAGCAGATGCTCGAGCAGATCACCGCAGCCGGTTACGTACGGTCCGCCGCAGTCGAGTCGGTCATGCGTTCGGTGCGATGGCATCGGTTCGTACTCGAGGCGAGCGTTGCGAACGCCTAAACCGCCAGTTCCCGGTCATCACCAAGCATGGCGGCGATGGAGCCGCAATGAGCTCAGCGTCGGCGCCCACGATCGTCGCGATGATGCTGGACCAGCGAGGCGATAGGCATGCCGAGGCACTGGAGGACCAGGTTGCCCAGTAATGACGCGCTCGCCGTTCCCACCGACATGCTCACTGCTTTGCGCATCGCGCGGATCGCCGGTCCCGATGCACTGATGACCGCGCACCAGGAGTATGGGCTGCGGTCCCTTGGCGGTGGCCGCAACAACGACGTCCTCGCCTGGGCCAAGGGCGACACATCGATCTGCATCAAGCTGTACAAGAACCACGACCGGCAGCGCGTCGAACGTGAGTGGCTCGGCCTGACGCATGCCGCCGGCTTGCGATGCGCACCGAAACCGCTGTGGCTCGACGAGCACCCGCAACAGCCGGCCCTCGGGATGACGCTTCTGCCAGGTTCTCCGATTCTCGACGCCGTTGACCCAGCCCCGGCCATGAAGTCCCTGGCCGAGACCACCTGCGCTCTGCAAGCCCTACCGCTTACCGCACCGCTGGCCGATCTGGAGCGGGTCGACTCCATCACTCACTACGTCACCCGGCTCACCGAGGTCTGGCCCCGCCAGCTCACCGACGCTGCCGAGGATCCCCAGACGCCGAACATGCTCGCGCTACTGCGCTGCTGGGAGGTCAGCGGCGACGCCGAGCTGCTCGCGGAACCGGCAGAGCCGGTCTTCTCCCGCGGTGACGCGAACTTGCTCAACTGGCTCCACGACGGGTCGAACACCTACGTCACGGACTTCGAGTTCAGCGGATACTCCGACGTAGCTGTCGATGCCGCCGACCACGTCGAGCACATCAGCGCCCGGGCCGTTTCCGACGAAACCTGGAACAGCGCCGAGGCCGTCCTAGGCGTCACCCCAGGCAACCGCGCGCGGTTCGATGCTGCCAGGCGCACCATCGCATTACGCTGGCTCGCCGTCTTATGGAAGCAGCGCACCGCGCGGGTCGAGGAGTTCACCGCCCAGTTCGAGCGGGTTCGAGCCCTCCAGGCGTGAGCCACTAACACCAGGCGGAGGTTGTCGAGACCACATTCCGCCTGTCCTGCCCAGCGTCCGCTTGAGGTTGGACCGTACTGGCCGCCGCCGACATGTCAGCGTGGGTAACCCCACCCTCGGTTCACATGGGCACCGCGTGGCGGGACGGCTTCATGGTGAGATGGGACTGGCGTACGTCGATGCCGGCCGGACGAGAGGACGCAGGGTGAACGAAGACACCTCGGGACGTCGGTGCCCGGCCTGCAATGGTGACGGCTGGGTCAGCGGCGAGATCAAGGCCCCGCCGGGCATCGCCGGCAGCGCCCCGCAGCCGTTCGGCTGCGAGGAATGCGACGGGTCGGGCAGGTTCGCGGACCGGCCGCCGGTATAGCCGACACTCCTGCGTGAGGTCCGTTTTCGTAGGACCTGGTCTCGGCCCCTGCAGGCTCCTGTGGCGGGAGGCCCCGCCTGCGCCAAGCACGGACCACCAGGCAGGTCAGCGCGTAGCGCGGGCACGCGCCATCGGCCCTCACCACACGACCTTCACCTGTCCCTTCGACCAACTGCCACCAAACATTGCTCGCTCGAACCCGCAGCGTGCGAGCGCCTCATCGAGCTGGGCGTCAGTGAGTCGCACTTCGGGATGTTCGCGGTACTGAGCCGATGCGGCCGTGACGACGCCGGCTCGCCGGCGCCTCGGCCCCCGGATCAAGAGCACCTCGACGACTTCGACCGGGCCGACCCCGTCAAGGGCGCCACCGTCAGGGGCTGCGATCACGACCGGGATCTCCATCGAAGCACTGTAGGTCTCGAGATCCTCCGCGATCCGGGTCTGCGCTATGTACCGCACCGCGAAACCCTAACGCTGCCACGCGGTGTCGATGCTCACCGGCGCCATCCCCTACCAACCTGCACCGGTGTCAGATCCCACACCGGCAGACGGCGTCCACTCCCACCGTCCTAGCCGCGGAGCTGACGCTCGGCCTGCTGCTGGAACTCCAGGCCCGCTTCCAGCTGTCGATCGATGACTGCGATGCCTTCCTTGAGGACCTCGGCCTGATCGTCAACGGAGGCCTCCGAGACATACTGAGCGATCAGGTCGTGACTTTCGAGCACGAGGGACCAGTAGCCCCGCATCGTGACCCATCCGGCCGGGGCGTCGTCGCGGGCCGCCTGGATGAACGCCTCGGAGTCGTCCGCAGCGAAGAGGAAGTCGGCAAGACGTACGCCGAGGTCGTCGAAGGCAGCTCGAAGCGTCTTGAGTGTGGCCTCTTGCGTGGCCTGTTGCGCGATGCGGGCCTGGTCGGCGTCGAACGCCGCGCGGCCGGTCTCGGTCTCGAACCACGAGTTCAGAGCAAGGGCAGCCCGCAGCTCCACGCCGGCGGTGCGCATCGCCGCGATGTCGCCGAGCCACTGGCCGTAATCCTCATCCCCGACCCACTTCACTTTGAGCAGCGCCAGGCGCTGCTCGTGGGTGAGGCCGACAACGGGATCCGGCTTGGGGTCCGGCTTCGGCTCAGGCGCCTGCGCCGGTGCCTGCGCCTGCGCCGGTGCCGGTGCGGGTGCGGGTGCGGGTGCGGGTGCGGGTGAGGGTGAGGTAGGAACCGGTTTCGGGGCTGGCGTCGGGGCCGGTGTCGAGGCCGGTGCCGGGGCCGACGCCCAGTGGGACCGCACCGCCACGAGAACCCGCGCTTCCTCGGCGCTCAGGGCGGTGGCTCCGTTGTCGATCTCCTCGCGGGCCTGCGCGATCTGCGCGATCAGGTCTTCGGACATGGCTTCGGAACGCATCACGTCGCGGTCCAGTGCGCCTGCACCGTCGACCACGGCGAGGGTGTAGAGCTCGGCGTCGGTCGCCAGGTCGGTGGTCAGCACGGCCTCAGGGTCGGCGATCTCGCGGTGAGCTCTCCCGATCAGCTCCACGCGAACCGGGTGCCCGGGGGTGGACACCGCGGCGGCGTACTCGGCGGCGGCCGTCTTCTCGACGGCCTGCGCCGCGGCCTCGGTGGCGTCCATCTCGTGGACCGTCGACCGCAGCTCGGTGACGGCCTCGGCCCCGAGCGCCTCGATCGTCCTCGCAGGGCCGCCGACGGATCGCCGGTACGGCTGCCACTCACCCTGTGCGACAAGCTCCAGCTGCTCGCCGAGACCCTGGTCGGAGTACCTCTCGCCGAGCTGCTTGCCCGTCAGCGGCTTCGCGCGGTCCGGCAGCTCGTACGATCGGAGCCGGACGGTGCCATCCTTGCGACGGGCCAGCTTCAGCCTGATCCCGGCCGAAGACCGCACCTGTTCGGCGAGGAGCTCCTTGCGCTCGCTGACCGAAAGCCGTGCCACCTTCGCGGGGTCCTGTGCCAGGTTGTCCAGCCCGGTCTCGACGGCCCACCGCGTGTAGTCCTGGTCGGAGACCTCCCCGCGCTCGCGGGAGTGGTGGTCGTGCTGGGTGTGACGCACGGCCTTGGCTTCGGGGCTCCGCGGTGCCGGGAGCACCTGAGGCCCCAGACCGCGCGCCGCGCCATCGGTGTCGAGGAACAGGTCACTGCGCTCGCGGATCCGGTCGATGTCGGTGAGCGGACCGGCTGTGCGCATGCCCGGCTCGTAGACACGACCCTCCAGCTTCATTGCCGTGTGGATGGTGCAGTTCTCCATCACGTGAACGTGGAACTTCCCGCCCTCACCCTGCTCGATGGCACGCTGGCTTCCTGTGGCGTCGCCATGAGCGACGAACTTCGCCTGCACGCCCGGGCGCTGGTTGGTCCAGTGGGCCACCACCCACTCGAACGCCTTCTGCGTGGCCTCAGGATCGTCGGGTTGCACCTCGTGCAGGCCGAACGAAACGACGATGTGGTTGACCTCGGATCGCTTCACCTGAGCGACCTCGGGCTCGATGCGCACGTGGGTGGCAGCCTCGCCAGCCTTGGCGGCACGCCAGTTCTTGCCGACCTTGATGTGGGTGGGCCCGCCACCGCCGGCCGCTTGCTCGGTACCGCCGGCCCGCGGGTGCCCGGGCTCGACGTAGGTCGCGGGCACGGTCCGCATCGCGTTGTGCTGGCCGTGTTCGACCCGTAACGCCTTGAACTCGGCCTTGGCGGTCTCCGGGCGGCAGCGCTGGCCGTACACGTAGAGAACGCGAGGCAGGCCGCTGCCGGGCTTCTCGCGCCCGAGATAGTCGTCCAGGTTCCTGGCGCTGTCGGACTTGATGATCTTCACGGTCGGCATGCACGCACCACCGCCTCGACGTGCGCGTCCTGCTCGGCGAGCTCGACCAGGTGGTCCAGCCCCGATGCCACACGCCGTTCGACGTGCTGGACCGCCTCGACCGGGATCACGCCCAGACGGCCGAACCTCACCTGCTGATGGCCCAGCTTCACCAGCTCGTTGTTCTGGGTGCCGATGGCCCGCAACTGCTTGGCCATCTCGTTGTACGCGCGCGTCCTGGCGTCGAGCGCAGCCAGCACCGCAGCCACGTCGTCGGGCGAGATCTGACGGCCCGAATCATCTCCGGTAGACCCGCCGGTAGACCCGTCGGCTTCGCCAAGGCGGTCGATGAGCCTCCGGACAGCCGCCGACCTCGTCGGCAGGGCAGGCTCCTCGGCCCGGACTTCGTCCAGCCGATCCGCCTGCTCGGGCGTCAAACGCGCCGCCACGACGGCGCTCTTCGCCGCCCGCACCTGCTCCTTCGCTGCGCTCATCCTCAGAAACACCCGCCTCGGTTCGCCAACATCGATTCACGAGAATCCGCTTCGCGGCCCTCGTTTCATCGGTTGAGAAATAACCGATCGGGTTAGGTCCAAAATACAGCCGTACCCCAAGAAAGAAGCAGGGGTACGGCGAGACAGCAAGCAATCCTCCCCGTAAACATCGCTCGCTCCGCTCGCCCGTCGATGGGGAGGTGCTTGCCAGGGGGCTCCGCCCCCATGGACCCCGGACAAGGCATGAGAGCGTGGACCCCGCGCCGGAGCTCGGCCGGGCGCAGGCGACCCGCGGCCCGGAGCGGATCGCAGGTGTTAATCCACCCGGCGAGAGCGGAGCGAAGACCAGCCAACGCCGTTGTCGGCGCTATCCCGGTCTGGCTGTGGAGCAGGGTGCCGAGCCCGCCGCGTGCCCCGGGCTCGTGTCCAGCGGGGGCGCCGGTGAGCCCCAAGCGCGCCCTCGAAGGGAATCGGGAGAGACGCGGAAGCGCCTTGCGATGGACGCGAGAGAGGCCACACCCGCGTCCCCTTCGTGTCCGAGACACACGTGAGACCAATTTGAACACCTGGAAGGGCTCGTGTGTGTCCATCGCGGGTCGCTTGGGTGCGCCACGAGCGTCTCATTCGCGTCCCACACGTGTGCCCTGCGCTACGTCGTGGCCACGTATCGCTGAGGTGGAGGCCAGATTGGGGCGGATCGAAGTGACGCCCACCCCGGGCCGGCTGCGAGCAGCCGCGTTCTGGTGAGCTGATCGGCGGAGGTGATCGCCGCTTGCACCGGGGCGGCGCCTCAGTTGTCCAGCCCGTCATCGCGAGTCTTAGGTGATTTGCCTGAGCGGTGCTGATCGCTGGCGCCAGGAAAGAAGTGGCGCTGCGCCGCCCCGGTGTCGTGACAGGTCTGGCAGACCCACAGCGCCTTCCTGGCGCTGGTCTTCACGCCGACAAAGATCGTGTTGCCCACCTCGATGCGCCCCTGGCAGCACGCGCACGTCCCGTCGTACCGCGCTGGAATGCCCGCTGAGTACGGGTCCGGTGCCGACGGAGGATCCTCGACGCCGAGGAACCGCCGGGTGGCTGCATCGGCTTCCTCCGGTGAGTAGGCGTTTGGGGGGCGGGTTCCAGGTCCGATCCACTCGATGCTCGACCAACGGGTCAGTGGCCACTCCACCGTCGGTGCGTAGGCGAGGACGGGTCCGAGATGGCTGGCGCAGACGGGGATCGACATGTCTGCGACGCGCGTGATCTCGAACAGCGCGGGAAGGCCGCAGCGCTGGCTTCCGCCGGAGCCATCGCGGAACGCATCGCACGGCCAGTCCTGGTAGTCGGGTTCTGCAAGCGGAGGCGTAACGGTGCCGTCCGACATGATCTCGACCGGCAGGAACAGGTCAAGAAGCCATGCAGGGACTGCTGGTTGCGGGTCCCACGGCTCCAGATCGCCGATCGCCCACACGATTGTGTAGCTCTCGCAGTCAGGGTCTTTGTCCAGGTCCTCGGCAAGGCAGTAGGCCAGTGCCTGGCCGGCATCGACGACTGAAGCCAGCGCGAGACACGTTCGCTGTAGACAGCGAGCGTCCGGCTGCGTCGGCCCAAAATGGACATGCCACTCAATGACCTCGGGCTCCTCCTCAACGCGGACCAGGACCGCATTCCAAGTCCGTCTCCTGGCCGTTAGGTCTTGTGTGCCAGCGGTCGGCGCGAGTGTGGGGGAGTCAGCGCTGGTTGGAGTGCCTGAACCCGCGATGTCGCCGGGCGGGTGCGGGAGGTCAGCCACCGGGTCAGCCACGAGGTCAGCCGCTGGCTTCGGGTGAGTCTCGCCACCGTGTGATCTTGGCGGGCGGCTGCGTCGGATAGGACACCGCTGACCGGCGCAACTCCAGCAGCCGGTGGTTCGCGGTGTGCCGATAGGCGATGATCCATCGCCCAACCAGTGCCATGCTGCCGTCGTTGGTCTCGACGACGTGCCCGCGGACTGAGAATGTGCCGTGGGGTCCTTGCGAGAACGTCGCGTCGACGAGGTCGCCATGCCGGACCTCTGTGGCTTGGACAATTGGGCCGTCGGTTGCCTCGATGGGTTCCTCGGCGAGGACGGTCAACCTGAGAAGGTCCTTGTCCGGCTTCATCTTCGACTCAATGAGCCAGGAGCCCACCATGAAGGAGCCCAGGGTGGCCGACCGCACGACCGATCCGCGGACGCTGAAGACCCCGTACAGGTCGTCGCGTAGCAGCGCCGAGACGCGATCCTTTTCCGCCAGCGACACGAGGGTCTCGGTCATCGCCTTCACGTCACGTCGGGCCGGCGGCTGTAGTTCGCTGTCCATGGTTCACCTCGGGTCGATAGCCGAGCAATAGGGATGTTTCGGGCACCCTACTCGAACCGATCTGGCACGGCGCAGCGCGCCAGAAGATCCCGCCAGGCTATGGACGGTGGAGCCGGTCGGATTCTGGTGGATCAGCCCCGTGTTGGTGATGCTGCCGCCCGGCTGTCCGTGTCGCAGCACCTGCAGCAGCTGCTCCTTCGTGAACTCACGCCCGTCGCCGAGCGCGAGCTCGGTAGGCGTGCTGGTCGGCGCAACCGATGCGGTACGTCAGATGCCCGTGGGCAGCCAGACCGGCCGAGCCGGGAGTGATTCGCGCCCCTGGTCATGCGTACTGAGCTCGTCGTTCAAGGCGTTGAGCAGTTGCTCGTCAGTTGCTCTGGCCTCGGTTGTCGAGCGAAACGTGGTTCACCACGGCGTTCGGCGCGGACCGCGCGCGCGTGCCGTGCCATGACGGCCAACTCGCGGGCGGGAAGGTACTCGCGATACGCGGCGCAGTCTGCGTCACGATCGGCCTTGCACCTGCTGCAGCTGGGCACGCAGATGGTGCCGGTCTAGTTGCGCCCCCAGAGCGGCAGATTCGAGGGCAGCGGAGTTTTTCCGACACGGTCGATCAAGATCGGCTCCGGCTTGTCCCGCGCACCTTCCAGCGTCCAGGTGACCATGACCTGCTCATGGGAGCGAACCTCTTCGATCGCGTCGACCGCGGCGTCTGTGACGTCGTACAGCGATCGCGAGTTAACTCGAATCGTGCGCGCCGGCTTTCCCGGGTAGCACACGACGACGTCGTACGCCTGACCGAGGCGCACAAGCCGTACGTCGACTACAGGGCGTGGATCGATGTCCTGGTTGTCAGTCATATGTCGCTTCCCCGAGGATCTGCTTCACAGACAACGGCCGAGGTCGAGCCTTGGTCGTGCCACCCGTGGGCCTTCCTCTGCTCGTGAACATCCAGTTCAGACCTAGGCATACCGCCTGCCGGCGCGATTCGCCAGACACCCGGCCGTGCTGTCAACGGCGGGTTGGGACTGACCCCTAGCGACGGATTGGAATTGACCCCGTGGTCGGTCTACTTGTCTCGGTCCTTGGCGAGTAGTTCGGCGGGCGCGGGTGCGGTAGGAGTCGCCGGTGAGGGTGAGGACCTCGGCGGTCAGTCCTTACCCGTCGTTGACACATTGGACTACTGCTCATCGCAATCGCCCTGACCGTCACTGGGGTGGGTGCGATAGCAGAGCAGCTGATGTCACCTACCCGATCGTCGGACCGACGATAGGTGTAGCCCGGGCATATGGCGTGAAGCAGAAGGCGAACCGTCTGTAAGCGCTCACGTGGCTGGCCTGGGGCGGGCGGCAGGGTTAGCGCTGGGTCAGGATGGCCGCGGACAGCACTAGGCCGGGTCGCCGTGTCGGCGACCGCGTGAAGGTGGGCGTGAACCTCGGCAGCTGGTGGTCTGGACGGTGGTGTCACAGCCCCGGTGGCTGGTATTCGTCAGTCGCGGATCTTGGTGTCGCTCGTACCCTGCACCGGCGCCAGATGGTGACGATGGGTCCCTGGCCACGGATGCGTCCGGCAGTCCTGCGCGCAACCGCGAACGACTACGGCGTCCGGAGCGGTGACGGTCTCGCTTGCTCAATCGGCGGCGAACTTGTTCATCGCGGTCTGCTTCGCTACCAGGAACCGGGTCTCGGCTGCGCTCGGCGCGAGCTCGCCGGCGCGGCGGTAGGCGTCCTGTGCCTCCTCGATGCGTCCCAGTCGCTCCAGCAGAGACGCGCGCGTGGCGTGCAGCAGGTAGTAGCCGGCGAGCTCAGGCATGATCGCCTCTACCAGCGACAGTGCTGCCGCGGGGCCGTCGACCTCGGCGACCACGATCGCCCGGTTCAACCTCACCACTGGTGTGGGCATCACCGAGACCAGTCGGTCGTAGAGCCGCAGGATCGCCGGCCAGTCGGTGTCCTGGAACGTCGCGGCCGCGCAGTGGGCGCCCTGGATGGCGGCCTGCAACGCGAACGGACCTGGACGCGGGTGACGCAGGGCCGCGACGGCGAGGTCGTGTCCCTCGCGGATCAGTGGGCGGTTCCACCGGGAGCGGTCCTGGTCGCGCAGGAGCGTGACCTCCGGCCCCCGTGCAGGTAGACGGGCCTCGTTGAGCAGCATCAGCGCCAGTAGCCCCAGCACCTCTGGCTCGTCGGGCATCAAGGTGGCCAGTGTGCGCGCGAGCCTGATCGCCTCGGTACGCAGCGCGGTACGCCCCTCGCGGTCGTCTGAGCCGGTGTTGTAGACCAGGTACAGCACCGAGAGAACCGGACGCAGCCGCGCCGGCAGCTCGCCGTCGCCCGGTACCCGGTAGGGGATGTGCGCTGCCTTGATCTTGTACCTGGCCCGCACCAGCCGCTTGGCCATCGTTGCCTCGCTCACCAGGAAGGCGCGAGCCACCTCCCCAGGGTTAAGACCGGCAACAAGGCGCAGCGTGAGGGCCACCTGATGCTCCACACAGAGCGCCGGGTGGCAGCAGGTGAAGATCAGTCGCAGCTGGTCGTCGCGCAATGAGACGTCGTCCTCCTCGGCAAGGGTCACGTCCGCCACTGTCACAGCCTCGTCATGCTCGCGGGCCGCCTGCGCGACCAGCTCCCTGCCCCGCGCGTCGCGTCGCACGACATCCACCGCCGCATTACGGGCGGTCCTGACGATCCAGCCGGCCGGGTTGTCGGGCATGCCGTCCCGCGGCCACCGCTCGACCGCGGCGGCGAACGCCTCCTGGACCGCGTCTTCGGCGAGTGAGATGTCGCCGAAGACGCGCACCAGCGTGGCCACGGCCGGGCCGTGCGCCTCGCGGAACGCGCGCTCGATGTCCTCCATCTGGCCCAATCGATCAGTGACCGACCTGGTCCTTCAGACGACCGGTGCCCCGGAACGGCCGCACCTCGATCGCGTGGTTGGTGGCCTCCACGACCTTCTCCGCCCAAGCTAGCGCGCCGTCGAGATCCTCGGCGCTGATGACGTAGAACCCACCGATGTGCTCCTTGGCCTCCACGAACGGTCCGTCGGTGATCACCTTGTCCAGGCCGGTGCCACCGCTGACAACTGTGGCCGCGTCGGGCCCGTGCAGCGCCCCGCCGAACGCGAAGGCCCCGGCGGCATCCATCTCCTCCTCCAGCGCCATCACCCGGGCCATGAACGACTGCATCTCCTCCGGTGTCTGCGGTGCACCCTCAACCGCGCCATCCGTCGACGCGTACACCGACAGCAGGTACTGACTCATCTGGACTCCAACTCTCACGCGGGCAGTCTCCCGCTCTCACCCACTGACGAACGGGAACGGCCATCCAGGACACCTCCGTTGAAGATTGCCAGATCCCCAGCTTGCTCGGCGTGAGAGCTCCGCGCCCGAGCACGAACACTCCCGCGGCGGGCCACGTGGCCAACACCGCCATCCGATAGCCAGTCCCTTCTAGACCGCCCGAGATCGGTGTTGAGGTCAGGTGCTCCAACATTCGCGATCACACAACCACACCGAGCGCCGCACCCGCTTCTGGCATTCACGACCCGAACGCCGCCAGCATTCATGCCCCTAGACAATCCCTGCAGACCTCGCCCCCGGGGCGGCCGGGTAGGGTCACGGGTTGTCCGGTTCGGTGTCTTTCTCCGAAGGGTTCTCGGGTGGCCAGCATCGTCGTACAGATCCGGATCCGACTGGACGCAGCCAAGGACGACGCCGCGAAGGCCTCGGACAGCCTGGCGACCGCCACCGGCGACCTCGACAGGGCGCACGCCTTGCTGTCGAGCGCGACCCTGGGCAGTTACAACCCGCAGCTGAAGGCAGCAGCCGCGGGCGTGCAGCGTCTCAGCATCACGCTGGGCAAGACCTCCCAGGTGATCGACGACGCCGGCCGCCGCGCCTCCGAGTGGGGACACCAACTGTGAGCGGCCCATGAGCGGCGACGTCGACGAAGCCCTCCGCGTCCTCGCCGAGGCTAAAGCCGCCATCGAGTCGGCCGAGACGGCGCTGGCCGCGGCCCACGCCGATGCTCGCCGCTCGCACGACACGATCGCCGATGTCGGCGGTGTACGACCAGGCCGCACCCTCGGCCTGGCCATCGAGGACCTCGACAAGTCACTCACCACCATCCGGCACTCAGGCCCGATCACCGCTGCTGTGAAGCGCGAGATCGACGCCGCCATGGACCGGCTCCGAGGCGGTGCCCCGGGCGGTGCCCCGGGCACTGTTCCGGCCGGTGCCGTCGGCGGTGATCCGACGGGCGGTGATCCGGCCGCCGGCTCAGCGGAGGTCACCGCCGACGAGATGGCGGTCGATGGCAGCAGCCGGACCGTTGTCGAACTGTCGTCGTCGGACCCCACGCACGTGCGCCAACTGAACAAGCCACAGCCCAACGCCACGGTCATCGTCGACGGCCGGTTCCGGTACGAGACCGACGAGCATGGCCGTGTTGTCAAGGCGACCACCACGCTGAGCATCATCGACCTGGAACATCCTCGATCCGAGCACGCTCAGCGCACTCTCGAGGGCAAGCTGGAAGGTGACCACGCGGGTCATCTGTTCGCGAGGATCTTCAAAGGCCCGGGACAGAAGGTCAACCTGGTGCCGATGGAGGCTCTCGGCGTCAACCTCGGCCAGTTCCGTCAGTTGGAGCGTCGATGGGAGGACGCGATCGAGGCAGGTGACCATGTCGAGGTAGAGATCGAGCTTGCGTACGTTGGCGATGACCGGCGGCCCCAGGCGTTGTACGTGCGGTACCAGTCCGGAACGTCGCGGCGTCGCGACGTCAAGATCACGAATACACCACGAAGCGAGGACGAATGACCCCCGAGACCCAGGACCTCATTCAGGCGGTCGGGCAAGGCATGCTTCGCGCCGTGCAGTCAGTAGCGGACTGGCGACGTATCGAGCTTTCCCTCACCGGCGCGGGTGGAATGGTGGAGGCCGACCTCCGGGTCGTGAGCCCTGACGGCGAGGTCGACCAATCCCGTGGTCTCGACCACGATGCGCTTGACGCGTGCGGGGATCTCCGTGACGCAATGCACCAAGCCGGTACGGGCACTTGGTACAACGCTCGGTTCACGGTGGATCGCAGCGGCAGTCTGGAGTCAGAGTTCGACTATGACAATGCGCCGTTCGACGGAAACATTGAACCCGAGTTGTTGGTGAACGACCACGCAGAGTTTCCGCGTGACCCTGCGAACATCCCTGACTGGCACCCGTCGAAGGCGTCAGGCTGAGGTAACAGCACGCCTGGTGGCCTGGCCGCCTCGGACAGGTTGGGGTACTCGTTTCTCGGGGCGAGGATGAAAGCGACCTTCTGGTCGACTTAGATGACCGCACCGCTGCTGACCGAGCAGGCACAGGCCGCGCTCGAGACCATCGGCGCAGGAATCCTGCGCGCTGTCCCCGATGACAGGTGGCGCACTGTTCGCCTCCACCTCACCTGTGCTGGTCGGATGCTCGAAGCCCGACTCGTTGTCGCTGCCGAAGACGCTGCCGAAGACGGTGCCGAGGACCGCCAGCGCGAGGTCGACAACACCACCCTTCGGGCCTGCCATGCGCTGCGGAAGGCGATGTGCCGCGAGAGCGCCGGCTGCTGGTCCTCAGACCTGGGCGCGGCGGGTTCAGAGGCAACTCGTGCGGCGAGGTTGCGCCACGGCGCATCGTCCGGCACGAAGGCTCCCACGCGGCCGGCCACGGATGGCTGGCCATCGAGGAGTACGAGTGCCCGCTGTGCGAGGCCTGGGCTCCGCGGGTCGTGGGCGACTGGATCAACCCCGACGACCCCGGCACCGACACGGCCGCCTTCCGGTGCCGGCCACCGGATCGGTGGACTCCTGTGGTGGCGCCGCTGCCGAACCCGCTTCCAGGCGCCCGCCGACGCCGAGTTGATCCAATGCCCCGCATGCGGACGATGGGCACCACCCGAACAGTGGTGATCCTGACTTCGCCATTCGGCTTGACGATGGTCAAGGACAGCGGTGTGCGGCCGTGGTGGCCGGTGAGCCGGTCGCCCACTCGTCGTCGGCGACGACGTCTTGGGCCGGCCGCGACCCGGCTGCCAGGTCTTCCGCTTCTTCGTCGGCAGTTCAGTCGTCCTCGCTGGTGTTGCCGCTGCAGCTGCCGGTGTCGGTGTCGGTCGACTGCGACGGTGGGTTCGGGTACCGGAGGATGCCGCGGTAGTTGGCGGCGACGTGCGGCTTGCTTCGCAGCATCGGGTCCTTGCCCATGTAGGTCGGGCTGAGCCAGCCGGCGAGCTCGTGCTTGGCGATCAGTGGCTCAGGGTCGTCCATCAGCGCTCCGGGGCGGATCCGCTTGTCCTTGTCGGTGCAGAACCACATGTCGTCCGCCTCGACAACACTGAGCAGGTCGCTGATGAACTGCTGCCGCGAGATGGTGGTGCCGGACGGGTTGACCAGGCCGAACCAGACCTTGAAGAGGTCGTAGAGGAACGGGAACGGCAGCAGGTCCCAGGCGAACTGCAGCCGGAACTCATGCCAGAAGGCCCGGACCGGGTCGTTCCAGGCCTTGTACTCAGCTAGGACGGCCTTGGTCGCCACCGGCTCCGAGAGCACGTAGTACTCCATCAGGAGGATCCTCTTGAGCACGTACTCGAGCACGTCGCGGCGCTTGAGGTAGTCGTCTTTGATGTAGCGCCGCTCGATACCGGTGAACGACTTGTCGAACGGCACGAACAGGTGTCGCCGGTAGGCCGACTCGCTCTTGTCCTTCATCCTCGGCATGCCATTGAGGCACTGCACCATGAAGCCGAAGAACTGCATCGAGACGGGCGTCTTGTACTTCCGGCTGATCGGCACCACGTCGTTGGTCTGAATCGCCTTCAGGTTCGCGGCCTTGTCGACGAAGATGCCGACGTCGTTCTCGTCGACGATGATGGCTGTAGCCCTGACGAGCGGCTCGAGTGCGAAGTCCTTGCCCATCTCCGACAGCGGGATCGAGGTATGGGACCGAGAGCCCACGAGGTTGCGCATCAGGGCGCACAGCGTGCCCTTGCCGTTGTTACCGACATCGGAGTAGAACCACGCCGACTTTCCCCACCGCACGTGGGGGCGGACCATTGCGCCGAGGATCTCCCAGATCAGCTCGACCATGCCCTCGTGAGCGGTGTTGTAGTCCGCGTCGCCGTCGGTGAGGTAGAGGTCGGCGATCCATGACTCGACATCCCATTCGGTGCCGTCAGTCGGGTGGATGAGAACTACGTTCTCGGCGTCGGGGTTGAATCGGACGGGTGTCTTGGCCGTGAAGATCAGCTCCGGGTCAAAGGGATGGGTGGACTTGGCGGTGAAGCGGTAGGTCCGGCCGTCGAGGTCGATGTCACGGTCGTCGCCGCCGTAGAAGAAGATCCCGTCGGCCACCGCGATCAGATCGGGGTGGGCGCAGCGGTGCCGCCGGGGCGCATCCTCCTTCAGGATCGCCGTCATCTCCCTGAAGTCGGCCAGCGACAGTTGCGTGTTGTAGAGGCGGGCAACGGCGCGGATCTCGTCCTCGCTCGAGTCGTACAGGCCCGCGTTCTCACCCCTGGGGACGTACATCGCCAGCAGGTCGTACTCACGCTCGACGTTGATGTTCTCCGGCGTGATCCGGATGACGTGGTGCAGCTTCAGAAGGACCTGAGCGACCTGCCAATGAGACAGGTGCCGCGCCATCGGCATGCGACCGTCACCCTTCGGGATCTTCTCGTTCTCGTCCCTGATCACGATGTTGAGCAAGGCCAGCAACTCGGCCTCGAGCAGCTTGGGGCTGGGCGGCGCGGCCATGTCGATCGCCCGCAGGTAGTCCCGCGTAACGACCTCGTAGATCTGGTTCTGCGGCGCAGCCGGGCCGGGACTCTCCTCGAAGTACGCCCGAGTCGAGTCAAGGACCCTCGCCAGGGTCGTGACCGCGGGGGATCCGTCGCTGCGTCTGGACGTGAGATCGACGACATTGCTGTCGGCAGTGCCACCTTGTGAGTCAGTGGTTACACTGCTCATCGAGAATCCTCCGATTTCTCCGCGACCCCGGACAGCCGCCAGCTGTTGCGGGGTCGAAATCTGTGTGGGTCGAAAGCTGTGTGGACGTTGTGTCGGGCAGCCGGCCCGAGCGCAGCTCGGGTCAGAAGGCCCGTCAGAAGGCCAGGAGCTCAGCGCAGCGTCGGCGGTCCTCGGCGTTCATGGGATTGGTGTTGGCGAGACGGAGCGCGGGCGCGCGTCAGCGAGTGCCGGCCAGTCGATCAGCCGCTCAGGCCACCGGCGTCGAGTGGACTGGGGAGGGGGTGACGGGTGGCGCACTGCCAGATGCTGGCCGATCGCAGCCCGTCACAGCCGAGACCCCCTACCCACGAACGTGTTACACGCGTTCTCGCAGGTCAAAGGATGAATTGAACGTACCCGTAACACGCGTTACACGCTTCGCGGGAAACCATCAATCTGAGGGTCAACTGCCTACCTTCCTTCCCTAGATAGTTTCGAAGCAAGTCTGTTACCCCTGTTACCGAGGGCCCCAAAACAGGCTCTGACCTGCGAGAACGCGTGTAACAAGAGAATCGGTGACCTGTTACACCCGGTCTTCGCGGCACTTCGGTCTGACCGGAAGCGAGCGTTCGCGACTCTGCGTCCTGCGCTTCGCTCATAGAAGAGTCCGGCCAGCTCGGACCGCATCGAGATGTGGCCGCCGGTGAACATTCGTACGATGTGACTGCCCTCGCGGTGCGCGAACAAGCGGTCGTCTGGCGTGCGGCCGAGCTGGTACTCCCGCAGCGCGAGTGCGACGAGCTGGGTCGCGACGGACTTCTTCGTAGGCTCCGCGTCGGCTCGCCCGTCAGCAGCCGCCGCGAGATCGACGTCGTCGGAGTCGTCGTCGGCGACGTCGGTCGCCGCGCTGGGTAGACTGGTCACGAGGATCTCGCTTCCTCAACGCCCCGGGTAGGTACCAACTGCCGCAGGGGTATTTACGTTCTGGGCTGGCGTGGTCGACGGGACGACCTGCGGACAGTCAGTCGAAGAGCGCCAGGAACTTCTCCCGCGGGATCACCACGCGGCGGCCCAGCTTGATCGCGGGGATGTTGCCCTCCGCGATGCCGGTCGAGACCGTGCGCGGGGCGACGCCCAGCGCCGCACCGGCCTCCGTAAGCGAGATGGTCGCCTTCGTGCTTTTGCGCAGGTCGTCGAGCGTCAGTGTCGACTCCAGTGTCGCCATCGCCATCGCAGGGCCCTCCAGTCAAATCCGTTTCAAAGCGATCAGTTTGATCGTATCATCATGAAGTCAAAACCGGCATCCAAACGTCAATTTGATGCGCTACAGTGTCGAAGAAGGCGCTTCCCACACACCCGCGCCGACACGCATCCGACACCACGAGAGACCATCGACATGACCACCAGCACGCCCAAGGGCATGAAGCCACTCGAGATGGGTCCGACCGGCATCGCCGTCGCCGACGCGATCCGCTTGTACCGCCAGCAACAGGACCTCAGCTATGCGGAACTCGAGCGCCGGACAGCCGAGCTCGACCACCGCATCCCGGTGATCAGCCTGCGTCGCATCGAGGCCCTGGCCCGCAAGGTCGACGTCGACGACCTGATGGCGCTTGCCGTGGCGCTCGACGTCGCGCCGACTCAGCTGCTCACGCACGTCCCCGCCGGCGCGCCGTCCCCGGACTACCAGGTTGCAACCGGTGTCCCGGCCGACCTCACTCAGAGCGAGCTACGGGCCTGGCTGCACCACCAGACGGGGCTGTCCCGGCCGGACCGCGAGGTGTTCTGGCGACGTGAGGTGGAACGTCTCAGGGATGCACTGCGTCGCGACGAGGAGCAGGCGCGGGAGCTGCGCTCGCAGGGCCATCCCGACCAGGACCGTCTTCGCGCAGCCGACTGGGCCCATTCGCAGACCGGGCGGGCGCTTATCGAGGCGGAGCGCCGGCTCGACTCCCTCCAGCTGACGAGCCATGACGAGGAGAGCCGCCGCGAGCTGGCCGAGGATCTGCGCAACGATCAGGACCCGCGTTGAGCGGCCGGCGGCGGGGCAAGGGCTCGATCACCTCGTACAAGACCAAGGGTGGCACCCGCTGGCGCTGGCAGATCCGGGTGCCGATCGATCCCGATCAGCCCGAGCTCGGGACGAAGCCCCACGGGCAGGGCGGATACCTGACGTCGGGCGACGCTGACGACGCCTTGCAGGAGGCGCTTAGGAAGCGACGTGAACAGCTGCGGTTCGGCTCGACGGTGCCCACCCTCGGTGCGTACGCCGAGGAGTGGCTCAAGGGCCTCAAGATCGCCGATAGCACCCGCAAGGGGTACGCCAAGAATGTGCGCAACCACATCACGCCCTACCTGGGCGACATTCGGCTGGACAAGCTGACCGCGACGAGGATCGCCCGGCACTACCGCGAGCTGGAGGACCACGGCCGCAAGGACACCTACGGCATGGGCAAGCCGCTCTCGCCCAACACCGTCAGCAAGGTTCACGTGAACCTGTGCTCGATCCTCGACGCCGCGATCGAGGACGGCCACGTCAACGTGAACCAGGCCAAGAAGAAGCTCACCACGAAGCCGCCGACTTCCTCAGAGATCCGCGAGCACAAGCCCGAGATCGTCACCTGGAGTCGCGAGCAGCTCGACACCTTCCTTGCCTGGGATCGCGATGTGCTCAAGGACGAGCTCTACGCCCTGTGGCAGGTGATCGCGTGGACGGGCATGCGTCGCAGCGAGGCGCTGGCCCTGCGCTGGTCGGACGTGAACGCCGCAAATCGCCAGATCCAGATCCGCCGCGCAACCAACACTGTCGACTGGTCGAAGACGAAGAAGACCAAGACCCGCAAGGCTCGTGCCGTCGACATCGACGAGATGACTGCGAAGGTGCTCGCCGCGCACAAGAAGGTCCGGGCGGAGATCTCCTTCGAGCTGGCCAAGGCCGACGCGTTCGTCTTCGGTGACGACAGCGGCCTTCAGCGCTCGCCCGACGCCATGACCTCTCGGTGGGATCGCCGGCTCAAGTGGGTCGGCGAAGCCCACCCCGAGATCCACCGCGTCACGCTCAAGGGTCTGCGCCACACGCACGCCACTCTGCTCCTCGAGGCTGGTGAACACCCCAAGGTCGTCCAGGAGAGACTTGGGCACAGCACGATCACCATCACGATGGACATCTACAGCCACGTCACTCCGACGATGCAGCGCAGCGCCATCGACCGGCTCGCCGGCGGCTCGCCGCGCGCCTGATTCCATGCAACCTCTCATGCAACACCGGCGATGCACGTTTGGTCATCGCCAAGACGCACGAGGACCTCGAGCTCCCTGCGCACGCCTGAGATCACGATTGAGAAGGCTGATTTCCCGGCGTGATGCTCGCGTGGGGGTGGCAGTTCAACTCCCCCCTCGCGCACGCGAAGGCTACAGAAACTCCCGGTCAAGGCTCCCTTGACCGGGAGTTCTTGCTTCTAGCTCGCCGCCGACCGGCGTACGGCGCCCGGCGAACGGCCGATGATGCGCTTGAACGCGCGGCTGAACGCCGCCTCCGACTCGTAGCCCAGGTGGGAGGCGAGCTCGGAGGCCGTGACACCCCGCTCGTCGCGCAGCCGATCGAGGGCCACCTGCATCCGCCACCGGGTCACGTACTGCATCACCGGCTCGCCCACCAGCTCGGTGAAGCGGGCGGCGAACGCCGAGCGCGACATGTCCACCTCGCGCGCCAGCCTGGCCACCGACCACGGCTGCCCCGGGTCGCGGTGCACCAGGGACATGGCACGACCGATCGGCGGGTCCTGCAGGGCGGCCAGCCATCCGGACGCGCCGGCCGGCTCGCCCGCGATCCAGGACCGGATCGCCTGGATCACCAGGATGTCCGAGAGGCGCATGATCACCGCCTCGCCACCAGGCCGCAGCTGCTGCCCCTCGGCGGCGATCAACCGCAGCGTGCTGTACATCCAGTCCGCCTCGGGCGAGGACATCGGCGTGCTCCCGATGACGAGCTTCGGCGGCAGCAGTGACAGCAGGCTCCTGGCCGCCGGGTGGCCGAGCCGCACGGTTCCGCACACCACCCGCGTGGGCGCGCCGTCGCCGCCGTACCGGAGGATCGCGTAGCGGTCGCTGGCGTACTCGTACCGCAGCCGGTCGACCCGCGGCGTCGCGACTCCGGCCTCGCTGTACAGCAGGTGGCCGGCACCGTGCGGGACCAGGGCGAAGTCGCCCGGCCCGAGCTGCTGCGACTCGTCGTCGTCGGTGGCGAGCCAGCAGCTACCGCTGCTCACCACGTGGAACCACATCGACTCCGGCTCGGGCGGCAGCCGCAGCCCCCACGGGGCGGTCAGCTCGGAGCGGCAGTAGAACGTGCCGGACATCCGCAGGAAGTGGAGGGCCTCGCCGAGGGGGTCGGCCGTCGCCCAGGGATCGGAGCCTCGCATCACCCCAGCCTGCCGACCGATCGACACTGCGTCCAGGTGCACTGGACGAACGAGCATGATCCAGCGACGCTCAGGCATGGAACACCCAGCAGAGTTCCTCGATGGTGGATGGAAGGACAAACCTGGGAGAGGGGACTTCGCCGATGACTGTCGCCAGAGATCTGTGGGTCGGGCTCACGCTGGGCGCCGCACTGGTCGTGATGGCGCTCGTGGCCGGGCTGAACTTCACGTTTGCGGTCGCGGTCATGCCGAACCTTGCCGGCGTAGACGACCGCACCTTCGTGCTGATCACCCAGCGGTTCAACGAGAACCCGGTGTTCCCGCTCAGCTTCACGCTGGCGCTGCTGCTCACCGCCCTCGCCTGCCTCCTGCAGGGAGTGTTCGGCTCGCGGGCCGCGCTCCGCTGGACGCTCGCCGCGCTGGTGCTCTACGTCGTCGTACTCGCGATCACCGGCGGCCTGCACATCCCGCTCAACACCGAGATCAGCGACGCCGGCGACCCCGACCGGATCAAGGACCTCGCCGAGGTCCGCGACCGGTTCGAGACGCCGTGGGTGGTCGGCAACGCCGTCCGCACGCTGTTCTGTACGGCGGCGGTCGCGGCCCTCGGCCGGGCACTGTTCCTCCAAGGTCGCCGCTGAGCCTTGACTCTCCCGTTGCCGGAGAGCGCACGGTGGCCTGAGCACGCCCAGCAGGCCGACGACAGGAGGAGCGATGAGCATCCATGGCCAGGGCAAGGTGATCATGTTCGTGGCGGTATCCATGGACGGGTACGTCGCCAATGAGCAGGACGAGGTCGGTCCGCTCTTCGACTGGTACGGCGCCGGCGGCGGCGTCTCCTACAGCCTGGACGGCGACCCCGCCTACGCCTTCGATACCACCGCAGAGACGGCCGACTTCCTGAGCACGCTGGTGGCGCCGATCGGGGCGCTGGTGATCGGGCGACGGGTCTTCGACCTGATGAACGGCTGGGGCGGCAACGCGCCGGCGGGCGACCACGTCTACGTGGTCACCCACCAGCCACCCACCGACTGGGAGTTCGCCGACACCGCGCCGTTCTCCTTCGTCACCGACATCGCCGACGCGGTCAAGCAGGCCCTTGAGACCGCCGGTGACCGGAACGTCTCCCTCGCCGCCGGCGACCTCGGCGGCAACGTGCTGCGCGAAGGCCTGGTGGACCGGGTGATCCTGAACCTGGTTCCGACCGTCTTCGGCACCGGCCGACCGTTCTTCGGCACCGGCGGCGTCGCCGAGCCGGTGCTGTTCGACGACCCGGTCGTGGCCCAGGGCCGGCGGGTCACCCACCTCTGCTACGACATCCGCCGCTAGATCTCCTGAATCGCGAGGCGACGGTCGGCACCACCGGCGGCTTGCTCGATATGGCCGCGGTTCGAGGTGATCACCGCGTCGCCTCGGCGGAGGGCGCCTTCGGCGACAGCCAGGTCCACCGTGTCGTCGAGGCCGGATGCTGCGGCGAGCTTGCCGATCGCGCGTGCCTGGGTCTCGGTCAACGGCTCGACTGTGCACCCCTTCAGCAGTCGTGAGAGCTGTGGCTGGGGACCTCCACGCCACGCCTCGCCGACAACCCCGGCGGGGACAGTGGGCACCAGACCGCGCTCGAGGGCCGCCCGGTGCAGCGACCACAGCAGTCGATCGCTCTTCTCGGCGGCGATCAGGGCTCCGGTGTCGTAGGTCAGGCCGCTCATGAGGCCGCGGCTCCGGTGGACCCGGCTTCACGGTTGCTCGCAGCCAGCAGCCGGTCCAGGAGGGCCTCCCCGTCGGCCCGCTCGTGATCCGAGAGCCGCCCGGCCTGTGCTTCCCACTCGGAAACGCCCTGGAGCCCCTCGCGGAGCAGCAGCTGGCGTTCGGCGGCGACCGAGAGCCAGGTGGAGAAGGAGATGCCGTCCTCGTTCGCGGCGGCCTCGACCCTCTCGGCCACGCCTGCCTCCAGCGACACCGACTTCTTCACGACACCCACGAGCTCAATGGTAGCACCGTTGGTGCTACCGAGGCTGGACAGCCGCTGGCGTCTGCTCGCGCCGAGTCGGGCTTTCCAGTCGTACTCAGGGTCCGCGAAAAGCGCAGACCGCAACGCATCGAAGCCGTGGCGACCCGAAGTGAGCGCCCCGGCCGGTGCCAGCCGGCGCGCTCGACTTCGGATCGAACCGCGACTGCGTTGCAGGCGGTCTGCTACCTCCCCCAGGTCCAAGCCCTCCCGCATCGCGTCGACAAGGCGATCGTGGTCGTCGGCTGTCCAGCCTTCGCCCGCGCGGGCCGGCTCGGTGCTCGCATCCTCCGTCATGTGTGGAGACGCTAGATACGAGCACCGACAGCCTTCGTTAGCGCGGGAGGGTTTTCCACAGGCCGCAGTTATGAGCGGCGGCGTACGGCGTCGGGGCGATGCCGGCGGTGGACAGGCCGAGCACGGTGCCGGTTGCGCCGTACGGCGACCAGTGCGGGCGGCCGGTCCCGTTCGGGTTGCCGCTCCGGGCGAAGGCCGACCAGTAGTCGATCATCGTCGCCGACAGCTGCCACTGCTCGGTGTTCAGCTCGGGATACGGGTTCCAGATCATGTCCAGGTCGAACAGGTAGGGCAACTCCAGGCCGTGGAATGCGCCGAGCGGCGGCGTGCCGTCCACCCCGCTGTCCTCGGCGAACTCGTAGGCGAACACCGGCTGCCGGCCGGCGGCCGACTCGGCGGTGCGCAGCACCGGGCAGGCGCCGATATTGCCGCCCCAGTCGCTGAGGACAGTGGCCAGCGCGAGCGCCGGGCTGTCGAAGCCGCTGACCGGGTACGCCGCGAGTACGGCGTCCGCGTCCTCGCCGAACGTCTCCCGCAGAAGCGTGGCGTACCGCTCCGCGGTCACCGGCCGCGGCTGATGCTCACCCGAGACGAAGCCGCGCATTTCGTCGCGGGTGCCACCGACCAGCAGCGGGACCCGGGCCGGGGTGCCGTTGCGCAGTGCATCTCCCGGCTGCTGGGGCAGCGCGTAGGTCCCGGCAACCGGGTTCCACGGCCGATCGCTCGCCCGGGCGTTGATCTCGCGGCCCGTCCGGGCGAGCACACCGAGCAGCTTGTCAGTTGGCTGGGAGCGGAGACAGGCCGCGACGTCGGCGGCGTCCGCACAGCCGAGGAGCTCGGTCGCCTGGGCGCCGAAGGCGTTGGCCGCCGACCGGGTGAGGACCTTGTTGTCGCAGGCACCGCTCTGCGAGATCGCGCGATGGAACAGCCCTCGCGAGAGCGGCGAGGCCAGGTGGGCGCACACCGAGCGGGCGCCACCGGACTGGCCGGCCAAGGTGACGTTGCCGGGATCGCCGCCGAACTGCGCGGCATTGCGGCGAATCCAGCGCAGCGCGGCCGCCTGGTCCATCAGCCCGTAGTTCCCGCCGGTGGCGTCGAGCTCCGGCGAGGAGAGGAAGCCGAGTGCGCCGAGCCGGTAGTTGATAGTCACCACGACCAGGTCGCCGGCGGTGGCGAGCCGGGTGGCGTCGTTCTCGCTGGCGCCCCCGGAGACCAGGCCACCGCCGTGGACCCACACCAGGACCGGCCGCGGGCGGTCGGTCCTTGCCCGGGGCACGGTCACGTCGAGATAGAGACAGTCCTCGCTGCCGGCCCGCCCCTGCTGCGGACAGTACGGGCTGGGCGTGGTCGCGTCGCGGACGCCGGACCATCTCGCCGGGCGGGCCGGTGGCCGCCACCGCCGCTCGCCCACCGGCGGCGCGGCGTACGGGATCGCGGAGTACCTGACGTGGTCGGAGGCGACGCTGCCGCGCAGCCAGCCGGAGTCGACCCGGACCAGGCCGGGATCTCGTGGGGGCGGGGCGGCCGAGGCGGGTGCGGCGGCGAAGGTGGACGCTGCGGCAGCGGCGATGGCGAGCACGGACAGAGCACGAGTTCGAATCGTCATGCCCGTCAGCCTGGACCGCACGCGGTTGCCGCCACGTCCGCTGTACGACGTCGCCGGCCTACGCAATCTGGCGTACGCAGCCCGTGCCGGCTCGCTGGCTTTGACGACCCGGCTACGGTTCCGGCTCATGTGGACAACTTCCCGGCGGGCACTCCTGGGCGCGGCTGCGGCCAGCATTCCCGTCGTCTACCTGGCCTCGACAGCCACGGCCGGCGACCTGTACTCCTCGAACACCGATCTGTATCGAGATCTCAGCGAAGGAGTGGACTTCGAGCGCCGGCTACACCGCCATGAGGTCACCTCTCGCACGGGCGCAAAGCGAACGACGATCCTCGCCCCGCACGGCGGCGGCATCGAGCTGGGAACCTCCGAGCTGTGCCTGGCAATCGCCGGCTACCACCCGGCCACGCTGGCCGCGGCCGGCCAGCTGCACGACTACTGGATGTTCGAGGGCGTCCGGCCGACGAACAACGACGAGCTGCATGTGACGTCCGCCCACTGCGACGACCACATGGCGCGGTCGCTGTGCTCCGGGTCGCTCAACGCCTTGGGGCTGCACGGCTGCACGGCCTCCGCGGCAGGATTCCCCAGCGGCGCGGCCGGTGTGCTGGTGGGCGGTCGGAACGCGACGTTCCGCCAGAAGCTGGTCAGCCGGCTGTCCACCGCCGGGTTCACGGCGCGGGACGGCGTCAACCACCCCACGCTCAGTGGCACCGATCCGGCCAACATCTGCAACCGCACGCTGACCGCTTCCGGTGCCCAGCTGGAGATCACTACGCCGCTGCGCAGCGCGATGTTCACCAACAACACGGCGTCTGGCCGCAAGACGTCGACCACCAGCACGTTCTGGACCTTCGTCAACGCCGTCCGCGCGGCCATCGCGGATGTCGAGGCGAGTCAGCAGGTGCTCTGAGGCCGCATCGACGGCCCGGACTTCGAAGCACTGTAGGCGGGACACGACATGCGCGTGTCCCCGATCTAGGCTCGCCTTACAGGTCGTGGTGGCCGGGGTGCGGCTCGGACGGGATCACGCCGAGCCGGCCCGCCTGGTAGTCCTCGAAGGCCTGGACGAGCTCGGCCCGGGTGTTCATCACGAACGGTCCGTACGCCGCGACCGGCTCCCGGATCGGGAGGCCGCCGAGCACCATCACCTCCAGGTCCGGGGCGCGCGACTCCTGCCGCTGGGCGGCACGCACGCGAACGGAGTCCCCGGGACCGAGCACCGCGAGCTGACCCATCCGGATCGGCCGGCGCTCGGCGCCGACGTAGCCGGACCCGGCCAGAACGTAGGCCAGCGCGTTGAAGTCGGGCCGCCACGGGATGTCCACCTCGGCGTCCGGCGCGACCGTGGCGTGCAGCAGTGCGATCGGGGTGTGAGTGCTGCCGGGGCCTTCGTGGCCGCCAACCTCGCCGGCGATGATCCGGACCAGCGCGCCGCCGTCCGGCGAGCTGAGCAGCGCCACTTGTCCGCCGCGGATGTCCTGATAGCGCGGGTCGGCCATCTTGAGCTTGGCCGGCAGGTTGACCCAGAGCTGGGTGCCATGGAACAGGCCGCCCTTGACGACCACGTCCTCCGGAGGCGCCTCGATGTGGAGCAGCCCGGAGCCCGCGGTCATCCACTGGGTGTCGCCGTCGGAGATGAAGCCGCCACCGCCGTGGGAGTCCCGGTGCTCGAGAAGACCGTCGATCATGTAGGTCACCGTCTCGAAGCCCCGGTGCGGGTGCCACGGCGTGCCCTTCGGCTCGCCCGGCGCGTACTCGACCTCGCCCATCTGGTCCATGTGGACGAACGGGTCCAGGTCGGCAAGGTCGACGCCGGCGAACGCGCGTCGTACTGGGAAGCCCTCGCCCTCGAGGCCCGACGGCGCGGTGGTCACCTGCTTGACGGTGCGCGGCCGCGCGGTGGCGTCCGGCGCGATCAGGCGCGGCAGGGCCAGGATGTTGTCGACAGTCACGGCGGGCATCGTTGCCTCCAAGACGTTGAGACTTCAACTATGCCAACAACGCCCAACCTCGGCTATTCCCCGCGGGCGGCGATGCCGTCGTACATCACCCGCCGGATGGCCTCGCTGAGCCGCTTGGCCTGAGCCGGGTCGGGGTTGCGGGCGCCGGCGAGCATGGAGCCGAGGATCATCCCGTTGATGGCGTGCGCGGTGCCGTCGACGTCGAGGTCGCTGCGGAGATAGCCCAGCTCGACGCCGTGGTCGAGGTACGACGCGGTAACGGCTGCGAGCGACTCCATCAGGCCGAGGACGCGTTCGCCCATGGCCGGGTCGATGCCCGGCGCCTCCAGCAGCAGCATCTTCGGGATCCGCGGGTCCTCCAGCATGATCCGGGCCAGCGCGTCGCCGATCCGGCGGGTCTGCTCGCGGTACTCGTCGAGCGTGTCGACCGCGTCGGGCGCGTTCTCGGCGGTCAGCGCCTGCATGATCCGGTCGATGACCTCGCTGATGACGTGCTCGACGATGTCCCGCTTGTTCTCGAAGTAGCGGTAGAAGGTGCCGTGGCCGAGCCCGAGCCGCGCGGCGATGTCGGCGATCCCGGTCGCGTGGTAGCCGCGCTCGGCGAAGCAGTCGAACGCGGCCTCGATGATCTCGCGCCGGGTCTCGGCCTTCTTACGCTCCGCGCGGGTCGGTACGGCGGCTGTCATACGCCACAGACTATTGCCCTGAATCCAGAAATGACATAGCGTTCCGAAAGTGACATCACATTCCGCATCGTCAGAAGAGGAGTGCATGACGACCCGAGGACTGGTCCTGGGCTGTGGCGGCACGCTGGGCTTCGCCTGGTCCGTGGTCGCACTTCAGGCCGCCGAGCGCACGCTCGGCTGGGACGCCCGTGATGCCGACGTCATCGTCGGTACGTCGGCCGGAGCCGAGCTGGCGGCGATGCTGGGCTCCGGCGCCTCGGTGGACAGCATTCTGGCGGCGCTCGAAGGCGCGGACGGCGCCGATCCGGTCATCGCCGCGCACCTGAAGCACCACCCCGGCCTCACCCCGCCGCGGCCCGCGCTCGCACTGCCCGGCCTCGGCCTGGCCAAGGCCACCCTTCGCCGTGACGAGGACCTCGCAACCGCGGCCGCGGGCCTGCTGCCGCGGGGTCGCGGTGACGCCACCTGGCTGCGTGACCTCGGCGCGGAGCTCGCCGGCGACGACGGCTGGGTGCGGCACCCGGCGACCTGGCTGGTGGCCGTGGACACCAGGAGCGGCGAGCGGGTGGCGTTCGGCTCTCCTGGCGCTCCCCGGGCCGAGCTCGGCGACGGGATCGCGGCGTCCTGGGCGATCCCCGGCTGGTTCCCGCCGGTCCGGATCGCCGGCCGCGACTACCTCGACGGCGGCGCGGTCCGCACCTGCTCGGCCGACCTTGTGCTCCCGCTCGACCTCGACGAGGTCGTGGTGGTGGCGCCGATGGCGACCAAGGGCGGCGTACCTGCGAAAGGCCTCGACCGAGTGGAGCGACTGCTCCGCCACCGGATGACCCGCGGCCTCGACAAGGAGATCGTGTTGCTCGAGCGCGCTGGCACGAAGGTGATCCGGCTCGAGCCGGGCCGAGACGAGCTGGACGCAATGTGCCCCAACTTCATGGACGTACGCCGCCGGCCGGCTGTGCTGGCGGCCGCCCGTCGGACGCGCGAAGGAGCAACCGCATGACCCGCTACCCCGACATCGACCTCGACGGCGCGGTGGTCGCGATCACCGGCGCCGCCCAGGGGATCGGCCTCGCGACCGCCAAGCTGTTCGCCGAGCGCGGCGCCACCGTCGCGATCGGCGACCTCGACGCCGACCTGGCCGCCAAGGCCGCAGTGGACGTCGGCGGCTCCGCGCACCCGCTCGACGTCAGCGACCCGGCGTCGTACGCCGCCTTCCTGGAGCACGTGCGCAGCACCCACGGCGAGCTGGACGTGCTGGTCAACAACGCCGGGATCATGCCGAACGGCGGCTTCCTCGAGCTCGACGAGAAGCTCAACCGGGCGATGATCGAGGTCAACCTCTTCGGCGTCGTGCACGGCATGCGGCTGGCACTCCCGGCCATGATCGAGCGCGGCCGCGGCCACGTCGTCAACGTCGCCTCGCTGGCCGGAAAGTTCCCGGTCAAGGGCCTGGCGATGTACAACGCCAGCAAGTTCGCCGTGGTCGGGCTGACCGCGGCCACCCGGCTGGAGTACGCCGACAGCGGGGTCAGCATCACCGCGGTCCTCCCGTCGGCGGTCGACACCGCGCTCGCGTCCGGCCTCGACATGCGGCCGATCCCCAAGGTGGCGCCGGAGGCGATCGCCCAGGCCGTGGTCGGGTCGGTGCGCACCCGCAAGGCCGAGATCGCGGTGCCGTCGTACGTCGGCGGGCTCGCCTCGGTCGCGACGATCACCCCGGAGCCGGCCCTCAGGCTCCTCCGGCGCGCGATGCGCGACGACCGCGCGCTGCGTCCCGACAGCCCCGAGCGCCACGCCTACCGACAGCGCCTCAACCAGGACACCTCGAAGGACACGGAGAACACCCATGAGTGAGTACGACGCAGTCATCGTCGGCGCCGGCTTCGGCGGCATGGGCGCCGCGATCCAGCTGAAGCGGCTCGGCTTCGACAACCTGCTGATCCTGGACCGCGAGTCCGACCTAGGCGGCACCTGGCACGTCAACCGCTACCCCGGCCTGGCCGTCGACATCCCGTCGTCGACGTACTCCTACTCCTTCGAGCCCAACCCGTACTGGAGCCGGCTCTTCGCGCCCGGCGAGGAGATCAAGAGGTACGCCGAGCATGTCGCCGACAAGTACGACCTGCGCCGGCACATGCAGTTCGACACCGTCGTGGACGGCGCCCGCTGGGATGAGGAGGCCCAGCAGTGGGTGGTCTCGGTCAAGGGCGGCAAGCCCGTGACCGCGACGTACCTGCTGACCGCCACCGGCTTCCTGTCCCAGCCGAAGATGCCCGACATCGAGGGCATCGACGGCTTCCAGGGCAAGGTCATCCACACCACGGCGTGGGACGACGACTACGACCTCACCGGCAAGCGCGCCGCGGTGATCGGCACCGGCGCCACCGCGGTCCAGCTGATCCCGACCATCGCCGACCGGCTGGCCGAGCTCACCGTCTACCAGCGCACCGCGATCTGGGTGAGCGCCAAGCCGGACTACCCGGTGCCGACGAGGGTGCGGAAGGCATTTGCGAAGGTTCCGCTCACGCAGCGTGCCGTCCGGCTGGCCGGCTCCTCGATCCTCGAGGTGCTGATGGTGGCTGGCGTACTCCACTACAAGGAGCTGCCGATCGCCAACCGGATCGGCGAGCGCGCCTGCCGGGCCCACCTGGCCCGCCAGATCCGCGACCCCGAGCTGCGCCGCAAGCTGACCCCGGACTACACCTTCGGCTGCAAACGGCCGACGTTCTCCAACGACTACTACCCCACCTTCACCAAGGAGCACGTCCACCTCGAGACCACGCCGATCGCCCGGATCGAGAAGGACGGGATCGTCACCAGCGACGGCCACAAGACCGAGATCGACGCGCTGCTGCTGGCGACCGGCTTCAACCTCTGGGACGTCAACTTCCCGGCGATCGAGATCCTCGGCCGCGACGGGCGCGACCTCGGCAAGTGGTGGCGGGAGAACCGCTTCCAGGCCTACGAGGGGATCACCGTGCCGAGCTTCCCGAACTTCCTGTCGCTGAACAGCCCCTACTCCTACAGCGGCCTGAGCTACTTCACGACGATCGAGTCGCAGATGAAGCACATGGACCGGCTGTTCCAGGCGATGAAGCGGCGTGGCGTGACCACCTTCGAGGTCAGCGAGGAGGCCAACGCGGAGTTCCTCGACCGGATGACCGACAAGATCGGTAACAGCATCTTCACGCTCGGCCAGTGCGCGACCGCCAACAGCTACTACTTCAACCCGCACGGCGAGGCGACGCTGCTGCGGCCGACCACCACCGTCAACGCTTTCCGCGACGCAGCGACCTTTCCGCTTGACGACTATGTCTACGCCTGAGGGGCTGGGCGGCCGGATTGCCGCGCGTATCCAGCGGGGGCACGTCCGACAACCGCACGGAAGTCACGCGCGAAGTGCGCCTGGTCGGCATAGCCGAGCTCGTGCGCCAGCCCTGCGAGGTCGGCGGCCCCGGAGTCGAGACGTTGCGCTGCCTCGTGCAGGCGACAGCGCTGCACGACCCACTTGGGTGTGACGCCGACGTACTCGCGAAACAGCTTCTGCAGCGTGCGCTTGCCGACTCCGAACCGCTCCACAAGATGGTCGACTCGCAGGATTTTGCGGTCGTGCGTGGTCGCATCCACGATGCTGTTGACCAGCCGGACCGACGGCGCCACCGGCATCCGGATCCGGTGGCGGCAGAATGCCTCCGCATGTGCCGCGCGCTCGCCGCGGTCGTCGGTCGCGGCGATCTGGCCTGCAAGTTCTGCGGCGGCCGGACCGAAGAGCTCCACCGCGTCGATCACCCTGTCGGTGAGGTCAGCGGCCGGACCGCGCAGCAACGGCCGGAACCCGGCCGGCCGGAACGACACCCCGAAGATGTCGCCGCGGCCATCCATCGTCCGGTCGAACCTGCCGCGCAGGACGCCGTGCACCCGGGCCCGGCCCTCCTCGACCACGAACTGGATGGCGGGCCGGGGCAGCACCTCGACTGTGAACGGCTCACGCTCCCGGAGGTCCCAGCGCACTCCCCAGTGATGCTCGACGATGTCAACGAGATCAGGGCCCGGCGGGAGCAGGTCTTCGGCGTACACCCCTTCGCCGGCGCGTGGGTTGAGTACGCCGCGCACAGTGTTCTCGGTCGGCTCCACCATCCCATTGTCGCGCGTTCGCGTTTGTTCAAGAACGCTCGGCAGCGCCGTCCTAGCGTCGTTCCCAGACCAGCGGACCAACCAGACCTGAGGAGCCGAGCATGGCCACCACCGCAACCGGGACCGTCGAGAACAAGTCGTGGGACCAGACGCCGTACGCCGACGTGGACGGCGCGACGACCATCGCCGTCGCGACCGGGCAGGACCGCTACCACGGCGACATCGAGGGCGACGCCGAATGGCGCGGACTGACGATCGCCGAGCCCGACGGGTCCGGGACGTTCCATAGCGTGCAGCGCATGACCTGCACGATCGCCGGAAGCTCGGGCAGCTTCGTGCTCAGGATGAGCGGCGTCTTCGACCCGGAAGGCTCGCGCGCGGACTGGGAGGTCGTGCCCGGGTCGGGCACCGGCGAGCTGGCGGGGATCACCGGCACCGGCGGATTTGACGCCGAAGGTGAGTCGGCGACGTACACCCTCGCCTACTCCCTGGGTGACGGCTCGCAGTAGAGGGTTGGCGGCCTGTCAGCCGATCGCGTCAGCGCCTGCCGCGACGCAGCCCGTTTCCTGGCAGCCCTCTGCGTCGACGCGTGGCGGGTTGAGCCGGGCGCGGGCTCGGCCCGGCCAGCGGTACGACGTGCACGGCGGCGAAGGCGCGCAGCTCCTCGGGCGTCCGGAGGACCGGCGGCGCATCCGGCATCAGCACCAGCGAGTGGATCAGCCGGGCGAGGATCGCCGTCTTCGTGTCGTCGGTGTCGGCGTGCGGGATTCCGTACGCCTGCTGGGTCTCGCGGTGGACCTCCTGCATCACCTGCAGCGCCATCGTCAGTCCCGGTCCGCCGTCGACGGTGATCGCCGGCAGTACGGCGTCGCGGTCGACCGCGAGCGCGCGGCGAAGCAGCTTGTTCTCGCGGACCGAGGTCACGGCGTACACGAAGCCTTCGACGATCCGCTCCTCGTAGCCGTCGACGCTGCTGGCGTGGTCGCGGATCGCTCCGGCGATCGCGCCTACCTCGCGCAGGATGACCGCCGCGACGATGTCGTCCTTGCTGCCCAGCCGGCGATAGAGGGTGGTCCGGTTGACGCCGGCGGCGCGGGCGATGTCGTCGGTGGTGGTTCGCGCGACCCCGAACTCGAGCAGTTGGCCGAGCGCTGCGTCGAGCAGCTCGTCGTCGTCGGTCACAGGTCCGTTTCCATGGGTAGGTCGCCGGCGAACCTAGCGGTGCGCCGGCGACCATCCCCTAGACCACACCCCCCGGCGCGTGCAACGACCTTACAGAATCCGTTGCATTGCCGCCAGACTTAGTTGAGCACTGCTCAGTACGTGACACGGTGGGTCGCGCGAGTTCCACATGACGGGCGAGACTGACGGTATGGCCGAACTTGTAAACCTCCCGCCGCACGAGCGCCGCGGGACCGGGCAGCCGGTCGTGCTGGTGCACGGGATCGGGAGCCGGTGGCAGGTCTTCGACCCGATCCTCGACCTGGTCGCCCGCCGTCACGACGTACTCGCCGTCGACCTGCCGGGCTTCGGCGTCCGTCCGTCCGACCCGTCGGTGACGCCGGGTCCGGTCGGGTACGCCGAGTGGGTGGCGAAGTTCTGTGCCGAGCAGGGCATCGACCGGCCGCACGTGGTCGGCAACTCGATGGGCGGCGGGATCGCTCTGGAGATGGGCCGCCGCGGCACAGCCGGCCGGGTGACGGCCTTCTCGCCGGTCGGCTTCTGGGGCCGGCCCGGCGCGCGCTGGGCCCAGGCGATGGTGACCACCCTGCGCACCACCGCGAAGTACGGCGGACCGCTGACCGGGCCGGCGCTGGCGTTCGGTCCGACCCGGGCGGCGCTCGCGGCGACCTGCTACGGCCGGCCGAGCCAGCTGTCCAAGGAGGCGCTGCAGCTCGACGTGGACGGGCTGGCCCGGGCGACCTCGTTCGAGGACGCGCGGCGCAGCTTCGCCGGCTACGACCTGACGAGCGGCGCCGACCTCGGCCACCTCACCGACATCCCGGTCACAGTCGCGTGGGGCACCCGCGACGTACTCCTCACCTACCGCACCCAGAGCCGCCGCGCCCGGGCAGCGTTGCCCACCGCACGCCACCTCGACCTGCCCGGCTGCGGGCACATTCCCTTCAACGACGACCCGGCGCTGTGTGCCCGGGTCATCATCGAGGAGCAAGCATGAACAAGTTGGAGAGCCTCAACCCGGCCACCGACGAGGTGGTGGCGACGTACGACGTCGCCACCGACGAGCAGGTCTTCGCCGCGGTCGACCGCGCCCAGGAGACCGCGGAGTGGTGGCGCGGGATCGGATACGACGGCCGCAAGCAGCGGCTGCTGGCCTGGAGGCGCTACCTCGCCGCGCACAGCGACGAGCTGATCGACCTGATGCACCGCGAGAACGGCAAGCCGAAGCCGGACGCCACCCTGGAGCTGCTGCTCGCCCTCGAGCACACCGCCTGGAGCGCCAAGCACGCCGGCAAGGTGCTCAAGCCCGAGAAGCGCCGGCCCGGGATGCTGTTCGCCAACTTCTCCGCGCGCACCGAGCACGTGCCGTACGGCGTGGTCGGCGTGATCGGTCCCTGGAACTACCCGGTCTACACGCCCAACGGCTCGATCGCGACCGCGCTCGCGGCCGGCAACACCGTGGTCTACAAGCCCAGCGAGCACACGCCCGCGATCGGCCAGTGGTACGCCGACGCCTATGCGCTGGCCAATCCGAGCGACCCGGACGGCGTGCTCACCGTCGTCCAGGGGTACGGCGCGACCGGAGCCGCGCTGTGCCGCTCCGGCGTCCAGAAGCTGGCCTTCACCGGCTCCGCGGCGACCGGCAAGAAGGTGATGGCTGCCTGTGCCGAGAACCTGGTGCCGGTGGTGATGGAGCTCGGCGGCAAGGACGCCGCGATCGTGGCCGCCGACGCCGACCTGGCCAAGGCGGCCGAGCTGGTCGCATGGGGCGCCGCGTCCAACGGCGGCCAGACCTGCGCCGGCGTGGAGCGGGTGTACGTCGAGGAGGAGGTCCGCGACGAGTTCCTCGGCCTGCTGACCAAGGAGTTCGCGAACGTCAAGCCGGGCAGCGGCCCGGGGGCGTCGTACGGACCGATGACGATGCCCAGCCAGCTCGAGGTGGTCCGCAAGCACGTCGAGGACGCGATCGGCAGCGGCGGCCAGCCGGTGCTCGGCGGGCTGTCGTCGGTCGGCGACCGGTACGTCGAGCCGGTCGTGCTCGTCGACGTACCGGAGGACTCGCTGGCGATCCAGGAGGAGACCTTCGGGCCGACGGTCACGGTGACCACGGTGCGCGACCTGGACGAGGCGGTCCGGCTGTCCAACGCGGTGAACTTCGGGCTCGGCGCCTCGGTGTTCTCCAAGCGCCGCGGTCCCGAGATCGCGGAGCGGCTCGACACCGGCATGGTCTCGGTCAACTCGGTGCTCGGCTTCGCGGGCATGGGGGCGCTGCCGTTCGGCGGTCGCGCCGACAGCGGCTTCGGCCGGATCCACGGGCCCGAGGGCCTGCGCGAGTTCACCCGGCCACGCAGCGTCGCGGTGCAGCGATTCGCGCTGCCGGGCCTGAACCTGACCAGCTTCAACCGCTCCAAGACCATCGACAGGCTGCTGCCGCGGATGCTGCGGCTGCTCCACAAGAGGTGACCGCGGAGTGACCAGGATCGGCATCATTGGGGCCGGCTTCGGCGGCCTCGCGGCCGCGATCGAGCTCAAGCGCGTCGGCCACGACGACATCGTGATCTTCGAGAAGGCCGACGAGGTCGGCGGCGTCTGGCGGGAGAACACCTACCCGGGCGCCGCCTGCGACGTCCCGTCGCCGTTCTACTCGTTCTCCTTTGAGCCGAACCCGCACTGGCCGAAGCGGTTCTCCCCGCAGCCGGTGATCCTGGGGTACCTCAAGGACGTCGCCGACAAGTACGACGTGCGCCGGCACATCCGGTTCGGCGTCGAGGTCGCGGCTGCCGAGTACGACGAAGCGGGTGGCCGCTGGTCGGTGACGCTCGGCGACGGCACGGTCGAGGAGGTCGACGTGCTCGTGCCCGCGGTCGGCCAGTTGTCCCGGCCGCGGTGGCCGGCGGTGCCCGGGCGGGAGCGGTTCGCCGGCCCGTCCTTCCACTCCGCCGAGTGGGACCACACCGTCGATCTCGCCGGCAAGCGGGTCGCGGTGATCGGGACCGGCGCCAGCGCGGCCCAGTTCATCCCGGCGATCCAGCCGGAAGTCGGGCAGCTGACCGTCTTCCAGCGCAGCGCGCCGTACATCCTGCCGCGCCCGGACACGACGTACGCCGGGCTCCACAAGCGGATCTTCGACAGGGTCCCGGCCACCCAGCTGACCGAGCGGGTCGGCTGGTACGCCTTCGTGGAGTCGCTCAGCGTCGCCTGGGTCTACGCCAAGCCGCTGGCAGCCGCGATCACCCGGGCAAGCCGGCTGCACATGAAGCGGCAGACCGGGTCGGCCGAGCTGTTCGAGAAGGTGTGGCCGGACTACCCGGCCGGCTGCAAGCGGATCCTGTTCTCCAGCGACTACCTGCCGGCGCTGGCCCAGAAGAACGTCGACGTGGTCACCGGCGGCGTCACCGAGATCACCGAGACGGGCGTGGTGGCGGCCGACGGCGCCACCCACGACGTGGACGTGATCATCTATGGCACCGGCTTCACCGCGACCGACTTCCTGGCGCCGATGCAGATCCGCGGGCTGGCTGGCAAGGACCTGAACGAGCAGTGGAGCGAGGGCGCCCGCGCCTACTACGGCATGACCATCCCGCACTTCCCCAACCTGTTCCTGATGTACGGCCCGAACACCAACACCGGCGGCGGCTCGATCGTCTTCTTCCACGAGGTCCAGGCGGCGTACCTGCGCCGGTTCGTGGACCACCTGGTCGTCTCCGGCGCCCCGCTGGTGGTGCGCGACGAGGTCGAGCAGGAGTACGACGACCGGGTCCAGTCCGCGCTGGCCGACAGCGTCTGGTCCGCGTGTACGTCGTGGTACCGCGGCCCCAACGGTCGGGTCAGCACGAACTGGCCCTGGCTCGGCATCCAGTACAAGCAGCAGGCCAAGTTCGACCCGGCCGACTACGACCTAGTCCCCACCACCGCCAGCGGAGCTCCGGGTCGACACCAGCCTTCGCGAGCTCAGGCTGATGTCCACCCGGCCCGTGTTCACGCCCTGGAGCGCTGACCCGGCTCGTATTGACCCGTGAGAGCGCCGACCCGGCCCGTGTTCACAGAGACGCGTGAACACGGGCCGGGTCAGCGGATTGGTGCGTGAACCTGAGCCGGGTCAGCCCTACTGGCCCTGGCTCGGCATCCAGTACAAGCAGCAGGCCAAGTTCGACCCCGCCGACTACGACGTGGTGCCCACCGCCACCGCTGCCGCTGGTTGAGGAGGTTGCGCTGGCAGCCGTCCCGAAACCAAGGCCAGGCGGGCTCGCAAGTCAGTGGTGGCCATGTCGCCGACGCACATGATCAGAGGCGCTCCTCGCGCAACTCATCCAAGGCCGATTCGGTCGACTCCTCGACGGTCACCCGCTCGATCTCGCTGAATGGACGGCGTGTGCGGGCCGGCGTGATCTGGAGCTCGGCACTTCGTCCTGGCGGGACGCCGCTCTCACGCAGTTCGCGGCGCGCGATTCGCTTGCCCACGACCACTCCCTTCTACGGCCAACGCAGCGTAGGCCCGCGACGCGCAACCCGCCCAAAGGGTTTCGGTCGCGGGCTTCGCCGCCGCCTACCGACCGCAAACCACGTCGCGGCGCGGTAGGCGGCCGCTGGCGAGGTAGGAGTTGACGGTGGCGTCGGCGCAGGCGTTGCCGTACTCGGCGTACACGCCGTGATGGTTGCCCGGCACGGAGACGACCCGGCTGCGGCTGCTCAGTGCGTCGCGCAGCTCCGCCGCGTTGGGGTAGATCGTGCGCGGGTCGCCGGTCGAGGCCACGATCAGCGCCGAGACGTTGGTGTCGACCCTGGTCAGCGGCTCGCGCGGCGCGGTCGGCCAGAAGTCGCACGGGTTGACGTTATGGACCAGCGGCGCGGCGAACGGCAGTCGCGCGCGCTCGCCCTCGATCCGGCGCCACATCTGCTCGACGTCGCCACCGGGCTGAGCCGAGTCGCCGCAGATGATGGCGGCTTGGACGCTGGCCAGCGCCGACTCGGAGTCGGTCAGCATGAACTCCAGCATCGCCGAAAGCTCATCGGTCGGTTCGGCGGCGCCCTGGCCGACGGCGTCGACGAAGACCCGGGTCGCCCGGGCCAGCACGTCCCGCGGACCATTGAGGTCGCTGCCGAGGAGCGCGAAGTAGAGCGTCGGCAGGAAGTCGGCGCCGACCCGGTACTCGCCGATCCGCAGCGGCCGCTCGGCTGCTGCCGCGATGGTTGCGTGTACGGCGGTCAGCACGTCGGCCTGCGTGTCGCCGAGGTGGTACGTCGCATCCCGCTCCGCCGCCCAGCCTGCCCACGCGGCGAGGGCCTCCTCGTTGGCGGGGCCGGACTGCTCGAGCAGCCGCGCGGAGTAGCTGTCCGGGTCGATCGGCCCGTCGAGCACGAACCGGTCCACGCGCCGCGGGAACAGCTCGGCGTACACCGCGCCGAGGTAGCTGCCGTAGGAGTAGCCGAGGTAGGAGAGCTTCCGCTCGCCGAGTACGGCGCGGATCAGGTCCATGTCGCGGGCGGTGTTGCGGGTGGTCACGAACGGCAGTACGTCGGCCTCGGTCCGGCCGCAGCGCTCGGCGAGGTCGCGGGAGATCCCGACCGCGTGCTCGAACCCTGCGCGGTCCACGCCGGCGGACATGATCATGCTGCCGACCGGCCAGCCGCAGTCGAGCGGCGTGCTGCGGCCCACGAACCGCGGGTCCATGCCGATCAGGTCGTAGCGCTCGGCCACCCGGCCCATCGCCTGGCTGATCGAGAGCGGCATGTCCACGGCGGTACCGGCGGGCCCGCCGCTGTTGAGGAACAGTGCGCCGACCCGGTGCCGCCGGTCGGATCCTTCGAGCCGCGAGATGGCCACCGTCATGGTCCGCCCGTCGGGGTTCGCGTAGTCCACGGGCACGGTGATGTCGGCGCATCGGGCGCCGGCGGCGTCCAGCTCCTTGCCGACCTCATCGTCGGGGCCGAGCTGACACTTGGTCCAGTTGACGTGCTGGTGCACGAAGCGGTCCAGGCCGCTGCGGGGCTGGGTGGCGCCGGCAGCGGGTGCGGCCACGGCGGCGAGGGCTAGGGCGGTGGTCAGGGCCAGGATTCGAGTGGGAGGTCTCATGTCTCCAGCCCACCAGCGCGCGCCGGTCGCGTCAGTGGGCCCAGCAGGAGTCTGCTGGTAGGGCTGACCCCACCATTTGCCGGCAGCCGGGTCAGGCGGCCGGGGCGAGCGTCTGCCCACAGCGCGGGCAGTGCCGCCGCGCGCACCGGTCCAACCACTGACCGCAGCCGCAGACGCGGGCCCGGCCGGGCGTGGTCGGGTCGGCCGTACGCCGGGCCACCCTGGTCCGCTGCATCGTGATCTCGTTCATCGCTGCCACCACCTTCGGGTGTCGGGCCGCCGTTGCGGTGGCCGTCTGAAGGTAGGAGCGGCGGACGGCCCGGATCCCAACAACTTTCTTGCAGCGAGCTACATGCCGGCGCGGGTGGCGGCGTAGAAGGCCTGCAGGCGCCGAATCAGCACCGAGATGCCGGCGGCCGGGTCCTCAGCGTCGGTGGCGTCGAGGGTCCAGTCGGCGACGATGTCGAAGAGGCCGCCGATCAGGCCGATCGCGATGTCGTGGTGCCGGGAGGTGATGGTCTCGCCGAACCGAGCCCAGTGGCTCTCGATGAAGGCGACGGCGGCCCGGCGGTTGCCACGGCGCTGGCGCTCGGCGGCCGGGGTGATCGCGCTGCCCTCGCCGAACGAGACCTTCGCGATCCTGATGTCATCGACGAAGGCGTGCGCGAACTCCTCGATCAGCCGGCGCGAGCCGGTGGTCTCGTCGTCCTCGTCGGTGACGGTGTCGGCGAGCCGGGCGAAGGTGCTGTCGGTGATCCGCTGCAGCAGACCCGCGTAGAGGTCCTCGCGACTCTGGAACGTCTCGTAGAACGCCTTCGTGCCGACGTACGCCTGCTGGCAGAGCTGCTCGATCGTGGTGCCGGCGAAACCCTGTCTGGCGAAGAGCTCGAGAGCCGCCTCGAGCAGCGCCTCTCGGCGCTGCTCTCGGCGTTGCTCGGCGTCCAGGCCGCGGATCCGGCGCGGTCGCTGAACGGGGGTGCGAGGGGTGGTGGTCATAGGCGACCGAGGCTACTCGGCGCGCTCAGCCCAGCCACGGGATCGGCACGCACCAGAAGTTCCGGGCGTTGGCCGGGTCGAGCTCGTTCTTGATGATGTTGGCGACGTTCGGTGACCAGGCCACGCCGAGGTGACCGGAGAAATCCCACCCGCAGCTGTCCTGCAGCACGATGTTCTTGGTGTTGGCCCGGGCCGGCAGCCGGCCGCTGGTGTACGGCGTCACGATCTCGTCGTACCTGGTCATGATGCTGGTGTACGTCGGTCCGTCGACGGCCAGTCCACCGGTGCCGTTGAGCTTCTGGAAGAACGGCGAGTTGACCGAGAACTCCGCGCACGCCGGGCAGCCGCCGGCCGTCAGGACCGGGCCGAGGCCGAGCAGGTCTGACAGCGTGGTCAGCCCGTTCAGCGTGGTGCCGGCGAGGTTGGAGCCGAAGCCGACCCACCGCTTGACCTTGTCCGCGCCGCCGTTGAACTTGATGTAGTACGCCGACACCGTGGTGCCCTCGGAGTGGCCCACCATGCTGACCTTCGTGGCGCCGGTCGCGGCCAGCACCTTGTCGACGAAGACGGCGGTCTCGCCCGCGCTGTTCGGCATCGAGTCGAGGCCGCCGACGAACTCGCTGTAGTAGGTGGTGCCGTAGGTGAACGAGTAGACGCAGTAGCCGGCCGACTTCAGGGTCGGGCCGAGCAGCGCGAAGTTGAGGTCCCCGCTGGCGCCGAGCCCGTGCATCAGCACGACCGGCTCGGGGTGCGCGGCGCTCGGCTTGCAGCTCCAGTCGTTGTATCCCGAGCTGGGCGCCGCCTGTGCGGCGGGAGCCGGGACCACGGCCAGCCCTACGACAGTGAGGGTGGCGAAGACGAGCCGGATGACTCCGGTCCGGATGGCGTTAGCGGACATGCTGGCCCTCCCAAGCCTGCTGGGCCGCTCACGTCGTGTGGCGGCGGTCACCAATGGCAACACGATGACCAGTTAGTAACAAGGCATCTTGTTGGAACTGTGGAGGAGTTCCCACCGAGACCGAGCCCCGGCTGTGACAGCTCACACCGGCCGCCGGGAATGCGGGACCGGTCCGCGGGCCTTGAGGAGAGCGTGCTGACTACCCGTGAGATCCACCTAGCTTCCCGTCCGACGGGCCTGCCCGCCGCCGAGAACTTCACCCTCGTCGAGACCACGCTTCCGGCGCCGGCCGACGGCCAGCTCGTGGTGCACAACCTCTTCATGTCCGTCGACCCCTACATGCGGCCGCGGATGGACGACGTGAAGTCCTACATCCCGCCGTTCCAGATCGGCGCGGCGCTCGACGGCGGTGCGGTCGGCGAGGTCGTCGAGTCGGCGGCCGACGGCTTCGCGCCCGGCGACCTGGTCCTGCACGGCCTCGGCTGGCGCGAGCACGCGCTGCTCGACGCCGGCAAGGCCCGCCGGCTGGACCCGATCGAGGGTGTCTCGCCGTCGGTCTTCCTCGGCGCGCTCGGCATGACCGGGCTGACGGCGTACGTCGGGCTGATGGACATCGCGAGCTTCAAGCCGGGCGACGCGGTCTTCGTCTCCGGCGCGGCAGGGGCGGTCGGGAGCATCGCCGGCCAGCTGGCCCGGCTGCGTGGCGCCTCGCGCGTGGTCGGCAGCGCCGGCTCGCCGGAGAAGGTCGCCTACCTGACCGACGTACTCAAGTTCGACGCCGCCTTCAACTACCGGGACGGCCGGGTCTCGCAGCTGCTTGGTGAGGCCGCTCCGGACGGGATCGACGTCTACTTCGACAACGTCGGCGGCGACCACCTCGAGGCCGCGATCTCGTCGTTGAAGGTCAACGGCCGGATCGCGATGTGTGGCTCGATCGCGGGCTACAACGCGACCTCTCCGGTCCCGGGTCCCGCCAACACCGCCCTGTTCGTCGGCAAGCGGCTGACGATGAGGGGCTACATCGTCCTCGACCACGACGACCGCTTCGGCGACTTCGTCGCCGAGGTCGGACCGCGCTGGCCGCCGGTGACATCGTCGCCGACGAGACCGTGGTCGACGGCCTCGACAACGCGGTGGAGGCGTTCCGCGGCATGCTGCAGGGGCAGAACACCGGGAAGATGGTGGTCAGCCTCTGACCCGCTACCAGGGACTCGGCTGGTAGTCCTTCACGAAGCAGCCGTAGATGTCCTCGCCGGCCTCGCCCATCACGATCGGGTCGTAGACGCGGGCCGCGCCGTCGACCAGGTCGAGCGGCGCGTGCCAGCCCTCGGCGGCGATCCGGAGCTTCTCGTGGTGCGGCCGCTCGTCGGTGATCCAGCCGGTGTCGACGGCGGTCATCAGGATCTGGTCGGTCTCGAACATCTCGCCGGCGCTGGTCCGGGTCAGCATGTTGAGGGCCGCCTTGGCCATGTTGGTGTGCGGGTGCCCGGCGCCCTTGTAGCGGCGCGAGAACTGCCCCTCCATCGCCGAGACGTTGACGATGTACGCCCGTCGCGCGCCGTTCTGTACGGCGGCCCGCAGCGCCGGCCGGAGCCGGCTGTTGATGAGGAACGGCGCGATCGAGTTGCAGAACTGCACCTCGAGGAGCTCCAGCGGGTCCACCTCGTCGAGCACCTGGGTCCAGGAGTTGTTCTGCTGGATGTCGGGGATCAGGCCACCGGCATCGATCGCCGTTCCGGCCAGGTGCTGCTCGAGCGAGGCGCCGCCGGCCTTGAGCGCCAGCGCGGTCATCGACGCGGCGTTGTGGGCGGCCAGCGCGGCCTCGGCGGTCTCGCCCTCGTGGTGCGCCACAGCGGTGTCGGAGAGTGCGCCCGCGATCGCAGCCGGGTGCGCCTCGGAGATCCGGTCGAAGGTGACCATCTCCGGCAGCGCCTTGACGCCGTACGACTCCGGGCTCCCGAGCGGTGCGTTCTCGCCGTCGATGAGGTGTGAGTACGCCCCCGGCAGTCGGCGTACGGTCTGGCACGCGTTGTTGATGATGATGTCGAGCGGACCGTCGGCAGCGACGTCGTCGGTCAGCGCCACCACCTGGGTCGGGTCGCGCAGGTCGATGCCGACGATCTTGAGCCGGTGCAGCCAGTCGGCGCTGTCCTCCATGGCGGAGAAGCGGCGGACGGCGTCCTTCGGGAAGCGGGTGGTGATCGTGGTGTGCGCGCCGTCGCGGAGCAGCCGGAGGGCGATGTACATGCCGATCTTCGCGCGGCCGCCGGTCAGCAGCGCCCGGCGCCCGGTGAGGTCGGTGCGCTGGTCGCGCTTGGTGTGGGAGAACGCCGCGCACTTCGGGCAGAGCCAGTGGTAGAACGCGTCGACGAGGGTGAAGTCCTCCTTGCAGATGTAGCAGCCCCGGGCGGTGATCAGCTCACCCGCGAAGGCGCCCTGCGCGGTGGAGACCAGCGGGATGCCGGCGGTCTCGTCGTCGATCCGGAGCGCCGAGCCCGTCGCCGTGCTCTCGATGATCCGCTGGTCGTGCAGCTGCCGCTCCATGCGGATCTCGGCTCGGCGGGCCTTCTTGATCATCTTGTACATGTACGACGCGGCCCGCTTCACGGTTCGGATGTCGTCGTGTTCCGGCGGCAGCGTCGGCAGCTGGCCGAGCACCTTGAGCGTGATCGCCAGCTCGTCCGGGTCGATCCGGTCGAGTGGCTGCTCGGGTGCAGGTTCGTGCGTGCTCACCGAGTGATTCTAGGTTTGCCGGGCGGTCCGGGTGGCATCGGCGATGGCTGGGCAGTTTCGCAAGGTCCCCAGTGAAACCGTCCCTCCCCACGGGAAACTTCGCACGGGGTGGGACGGATTCACTGGGTACCTTGGGCGAGTTCGGGCGGTCAACGCAACAAGAGGTCTTGGATGGCCTCTGAGGGGCGAGCGTAGTCGAGGCGTTTGCGGGGCCTGTCGTTGAGTTCG
>NZ_QEOO01000005.1 GCF_003121585.1 Nocardioides speluncae
TACGCGGCCCCAGCCACCACACCACGATCAGAATCGACATCAACACCGGCGCGCCGCCGTGACACCAGCCACGACATCTTAAGTTGACGGCATTGCGTCTAGACGTGACCTCTCCGGCCGGAGCGCCGGCCTTCGACGATGTCGTCGCCGAGATCGCGGCTCGTGCCCCCTCGGGTCGGCTGCGGGTGGCGATCGACGGCGGAGACGGCAGCGGGAAGACGACACTCGCGGCGCGCCTGGCCGCCGCGATCGACGACGCCGGTCGCAGCAGCCAGGTCATCCATGTCGACGACTTCATGCACGGGCCGGCGGTGCGCCATCGACGAGGCCGCAACTCGCCCGAGGGCTACCTCGACGACAGCTACGACTACGGGGCGCTGCGTCGAAACGTCCAACGGCCGACGCCCGCGGGCACCGTGGTCATCGTGGAGGGGCTCTTCCTGCTCAGGGACGAGCTGGTCGACTGGTGGGACTGCTCGATCTTCCTCGACGTCGAGATCGAGGTCGCCCTCCGGCGGAAGGCCGCGAGAGACGGTGTGAGCCTGGGTGAGTCCGACGCACTGACCATGCGGTACGTCGAGGGGCAGCGGCTCTACCGGGAGCGCTGCCGGCCGCGGGAGCGTGCCACCTGGGTCCTGACCGATCAGGAATCGAGAAGCAGCACCCCGGCGCCGCGGCTAGCGTGGCGCCATGGACATCACCATTGACACCGCGTTCCTCCCGCACGACGACCCGGAGGAGTCGCTCGCGTTCTACCGCGACGTCCTCGGCTTCGAGGTCCGCAGCGACGTCGGCGAGGGCACGATGCGCTGGATCACGGTCGGCCCCGCGAACCAGCCCGACATGTCGATCCTGCTGGCGCCGCCGGCCATCGACCCCGGCATCACCGACGACGAGCGCCGCGTCATCTCCGAGATGATGGCCAAGGGCACCTACGGCTGGATCCTGCTCGACACCAAGGACATCGACGCCCTCTTCGAGCGCGTGCAGGCCAGCGACGCCGAGGTGATCCAGGAGCCGATCGACCAGCCGTACGGCGTACGCGACTGCGCCTTCCGCGATCCCGCCGGAAACCAGGTCCGGATCAAGCAGAACCTCTGACCCAGGACTCCGCTGTGGCCCCATCCCGAGCATCTCGGGATGGGGCTACTGCTGTCTTGCGACCCGGCGGGGGCGGGCCGGAACCGATCAGGAATCGAGAAGCACCAGGTGCCGTCCCGCTCGTAGCGTTCTGGTCAACGGAGAAAACCACCCGAACCAAGGAGCAGAGATGACCACCGCAGCCAACACTCAGCAGACCACCCCCATCACCGCGGTCACCCTCGAGGTCACCGACCTCGACGCCGCCACCCGCTTCTACGCCGACGCCTTCGGGCTGGGCGACCAGCTGCGGCTGCGCGCCTCGGACTCGCCCAGCACCGGCTTCCGCGGGTTCACGCTGTCCCTGGTCGTGTCCCAGCCGGCCGACGTCGACGCCCTCGTCGACGCGGCGATCGAGGCCGGCGCGACGGTGCTGAAGCCGGTCGCGAAGTCCTTCTGGGGCTACGGTGGCAGCGTCCAGGCGCCGGACGGGACCGTCTGGAAGATCGCTTCCTCGTCGAAGAAGAACACCGGCCCCGCCACCAAGCAGGTCGACGACTTCGTGCTCCTGCTCGGCGTCGCGGACGTCAAGGCGACCAAGCAGTTCTACGTCGAGCAGGGCCTCGCCGTGTCCCGGAGCTTCGGCAGCAAGTACGTCGAGTTCGAGGCTCCGGCGGGACAGCTCAAGCTGGCCCTCTACACCCGCCGGGCCGCGGCCAAGGACGCCGGGATCGACCCGGAGGGCACCGGCTCGCACCGGGTCGTTGTCAACAGCACGGTGGTGTCGGGCGCCGACCCCGACGGGTTCCCCTGGGAAGCCGCGGTCTGACCGCCATGCGACACCACTACTGGAACTACCTCGAACCACAGCCGACCAACACACACGAAGGAAAGACCATGGCAGACGACCCGAAGTACACCGGACTCAGCGACGACGAGAAGGCCGCGATGAAGGAGCGGACCAAGGAGCTGAAGGCGGAGGCGCGCCGCAACAAGAGCAAGAAGGACGGGGAGGCCGACCTCCTCGCGAAGATCGCCGAGATGGACGGGACCGATCGTGTGCTGGCCGAGCGGATCCACGAGATCGTCACGGCAAACGCGCCCGGGCTCATGCCCAAGACGTGGTACGGCATGCCGGCGTACACCAACGAGGCCGGGAAGGTCGTGTGCTACTTCAAGGCCGCGGCGAAGTTCAAGATGCGGTACGCCCAGTTCGGTTTTGAGGACCCGGCGAACCTCGACGACGGCACCATGTGGCCGACAGTCTTCGCGGTGACGCAGCTCAGCGCCGCACACGAGCAGCAGCTCGCCGAGCTCGTCAAGAAGGCGGCGCGCTAGGCAACCTGGCCTGCGCTATAGATAGGGACCATGACCACCATGAACGAGACCTCGCCTGCTCCGCAGCCTGCGGAGCACGCCGCCGACAGCCACGACCTGATCCGGGTACAGGGCGCCCGCGAGAACAACCTGAAGGACATCAGCGTCGAGCTGCCGAAGCGCCGGCTGACGGTGTTCACCGGGGTCTCCGGATCGGGTAAGAGCTCGCTGGTCTTCGGCACCATCGCGGCGGAGTCCCGGCGGCTGATCGACGAGACGTACTCGACGTTCGTCCAGGGGTTCATGCCGAACCTGCCGCGCCCGGAGGTCGACGTACTCGAGGGCCTGACCACCGCGATCCTGGTCGACCAGGAGCGGATGGGCGCCAACCCCCGCTCGACGCTGGGCACGGTCACCGATGCGCACGCCATGCTGCGCTCCCTCTTCAGCCGGCTCGGCGATCCCTACATCGGCGGGCCGACGGCGTTCTCGTTCAACATCCCGACGACCACGGTCGGCGGGGCGTCGGTCACCGAGTCGGGCAAGAAGAACGTGGTCAAGCAGGTGGTCTACCTCGGCGGCATGTGCCCGAAGTGCGAGGGCCGCGGCACCGTCTCCGATCTCGACCTCAGCCAGATCGTCGACGAGTCGAAGTCGCTGGTCGAAGGGGCGATTTTGGTCCCTGGCTACACCGCGGACGGCTGGATGGTCGCGCCGTACAAGGAGGTCGTGCCGCCGGACGTGCCGATCGGCAAGCTCACGAAGGAGCAGCGTGACGACCTGCTGTTCGGAGAGGCTCGCAAGGTCAAGGTCGAGAAGATCAACATCAGCTACGAGGGCCTGATCCCGAAGATCCGGAAGGCCATGTTCAGCAAGGACCCGGAGTCGCTGCAGCCGCACATCAAGGCGTTCGTCGAGAGGGCGGCGGTCTTCCAGGCGTGCGGAGTCTGCGGCGGCACCCGGCTCAACGAGTCGGCGCGGTCCTCGAAGATCAAGGGGCTGGACATCGGTGAGGTCGCCGCGATGCAGGTCACCGACCTGGCCGACTGGCTGCGCACCATCGACGACCCCGGCGCCGCGCCGCTGGTCGGCAAGCTGCTCCACCTGCTCGACTCCTTCGTCGAGATCGGCCTCGGCTACCTCTCGCTGGACCGGCCCTCAGGCACGCTGTCCGGGGGAGAGGCGCAGCGCACCAAGATGGTCCGGCACCTCGGCTCGGCGCTGACCGACGTCACCTACGTCTTCGACGAGCCGACGATCGGGCTGCACCCGCACGACATCCAGAACATGAACAACCTGCTCCTGGAGCTGCGCAACAAGGGCAACACGGTGCTGGTCGTCGAGCACAAGCCCGAGACCATCGCGATCGCCGACCACGTGGTCGACATGGGGCCGCTGGCCGGCACCGGCGGTGGTGAGGTGGTGTTCGAGGGAACCGTCGACGGGCTGCGGGGGAGCGGCACGCTGACCGGCGAGCACCTGTCCTACCGGGCGGCGGTGAAGGAGACGGTGCGCGAGCGGAGCGGCGTGCTCGAGGTGCGCGGTGCCAACACCCACAACCTGCAGGACGTCGACGTCGACATCCCGCTCGGCGTGCTCACCGTCGTGACCGGCGTGGCCGGGTCCGGCAAGAGCTCGCTGATCCACGGCTCGGTCGCCGGTGGCGAAGGCGTGGTCACCATCGATCAGGGCGCGATCAAGGGCTCCCGGCGCAGCAACCCCGCGACGTACACCGGACTGCTGGAGCCGATCCGCAAGACCTTCGCCAAGGCGAACGGCGTGAAGCCGGCGCTGTTCAGCGCCAACTCCGAGGGCGCCTGCCCGACGTGCAAGGGCGCCGGTGTGATCATCACCGAGCTCGGGTTCATGGACACCGTGTCGACGCCGTGCGAGGACTGCGGCGGCAAGCGGTTCCAGGCGTCGGTGCTGGAGTACCGGGTGAACGGGCTCAACATCGCCGAGGTGCTCGACCTGCCGGTCGCCGAGGCGCGCGCCTACTTCGCCGACGGCGGTGCGAAGACGCCTGCGGCAGCCTCGATCCTGGCCCGCCTGGAGGACGTCGGGCTGGGCTACCTCAAGCTCGGCCAGCCGCTCAACACGCTGTCGGGCGGTGAGCGGCAGCGGGTGAAGCTGGCGATGAACATGAAGGGCGACGGCGGGATCTACGTCCTCGACGAGCCGACCACCGGCCTCCACCTCGCCGACGTCGAGAACCTGCTCAAGCTGCTCGACCGGCTCGTGGACGCCGGCAAGTCGGTGATCGTGATCGAGCATCACCAGGCCGTGATGGCGCACGCCGACTGGATCATCGACCTCGGCCCCGGCGCCGGTCACGACGGCGGCACGATCGTGTTCGAGGGCACGCCCGCCGACCTGGTCGCCGGCCGCTCCACCGTGACCGGCGAGCATCTCGCGGAGTACGTCGGCGGCTGACCTCGTCAGCCCTGTCGGTGCACCCGGTAGCGCAGGTGGGTCGCGTCACGGCCCTCGAGGCGCCGTACCAGCTCTAGCTCGACGGTGTTCGGGTGCCGCGAGGTGAAGAGTGGGCGGCCGGCGCCGAGCAGGACCGGCACCAGGTGGATCTCGAGCTCGTCGAGCTCGTTGGCATCGACCAACGCCTGCGCGGCGCCCGCACCGTGCACCAGGACCGGGCGGTCGCCCGCAGACGCGCGGGCGGCCGCGGCACACTCGCGGACGTCGGAGTGGAAGCTGGTGCCGTCCGGTAGCTCGTGGGCGTCGCCGTCCTGGTGGGACAGCACGTGGATCGGTACACCGTCGTGGTGGTCGCCGCCCCAGCCTCCCGCCAGCTCGAAGGTACGCCGGCCCGAGAGCACCGCGCCGGTGGCCAGCGCCTCGCCGTACACCTGCCCGTTTATCCCCGCCGACCGCCGGTCGTCGAGCCAGTTGAACAGCCGGCCGCCACCTTCGCCCAGCTCCTGCCCGGGGCGGTCGTCCGGTCCGGCGATGAAGCCGTCCAGGGACATCGACATGTACAACCGGATCGGTGCGCTCATGACTGTGCGTCTCCTCGTGCGTCGCTGGTCTGGTTGGGAAAGTCGGCGGCGGTGAGGCCTGTCGGGTGGCCGGCCGGCCACTGGACGAGCTCGATCCGGTAGCCGTCCGGATCCTGGAGCCAGGCGGTCTTCGGGCCGTCGGGCCCGCCCGGCAGCTCGGGCCGGCCGGGCTCGAGGCCGCGGTCGGTCAGGGTCGCAAGCGTCGCGGCGAGGTCGTCGACCTGGATCGCCAGGTGGTCGAAGCCACCGACCTCGACCGGGCCTGCCTCAGACCGGTGGACCAGCTCCAAGGTGGCTTCCTCCTCTTCGGGGAAGCTCAGGACGACCAGACCACTGCCGTTGTCGAACCCGACCCGGCCGAGCTCCCGATAGCCGAGGGCAGTGTAGAAGTCGAGCGACCGCTCCAGGTCGGCGACGCGGTAGGCGGCGAACAGTGTCCTCATGGTCGGGGCAGACCGCCGGCGTCGTGCAAACTCATCGCCGGCGGCGTCCTAGAGATGGAGGGTGCCGTCGGCCACGACCAGACCGCCGCCGCTGAGGCGGACGAGGTCTCCCGCTACGGAGATGCTGAGGAAGCTCGGCCGGCCGGTGGCGTGGCCCTGCTCGATGACGACGGTGCTGCCGTCGGGGACGACCCCGTCGGCGACCAGCCGGGCGGCAAGCGGCCCGGCTGCGGTCCCGGTTGCCGGGTCCTCCGCGATCCCCATCGTGGGGTTGAAGAACCGCGCGTACGCCGCCACCTCGCGCCCGCTCTCCAGGCTGTAGACGTAGCAACCCTCACCGTCGACGTCACGCAGCACCGCGGACAGCCGCGCCGGGTCCGGCTGCACCCGGTCGACGACCTCGCTCGACCGCAACGGAGCCAACAGGTGTCCCGCCCCGGTGTCGACCACCACGGCATCCTCCGGCGCGAGATCGCCGACACCGATGCCCAGGGAGGCGGCGAGCTCCGAGCGATCCCGGACGACGTCTCCGAACTTGGGCGGTGCCTGGTCCATGGACACCACCACCCCGTCGTCCCGCCGGTCGATCAGCACCGGGATCAGGTCCGCGCCGATCTGCTGCACGAACCGCTCGCGGTCGCGAGGCAGCCGGGTCTGAGCCAGCCACAGGCAGGCACCCAGGGCGTTGTGCCCCGCACCGCCGACCTCCGCGCCTATCGGAGTGAACGAGCGGAGCTGCCAGTCCGCGCCCTCCAGGTCGGGCTCGACGATGAACGTCGTCTCGGACTGGTTGAACTCACGCGCGATCGCCTGCATCTGCGGCACCGGCAGCTCATCCGCGTCGGGAACCACCACCAGTGGATTGCCGGAGAGCGGGTGGCGTGCGAACACGTCAACGTAGAAGAACCGGGGCGCAGCTGAGGGAGTAGTCACCCGTCGAGCCTAGGTGTCAGGCGGCGATGGCGACCATGCCCGGCATCAGGTTCCTCGGGCACTCGCAGGTGTCGCTGCACGGCAGGAAGGTGTGGGACGCGTGACCGCACTCGAAGCAGGGCAGGTCGTGTGACAGGTGAACCTCGTTGGTCTGGACGGTGTTCCACATGGCCGGCCTCCTTGGTGGTGTCGAATGTTGCGGCCTCATCAACACCACGAAGGGCAGACGGCGGATACGACATCCGGCCGGCGAAAATCCATGAAGATTCTCTGGCACCCCGCTCAACGGACGTTGAGCGGGGGGTCAGAGTCACATATCCGAGCTATTGAGTCTCGTCGTCGATGCAGAGGATGTTGTCCTCGCTGTCCTTGAACCAGGCGGCGTTTCCCATCCCCTCCATGGTCGCGACGTCGCCGTCCCAGGTGACACCCGGCAGGTCGTAGTGCTCGAAGGTGACGCCTTTCGACTGAAGCTCCTTCACCTCGGCGCCGACGTCGGTCACGTGGAACTGCGCGATGGTGTGGCCGGCCTGCCCGGCGTACTCGGTCTGGTAGAGGAAGAAGACCGTCCCGCCGGCCTTGTAGATGAGCCCGGCCGGGTTCTCGTCGGCGGGGGTGAGCCCCAGCTTGTCGGCGTAGAAGCGCCGCGCCCGATCGAGATCGGCGGCCGGGATGTTCGCGGTGACCTGACTGTCCTGCAACATGGTGATTCTCCTTGCTGGTCGGGGAACCCCCGAGCAGCTCCTTCTTCTTGGAATGTAGACCTGGCGAGCGGCTCGCGCTCGGCTATCGGCTAGCCCTTGACGTAGGAGAGCTTCTCGGCGACGAGACCTCCCCGGACCCGGAACACGTCCACTCCGCGAACGTGCCCACCGGCCCAGCTGTAGCGCCACAGCACGATCGCACGGTCGCCGCTCACGATCTGCTCCTCGGCCTCGAATACGGCGTCCGCCGAGTCGCGGAAGAACGCCGCCCACGAAGCACGTACGGCGTCCTGGCCCTCGTACCGGCCACCGTTCGGCGGCGCCGTGCTCTCGAACACGCAGTCCACGGTCATGGCTGCCATCACCGCGTCCACGTCCTGCCGGTCGAATGCGTAGGCGAACCGGGCGACCGCGGCAGCCGTCCCGTCCGTGGCCGCGTCCATCAGGTTTGCTTGGCGTAGTGGCTGGCGCCGAACCAGTCGACCACCACGACGTCCTCGTCGCCGACGACCCAGGCGTCATGCCCGGCGGGCAGCGAGGTCACCTGGCCCGGCGTCGCGTCGAACTCCCGGCCATCGGCGGTCCGCAGCCTCAGCGTGCCGGACACGTGGTACTGGAAGTGCGGGGCCTCGCAGAGGTCGGTGCCGGCGATCGGCTTGACGTGCTCGGACCAGCGCCAGCCCGGTGCGAGGACCAGGCGCCCGATCTCCATCCCGCCCATCGAGAGGATCTCGGCCCGGCCGTGGTCGAAGGTCCGGACCTCGTCCGGCTCGGCGAAGTCGCGCTGCTCGATCAGCTGCTCGGTGTTCGTCTCGATGCTCATCTCTGCTCCTGTGCTCTCGGTTCTCCACCCCAGTGGCGGTGACCCAAAAGTAGGAATCCGTCCTTGCAGAATTCTTGCGGTTGCGATGATGAGCCGGTGGCAGGGGCCGGGCGGATCGAGCTCCGACTGCTAGGTCGGTTCGCTGTGCTGCGCGACGGCGTCGAGATCCCGCCGGCGGCGTTTGCGGGCCGCAAGGTCCGCACGCTGCTGAAGGTGCTCGCCTGCCGGCAGGGCCGCTTCGTCAGCAACGACACGCTGGCCGAGGCGCTCTGGCCCACCAAGCCCCCGTCGGATCCGGTGGCGAACCTCCAGGTCCTGGTCAACCGCGCACGCCGCGCGCTGGGAGACGCCGCACTGATCGTGACCGACCGGGGCGGCTACACGCTCGTGAGGAGTGCCGCGTGCTCGGTCGACAGCGAGCGGTTCCTTGACGCGCTGAGCGACCGATCGCTGTCCGCTCCGGGACTTCAAGAGGCGCTCTCGCTGTGGCAGGGGGAGCCGCTGCCGGAGGAGGCGTACGACGACTGGGCCGTCGGCTACCGCGCCCGGCTCCTGCGTGCTCACCAGGACGCACTCGAGCGGGCCGCGCTCCTGGCGATGGAGGATGGTGCCGCGGGCACCGCCGTCGAGCTCGCCAGTCGCGCGGTGGAGGCAGAACCGCTGCGCGAGATCGCCGTACTGACCCTCATCCGTGCGTTGGCGGCTGCCGGCGACGGCGCGGCCGCGCTGCAGGTGTACGACGACTACCGGCGAGCGCTGGCCGACGAGCTGGGCGTCGACCCGTCCGCCGAGGCGGTCGCCCTGCATCAGAGCCTGCTCCGGCAGGCGCCACCGCCGGACCAGGCGCCTCGGCGACGGTGGTCCCGCGAGTTCGCCGAGCTTCCCTTCGTGGGCCGCGGCGCCGAGCTCAGGAAGATCCGGACCGCCCTCACCGAGGCTGCCGGACGCCGTGTGTTCGTGGCGATCAGCGGGCCTTCTGGCGCAGGCAAGTCTCGCCTGCTCGACAGCCTGGCCCGCGAGGTGCCGATGGTCCGAGCGCGCGCCCACCCGTCCGAGCGCTCCGAGCCCTGGACGCTGCTGCGCACCCTGCTCCGCGAGGTCGCGGCGCAGGACATCGCGCACGTGGACCGGCTGCCGCCGCCCATGGCCTCGGCGCTCGCCTGGCTCCTACCGGAGCACGACGGTCGTGGGGGAGCGGACCTCGATCCGGAGAGCCGGCGGATCCTGCTCCACGAGGCGTCGCTGCGGCTGCTCGAGGCCGCCGGCGTGATCGCCGTCGACGACCTCCAGTGGTGCGACCCGAGCAGCCTGGGCGTGCTGGAGGCGGCGACCGCCCGGATCGCGAACCTGAGGACGGTGCTCGCGTACCGGCCCGAGGAGGTCGCCGACCGCGATGACGTCCGTGCCTTCGTCGGCCGCGCCAACTGCGTTCTGCGCGTCGACCTCGGCGCGCTGCCCGACGAGTCGCTTCCCCAGCTGGTCGCCGACTCCGGTGTCGTCGAGGCGCTGCGCCAGCACACCGACCGGACGCCGATGGCGGTGGCGGAAGTACTCAGGGCGCTGTCCGCCGAGGGGTTGGTGGCGCCCGCGCCCGAGGGCGCCTGGCAGTCCAGCGGCGATGCTGCCGCGCGGGCGGTGGCGCTGGCGCGGGAAGGGCAGCGGCTCGCGATCCACGCGCGTGCGGCCGCCCAGCGCGATGCGGACCGCGAGCTGCTGGCGCTGCTGGCGTTGGTGGCGCGCGAGACCAATGCCTCGACGCTGGCCGCAGCGACGGCGACGCCCGAGCCCCAGGTGCTCGACTCGCTGTCGCGGCTGTTCCGGAGCGGGCTGGCGCAGCTGGGTGACCAGGGCTGGAGTACCAGCCACGACATGGTGACCGAGGTGGTGTCGTCCGGACTCGACATCGTCGAGCGGGCCCGGCTGCATGCCAGCCTGGCCCGAGCGCTTCGGTCCGAGGACGACCCGCTGCTGCTGGCGCACCACCTGCGGGAGGCCGGCGATTCGCGTGGCGCGGCTGATGCGTACGCCGTCGCCGCCCAGCGGGCGTTCGACACCGTGGCCGACGACGAGGCGGCGCAGCTGGCAGGCGTCGGGCTGGGGTTGTCGCCGACGGCAGCGGTCCGCGCTGAGCTACAGGAGATCCGTGGCCAGGCGCGGCAGCGGCTCGGTGACTATGCCGGAGCCCGGGAGGACCTGCGGTCGGCGCTCGCCGTACACACCTCGGGACCGGCCCGCGCCCGAGTCCTGGCCCGGCTGGCCATGGTCTCCTCGGGAGCCGAGGACATCGTCCGGGCGGCCCAATTGGCCGAGCTCGCGGTCGTGGAGGCGGGTGAGGACGCGCCGATCCGGGCCCGCGCCCTCGAGGTCGCGTCGGTGCTCGACATGAACCTCGAGCGCGGCCGGCGGTCGGCCGAGCGTGCGTCCGAGGCCCTGGGCCTGTACGAGAGTCTCGGGGACGCCAACGGGATGGCGCGGATCCTCGACGCGCGGGCCATGGCCCAGTTCCTGGAGGGCGACGTCCGTGGTGGCGAGGCCGCGCTGCGACGGGTCGCCGACCTCTTCGAGGATTCCGGCGACCTGGTCCGAGTCGTGACGCCCAGAGCGACCGCCGGTCACGCCCTGGTGTTCGCCGGCCACCCCGAGCAGGGCCTGGTTCAGGTCACCGCCGCGCTCGAGCTGGCCCGGACCCTGGGCCATCCCGAAGGACAGGCGTACACCCTGTGGCACCGGACCGAGGCGCTGGCCGCGCTCGACCGCGGCGAGGAGGCAGCGGCGGAGGCGGCCGAGGCGCTCGCCATCGCCACCCGGATCGGCCACCGCGGCTGGACCGCCACCGGATGGCGGGCCGTGGGCCTGGCTGCCCAGCAGCGTGGCGAGCTCGACGAAGCATTGCAGGCGTTCCGTCGCTCACTGGATCTCTCTGAGCACCTCGGCCTGTTCGCCTCCTGGGCCGCGGCTCGCGCCGCCATGGTGCTGGTGTCGCAGGGCCGACCCGAGCCGGCCGTCCCCTTGGTCGCACGCGCGCTTCGCGAGGGGCCGCCGCTCGGGCACTACGAGGCACGGTGGGCCCAGGTGGAGCTGGCCGTAGCCCTGGGTGACGCGGCGGCTCCCGCGCTCGCCCAGGCGGCGTGCGACCTGCTGAAGGCTGGCGGCGTCCAGCAGGCGCGCGAGCGGTTGCTGGCCGTCGCCGCGACGTACTCAGACTGATCAGGAATCGAGAAGCACGGTGCCACCGCGCCGCCGTAGCGTCGCGAACATCAGTCAGCAGATCGAAGGGAGACACACCGTGTCACTGCAGATGAGCCTCGTCATGCTCGGCGTCAAGGACGTGGACAAGGCGAAGGCGTTCTACGTCGACGGACTCGGCGGTCAGCCGGACCAGGACTTCCCCGGCTTCGTCCGGCTCAGCCTCGGCGACGGGTCCACGAAGCTCGCGCTGTACTCGTGGGATGCGGTCGCGGAGGACGCCGGGGTGGCCGCGGAAGGCTCGGGGTTCCGTGGCATCTCGCTGCACTACCTCGCCGACTCGCGCGAGGAGGTCGACCAGACCATGAAGGCGGCCGGGGCAGCCGGCGCCACCGTGGTCAGGACAGCGGCCGCCGCGGATGAGTGGAGCGAGTACTTCGGCTACTTCAGCGACCCGGACGGCTACCTCTGGAAGGTCGCCACCTCCGCCTGACCCGACCGCTCCAACTTAACTCGAACACGCGTGTTCAGGTTGTGCTACCCTGGCACAACCTGAACATTGCTGTACGAGTTAGGAGAGGTCATGAGTACGACGACGGCGACGCCGCACCCCCGCCGCTGGCACACCCTCGGGCTGCTGGGCCTGGCGCAGTTCATGCTGATTCTCGATGTCACGGTCGTGGCCATCGCGCTGCCGCACATGGGCAGCGACATCGGCCTCGGTCGCGACGCGCTGACCTGGGTGGTCAGTGCCTACACGCTGACCTTCGGCGGCCTGATGCTGCTCGGCGGCCGGGCCGCCGACCTGCTCGGGCCGAAGCCCGTGGTGATCGCCGGGCTGCTGGTCTTCACCGCCGCCTCGCTGGTCACCGGACTGGCGACCGGTCCCGAACTGGCCATCGGCGGCCGGATCGGCCAGGGCGCCGGAGCCGCGATGCTGTCGCCGGCCGCGCTGTCGGTGGTGGTCCGACTGTTCGAGGGGGAGGAGCGCAACAAGGCGCTCGGCATCTGGTCCTCGCTCGGTGCCGGCGGCGCCGCGATCGGCGTACTGCTGGGCGGGCTGCTCACCTCGGGACCTGGCTGGCAGTGGGTCTTCTTCATCAACGTGCCGGTCGGCGTGGTGGTCATGATCGCGCTGCTCCGCCTGCTCCCGCCACTGCCGGCGTGGGGCTCGAGCGGCCGCCTCGACCTGGTCGGCGCGACGCTCGTGACCGCTGCTACCGCGCTGGTCATCCTCGGCTTCATCGAGGCTGGTGACGGCGGCTGGACCTCGGCCCGCACGGCCGCCCTGGTCGGCGGTGGCGTCGTCGGGTACGGCGTACTCGCCCTCTGGCTGCGAAGCACCAGCACCCCGCTGATCGACCCGGCGCTGTTCACCCGACGTCCGGTCCTGGCCGGCACCTTCGTGCTGTTCGTCGCGACCGCTCTGATGATCGCCGTGTTCTTCCTCGGCACCTTCTACCTGCAGGGCGTCGCCGACCACGGCCCGCTGGTCACCGGCCTGCTGTTCCTGCCGGTCGCGGCCACCACCATGGCCGGCGCGCAGGTCGCGGGCCGACTGGTCGGCCGGCTCGGCGCGCGGGGCATCGGCGTCATCGGCCTGCTGGTCGCGGCGGCCGGCCTGCTCGGACCGGCACTCAGCCCGAGCACGCTGACCACCGTGGTCGCGGTCAGTCTGGGTGCGGCCGGGCTCGGCGCGCTGTTCGTTGTGGCCTCGGTGACCGCGCTGAGCCAGGTCGAGCCGCAGCTGGCGGGCGTCGCGTCCGGGATCCTCAGCACCTTCCACGAGCTCGGCGCCTCGCTGGGTGCCGCGGTGATGTCGGGCGTGGCCGCGGCCAGCCTGGTCGCCGGCACAACCGCAGGCTTCGAGCGTGCCTACCTGGTCGCGGCCCTGGTCGCCGCCGGGGGAGCGGTCGTCACCGCTGTCCTGGTGCCGGGCCGCCCCGCCGCGGCACCGGCCGACACGATCTCGGCCAAGGAGGCGCTTTCGTGAACTGGTCCTTCCTTCGCCACTACCTGGAGATGCTGGTCGCGATGGCCGTCGGCATGGCCGCCCTGATGCCGCTGTGGGAGCTTGCCGCCGGTGACCGGCCGGATGCCTCATGGGTCAACCGCGCCGAGGTGGAGTCGCTGGTGATGGCCACCGCGATGGCGGTGCCGATGGCGCTGTGGATGCGGTTCCGTCGGCACCGGCTGGCGCCGATCGTGGAGATGTCGCTCGCCATGTACGCCGGCTTCGTGACGCTGTTCCCGCTGCTGTGGCTGGGCGTCCTGGACGCCGGGGGAGTGATGATGATCGGCCACGTGCTGATGCTGGTGCTGATGCTGGCGGCCATGCTCGCCCGCTACCGCGAGTACAGCCACGCTCACCCGCGAGGTGCCTCGTGCGCTGCCTGATAACACGTACGCTGATGTTCGAGTACTGCGAACGCGTCACCGAAGGAGTCGAGCGTGCCGGTCAGCGAGCTGGGGGAGAAGACCACCGGGAAGCGCGCCGATGCGCGCAAGAACATCGCGGCGATCGTGGAGGCGGCGATCAGCTGCCTGGCGCGCGATCCGGACGTGAGCATCAACGAGATCGCCAAGGCGGCCGGGGTCGGCCGGGTGACCCTCTACGGGCACTTCGAGTCGAGAGCCGCGCTGGTCGGCGTGGTGGTCGAGCATGCGATGCAGCAGACCGACGAGGCGCTCGACGCGCTCGACCTCGAGGGCGACCCGCGCGCCGCGCTCGCCCGGCTGATCGATACCTCCTGGCAGCTCACCCATCGGTACGGCGCACTCGTGATCGCGGCCGAGCAGGCGCTGCCGCCGGACCAGGTGCGCGAGGCACACAGCAAGCCGATCGCGCGCTGGCAGCGGCTGCTGCGGCGCGGGCGTCGGGACGGTGCGTTCCGCAAGGACATGCCGCTGGACTGGCAGGTCTCGCTGATCCAGGCGATCCTGCACGGCGCCTCGGCCGCCGTACACCGCGGCGAGATCACGCCGGAGCAGGCACCGGCGCTGATCCGCGACACCGTACTTGGGGCGCTCACCCCGCCCAGCGACTGACCGAGGAGACGCGATGAGCACCGAGCTGAGGATCCGCGAGGCTGCGCCCGCCGACGCCGAGCTGGTGCTTGCGATGGTGCGCGAGATCGCCGACCACCAGGACCAGGGCGAGCACGTGACGATCACCGCCGACCGCTGGCGCGAGCTGCTGGCGCGGCCCGAGGTGACGGTGCTGATCGCCGAGCGCGACGGCGCCGCGCTCGGCTACGTGTCCGCCGTACGCCGCCTCCACCTGTGGAGCGGCGGCGACGTGATCGGGCTGGACGACCTCTACGTGCGCGAGGCGGCCCGCGACCTGGGTGTCGGCAAGGCCCTGATGCTCGAGCTCTCGCGGCTCGCGCAGCCCGAGCAGCTCACCATCGCCTGGGGCGTCGAGCCGCACAACGAGGGCGCGATCCGGTTCTACGACCGGCTGGGCGCCTACCTGCGGAACAAGGTGGTGGTCAGCTGGCCCGCGTCCCAGCGGCCCAGCTGACCAACCATCCACACGTCCTACATGTCGTCGTCGAGCACGGCCATGATGTTGCCGGCGGGGTCGGTGAACCACGCGATCGTCGGACCGCCCGAGCGCGAGATGCCCTTCTCGTCCTGGTCGAACCCGTCGTACCGCAGGAACGCGACGCCCTTCGCGGTCAGCTCGTCCACTGCCGCGTCGACGTCGGGGACCGGGAAGTTGAGCATCGTGTACGTCGCCGGCGTGTAGTCGGCTTTCGGGTAGACCAGGACGTTGGTGCCGCCGGCCAGATTGAGCGAGAGCAGCTCCTCGCCGAGGGCCTCGACGTTCAAGCCGAGCACCTCGGAGTAGAACCTGCGGGCGGCGTCCAGGTCGTCGACCGCGAAGCCGCTGAATGCCTTCACTGATCCGAACATGGCCGCCTCACTCCTGGCCGGCCGCGGTAGCCGTCTCAACGCGGTGGGCCTCACTGAGCTGGATCAGCTGGACGTAGTTGCCGTCGGGGTCGATCGCGGTCGCGAACAGGCTGCCGTCGCGGTCCTCGAGCGGCGCCAGCCACTCACAGCCGCATCGCTCCACCCGCTCGACGGCAGCGTGGGCGTCGTCGACCTCGAAGTTGAGCAGCACCCGCCCCGGCTCGGCCGTCTTCGGCCCGACATCGTCGCGGGTGTCGATGAACAGATAGACGCCGCCGTAGCCGAGGACGCGGTACTCCTCGTTCACGTCGTCGGTCTGTGGCGGGAACGCCGACCGGTACCACTCGTGCAACCGCTCGGGGTCGGTGCTCGACAACATGATGCTGGTCAGGCTTGGTGTGGACACGACGTTCACTCCATTTCGGTTGGTACGGCGCGCAGGGATGCCGCCGTACATAGGTAGACCGGTGGGTACGCCGAGACTCATCGCGGATCGCGACACGCTCGCGATCAGGGCCGTTGCCGTAACCGGACATATGACGCGTTCGTCGTACGCCTGACGCTGGTGCCGGCGGTGATGGCAATGGTCCAGGCCAAGCTCTGGTACCACCCGCAGTGGTTCGCCCGCTACGTGCCCGACCCCGATATCGAGGGCGAGAAGCTCGAGGAGCGACTGGCCGCACACGGGGCGGCAGAGAGTCACCACTGACCTAGACCGTGGGAGGGTCGTCCTCGTGTCGTTCGATGTCTTCTTCCAGCGCTTCGTTGACGGCGAGCCTCAGCCCGGAGGTGGCGATCGCATGCGCAAGGTTCTGCAACCGTTCATCGTGCGTGAGGAGCCGATGTACAAGTTCGCGCTGGTCGAGTACGGCGACGGCTCTGCCGATGTCTACCTGGATGACGACGACATGATGGCCAACCACGTGGCCGGCGAGGATCCGTGGGCACTCCTGGTGGCCGGGGCGCGCGCGGCGGGCTGGGTGATCATGCCTCCAGGTTGTCCGACCTGCATCACTGACGACGAACAGCGCAACCACCTGCCGGACGAGCTCGGTGCGGCCGTGGTACTCGTCGCCGACGGCGCAGATCTGCTGCGAGTGATCAGCCCTTCATGACCCGGGCAGCGTCGAGGGCCCGGTACGACCGGACCCTCGACTTGCTTGCTGAACGGTGATCAGTGCGGATAGCGGTTGGCGCCGGGGAAGGCGCCACCGTCAGGCATGGCCGCGATCGCGGCACACTGCACGGCGGGTGTGGCCATGTCCCAGTTCAGCCATCCCGGGATGTAGCAGTTGCCGGCGCCGGTGAAGGCGCCTGTGGTCGGGTCGATGTGGATGTGTCCGACCACGCACAGCGTCATCCCGCCGAACGGGACGTAGGTGAACGCCTGGCGCGTGGCACCGGTAGTGGCGGACGTGTTGACGTAGACGGAGTTGGCGAAGTTCGCGGCCTTGACGCAGTTGGCCGCGTCGACGTTGGTGAACCCCGCAGGTGCGCCATTCGCGGCGGTCGTAACCGGGTCCCAGGGCATGGTTCTCTCCTGACTGGTTGGCGAAGTCCGATGGATGAGGAAGGTCAGCCGACGGCGCCGCTGGTGCGCTCGATCGCGCGGCTCGAGCCGGGCCACACGCCGTACAGGTCGATGGCGATCTGCCCGTTGGGGAACTGCCCGATCGGCGAGGGCCAGTTGAAGCGGTGCTTCTCGTCGCTGAACATGCCCTTGAAGGTCAGGTCCAGCTCCAAGCCGGTCGCGTTGACGGGGATCGAGTTCATCATCGTCGACCGGCCGCCCGAGACCGTCGCGGACGTCGACTGCTTCTTGCCGTCGACGGTGTACGACGCGGTGGCTTCCACGATGTACGTCCCGCCGTGGGCGTCGTCGAGCAGGATCGAGATGCCCGACAGGTTGGTGACCCAGCCGAGCACCGGGGTCTGCCCGACGAACGAGGCGAACTGGTAGGCGACCGGCATCAGGTCGGTGGCGACGATGTTCGCGTCGGCCGGCCACAGGTGCTGCTCGAAGGCCGAGGACGCCTTCGTCTGTGCGTAGGAGCCCTTGGCGTCGCCGCCCGCGTTGCCGGCCATGGCGTTGGTCGCGCCCGCGGACCCGGTGATGGAGAAGGTCGACTTGTCCGACTGGGAGCCGAGGTTGAGGCCGCTGACCGCCATCAGTGCCTGCGTGACGACGCCGAAGCCCTGCGTGATCTCGCCGTTCTGGTACATACCGGCGGCCTGGGCCTGCTGGACCAGCCAGTCCTTGTTCGCGGCGATCTGGGCGAGCGGGTCGGTCAGGTAGGCCTGGTTGGCCAGCAGGAACGTCGAGCTCAGCGAGCCCTCGTGTCCGAAGGACCAGGTCATCTCGAGGCCCGCGGTGACCTTGGTGCCGGTGTCCGGGTCGACGACCGAACCACTGAGGTCGACCGACGACGTGGACTGGGCGACGTCGGAGGACTGGACCTTCCACTCGTTCGACGGTGCGTGCGTCGTCGCGACCGCGGCCGACGGCAGGGTCGAGACGTACTGGAAGGCACCGGTGGAGGTGTTGAGGATGCCGACCGCGCCGGCGGCAACGTGAGCGTCCAGGCTCCAGTTGCCCCAGTACGACGGCTGGGTGTTGCGAAGCATCTGGGTGAAACCGAGGTTCCAGTTGGTGTTCATGAGCTGCGCCTTTCGTGGTGGGGGAGCGCCCACGGGGAGGTGGACGCCGCCAGCGAACCGAAGTGCGCGCACCGTTCAGCGGGGTACGACGTGGCCGAGCCGCGACGTACGCGTTGGCACCCCGCACGCACCCGGATCACGGCCGGCACCACGCCGGGGCAGATGCGCACCGAATCACTCCGGCGCCGTTCCCGGCCCGTGACGACGAGGGACGTCGGAGAGCGGCGGTCGTCTATGCGGTCGACCGTGCTGAGGCGGCGGCCGTCGCACCGCGGCGTGGCCGAACCGCACCTCGATCTGGTTCCCGTCGTCGGCGTCTGTCAGCCCACGGTTCCGGCGTACTCATCGCAGAATCGCGCGTTCACGAACGGATGCACGGCGATGTCTCCATGAGCCGCTCGATTATGGCGAAATGCCCTGTTTGTCCTGTCTATTCTGTTATCCGTGGGAGCGGAGACGGGGGGCGAGGGGGAGGGCACCAGGGAGCACCCGGTGTCCGCCCCGATGGAGCTGCGCGTCATCGGTCCGTTCCAGGCCCGGCTCAGCGGTCATGTGGTCGCGATGCCGCACAGCGTCAAGCGCGTGGTCGCGATGGTGGCCTTGGTCGGTCCGGTTGCCCGATCGCACGCGAGCGCGCTGCTGTGGCCCGACGCACCGGCGAGCCGAGGCAACGCGAACCTGCGGGCCGCTCTGTCCCGGCTGGGTCTGGTCGCCGACGAGCTGATCCAGATCTCCGGCGAGGTGATGGCCCTGACCGACGACGTCGTCGTCGACCTGGAGGCCGCGCTCAGCTGGATCAACGACGTCATCTACGAGACCAGCCGGCCCGCGGTCAGCCCGCCGCCGGCCTCGATCGGCCGGCCGCTGCTGCCGGGGTGGGACGAGGTCTGGCTGGAGGAGCCGCGAGAGCGGCTGCAGGTCCTGCAGGCGCAGGCTCTGGAGACCGCCGCCGAGCGGCTCCTGGCCGCCGGTCACGCGGCCGAGTCGCTTCCGTACGCGCTGTCCGCGGTCGAGCTCCAGCCCTGGTCCGAGAGCGCCAACCGGCTGATCATCGAGATCTACGCGCGCAGGGGAGACCCCAGCAACGCGCTGCGCCGCTTCCGTCGCTTCCGCCGCGCCCTGGAGCTCGAGCTCGGCGTACAACCTGGCCCGGACATGATCGCCGCCATCCGCCAGCTCTACCCGTTCGGCAACCCGCTCGTGGAGCCCCGCGTCCCCAGCCCGACCCGCCCGCCGACCTAGACCCTAGGTTTCGCCATGGTGCGAACGCGTCATCGACAGCCGGGAACGTCAGGCGCATCGTGGATAGGTCCATGTCCGTCACCGGAGGTCCGCCATGCGCCGACTCGTCCTCGCCTTCGCTCTTGCATGTGCAGTTGTGTACGCCGTCCCGGCCGCCGCCACCCAGCAGCCGTCCTCGATCCCGGTTCCCACCGACTTCCAGCCCGAAGGCATCGCCATCGGCACCGGTGACACGTTCTACGTGTCGTCGCTCCGGGGCGGTGACATCTACCGCGGCGACCTGTCGACCGGCGAAGGCTCGGTCCTCGTGGACGTCTCCGGGCGGTTCGCAGCAGGAATCCGCGTCGACGAGGCGCGGAAACTGCTCTTCGTGGCCGGGGGGCCGGGGGGCCACGTCTACGTCTACGACACTCGTGACGGCTCCGAGGTCGCGGACATCGCCGTTGGACCCGCCTCCGCGTTCACCAACGACGTCGCGCTGACCGGTGACGCGGCGTACTTCACCGACACGTTCGCACCGGCCATCTACAAGCTTCCGTACGGCAAGGGCGACTTCGGGACGCCGTCGACTATCACGGTCACCGGACCGGCCGCCTTCAGCGAACCCGGGACCTTCGGCCTCAACGGCATCGACGCCACCAACGACGGCCGGACGCTGATCGTCAACCACACCCACCTCGGCATGATCGCGCTGGTCGACCCGACGACCGGCGTCAGCACCGAGATCCCTGTGGGCGGAGACGGACTCGTCCCCGGCACCCTCGACGGGCTCCAGCTCGAGGGCCGGACGGTGTACGTCGTCCAGAACTTCGCCAACTCGATCGCCGTCGTCGACCTTGCCGCCGACCTGTCGTCCGGCGTCACGGTCAAGACCATCACCACGCCGCTGTTCCGGGTGCCGGCCACCGCCGCCCTCCACGGCAGCACCATCGCCGCCATCAACGCCCGCTTCGACCTCGGCTTCCCGCCGCCGTTCGGGCCCGGCGCCCCTCCGGGAACCGAGTTCGACGTCGTACTCGTGCACAAGTAGCGCGCCGGCCCAGCGATCAGTCAGGTGGTGCGGCCGGTAGCTGCACGGTGACGCGGAGCCCGCCGTCGGGGCGCGGAGTCAGGATGAGGTTGCCGTCGTGCGCCTCGGCGATGCTCTTGACGATCGCCAGCCCGAGGCCGACGCCCGCGTGGTCGGTGCGGACGCGCTCGCTGCCGCGCTGGAACGGCTCGGCCAGCGTGGCGACCAGCTGCCGGGAGAGCTTCTTGCCGGTGTTCTCGACGGTGAGTACGACGGTCGCGGGATGAGCGCTGGTCGTGGTGACCCACACGGTGCCCTGCTCGGGCAGGTTGTGGACGATCGCGTTGTGGACGAGGTTCGTCGCCAGCTGCTGCAGGAGCGCGTAGGAGCCGACGGTGGGCGTCACCTCGCCGGAGGTCTCGATGGTGAGGTCGCGCTCCTCGGCGAGGGGGAGGAGCGTCTCGGTGGCCTCTTCCGCGACGAGTGACATGTCGACCAGCTCGCGCGGGAAGGCCCGGCGATCGGCGCGGCTGAGCAGGAGCAGCGCCTCGGTGAGGTCGATCGCGCGGGTGTTGACGAACTGGAGACGGTCGAGCAGCTCGCCGACGTCGCGCCGCGGATCGTCGCGCGCCACCTCGAGCAGCGTCTGCGTGACCGCCAGTGGCGTGCGCAGCTCGTGCGAGGCGTTGGCCGCGAACCGCTGCTGCTCGGCGACCTGTGCGTCCAGCCGCGCCAACATGGTGTCGAAGCTGTCGGCCAGCTCGCGGAACTCGTCGTTGCGACCCTCCAGCCGAATCCGGTGGGACAGCGATCCGTCCGCGGCCATCCGGGTGGCGTCGGTGATCCGGTTCAACGGGGCGAGCATCCGGCCCGAGAGGATCCAGCCGCCCACGAGTCCGAAGACCAGGAGGAAGCCCAGCGCCGCGGCCGCAACCTTGCCGAAGGTCTGCTGATAGTTGGTGCGGCCCGGTGTGGCGATCCCACCGATGCCGACCCTGGTGTCCCTGACGATCACGGCGTGAGGGAAGAGCTCCACGAGAACCAGCCACAAGATGAGCAGCACGGCACCCGCGAGCACCAGGAACCCGGCGTAGCTGAGGGTGAGCTTGAGGCGGACGCTCAGCCCGGGCCGCCTATCCATGACTTGGTTCCTCGATGCGGTAGCCGACGCCGGCCACGGTGGCGATCAGCCAGGGCTCGCCGAGGCGCTTGCGCAGGGCCGAGACTGTGATCCGTACGGCGTTGGTGAACGGGTCGGCGTTCTCGTCCCAGGCCCGCTCGAGGAGCTCTTCGGCGCTAACCACGCCGCCCTCGGCTGCCACGAGCACCTCGAGGACCGCGAACTGCTTCCTGGTCAGTGCGACGTACCGGCCGTCGCGGTAGACCTCACGGCGGAACGGGTCGACCCGCAGCCCCGCCAGCTCTCGGACGGGTGGCCTGCTGTGCGCGCGCCTGCGGTCGAGCGCACGCAGCCGGAGCACCAGCTCCCGGAGCTCGAACGGCTTGGTGAGGTAGTCGTCGGCGCCGAGCTCGAACCCGGATGCCTTGTCGTCGAGCCGGTCGGCCGCGGTCAGCATCAGGATCGGCATGCCGCTGCCGGAGGCAACGATGCGTTCGGCGATCTCGTCGCCGGAGGGCCCGGGGATGTCGCGGTCGAGTACGGCGATGTCGTAGGCGTTGACGCTCAGCTGTTCGAGGGCCGTGTCGCCGTCGCTGGCGATGTCGGCTGCGATCGCCTCGAGCCGCAGCCCGTCCCGGATGGCCTCGGCCATATAGGGCTCGTCCTCGACGATCAGCACACGCACGCCCTGAATGTTACGAGTACGCCGCATATCGCCCGTGTATTGAAATCCGCATACGTGCTGGCAACACGGCGCTGCCTTGACTGGCGGGCATGTCCTACAGACAACCAGCAGCCGCTGTCGCCGTCAGCGTTCCCGCCGTGACCAGCACGCTGACCGCCCGGGGGAGCGGGACCGGGACCACGACCGGAATCACGGTGTACGGATGCGAGCAGCACGAGGCCGGCTTGCTCCGAGCGATGGCCCCTCGCCTGGGAGTCAGGCCGACCATCACCGAGGCACCGGCGTCCGAAGGCAACGCCGATCTGGCATTCGGGAACCGCTGCATCAGCGTCGGCCACAAGACCGAGATCACCGACGCCACGCTCCGGGCACTCAGCCGGGCCGGCGTGCAGTACATCTCGAGCCGGAGCATCGGCTACAACCACCTCGACGTGACCTATGCGGAGAGTCTCGGCATCTGTGTCGAGAACGTCGCCTACTCGCCCGACAGCGTTGCCGACTACACGCTGATGCTGATGCTGATGTCGCTGCGGAACGCCCCGGCCACCATCCGGCGAACCGACACTCGTGACTACCGGCTGCACGACACACCGGGACGAGAGCTGCGCGACCTGACCGTCGGGGTCATCGGCACCGGACGCATCGGTACTGCGGTGATCGCGAGGCTGCGGGGCTTCGGCTGCCGGGTCCTCGCCTACGACAGCCGACGCACGGCCGCCGCGGAGTACCTGCCTCTCGATGAGCTGCTGCGGCTGAGCGACATCGTCACGCTCCACGTCCCGCTCACCGCTGACACCCGCCATCTCCTGGACCGGCGGCGCGTCGAGCAGCTCAAGCACGGCGCGTTCATCGTCAACACCGGCCGCGGGTCGCTTCTCGATACCGAGGCGATCATCTCGGCACTGGAAAGCGGCCGACTGGGTGGCGCTGCATTGGACGTCCTCGAAGGCGAGGAAGGAATCTTCTACGCCGACTGCAGCGAGAAAGCCCTCGGAAACGAAACCCTGTCGCGGCTACAAGACATGCCTAACGTGCTGATCAGTCCGCATACCGCCTATTACACAGACCACGCATTGAGCGACACCGTTGAAAACTCAATTCTCAATTGTCTGAAATTCGAAAGCAGAAATCATTGTGGATAAACTGAAGATCGCCATCATCTTCGGAGGCGCCTCCGAAGAACACCCCGTCTCCGTCAAGTCCGCGCGGCAGGTCGCCGGCAACCTCGATCCCGACAAGTACGACCCGTACTACGTCGGCATCACCAAGAGTGGCGCGTGGAGGCTCTGCGACGGCCCAGGGGAGAACTGGGAGAACGGCACGTCGCGTCCCGCCGTACTGTCACCGGACCGGAGTGCGCAGGGCCTGCTGGTGCTGGGGGAGGGGCGGTACGAAACCGTCGGCGTGGACCTGGTCCTGTCGGTGCTGCACGGAAAGCTCGGCGAGGACGGCGCGATCCAGGGTCTCTTGGAGCTCTCCGGGATTCCGTACGTCGGCTGCGACATCCAGAGCTCGGCGCTGTGCATGGACAAGTCTCTTGCCTACCTCGTCGCCAGAAACGCCGGCATCGCCACGCCGAACTTCTGGATCGTGACCGCGGATGAGCACGTCGATGCGGACCAGCTCACCTATCCCGTCTTCGTCAAGCCGTGTCGCTCGGGATCGTCGTTCGGCGTCAGCAAGGTCTCGCGAGCCGAAGATCTGCAGGCTGCCGTCGACGTCGCCCGGCAGTACGACGCGAAGGTGCTGATCGAGGAGGCGGTCGTCGGCAGCGAGGTCGGATGCGCGATCTTGGGCCACGACCTGGACCTGACCACCGGTGAGGTCGACCGGATCGCGCTGTCTCACGGGTTCTTCAAGATCCACCAGGAGAAGCAGCCCGAGAGCGGCTCCGACAACTCGGTCGCCATCGTGCCCGCCGACATCTCGCCGGAGGCCCGGTCGCTGGTGCTGGAGACGGCCAGAGCCGTGTACCGCGCCCTGGGATGCGGGGGACTGGCCAGGGTGGACCTGTTCCTCAAGGACGACGGGACGGTCGTGCTCAACGAGGTCAACACGCTGCCCGGCCTGACGTCGTACAGCCGCTATCCGCGAATGATGGCGGCCGCTGGCGTGCCGCTCTCGGACGTCATCGACCGCATGGTGTCGCTGACCCTGACGGGCAAGGCTTTGACGGGAGGGGCCGATGCAGTCTGACTTCGTATTCGTGGACGAGCACGTTCCCGGAATCCGGTGGGACGCGAAATATGCGACCTGGGACAACTTCACCGGTAAGCCGGTGGACGGATATCTCGCCAATCGAACAGTCGGCACGACGGCATTGTGCGCCGCCCTGGAAAAGGCGAGAGACAAGGCCGAGTCGCTGGGCTTCGGCCTGCTTCTCTGGGACGGCTATCGCCCCCAGCGCGCCGTGGACTGCTTCCTGCGCTGGTCGGCACAGCCCGAGGACGGCCGGACGAAGCTGCGGCACTACCCGAACATCGCGCGGGCCGAGATGTTCGAGCAGGGGTACGTCGCCACGAAGTCGGGCCACAGCCGGGGAAGCACCGTCGACCTGACGCTCTTCGACTTGGCGACCGGCGAGCTGGCTCCGATGGGCGGTGACCATGACCTGATGGACCCGATCTCGCACCACGGGGCACCAGGGGTCACCTCGGTCGAAGCCCGGAACCGGCGCGATCTGTGCTCGATCATGGAGGCCAGCGGCTTCGACCGGTACGACAGTGAGTGGTGGCACTACACGCTGAGGGACGAGCCGTACCCGGACTCCTACTTCGACTTCCCCATCACCTCGTAGCGGGTGGCAATCTCGACGGCGCGCTTGCGGAGGGCGTCGCGCAGCGGCTGCGGGTCCAGCGCCTCCGCGGCCGTCGCGAGCTGCCACAGGGCCCATACCGCGTGCCGCAGGTCCTGGAAGGTCAGCTCCAGCCGGAGCCAGCCGTCGGGCTCAGCCTCCTCGGACCGCAGGGCGAGGGCGGTGCCGACCAGCTCTTCCCGCCGGGCCGGGTCCACCCGCGCCACGACGGCGATCTGGTCATCACCGCCCGTGCGGAACCGGGCGCTGCGGTCCTGCCAGGCCTGGTCCAGATCGACCCGGTCCGGTCGATCGGCGGGCTCGGTGAGGGCCTCGGCGGCCAGGATCCGAGACAGCCGGTAGGTGCGGTCCGCGCCGGACCTGATGGCCAGCAGATAGCCCTTGTCGCGCACGGTGACCAGGCCGATCGGGTCCACGGTGCGCCACCGCGGATCCTGGTCGGCTGCTGCGTAGTGGATGCGCAGCTTGCGTCCGGCGAGGACCGCGCGGCGTACCTCGACGAGAACGTGTTCCGGCACGTCCTCAGCGACCAGCCGGCGCGACAGCAGGTCGGTCTCCGGCTCGACGAGCAGCCGCTCGGCAGCACCGGCCGCGGCGTCCCGATGGCTCTCGGGTAGCGCGTCGACCACCTTGAGCATCGCCGTGGTGAGGGCCGGGCCGAGGCCGAACGCCTGCGCGCCGGACCGCGCGCCGGCGACGAGCAGGGACAGCGCCTCGTCCTGGTTGAGTCCGGTGAGCTCGGTCCGGAAGCCGGGCAACAGGGCGAACCCGCCGTGCCGGCCACGCTCGGCGTACACCGGGACGCCGGCGGCCGACAGCGCCTCGATGTCGCGCAGCACGGTGCGCGTGGAGACCTCCAGCTCGCTGGCCAGCGCGGATGCGGACATCCGGCCCTGCTGCCGCAGCAGCAGCACGAGCGATACCAGCCGGTCAGCGCGCATACGGAAAACGTTACAGAAATACACGACACAAGGTGTCGTGATTTGCTGGCAGATTCATCGGTACGGCGTCAACGACGGACGTCGTACTCGCGATGAATCGAACGGAGCTGATGTGGGAATCGAACGCACGACGGTCAACCCGTGGCCGTGGTCGGTGGAGCTGGGCTACAACCAGGGGGAGGTCGTCTCCGGGGAGACCCGGACCTTGTACTGCGCGGGGCAGACCTCGATGAGCGGCGAGGGGAAGCCCGAGCACGCCGGCGACATGGCGGCCCAGCTGTCACTGAGCCTCGATAACCTGGAGGCCGTTCTCAGCGAGGCCGGCATGTCCTTGGCGAACCTGGTCCGGCTTAACGTCTACACCACCGACGTCGACCTGCTGTTCCAGCACTACGGCGTGCTGGCGGCGCGGCTCGGCGCCGCGGGCGTGGCGGCGAGCAGCACGCTGCTCGGAGTGTCGCGGCTGGCGATCCCGGACCTGATGGTCGAGCTCGAGGGCACCGCTGTCGCGTGACGCGATGCGAGTAGCAGGCAGGTGGGTGATCCGGTGCTCAGAATGGTGACGATCGGCGTCTATGGCTTCGATGCCGAATCCTTCGTGGAACGTCTGCGGCATGCGGACGCCCACCTGCTGCTCGACGTACGCCAGCGCCGTGGCGTGCGCGGACCCGAGTACGCCTGGGCGAACTCGGCTCGCCTGCAGGCGGCGCTCGCCGAAGCCGGGATCGGCTACGAGCATCACCTCGAGCTCGCGCCGACCACCGAGCTGCGTCAGCTCCAGTACGCCGAGGACGACCGCCAGGGCGTCGGCAAGCGCTCGCGTCGCGAGCTGGCGCCGGAGTACGCACGACGTTATGTCAACGAGATCCTCGACAGCGCCGACCTCAAGCCGATCGTGGCTGGACTGCCGAACCAAGGAACTACAGCGCTGTTCTGTGTCGAGCGCGATCCTGAGGCCTGTCACCGTTCGCTGATCGCCCAGCGGCTGACTGAGGACAATGACGTGTCCGTCGAGCATCTACGCCCGATGTAGCAGCAGTGAATCTGACGCAGGTCTTCAAATCACGCCTTAATGCGCAGGACGGTGTGCCGACTCTCGGCGTTGTCTCGTGCCTCGCTTGCTGCCTCACCGAGCTCCTTGCCCAGGTCGCGCGCGCGTCGGTCGAGGGCGGTTCCGGGGATTCGCCCGAGCGTTCGGCGTCTTCGAGGGCGGCGGCGAGCAGCCGCCCAGCTAGGTCGTAGCGACGTTCCGGAAGCGACACGGCGAGCTGTCGGTGCGAGCGCCGGTAGTGCTTGGTGGGCCGTCCGGCACCGGGGCCGGACCGGCCGGTGCGGCGCTGATAGACGACGTCCAGCAGCCCGGCGGCGGCGAGCGGTTCGAGGTGGAAGGCCGCGGTGGTGCGCAGCAGCTCCAGGGCGGCGGCCTCGTCGCGGCTCACGGGTTCGGCCTGGCGTACAACGTGGTCGTACAGCCGGCGCCGGGTCGGCTCGTCGAGCACGGAGTCGGCAGAGACGCCGGCCTCGGGGTTCTCCACGACCACCATTCGAAAACCAACCTGTGTTGACGGAATAGCCTTCGAAGTTCTAAAATTCGTATATCTTCATTTTAGAAGGGCGGATCATGAACGCTGAGTTGTCCACCTCCCGTGCGGCCGACCGAGCCGCGCTGGCCGACCCGGGGTACCAGGCGTTCTTGGCGCTGCGGACCATGTTCACAGTGGCACCGATCCTGTTCGGGCTCGACAAGTTCGCGAACCTGCTGGTCGACTGGCCGGGCTACCTGGCCGGGGTGGATCGACCAGACCGTGCCGGGGACAGCGCAGCAGGCGATGTACGCGGTGGGGGTGGTCGAGGTGGTGGCCGGGATCGTGGTCGCCCTGGCGCCCCGGTTCGGTGGCCTGCTGGTGGCGGTCTGGCTGGCCGGGATCGTCCTCAACCTGCTCACCATCCCCGGCTTCTACGACACCCCGCGGCGGGTGGCCAGCTCCTACGTCGAGTTGCTCACGCCGCGGGAGTTCGACCTGACCACCTTCCCCAACGACGACGGATACGACGAGCTGGTGCTCGCCAAGAGCATCCCGGTGCAGTCGCCGTGCGAGCATCATCTGCTGCCCTTTCGGGGGATCGCCCATGTCGGCTACCTGCCCGGGGCGCGCATCCTGGGGCTCGCCAAGCTGGCCCGGGTGGTCGAGCTGTTCGTTTGCGACCTGCAGGTCCAGGAGCGGCTGACCAAGCAGGTCGCCGACTGGCTGGACGGCTGCTGCGCGAGAACCCGGGCTCGCGGCAGGAGTTCTTCGCGCTCACCGGCCTGGTCGCGTGAGACCGCGATGACTAGGGCGTTCGTGTTGTCCGGGGGCGGCAACCTGGGCGCGGTCCAGGTGGGGATGCTGGCTGCGCTCGCTGAGCGGGGCATCGCCGCGGACCTTCTGGTCGGTACCTCGGTGGGTGCGCTCAACGCGGCCTACCTCGCCGGCCACGGGCCGAGCGCAGAAACTCTCGACGAGCTGACCCGGCTGTGGCGGCGGGTGCGGCGCCGCGACGTGTTCCCGATCGACCCGGTCCGGCAGCTGCTCGCCCTGGCCGGCCGCCGACCCTCGCTGAGCTCCAACCAGGGGCTGCGGCGGCTGATCGCGGACACCCTGACCTACCGGCGATTGGAAAACGCCACGGTCCCGATCCACGTGACCGCCACCAACGTGCTCACCGGAGATGCGGTGTGCCTGGGCCGCGGCGACGCGGTGACCGCGGTGCTGGCCAGCGCGGCCGTCCCCGCGGTGTTTCCCGCCGTCGAGATCGACGGCCTGGTGCTGGTCGACGGCGGCGTGGCCGACAACGCCGGGATCTCACGGGCGGTGGCGTTGGGCGCCGACGAGGTGTGGGTGCTGCCGGCCGGGTACGCGTGCGCTCTGACCCGACCACCGGCCGGCGCGCTGGCCGCCGCACTGCACGCGGTGTCGCTGCTCACCCACCAGCGGCTGCTCTGGGAGGTCGCCGACCTCGCCGCCCGGGTCGACCTGCACGTGCTCCCGCCACTGTGCCCGGTGTCGGTGTCCCCGATCGACTTCAGCCACAGCGCCGACCTCATCGAGCGGGCCCACCGGACCACCCGCGCCTGGCTCGCCGACGGCGGCGACCGGCTCCCGGCACCCCAGCGGTTCCTGGCGCTGCACGACCACCACCGACCAGACCCGATGGCCGGCGGGTGCCCGACCCCGGCCGTCCCCGCCAGCCCCCGCCGACCGGCAGCGTAACAACCACCCGAATCAACGAGGAGGATTCATGGCCACCGAACAGACCCACGTCATCGTCGGGGCGAGGCTGGCGTCGTCGCTGAGTTCGTTTGTACCGGCCGGCCTCGGCGGCGGCGTCGAGCCCGCCGTTGGCGGCTACTCCCGGCTCCTCAACTCCCGTTGGTGCCAGTTGCGTTTACGAGTCGATCCACTGCATCGACGTGGCGAAGGTGACGCTCCACGCAGGCCACATGCCCGGCACATTGTCCACCACATATCCTCCGCTCATGAGCCACTCAGGACGCGCTCGGCCGGCCGGGATCGTGTTCTTCGACATCGACGGGACCCTGGTCACTGGGACCAGTTCCGGGTCATTTATTGCCCAACGTCTCGGACACGCACACGAGGTGGACAAAGCAGAAGCAAGGTACGCCGCAGGAGACATCGACAACCATGCGGTGTGCATCATCGATGCGCATGGCTGGTCCGGCACCAGCGCGGCCCAAGTGTCCGCCTGGCTCGAGGACCTGCCGCTCATCGATGGGATCGATGAGGCCCTGCGCTGGTGCAAGTCACAGAACCTCGTCCCCATGCTGGCCTCCCTCGCATGGGATCCCGTCGGCGCTCACCTCGCGCGCCGCTTCGGCTTCGCGGCACACTGCGGGCCCAAACTCGATACGACCAACGCGACCTACACAGGCGAGGTCGCCGCGACGTTTGACGAGCACGACAAACGGGACTTTGCCATCACCAGTTGCCGTCGAGTTGGGGTCCTGCCTGCTCGGTGCATCGCGATCGGTGACAGCCGCTCGGATCTCCCGCTCTTCGAGGCAGTCGGCTTCAGCGTCGCGTTCAACGCATCTCCCGACGCTCGGGCGCAAGCCACAACGACCGTGGACTCCACCTCGCTCGTCGACGCACTTCCGCCGATCGAAGAATGGCTCCTTGAATCTCAGAGCCCGACTGGGTGGTGAGCACGCACGACGATTCACCCGGACACCCCGCGGGCCGCCGTCGACTCAGGCCCCCGGACCACCACACCATGCGGCGTCGCGACTGTCATGGCCGCGCGTCGCACGCCGCACCCACTCAGTGTTGAAGCACGTCGGACAGCGAGCGGTCGATTGCCGAGGTGAGTACGACGTCGGCGTGTGCGACGCGTCCCGGATCGACAAAGGGATTGGGTATGGCGATGCAGCGGAGGCCGGCAGCCTGGGCGGCGGTCACGCCGTGGGCGGTGTCCTCAACGGCGATCGCGTCCGACGCGGGGATGCCGAGCCGGGTCAGCGCCAGCTCGTAGATGTCGGGCGCCGGCTTGTGTCGGGGCACCTCGTCACCGGTGGCGATCACCGTGAAGCGCTCCAGAAGGCCAACTCGTTCGAGGTGCCCGGCTACCCAGGGGCGCGGCGAGGATGAGGCGACCGCCGCCTCGATCCCAAGCCGTGCCGTCTCGTCCAGCCAGTCGCGCAGGCCCGGCGCGAGGTCCAGCGAACGGTGCAGCTGGTCGCGGTAGCGCACCCGCCGCTGATGGCTCAGCTCCCGGTCGTAGGTACTGCCGACGGCGCCGGAGAGCACGTCGTACCGCTGGTTGGTGATGTCTCCGCCGTGGTCGGCGAAGAATCCGGTGAGCTCGAGCTCCAGGCCCCATTGCTGCCATTCGTAGCGCCAGCTCGCCAGCATCGTGGACTCGGTGTCCATCAGCAGCCCGTCGAAGTCGAAGATGATGGCGAGCGGCAACGATGTCATGCGGCCGATCCTCTCATCGCCCCTCGACGTACTCAGCCCGCCGCAAGAAGCTAGAGATCCTCGGTTGCCGAAACTCAGAGGATTTGTCTTGAACTTCGTTCGCAAGTAGCCCATGCCGACCGGACACACTGAGCCGGCCGCGCTGACTCTGGGCGTTTCGGCTCGTCCGGATTGCTCAAGGGAGCGGAAACGTCCAGAGGGTGATGTCGAAACCTCGCGGATCAGGGCCTCCGCGGTCCCGGTGCCGACGTAGAGGGGCCGGCGAGCGCCCAGACCAGCAGGAGACCTGTGCGAGAGCCGGGGCGCGAATCCGTCTCCGTGTCGTGCACGGGCATCATGACTGCACGTCCGGTTCGTCGCCGAGGGTGCGATAGTCCAGGATCACGATCCCTGACTCGAGCGCGGTGACCTTGTCCAGCTCGAAGCCGGTCGTCGGAGTGTCCCGGTAGAGAAGGTCGGCGGGCCCGCCACGGCCGATCATGAACGGGTGGACCCACAGCCGCAGGCGGTCCAGGAGCCCGGCGGACATCAAGGTGTGGGTCACCTGTCCGAAGCCGAACTGGACGATGTCGCCGTCCGACTCTTCCTTCAGCTTCTTCACCCCAGTAGCCAGGTCGCCGTCAATGACGTGGGTGTTGTTCCACTCCGGGTCGACCAGCGTGCGGGAGGCGACGTACTTGGGCATCGCGTTCATCTTGTCGGCCAGCGGGTTGCCGGACATGGTGGGCCACACCGGTGCCATGACCTCGTAGGTGTGCCGGCCCATGATCACGGCCGAGCAGGAGAGCACGAGGTCCGTCTGGATCTTGTTCCCCTCCGCGCCGAACCCGCCGGTGTCCGGCCACGTCTGGGGGCTCTCGATGACGCCGTCGAGGCTGATGTAGGTGGAGTTGACGAGCTCGCTCATCTGATTGCCTTCCATGGAATTGCGTGCACCGGCGGTTTGCCGGCGCTGTCTCTACTACGAATGGGGGCTGCCACTTTCGACAGTTGGGAAGGGTTGTGTCTCGGCTGTGCTTGGGGGGAGGGGCGTCGAGGCGCGCGACGACCAGCTGCCCCTTGTCGAAGACTCCGCCGTCGATGGCGGTGGCGCGGCCGCCCGCGTACGTGTGCGGGCGGCCGCTCAAGGTGGCGGGAACTCCGAAGTACTGGTGGGTCGGGCTGTGACCATGGACGACGGACTGCAAGCCCAACGTCGTGAGCAACCGGTCGAGCCGGTGTCGTCGTGGAAAGCTCCCCGGTCACTCAGCACGTCAGTCCGACCCAGTCAGCCGAGTCACGACCCGCGAGGACAGTGCGGCCGCCTCAAGCAGCTGACGAGCCTCATGGCGAAGCACGGCAGTCATCGCCGATAACTGACATTATGTCAGTTACTAGTCTGCGTATTGCATCAGATGAATCACCCACGCAGCTTGGATCCACTACCCCGCTGTCAACGAGGAATCGCCTCCTGACCTGCGGAAACACGTGACGGAACGGCGCCTGGAGTGCTCCTTCGGCGACCCGCACCCACCAAGTCGGTGCACCTGACGACCTACACGACACGCCGTTGACCTGCACATACACACTGGGCGTCTCATCAGATGCATCATTGAATCACTGGCTGTAACAGGATTTGGGGGGGTACTTGATGCAGATTGACGGCGCAGGACGGGTGCAGCTGGTGCAGTCGATGCCGGTCCTCCGGCCCGACGAACAGGTGCTCCAGCTGATGCTCGACGGCTGGCGCAACCAGCAACTGTCCCGCAACCTCCGGTTCGACACGATCGACCAGCGCCTCCGCTGTGTGAAGCGGTTCCTGGACCACGTCAACGAAGACCCCTGGAACTGGACGCCGGCCATGGTCGAGGAGTTTTCGGCCGACCTGCGCACCGTCAAACACGTGTCCCACTCGACGCTGCGCGGCTACCACTCCGCCTTGCGGGGCTTCACCAGTTACAGCAACCCCGACTACGGCTGGGACCGGATCTGCGAGAAGTACTTCGGCACACACCCGGCCCAGGTCTTCTTCGACTGGAACACCGCTCCTCACGTCGAGGAGTACGACGGCCGGCCCACGAAACGTCCGTACACCCGCGAAGAGATCAGCGCACTATTCGACCACGCCGACGACGAGGTCGAGCTCATCGGGAAGTCCAGCCGCAAGGGCTGGCAGGCCGCGTATCGCGACGCAACCATGATGAAGATCGCATACGCCTACGGCCTCCGATTCAACGAGCTCCGCCACCTTCAGACCGTCGACTTCGCTCGCAACCCACGCGTCCGTGAGTTCGGAGCCTTCGGGATCTGCAAGGTCCGCTACGGCAAGGCCAAGCGATCGTCCCCACACAAACCGCGGAGCGTGCTCACCGTCTGGCGATGGACACCCGGCATCCTCGAGGACTGGCTCGCCAACGGCCGGGGCGAACCAGGCACGCTCGACCTCTTCCCCAGCGAGCGTGGCGGCCTCGTCGTCGAGTCCACACTGATCCGCCGAGTGCGCCGCTACTGCCAAGAGCTGGGGTTCTCGGAAGGACTCGACCTCCACTCGTTTCGACGGTCGTACGCCACTCATCTGCTCGAGGACGAATGGGATCCACGCTTCGTACAGGACCAGATGGGCCACGAGTACGCGTCGACGACCGGGATCTACCAGTTCGTCTCCGACGAGTTCCGGAGCTCCACGCTCAGGAGCGCGCTGGACCGTACGGTGAAGGAAGCCATGGCACGCAGGACCGAGGACGGCACATCATGAAGCGCAAGGTCGACTACACCTGGAGGCTCGCCGAGCTGATGGCAGCCCGCGGCCTGCACAACACCACAGACCTCATCCCCCTCTTGGCTGAACGCGACATCACCCTGTCCCGGCCCCAGGTCTATCGCCTGGTGAATCAGCGCCCGGAGCGAATGTCCCTTCAGGTGGTCGCGGCGCTGTGCGACATCTTCGACTGCACGCCCGCGGACCTGCTCACCACCACCGCTGCGGACGTTCGTGTGCGCAAGACCGGCACCGCTTCCCCGCCCAACGTTGTCTCGCTCGACCGCACCGTGCGGCCACGTCGCGCGAACATCCTCGACGAGTAGCTCAGGGAGCAGCGATGGATCCGAAACCGGTCGGCCTCTCCCCTCGTTCCACCGTGCGCGGTCGACCGCGCACACCAAGAAGCCGCAGCGGCCGCGAAGACGGGGTGTCGGTAAGAACGCTGTCACCTGCCGCCACATTTCGGTGACGGTCGGGCCCGCTGCTGAGAGCCGCTGAGCGTCCGTTGTGTGGGCCGCGCTGAGGTCGTGCCCGCCGGGGTGGCGCGGCGGCGGCTCGCGCGCTACGGAGGTGGGCGTTCGAACGTAAAGTTTGAGCGAAGCGCTTGCCGATTCGTGTGACCTGAATCACGCTGGAGAGTCGCCTCCGGTCACCGCAGATGCCGGTTCGCAGTCGGTACGGGGTTAGCGGAATCTGATGAGGACGGCGGCGGGAGGACGGTGCGGGGGTGCGCTCTCGCACACCACCAACGGGGAAGGTGAAGAATCGTGAGAGCGGGGAAGAAGCGGGCTGTCTTGGCCCTGGTGTTGGCGGCAGCAGGCGCCGGAGCCCTTGTGGGCGGCGCGATGGCAATGGGTTCGGAGGGCACTGGCGCGCCCTTGACGCGCGCCGAGGTGTACCACGACGGCATGACCCTGGAAGAGGTCCAGGCGGCAGCTACGGGCAAGGTCGGGGAGGTTGCGCCGCCGTGTCCCGATGAGGCCACGGTGGCCCGACTCAAGACCGCGGGTCTGCCGTTCGGTCCGTGCGACCCGGTTCCCGAGGAGGGTCAGCCGGTGATCATTCCCGACCCCCGGTTTGAGAGACCTGAACCCGGCCCGGACGACGACGTGTGTCCCGGCGCCACTCTCGGGAAGGGCGTGAGCCTGACCGTCTTTGTACCGTGCGCGCCTGGTGCGGAGATCACCGCTGTACAAGCTGTGCAGGTGAACGGAACCTACTGCGCGAGAGTCTCGTACGTCGCACGGACCGCTGCGACGCCGAGAACCGAAACGGTGTGCCCCGGCGAGGAGCCATCGTCCACTCGCGTGTCGGTGGTTTCCCCCGAAACGGAGGAGCACGCTCATGAATGACCTATTCGGTGTGCGGCGGTGGGGGCTCGTCGCATTGTTGGCTTCGGTGTTCCTCCTGGCGGCGGTGGCAGCGGCCAATGCGAGCCACCCGATGGTGCAACCTGACGGCGACCGCATGCACTGGTCCGACAATGACCCAAGCTTTCCGCGCGGCTACGTCTTCTGGCAGGACCAGACTGGCGCGGAGTGGCCGGTGTTCTCGTCGGCTGTTCAGTGGGACAGGGCCAGTCGACTGGACGCGGTCTATGTCACCGGGAGCTGCACATCCAACCACTGCGTCACCGTGCGCGAGGCCGACCTCGATCCGGGATGCACTGGGAGGCTTGGTGAGGTCCTCCACGTGACCGGCCCAGCGGGGCACTACTTCTCGGCTACCGAGGTCCGTATCGACGCGCAGTGCGACGCGCGGAGCGCTGCTGACCGGCGCGAACTCGTCTGCCACGAACTAGGCCACAGCACCGGCCTGGATGACCGACCGTCCAACACGAATACCTGCATGCGTTCCGGCGACATGGTCGGCGAGCAGTTCCCGGACGGGCACGACTTCGAGGTGCTGCTCTTCAGCTACAACCACGACGACCCCGGCTAAACGACCGGGCTAGGGTGTCGGCGGGCCGCTGACGGGCGGCCCGCCGACCGAAGGACGATCACCCTCACACAGCGTCTCGGTCACCTGGTCCTCACCCGTCTTCGCGACGTAAGTGACCCGCGCGCACCACTCGCCGTCGACTTTGACCAGCCTAGTGTCGAGGATCACCGCTCCCTCAGCGCACGGCAGCGCAACGGTCAATCCCGCGATCTTGCCGATCGTCACAGCCGGACATGTCTGGTTCCCGTCGGAGCCGGGCTGTCCGGAACCGGGCTGCTCGGCATCGGGCGACGAGGTGTCCCCATTCTCGGGAAGTGGGTCACAGGGCGGGATCTCAATGCCGTCGGCCTTCATCTGGGTGACCTCAGCCTCGCTGGGGCAGGCCGGGAAGCTGGCGGCGTCGGAGCTATCGGGCTCGATAGTGACCGGTGGCTCGGTTTGCGGTGAGCCGGCCTCGATGATGCCCAACACCCCGACCCCTCCGGCCAGCAGCGCCACGGCCGCCGCAGCACCTCCCCCGAGGATCAGATGGGTCCGTCGGCGCCGTAGGTACCGGGCCCGTCGCTGCACACTCCGGCGCACCAGGTCGGGGCTCGGCTGCGGGGCCCGGTCCGCGGCCTCGTGGAGCAACGCTTCCATCTCGTGTGGCATGACTTGCCTCCGGTCAAAGTGATGGGATGAGAAGATCGGCGCCGAGTTGGTCACGCAGCTTCGCGATCGCCCGTGAGGCTCGGCTCCGCACGGCCGAGTCGGACAGCCCTAGGTCGTGGCCGACCTCGGCTACCGTGCGGTCGCCGTAATAGCGGAGAACGATGATCGCCCGATCCGTGCGGGGAAGGCCGACGATCGCTGCATGCAGCGCCAGCGACGCGGCGACATCCGGCTCCACCGCCTGCTCGGGTAGGACCTCTGTCGGCACCTCGGTGGAGCTCCGGCGCTGTTTGCCCTTGATGAACTGATGGACAAGCACCGTCCGCGCATATCCGGCGGGGTTGTCCAGCCTGGAGCCGCGTTCCCAGCGCGGAAACAGCCTGGCAAAGGTCTCCTGCACCAGGTCCTCGGCGGCCTGCTGTTCTCCCACGAGGAGCCAGGCCGTGCGGTACAGCATCGGGGTCGTCTCGACCGCGAACTGCTCAAACGACTCGTGCTTGCTCACGCTGGGGTCCTTTCGGGCACCTACAACATGTCTGATCCTGCAGGGTCGGCAAACGTTGCATCCTGAGGCGAAATTGACCCGCGCGTGGTCGCCGAGGGCGGCGCTTGTGTGCGGGCCGCGGCGCGCAGTTCGCGGAGGTCGGGGATGTGGTTGTAGAGGGTGCCGGGGCTGATCCCGAGGAGCTTGGCGATCGAGGTCACGCTGTGCTCGGGGTTCGGCAGTAGGTCGCGGGCGGCGCGGATGAGGTCGGCGTCGACCACGGTGGGTCGGCCGCCGACGCGGCCGCGGGCCCGGGCGGCGGCGAGGCCTTCGTGGGTGCCAGCGACGATGAGCTCGCGGATGAACTCGGCGAGGGCAGCGAAGACGTGGAACACCAGCCGGCCTCCGGGGGTAGTGGTGTCGAGGTTCTCGTGCAGCGAGGTGAACCCGACGCCGCGACCGCGGAGGTCGCCCACGGTGGTGATCAGGTCCTGCAGCGATCGAGAGAGTCGATCGAGGGAGGCGACCACCAGGGTATCGCCGGGCCGCATGAACTCGAGCGCGGCGGCCAGCTCGGGGCGGTCGTCGTTCTTGCCGGACCTCTTCTCGGCGAAGATCCGCCGGCAGCCGGCCCTGGTGAGCGCGTCGAGCTGCCGCTCAAGGTTCTGCTCGGTGGTGGAGACCCGGGCGTAGCCGATCCGGATCTCGGTGAGGACGGCCGGCTCGGCCGCGAGCAGAGCATCAGGGACTTCGTCGGAGGGGACATCGACCGCGGTCATGGTGCCGAGCCTGTCAGATAACGGTCCACCGGAGGTTGTTGACACTCGACGCCGTGAAGGGGTTTTTGAAGATCCGGCCAGGCGCGATCGCGCTCTCAAATCACCGCACTCGGCCGCCTTCAACAAAGGAACGTTTGCTGAAGGCGTGATGTGGCGAGGGCCGGCGGGCGTGGCGGCTGCGGGACCGGTGGGAAAAAGGAGGCCAGTCCCGCAGTCTCCACACCCGGATCAGTGCCAGTTCTTCCCCCCCGAAGATCTGGCGCGGAGCCCAAGCCACGAGTCGCTCCGCACCTGACCCGGTGCTTGCAGTATCCACCTATCAGGTTGGACCGGTAGCAGATTCCCCGATTCAACCGGCCGGGTTTCATGCCTCACGAAGCGATAGCCGCCGGCCCATGTTGAGGCGGACCTCGCCGTACGGCTTGACGTGGGTCCAGAACAGGGGTGTGAGTCCGCGGTGGTCGACGTTGGTCATCCGGTTGGCCCACTCGTCGTCGGCGAGGACGTCTTGGACCATCAGGGTGTTGACGTAGACCAGCGCGGACTGGAGCACGCGGAGGCAGAGGACCGACAGCTCCTGTTCCTCGCGGCGGTTGGTGGTCAGGTCACCGCCCCTGCCGAAGAAGATGACGTCATTGCCGCCGTTCCAGGACTCCACGACGTTGAGGCCGGCGTTGATCTCGCGCTGCAGGTCGCGCTCGCGCAGGTAGCGGGCCACGAACAGGGTCTTCTGGGCGCGGCCGGTCTCGATCATCGCCTGGTAGGTCGGATGGATCGCGTTGGCCTTGGTGAACCTGCGCAGGATCGCCTCGGTCGACCCGGTGCCGGATCGGATCGCGGTGGCGTACTTGATCATCTGGTCGTACTGCTCGGCGATCACCTCCCACCGGATCGGCCTGGTCAACGCCGGCGCCAGGTGCGGGTAGGCGTCCGGTTCGCCGGCAGCAGGGCGGTAAAGCTTGACGTGGTTAATCCGCTTGATCCGCGGGAGCAGGTCGAATCCGAGCAGCCGGGTGAGTCCGAAGCCGATCTCGGACTGGCCGTGGGAGTCGGTGTAGTTGCCCTCGACCTCCATCGTGGTGCCGTGACGCATCGCGCCCTCGATCATCGCCGCGACCTCGGAGGCCGAGCAGCTGATCAGCTGGGAGTGGATGGCCATCGACTTCTCTTCGACGTGCCAGTAGATGAGTACGCCGCGGCCTCCGTACCGCGAGTGCCACTCGGTGAAGATGTTCTGGTCGAGCGCCCCGAAGTGGGTCGAGTCTGAGGCGACCGCCGAGGAGCCGGCGCCCCACACGCCCGCCTGGCGGACCGCGAACGTGGCGTTGGCGATCTCGGTGGCCATCGCCCGAACCACATCGACGGTGAGGTAGCGGCGGCGGACGTAGCGCAGGTCGTCCTCGGAGTGCCCGTGCTCGCCGCCGGCGACCGCGCGGATCCCGGTGTTGGTGCCGTAGGCGTACACCGCAAGCAGCAGCCGCTCGGCGAGGACCTCGAGGGCCAGGTCGCCGCGGCCCGCGCTCGAGGTGACGCGGTCCAGGCAGCCAGTGCGCAGCACCGCCTCTTTGAGCATGTCGATCAGCGGGACGGTTCCCCACCTGGAGCCCACCTCGGCCTTGAGCGCCCGCAGGTTCCGCGGCTCCGGCGCCGGGTCGAGTGCGGAGAGCTTGATCGGCCCTGTTTGCCACGGTCGCGGATCTCGACCCAGTCCAGCGTCGGCAGCTGCTCGTTGAGCGCGGCAAGCTCGGCCTGCAGCTCGGTGCGCAGCTGGTCGATGAACGCCGAGGGGTCCAGCGGCTTGCGGAGCGCGGCGTAGTGGTCGCTGCGGCGGCTCTCGAAGTCACGGGGCAGGTCCTCGTCGGGATTACGCCACTTGTCGGCGCCGACCACCCAAATCTCCTTGCAGCGCAGCCGCTCCCGCAGCGCCTGGAAGACGCAGATCTCGTAGGTGGACCGGACCACCCTCTGCCGGCCGCGCTTGTCGGTCCGGTACACCAAGGTTTCCCAGTCGCCGGCCACCACGCGGCTGGTCGGAAGATGCTCGCCGCGCGGGTAGTAGGTCACCCGGCCGTTCTTGTACCGAGCCACCAGGTCCAGCGCGTCGAGTACCGGGCGGTGGGTGGTGTTGGAGGAGCGGAACTCCAGCACGTCGAGCAGCTCGATCAGCCCGCGCCGGTAGTGGTTGGTGTAGGAGGCCTTCAGCGTGGTCTGCACCGTCCGTCGGTACACCGGCCCCTTCGTCTTGTACTCGTGTACCAGCTCCTGCAGGGTCTGCTCGCCTCCGGTCACGGCCGGGAACACCACCTCGCGGACCGGATCGTCCGGCGCGTCCAGGGCGGCCTCGGCGATCGCGAACAAGATGTTCTCCTTGCCGGTGACCTTCTTGAACGCGTTGACCAGCTCCTGGGTCACCCGGTGACTGGCCCGTGCGTTGATCTTGTGGACCGTGGAGATCAGCAGATCGACCAGGGTGTCGGTGATCTCCCGCTCACGCGCGTGCATCAGTGCCGACAACAGCGTCAGCCGCAGCTCGGTCGGGTGATCACGCATGTGCGACGGCGACTCCACCGCCGCGCGGCCACGCCACCCGGCCAGCACCTTTGGCGCAACATTGGCGAACAGGCCGCCCGGAAGTCCGATCGCGCGGACCGCACGGAGCTTGCGGACCTCGGTCAGCATCGACTCCAGGCTCACGTTGCCCGGAACGGTCTTCACCAGCGCGAGCACCGACTCCTCGCCGGCGTCGTCCTGGTCGACGTCGTCGACGCCGGCGCCGGCGCCGACCAGGGCCTCCAGCCGCTCAATAGTCGCCCGCGGCAGCCTGCCCGCGATCCGGCACGACAACGCAACCTCAGCCTGGTGTAGAGCCGAGCGCACCATCCGGTCCAGCCGGCCCGGTGTCGGCGGCTCGACCCGCTCCTCGCGGCACCGGATCAGTAGCTGCTCACGGACCACATCGTGGTGCCGCTCGGCCTCGCACACCTCGGACGCCAACCACGCAGTCAGCTTGTCCGCGTCCTCCACCGAGCACACCCGGAAGCCGAAGTGGCTGCGAACCTGCGCTCTGTGCCGCTCGAGTGTGCGGCCCGACCACTCATAGAGGCCGATCTCCGATGCGGGAACGTCCACCTGGTCAGCAACGAACTGCACCACGGTTTCCTGTAGCTCGCCACGGCCACGAGGGAACCGCCCATGCTGGCCGTAGAACTTCAGCAGCAGCGCCAGCCCCAGCTTGCCGGCACCGCCCTTGCCGCTCAGGGCCGCCCGCTCGTCGCTCAGCAGAGTCCAGTGCTCAACCAACTCGTCCAGCTCGATCGCCCGATGCACGATCGGCCATACTTCCGCGCCGCGTGGCCGCCGACCACCCCTCACCGCTGATCGCGTCAGATCGCCGCCATCAGCATCCAGACCCGGCCGGCACCCAAATCACAGGCACTTGCTTCGCAGAGCGCCGATCTGAGCGAAGACGGATCACATCCAGGCACCCTCGGGACTCCGAAATGTGGCGGCTGGTGACACGCTTCTTACCAGCGCCCCAAGACCCATGCGCACGCTGCAGCCGGAACATCCCGCGCATCGCGAAGCGGTGGCCAGAGGGCCGGCTGTGTGTTTCACCTGCTACTACGACGCCGTCCACACCCGTGGAACATGCCCGGAGTGCCTTCAAGACCGACTGCTGCCCGGCCCGCGCAATGCCGACGGCCAACCCACCTGCGCAACCTGCGCCCAGATCCCCTACGACTTCCACTGCGAACGGTGCGATGTCGAAGCCGGACACCATCGCGGCCGACTGTGCGCCCGCTGTGCCCTGCGGGACGACCTCCACGGGCTCTTGGGCGGCCCACCGGGCAGTCCCGCACGCGTCGGGCTCGTGGATTCCCTCTGTGCATCGGAACGGCCCGAATCGATCTTCGTCTGGAAGCGCTCCCCCAAAGTCCAGGCCCTCCTTGGTGGCCTCGGCGACGGCACAGTACCCATGACCCACGAAGGACTCGACTCGGTCGACAACAAGCAGGCTGAACACCTCCGTGCACTACTCCAACACCACGGCCACCTTCCACCGCGGGACCCGTACCTGCCGCGGTTCGAACGGTGGATCGACGCCAAGCTGGACGGCCTCCCCGACGAGGTCCGCCAGCCCGTCCAGCACTTCGCGACCTGGCACCACCTTCGGCGCATCCGTGCCAAGGCAGCAGCCGGCGCGTCGATGCGTGGTCCGGTGCACTCGGCCAAGCAGGAGATCACCGAAACGGTGAAATTCCTCGTGTGGCTCCATGAGAGCTACCAGCGCACTGCCGCCACGTGTACCCAGCAAGACGTCGATGAGTGGCTGGCCACGGGCCCGACGACGCGCAGCGCGATCAGGACGTTCTTCGTGCTCGCGAAGAAGTCGCGGCTCAACACCAAGGTCACGATTCAACACCGAGCGGCGAAGACGAGCCGATCACTCAGCCAGGACCAGCGACTCGCGTGGATCCACGAACTCCTCACCGGCACCAGCGAGTCACTCCCCTACCGCATCGCCGGCATGCTCCTGCTGCTCTACGCCCAACCGCTGGTGAGAGTTGTTGAGCTCCAGACCAGCGTCATCGACGACGGCGACGAAGGCATGACCATCACGCTCGGAAAGCACGCGACGGATGTCCCCGAGCCGTTCGCATCACTCCTACGCGAACACCTCGCCGCGCGACCAAACCTGCGCACCGGCGCCGGTCCCGATAGTCCCTGGCTATTTCCGAGCATCAGGGCTGGCCGACACCTGCATCCGAACACCGTCATGGACCGGCTCCGCGACCTCGGGGTCAACCTCCTCGGCGCCCGCAACCGAGCCATCGGCGAGCTCGTCCTCGAATGCCCGCCCTCGCTCGTGGCGGACGCGCTCGGCTACAGCGCCCAGGTCGCCTTCCTGCATGCCAGCAAGGCTGCTGAGCCCTGGGCCCGCTACGCCGGCCGGCGGCTCTCAGCACCTTAGACGCAGTACGGTTCAGCGGTGATCCGTGAGGCCAGTTCCGAGGACTTCGACGCCATCGTGAGGCTCTACCGCCAACTGCACCCGCAAGACCCGATTCTGGAGGACGGCGCGGACCGCGCCGCGTTCGAGGAGATCCTGAAGACCCCCGGACTCGCGCTGCTTGTCCTTGAAGCAGACGGCGCGGTGGTAGCCACGACGTACCTCAACGTCATCCCGAACATGACCCGCAGCGCCTCGCCGTACGCCGTGATCGAGAATGTGATTGTCGACCAGGCTGTCCGCGGAACGGGGCTCGGTAAGCAGATCATGGCGGCGACCCTCGATGCTGCCTGGGACGCAGGCTGCTACAAGGCCATGCTGCTCACTGGCTCGCAGACACCCGCGACTCACGCCTTCTACCGCAGCTGCGGCTTCTCCCCCGACGCGAAGAGTGCCTACTTGGCCCGGCCCGGCACATCCATAGCGAGCACTAAGAACGCGGCTGGAGGCCGGGACGGGGCCGAAGCTTGAAGATCAGGATGCCGAGGTACTTGTTCATCCACTCCTGTTTGTGCGGGTAGCGGCCTCGGGCTTCCTCCGACAGTTGGGGCTCGATTGCGGTCTCGATCCAGAACCCGGCCGCGCTGAACTCGTTGACAGCCTCGGGTAGCTCTTCGGTGGTGGCGGTCTTGAACCCGGTGAACCCGTCCATCGCGACGACCTCGATATTGTCGCGCCAGGACTTGTCCCGTTCGGCGAGCCAGGCCTTGAACGCCTGTTTGGGGCGGCCGGCGACCATGTCCAGAAGCCGCGCCGGCCCGGTGCCGTCGCGGATCGGCGTCAGGTCGATGATCACGGTCACGTACTTGTCGCCACGCCGGGTGTGCCGCCAGACGTGCTCGTCCACGCCGATGACCTGCACGTCGTCGAAGCGGTGCGGATCGTCGATCAGGACCCGGCGGCCCTCGGCCAGGACCGCGTCGTTGGCGGTGTTCCACGAGACCCCCAGAGCGTCGGCGACGCGGGCGACACTCAGGTGTTGGCAACCAGGGCTTCCAGCGCCCACCACAGGCCACGTCGCGACAGCGTCGCCCGCGGCTCGGCGGCCCGCGACGTGTCCTGGCGCCACACGTGACCGCACCCGGTGCACCGGTATCGGCGGAGGCTGACCTCCAACACCGTGGGCCGCCACCCGAACGGCTCGTGCGCCAACCGCCGGACCACCGTGTCCCTGGCCGCGCCCTGGCATCCGCAGCGACGACACCATCTGTCGGGCTCGACAACCCGGCACCGGAGAATCGCCCGATCGGGCTCCAACCGCTGCCCGAGCACTTCGAGCCCGAGATCATCAAGACGAGCGAACGTGGTCAGGTCAGGGCGGGCGAAGGTAGCGTCAGACACGTCGAGGTCTTCCAGATGGACGGCATAGTCACCTCCATCCTCGGGGAGACCTCGACCCCTACCCGGCCACCGACGCGCCGACCGGACTACACCCTCAACTGCGACTGCGAAGAGCCCAAATAGCCCCCGGTGCGAGGGTCGGCCCGCGTGCTACGTTCGGGCCATGACTAGACCCAGTGAGATCCTCGGCAGCGTGGTCGCCGCCAGCGAGCGCGAGCAGCTCGAGACGTTCCTGGATTACCTGCGCGACGCCGTCGTGCGCAAGGCCCGCGGGGTGTCGGAGGAGGACGCCCGGCGCAGCCCGGTGCCGACCGGCACCAACCTCGGCGGCCTGATCAAACACCTGCGGTGGGTGGAACTGGGCGGGTTCGCCGAGCAGATCGGGCAGATCCCCGCCGCGGAGCTGCCCACGCCGCCGTGGACCGACGCAGACCCGGAGGCCGACCTGCGGCTGGAGCCGAACGAGAAGCTCGACGACGTCATCGGCGCCTACCAGGCGGAGTGCGACCGCTCCCGCGAGATCGCCGCCCAGCACAGCCTCGACTACGCACCGCGGGGCAGGGAGCTGACGTTGCGGTGGGTGTACCTGCACGTGATCCTGGAGACCGGCCGGCACGCGGGCCACGCGGACATCCTGCGCGAGATGATCGACGGCAGCGTCGGCGACTGACGGCTCGCGGCACGTCGTCGGTCCGTGTTCCGGTCGTCGGAGGCGGCGTTACACCGGTATCGGCGGAGGCTGACCTCCAACACCGTGGGCCGCCACCCGAACGGCTCGTGCGCCAACCGCCGGACCACCGTGTCCCTGGCCGCGCCCTGGCATCCGCAGCGACGACACCATCTGACGGGCTCGACAACCCGGCACCGGAGAATCGCCCGATCGGGCTCCAACCGCTGCCCGAGCACTTCGAGCCCAAGATCATAGTCACCTCCATCCTCGGGAGACCTCGACCCCTACCCGGCCACCGACGCGCCGACCGGACTACACCCTCAACTGCGAAGAGCCAGTTTGCTCCTCCGTCTGATCAGGGCCGAATACGATCGGACTTGATACGCAGCGTGTCCAGTAGTCTGCATATTGCGTCAGATGAATCAACGCGGCTGGGCTTGAACCACTACCCCAGCAGCGACGCGCCGGTCACCTCGGTGCGCTGAGCCGAGTCCACTGCACGCGTGTCTGCCAGGGCAGCACATACTCAGCGGCTGTGAGGTGAGACCTCATGGCGTCAACGAGTGGCTGCCGTTCCTCGTCAGGAAGATTCGCGATCCAGCCCATGGAGCCGAAGAAGGCCACCAGGGCCTGCGGGTCGACGGTCTGACGATTCGCCAGCAGCGCCTCGCGTATCTGGTTGAAAGTCTTTTCGGCGAAGGGCAGGTTCCAGGCACCGGGTGTCCAGGCGCCACTCATCATGTCGAGCGGAAACCCGGAGTCTTGAGGCCAGATCGGCGCGAGAAGTTCTTCGACGGCCGTGACGGAGGGGACGACCGGTCCGTTCGCCACGTTCCACATCACCACGAGGGCCCCGCCCGGTCGCAGGACGCGTGCGATCTCCGCCAATGCGGCCTCGTTGTCGAACCAGTGGAAGGCCTGGGCGACGAAGACCGCGTCGACCGCGTCGTTCGCGAGCGGGATCCGTTCCGCAGTGCCGTCGATCGCCTCGACGCCTGGACAAGCCGGAACAAGCAGGCGACGCATGCCAGGGTCCGGCTCGACGACCACCAGGTGCGCCATCTTCGAAGCCAGCTGACGGGTGAGCTTGCCCGTGCCCGCAGCAAGTTCCAGCACCATCGCAGGCGACGCGAGTTCGGCGAGGTCAACGACCTGGTCCGGGTAGCCCGGCCGGCCACGCTCGTAGTCCTCGTACCAGCGATGGGGCATGTCACCGGTCACCATGGATCCATCTTGGATGGATGACGTCGACCTCTACAGCGGGTATCCCGAGGCCAATTGGCCTCTCCCCCACATCCACACGTCGCGGTCGCCGGAACAATGGAGGCAGCCACACGAACTAACGAAGGGATGTCCGTTTCATGAGTGAGGACTTCTACTCGCACTCGAAGATCTATGACCTGATGTTCCCCGGCAGCGGGCCGGCGGTTGAGTTCTACAGGGCTCAGGCCGAGCGGCAAGGCGGGACCGTGTTGGAACTCGGGTGCGGCACCGGAGACAAGCTCATTCCGATCGCCGCGGATGGGCGACCAAGCGTCGGCGTAGATCTCTCAGCGCAGATGCTGGCCGAGGCCGAGCGCAAGGCCGGCGAGCGCGGCGTCGCGGTCGAATGGGTGCAGGGCGACATGCGCGAGTTCGATCTGGGACGCACATTTGACCTCGTGTTCATCGCAGCAAACTCGTTGCTCCATCTGCACGAAGCGGCAAGCCTGGCGAGTTGCTTCGAGTCGGTGCGCAAGCACTTGGCACCCGGAGGGCGGTTCGTCTTCGACGTCTTCAATCCGAGTGTGGGTCTCCTGTCCGATGCTGATGGCGTACGGCGTACCCGGGAGTCGTTGTCGTTCGTGGACCCCGACCGCGGCGACGTGAGTGTCGATGTCGCGGAAAAGTACGACGCAGCTGACCAAGTCACTCGTGGAACTTGGCACTTCTCGACTGCGGCAGAGCCTGACTTTGTCGTTGTCCCGCTGGAGATCCGGAGCATCTTTCCCCAGGAACTCCCCCTGGTCATCTCGCTCGGCGGGCTACAGCTCGTTGACCGCTTCGGCGACTGGTCCGGTCAACCGTTCACCGGAACCTCGGCGCTTCAACTGTGCATCTGCGAGTCAGCCTGACCCGGCGCAGCGAGCCAGCGGCCCAGTACTCAGCGCCTGGTCTCGTACCTGGTCAGGAGCACGCCGCCGGGAAACGTCCGGGTCTCTACCAGCTTCAGGTTCACCCAGTTGTCCAGGACCGTGAAGAAGGGTATCCCGCTGCCCACCAGGACCGGGTGGGTGACCAAACACGTACTCGTCGATCAGCCCGGCCCCGCATCGCCGCCGCGGCAAGGGTGGCGCCGACGATGTCCATGGGGCCGCCATCCTCGGCCTTGAGCCGGGTGATCTCGGAGACCGCGTCACCGGTGACCAGGCGGGCGTTCCAGTCGACCGTGCTGATCGTGGAGGAGAACACCACCTTGGGCATGTTCAGCCAGCGGCCGGCGAACTCGATGTGCGCCGGTGTGGCGCCGGGCTGCTGGGCGGCGGTCGGCCAGTGGGAGCTCATCGCCTCCCACACCTTGCGCCCGTACAGCGCCAGGTCCGTCGCCCCTACCCGGTCGGACCAGAACTTGAACACCTCGTGGCTTGGCACGCTCCAGCCGAGGTCGTCACCGGGCGCGGCGATGTAGCCGTCGAGGCTCACGTTCATGCCAAAGGTCAGCGTCCGCATGGCGTCAGCCTCCCGTGAGTCGGCAATCGGCGTACAGGCCAACATGGCGCGGAAAGTTCATCGGTCAGACCACACGACGCCTGGTTGACCACCGCGCCAGCCTCCTCCTAGCACTGCCCCAGACTTCGCCTGATCGGGCATGCCGGATCACATTGGGCAGATCATCATGGAGATTCCAGTCCCTTGGGGGTGCATATGCCTGACGTCTGCCCGGATTGCGGTGGGCAGATCGAGCCGCGCGCGGAATTCTGTGACTCCTGCGGCGTGTACGTCGGCTGGGACCAGACGAGGATCGGGACCCGGATCCACCCCGTCCGGCCGTCGCCCGAAGCTGTCGGCCGCCAGCCCGCCGAAGAGCGCAGGCCGGCCGACCGCCCGCCAGTCGGCAAGGTCACCACCGGACTGGCGATGCAGGTCTCGGACACTCACCTCGACGTGGCGCCAGGCGAGGTTGGCATCTTCGAGGTCATCGTCCGCAACACCGGCTCGCTGGTGGAGCAGTTCGTCGTCCGGGTCGGCGGCGAGGCCGCCTTCTTCGCGACCGTGTCGGTCCCCCAGCTTCAGGTCTATCCAGGCAACGAGGCGCGCACCCAGGTGACGTTCGCTCCTCCTCGGGCGGTCCAGCCGAACGCCGGATCGCACCGCTGGATCGTCGAGGTCGCCTCCACGGTGAGTCCGGAGCGCGACCAGATCGAGGGCACGGTCACCGTGGCCGGGTTCGCCGACGTCGCCGCGGCGTTGGATCCCGCGCGCACCAAGGGGCGGGGCACCAGGTTCAACAACAGCCTCCGCCTGGAGAACCGGGGAAATGCCCTGGTGCAGGTGTTCGCCAGCCCCGACGACCCCACCCGGGAGATCGGCTTCCGCGGTGGTGCGACCGCGACCGCGTTGGCCCCCGGCCAGATGGCCACCGAGACCTTGACCGGCCAGACCAAGCGGAGCTGGTTCGGAGCGCCCCAGACGTTGCCGTTCACGGTGGACGTGCGCACGTCACTGAGCGGTACGCCGTACACGAGCGGGCCACCGGACGGCGGGCCAACCCACGCCGCCGGAGCATGGGCGGGTACGGCGCAGCCCGGTCAGGCCGACACCCAGACCTTGACCGGCACCCGGATCCAGAAGCCGGTGTTCCCGCGCTGGCTCCCAGTCGCGGTCATCGCACTGATCGGCCTGATTGTCGCCGCGGTCATGTACTTCACCGGCGCTGAGACAGCTGCGGTGCCGGCCGTGGCAGGCGACCCGCAGGCCGAGGCTGTGGAGAAGATCGAGGCGGCAGGACTCGAGGCGGACGTCGAACGGGAGAAGAGCGAAGACGTCAAGGCCGGGCTGGTCACCCGCACCGACCCGGCCGCCGACACGGACGTGGAGGTCGGCGAGACGGTCAAGGTGTTCGTCTCCTCCGGGCCGGAGGGCAAGGCGCCGGTGGTCCCCGCCCTTGTGGGGCTGACCGCTGACGAGGCCGAGCAGGCACTTGATGACGTGGGCCTGGAGGCCCGGCGTACCGAACCCATCTTCGATGACGCGGTCCCTGCCGGACAGGTGATCAGGTCGGCGCCGGAGGCCGGGACCACTCTGGCTCGCGGCGAAACAGTCGCCCTGGTCATCTCCAAGGGCCCGAAGGAGGATGGCGGCGACGGCGGCGGCCCCATCGTCGTGCCGGACGTCGGTGGACTCTCCGGGGCCGACGCCGAGGACCTGCTCGAAGACACGGGCTTTACCGAGGTCGACACACGCGAGGTGGCGCACAACGAGGTCCCCTCGGGTGATGCGATCGGCACCGACCCCGCCGACGGCACGGAGGCAGTCGGCGATGATCCGATCACCCTGTTGGTGTCGACCGGTCCGACCACGCCCTTTGACCTGGCCGAGGCCGCGGAGGACGCGACCTGGTCGACAGAAACCGGAGAGATCGACTTCGGCGATGACTCCGACCCCACCCGGGGCCTAGCCCTGCTCACCTCGGACAACCTCGAGGACGGCACCCCCGCCTCCGACGACCTGCGCATGCATCCCGAGGAGGTACCTGGCGGCGTGGTGGCCGGTGAGTTCGAGCTTCCCGCGGCGCTGATCGACGGAGACCTGCTCATCGCTCGCGTGGGCTTCCTCGCCGACGGCCCCGGAACCGCAGACGTGGTCATCGAGGCGGTGATGCCGGACGGCGAAACCCTGGAGCTGGTCCGGGCCTCCGTCGACGGCACGGACGGCATCGTGCGCGAATTCTCGGCCGACCTCAGCGACGGTGCGGGTGCCGAGGTGATCCGGATCGTTGTGGACTCGGTCGAGTCCACGCAGTTCGGTGACGCAGTCCTGGTGGATCCGGTGCTCACCGGGACACCGGAGGAGTGACGACCTAGGTCGGGGCAACGGCTGGAGCATCTATCCCGAGTGGCAGGAACGAGAGAGGTCTCCCCGGCCGTGATGGGGCCGGAGCTTGAAGATCAGGATGCCGAGGTACTTGTTCATCCACGCCTGCTTGTGCGGGTAACGGCGTCTGGCGGCCTCGGACAACTGCGGCTCGTCTGCGGTCTCGATCCAGAGCCCGGCCGCGCTGAACACGTTGATCAGATCAGACATTGTGTAGGTGGGCTTCGTAAGGGCGATCTGCTCGTTCCATCCAGTGCGGTAGGTGTATGAGGCTTGGGAAAAGTACTCCTCGCCCAACGAAGTGCCGTTCTGCTCGGCCCGTTCGACGGCATATCGGACCGGTTGGGTCCTGGTCAGCAGGATGAATCCATTGTCGGCCAGCATCGCCCGGGCCGCTCGGAGGGTTCGGACGGGATCCCTCGCGTATCCCAAGGACTGCAGGAACAAGATGCGGTCGAACGTGCGACCGGAGAGCTCTGGCATCGAATCCAGGTCATTGAGATCGCCTCGAATGAACTCCATTCCAGGCGGCGGCGCACTCAGGAAGTTGCCGCTGACATCGACACCTAGGGCAGCGGTCGCACCCTCTCCGACCAGCTCGGCGAGCTTGCCGCCGTTGCCGCAACCGACATCGAGCACCGACCGCCCGCTGATGCTGCCCAGCATGGCTCGCTGCGCAGGCCATTCGACAAGCCGCTCTAACGAGTCGTCCCTGCTTCGCGCCCGCTCGTAGTCTGGAGCGAGTTCTGGCCAAGCATGGCTCGGATCCCCAGGATTGTTCATGTGCGAGCTCGTCGCCTCCCGTGAGTCGTCTGCAGTCGCCACGAAGCAGAACTTAGCGCGTCCCTTGGGACTCCACCACGGGCACTTCCCAGCCGCTCCGATAGCCCGCGAGATCGGCCAGTGCCGCGCACCATGCGGTGCGCGGCACTGGATCCTCAGACGGTCCGGGTGCGCAGGCTCCGCGCCAGGGCGGGGATCATCACCGCAGCTGGGACGAGGTGCAGTCCGATCAGGGCTACGACGGTGGCCGCGGCGGCCCCGGAGATGAGTGGCGGGACCAACGAGATCGCGGTCAGCGACACCGTGGTCTGCACGAATCTCTCGGCGGGGCGGGCGCTCCAGCGCAGGAGGCCGGCGGCGATGACGATGCCCACGACCGAGAAGAAGCCGGTCACCACGGCGAACCCGCCCAACGGGATCGTCTCGCCGCCCTCGGTGATCTCGAAGTCGACGCCGGCGGCCCGCGCCAGTGCAGCGACGATCGTGGTGGCCGCGATGGCTGCGCAGGTGGCGGCCAGGCCGGTGCCGGCCAGCCCACGTAGTCGGTGCACGTTGCTGGTGTTACCCGACGCCGGGCGTGCGACTACTGCTGTGTCGTTCATGCTGTGCATCTCATTCCTCCGTCATTCGATAGCTGATTGATGGGATGCGGCTGGGGTGACGATGTGCACCTCGGCCGTACGGCGGCCGGGGTTCCGCAGGGCGCGGACACCCGTGCCACGGAGCCAGAACCCGGCATCACGTCCGAGCACCGGTCCGAGCTCGCCGTCGCGCAGCTCAAGCTGCACCCGGCCACGGGCGATGACGCCGAACGCGTCGTGCCACTCCCCTGCGACCACCGCGACCCGCGCCCCTCCGCGCAGCGCGATCGTGCGCACGGGACTACTCGGTACCGTCGGTCGGCAGGCGCTCCGGGAGCCCCAGCCGCGGGAACTGGTCTTCGTGGAAGGTGACGATCTCGGCGATCGCCCCACCGGTGATGCGCAGCACGTCGATCGTCAAGGGCAGGTATGCGCCCTCCTGCTCCCGCCAGTCGTAGAAGGCGATGGCGGGCTGCCGGTTCACGGAGGTGAGGACGCTGCGGAGGCGCTCCATGGTCCCGAAGCCCTCCCCGATCCAGTTGCTCACGACCGCGTCGCGGCCGACGTACAGACCCGGCGTGGGCGGCATCGAGAAGCGGACATCCTCGCGCAGCAGCGCGGCGACGCTCTTCACGTCCGTGGCCACGCTGGCGTCGGTGTAGCGGCGCACGAGGTCGCGGGTCGCGGCGTCCTCCTCGCCCCCGGTCCAGTCCTGCCGCTCAGCCGGCAAGTGCTCGCGCATGCCTGCGCGGGCCCGCTGCAGCGCACTGTTCACGGAGTTGACGGAGTCCCCGAGGAGCTCCGCGACGTCCTTCGCCGGCCAGCCGAGCACGTCGCGCAGTATGAGCACGGCCCGCGGGCGCGGTGCGAGGTGCTGGACCGCGACCAGGTACGCCAGCTCGGTCGTCTCCCGCGCGACGGCGACGGCCTCGGGCTCGTCCGCCTCACCCGCGGCCAGCTCGTCGAGCAGCCGATCCGGGTACGGCTGGAGCCACAGCACCTCGCCGCCGGTCGCGGGCTCCGGGCGCCGCTTGGCGAGCAGGTCCAGGCAGGCGTTGGTGGCGATCCGGTACAGCCAGGCCCGGAACGTCGACCGCCCTTCGAAGGTCTCCCGCCGCCGCCAGGCACGCAGGAACGTCTCCTGCACGGTGTCCTCGGCGTCCTCGAACGACCCGAGCATCCGGTAGCAGTGCACGTGCAGCTCGCGCCGGTGCCGCTCCGCGAGCCCCGAGAACGCCGACTCGTCAACCAGCCGCATGTCCGTATCCATCGCGTCATCCTTCCGTCTCATCCTGTCCCGTCGTACGTATGACGGGTACTGGCGCGACAACTCATCACTCTTAATCGCGTTGCTCCGGCGAGCTCCCGGCCCTAGCGTGAGCTGCGATGACCACTCAGCTCTTTGCGCTCAGCTTCGATGCGAACGACCCGGCCCAGCTGGCGGCCTTCTGGGCCGGCGTCCTCGGCTTCGAGGTGCACGACGGCGCGCAGGGCAGCGTCGAGCTGTGGCCGAACGACGACACCGGGTTCCGGCTCCGCTTCAACCCGAGTCAGGCGCAGAAGGCCGGTCCGAACCAGATGCACTTCGACCTGACCAGCGCCTCGCTCGAGGACCAGCAGGCGACGGTTGACCGAGCCCTGAGCCTCGGCGGCCGGCACATCGACGTCGGCCAGCTACCGGAAGAGGAGCACGTGGTGCTCGCCGACCCCGAGGGCAACGAGTTCTGCGTCATCGAGCCGGGCAACAACTTCCTCGCCGACTGCGGGTTCATCGGCGCGCTGGCCTCCGACGGCACCCAGGAGGTCGGCTACTTCTGGAGCAAGGCCCTGGGCTGGCCACTGGTCTGGGATCAGGACGAGGAGACCGCGATCCGGTCCCCGCACGGCGGCCCGAAGATCACCTGGGGCGGTCCCCCGGTGGCACCGAAGCTCGGGAAGAACAGGTTGCACTTCGACCTCGCTCCCCCTGCCGACGGCGACCAGCAGGCCGAGGTCGACCGGCTCATCTCACTCGGCGCGACCCGGCTCGACATCGGTCAGGGTGACGTCGACTGGGTGGTGCTTGCCGACCCGGACGGCAACGAGTTCTGCGTCCTCAGCCGAAGCTGACCTCAGCGGTCTCGGTCACGGCAGCGGTCTTGCCGGGAGCGCCCATGAATCGCCAGTACAGGTTCGTGTGGGCGACGACATCGGCGGGTGCCGGCGCGCCGTACGCCGTCAGGTCCTCGGTCGTGTGGGCGTCGCCGACCAGCGTCACGTCGTAGCCGCGGGTGAAGGCGCTGTGGATGGTCGCGCGCACGCAGCCGTCGCTCTGGGAGCCCGCGACGACCAGGTGACCGATGCCGGCGGCGGCCAGGACCTCTTCCAGGTCGGTGGCCTCGAAGGCGTCGCCGAAGTTCTTGTGAACCACCGCGTCGGACTCCCCGTGCGGGAGCTCGGGGACGTACTGCCAGGGATCGCTCCCCTTCGGCATCTCGTCGCTGGAGTGCTGGACCCAGACGATCGGGGTCTCCGCGGCACGCGCCTTCTCCACGAGCGTCACGAAGTTGGCGACGGTGGCGTCGCGCTCGATGGACTGGTCGATGACGCCGTTCTGTACGTCGATCACCAGCAGCGCGGTGGCGGGCCGGTCGGCCAGTGTGGACATGCCATCTCCTCTACTCAAGCGGTTCTTGGGCGAACGTGAGCACGACACCTCCCCTGGGGTCGGCGTGGCCGGCGACCTGGTCGAGCCACGCCTGGCGCACCGCGTCGGGCCCGGCCACCCGCTGGATCGGCCAGCTGCGCGCGACGGCGTCGACGTAGGCCGACTCGGCCGCGCCGATCCGACCGCGGAGCTCGGCGGCACCCAGCTCGGCAGTACGCCGCTCCAGGTAGGTCGGCGCGAAGAAAAACTCCGACTCCGCCGCCGCTCCCCCGCTCAGCTCGGCCGCGCCGGCGGCGTGGGTGATGCCGACCCCGATCAGCCAGCGAAACTCCGGTCCGAAGCGGTCGCCGATCGCGGTCCGCAGACCGGGCCGGCCCGCGAAGTCGACCAGCACGACCGGACCGGCGACGTCGGCGGAGGCGATGTCGTCGTAGGCGACGGCCTCGTCGTAGGTCCCGAGCCCGGCGACGTACTCCTTGTTGCCGGCCGAGGTCAGGCCGACCACGTGCGGCCGCTCCGAGCGCTGCGCCAGGCACCACGCCATCGCGGCGGCGGTCTTGCTGGACGCGCTCGACACCAGGACGGTCGCGGCGCCGCGGAATCCCTCGAGCGCGAGGTAGTCGTCGAGCAGCCAGGCCGTGGTGAACAGCGGTCGGACCAGGGACAACAGCTCCTCGGTCTCGGTGTCGGGGGCGGCAGCCGGCAGGTAGGTGTTGTAGAGGCCGGGCAGCTCGCGTCGATGCGCGGCGCTGTCGACGACGGTCCGCCCGCGAGCGACCGGCTCCAGGGTCACCTCGCTCGACATCGGCCAGAAGCCGTAGAACCGCTCGCCCACCTCGACGGCGTCGGCGGCCGAGTCGACGACCTCGGCGTAGCCCCACGCCGGCACCCGCCCCCAGCCATCGGCCGCCGGGAAGAACCGCCAGTAGCCGATCTGCTCGCCGATCAGCGCATACGTCACGTTGTTGGAGGTCAGCGCGAGCCGCTCGATGCGGAACCGCGCCTCGCCGGGCGCGAGCTCACCGCCCGGCTCCCCCGCCCGCGTCTCGCACTCGGCCCAGTCATCGCGCCGGACCACCAAGTCGAACCCTCTGGTCGAACCTCTGGTCGAACCTCTGGTCGAACCTCTGGTCGAACCTCTGGTCGAACCTCTGGTCGAACCTCTTGTCGTCCACATCTCGCACGCTACTGGGCACCACCGACAACTGAGTACGTCGACCTGTTGCCGCCGTACCTCCGTGACATCAGGCTGGAGTCATGACCGTTTTCGCCGCCGACTTCGAGCCGTTCGGCACGTCTCACCAGCTCACGCTCGTGGTCTTCTTCGCGCTCCTGGTGCCGGTCGTGATGATCGGTCGACGGGTTCGCGGCACCGACCTCGAGCCGACCGTCTCCAAGGGGTTCGCGCTGCTGATCGCAGCAATCATGGTCCCGTTCCACCTGGCGGAGATGTCACCGGGCCAGTTCGACCTCGGCGGCTCGCTCCCCCTCCAGCTGTGTGACTGGGCCTGGATACTGGCGATCCCCACACTGTGGACCCGCAACCGGACGCTGTGCGCGATCTCGTACTTCTGGGGCCTGCTGCTCACCACCCAGGCTCTCGCCACGCCCGCGCTGTCCCACGGCTTCCCGTCGCCGGAGTTCTTCGGCTTCTGGGCGATGCACTTCCTCATCGTGTACGCCGCGATCTACCTGACCTGGGGACTCGGCATCCACCCCACCTGGGCCGGCTTCCGGAGCACGGTCGCGGTCACTGCCGGCTGGATGGTCACGGTGTTCCTGATCAACCTCGCCATCGACACCAACTATGGCTTCGTCAACCGCAAGCCCAGCAACCCGTCGATCCTGGACTACTTCGGGCCCTGGCCGGTCTACCTCGGCGTGGAGATCCTTCTCTGCGCGGCGGTCTGGGCGCTGATGACCTGGCCGTGGACCCGGCGACAGCAGCCGGCCCCGCGAGACGCGACTTCGCAGGCGGCGCAGTAGCCGCTGGACCCCTGCCCTACCATCAACGCCATGCTCAAGCGACTTCTCGGCGTCCTGGCGGCGCTGCTGGCCCTGACCATGCTCGTCTCCTGCAGCGACGACGGCGACGACCGCACCGCCAAGGAGGAGGAGACCAGCGACACCGTCCCCGGCTCCGGCGAGAGCCCGGAGGACATTGAGCCCGCTGGTGCCTGCGAGTACGTCGTGGACGGCTCCGAGCCGGCCAAGGAGGCGACTCCTCCCCCGGCCGACCCGGCCGTCACCGGCAAGAAGAACCTCACCATCTCGACCAGCGCGGGCGACATCAAGGCGGTCCTGGACGCAGGCGCCACCCCGTGCACGGTCAACAGCTTCGTGTCGCTTGCGGAGCAGGGCTACTTCGATGACACCGAGTGCCACCGACTGACCAGCGGTGGGCTCTCGGTGCTGCAGTGCGGCGACCCGACGGCGACCGGCACCGGTGGCCCCGGCTACTCCTTCGCCGACGAGCTGACCGGCAAGGAGACCTACCCGGCCGGCACCCTCGCGATGGCGAACGCCGGCCCCGACACCAACGGCTCGCAGTTCTTCATCGTCTACAAGGACAGCGGCCTGCCGCCGGCGTACGCCGTGTTCGGCAAGGTCGACACCGCCAGCATCAGGATCGTGCAGGCGATCGCCGCCAAGGGCACCGACACCGGCGGGCCCGACGGCGCGCCCAAGGAGAAGGTCGCCATCACCTCGGTGAAGTAGTCAGAACTTCTTCGCGAGTCCCCGCATCTGAACGAGCGAACCACGGCAACGGGCCGTGGTCGCTCGACCAAGGGGGAACCAGATGAAGAAGCTGATCATGGCCGGAGTCGCAGTCCTGGCAGTCGGCGTGGCCGCGCCGGCGTTCGCCGAGGAGGATCCCGTCCGGATCACCGGCACGCCCCACAACGACACGCTGATCGGCACGACGAGCAACGACCTGATCAAGGGTCTTGCCGGCCACGACAGGCTCGTCGGGCTGACTGGCTGGGACACCTTGCAGGGCGGCCGCGGAAACGACGTCCTCGAGGGCCGTGGGGGCAAGGACACTATCTACGGTGGGCAGGGGAACGACCGTCTCCTCGGCGGTGCCGACCATGACTTCCTGTACGGCGGACCCGGCAACGACGAGCTCCGAGGCGGCCCCGGCAAGAACACCTTCGAACCGGGCGCCGGTCGCGACCTGGTCTTCGCCGGACCGGACAAGGACGAGATCTTCGCCGCGTCGAACGACGGCCCCGACACGTTCTTCTGCGGTGCCGGCCCGGACGCGGTCTTCTACCCTGGCGCACCCGACCCGGCCGACACGCTCTACGGCTGCGAAGTGGTCTACGACTCGTCCAACTGAGCTGCCGCGGTCGGCGTACTCAGGGAGTGGTACGGGCAACCTGCACGTACTCGATGGGTACGCCGATCGCCACCGTCCGGCTGACCGTGCAGAGCCGGTCGCGGGACTGCTCGATGGAGCGCGGCAGCACGCCGCGAGCGGCGTCGCCCGCCTCGCCCTCGGGGAAGACCACGTCGAAGGTGATCTTGAGGTTGGCCATGTGGTTGCCCTGCTCGTCGCGGATCTTGTCGCCCTCGGCCCGGACGTCGAACGACTCCGGCTGCGCCCGCTTCCCGGTGATCAGGTCCACGTCGATCGCGCTGCAGCCGGCGATCGCCGCGAGGAGCAGTTCGACCGGGGTGAAGTCCGGGTCGTCGCCGCTGCCGATCGGGAGTACGCCGCCGCGCCGGTTGACGGCCTTGTAGCGGCCCTCGCCCATCCGAGACAGCTCGATGCTTCGCAGGGTGTCGTCGCTCATGAGGGCAACCCTGCCAGATGCCGACACGCCCGGGATCGGCGCCCGGTTGAGAAGTCGGGCCTACCGAGCAAGGGTGAAATGGTCATGCCCGCAATCGGAAGGAGAGCTTGTGCTCACCCTCACCGAGAACGCCAGCACGATCGTCAAGGACATCGCGACCCGCAGCGCGATCGAGACCGCAGGACTGCGGATCACCAGTGAGGGAGCGCCCGAACCGGCGTTCTCCGTGGTCACCGCCGAGCAGCCCGAACCGGGCGACCAGGTGGTGGAACAGGACGGCGCGACCGTCTATCTCGACGGCGTCGCCGCCGGCCAGCTCGACGACAAGGTCCTCGACGCCACGCTCGACCAGGGCGGGAAGGTGCAGTTCTCGCTGCTCACCCAACCCTGACCGTAGAAGACAAAGGCAGGGTGGCGGCGACCGGCTCGGTCGCCGCCATTCGTCCGTTGAGGCAGTGGGGCTCAGGTCGATGAGTTGAGTGACAGCGGTGCGCGATTGGGCGACTCGCCCTGATGCCACAGCCGGTGAACGACGCACGCGGCGACGAGAGCGCCAAGTGTTCCTAGAGCGAGGTCACTGAGCGTGTCGGTATATGCGAACTGGCGTTCGGTAGAACCTGCGATGAAGGCGTAGTACTCCGCGATCTCCCATGCGATCGCGGCAGTGGCACCAAAAGCCAGAGAGCGCTCAATGACGCGGGGACGCGTGCTGGTTCGAGGCAGCGTGAGCAGGACGACTGCGGCTGCGAGGAAGCCGGTGTTCATGAAGTGCATCCAGTCGTCGAACCACTCGACCGTGTCGTAGAGGTTCATCCGATTGCCCAGGACGTCGGTGAAACAGGTGATCGTCACCAGCAAGTCCGGGATCGACGGGTAGCTGATGCGGTCTTTCCAGTACATCCACCACAGGACAGGTACGGCGAAGGATGCCAGTGGATAGCCGACTGCCCGCAGCCCCGCGGCCTTGTCTCGCATGTGCCCGAGGTCAGGGAAGAGGAGCGCGAAGGCGAGGAGAACAACTAGCCCCGCCTTGGCCGTGATGTTGGCGGTCTTGACGCCGGCCGGCGTTGCCTGGCTCGATAACGCTACTTCGGTCACGGTTCCCTACTGGATGTCGACACCACGAGAAACTCCCGCGGAACAACGAGTGTCTCATCGTCGCCCAGTCATGACGCGAAGGAGGACTGCCGACCGTGGACCCGGCGACGGAGGGTCGAGTACGCACGGCACGCCGCGATGCCGACCGCGAACGACGCGACGATCGCGAGCACCGGATGGCCGCGGTTCTCCAGCGGCGGATAGACCACCCAGTGGGTGAGGTAGACGAACAGCGTGGCGCCGCCGACCACGGCCACCACCTGCGCGACCGACCAGGGCAGCCGGACCTGCCCGATCCAGACCAGCGCCATCAGGCCTGCCATCACCAGCGCCTCGCGCTGAAGGTCGCCGAAGAAGCCGGCGAACAGCACCACCACCGCTACCGACGCGACCACCCGCTGCGAGGTGGTGCTGGCGCGCGCGATCAGCCAGCCGAGCGCGAGCACCCAGGCCGCGCCGAGGACGGCGTACCGCTCGACCGGGCCCGCCGTGATGCCGGCGAGCGCGAACCGCGGCAGCGACAGCAGGGCCAGCAGTCCGAGCGCGAAGCCGAACGGATGCCGCTGTTCGACCCTGTGTACGGCGGGTACGGCGACCGCCGCGGCCAGCGCGAGGCTGGTCCACAGCAGCGCCTCGAGGAACCAGAAGTGCCACTGGGTGTTCCAGTGCCGGGCGCCGACGAGGTTGTTGACGAGCAGCACCGTGCCGAGGTGGTACTTCCCGGTCACGATCGCCACGCCGGCGACCCAGACGACGGTCGGGACCACCAGCTCGCGCGCGGAGCGGAGCAGCCCGGCGACCCGCTCCCGGCGGTCCTGACCGCCGAGCTGGAACCGGGCGAGGTTGTAGCCAGCGATGCCGAGCAGCACGTGGGCGCCGCCCATCACGTTGATCAGGTCGACGTGCGAGGCGACGATCAGCACGATCGCGACCGTCCGCAGCACCGCCGCCGTCTCGACCGCGACCAGCCTCCCGAGCAGCCGGCTGACCATCCCCGAGGCACGGCCCCGCGCCGAGGGGCGGGCCCGGCCGGCGAGTGCGGTCGCCGACAGGTGCGGCCAGTCGGGTGGCAGGGTGCCGAGCGCGTCGCCGAGCTGCAGCGAGACCTCAACGAACGACAGCGAGTCGCCGCCGAGGGACGCGAAGGAGTCCTCGGCGGTGGCGTCGGGGCGGCCGAGCAGCCGCGCGTACAGCAGCCGGACGTCGTCGGGCGTGAGGTCCTCGCGGTTGAGCACCGTCGGACGGTCCAGCTCGGTGGCGTGCCGGACCAGGGCCGCGTGGTCGGGCTTGCCGGTCGGCGTCACCGGGAACTCGGCGACGACCGCGGTGCGCACGGCATGGGCGGGGATGCCGCAGACCCGGGCTGCGGCCTCCCGCGCCTTCGCCTGGTGACGTCCGTTGCGGCAGAACACGAACAGGTTGTCGTCGTGGCAGACCGCCCGCGCGGTGATGCCCCGCTCGGCCAGCAGCTGCTCGGTGCGGTCCAGGTCGAGCCGGAGCCCGAATACCTTCGCGAACCGCGAGCTCCGGCCGACGATCTCGAACAGCCCGTCGTCGTGCTGCCGGGCAAGGTCGCCGGTGCGCAGCTCGATGACCTCGCGGCCGCGCGCCAGGTCGGCCGGCGCGGCGGCATACCCGAGCATCACGTTGGGGCCGGCGTAGACCAGCTCACCGGCGGGGTCGATGCGCAGCTCGCCGCCGGGGATCGCGACCCCGATGCACTCCGGCCGGGTGCGGGCCAGCTCGGGTGGCAGGTAGGCCATCCGCGCGGTCGCCTCCGTGGCGCCGTACATCACCACGAGCTCGAAGTCGCGCCGCTCCCCCAGCTCGGCATAGCGGCGGACCCGGTCCGGTGCCAGCCGGCCGCCGGCCTGGGTGACCGTGCGCAGCGTCGGCAGCTCGCGGTCGGCGAAGCCGGACGCGTCGAGCAGGTCGAAGGTGTACGGAACGCCGGCGAACGAGGTGGCGCCCGCGGCGGCGAACTCGGCCCAGAACTCCTCCTCCACCACCGACCGCTCGGTCAGCATCAGGCCGGCGCCGGTGAGCAGGTGGCTGTTCACGACCGACAGCCCGTAGCAGTAGTGCATCGGCAGCGTGGTGGCGGCGCGGTCGTCCTCGCCGATCCTGAGGTACGCCGCGATCGCGGCCGCGTTGCTGTGCACGTTCTCGTGGGACAGCCGGACCAGCTTCGGCGAGCCGGTGCTGCCCGAGGTGCTCAGCAGCACCGCGAGGTCGGGGTGCAGGTCGTGGGTGGTGCCGTCGGCGTGCTCCTCGAGCCGCCACTCCCCCGCGTCACCGCGGTGCACCACGTCGGGCCGGTAGCGCTCGACCAGTGCCGCCGTGGTCTCCGGCGCGTCACCGGCGGTCAGCAGCACCGGGTGACGGCCCGCGATCGCGGCCAGGTAGGTAACCAGCGGCTCGACCTCGTTCGCGCCGCCGACCAGGACCAGCCGACGGGTGCCGCCCAGCTCGGCGAGGCGGGCCTCGACCCGGTCGGCCAGCTCGGCGAACGAGACCTGGGCGTCCGGGGTGACCAGCGCGGTCGCCGACCGGCGCCGCCGCCAGAGTGCGATCGGGTCGAGCGAGGACTCGGTGAGTACGGCGGTCATGCCGGCGCCTCCCCGGGATAGGCGCGCACCGGTCCCTGCACCTCGACGTACACCTTGTCGCCGACCGCGGGCAGCTCGGCGCCGGCGACCCGAGCGACCAGCAGCGGCGTCGTGCCCGGCAGCTCGACCCGGACCTGGGCGCCGTGGCCGAAGTAGCGCACCTCGGTGACCACGCCGACGGCATCCTTCGCACCGGCTGCGGCCGGCCGGAGGTGTACCTGCTCCGGACGGACGAGCACCCGGCCCTCCCCTGTGGGGCCGGGGTTCTCGACGCGGAGATCGCCCAGCACGCACTGGGCCGAGCCGTTCTGCAGCGATGCCGGTAGCACGCTCGCGCCGCCGACGAAGCTGGCGATGTCGACGTCGGCGGGCGCGGTGTACAGCCCGACCGGGTCGGCCACCTGGGCCAGCCGGCCGTGGCGCAGCACCGCCACCCGGTCGGCCAGCGAGAGCGCCTCGGACTGGTCGTGGGTGACGAGTACGGCGGTGGTCCCGGCCGCGCGCAGCAGCCGAGTCACCTCCCGGCCGGCGCTCTCGCGCAGGGCAGCGTCGAGCGCGGCGAACGGCTCGTCGAGCAGGATCACCCGCGGCCGCGGCGCGAGCGCTCGCGCGAGCGCGACCCGGTGCTGCTGGCCGCCCGACAGCTGATGGGGGTACGACGCGGCGAGGTGCGCGGGCAGCTCGGCCAGCTCCATCATCTCGGCGAGCCGGTCAGCGGTGCGCTCGCGGCGCGGCAGCCCGAACAGGATGTTGCCGCGCACCGGCAGATGCGGGAAGAGCGCGCCCTCCTGCGGCACGTAGCCGATCCGGCGCCGCTCGGCCGGCACCGACCCGCGGGCCCCGACCAGCTCGTCGTCGCCGACGGTGAGCGTGCCCTCGTCGGGGGCGGCGAAGCCGGCGATGATCCGCAGCAGCGTGGTCTTGCCACAGCCGGACGGGCCGAGCAGCGCCACCAGCTCGCCGTCGGCGACGGTCAGGTCGATGCCGGTGAGCACCCGCTGCGCGCCGTACGACTTGGTGATGCCGGTCATCGTCACTGCAGCCATCGCGAGCCGCCTCCGGTGGCACGGGTCGCGAGCAGCCAGGTGGCCGGCAGCGACAGCAGGACCAGCAGCAGCGCGTACGGCGCGGCCGCGCCGTACTTGACCGAGGACGAGTTCGACCAGAACTCCATGGCCAGGGTGTTGGTTCCGAGCGGCGCCAGCATCAGGGTCGCGGTGAGCTCGGTCGAGACCGAGAGGAAGACGAGTGCGGCCCCCGCGCCCAGGCCGGGCTGGATCAGCGGCACGGTCACCCGCCAGGCGGCCTTGAGCCGGCCGAGGCCGAGGCTGCGCGCCACCTCGTCCAGCACCGGCGGCGCGTGCTCGAGGCTGGCCCGGATGCTCACGACGCTGCGTGGCAGGAACAGGATCGCGTACGCCGCCAGCAGCACCGGGACGGTCTGGTAGATCGGCTGGGCGTACCGGATCGAGATCGTCACCAGCGCCAGCCCGACCACGATGCCAGGCAGCGCATGGGCCATGAACGTGGTCCGCTCGACGACGTTGCTGGCCGCTCCCCGGTAGCGCACCGCCAGCCAGGCGACCGGGAGCGCCATCGCGGTGGCGACCCCCGCCGCGGCCGCGGCCAGGCTGACCGTCGATACCGCTGCCGAGACCAGGTCACCGACCGGGAACTCGGTCGAGGAACCGACGACCAGCCAGTGCACCAGGCTGCCGATCGGTACGCCGAGCGCCAGCGTGATCAGACCGGTCAGCGCCGCGAGCGCCGGCAGCCGCCACAGCCCGAGCCGGACCCGCTCGACCGGGCGCCGGGCGCCCTCGCCGACCCGGGCCAGCGCCCGGCCACCCCGCAGCCGCAGCTCCAGCAGCACCAGCAGCAGGCAGGCGAGGCCGAGCAGGCAGGCCAGCACGTTGGCGCCGGCCGAGCTGAAGGCCGAGGCGTACTGGTCGAAGATCGCGGTGGTGAAGGTCGGGTACGCCAGCATCTGCAGCGCACCGAACTCGGCCAGGCAGTGCAGCGCCACCAGCAGCGCCCCGCCGAGCAGCGCCGGACGCACGCCCGGGAGGAGCACCCTCCGGAAGGTGGCCGCCGAGCCGTAGCCGAGCGAGCGCGCCACCTCCTCGTGGGCGGGGTCCAGCATCCGCAGCGCGGCCACGATCGGCAGGTACACGAGCGGGAAGTACGACATCGACACGATCAGCACCGCGCCGCGGTAGCTCTGGACGTCGTGGGTCAGCGACACCCAGCCGTAGGAGTTGACGAACGCGGGTACGGCGAGCGGCGCGGCCAGCAGCACGTGCCACAGCGTCCGCAGCGGCAGGTCGGTGCGCTCGACCAGCCAGGCGCAGCCGAGGCCGAGCAGCCCGGTGACCGCGAGCACGCCGCCCATCAGCGCCAGCGTGTTCGTCGCCAGCTCGCCGACCCGCGGACGGACCACGAGGTCCCAGGCGTCCTGCGGGCTGAGCGTGGCGGCGTACACCACGACGTACCCGAAAGGAAGGAGTGCCAGCGCGGCGACCAGCAGCCCGGCCAGGACGAGCAGCACCGGCGGGTGGCCAGGCCGCCTCGCGAGCGACCATCCGCGGCGCAGGGCTACCGGCGTGCTCAGAGGAACCCGGCTTCCTGCATCAGCTCGACGACCTGGGGGCTGTTGAGCGTGGCGATGTCGACCGTGGGCGGCTGCAGCTCGGACAGCGGCTTCACGTCGCGGCCAAGGTCGACCTCGGGGTTGAGGGTGTACTCCAGCGCGTAGGAGTCGGCGATCACCTGCTGGCCCTCGGGGCTGACCAGGAACTCCATGAACTTCTCCGCGTCGGCGTCGTGCTTGCCGCCCTTGAGGATGCCGGCGCCGGACACGCTCACGAAGGCGCCGGGGTCCTGGTTGCCGAAGTAGTGGAGCTGCGAGTCGTCGCTGTTCTCGCCGTTCTCCTCCTGGTCGCGGTACCAGTAGTAGTGGTAGATGATGCCGCCCTCGATCTCACCGTCGTCGACCTGCTGGAGTACGACGTTGTTGCCGTCCAGGACGGTGCCGTTGGCCTTCAGGCCGGCCAGCCACTCCTGGGTGGCCTCCTCCCCCTCCGTGGCCAGGACGGCGCTGACGATCGCCTGGAAGTCGGCGCCGGTCGGTGAGAAGGAGATCCGGCCCTGCCACTCTGGATCGGCCAGGTCCATGATCGAGGCGGGCAGCTCGGCCTCGGTCAGCTGCTCGGTGTTGTAGACGAAGACCGTCGAGCGGGCGGCAAAGCCGGTCCACGAGCCGTCCGCGGGACGGAAGCCGGCCGGGATCTGGTCGAGTATCTTCTGCGGCAGCGGCTTGAAGAGCCCGTCCTCGGCGACCAGGGTCATGCCCGGGGAGTTCTCGGTGAGGAACACGTCGGCCGGCGACGCACTCCCCTCCTGGACCAGCTGGTTGGCGAGCTCGAGGTCCTTGCCGTTGCGGAGCTCGACGTTGATGTCGGTCTTCTCCTCGAAGGCCTTGGCGACCGCCTCGATCAGCTCTTCGTGCTGGGCGTTGTAGATGACGAGCGCGTCCTCGTCGCCGCTGCACGCGGTGAGCCCGGGAGCGATCGCGACCAGCGCGGTCGCTCCGACCAGCAGTTTCTTGGCAACACTCATCAGGCCCCTGACCTCACTTCGCTCAATGCCAGGCGGAGTAAGGGTTGCCTAGCCTCAGTAGGCTAACTGGTCACCGGGGCCCGGGTGAACCCGCGTGGGCGAAGTCTCAGCGATCAAGCAGGCGACTGAGCACGCCAGCGTGCGTGCGCTGCTCCCGGCGCGCCGCCCGGACCTCGTTCAGCTGCGCCGCGTCGCGGTGGGCTCGCGTCGGCTCGTCGGTGAGCGAGAGGGCCGTGTACAGCGAGACGGTGCTCATCAGTTGCTTTCCTTCCACGCCCTTACGGGCGAGTCTGAATGTAATGGACGACGCTCCGTATGCGCCTCTTACATTCTATCCTGACAATTAATGCTCGCCGCTCCACTTCCGTGGTGATCTCCCCCACCCTGCGGTTGACTCTCACACACTGTCAGCCCGTAGACCGGAGCCGTCATGTTGAGCATCGGAGACTTCGCCCGGCACGCGCAGGTCAGCGTCCGGATGCTGCGTCACTACGACGCCCTGGGACTGCTGGTCCCGGCGTCGGTCGACCCGGCAACCGGCTACCGGTCCTACGCCGCCAGCCAGCTGCCACGCATCAACCGCATCGTCGCCCTGAAGAACCTCGGCTTCACCCTCGACCAGGTCGGCCGGATCCTCTCGGAGGAGCTGAGCGCCGAGGAGCTCCGCGGCATGCTGCGGCTGCGCGAGGCGGAGCTGGCGGCCCAGATCGACGCGGACCGAGTCCGGCTGGCCGCGGTCGGGCACCGTCTCCGAACCATCGAAAGTGAGGGCACCATGTCCGAGTTGGAGTACGTCGAGAAGTCGCTGCCGGCGGTCCGCCTGGCCCAGATCACCGCCACGGTCGACACCCAGGCGGAGATCGGCCCGACGGTCGGTCCGATGTTCGAGCGGCTGGTCGGGTCGCTGGCCGCGGCCGGCATGTCGATGGCCGGGCCGGCCGTCGCCTGGTACGGGGCCGACGGTGAGCGGGTCCGGCTCGCGGCCGCGTTTCCTACGAGCGCCGAGAAGGCGACGGCGGACGGAGTCGAGATCGGCGAGCTGGGTGCGGTCGAGCGCGCGCTGACCGTCGTACACCGGGGCAGCATGGAGACGATCGGCGACACCTGGCAGGCACTCGCCCAACAGGTCGAGGCGCGCGGCCAGCAGCCGCAGCTCCCCAGCCGCGAGGTCTACCTGGAGACGCCGGAGGACGATCCCGACGGCTGGGTGACCGAGCTTCAGCAGCCGCTCGCCTGACGGACTGACTGAGACGCCGGCTGTCACGTTCCTGCCGAGCCGGATCCTGACAGCGGTCTGTCGGGGAACTGTCTGACCTGGTCATTACAGTGACCTGATGAGCAACCCGCACAGCAGCCTGCAGCGGGTCGAGGCGGAGGCCCGCTTCGACCAGCTGCAGGTCACGGCGTACGACGTGCGCCTCGACCTCGCCGCCGATGACGCGACCTTCCGGTCGGTCACCACGATCCGCTTCGAGAGCAGCGGTGGCGACACGTTCGTCGACCTCAAGCCGGTCCGGCTGACCGAGGCCAGGCTGGACGGGCGGCCGCTGGACGTGGCCAGCCTCGACCGCGGCCGGCTGCCGATCAGCGTGGCTCCCGGCGAGCACGAGCTCGTGGTGGACGCGGTGATGAGGTTCCGCCACGACGGCGAAGGGCTGCACCGCAGCATCGACCCCGCGGACGGGCTTGCCTATGTGTACGGGATGTCGTTCATGGACGCCGCGCCGAGCATCTTCGCGTGCTTCGACCAGCCCGACCTGAAGGCGCCGTACACGCTGCACGTGACCGCGCCGGTCCGGTGGACCGTCGTCGGCAACGCCCCCGGCAAGGAGGTCGAGCCGGGCAAGTGGGAGTTCGAGCAGACGCCGCCGCTCTCGACGTACTTCGTCACGCTGGTGGCCGGGCCGTGGCACGTGGTCAGCGACAAGCACGACGGGATCCCGCTCGGGCTGAGCGCGCGGCGCAGCCTGGCGGCGCAGCTCGACGACCAGGCCGGCGAGCTGCTGACGGTGACCCGGCAGTGCTTCGACGAGTTCCACCGGCTGTTCGGGATCCGCTACCCGTTCGGCAACTACCACCAGGCGTTCGTGCCGGAGTTCAACGCCGGTGCGATGGAGAACCCCGGCTGCGTGACGTTCCGCGACCCTCTCATCTTCACCTCGCGGGTGCCACGCGGTGCGCACATCTACCGAGCGGTTGTCGTGGCGCACGAGATGGCGCACCAGTGGTTCGGCAACATCACCACCCCGAAGTGGTGGGACGACCTGTGGCTCAACGAGTCGTTCGCCGAGTACATGGGCTTCCGGGTCACCGCCGACGTGACCGAGTTCAGCGAGGCCTGGACCCATCAGGCGTTCGTACGCCGGCAGTGGGGGCTGATCGCCGACCAGCGCCCGACCACGCACCCGATCGCCGGCAACGGCGCGCTGGACGCCTCCGCCGCCCTCCAGGACTTCGACGGCATCTCCTATGCCAAGGGCTCCTCGGTGCTCAAGCAGCTCAACGCGACCATCGGCGACGACGTGTTCATGGCCGGGGTGGTCGACCACCTCACCCGGCACCGGTTCGGCAACGCCACCATGCACGACCTGCTGGCCAGCTGGGAGCAGGCCGGGGCCGGTGACCTCGGTGGCTTCACCGACAGCTGGCTGCGTACCGCCGGGGTCGACGCGATCAGCTGGGACCGCGACGCCGGCGTGCTGCGTCGTACCCAGCCGGACGGAGCCGCCGCCAACCGCACCCACACCGTTCGGGTGGCCTCGGCCCCACGTGGCGCCGCAAGCTGGACCGTGGAGGCGGTCACTCTCGACGGCGAGGCGACGCCGTGGCGGCCGCAGGGCGACGCCGCCGTCGTCCTGGACCCCTACGAGGACTCCTGGGCGCTGACCGGGCCGGACCAGCCGACCCTGGACGCCCTGGTCGACCTGCTGCCGGAGACCAACGACAGCCGGCTCCGCGCGGGCATCTGGAACGGCGTCCGCACCGCCTTCCACAACGCCGCCGCCGACCCGGACGACGTCATCCGGCTGATCGAGGCCGGCATCCCGCACGAGACCGACGACGACGGCATCGAGACCGTGCTCGCCTGGGCACTGAACGACGTACTCGCCGTGGTCGACGACCACGACCATGCCCGGGCGCGCATGCACGAGGCGTGCCGTCGCCGGACCGACACGGCGGCGGCCGGTTCGACGGTGCAGCTGGCCGCGTTCCAGGGGCTGGTCGCGTCCGCCTCCGACCCGACCCTGCTCGGCGCCTGGCGCGACGGCCGGGAGATGCCCGACGGGCTGGACCTCGACGAGGACCTCAGCTGGCGGATCTTCGGCCGGCTGGCCGCGCTCGGCGAGATCGACCGGGCCGGGCTGGACGCCGCGCTGGCGGCCGCAGCGACCGCGCGGGCCCGGGTCGCCCACGCCCGCGCGGTGGCGTCCCGGCCGACCGCGGACGCCAAGGAATGGGCGTGGGCTCGGTTCACCGGCGAGGTCGAGGTGCCCAACTACGAGCTGCAGGCGAGCGCCGGCGGGATGTGGCGGCGCGGCCAGGAGGAGCTGACGGCGCCGTACGTCGACCGGTACTTCGCGGAGCTGCCGGGCACGGCCGAGAAGTTCTCCGGCTGGGTGCTGGCCGACGTCGCGCAGTGGTACTTCCCGGCCACCTCTCTCGACGACCGGACGCTGGCGCGGGCCGAGGAGCTGGCCGCCCGTCCCGACCTCGACCTGTCCCAGCGGCGCCGGGTCGCCGACATGGTCGACCAGATGTCGAGGCGGCTCGCGATCCGCAGGAAGTACGGCTCCGCGGCGTCCTGAGCGGCGTGGGAGCGCCGTACTGTCGGCGGCATTTCCTAGGTTCGTGGTGTGCGCATCCTCCACACCTCTGACTGGCACCTCGGCCGGTCGTTCCACCGCGAGGGGATGCTCGGGCACCAGGCCGCGTACGTCGACCACCTGCTCGACGTGGTCGCCGAGGAGAACGTCGACCTGGTCGTGGTCGCCGGCGACATCTACGACCGGGCGCTGCCGCCGGTGGACGCGGTCCAACTGGCCGACGAGACCTTCGCCCGGCTCGCGGCCTCGCGCGCCCAGGTCGTGGTCACCAGCGGCAACCACGACTCCGTGCGGCGGCTGGGGTTCGGGTCCCGGCTGATCGACGCGGCCGGGGTGTTCATCCGCACCGACCCGGCCACCGTCGGCACGCCGGTGCTGCTGGACGACGCGCACGGCCCGGTCGCGGTCTATGGCCTGCCGTACCTCGACCCGGACGCGCTGCGCGACGGCTGGGCGCTGCCCGGCCGGTCCCACGAGGTGGCACTCACCGAGGCGATGCGGCGGGTCCGCGCCGACCTCGACGGGCGGGCGGGCGGCACCCGCTCCGTCGTACTCGCCCATGCCTTCGTCGCCGGCGCCCAGCCGAGCGACAGCGAGCGCGACATCAGCGTCGGTGGCGTCTCGCTAGTCCCGACCACCGTCTTCGACGGCGTCGACTACGCCGCGCTCGGCCACCTGCACGGACAGCACACCCTGACCGACACCATCCGCTACAGCGGTTCGCCGCTGGCCTATTCGTTCTCCGAGGCCGGCCACCGCAAGGGCAGCTGGCTGGTCGAGCTCGGCGCCGGTGGGCTGACCGGCGCCGAGTTCGTGGATGCGCCGGTCCCCCGGCCGCTGGCTCGGCTGCGCGGGGAGCTCGACACCCTGCTCAGCGACCCTGCGCTGGCCCGTCACGAGGGCGCCTGGGTGCAGGCGACGCTGACCGACGACGTCCGACCCGAGCAGCCGATGGAACGTCTGCGCTCGCGGTTCCCGCACGCACTGCAGCTGTCGTTCGAGCCCGCCGGAGGCGTCCGGCCGACGCCGGTCCACACACCGGAGCCGGGGCGCAGCGACCACCAGATCGCGCTCGACTTCGTGGAGGCGATGCGTGGCCGCGCCGCGGACGCCGACGAGTCGGCGCTGCTGCAGCTCGCCTCCGAGGCCTGCTGCGGCGACCGCGACCTCGACGTGATCGGCGCTTCCTGATGCGGCTCCACCAGCTCCGCGTCACCGGCTTCGGGCCGTTCGCCGGCACCGTCGAGGTCGACTTCGAGGCGCTCTCGGACGCCGGGCTGTTCCTGCTGTGCGGGCCGACCGGCGCGGGCAAGACCAGCGTGCTCGACGCGATCTGCTTCGCGCTGTACGGCGAAGTACCCGGCGACCGCGGGCAGGGGCGCCGGCTGCGCTGCGACACCGCCGACCCCGCAGTCGCGACCGAGGTGACCCTCGACGTGAGCATGGCCGGCCGGACGTTCCGGCTGACCCGCTCCCCCGCCTGGGACCGACCCAAGCGCCGCGGGACCGGCACCACCACCCAGCCGGCCGGCGTACTCCTGCAGGAGCGGGCCGACGACGGCTGGACCCACCTCACCAGCCGGATCGACGAGGCCGGGCATCTGGTCTCGGAGCTGCTCGGCATGAACATGTCGCAGTTCTGCCAGGTGGCGATGCTGCCGCAGGGAAGGTTCCACGAGTTCCTGCGCGCCCGGTCCGAGGACCGGCAGCGACTGCTGCAGAAGCTCTTCAGGACCGGGCGGTTCGAGGACATCGAGCGCTGGCTGCGCGACCACCGGAGCACCACCCGCCGCGAGTCCGAGCGGCTGCACAAGTCGGTCGCCGACCAGGTCAGCCGGGTCAGCGAGGCGGCCGGCGAGGAGCTGCCCGACCAGTGGCAGCTGGCCGACCTGACCCTGCCGGCGGAGTCCGGCGCGGTCGCCACCTGGGCCGCCGGCCTGGCCACCGCGGCCTCCGAGCTCGCGTTCGCCCGGGAGCGGGCGGCCGACGAGGCCGCGACCGCGGAGCTGCTGGCCCGGACCACGCTCGACAAGGCCGTGCGGCTCGCCGACCGCCAGGCTCGGTACGCCCAGGCCGCCGCGGAGCTGGCAGGCCTGGAGGCAGAGGCCGAGTCGGTACGCCGCGACCGGGGCCGGCTGGACGCCGCGCGAGCCGCCGCGCCGGTTCGGTCCGTCCTCCGGCTCGCCGAGGACGCCGACGCCGCGGCCGCCCGCGCCGCGGAGCGGACCGCGCGCACCACCCAGCCCCTGGCCGAGCGCCTCGGCGTACTCCACGTCGACACCGACCTTCTAGACGCTGAGCTGACCACCCTGCGCACGCGGCTCGACCGGGCCCGGCGAGCGGCCGACGAGGAGCGCTCGCTCGCCGGCATCGAGGCTCGCGTGGCCGCTGGGGAGGCTCGGCTGGCCGGTCAGCGGCAGCAGCTCGACGAGCTGGCTACCCGGATCGAGGAGCTGCCGGCCGAGGCGGCGCGAGCGCGGGACGCGGTGGCCGAGGCCGCCGCCGCGGGCCAGGCTCTCACCGGTGCCGAGCAGCGGCTCCGGGAGACTCGCGCCCAGCAGGACGCGGCCGAGCGTGCGGCCACGCTCGCCGCCGAGCTGGCCGGTGCGGAGACGGTGCTGGTCACCGTGGTCGCGGCCGGCCAGGACGCCAAGGAGGCCTGGCTGGCGGTCCGGGAGGCACGACTGAACGGCATGGCCGCGGAGATCGCCGGCGCTCTCGCCGTCGGCCAGGACTGCCCCGTGTGCGGCTCCGCCGAGCACCCACATCTGGCCGTCGCCGCTGCGGACGCGCCGGACGCGGCCGCCGAGCGAGCCGCGCGACGGGTCGTCGACGACGCCGAGGCCGCGCGGCACGCGCACGAGACCCGCGTCCGAGATCTGGCCACCCAGCTGGCGCTGGCCCGGGAGGCGGCGGGTGAGGGCGACGACGCGGGCCGGGCAGCAGAGACGCAGGACGCGCTGGCTGAGCGCGACCGGCTGACCGCACTGGCCGCCACGCTTGCGGAGCGTCAGCACGACCAGGCGGCCGCCGAGACGTCGCTGGCCGGGGTACTGGACCAGCGCGCCGCCGCCGAGGTCGAGACGGCACGCCTCGAGGCCGAGCTGGAGCTGCTCGGTGCAGAGGCGGACCGCGCCCGGCTGGCGGTCGGCGAGGCGCTCGGCAGCAGCGGGCACGCAACCGTCGGCCGGCTGGTCGCGAGCCTCGCCGAGACCGAGCGCGAGATCGTCGAAGCAGCCACCGCACTCGCCGCCTCGGCGCGCGCGTACGACACGCTCGCCTCGACCAGGCGGGGGCTGGAGCAGGCCGTCGAGGACGCCGGGTTCGCGAGCCTGCCCGAAGTGCAGCGGGCGCTGCTGCCGCCGGACCAGCTCGGCCTGCTCGACCGCGGTGTGCGCGAGTACGAGGAACGGCGCGCCGCCGCGGCCGCGGCGCTGGCCGACCCCGAGCTCGCGGCCGCCGCCGACCTCCCCGCGCCTGACACCGACCAGGCCGCGGCCCAGCACCAGGCGGCGGCCCATCACCACACCGCGACCCGCGCCGAGGTCGCCGTCCACCAGCAGCGTGCCGCCCGGCTGACCGGCCTGGAGAGGTCGCTCGCCGGGGCGCTCGCGGCCTGGGCGCCCACCCGGGCGGCCTACGCCGTCGCGGACCGGGTGGCCACCTTCGCCGAGGGCCGCTCCCCCGACAACGCACTGCGGATGCGGCTGTCGGCGTACGTCCTCGGCTACCGGCTGGGCCAGGTCGTCGACGCCGCCAACCACCGGCTCGCCCGGATGAGCGACCAGCGATACCGGCTCGAGCACACCGCTCAGCGCGGCGTCGGTGAGAGCCGCGGCGGCCTCAGCCTGCTGGTGCGCGACGAGTGGTCCGGCGAGGCACGCGACCCGGTCACGCTGTCGGGTGGCGAGACCTTCGTAGTGTCGCTCGCGCTGGCGCTCGGACTGGCCGACGTGGTCACCCAGGAGGCCGGCGGCGCCGACATCGACACGCTCTTCGTCGACGAAGGGTTCGGCTCGCTGGACGCCGACACCCTGGACGACGTGATGGACACCCTGGACTCGCTGCGCGAGGGCGGCCGCGTCGTCGGGCTGGTGAGCCACGTGCCGGAGCTGCGCACCCGGATCACCACCCAGCTCCACGTCGACAAGCGGCGTACCGGGTCCACCCTGTCGCTCCACCACGCGTCCGCCTGAGCCCGGGCTGAGGCTCGCCACGACCAACCGGATATCGGCGCGACCTCGGTTGCCGGTGTCGAGTAGGTTCACGGGCATGAGCCAGTCCGCTCCCGGGATCGATCCCACCTTCCTCGACCTTCCGTACCTCAAGCTCGCCGACGCTGCCCTCCAGCGCGCTCGGGACTTCGGCGTCGCTCACGCCGACTTCCGGTTCGAGCGGGTGCGGGTGCAGAGCCTCGGCGCCCGCGACGGGGTGATCCAGAGTGCGAGCGATGCCGAAGACATCGGCTTCGCGGTGCGGGTGGTTCACCAGGGTGCGTGGGGCTTCGCCTCCGGGGTGGTGCTCACCACCGACGAGGCGGTCCGGGTGGCCGAGACCGCGATCAACGTTGCGCAGGTGGCCTCGTCGATGATCAGCAGCCCGATCGAGCTGGCGCCCGAGCCGGTGTACGCCGACGCCACCTGGGTCTCGTCGTACCAGGTGAACCCGTTCGACATCGCCACCGCCGACAAGGCGGCACTGCTGGTCGAGTGGACCGACCGGCTGCGCAAGTCGCCGATCGTCGAGCACGCGACCGCGGAGCTCGACCAGGTCCAGGAGAACAAGTTCTACGCCGACCTCGCCGGCACCCGGACCACTCAGCAGCGGATCCGGGTGCAGCCCGGCTTCGAGGCGATGGGCACCGACCAGGCCAGCGGCGTCTTCGACTCGATGCGCTCGATCGCACCCCCGGTCGGGCGCGGCTGGGAGTTCATCACCGGCGGCCCGGCGAAGGGCGGCTGGGACTGGGACGCCGAGCTTGCCGAGACGCCCGAGCTGCTCGCCGCGAAGCTGGCCGCACCGAGCATCGAGGCCGGCACCTACGACCTGGTCATCCACCCCTCCAACCTCTGGCTGACCATCCACGAGTCGATCGGACACGCGACCGAGCTCGACCGGGCCCTCGGCTACGAGGCCAACTACGCCGGCACCTCCTTCGCGACGTACGACAAGCTCGGCAACCTGCAGTACGGCTCGCCGGTCATGACCGTCACCGGCGACCGCACGGTCGAGCACGGCCTGTCCACGATCGGGTACGACGACGAAGGCGTCCAGACCCAGTCGTGGGACATCGTCAAGGACGGCATCCTGGTGGGCTACCAGCTCGACCGCGCTATGTCCTACCTCAAGCCGGAGCTCAACTCGGTTGATGGCGGAGGCAGGTCCAACGGCTGCGCCTTCGCCGACTCTCCTGGCCACATCCCGATCCAGCGGATGGCCAACGTGTCGCTGCAGCCGGCCGCCGATGGGCCGTCGACCGACGAGCTGATCGGCCGGGTCGAGCGCGGCCTGTACGTCGTCGGCGACCGCTCGTGGTCGATCGACATGCAGCGGTTCAACTTCCAGTTCACCGGACAGCGCTTCTTCCGGATCGAGAACGGCAAGCTCGCCGGGCAGGTCCGCGACGCTGCCTACCAGGCGACCACCACCGACTTCTGGAACTCGCTGGAGGCGGTCGGTGGACCCGACACCTGGGAGCTCGGCGGCGCCTTCAACTGCGGCAAAGCCCAGCCCGGCCAGGTCGCCGCGGTCAGCCACGGCTGCCCGACCTCGCTGTTCCGCAACGTCCGCATCCTCAACACCACCGACGAGGCAGGCCGATGACCACCCCCACTCCTCAAGACCTGGTCGAGCACGCGCTGTCGGTTAGCACCGCCGACGACGCGATCGCGATCGTGCGGCACAGCACCAGCGCGAACCTGCGCTGGGCCAACAACACGCTGACCACGAACGGTGAGATGCGCGACGTCACCGTCACCGTGATCGCGTTCCGCAAGCAGGCGTCGGGCGTGAGCATCGGCTCGGTCACCAGCAGCGCCGCATCTCGTGAGCAGGTCTCCGGCATCGTGGCGCAGGCGGACGCAGCCGCCTCGGCCGCCTCGCCGGCCGAGGACGAGGCGGAGCTGCTCCGCGACAACGTCTCCCCCACCTGGGACGACGCGCCGGAGGCAACCTCGATCGGGGTCTACGAAGCGTTCGCGCCCGACCTCGGGAAGGCCTTCGCCACGGCGGGCTCACAGGAGCGGATCCTCTACGGCTTCGTCAACCACGAGGTGACCACGACCTACCTCGGCTCGAGCACCGGGCTCCGGCTGCGCCACGTCCAGCCGACCGGCCACTATGGCTGCACGGGAAAGTCCGCCGACCTGACCCGGAGCGCCTGGGTCGGTGGCGCGACCCGCGACTTCCGCGACGTCGACGCCACCGCGATGGAGGCCGCTCTCGCCGAGCGGCTCGGCTGGGCCAGCCGCCGGGTCGACCTCCCAGCCGGCCGCTACGACACGATCCTGCCGCCGGCCGCCACCGCCGACCTGTTGATCGACGCCTACTGGGAGGCAGGTGCCCGGGTCGCCCACGAGGGCCAGTCGGTCTTCAGCAAGCGTGGCGGCGGGACACGGATTGGCGAGCAGATCGCCAAGGCGGGTGTCCGCCTCTACTCCGACCCCGAGCACCTCGGTCTCGGCTGCGCGCCGTTCGCCATGGCCGCCGCGTCGAACAACTCGCGGAGCGTCTTCGACAACGGCCTGCCGCTCACCTCGACCGACTGGATCGCCGACGGCCGGCTGGCCGCGCTGATGCAGACCCGGCACTCGGCGGCGCTGACCTCGCAGCCGGTGACACCGGTCATCGACAACCTCGTCCTCGAAGTGGACGGCGGCAGCGGCGACGTCGCCGACCTGGTCGCCGGCACCGAGCGCGGCCTGCTGCTGACCTGCCTGTGGTACATCCGCGAGGTGGACCCGCAGACGCTGCTGCTGACCGGGCTCACCCGCGACGGCGTCTACCTCGTCGAGAACGGCGAGATCACGGGTGCGGTCAACAACTTCCGGTTCAACGAGAGCCCGATCGACCTGCTCAACCGGTTCACGCACGCCTCGGCGACGGTGCCGAGCTTCAGCCGCGAGTGGGGCGACGACTACTTCTCCCGGACCGCCACCCCCGCACTGCGCGTACCCGACTTCAACATGTCGAGCGTCTCCCAGGCCCTCTGACCTCGGTAGCGGCTGGCTCATGCCGAGACCGCGAGCTCGTCGAGCTCGTCGGGTGCGATCACCGCGACGGTCTCGTCGTTGGCCCGGTGGATCGGATGGATGGGTACGCCGTGGCTCCGGCACGACGTGGCCAGCGCCTGCGCCCAGGCCCGGTCCCACTCGCTGATCTCGGCGCGACCGGGCCGGCTGAGCAGGAAGGCGAGTCTCCCGCCCGGAGCGAGCTCATCGGTCAGCTGGGAGCACAGCCACATGAGGTTGCGCAGGCGGTCGTCGTCCTCGTCCGGGAGGTGGCTCATCCCCTCGATCTGGGTCAGGATCGGCGTCGGTCTGCCGTCCGCCTCGATCAGGTGCAGCCACAGCGAGTAGCCGCTGAAGCCGAGGTCGCCCATCAGGGCCTGCCATTGTCGGCACAGCCCCTCCTGGCTCCGGACGGGTGGCATCTCTTCGGGCCGACGCAGTGGCGGCCGGGTGTCGTGGTTCGTCATGCGCCACACTCTGGACACCGCCGGCGACATTTGCCGCCGTCATCCACAGGCTGCGCGTCTGCCCAGGTCAGAGGCCAGATTTTCGTGCAGCTTGCGACATCGGGTCGGCAGCTCGCGTTAGTAGATCTGGTGCAGCATCGACCAGTCCCCCATGCCCGGGTACGGCGTGACGTGCCCGTCGACCTGCCAGAACATGCAGCTGCTCCGGTAGGCGTTGTGGTCCAGGCCGAGGGCGTGACCCGTCTCGTGGCAGCTGGTCGCCCGGCGGTCGGTCGCGTCGGTGGCGTAGTAGTCGTTGAGCGAGACGGTCGCCGACACGATCCACGACCCGTAGAAGCGGAGGTCGGTGCGCGCCGCCCAGCCGGTGGGGCCGTAGTTGCCGCCGTACACGTTGACGCAGCGGTTGACGGCCGGACAGCCAGCGGTGTGCCGGCGGTACGCCGCGACCACCGAGCTCGACTCGTTCCACTTCCGGACCGAGGCCTTGACCTGCCACGAGGAGCGCGTGTGGTCCAGGAAGTAGACCCGCGGGTTCGGTCCACCCGACCAGCGGTAGACGTTCGGTGGGCAGTAGCGATAGAGCGCGTACGCGCCGCTGACCGTGCACGCGGTGCCGGCGCGGCCCTTCCGGACCAGCGCCGTGCCGCGCGGATCGGACAGCCGGCGACCGGGCGCGGGCGTCCAGATCGTCAGTTCGGTCTGTCCGGCAGGCCGCGCGCTCGACGAGTCCGGCTCGTCGGCGCTGAGCTGACTGGGCGCGGCCACCACCGCGATCACGGTGAACGCGACGGCGAGCCATCGAGCGAACTTGGACAGGGTCATCCCGAGACCAGCCCTTCAGGGCATTATGCGCAAATCCGACATTCCATTGCGCCCATAGATAGCGCCGCTCGTCAAGGGCGCGGCTGCCCTCCTGGGATCGGCGCCTCCGGATCGTACGGCGACCTCGTGAAGATGAAGGTCCGCAGGTCCAGGTGGTTGACCGACCCGTCCTGGTTGCGCACGACCCGCAGCTCCTCGCCGTGGTGATGACCGGAGGTGCCGACCACCCGGCCGTCGACGTCGGCGAACCGGTAGACGACCACACCGTTCTTGCGAGCCACGAGCGCCTCGCCGTCGAGCTCGAACACGTACGGCGTCATCCCCCAGTGCCAGACGCCGAGCAGGTCGGCGAAGGCCGCTGGCACCGACGTGACCGGCGTCCACGGCGCCACCACCGTCGGCTCCGACGCCTCGAGCACGTCGAGCAGCCGGGTCGCGATCACCACCGCCTTCATCCCGCTGGTGGCGTTGCTCATCGCCACCACGCCGGTCCTCCGCTTGCGGTCGACGAAGCAGGTCGCCACGAAGCCGGGCATCGAGCCGGTGTGGCCGACCAGCGTGCCCGAGCCGCCGGCGTACAGCTGGAAGCCGAGGCCGTGTGCATAGCCGACGCCGCTCGCCAGCTCACCGGACTGCGGGATGTAGGCCTCCTCCAGCGCGGCCTTGCTGAGCACGGCGGGGTGGCCGTCGAGCAGGAAGCGGGTGTACGTCGCCAGGTCGGTGACCGTGCTCCACAGCTGGCCCGCCGGGGCCATCGCGCCGGTGTCCGGGTGCGGCTCCTCGACGAGCGTGCGCGCGTAGGGATGGACGCTGTAGCCCTGGGCGTGCACACCCTCAGCCTGGTACGACGTCCGGGTCATGCCCAGCGGCCCGAGGATCCGCTCCTCCACGCAGGTCCACCACGGCTCGCCCCGCAGCCGGGCCACGACCTCGCCGAGCAGCCCGTAGGCGAGATTGGAGTAGTGGAAGGTGCGCAGCACCGGGTGGGCGGCCTCGCTGCCGTCGTTGACCGCGGCCAGCGCGGCGAAGTCGGCGTTGGCGTCGGCCACGTCGGAGCGCTCCCACCAGGGCCCGTTCGGCTCGGCCTGCAGGCCGGCGTTGTGGGCCAGTAGGTTGCGGATGGTCCGGTCGGCGTACCCGACCTCTCCGAGCACCGAGGAGGCCTGGTCGTCCAGGCTCAGCCTGCCCTCGCCCACCAGCTGCAGGACCAGCACCGCGGTCAGGGTCTTGGTGATCGAGCCGATCTTGTACTGGGTGTCCGCGGGGTCGCCGGGCACGTCGCCGTACCCGGCCGACCAGGCGAGCTCACCGTCGCGCACCACGCCGGCGACCACCGACGGAACCCGGCCCTCGCTCTGGATCTCGGCCAGCGCGGCCAGCAGCCGGCGGCGGGTGACAGGGGCGACGGGCTCGGGTGGAAGGCGCACCTGCCAACGCTAGCGCCCGCCACTCGCGATGTGACACATCCAGTTAAATGTCACGTTGCCTCTTCCCAACGGGCGTGACGGCAGTCACTATCTGGCCATGCCGCTCACTCGCACCCGCCACCTCGTCCTCGCCGTCGCCGGGGCCGGCGCCCTCCTTGCCGGGCTCCTCGCGACCGCCCAGCCCGCACAGGCCGACGGCCCCGGCGTCGGTACGCCGTGGGTGGTCTCCCTCGGCGACTCCTACATCTCCGGTGAGGCCGGCCGCTGGGCCGGCAACACCAACAACGGTGAGTCGATCCACGATGCCACCGGCAACGACACCTACTGGGACAACGCAGCCAACACCGGCGAGCAGATCAACCGTTGTCACCGCTCGGAGTCGGCCGAGGTCTACATCGGAGGCGGGGTCAACGGCCACAACCTTGCCTGTTCGGGCGCCAAGACCGCCACCGACGCCGGTGGTTCGAACTTCAAGCCCGGCCTGGACTTCTATGACGACGGCGCGGGCAAGGTGGGCCAGGCGAAGATGCTCCAGAGCTTCGCGAGCACCCACAACGTCGAGATGGTCGTGGTCTCCATCGGCGGTAACGACTTCAACTTCGCCGGCATCGTCCAGCAATGCGTGACCAACTTCCTGGCCTCGCCGTCGTGGTGGCCGGACTACTGCAAGGACGACTCGATCGTGGTCAACGCGATGTCGACCAGCACCCAGAACACCAACCGCACCCGGATCGCCAACGCGTTCAAGAACATCCGCACCGCGATGCGCAACGCCAACTACGACGACACCGACTGGACGCTGCTGGTGCAGAACTACGCGTCTCCGCTGCCCAACGGCTCGGGGCTCCGCTACCCGCAGTCCGGCTATACCCGGCAGAGCACCGGCGGCTGCGGCTTCTGGAACGCCGACGCGGACTACGCCAACAACGCGCTGCTGCCGCGGATCAACGCCACCGTGAACCAGGCGATCACCGAGTCCGGGCTGACCAACGTCGAGACCCTCAACCTGAGCACCGCGTTCAACGGTCGTCGTCTCTGCGAGACCACCGTCGGGCTGTACGAGGAGAAGGGCCTCTCGCACTGGACCAACAGTGGCGCGGTTGACAAGACCGAGTGGGTGAACACGATCCGCACGGTGACCGCGACGGGCAACTACTACATCCAGGAGTCCCTGCACCCGAACTACTGGGGTCAGCTGGCCATGCGCAGCTGCGTCCGCCAGGCCTGGAGTGGTGGCGCCCCCAGGTCCGGTACCTGCGTGCGGGGCGCCGACGGACTGCTCAACGGCGAGCCGAGGATGACCCTCCAGTAAAGCGTCCGGCGCGCGGTCCCGGCTGGACTGACGAGCGAAGCGAGCGCAGCGAGCGAGTCGAGAAGCCGGGACCATGCGGCGCGCCGGACACGCCGGAGCGAAGCGGAGGCCAAATTACTCGAAGGCCTCCGGCGAGGGGCAGGCGCAGACCAGGTTGCGGTCGCCGTACGCCTGGTCGATCCGGGCCACCGGCGGCCAGTACTTGTCGGGGTCGATGCCGGTCGGGAACACCGCCACCTCGCGGGAGTACGCGCGGTCCCACTCGCCGACCAGCGCCCGCGAGGTGTGCGGCGCGCCGCGCAGCGGCGAGTTCTCGGGGGTCCACTCCCCCGCGGCGACCTTGGCGATCTCCCCGCGGATCGCGATCATCGCGTCGCAGAACCGGTCGATCTCCGCGAGGTCCTCGGACTCGGTCGGCTCCACCATCAGGGTGCCGGCCACCGGGAACGACATCGTCGGCGCGTGGAACCCGTAGTCGACCAGCCGCTTCGCGACGTCGTCGACGCTGACCCCGGTCTCCTTGGTGAGCCCGCGCAGGTCCAGGATGCACTCGTGGGCGACCAGCCCGCCGTGTCCCTTGTAGAGCACCGGGTAGTGCTCGCCGAGCCGGGCCGCGATGTAGTTGGCCGACAGTACGGCGACCGCGGTCGCCTTGGTAAGGCCCGCGGCACCCATCAGCCGGATGTAGGCCCAGGAGATCGGCAGAATCCCGGCCGAGCCGTACGGCGCGGCGCTGATCGAGCCGATGCCCTCGCGCTTCGCGGCATCCGGGTGCAGCGGGTGCGACGGGAGGTACGGCGCCAGGTGGGCGCGCACCGCCACCGGACCGACGCCCGGGCCGCCACCGCCGTGCGGGATGCAGAACGTCTTGTGCAGGTTGAGGTGCGAGACGTCGCCGCCGAACTCACCCGGCTTGGCGTAGCCGAGCAGCGCGTTCAGGTTGGCGCCATCGACGTACACCTGGCCGCCGTGGTCATGGACGATCTTGCACAGGTCGGTGATGGTGTCCTCGTAGGCGCCGTGCGTGGACGGGTAGGTCACCATGATCGCGGCCAGGTCGTCGGCGTGCGCGTCGCACTGCGCGCGCAGGTCGTCGAGGTCGATCGAGCCGTCCGCGGCCGCCTTCACCACGACCACCCGCATGCCGGCCATCACCGCCGAGGCGGCGTTGGTGCCGTGGGCCGACGACGGGATCAAGCAGACGTCGCGCGCCTCCTCGCCGTTCGCCCGGTGGTAGCCGCGGATCGCGAGCAGCCCGGCCAGCTCGCCCTGGGAGCCGGCGTTCGGCTGGATCGAGACCTGGTCGTAGCCGGTCACCTCGGCCAGCCAGGCCTCGAGCTGCTCGACCAGCTCGCGGTAGCCGGTGGCGTCCTCGGCCGGCGCGAACGGGTGCAGGTCGGCGAAGCCCGGCAGGCTCACCGGCTCCATCTCGGTGGTCGCGTTGAGCTTCATCGTGCAGGAGCCGAGCGGGATCATGCCGCGGTCGAGCGCGTAGTCGCGGGCCGAGAGCTTGCGCAGGTAGCGCAGCATCGCGGTCTCGCTGTGGTGGGCCGAGAACACCTCGTGGGTGAGGTACGACGTGGTCCGGCGCAGCCCGTCCGGGAGCGCGTCGGCGGCGGCCCGGTCGGTGCCGTGCATATCCCCGCTCACGCCGAACGCGCGGAGCACGCTGCTCAGCGTCGAGTGGGTGGTGCACTCCGAGGTGGACACGCCGACCCGGTCCGCGTCGACCAGCCGCAGGTGCAGCCCGAGGCTGCGGGCCTGGGCGACGACGTTGGCCGCCCGGCCCGGCACCGCGACGGTGAGGGTGTCGAAGAACTCGGCGTTCTCGACGCCGAAGCCGGCGTCGGCGAGCACCTTGGCCAGCACCGCGGCATACCGGTGGGTGCGCTGCGCGATCGCCTTCAGGCCCGCCGGGCCGTGGTACACGGCGTACATCGAAGCGACGACGGCGAGCAGCACCTGGGCGGTACAGATGTTGGACGTGGCCTTGTCGCGGCGGATGTGCTGCTCACGGGTCTGCAGCGCGAGCCGGTACGCCGGGCGGCCCTCCGCGTCGACCGACACTCCGACCAGCCGGCCGGGCAGGTGCCGCTCGAGGCCGGCGGCGACGGCCATGTAGCCGGCATGCGGGCCGCCGTAGAAGAGCGGGACGCCGAACCGCTGCGACGAACCAACCGCGACGTCGGCGCCGAGAGTGCCGGGCGACTCCAGCAGGGTGAGCGCGAGCAGGTCGGCGGCGACCACGGCGAGCGCGTTCCGCTCGTGCGCGGCGTCGATCACCTCACGCGGGTCGAAGATCCGGCCCGAGGCGCCGGGGTACTGCACCAGCACGCCGCACAGCTCGCCGGCCGGCAGGCCGTCGGCCAGGTCGGCGACAACGACCTCGATGCCCATGGCGGCGGCTCGGGTGCGGACCACGTCGATGGTCTGCGGCAGCGCGTCGGCGTCCACGACGAAGGGCCCGGACGCCTTGCGGTTGGCGCGCCGTACCAGGGTCATCGCCTCGGCCACGGCGGTGGCCTCGTCGAGCAGCGAGGCGTTGGCGGTCGGCAGCCCGGTGAGGTCACCGATCACGGTCTGGAAGTTCAGCAGCGCCTCCAGCCGGCCCTGCGAGATCTCCGGCTGGTACGGCGTGTACGCGGTGTACCAGCTCGGGTCCTCGAGCACGTTGCGGCGGATCACGGGCGGCGTGATCGTGGCGTGGTAGCCGAGCCCGATCATCGGCTCGGCCAGCCGGTTCGCGGAGGCGAGCTTGCGCAGCTCGCGGGCGGCGGCGTCCTCGCTGACCGCGGCAGGAAGGTTGAGCGCGGCGGCCGATCGGATCCCACCGGGCACGGCGGCCGACATCAGCTCGTCGAGAGTGCCGTAGCCGAGGTGGTTCAGCATCGCGGACACGTCGGTCTCGCTGGGCCCGATGTGCCGGTCGACGAACCGCTGTGCGGCGTCAAGCTCGGAGAGGCTCGGGTGGCTCTGCTGATCAGACTGAAGATCGGTCACTGGGGTGGCTCCTCGAATGGTCGTTCGGGTCGCCTCCCCCTCTGTCAGCCCTGCCGGTCACACGACACGGCCTCCAGAGTTGCCTGACCCGCACGGTCCTGGCGCCTGAGAGGTTCCGGGGAGGATTTGCCCCTTCGGCGCTCCGATCCCGGCTCCAGGCTGCGCTGGAACCGAGCGAAGACTCTCCCGTGCGGGATAAGTCAGCGGGTCAACTCTACAACGGGCGGTGGGAGTTACCCGATCTTGCGCGCGCGACGCGCGGCGAGCTCGTCGGCGGCCGGCTCTGCATCCGCCTGGTCGGCCTTCTCGCTCGGGAGCTCGGCGAGGGTGCCCTCGATCTCGCGCCAGACGCCGCCGATCGCGATGCCGAACACGCCCTGACCGCCCTGCAGCAGGTCGATGACCTCGTCGTTGCTGGTGCACTCGTAGACAGACGCGCCGTCGCTCATCAGCGTGACGCGGGTCAGGTCGTCGGTGCCGCGGTCGCGGAGGTGCTGGACGGCGGTGCGGATCTGCTGCAGCGAGATGCCGGCGTCCAGCAGGCGCTTGATGACCTTGAGGATCAGGATGTCGCGGAAGGAGTAGAGCCGCTGCGAGCCGGACCCGGAGGCGCCGCGCACGGTCGGCTCGACCAGGCCGGTCCGGGCCCAGTAGTCGAGCTGGCGGTAGGTGATGCCGGCAGCGTTGCAGGCGGTAGGCCCTCGGTAGCCGGAGTCGCTGGGCAGCGGTGACACGTCGTCGGTGAACAGAAGACCCTGCTCGTCAGCCTGCACCGCGGCCTCGGCGACCTCTTCGCCGGCCTCCGGCTGACCGTTCTCGTTCACACCCACGTGGAACCCTCCGTCGGATACTCCGTTCAGCGTAACTCCGAGGGGGAAGGTGTCGGGCGACCGGCGTACACGACGAACGGCAACCACAACGTTGGAGTTACAACAGAGACACTCCAAGGTAGGCCGGTCCCTTGACGATGTCCACGCGCCGCGCTGGTGTGTCGCAACCATCAACCTCAAGTAGAGGGTTAGTGCGACTCGAAGTCCTCCGGAGTGACCTGGTCGAGGAACTCGCGGAACTTCTCGACCTCGTCCTCCTGCTCGGCCGGGACGGCCAGACCGGCCTCGTCGAGCACCTCCTCGGCACACATGATCTTGGTGCCGGTCCGCAGCGCCAGCGCGATCGAGTCGGACGGCCGGGCACTGACCTCCACCCCCGAGCCGAACACCAGGTTGGCGTAGAAGACGCCGTCCTTCATGTCGGTGATCTGGACCTCGGTGAGCTCGTTGCCGGTGGCCTCGAGCACGTCGCGCATCAGGTCGTGGGTCAGCGGCCGCGGGGGTACGACGCCCTGCTGGGCGAACGCGATGGCGGTCGCCTCGACCGCGCCGATCCAGATCGGCAGGTAGCGCTCGCCGGACACCTCTCGGAGCAGCACGATCGGCTGGTTCGAGGGCATCTCGACCCGGACTCCGATGACGTCGACTTCGCGCACCTCTTCACCCTACTCCGAGCAAGAACACGGGGTGGCAGGTCGAGTTGAACAACTCGCCCCTCGGTCAGGAACCTCGTAAGCCGATCTTCACCAAGGTGGCATGCAACCGGACCGACAGGGCCGCGATCTCCCCCACCGCGTCCTCGGCACGGGCCTGGGCGGAGGTGTCCCGCCCTCGCTTCAGGGGTGCCACCACCTGCTCGACCAGCCCGACCTCCCGGTCAGCGGCGGTCTTGAAGGCGCGCAGGTGGCGCGGCTCGAAGCCGAAGTCGGCCAGCTCGGAGGCGGTCTTCGCGACCACTAGCGCCTCGCTGTCGTAGTGGCCGGTGTGGCTGCTGCGCACCAGCCCGAAGTTCTCCAGCTGCGCCAGCAGCTCCTCGGACACCTCGGCGGTCTTCAGCAGCTCCTTGCGAGACAGCCGCAGGTCCGACCGGTTGGTGAACGACGACGCACTCGGCAGCCCGTCGCTGGCCAGCGCGACCTTCGGCACCGTCGGCACCACCGACTCGATGGGCGGCGGCTCGAGGCCGCGGTCCATCGCGTCCAGGTGCTGGCCGATCACCTTCAGCGGCAGGTAGTGGTCGCGCTGCATGGTGAGGATGTAGCGGAGCCGCTGAATGTCGGCGGACGAGAACTTCCGGTAGCCCGCCGGCGTTCGCTCCGGCGAGATCAGCCCCTTGTCCTCCAGGAACCGGATCTTCGGGATCGACACACCGGGAAACTCCGAGCGCAGCAGATCCAACACCTGGCCGATGTTCATCCGCGGCCGCGGTGACGCTGCGGGCTGCACGGCTCAGCCGATCTGGCTCGCGTGGCTGGCGAAGAAGACCAGGCGGTACTTGCCGATCTGCACCTCGTCACCCTCCTGGAGGGCCACCTCGTCGATCCGGTCGCGGTTGACGTAGGTGCCGTTGAGGCTGCCGACGTCGCTGACCGTGAAGCCGGTGGCGGTACGCCGGAACTCGGCGTGCCGGCGGGAGACGGTCACGTCGTCGAGGAAGATCTCGCTCTCCGGGTGCCGGCCCGCGGTGACCAGGTCGGTGTCGAGCAGGAACCGCGACCCGGCGCCGGGACCGCGCTGCACGACCAGCAGGGCGTGGCCGGCAGGCAGCGCATCGACGGCCGCGGAGTCGGCCGGGTTGAGGTGCCGGTCGAGCGGCTCGGCCTTCTCCGGGGGTCCGCCGAACGAATGCGTCGCCGTGATCTCGTTCAGCGGCTCACCCTCGGCCGCACCCTCGGAGACCAGGCGATGGCCGCACTGCGAGCAGAACCGAGCATCCTCGGGATTCTGCTTCCCGCAGTTCGTGCAGAACGGCATGTCATCCTCCGCCAGAGTCTCGCGTGGGTAGCGACCTAACCCTCAAGGACAGGTCGAGACTGATGTGCCCGAACCTATCAGCAGGGTGACTCGGATCAAGAAAGTACTGGACGGAACCGAAAGGAACCGGGAGGTTAAGGCCGATCGGGGCTTAGGAGGTCAAGCCGGCTTCGTACGCGGCGGCGTCGAGCAGCGCGTCCACGTCGGCCGGGGTCGTCGGGACCAGCTCGAACAGCCAGCCGCCTTGGTAGGGATCCTGGTTGACCAGCTCGGGCGTCGCGTCGAGCGCCTCGTTGCGGGCGACCACCTTGCCGGCGACGGGCGCGTAGACGTCGTTGACCGACTTGGTCGACTCGAGCTCGCCGCACGCGGCGTTGGCCTCGACCTCTTCACCGACCTCCGGCAGCGCGACGTACACGATGTCGCCTAGGGCGTCCTGCGCGAAGTCCGTGATCCCGATCCGGATCGAGCCCTCGCTGTCGCCAGGAACCCGGATCCACTCGTGCTCCTTGGTGTACTTCAGGTCTTCGGGGTACACGCTTTCCTCCATCGCTTCACAGGTGGTCGGATGCAGGCTACTCCGGCCCGTCCGGGTCCGCGTGCTCGGTGTCACGTTGCTCGACGACGGATTCGATGTCGAGCCGTTCGTGCTCGGTGGAGATCAGCTCGCCACCGTCCTCCTGCACCGAGACCTTCGGCCCGTCGGGGAAGGTCAGTGCGCCTTCGAGCGTGTGCGGCTCGCCGATCACGTCGATGACGTACGGCGCGGTGACCGTCTTGCCGTCGACGATGATCCCGCCGATGCCGTCCTCAAGCGCGGTCTGGGCCACCAGCCGCACCTCGTCGTTGAACTCCATCGCCTCGGCACCGGCGGTGCGCAGCTCCTGAATCGTGTCGAGCAGGATGTCGAGGTCGACGGCGCCGTTCGGGTCGGTGATCGTCACCCGCAGCCCCGGTCCGGTGACCGGCACCGTCCCGGCAAGGATCCGGAGTGCCTCGGCCTGTTCCTGGGCCTGCTCCAGCGCGGCCCGGCTGTTCGAGGTGTCTGCCTGCAGCTCGCGCTTGGACTGCTCCAGGCGCTCGATCTCCGAACGGGTCCGCTGCGACGCGCCGGACAGCGCGCTCAGCACGTCCACGAGGTCCTGCTCGCGCGCGCCGGCATAGCTGTCGTCCTGCTCGTTGGACCGCACCTGGGTGACGGCGGCGAAGCCCACCACCGCGAGCAGCACGCCAACGCCGAGCTGGGACCTGGACGGCTTCACCAGCGCCTGGACGAGCCGGCGGCGGCCGGTCAGACCGTCCTCCTTCGGCGTCGCCGTAGCGGGCGCCTCACCGACCTCGAGCACCTCGGCCTCGGATGCCTTAGCAACGGGTTCCGGCTCGGGTTCCGGCTCGGGTTCGGGCTCGGGTTCAGGTTCCGGTTCGGGCTCGGGCTCCGGTTCGGGTTCAGGTTCCGGTTCGGGCTCGGGCTCCGGTTCGGGCTCGGGCTCGGGCTCAGGTTCGGGCTCCGGTTCCGGTTCGGGCTCCGGTTCCGGCTCGGGCTCCGGTTCCGGCTCCGGCTCCGGTTCCGGCTCCGGCCCCGGTTCGGGCTCGGGCTCCGGTTCGGGCTCCGGTTCGGGCTCCGGTTCCGGCTCCGGCTCCGGCTCGGGCTCAGATTCCGGCTCGGGCTCCGGCTCCGGCTCCGGCTCCGGCTCCGGCTCAGGTTCCGGCTCAGCTTCCGGCTCAGCTTCCGGCTCCGGTTCGGGCTCCGGCTCGGGCTCCGGCTCCGGCTCGGGCTCCGGTTCGGGCTCCGGCTCAGGTTCCGGCTCGGGCTTGGCGCCCTTGACCGGCTCGGTGGCGGTCTCCACAGCTTCCCCGGGGACGACCTCGACCTCGGTCGTCGAGTCCTCCGCCTCGTCAGACTCGACGTCCTCCGGAGCAACGGTCGGCGTCGGGCGGGACCAGCGAGCGACGGCGTTCTCTGTCTCGACCGGCAGGTCGGAGGCAACGTCGCTGTCCGATGAGGCGGCGGCCCCGTCGGTCTTCGGCTTCGGCGTCGCCTTGGACGCCCGCTTCGACCTACGCATTGAACAGGTGCCGGCGAATCGCGGCGACGTTGCTGAAGATCCGGATCCCGAGGACGACGATGACGCCTGTCGACAGCTGCCCACCGACGCCGAGCTTGTCGCCCAGGTAGACGATGGCGGCCGCGATGATCACGTTGCTGAGGAACGACACCATGAAGACCTTGTCGTCGAAGATCCCGTCCAGATAGGCGCGCAGCGCGCCGAAGACCGCGTCGAGTGCGGCCACCACCGCAATGGGAAGGTAGGGCTCGAATCCCTGTGGCACCTCAGGCTGAAGGATCAACCCGAGAATGATTCCCCCCAGCAGCCCGATTGCTGCAATCACGGTGCGACCTCCTGTTGTGGCTTGTTTCCGTCTGTCCCGAGAGCCACGGCTGAACGCAGCGTAGTCAACGACTCGCCGGGCACCCGCAACTCGTCCTCGTTCTCCATGCTGAACACGAAGCCGAGCTGCGCCGCCCAGACGCTCCACTGCTGGCCGTGCGTGCTCTGCGCGAACCGCGCCTGCATCGTCTGCTTGTCGCCGATCGCCAGGATTGTGTACGGCGGCGTCAGCGGCCGGCTGTTGACCACGATCGCGCGGGACGAGTTGCCGATCGCCGACAACACCGTCAGCCGCTCCCCATTGATCGAGATCGCCTCTGCCCCAGCATTCCACAGCCCGTCGACCAGGATCGCGAGGTCCTCGGCCTGCACCGACTCCCGAAGGGTTCCGTTCGGTGCGTCGTCGACCTCGACTCGCACCCCCGGGCCGCGCACCGCGACGTACCCGGTCAGGGCCTTCAGCCGGAGCACCTCGTCGGACGCGGTCTGCTCGCGCTGCTCGGCATCGGAAGCGCGCTCCTCGAGCGCGGTCGTCTCGTCGAGCAGGTCGCCGCGCTTGTCCTGCTGTACGTCGAGGTCGTCGCGGCGGTCGTTGATCTGGGAGATCAGGCTGGCCCGGTCGTCGGCGGTCGCCTCGGCCTGCCGGGAGGTCTGGGCGGCGGCGGTCATCACCAAGATCGCGATCACGGCCGCCACGATCGCGGTCATGACCTTCGTGCTTCCCGACCCCGTGGTGCCGCCACCGTTGCGAGCTGCGGCCAGCTGGTAGTCCTTGTCCAGCGACTCCTCGGTGATCCGCTCAAGCAGCGGCCGGGTGACGTGCTCGGGCAGGTCGCTGTCCATGCCGGGACGGGCAGACGTCATGAGTGGGCCGCCCTTCGGTCGGTGTCGGCGAGGAGCTTTCGGACCTGCCACGCATACAGCAGTCCTGCCCACCAGTACAGCCCGATCCCCCAGAACGCGAACGCCCAGCCGAAGACCTTGGCCAGGGTCGCGACCACGCCCTCGCCGTCACCGAGCAGCAGCAGCGGGAATGCGTAGAGGAGGTTGAAGGTCGCAGCCTTGCCGAGGAAGTGCACCGGGAGAGCGCTGTAGCCGCGCATCCGCAGGAACGGCACCAAGCCCCATAGGAAGAGGTCGCGCAGCGGCAGCACCACCGCCACCCACCACGGGATGATGTCGCGCAGCGCGAGGCCGACGACCACGGCGAGGATGTACAGCCGGTCGGCCACCGGGTCGAGGATCTCCCCGAGGTTCGAGCGCTGGTCGAGCTTGCGGGCCAGGTAGCCGTCCAGGAAGTCGGTGATCCCGGCGACCATCAGCAGCCCGAGCGCCCAGGCGTCCTCCTCCGGCCCCAGCACCAGCCACAGGAACACGGGCACACCAGCAAGCCTCACCATGCTGATGAGGTTCGGCACCGTCCACACGCGCTGCGTGCGCTCGGAGTGGTCGGGCACAGTCACTTCCTGCTTGTTCGGTGTCGTCGGTGGGGCTGTTCGGCAGCTACTTGGTGGTGCACACGATAACCGGCCTTCGGCCCGGGAGAGGCATGGACCACCCAGCTGTACCTAGCCAGGGTGGGCCGCGTCGCGGATCTCGCCGACCAGCTCCTCGAGGACGTCCTCCAGGGTGGCGAGCCCGAGGAGATCACCGTCGTCGTCGACGACCCGGGCCAGGTGGGCCCCGCGGCGCTGCAGCGTCTCGAGTGCGTCGTGCAGCGCGTCGCCGGCGCGGACACCGGCGAACGGCCGCACCCACTTGTCGTTGATCACCCGGTTGCGGCGGCCCTCGTCGGTCTCCAGCACGTCCTTGATGTGCAGGTAGCCGAGCAGCTCGCCGTCCTCGGCGGCGACCGGGAACCGGCTGAAGCCCGTGGCCGCGCACAGCTCCTCGACGTCGGCGCCGCTCGAGCCGCGGCGTACCGTCGCCAGGCTGTCGAGCGGCATCAGCACCGACGCGACCGTCTTCTCGGTGAACCCGAGCGCACCCGCGAGCCGCGAGTACTCGTCGGCCGCAAGGAGACCTTCGCCGCGCGACTGCTCTACCAGCGCGGCCACCTCCTCGCGGGTGTACGCCGAGCTCACCTCGTCCTTCGGCTCGACCCGCAACAGCCGCAGCGTCGCGTTCGCGATCGCGTTGAGGACGACGACCAGCGGGCGCAGCATCGTCACCATCGCGACCATCGGCGGGCCGAGGGTCAGCGCGGCCCGCTCGGGACCGGCCAGGGCGATGTTCTTCGGCACCATCTCGCCCAGCACGACGTGGAGGTACACCACGATCGCCAGCGCCACCACGAACGCGACCGGGTGCAGCATCGCGTCGGGCAGGTGCGCGGCATGGAAGACCGGCTCGAGCAGGTGCGCCACCGCTGGCTCCCCCACTGCACCGAGACCGAGCGAGCAGATCGTGATCCCCAGCTGCGCGCCGGCCATCACCAGCGAGACGTTCTCCATCGCCCACAGCGTGGTGCGGGCCATCGACGAGCCCGCCTGCGCGCGGGGCTCGATCTGGCTGCGCCGGGCCGAGATCAGCGCGAACTCGGCGCCGACGAAGAACGCGTTCAGGACGAGCAGGGTGACGGCGATGATGAGGGCGGTCGTAGTGCTCATGACTCCGCCTCGTCGACCCGCACCTGCAGCCCGACCCGGTCCACCCGGCGGCCGTCCATGTGCTCGACGGTGAGTACGGCGGTGCGCGGCGTCGGCTCGTCGTCCTCGATGTCCACGGTCAGCGGGAGCTGGATCTCGACGACGTCGCCGGCGACCGGGATCCGGCCGAGCTCGCGCACCACCAGCCCGGCGATGGTGTCGTAGTCCTCGTGGTCGGGCAGCGTCACCTCGGTCATGTCCTCGACCTCGTCGGGCCGCAGCAGACCGGACAGCGACCAGCTGCCGTCGCGCCGGTGCCGCGCCCGGGCACCGAGCGGGTCGTGCTCGTCGGAGATGTCGCCGACGATCTCCTCGACCACGTCCTCGAGGGTCACGATGCCCGCGTGACCGCCGTACTCGTCGAGCACGACCGCCATCTGGAAGCCGTCGTCGCGCAGCAGTTCCAGCAGCGGGTCCAGCCGCAGCGAGTCCGGCACCTCGATCGGCGCGACCATGATGTGCTTGACCTTCGTGGTGGCGCGTTCGCGCATAGGCAGCGCGACCGCGTGCTTGACGTGGATGGTGCCGACCACGCTGTCGTCGGCGGCCAGCACCGGGAAGCGGGAGTGGCCCGTGCCCTGCGCCAGCTCGATGACCGCGCTGGCCCGGTCGTTGGTCTCCAGCGTGTGGGTGCGCACCCGTGGGGTCATGATCTCGCCGGCGGTCCGGGTGCCGAACTGCACCGACCGCTCCATCAGCTCGGCGGTCTCCTGGTCCAGCGTCCCCTGGTCTGCGGACCGCTGGATCAGCGACGCCAGCTCGGCCGAGCTGCGGGCCGACCGCAGCTCCTCCTGAGGCTCGATCCCGAACCGGCGCACCAACGCGTTCGCCGAGCCGTTGAGAAGCCGGATCGGCCAGGCGTTCGCGGTCGTGAAGCCGCGCTGGAAGCCCTGGGTCGCCTTGGCGGTCTGCATCGGGCGCGCGATCGCGAGGTTCTTGGGGACGAGCTCCCCGAAGATCATCGTCAGCGCCGTGCTGAGCGCCAGCGCGATCCCGATCGCCACCGGATGTACGGCGCTCGACGGCATGCCTGCCGCCTCGAGCGGACCGTCCACGAGTCGGGCGATCGCCGGCTCGGACAGGAAGCCGATGGCCAGATTGGTGACCGTGATCCCGACCTGGGCGCCGGAGAGCTGGGTCGAGAGGCTGCGCAGGGCACGCTGTACGCCGCGGGCGCGGGCGTCGCCCTGCGCGGCCTCGCGGTCGACGGCACCGCGGTCGACGGTGACGAAGGCGAACTCAGCGGCGACGAAGAGACCGCATGCGAGCACAAGTAGAAGTGAGATCCCGAGAAGGATCCATTCGGTCATTGGCGCTCTCCATCAGAGAGCGTGGGACTTTGAGGGCCGTCCATGGGGCTGCGGGTTGTTGTCTTTCAATCGGCGGCGGAACGTGTTCACTCTAGCGGGTGACAACGGGAGAGTTGCCCCCACGCACGCCGCCGGCCCAGGTCCGGTAGTCGTCGGCCGCCTCTTCTGGGGTCGCGCGCAGCGACGGCGGGAGTACGGCCGTGCGGCAGGCCGCGCCCTGGCAGTCCTTGACCTGCCACCAGACCTTGGTCAGCGCGGCCCGCACGTCGGCGTACTGCTTGACCCGGAAGAGGTTGGTCAGCTGGCTGGGATCTGTGCGCAGGTCGTAGAGCTCGCCGGCGCCGTTGGCGTAGCGGATCATCGACCAGCGGCTGGTGCGGATGCCGATCGAGCCGCGCTCGTCGAAGCCGGGCTCGCTGGGTGTCATGAAGCGCAGGAGTGCCTCGTTCAGCACCGGCCGGTCCCAGCCCTGGTCGCCGTGGTCCAACGACGGCACCACGCTCACGCCGTCGGGCGCCGCCGGCGGGTCGGCTGCCGCACCGGCAAGGTCGAGCAGGGTCGCGGTGATGTCCACGGTGGTGATCGGGTCGAACCGCTGCTCCCCGCTCGGGACGCCCGGCCCGACCATCAGGAACGGCACCCGCAGCGACGGTTCGTGAGCCGTGGTCTTGCCCTGCCGGATCCGGTGCTCGCCGAGGAAGTAGCCGTTGTCGGAGGTGAACATCAAGATCGTGTCGCGCCACTCCCCCGTCTGCTTCAGCCGCTGCACCAGCCGGCCGATCTGGAGGTCCATGACGTAGATCGCCTCGGCCCGCTGACGGGTCACCTCGACCAGCGCGGCGCGTTCGGCCGCGGTGAGCTCCGGCCGGGTCTGGAGGTAGCCGGGCTTGTCGGTGGCGTCGGCCTCGGTCTCGCCGGACGGCAGGACGCCCGGTGCGTGCCGGATGAGGTGGTCAAAGCGGCCCTTCACCCAGTCCGGGCGAGCGGTGGTCGGGAACTCCTGCCAGCTGCCGTCGGCCCGCTGGACCGGGTGCGGGTCGTCGGCCTCGTCCGGGTCGCCGTGGTGGGGCGCGACGAAGGAGAGGTACAGGAAGAACGGCTTCCGCCCGGCGTACTTGCCGACCAGCTCGCGGCCGAACCGGCCGAGGGTGTCGGTCTGGTACTCGCCGTGGAAGCGGGCGCCGGTCGGCACGCCGTTGATGTTGTAGGCGGTCTTGAAGAAGTTGTAGGGTGTCGCCCTCGGGGTACGGCGCACCCGGCCACTCGACCGCGCCGTACCAGTCGGTCCAGCCGTTCGGGACGTAGGTGTACGACGGCTCGCCGGTCACCCGCGAGTTCTGGGCGCCGTACCCGTTGAGGTACTTCCCGACGAAGCCGGTGCGGTACCCGGCGCGCGCCAGCGACCCGGCGAGGGTGCTGGAGTCGTCGAAGGAGGCGAAGCCGTACGGCGGCTCGTGGGTGAGCACCTTGTGGTTGTGGGCGTACTGCCCCGTGAAGTACGTCGCGCGCGCCGGGCAGCACAGCGGATAGTTGGCGAACGAGTTCTCGAACGAGACGCCGCGCTCCTGGATCAGCCGCCGGACGTTCGGCGCGAACCGCAGGTCGTCCCAGCGCATGTCGTCGGCGATCACGTACACGAGGTTCGGCTTGCCGCGCCGCTTCGGCTCGCTCCCCCGGTCGATCGCCGGCGGGTCCATCTGCGGCGGGACTCGTGCCGCTACCGGCTCCCGCACCTCGGCTGACTGCGGACTCTGGTCCCGAGGAACCAGTACGAGTCCGATCACGAGCGCGAGTGGCACGGCCGCCATGAGCAGCAGGAGTCTGCGCAAGGTGAAGGTCCCCCGTTCGGATATATATGTAAGCAAGTGCACTTACACACTACCGCCTCCCTCCCCGCTGTTGGGAGGCGTACACAGAGTTGACGCCGCGGATGCCCAGTAGGTTGCCTGAATCAGGTCACGATCCGGCCAATCATCAGCGCGCGGCCAAAAAATCGAGGTGCCGTGGATGCAGTGTCGTCCCTAGCGTCAGCAGCATGCGTGCACCCGATCCCGCCTTCGCGGACCCGCGCCTGGCCGTCCTCTACGACGTCTTCGACGGCGACCGCTCCGATCTCGACGCGTACGTGGCGATCGCAGAGGAGCTGGCGGCCGACACCGTCGTCGATGTTGGATGCGGGACCGGTTCGCTGGCAGTTCGTCTCGCCGGACTGGGCAAGACCGTCGTCGGCGTAGATCCGGCCGGCGCCTCACTGGAGGTGGCGCGCGCGAAGCCGAACGCGGACGGGGTGAGGTGGGTTCACGGTGATGCCACCGACCTCGTGGCCCTGGGACTCGGCGCGGACCTCGCCGTCATGACCGGCAACGTCGCCCAGGTCTTCGTCAGCGACGAGGACTGGACGCTCACCCTGAGCGCGGTTCGCGACTGCCTGCGCCCCGGTGGCTGGTTCGTGTTCGAGACCCGCCGCCCCGAGGCACGAGACTGGGAGCACTGGGACGTCGCACCGACGGTGGTCACCACGCCGGGCGGCGCGGCCGTGACGGTCTCGAGGACCGTCACCGAGGTCGCCTTGCCGTTGGTGACGTTCGAGTCGACGACGACACTGGGTGGCATCGTGGTGCCGTCGATCTCGACGTTGCGCTTCCGTGACGAGATGGAAGTGCGGCACGACCTAGGCACCCACGACTTTGACGTGGTCGAGGTGCGAGACGCTCCGGACCGGCCGGGCAAGGAGTTCGTCTTCCTCACCCGCCGCAGGTGAGCTGGCAGCCGCCACGCGGCATGTCCAATGGGTGGCTAAGGGCATCCTAAACCTTCCGATTTGTCCCTTTGCGCTTCTACCCTGGTGAGTGTCGGAAGTCAGCTCGCCACGGAAGGGATCACCTCATGCGTCGCATCGCCGTAACCCTCGCTCTGGCCACACTGCTCCTCCTCGTCTCGACCCCCGCTCACGCGTTCGCCCACGACAAGGTCAGCAACCCCTGGCTGCATATGCTCCTCGACGCCGCGAGCCTCGCCGTGGTCGCCGCGCCGCTGTTCACCGTCCTGCTCTGGGGACGTGAGAACCGCGGGCTGATGCTGGCCCTGATGGCGGTGGTGCAGCTCCCGGTCGCGATCGTCGCGTTCAACCCGCTCCCGGACCCGGCCGCTCACGCAGCGACCATGGTCGGTGCCCTGCTCGTGACGATGGCGGCGATCCTCACGGTCCGCCTGACCGCCTCGCCGGGTGCAGCCAGGCGGACCGCCTAGGAAGTCCGCAGGGCCGTAATGTCGGGGCAGCCCGGGCGCGGACGGTCCCAGATGCCGTCCGCGCGGCGTACTGCATTGAACCGGCAGTGCTCTTCGCCGACGTACCCCCACGCCATGAAGACCTCTCGGCCGGCGAGGGCGTACACGCCGACCGACTCGTCGCTTCGACGGTAGAACGTGCCGCGCAGTCCGGGCACGGGCTCGCCCTCGAAGTCGACGTCGTCGATCACCTTGTGCAGCCGGAACTGTCGGAGGTCGGGAAGGCTCGCAGACACGAACGACGCAACGAACGACGACCACGAAGGCAACGGTCGCGCGCCGGGCGAAATGGGATCAACCGGGCAGGACCGCGAGCTGCGCGCGCGTCGGCTGGTACGGCGTCTCGCGCAGTCGCATGCCGGCTTCGGCCGGCGTCCGATTGCCCTTCTTGCCGTTGCAGTCCGAACACGCCGCGACGGTGTTCTGCCAGGTCCAGCCGCCGCCGCGGGACTGCGGCACGATGTGGTCGATGGTCTTGGCCTGGCTGCCGCAGTAGCCGCAGCGGTGCCGGTCGCGACGCAGCACGCCGGCCCGGGAGTAGCCCGCCGGGCGGTACATCCAGTGGGTCTTGATGTAGCGAACCAGGCGCACGGCCTTCGGCCACTGGTGCGGGCCGATCATCCGGTCGCCGAGCTGCTCGTGCACCACGGCCACCTCACGGAAGAGCATCTTGACCGCGTGCTTGAACGAAACTCGTCCGAGCGGCTCGAAGGAGGCGTTGTAGAGCGTCACGTGCGTCGGAGCCACGATCAACACCTCCTCTCATCCACCATTGTGCCGGGTCGCAGCCCTGCATTCCGTCTGGATACGGGATGCAGGCTATTAGCGTTGTCTTCTTTCAGGAAGCACGCGAGAAAACGGTAGGCGACCTTACGGCGTCGGTCACCCGAGTTTTCCGTTCGCGAACTCGGCGGCCGTTTGCCCTTGCCTGTCAGGCTTTTCGGCATGCCGGCCATCCGACTCCCCCGCACGCGGTGGGCGCGCGCCCTGGTTGCCGCCGCGCTGCTCGGGACGGCGCTGACGATCGCGCCGTACACCTGGGTGCAGGCCGCCGGCGACGACCACACGACAGACGACGTGCCCAGCGCGCCGGTCGCGATCGTGCTCGGCGCCGGCATCTACCCGGACGGCACGCCGCAGCCCTACCTGCGGGTGCGGCTGGAGGCGGCCAAGGATCTGTACGACGCCGGCAAGGTCGACGCGATCCTGGTCTCGGGCGACCACGGCACTCACGAGCACGACGAGGTGGCGGCGATGACCGGCTGGCTCACCGACCGCGGCGTACCGGCCGACAAGGTGGTCGGCGACCACGCCGGCTTCGACACCAACGACTCCTGCATCCGGGCGGCCAGGATCTTCGGCGTCGACGAGGCGATCGTCATCACCCAGGACTTCGCGCTGGCCCGGGCCGTGTTCCTGTGCGAGCACGCCGGGATCACGACGTACGGCGTCGGCGTGCCGGCCACCGACCGCAAGGACCGCGCGTACCGGATCCGGGAGGTGCCGGCGGCGCTCAAGGCGTCCTTCGACGTGATGGTCGGCAGCGACCCGAAGTACCTCGGCCGCTACGAGCGGTCCCTGGATGAGGCGCTCGCCGCGGACTAGCCGGGTGCCGACGTTCCCGGTCGTGGTTGGCTGTGACTGACAGCTCCCACCACCAGGAGGACCAGTGCCGACCGTCTCCGCCTACGGGGCCAAAAGCGCGACCGAGCCGCTCGCGCCGCTCACCATCGAGCGCCGGGATCTCGGGCCGCACGACGTCCTGACCGAGATCAAGTACGCCGGGATCTGCCACTCCGACATCCACACCGTCCGCGGCGACTGGGGCCGCCAGCCCTACCCGGTCGTACCCGGCCACGAGATCGCCGGTGTCGTCACCGAGGTCGGCAGCGCGGTCTCGGCACACGGCGTGGGCGACCGGGTCGGTGTCGGCTGCATGGTCGACTCCTGCCGCGAGTGCGCCAACTGCCGGCGCGGCGAGGAGCAGTACTGCCTGGCCGGTGCGACGTACACCTACGCCTCGATCGGCAAGGACGGCAAGGCCACGCAGGGCGGCTACTCCACCCACATCGTGGTGACCGAGGACTTCGTGGTCCGGATCCCCGAGGGCCTCGAGCTGGACGTCGCCGCCCCGCTGCTCTGCGCCGGGATCACCTTGTACTCCCCGCTCCGCCATTGGAACGCCGGTGCCGGCCGCAAGGTCGGGATCGTCGGCCTCGGCGGGCTGGGCCACGTCGGCGTCCGGATCGCGCGGGCCATGGGCGCCGAGGTCACCGTGCTCTCGCAGTCGCTGAAGAAGCGCGAGGACGGGCTGCGGCTCGGCGCGAGCGACTACCGCGCCACCAGCGACCCCGACACGTTCCAGCAGCTGGCGGGTACGTTCGACCTGATCGTCAACACCGTCAGCTCCCCGCTCGACCTCGACGCCTACCTCGGACTGCTGGCGACCGACGGCACCATGGTCCACCTCGGCGGCACCGTTGAGCCGATGCCGGTCAGCGCGTTCTCACTGCTGTCGCAGCGCCGCAGCCTCGCCGGCTCCGGGATCGGCGGCATCCGCGAGACCCAGGAGATGCTCGACTTCTGCGCCGAGCACGGCATCGGCGCCGAGATCGAGGTGATCGCCGCGGAGCAGATCAACGAGGCCTACGAGCGGGTGCTGGCCTCGGACGTGCGCTACCGGTTCGTGATCGACATCGCGACCCTCTGACCTCAGCCTCAGCGCTGCTGGGACCAGCTCTCCGACTGGGTGAGCCGGTACAGGTAGGCCAGCAGTGGCAGCACGATCACCCCGGCCAGGCCGACCACGATCAGCAGCGCCTGGAGGGTGGCGCGGGCGCCGGCGGCGTCGACGATCCGAAGCTCGTCCACGAGCAGCCACGGGTACTGCCCGATCCCCCAGCCCGCAACCACACACGCCACCGCGGCGACGGCGGTGAGGCGGGCCGGACCGTAGGTGCGCCGCCACAGCAGCGCGAGCGTGGCGCTTCCGGTGAGGCCGGAGATCACGATCAGCGGGGCGCCGCGGCCGGTGAGTCCGTCGCTCAGGGTCGGCGCGTCGTCGAGCAGTGGCACGAGCGCGGCGAACACCAGCACGCCGGTCACGACGCCGACGACCAGCGACCTGTCCCGCAGCAGCTCGGCGAGGCCGTGCTGCCCGCTCCGCTCGGCGTCGGCGGTGAGGAAGGTGCCGGCGAGGAAGGCGCAGGTGCCGACGGCGATCAGGCCGCCGAAGATCGAGGTCGGGTTGACCCAGGATGACCAGAGGTCGCCGTACCCCTCCGCGGGCACCCGGCCGGACGCGATCGCGCCGGCAGCGGCACCCAGGAAGAACGGCGTCAGGATCGACGACGTCGCGAACACCACGCCGAACAGCCGGGCCTGGCCGAGAGTGCCGGCGTACTTGCGGAACGCGAAGCTCGCCCCACGGAGCACGATCCCGAACAGCGCGAACAGCAGCGGCAGGACCAGCGTGGTCATCGCGGCCGCGAACGCCTCCGGGAACCCGGTCCACCACATCACCAGCACATAGATCAGCCAGACGTGGTTGGCCTCCCACACCGGGCCGATGCTGTGGTCGACCAGGGTGCGCAGCTCGGCGCCGCGGCGGGTGCCACCGGCGGTGAGGTCGAAGAAGCCGGACCCGAAGTCGGCGCCGCCGAACACGGCGTACGCGATCACGCCGACGAAGAGGGCCGCCGCGACCATCACCTCCAGGCTCATCGTTCGCCTCCGGTCGTGCTCGCCGACTTGGCCAGCTCGGCCGGCCCGTAGGGGCTCGGCAGATCTGCCTCGCCGGCCCGCCAGCGCCGGGCCATCGATCTGAGTACGACGACCGCGCCGGCGGTCATCGCGGCGTACACGACCACGGTCGTCCCGAGCAGCCACCACAGGCCGGAGTAGCTGCCCGCCGCGTCCTCGGTGCGCAGGTAGCCGTAGACGACCCACGGCTGCCGGCCGACCTCGGTGGCCACCCAGCCTGACTCCAGTGCGAGTACGGCGAGTGGCCCGGCGGCGACCGCGAATCTGAGGAACCAGCGGTTGCGCAGCAGGTCGTGGCCGCGCCAGCGGGCCAGCCAGAACAGGGCGACCGCTCCGGCGAGCAGGGTGCCGATCCCGACCATCGACTGGAACGCCCAGTGCGCGATGTTGACCGGCGGGTGGTCCTCCTCCGGGATCGTGTCCAGCCCGCGCACCGGCTTGTCGAGCGAGTTCTGGGCCAGGATCGAACCGAGGACCGGGATGTCGATGGTGCCGTGGACCTCGCCGTCGGCGTACCAGCCGCCGATCCGCAGCGGCGACGGGCTCTCAGTGGTCTCGGCGAGCTCGAAGGCCGCGAGCTTCGCCGGCTGCCGGTCGCCGAGACCCAGGCCCAGGAGGTGGCCGACGAACGGCTGGCTGAGCGCGGCCACCGTGGCGAAGACGAACGGCACCAGGAAGCCGAGCCGGTGGTGCTCGTCGCGCCGCCCGCGCAGCATGCCGACGGCGTACACGCCGGCAACGCTCAGCCCGACCACCAGATAGGCGCCCACCCACATGTGCGCGAACTGCAGCCAGACCTGGTCGTTGAACATCGCCGCCCACGGCTGGACGTCGACCACCTCGCCGCTCTCGGTGAGCCGGAAGCCGGTGGGGGCGTTCATCCAGGCGTTGACCGCGATCACGCAGAAGGTGCCGACCACGCCGGCCACGGCCATCGGCAGCAGCATCAACAGGTGCAGCCGCGGTGGCATCCGGCCCCAGCCGTACAGATAGATGCCCAGGAAGATCGCCTCGATGAAGAACGACAGCCCCTCGAAGGCGAACGGCAGGCCGAGCACGTCGCCGTAGGTGCCCATCAGCCCTGGCCAGAGCAGGCCCATCTCGAAGCTGAGCACGGTCCCGGAGACCGCACCGATCGCGAACAGCACCGCGGAGACCTTGGACCAGCGCTTTGCCAGCTCCAGCGCGACCGGGTCGTCGCGCACGATGCCGCGCCGGTGCACCACGAAGATCATGGCCGGGAACGCCACCCCGAAGCAGGCCAGGATGATGTGCCAGCCCAGCGACAGCGCCATCTGCTGCCGTGCCGGAAGCAGCCCCGCGGGCTCCGCCACGGTCACGAGATCGACGACGAGGTCGGGGGTCAGCAAGGCGCGCTCCGTTCTCAGCCGGTGAAGATGCCGGCAACGAGGTTGATGGTGGTGGCGAGGATGGCCGCGCCGAATACATAGGACAGCAGGCAGTGCCGGAGTACGACGGCGCGCACGGCCGCGCTGGTCACGTTGGTGTCCGACACCTGGTAGGTCATGCCGAGGTTGTAGCTGAAGTAGAAGAAGTCGCGGAACGCCGGCGGGTCCTCGGAGTTGAAGTCGATCCCGCCCGGCTCGGCGGTGTAGTAGACGAACGCGTACCGGGTCGCGTACATCAGGTGCAGCGCGGCCCACGCGAGGAAGACGCCCACCACCGCGATCGCGGCTGGCCCGCCACCGGCGTCGGCTCCCCCGCTGACCAGCAGGGTGACGATGCCGCCGAGGCCGCCCAGCGCCGCGGCCACCACGACCAGCTCGTCGAACAGCGGCCGGAAGTCCTCACGGCCGACGTTGGCGCGCGTCGCCGCCGCGTCCATCGGCCACAGCGCGAGCCAGCCGAGGACGACGAAGACCGTGGCCAGCGTCGCGATACCGAAGAGTACGCCGTACGCGGGGCTCGCGAGCCAGCCGGCGACAGCGGCCGCCAGCCCTGCCGCAAGCGCACACAGAAGTCGCGGCACTGCGGCGACCGGAACCCACGAACCCAGGTGCACGTCCACGAACGTATCGCGGCTCGGAGGGTGTGCTGCGTCGAACCACGGACGGAACTCCGGCCTCCGACCACGGACGGTCACGGCCCGCCCGTGGGTGGGCACATGACGAAGGCCCGGGTCGATAGTGACCCGGGCCTTCGTTGTCCGCCGTGCGTCATGAACGCACCAGCCGCGCTCCCAGCACCTGTGCCGCGACGACCGCGACCGCTGCCACCAAGATGATGTCCTTGAGGACGTACTGGGCGGCCAGCGTCGGCAGTCCACCGGGGAACATCTCGCCCGGGAAGAGCACGACCGGCGACAGGATCCCGCCCAGCCAGCCGACCGTCGCCAGCAGCCCAGCCCGCAGGCCGACACCGGTGATCAGCGTGAACCCGATGAAGACCTCGAGGACGGCTGTGATCACGACCGCGGTCGTATCCCCGATCATCCCGAAGGTCAGCGCCTCGGTGGTCTGCATGACCAGCCCCTCGGCAGGCGACGCGCCTGGGAAGAACTTGAGCGAGCCGAACCCGGCGATGACCAGGCCCAGGCTGACTCGCAGCGCAAGCACGCTGTGCGCGGCAAGCCACGCGGCGGCAGTCTCAAGGGCGCGGTCGAAGGGTCCGCCGCGCACCGGCGGGTCGAGCTTCGTCCTGGACTCCGGACGGGGTGTGGCGATGATCGACATTTCGGCCTCCGTGTTCCAAGGAGTCCCGGTTGAACTCCGATGGACACGACTCTTCCGAGATCAGCCGCTGCCAGAATCGGCTCCAGAGAGGCGGTCGCCGCACGTAGTTCGGCGCAGGCCGGCGGCGTGGTGTGAGCGCGTCGGCGTAGCGGCGTACGCGGGAGAGCGCAGGCGGTCACGTCGACGGTTACGCTGCTTTACCCGTCGACGCGGTGCGGTTCCGGGAGGTCGGTCGGCAGTCGGAGGCGGTGGGCGCCGGCGTACACATTCATCGAGCGGCCGCGCAGGAAGCCGACCAGCGTCAGCCCGTGTTCCTCGGCCAAGTCGGCCGCGAGCGAGGACGGCGCCGAGACGGCGGCCAGCATCGGGATGCCGGCCATCACCGCCTTCTGCACCAACTCGAACGAGGCCCGGCCACTGACCATCAGGATCGACTCGCGCAGCGGCAGCCGCCCGGACAGCAGCGCGTCGCCGATGACCTTGTCGACGGCATTGTGGCGGCCGACGTCCTCACGCAGGCACTGCAGCTCACCGTCGGCGGAGAACAGCGCGGCGGCGTGCAGGCCACCGGTGCTGTCGAACACCCGCTGTCCGTCGCGAAGCCGGTCGGGCAGGGCGGCCAGCACCTCGGCGTCGACCTGCAAGGGGTCGTCGGCGACCGACCATGCTGCTGAGGTGCGGACGGCGTCCAGACTGGCCTTGCCGCACACGCCGCAGGACGAGGTCGTATAGAAGTTCCGCTCCAGCGAGGCGTCCGGCACCGGCACGTGTGGCGCGAGGCCGACCTCGACCACGTTGTAGGTGTTGCCGCCATCGTCGGTGGCGCCCGCGCAGTAGCGGACCGCGGTCACGTCCTCCGCGTGGTGGACTACACCCTCGCTGACCAGGAAGCCGACGGCGAGGTCGAAGTCGGCGCCGGGCGTACGCATGGTGACGGTGAGCGGGCGGCCCGCAACCCGAATCTCCATCGGCTCCTCAGCGGCCAGGGTGTCCGGGCGTTGCGACGACGAGCCGTCGCGGATCCGCAGCACCGGCCGGCGTACCGTCACTCGACCCATCGTCTGCTCCTTTCCCGGAGTCGTCCTCTGACGGTACTGCGCGTGCCGGTGCCGCTGTTACGCCCAGCCGCGCACCGTCTCGGCCAAGGCCGTCGTCGGCCGGCCGATCAGCTTGGCCAGCTCGCCGGACGTCACCGCGAGCAGGCCGTCGGAGATGTTGCGGTCGAGTGCAACAAGGAACCCGGCGGTGCCCTCGTCGAGGCCGTGCGAGACCAGCGCCTCTCGGTGTGCCTCAGGCGTGAACCGGCTCCGGGTCACCTCGCGACCGAGCACCTCGGTGAACTCCTGCGCCAGCTCGTCGAAGCTCCAGGCGGCGTCGCCGGACAGCTCGTAGACGGCGCCCTCGTGGCCGTCGCCGGTCAGCACTGCGGCAGCCGCCGCGGCGTACTCCGCGCGCGGGGCGCTTGCCACCCGGCCGTCGCCGGCACTGTCCGCGACCACGCCGGTCTCGCGGGCCTGCCCGAAGACGGTCAGGTAGTTCTCGGTGTACCAGCCGTTGCGCAGGAACGTGAACCGCAGGCCGCTGTCGCGGATCAGCCGCTCGGTCGCCGCATGCTCGGGCGCCACGACGAGCGCGGTGTCGTCGGCGGCCGGCGCGCTGGTGTAGACCAGTCGGTGTACGCCGGAGCGCGCGGCGAGGTCGACCACGGCCGCGTGCTGGGCGACGCGCCTGCCGAGCTCGCTGCCGGACACCAGCAGGAGGACGTCGCCGTCGCCGAGCCAGTCGACGGCCTCTGGCACCGCCGAAAAGTCGAGCCGCTCAACGCGAACGCCTCGTTCGGCGAGTTCGGTGAGCCTCTCGATCGACCGGCCGGTGGCGACGATGCCGGCGGGGTCGACCCCACACTCCAGCAGTTCTTCGACGACGAGACGGCCCAGCTGCCCGGTGGCTCCGGTAACGACGATGGACATGGTTCCTCCAAGGAGTGGATCGGTGCGGACACCTGTGCCAACCCATGCCGCGGCAGGCACCTTCCCGTTCGGCAGTACCTACTTCAAAGTGGGGTACTAACAGAGAGGTAAGGTGGGACCATGAAATCCATGTCGGTGCGCGACTTCCAGCTCGACACGGCCTGCCCGGACACCCGGTTGTTGGTCGAGCACGTGACGAGCAAGTGGGGCGTGCTGGTGCTGCTGACCCTCGATGATCAGACGATGCGGTGGAGCGAGCTCAAGCGGGCGATCGTCGGGGTGAGCGAGAAGATGCTGATCCAGACCCTGCAGACGCTCGAGGCAGACGGGCTAGTACGCCGCGACGCGCACCCGGTCGTCCCCCCGCACGTGGAGTACTCCCTCACCAACGACGGCCGCGAAGCCGCCGCCCTCCTCGCCCCGCTGGTCTTCTGGGCCCAGCAACACGTCAGCGCGACACCCGCCTAAGGCACACCGGCCAGCCCGCTCAGGAAGACCTTCAGCAGCTCGGTCGCCAGCGCCTCGAACCGCAGCTGGAAGGCGTCGCCGGCGCGGGTCCAGGCCCAGCAGGTGCCGACGACGGCGTGCACCGCCACCACCAGCAGCCCGGCCTCCTTGGCACTCAGCGTCAGGAACGCCGACACCACGTCGGCGAGCTGGGCGCGGACCTCCTCCTCGTACCCGCGCGCCCGCTCGGCCTGCTCCTGACCGAGCTCGCCGACCAGGGTCGGCGCGGTGCGGATCAGGTCGCACAGGACCGGACGCCGGCCAAGCGAGCCGGCCAGCAGCCGGGCCAGGCTCTCGCCGTCGGTCGGTACGTCGGCGGCTCCGCGCAGCTCGGCCAGCCAGTCCAGGTGCTCGTCGTACATGCAGTCCAGCAGCAGCATCTCCAGCGAGCCGACGTGGCGGAGCACTCCGGACTTCGCCAGCCCGGCGTGCTGCGCGACCTCGCCCAGGGTGAGCCGAGCCGCCGTCATGTCGGCCAGCAGCGCCCGGGCGACGCTCACCAGATGCGCCTGCCGGGCCTGCTTTTGGTCGGGCCTCCGGGCGCGCGCGAACTCCGGCGGCACCGGGATCTCAGCCATCGGAAGCACTCCTAACGGAACGGCGTTCTGTTACCTTAGCGGGCATGCCTCAGTCAGCCACCTCGTTGCTGCTCAACCCGCACGCGTACGACCCCGCGCACTTCGACGATGAGACGCAGCGGGTCCTGAATGCCACCGTCGAGTACTTCGAGAACCGGGGCCTGGCCAAGCTCTGCTCGGATTACCACGACAAGGTCTGGTACGCCGACTTCCTCGACTTCGTGGCCCGGGAGAAGCTCTTCGCGACCTTCATGACCCCGGCGCGGGACGCGGCCGGCGACCCGAACAAGCGGTGGGACACCGCACGGGTCGCCGCGATGTCGGAGCTGCTCGGCTTCTACGGACTGTCCTACTGGTACCCGTGGCAGGTGACCTGCCTCGGCCTCGGCCCGGTCTGGCAGAGCGACAACGACGCCGCGAGGGCCCGGGCGGCGGCCGCGCTGGATGCCGGCGGTGTTGGCGCCTTCGGCCTCTCCGAGCGCGAGCACGGCGCGGACATCTACTCCAGCGACATGGTGCTGGCCCCGCAGGCCGACGGCAGCTATCTGGCCACCGGCGGCAAGTACTACATCGGCAACGGCAACGTCGCCTCGACCGTGTCGGTGTTCGGCCGGATCGACGGCGTCGAGGGGCAGGACCAGTACGTCTTCTTCTACGCCGACAGCAACCACCCGGCGTACCACCTGGTCCAGAACGTGGTGCCGAACCAGAACTACGTCTCAGAGTTCCGGCTGGAGGACTACCCGGTCCGGGCCGAGGACATCCTGCACCAGGGCGACGAGGCCTTCAGCGCCGCGCTCAACACGGTCAACGTCGGCAAGTTCAACCTCGGCTTCGGCGCGATCGGGCTGGCCACCCACGGCTTCTACGGCTCGATCACCCACGCCCACAACCGGGTGCTCTACGGCAAGCCGGTCATAGAGATGCCGCACATCCGCGAGGCGTTCGTCGACTCGTTCGCGCGGCTGGTCGCGATGAAGCTGTTCAGCGGCCGGGCCATCGACTACTTCCGCACGGCCTCCCCGGAGGACCGGCGCTACCTGCTCTATGTCCCGGTCACGAAGATGAAGGTGACCGACGAGGGCGAGAAGGTGATGATCCAGCTCGGCAACATCGTCGCCGCGAAGGGCTTCGAGAAGGACAACTTCATCCCCATCGCGAAGTACGACACCACCTGCCTGCCCCGGCTCGAGGGCACCGTCGCGGTCAACCTGGGCCTGGTGCTGAAGTTCATGCCGGCCTACCTGTTCATGCCCGAGCAGCAGCCCGAGGTCCCGACCATGCAGCTCGCCAAGGACGACGACTTCCTGTTCCGCCAGGGACCGACCCGCGGGCTCGGCAAGGTCCGCTTCCACGACTGGCGGACGGCGTACGCCGAGGCGAAGGACATCGCGAACGTCGCGATCTTCACCGAGCAGGCCGAGGCGTTCACCGAGCTGCTGCTGACCGCCGCGCCCGACGACGTACAGCAGAAGGACATGGACTTCCTGCTGGCACTGGGCGACATCTTCACGCTGATCGTCTACGGCCAGGGCATCCTCGAGCAGGCCAAGCTCCTCGACGTCGACACCGACATCATCGACGCCATCTTCGGCGTGCTGGTGAAGGACTTCTCCAAGGCCGCGATCGCGATGCACGGCAAGGACAGCTCGACTCCCGCCCAGCAGGAGTGGGCGCTGTCGGCGGTCCGCAAGCCCGTCGTCGACGAGGCGCGCTTCGGCCGGGTCTGGGACGAGATCGTGGCGCTGTCGGGCGCCTACTCGATGAACCCCTGACCAGCTGGGCACACTGCAGGCTCAGTGCAGGAATGTGAACAGCGGGCTGTCGTAGGGAATCGGGTCGATCGGCAGTCCGCTGGCCTTCATCCGCGCGAGCAGGGCCGGCAGCCCGTCCGGTGAGTCGAGGTCGATGCCGATAACAGCGGGGCCGGTCTCGCGGTTGGACTTCTTCACGTAGTCGAAGACGACGATGTCCTCACCGTCGGAGAGCACACCGTCGAGGAAGCCGCGCAGCGCGCCCGGCTCCTGCGGGAACGACACCAGGAAGTAGTGCCGCAGACCCTGGTGGACCAGCGCCCGCTCGATCACCTCGGCGTACCGGGAGACGTCGTTGTTGCCACCGCTGACGATGCAGCCGACCCGGCCGCTCACCGAGGAGAGCGCTCCGAGCCCGGCCGCGGCGAGCGCGCCAGCCGGCTCCGCGATGATCCCGTCGGTCTGGTACAGGTCGAGCATCTCCGCGCAGATCGCGCCGACCTCGACTGCGACCACCTCGTCGACCAGGTCGCGCACGATCGGGTACGTCGTGTCGCCGGCCCGGCCGACCGACGCGCCGTCCACGAAGGTGTCCAGCGTGTCGAGGGTGACCGGCCCGCCCGCGGCGAGCGCGGCGCCCATGCTGGCGGCGCCGACCGGCTCGACACCGACGATCCTGGTCGACGGCCACTGGCTCCGGACCCAGGTCGCGACGCCGGCCAGCAGTCCCCCGCCGCCGACCGGCACGACCAGCAGGTCGAGCGGCTCGGTCTGCTGGGTGAGCTCGAAGCCCACCGTGCCCTGGCCCGCGATCGTGCGCAGGTCGTCGAACGGGTGCAGGTACGCCGCGCCGTAGGTCTCGGCCGCCTCCTGTGCGGCAGCCGCCGCTTCGTCGTACGTCTTGCCGACCAGAGTCAGGTCGACCGACGAACCACCGAGGGCGAGGATCCGGTCGCGCTTCTGCCGGGGCGTGTTGGTGGGCACGAAGATCCGGCCCTTCACCCCGAGCCGCGCGCAGCTGATCGCGATGCCCTGGGCGTGGTTGCCCGCGCTCGCCGTCACTACCTCGCTGGAGAACGGCTCCGCGGCGAGCAGCGACATCGTGTGGTACGCACCGCGCACCTTGTAGGAGCGGCCGAGCTGGAGGTCCTCGCGCTTGAGCAGGACCTCGGCGTCGTACTTTCCGGAAAGGCGCTCCGAGCGCTCGAGGGGCGTCCGCACCGCGATCGTCCGCGAAGCGGCGGCGGCGATGTCATCGGGTGTTACTGGCACACACCGAGTCTGCCCCAGCCGGGCGCGGAGCCCGCGACCGGCACGCTGATCTGGGACCGGGGGACGCCGACATTGGCGGCCTGGTACGACGGCACGGCAAAAGACGGCCTCAGTTCTCCCGGTCGAGGGCGTCGCGAATGGTCAGCACCACGTCGTCCCACCGGACGCCGTCTCGCACGGCCAGCTCGTCGATCAGCCAGCCCAGCATCCGCGCCGCACCGTCTACCACGGCGGTGATCTCGACGTCGACGCTGCCGTCCGACCGGACAGCCGCGTCGACCACGCCGATCTCGTTCATCCGCTCGAAGGCGAGCTCGAGTGCGGCCGCGGTGGTGGGCGTGTCGGCGTACTCGAGATTGCTCGCGCAGACGACGTCGAGGAAGACGTGGGCCGCCAGCCGGCCGGGATCGTGCGACATGCCCAGATCGTCCCACTTTGTCCGACTGGCACGGCGCCCTCCGGGCTCCGCGACACGCGGTTTTACCTAGGTTTCAGGAACCGCTCACGTCCGGATCACTAGTAGGTGTCGCCGGGACCCACCATGCTCTCGTTGGACACCTCGGGGAGCTTCCAGTCCCGGCGGTCCTGGATGTCCTTCATCAGGCCCAGGATCCGCGATCCGGTGAAGGCGTTGTCCGCGATCTCCCCGGGCGCCGGCGGCGCGCCGGACTCGCTGATGCCACCGGAGTGCAGCCCCGCGAGGGCCTTCTGGCACTCGCCGAGGTAGTCGTCGTACAGGGTCTTGGACAGCGCGTCGTAGATCTGCTCGGCCGTCTGCACCTTGATCGGCTTCTCCTTCCCCGGCTGGTCCTTGGCGATCTTCTTCTGCGCGGCGTCGACGTCCTTGATCAGCGTCGCGACATCGCTGACGACCGTCCGCGCCTTGTCGACCGTCTGGCCGACCGGGATCAGCTTGAAGATGTCCCAGGCGACCTTGGCGATGTCGGTGATCCACGGCGGCAGCGGCTCCGGCGGGTTGGACGGCTTCAAGCCGGCCTTTGCCCAGGCCTCGAGCTGCTTCTCGAGGTTGGTGCGGATGTCCTTGACGAACTGCAGCGCGCCCTTCTGGGTGGCGTCGATGACGCCGGTGGTGAAGGCGACGCCGGAGTTGATGTAGCCGCTGAAGATGGCGAAGGTGTGCTGGACGTCGTCGTAGTTGTCGTAGAAGACGTTGAAGTCGGTCGCCGCCTCGCCGGTCCAGTTGGTGCGGAGGTTGGCGCCGATCTGCGCCCAGTCGTCGTTGACGTCGATCGCCAGCTTCTCCACGACCTGGGTCTGCATCGACATCATCGCCGAGGTGAGCATCGGGACGCTCGGCCGGGTGAACTGGTCGCACACCGAGATGGCCCAGTCCTTGACGCCGGCACTCCACGCCTCGCCGTTGCGCCACGCGGCGTCCATGCTCTCCTTGACCGACGCGATGAACTCCTCGCGCTTGAACCCGGGACCCACATAGATATTGAGCGGCAGCGCCGGCTTCACCTTGAACCGCTCCTCCGGGCACGGGTAGCCGTAGCCCTCCCACGGGATCACGTCGAGGATCGTGCCCTCGCCGCCGGACATCGACTCCTCGACCTCGCGCATGTACTGGTAGGCGTTCTCGTTGCCCCGCAGGTAGCCGAGGTACTTCTCGATGTCGGCAAGGACCTGTACGAACTCTCCACGATCGAACATGCTCATCTCGTCACCGCCCGCTGCGCTGTTCGCGCTGGTAGTCGTAGTCGCTAGCCGCCTCGGCGTCCTCGTGATCCTGCTTGTCCTCGTCCGGCGTCTTCGTCGGATCCGGGGTGGACTCGACCTCGACCTCCTCCGGCGGCACGTGGCCGTCGTCGCCGCCGACCACGGTGGTCGCGCCCTCGGCCTCCGGGTCCTTGATCTCGGGCGGGGCGCTGACCGGCAGCGGCTGGGATCCCTTCAGCGAGTCGCTCATCTTGTCGTAGTCGCTGGCCGCGTCCTCGTCGGTGCGGCGGAAGTCGTCGGCGGTAGCGATCACCGCGGCTGCGCAGTTGTTCAGCGAGGTGACTGCGTCCCGGAGCACGTCGTACAGGTCGCCGCCGATGGTGAGCATGTCGACCAGGATCGCCGGGTCCCCCGCCCGCGCCGACTGGACGTTGACGATGTCGATCACGTCGAACAGGTCGCGGCTGATCGTCTGGATGTGCTCAGCCTCCTGCGGAATCTCCTCCCGCCCCGCGCGATACAGCCTTTCCATCTTGGACATCATCTCGGTTGACCCCCTGAAGTCATTGCGAATGCAAACAAGGGTTGTATGCCCTTTACTTTCGGCGGCAAAACACTCACGCCTCGTAGGTCAGCGCCACCAGCCCGCTCCGGGTGACGGTGGCGGCCACCGGTCGCAGGCCAAGCAGCGCCGGCGTGACCGGCTCGATGAGCCGCTTGCCGCTGCCGAGCAGCACCGGATGCACCCAGATCTGGAAGGTGTCGACGAGCCGGTGCGCGACCAGCGTCTGGAGCAGCTGCAGGCTGCCCGCTACGACGACGTCGCCGGCGGTGGACGCCTTGAGCTCCGCGACCCGCTCCGGGATCCGGTCGCTCCAGATCGTGGTGTTCGCTCAGGTCACCTCCGTGAGCGTGGTCGAGACGACGTGCTTGGGGCGGTCGTTGAGGGCGGCGGCGATCCGGTCGCCAGGGTCGGTGACCGCGGACCAGTGCGGCTGCCAGAGCTCGTAGGTGCGGCGGCCGAAGATGAAGGCGCCGGCGTTCTGGTAAAGCGTCGTGCCGTACTCGCGGTGGTCTGCCAGCTGCGGCCCGGCCCATCCGCCGTGCGCGAATCCCCCGTCGGTGTCCTCGCCGGCATGGCCGGGTGCCTGGGCGACGCCGTCGACCGAGACGTACTCGATGACGGTCAGCGTGCTCATGCCCGCACCTCTCCGGAAGGCCGCGCCACGACGACGGCGGTCCAGACCGACGCATGCAGCGCGGCCGCGACGAAGAGCAGCGTGGTGGCTTGGGTCGGCGCGGCGCTCAGGCCGACCCAGGCCAGGAGGAGCGCCGTCCCGGCGGCCACCGAGTAGGCGCGCAGGCCCGGGCGGCCGGCCCTGCGGTACCGGCGGGCCATCACGAACGCAGCGGCGATGACCGCGACGAACCCGATGCCCGCCACCGCGAAGTGGGCGGCGCCCTGGACCGTGACCTCGGGTACGCCGTCGGGCGTGCCCGGTGGGAAGCCGCCACCCGGATCGGCGCGGAAGATCCCCGCGCCGACCAGGCCGAGCCCGTAGATTCCGATCAGGTACGGCGCCCAGCCGGGGCCGTCCCCGGGCGGCGCGGCTCGCCGCATCCCGGCGGCGGCGAGCACGGTCAGCGCCCCGGTGAGGAGGAAGTTGGTGACCTGGATCCAGCCGTGGGTGCCGTTCTCAGCGAGGCTGAGGATGTGCCGGTGCGGCTCGAGCCCGTCGCGGAACAGGTATTGACCGCCGGCCAGGGTCAGGTAAACCGCCGCCGCCGCGGTGGCCGGCCCCGTCATGACCCGGCGCCGTTCTGTGCGACGAGGAACTCGGCGAGCGCCGGCGCCAGCGCGCCGCTGTCGACGTTGTGCGGCTGGCCGGCCAGCGTCCGCCGGCTGCCGCCGGGGATGAGCTCGGCCACCCGGTCCGCAGCGCGAGTCAGCCAGGGCGTGGTGCCGCCGTCCAGGACCAGCGTCGGGCAGGTGACCCGGGCGACGCGCTCGACGGGGACGTCGAAGTCGCCGGCCTGGGCAGCGTCGTACACCAGGGCGGGATTGGCGGCGTTCTCGATGAAGCCCCAGTACGGGCTCTGGCGAAGGCCGGCGATCACCTCGGGCGGCATCCCGACCGCCGCACCCAGGAACAGTTCGACCATGTCGCCGTTGCGATCGTGCTGGGCCAGGGCCGCTTGCCGGAGCTGGTAGTCGGAGGGCACCTCCGGCCCACCGGAGCCGGCGGCGAACGGCGGCTCCCACAGAGTCAGCCGGTGGATCGGCATCCCGGCGGCAGCCGCGCGGAACGCGATGAACGCGCCGCCGGAGTTGCCGAACAGGCTGACCCCTGCGCTGTCGCCCGCGGTCACCGCCTCGGCGACGGCCATCAGGTCCTCGACCTCTCGGTCGACGTGGAAGGGCTGGGTGTCGCCGCTGGTCCCTCGTCCGCGACGGTCGTAGTTCACGACGGTGCGGGTGTCGGCAAGCAGCGCGGCCAGCTCGGCGTGCGAGCTGCGCTCGGTGGGGCCGGCGCAGATGAGGACGACGACCGGGCCGGAGCCCTGCCGGTCGAAGTCGATCCGGGTGCCGTCGGCGGAGGTGACGGTGGAGGTGTGGGTAGGTGAGCTGGACATGGTGATCGTTCCTTTCATTGGTGGGGTGACTGGCGAGGCGGCATCCACCGCGACAGCGGGCCGCCCCGAATCGGACGGTCCGAGCCGAGGTCGACCGCGTGGTCGGCCAGCCAGCCGAGCACGTACGAGAACGCGTCGGCCGGCGGCGGCAGCGGATCGGTGACGGTGACCACGAGCAGCCCCGCGTCGGCTGCCGCCGACTCGATGTCCTCGGCGAGGTCGGGCTGTTCCTGGTCGGCGACCAGCAGGACCACTGGTGGCAGCCCGGTGGGCGCCGCGCAGGTGGGCCACACCAGCGTCGTGCGGAGCTCGCCGCTCGGCGCCTGGAGGAGAAGCGTGCCTCGGGTCGGTGTCATGCCAACGACGCTGACACCGGGCAGGGTCCGAAGGGAAAGGCCGCTGCGGCACCACCGTCATGCCGCAACGGCATAGGACGTCCGCGCCCGACTCGCGGATACTCGGACCCATGGACACCGACCCGTCCGACAGCGCGGCCGCGAGCGGGAGGCTGATCGACCTGCCGAAGGCGCCCGACGCGATCGAGCTGCGGCACCTCCGGTTCTTCCTCGCGGTCGCCGAGGAGCTGAACTTCACCCGCGCGGCCGAACGGCTCTACCTCACCCAGCCGGCCCTGTCCCGCCAGATCCGCGCCCTCGAACGCCTTCTCGACGTCGAGCTGCTCTCACGATCCACCCACCACGTGGAGCTGACGGTGGCCGGGCAGGCGCTGCTCAACCGGGTCCGGCCGCTGCTGACCGACCTCGACGACGCCGTACAGCACACGCGCGCGGTCGGCGGCGAGAACCAGCAGCGACTGGAGCGGCTGACCCAGCCGATCGTCGACCAGCTGCTCACCGGGCTGGACGCGTTCCGGCAGGCGTTCGAGGCGATGAACGCGCAGCTCCCGACCCCGGACGGAGTCGCCACCCGGCCGGTCAACGCCGGCGGCGTGCCCGCGCTCGTGTACACCTCCGCTCAGGCCGCGACCGCCGACCCCACCGCCGACTCGGCCGCTGATCCCGCGGTCATCTACATCCACGGCGGCGGCTACCTCTCCGGGTCGGCGTTCGGCTCCCGCCCGCTGGCCGGGATCCTGTCGGTCACCTGCGCGAGCCCGGTGCTGGTGCCCGACTACCGGCTCGCTCCCGAGCACCCGTACCCGGCGGCCGTCGACGACGTCGAGCGGAGCTACGGGTGGCTGGCCGGACGGGCAGCTGATCCCGCTGGCCTGGCCCTGGTCGCCGACTCGTCCGGCGCCGGACTGGTGATGTCGCTCCTGCAGCGACTCCGCGCGACCGGCGCGGCGATGCCCGGCACGGTGGTGCTCCTCAGCCCGTGGGTCGACCTGGAGTGCCTGTTCCTCGACCACGAGACGGAGGGCGACCCGCAGGCCCGCGCCGTACGCGACCAGGTGGACATGTGCGTGCCGACCTACCTCGGTACGACGTCGCCCGCCGACCCGGCCGTGAACCCCTTGCACGCCGACCTGACCGGCCTGCCGCCGATGCTCGTCCAGGTCGGCACCGGCGACTTCGTGCTCCGCGACGCCAAGGAGCTGGTCGGCCGGGCGCGGGAGCACGGCGTACCCGCGACGCTCGAGCTCTACCCGGCCAACACCCACGTCTTCCACCTGTTCTGGTCCTTCCTGCCGGAGGCGGCGAAGGCGATCGAGGCCGTCGGGGCCCACGTACGAGCTATGACAAACCGGACGACTGGACTAGGCGAAAGTTCGCATATCGGCACTTCTCGGACTGCGACGTAGTCCTGCTGGGTCACCCATCGAAGGGTGGGCAAAGTTTGTGGTTCCGCCGGTCACAAGCAACCACACCTGGGGCTAGCGTGCTGTGCCCACAGGGGTGGAAGGAGTCAGGTGAGACAAGGCCGTCACACCGCCCGGCGTGCCATCGCCAGTGTGCCTCGAGGCGCCGCGGTCGTCGTACCGGTGGCCGCACTCGCCACCGTCGCGGTCGTCGCCGTCGCCACGTTCGGCCCGGACGCCGCGCTCCCGGACCGCAGGACCGCGATCGGCACGGCGACCTCGGTCCCGGCCGAGGTCGAGGCCGTGGTCGCGAATCCCGGCGCCGACGAGCCGGCACCGTCCCGGTCACATCCCCCGTCGGCGCCACCGACTGCCTCATCAGTGGATGCGACGACACCCCCGGCGAGCGGCGCGCCGTCCTCGACGCCGCCGCCCGCACCCACGACCGACGCAACCAGCCCGACCACAGCACCCCCGTCATCGCCGTCCGCGAGCCCACCCGAACCGTCGCTCACGCCGACGCCGACCGCCCATCCGTCGCCTGACCCGCCGGCGTCTCGCGAGGCAGCCGTCTTCCGGTGTCTGGCCGACGGAGTCAGCGCCCTCGACCTCGAGGGGCTCGCGGACTGTGTGAACGACTACCTGTTCGGTAGTTGAGGAAGCCTCAGCCTGACTCGCTGCTCAGCAGGTCGCGGATGTGGGCGAAGGCGATGGCGACCTCGGCGAAGCTGGTACTGAGCGGGGACAGGCCGGCTCGGAGCCCGCTGGGTGGCCGGTAGTCCGGGATCACGCCGCGATCCCACAGCTGCGCGACTGCGGCGCTCATCGCCGGGTGCTCGAGGGTGACGTGTCCCCCACGAAGCTCGGGGTCGCGCGGCGAGGCGACCGCGACGCCGTACGGCGCGAGCATGGTGTCGGCGAGCTCCACGGCGAACTCGGTCAGCAGGACGGACTTCGCGCGCACCTGCGGCATCCCTGCTCGCTCGAGCAGGACCAGCATGTCGTGGAGCGGCACCATGGCCAGGATCGGCGGCGTACCGCTGATGAACCGCCGGATACCGGCGGCCGGCTGGTACGACGGACCCATGGCGAACGGGTCGGCGTGCCCCATCCAGCCGGCGATCGGCTGCACCAGCTCGCCGTGGAGACGCTCGGCCACGTAGGCGAAGGCCGGCGCCCCCGGGCCACCGTTGAGGTACTTGTAGCTGCAGCCGACGGCAAGGTCGACGTCGGCGGCGTCGAGCCCGAGCTCGACGGCTCCCGCAGAATGGCAGAGGTCCCACAGCATCAGTGCGCCGGCCTCGTGGACGGCGGCCGTGATGCCAGGCAGGTCGGCGACGTAGGCGGACTTGTAGGCGACGTGGCTGAGCGCGACCAGCGCGGTCCGGTCGGACAGCAGCTGCTGGACCTCATGCAGCTGTACGCCGGTCGCCGGGTCCGGTGTGATCCAGCGGAGGGTCAGGCCCGCTTCCCGCGCAACCGCGTCGAGGATGAACCGGTCGGTCGGGAAGTTCTCGGTGTCGGCCACGATCTCGGCGCGGCCGGAGCGGGCCTGAACCGCCGCCCGCGCCAGCTTGTAGAGCAGCACGGTCGTGGAGTCCGCGACCACGGTCTGTCCGGCGGCGGCGCCGAGCACAACCCGTCCGAGCAGATCGCCCAGCTCGGTCGGACGGTCCATCCACTGCTCGTCCCAGGACCGGATCAGGCGCTCGCCCCACTCCCCCTCGACGAACTCCGCCAGCCTGCGGCCGGACGACCGCAGCGGACGCCCCAGCGAGTTGCCGTCGAGGTAGGCCAGCACGCCGTCGCTGTGCACGAACTCGGCGCGGTAGCCGGCGAGCGGATCGGCGTCATCGAACGCCGCAGCCTTGGCGGCAAGATCGTCGGGCACCTGTGGCGACAGGTCATCATCGTGCGACATAGAGCTCCTCGGTGGCCTCTCGGTGCCATCTTGTAGACGCGCCTGACAACGTAGGCCACTCTCATTGATGAGAGCGCTCTCACACACCGACCGCCATTAGGTGAGGAGAGTTCTGATGAAAGCCCTACTGACCGCCGTACTCGCGGCGGGCTTCTTGACTGTGCCCGTGCAGGCGCTGGCAGCGCCCGATCCTCTGACCGTCGCCGACCAGTCGGCCGCCATGCAGCGCGACTTCGGTCTGACCGAACAGCAGATGCAGGCACGGCTGGCTGCCGAGACGTCCGCCGCCAAGTTGTTGCCGTCGGCTCGGAAGGCGGCCGGCGCCGCCTTCGGCGGGGCCTGGTACGACGCCGCCACCCAGAAGCTGGTCGTCGGAGTGGTCGGCGCCGCACGCACGGACGCCGTCCGCGCCACGGGTGCGCGGGTGACCGCCGTACCCGTCTCGGCAAAGGCGCTGAACCAGCGGAAGGCTGCCGTCGACAAACTTGCGGGCAAGGCCGTCCCGCGCGCGGTGAGCGGCTGGGCCGCCGACCCGCGGACCGGCAAGTCGTGATCAAGGTCCAGACGGGCAAGCACTCCAAGGCCGTCGACGCGTTCGTGGCGAGGGTCGCGAAGGCCGGTGCGGTGTCGGTCGAGGACGTGGCGGCTCAGGCGCCACGTACCTTTGCCGCCGGCACCGTCGGCGGCGACCCGTACTACGTCAGCAACATCCGCTGCTCGATCGGCTTCTCCGTGTACGGCGGGTACGTCACCGCCGGCCACTGCGGCCGAGGCGGCATGGTGCGCGGCTGGGACGGCTCCAACCAGGGCGAGTTCCGGGGCTGGTCGTTCCCCGGCAACGACTACGGCTGGGTGGCCACCGGCTACGGCTGGTGGACCGTGCCGGTCGTGCTCGGCTGGGGACAGACCAGCGACCGGCTCGTCCGCGGGTCGTGGGAGGCGCCGATCGGCTCGTCGGTCTGCCGCAGCGGTTCGACGACGCATTGGCACTGCGGCACCATCCTGGCCAAGAACGAGACCGTGAACTACGGCAACGGCCAGCTGTTCTACGGCGCCACCAAGACCAGCGTCTGCGCCCAGGGCGGCGACTCCGGCGGGTCGTTCATCACCGGTGACCAGGCACAGGGCGTGACGTCCGGCGGCTGGGGCAACTGCAGCAGCGGCGGCGAGACCTGGTTCCAGCCCGTCAACGAGATCCTGCAGGCGTACGGCCTCAGACTGCACACCGCGTAGCCTCGGGGCTCACGAGAGAATCGACAAAGCCCCTCTGACCCGCGTTTCCGCAGGTCAGAGGGGCACCCTGCCCACAGTCGGCGGGAGCCGGTAGCCCTGGTAAGCGGACAGTTGGATCGCCATCAAACCGCCCACGCGGGCAACAGGGATCAAGTAGTAGTCGAGGTCGCCGTCGATGACGAAGAAGTGGTCGATCTGGTCAGGGTCGTATGGCGTGCGCTCCTTGCCCGTTGTGGAGAGCCACACGGTCCACGACGGTCCAGTACGTACCGTTGTCGTCTTGACCTGGATCCGTTCCGCCTTCTCACCGGTCCACACGAGCAGGTCGTAGCGGCACGGCTCGAGCGGCCACGACACGGTCTGACCGCAGAGCTCGAACCACGCCGCCGCAAGCAGTGAACCCGCCCGCCTCAAGTTGGCCTGCTGTGGACGCATCTCTACGAGCGCCGGCTGCGGCATCGTCGGCGCGGCGAGGTGGGCGGTGTTGAGGCCGAGACGCGCGGCGTGGCCTCGGAGCGTCGAGGTGCTCGATCCGCCCGCCAGTCCGAGAGTCTCGGCAACCTGTGCCCAGCTTGTAGCCGTGGGCAATGCTGCGATCAACTGCTGGTCGGTCCAGCGCCGTTGGCCGGTGAAGTGGCTGTAGTCGAGCCCCAGCCGATCAGCGTGCATCCTGACCGAGCGCATCGCTGACGCGGAGGTGGCGGAATGGCCCAGCTCTCGGAGAACACCGCGCCACGAGCGTGACGCCTTGATGGCATCGGTCAACTGAGCGTCAGAGTAGCGCCTCATGAGCCGAACGTACCTTGTCGCGCTCCAGAATGCGCCACAAGCCTTCGGTCGGGCTGACAGGATTTGAACCTGCGACCCCTACACCCCCAGTGTAGTGCGCTACCAAACTGCGCCACAGCCCGATCACCCGCCTGGACTCGGCCATGGGCCGTTCCGAGCGGGCGGGTTGAACCTTACCGCAGCAGGTCGGCGGATCTGGAATCGACTTACCGCAGCGTCGTTGTGCGACGATTCGGGCATGCCGACCATCCGTGTCGAACGCCGGATCGCCGCCGCGCCGGAGCAGGTCTTCGCGTGGCTGGAGAACGCCCACAACTACACCGCGGCACCGCTGTGCCTGTGGGAGAAGCGCGGGCGCGACGGCGAGGAGGCGGCGTACGGCACCGGCGCGATCCGGTACGTCGTCGGTGTGGGCGCGTGGTTCAAGGAGGAGATCACCCGGTACGACGCACCGCACTCCTTCGAGTACCTGATCACCGGCTCGGTCCCGAAGTTCGTGCACGACGGCGGCACTGTGAAAGTGGCGGCCGCCGACGGCGGGTCACACGTCACCTGGGACACGACGTACCGGCACCCGTGGTGGTCCGGCGGCAAGCCGTTCGGCTGGGTCAGCGAGAAACTGCTGCGGACCAGCTTCGAGGGCATCCTGCGGGCCGCTGACCGCGACCTCACAACGAGCTAGCGCTTCCGCTTCTCCCGGGCGCGGACCTGCAGCTCGATCGGCGTACCGACGAAGCCGAACTCCTCGCGCAGCCGCCGCTCGATGAACCGCTCGTAGCCCTGGTCGAGCTTGCCCGAGGTGAACAGGATGAACGTCGGCGGCGCGGTCTGGGCCTGGGTGCCGAACAGGATCTTCGGCTGCTTGCCGCTGCGGACTGGGTGCGGGTGCTCGGCGACCAGCCGGCCCAGGAACGCGTTCAGGGTTCCGGTCGAGATCCGGGTCTCCCAGCCCTCGATCGCCTTGTCGAGCGCGGGGACCAGCCGGTCGATGTGCCAGCCGGTGCGCGCGGTGATGTTGATCCGCGGCGCCCACTGCACCTGGATCAGCTCACGGTCGATCTCGCCGTCGAGGTAGTAGCGCCGCTCGTCGTCGACCAGGTCCCACTTGTTGAACGCGATCACCAGCGCCCGGCCGGCGTCGCGGATGGTCTGAAGGATCCGGATGTCCTGCTCGGAGATGGTCTGCGAACCGTCGATGACGAGTACGGCGACCTCGGCGCGCTCGATTGCGGTGGCGGTGCGCAGCGACGCGTAGTACTCGTGACCCGAGGCCTCCTTGACCCGCTTGCGGATGCCGGCGGTGTCGATGAACCGCCAGGTGCGGCCGCCGAGCTCGACCAGTTCGTCGACCGGGTCGACGGTGGTGCCGGAGGCGTCGTCGACGACCACCCGGTCCTCACGGGCGAGCTTGTTCAGCAGCGACGACTTGCCTACGTTGGGCTTGCCGACGATGGCGATCCGGCGCGGGCCGCCGACCTTGCCGAAGGTCTCCGGCGGTGTCTCCGGTAGCGCTTCGAGTACGGCGTCCAGCAGGTCGCCGGACCCACGGCCGTGTACGGCGGAGACCGGGTGCGGCTCGCCGAGCCCGAGGTTCCACAGCGCGTACGCCTGCGCCTCGATCCGCTCGTCGTCGACCTTGTTGGCGGCCAGTACGACCGGCTTGTTCGCCTTCCGCAGCACCTTCACGACCGCCTCGTCGGCGTCGGTGATGCCGACCGTCGCGTCGACCACGAACAGCACGGCGTCGGCCAGCGAGACCGCCATCTCGGCCTGCGCGCGAATCCGCTCGGCCATCCCGCGCGCGTCGGGGTCCCAGCCGCCGGTGTCGACGACGGTGAAGGCCCGGCCGTTCCAGTTGGCGTCGTAGGAGACTCGGTCGCGGGTCACGCCCGGCCGGTCCTCGACCACCGCCTCGCGGCGGCCGATGATCCGGTTGACCAGCGTCGACTTGCCGACGTTGGGGCGGCCGACCACGGCAAGCACGGGAACCGGGCCGACGACCTCGCCGTCGATGCCCTCGGTGCCCTCGGGCGCCTCGCCAACTGCCTCGGCGGGCGCGTCGTACTCACTCATGGTGCTCCTTGCTCGACGATCCCGGTCCCCGGGTCGTCCTCGATGTCCTCTCCCGCGGGCAGCGGCCCGGGGAGCTCACGTGCGGTCAGTGCCAGCGCCTCGTCCAGGCGGGCTCGCAGGTGCTCCCTGAGCAACAGCGAAGCATGGTCGACTTGTTCCCGGGTCCGCGGCCACGGCACGGCCGGCACCTGCCAGGGCGCACCGAACACGATGTCGATCGGCTCGCCGCGCGGCGGCAGCGCGTTGCGTCCACCTCCAGGCGGGCGGGTGCCGACCATCGTCACGGGTACGACGGGTGCCCCGGTCACCAGAGCCAGGTAGGCGGCGCCGCGGTGGAAGCGGGTCAGGTCGCCCGCGCCACGCCGGCCCTCCGGAAACACGCCGACCGCTCCCCCGTCCCGGAGCACCCGCAGGCAGATCTTGATCGCGCGCGGGTCGGTGACGAAGCGGTCCAGCGGCACCTGGCCGGCCAGCCGGAACAGCCAGCTGGCCCGGCCGTGGAACATCTCAATCTTGGTCAGCACGTGGGGCGGCCGCGGCGTGAACGCGGTCAGGAACGGCCCGTCCATCACCCCGGTGTGGTTGCTGGCGAAGATCACCGGCCCACGGGCCGGTGCCTGCTCGGCGCCGTGCACTCGGACCCCGAAGCGGATCCGGAACGCAGCCCGGCCGACCGGCCGGAGCGTGCGCAGCGCCCACCGCCGCGGACGGCGGATCCGGTCGCTCCGCGGCAGCTCACGGTGGTTCGCCGCGGGCTTCACGTGCGGGCCTCGACCGCCTCCGCCAGCGCCACCACCTGGCCGATGACCTCGTCGAGCGAGTACGGCGTGGTGTCGATGTGGACGGCGTCGGCGGCCATCGTGAGCGGCGCGGTCGCCCGGCCGGAGTCGATCTTGTCGCGGGCCAGCAGCGACTCCTGGGTCGCCGCGAGATCGGCGCCGCCCTCCTCGGCGGCCCGGCGGTGGGCGCGTGCGGACGGGTCCGCGCTGAGGTAGACCTTGACCGGCGCGTCGGGCGCGACGACCGAGCCGATGTCGCGGCCCTCGACCACGATCCCGCCCTCGCCGATGATTCTGCGCTGCAGCTCCAGCAGCCGGGTCCGCACCGCCGGCACCGCACTGACCGGGCTCACCGCCGCGTTGACCTCGGCGCTGCGGATCGCCACCGCGACGTCGGTGCCGTCGACGGTGATGGTGGGGTTGAGCGGGTCGGTGCCGCTCTCCAAGACCGGCTCCCCGCAGCGCGCGGCGACCGCGGCCGGGTCGTGGACGTCCACGCCGTGCTCGAGCATCCACCAGGTCATCGCCCGGAACATCGCACCGGTGTCGAGGTAGCGGATCCCGAGCCGGGTGGCCACACCGCGCGACGTACTCGACTTGCCGGAACCAGAGGTGCCGTCGATGGCCACGACCAGTGTTGCCGGGGTGCTGCTCACGTGCGGACTACCTGCCTTCTGCCGGGTGGAGTGGGTGCCTGTTCGGCAAACCGCAGCCTACCGGTGGGTTACCCAGCCGCGTGCTTCGAGAGACGACAGCAGGTGCTCGGCGCGCCCCTCGGCGACCAGCAGCTCGACCAGGCCGACCGGGCGTCCGGGGTCGTGGTCGATGTGCACGTCCTCGATGTTGACGTCGCTGGCGCCGGCATCGGCGAACAGCCGGGCCAGCTCGCCCGGGTGGTCGGGCACCTGGACGTAGACCGAGCGGGTGGGCCGGACCGGGCCGCCGTGCTTGCCGGGGATCGCCTTGGTGCCGGCGACGCCCTGCTCCAGGATCGCGGTGACCGACTCCCCTTCGCCGGCGTCGACAGCCGAGATCAGCAGCTCCAGCCGGTCGCGCACCTCTGACAACAGAGTGAGTACGGCGTCGGAGTTGGCCGAGATGATCTGCTGCCACAGCCGCGGGTCGCCGGCGGCGATCCGGGTGACGTCGCGGACCCCTTGGCCCGTGAGGGCGAGGTGTCCGGCCGGGGCTTCGGCGAGGCGGCCGGCGACCAGCGCGGCCAGCAGGTGCGGCAGGTGGGAGGTCCGGGCCACCGCCCGATCGTGCTCGTCCGGCGTCATCCGCACCGGCACCGCGCCGCAGCGCAGCGCCAGCGCTTCAACCAGCGTCACTGCCTCCGGTGAGCTCAGGACGTGTGGAGTGATCGCCCACGGCCGGCCCTCGAACAGCGCCGAGCTGGCCGCGAGCGGGCCGGACCGCTCGCTGCCGGCCATCGGGTGGCTGCCGACGTAGCGGTTGCTGCCGGCGCGCCCGGCGACCTCCCGCAGCGGCGCGGTCTTCACGCTTCCGACGTCGGTCACCACCGCGTCGGAGCGGTCCAGCGCGGCGGCGATCTCCGCGCCGAGGTGGTCGGGCGGGACCGATACGACGACCAGCTGCGGCGGCGTACCGTCGAACGGCCTGCCCGCGCCGAGGCCGGACGCGGTCCGCAGATGGTCGGCCGAGGTGTCGCTGAGGAGTACGTCGAGCCCGGAGGCCGCGCAGGCCAGCGCGATGCTGGTGCCGAGCAGCCCTGTGCCGACCACCTGCACCGGCCCGGTCAGCTCGTCCTGGTCACTCATCCGGCACCGAGCGGACTCGGGTCAGGTCCTTGCGCAGCGCGGCCGCGCCGTGCAGGTAGACATGGGTGACCTCGGACTTCGGCAGGTCGGTCTCGACGTGGGCGAGCATCCGCACCACCCGCGGCATCGAGCCGTCGATCTCCAGCTCGCGCGCACAGATCAGCGGCACGTCGCCGAAGCCCAGCTGCCGCGCGGCGTACGCCGGGAACTCCGAGACCAGGTCGGAGGTCGCGGTGAAGATCACCGAGATGAAGTCATCGACATCGAGCCCGTTGCTGGCCATCACATCGGTCACCATCTCGGCCACCCGGCCAAGCATGTGGTCGCGTGTGTCCTCCTCGAGCTGGGTCGCCCCCCTGATCGCCCGCACTGGCACCGCCACTCCTGTCCGCTCGTCGTCCTTACCGCGGTCAGGCTAGCCAACCCAGACGCCCGGGCAGCGCATTGCCCGCTGGTTGAGGTGCGCACCGCCCGCTGGTTGAGGTGCGCACCGCCCGCTGGTTGAGGTGCGCACCGCCCGCTGGTTGAGGAGGTTGCGCTAGCAACCGTCTCGAAACCAAGGGCTAAGCAGGCTGGTATGTCCCGAACGACCAGACGTTCCCCTCAAGGTCGCGGACGGCTGCTCCGCGGCCGCCGTACCCCTCGTCGCGCGGCGTCCGCATCGACGCACCGCCGGCCGCGATCGCCGAGTCATAGGTCTTGTCGACGTCGTCGCAGATCAGGTACGTCGCGCCGACGCCCGCCACCTTCGGCCAGTCGGTGTCGTGGCGGACCGAGCCGAACATGATGCCGCCCCCGGCCGGCCACAGCATCTCGGCGTGCTCGACGATCGTCGGGTCCGCCTCGTTGCGGTAGACGGAGTGCTCGGTGAAGCCGATTGTCTTGAGCCACTCGATCGACTTGTCGACGTCGCTGAAAGCGAAGGTGGCCCAGATTCCGACGGTCATGACAGTCCCTCTCGTTGGTGTTGTCCTTGCACCACCTAGCCTGCGTCCGCCGCCGCGCTGTCGTCTTGAACGAATGGGAACTCCGTGCGCAGCCAGGTCGTCGGCGTGCAGCCGGCTAGCGCCGACCACTCGCGGCTGAGGTGTGCCTGGTCGGCGTACCCGACCTCGGCGGCGACCTCGGCCAGCGACCCGGTGCCGGCGCGATGCCGGAGCAGCAGCCGGTCCCGGCTGCGCTCGAAGCGGGCCAGCCGGTGGTACTCCTTCGGCGTCACGCCGATCTCGGCGCGGAACAGGCTGCCGAGATGCCGCCGGCTGAACCCCACCTCGTCGGCCACCTCGGCCACGCCGATGCCGCGCGTCAGCCGGCCGAGTGCCCGGCCGACCTCCGCCCGCAGCTGCGGCGTCTCGCCGGCGGCGAGCAGGGCGAGCAGTCGCTCCTCGACCAGCCGCAGCCGCTCCGGCCAGGTCAACGGGTCGTGCAGCTGTTCGGGCAGCTCCGCGAGCAGCGGGGTCACCGCGTCGAGCTCGGCGATCTCGGCCGCGAGCGCCCCGAGTGGGGCGCCGAGGAGGGCGCGCACCCCGGCTGCGGTGAGCGCCAGCTGGATGCCGGCCTGGCGGCCGTGGTCGCGGATCTCGGCGGGCGCGGTGTGCAGCCCGGAGACGCAGGACCAGGTACGCCGCATCGTGGCTTCCCGGCCGGCCCAGCCCACCTCCAGCGGCACCTCCACGGGCAGCACGAACGCGAGCGCCGTACTCGGCAGGCCGCGATGCACCCCCGGCGGCTGCACCAGGTCGTAGGCGACCATGCTCTCGACGTACGGGCGCAGCGCTGGCGCCAGCCGCCAGGACTGGTACGACGCGCGCTCCTCGCTCACGACTCCACGGTACGGCGCGGCGCCGACACCGCGGCCGGAGTCACCAGTTCTCCGCGCCCGCCCGCTGCAGCTTGTGCCAGCGCAGCCGGATCCCGTAGAACGCGCTGGCGACCGACTCGATCACCACGAGATACATCACCTGCCGGTAGACCACCTGCTGCAGCGGCAGCACCCACAGCGCCCGCAGCCGCTCGCCGTCCAGCCGGAACGCGTAGGCGGCACCGATGAACTGCACGGCCAGGAACGCCAGCCAGGTCAGCCCGATCACCCGCCAGTCCTCGGTGAACAGGCCGTACACCGCGGCGACGTCGATCACCGGCGCGAGCAGCGGCAGCAGCACCTGGAACAGGAACAGGTAGCTCAGGCCACGCCGACCAAGCTTGCCGGCCGCACCTCGGGAGAGGACCGCACCGCGGTGCTTCCACATCGACTGGAGGGTGCCGTAGCACCAGCGGTACCGCTGCCGCCACAGCTGGCCGAGGGTGGCCGGCGCCTCGGTCCAGGCCAGCGCCGTGGGTGCGTACACCACCCGCCAGCCGGCCCGGCAGATCGCCATCGTCAGGTCGGTGTCCTCGGCGAGGGTGTCGTCGCTGACGCCGCCGACGTCGGCCAGCGCCCGGCGTCGGAACGCCCCGATCGCGCCCGGGACCGTCGGCATGCAGTGCAGCACGTCGAACATCCGGCGGTCCAGGTTGAACCCGATCACGTACTCGACGTGCTGCCAGCGCCCGAGCAGCCCGCGCCGGTTGCCGACCTTGGTGTTGCCCGACACCGCACCGACCCGCTCGTCCTCGAGAGCGGAGACCAGCGCCCGCAAGGTGTCCCGCTCGAAGACCGTGTCGCCGTCGACGAGCACCAGCACGTCGTAGCTGGCCGCGGCGATCCCGGTGTTGAGGGCCGAGGGCTTGCCGCCGTTCACCTGGGTGATCACCCGGACCCCGGCGATCCCGAGCGACCGGGCGATCTCCGCGGTGTCGTCGGTCGAGCCGTCGTCGACGACCACGATCTCGAAGGCCGGGTAGTCGCACGCGGCCAGCGACCGCACGCAGGCCGCGATGCCGGCGGCCTCGTTGTACGCCGGCACCACCACAGTCACCCCGGGCAGCGACGCGTCGTCCGGCGGTACGGCGGAGCGCGCGGCGCGGCGGGTGCCCCGGTCGTGGCGCCGTGCCAGCAGCAGGAGCACCAGCACCCGCAGCACCGCCAGCGCCCCCGCCGCTATGAACAGCACGTTCAGCCCGGTGACCAGCCAGTCCGACAGTTGCACGGTGGCGAGCGTGACCTGGCCACGCAACCGCTGGCCGGTCGACGCCTCGAGCCGCTGCGGCGGGACGTCCATCGCCTCGGACACGGTCGCGAAGGTGTACCCGCGGGCGAGCATGTCGGGGATGTAAGTGTCGAGCGCGGCGACGGTCTGGTCCCGGTCGCCGCCGGCGTCGTGCAGCATCACCACCGCACCGTCGGAGCCTTCCGGAGTGGCCGCCGCGGCGATCGCCTTCGGTCCTGGGCGCGCCCAGTCCCGCGTGTCCAGGTCGGTCAGCACCAGCCGGTAGTTCCCGACCCGGGTCATCGCCCGCCAGAGGTCGTCGGTCAGCACCGACGGGTGCGACGAGAACGGCGGCCGGATCAGGTCGCTGACCTCGCCCGTGGCGGCTGCGATGGCGAGCTGGGTCTGCTCGATCTCCAGCTCGGTCCGCCAGGCCGGCGTGGCGGCCAGGTCCGGGTGGGTGAAGGTGTGTACGCCGATCTCGTGGCCGCCGTCGGCCATCCGCCGCAGCAGTCCGCTACGACCGGCCACGGCGTTCCCGATCACGAAGAAGGTGCCGGGCACCTGGTAGCGGTCCAGGACGTCGAGGATCCGTCCGGTCTCCGGTCCGGGGCCGTCGTCGAAGGTCAGCACGATCGTCTTGGGCGGCACCCGCAGCCCGGGCGCGCCCGGATCGGTGAGGTCGATGATCGGGCCACCGCTGAGGACAGCGGCCGGCACCTCGTCGCTGCCGCCGGTGCTCACCGACCGTTTCGGGCCCTCGCCGTCCTGGCCGTCGAGGATCGCGGCCACCAGCAGCAGAACCGCGACCACGGCGAGAAACTGGCCGAGCAGGAACCAGTGAGACCGCGGCTGGCGCCTACTGTCAGGGGCCGCCGCACGTCTGGCGCGGCTCACGGATTCCTGGTCTGCCCCGGCGGCGTCGGCTTGTCGCCGGGCGCCTTGGTCTGGCCGGGTGCGGTGGTCGGCGCGTGCGTGTTCGGCGATCGCGTCTGACCCGGCGCCGTCGCCGAGGGCGCCTCACTCGGCGCGGGCGACTGGCCCGGCGAGGTGGGTGCGTTACCGGGCGAGGTCGGCGAACTGCCGGGGCTCGACGGCGAGGCGCTGTCGCTGGGCAGACCGGGATCCGACGGGTCGTCGGAGTCGGGAGACTCCCCCGGGCTGCCGTCGGGCTGCTCGTCCGACGCCTCGCTCTGGGTGACCGGCCGCGGCCGCGGCGCCGGGTTGCCGAACTGCTCGGTGAGTGGCTTGGTGATCGGCTTGACGACGCCGGGCAGCGTGACGTCGGTGGCGACGCTGACGACGATCAGGCCGAGGCAGCCCAGGACAGCCACGGCCAGCAGCGCCATCACCACGCGGATTCCGCGGACCCGCCGGCCTGACGGGTCGACGAAGACCGGGCTGTCCGCCTCGTTGTCGTGCATGCCCCTCGTCCTTCCCGCACCCAGATCCGGAGAGATCTTAGATCAGGTCGGCGGCGATGCCGAGTCCTCAGCTCACAGCTTCGCGCTGTCGAGGAGCACGCCGAGCTCGTCGCGGGTCAGCTCGCGCAGCTCGCCGGTCTTCAGCCCGGCGAGCTTCACCGGGCCGATCACGGTCCGGGTGAGGCGCCGTACCGGATGCCCGAGGTGGTCGAGCAGTCTGCGGACGATCCGGTTGCGGCCCTCGTGGATGGTCAGCTCGACGATCGAGCGGCCCTTCGCGCCGCCGTCGCCGGCTGAGACCAGCCGGGCGCTGTTCACCGCGATCGGGCCGTCGTCCAGAGTGACGCCTTCGCGGAGCCGGTCCAGCGTCGCCTTGGTGACCTCACCGTCAACCTCGGCGACGTAGGTCTTGTCCAGCTCGTACGACGGGTGCGCGACCCGCTGGGCGAAGTCGCCGTCGTTGGTGAGCAGGATCAGCCCGGAGGTGTCGGTGTCGAGCCGGCCGACGTGGAAGAGCCGCTCCGGACGGTCCGCGACCAGGTCGCCCAGGGACCGGCGGCCTTCGGGGTCCGACATAGTCGAGACCACTCCCCTGGGCTTGTTCAGCACCAGGTAGACGTGCGGGCTCACCGGCGGCAGTCGCTTCCCGTCGACGCGGATCACCGCGGTCCGTGGGTCGACCTTGGTGCCGAGCCGGGTCACGATCTCACCGTCCACCTCGACCAGCCCGTCGAGCATCAGCTCCTCGCACTTGCGTCGGCTGGCGACGCCGGACTGGGCCAGGAGCTTCTGCAGCCTGACCAGACCGTCGTCGTCGGTGTCGATCACGCGGGCTCGTCTGAGCTGGCCGGCTCCGGAGCCGGCTCGGTCGGTGGCGGCTCCTCGGGGCCGCCGGCCAGCGCGGCCAGGTCCTCCTCGAGGTCCTCCATCTCCGGGAGGTACGGCGCCAGCTCGGGCAGCTCGTCCAGCGAGCTGATCCCGATCCGCTCCAGGAAGTAGGCGGTGGTGCGATAGAGGTGGGCGCCGGTCTCGTGGTCCTCGCCGGACTCCTCGACCAGGCCGCGCGCCAGCAGCGTGCGCATCACGCCGTCGACGTTGACTCCGCGGATCGCGGACACCCGGCCGCGGGACACGGGCTGCTTGTAGGCCACCACGGCCAGGGTCTCGAGCGCCGCCTGGGTGAGCCGGGCCTGCTGGCCGTCCAGCACGAAGCCCTCGACGACCGCGGCGTACTCCTCGCGGGTGTAGAACCGCCAGCCGCCGCCAACGTTGCGCAGGTCGAAGCCGCGGCCCTGCTCGGTGTACTCGGCGGCGAGCTCGCGCAGCGCCGTCTCGACCTCCTCGACCGGATAGCCTGCGGCGGACGCGAGCAGCATCCCGTCCAGCGGTTGGTCGGCGACCATCAAGATCGCCTCCAGTGCCGGCCGCAGCTCGGTCACCGCGACCGCCAGCGTCTCGTCGCTCACGCGTTCTCCTCGTTCTCATCGGGTACGGCGGCCAGCGCCGGCCCGTCGTCCGGCCCGGACTCGTCGCCGTTCGACGGCTCGCCGTCGAACTCGTCGTCGATCTCGATCTCGCCCTCCTCGGCACCGGTCCAGCGGATGCTCAGCTCGCCCATCGGGGTCACCTGGTCGAAGGCGACCGCACCCTCCCGGAACAGCTCCAGCAGCGACAGGAACCGGGCCACGGTGGTCATCAGGTCGGGCGAGTCGCCGCACAGCGACCGGAAGCTCATGGTGCCGCTGCGCCGCAGCCGGTCGACCACGAGCGCGGCCTGCTCGCGGACGCTGACCTTGTGGGCGTGGATGTGCTGCAGCGACACCTCGGGAATCGGCTTCGGCTCCATCGCCTTGGCCGCCAGCCCGGCGAACTGGTCGAGCCCGATCCCGATCAGCACCTCGGGCAGCAGCGACGCGAACCGCTCCTCCAGGCCGACCGCGCGCGGGAACCGCTTCGCCTCGTCGGCGAGCCGACGCTCGAGCACGCCGGCGACCTGCTTGAACGCCTTGTACTGCAGCAGCCGGGCGAACAGCAGGTCCCGCGCCTCCAGCAGCGCCAGGTCTTCCTCGTCCTCGACGTCGCCCTGCGGCAGCAGCCGGGCGGCCTTCAGGTCCAGCAGCGTGGACGCGACCAGCAGGAACGACGTGGTCTGCTCCAGGTCCCAGCGGCTGCCGCCGTCCTTGACGTGGGCGATGAACTCGTCGGTGACCTTGGACAGCGCGATCTCGGTGATGTCGAGCTTGTGCTTGGCGATCAGGTTGAGCAGCAGGTCGAACGGGCCCTCGAAGTTGTCGAGGCGGACCTCGAAGGCCGGTGTCTGCTCGGGGTGCTCCCGCGGCCGGTCGGCGGGTTGGCCGACTGCCGTCGTCGTGGTGGCTGGGTTCACGGTTGGATCAGTCGCTGGACGAGCACGCTGTCCTCGCCGTTGGCCTCGAAGTCGGCCAGCGTGATCGCCAGCGCCTCGCGGACCAGCCGGCCCCGGTCGACGGCGAGACCATGCGTGCTGCGCAGCAACAGGCGGGCATGCTCGATGTCGAGCAGCTCGTCGCTGGTGATGTAGACCGTCATCTTCTCGTCGTGGCGGACCCGGCCGCTCGGCTTCTTCTCGGCGACGGGCCTGCGCTTGCGGCGTACCGGGGTGGGCTCGGGCAGCTCGTCATCGACCGGCTCCGGGTCCGGTACGACATCGGGCACGGCCGCGACATGCCGTGCGCGGCGCGCGGCCCGGTGCAGGTCGACAGGATCGGCCGCCGGCTGGGCGCCACCCTCGCCGGTCGACCGGAACAGGTCATCTGCCGACGGCAGGCTCACCCGTCGAGCCAACGCGCCAGCACCTCCTTGGCAAGTAGTCGGTACGAGTCGGCACCGGCTGAGCTGGAGGCGTAGGTGGTGATCGGCTCACCGGCGACGGTCGAGTCGGAGAACTTCACGGTACGCCGGATCACGGTGTGGAAGACGACGTCTCCCCATGCCTGCACCAGCCGCTCCATGACCTCGCGGCCGTGCAGGGTGCGGCCGTCGTACATGGTGCCGAGGACGCCGTCGATCTCGAGCTTCGGGTTGAGCCGCTCCTGCACCTTGTCGATCGTGGTCTTGAGCAGCGCAACCCCGCGCAGGGCGAAGTACTCGCACTCCAGCGGCACCAGCACGCCGTCGGACGCCGTCAGCGCGTTGACGGTCAGCAGCCCGAGGGACGGCTGGCAGTCGATGATGATCACGTCGTACTTGTCCATCGCCGGCTTCAGCACCCGGGTCAGGGTCTGCTCGCGCGCCACCTCGTGCACCAGCTGCACCTCAGCGGCCGACAGGTCGATGTTGGAGGGCAGCAGGTCCATCCCGGGTACGCCGGACGGCACCACGACCTCCTCAAGGGTGACGTCACGCTCGAGGAGGAGGTTGTAGATGGTGAACTCCATCTCGTGCGGGTGCAGACCGAGCCCGACCGACAGCGAGCCCTGCGGGTCGAAGTCGACCAGCAGTACCTTGCGTCCGAACTCGGCCAGCGAGGCGCCGAGGTTGATCGCGGTCGTGGTCTTGCCGACCCCGCCCTTCTGGTTGCACATCGAGACGACGCGAGCCGGACCATGACTGGTCAGCGGCTTGGGCTCGGGGATGTTCGGCCACGGTCGGCCGGTAGGCCCGATCTCGTTGGTGGCGGACATGATCGCGCCGCGGGCCACGTTCCTCTTGGCGGTCGCGGGCGGCGGTTCGAACGGGATGGTCTCGGTCATTCGGTCCTCAGTTCCAGCCCGCGACGGGCCGGTCGGTGGTCGGCGCGGCGGCATCTCGGGTGCGGTGCTCCCGTGTCCACCCGACGGTCCGCCAACGCTCATCTGCCGCTCCTCATTCTTGCCCTCCGAATTGTCGACTTGGGGACAACACGCCATGTCACCTCGTCAAGTCTCCGCGCGACTCTAGGCCCGCCCTTCGATGCCCACAACATCAACCCCTGTTCTCCCCCGTTCCACCCGAAATCTGTGTACGACCTGTGCACGAGCCCCCGCTCCCATGCACAGGCAACCCCCCGCCTGTGCACAAGACCTGTGGACAGACAGGGGGTTCGGACAGGGTGGATCAGGCGGTCAGCGCGGGCTCCCGGTCCGGTCGGCCGGCTCGGCCGTGGCCGACGAGCAGCAGACCGGATGCGATCAGGAGCAGCGGAAGCGGCGACCATCCGAAAGCCACGAACGTGACGACCACCCAGGCCGCGATCGCCCAGGCGATGAACGGCGGCGGCGTGATCCCGCGTCGTTCCAGCCACAGCACGGTCACACCGACCAGGAGCAGCGGCGGGCCGAAGCTGTACAGCGTGTACCAGAACGTGGCGACGGGCTCGCTCCAGGCGCCGAAGTCCTGCCCGCCGGCGCTCCACAGCGACCCGTCGAACCACCGGTTCGCGTTGTCCGGTGCGGTCTCGATGAGGCTGCCGGTCGTGTGCCCGATCCCGCACAGGGTGATGATCCAGCCCGCCCACTTGATCATGACGACGCTCCTGCCGCGCCTCGGCCGACGTTCGCCCGGTTGCGCCAGGCGCGCTCCCACTGGCGGGTCAGGGCCGGGTACACGATGAGGTACCGGAACGGCGCGATCGCGGCCATGTAGAGACTCCCGAGGCGACCGTTGGGCTTGACCAGCACCGCCATTCGGAGCTCGTACTCGCCATTGTCGATCGGCACCCAGCCCAGGTGGCAGATGCCGTGGACGGTCTTGTTGATGAGCTCCAGCGCGCACTCGTTGGGCAGCTCGTAGACGGGCTCGAGCGGAGTGTTCCCCTCCTCCAGGCGGACCGGAGCCGCCTGCAGGTCGGCTGGCAGCCGGTCCTTGAGCGGTCGGACGCCGGGTGCTGCCGCTTCACCGTCCTTGTCCCAGCCGAGCAGGGCGCCGAGCTTCCAGCGGATCGCGAACAGGAACCGGACCAGCGGACCCGCCTCGTCCGGGCCGCCCCGGCTGTTCAGCGCGTCGAGCATGACCGGGAAGTCGTCGGGTCCGGCACCGGGCGTGCGGTACCGCCACACGTCCTCGATCCGGAAGTCGGGCACGATCTCGTGGATCCGCCAGGGCTGCTCGGTGTGCGCGGTCGCCGGTAGCTTCGTCATGCCTCCACGATCGACGGCCGGGAGGCGGCGTACCTCACCCGGAGGTCGCGGCCCTCTCATCCTCGAGGATGAGGTCCGACCAGTCCGGTCTCGTAGGCAAGGACGACTGCCTGGACCCGGTCGCGCAGCCCGAGCTTGGCCAGCACCTGCCCGACGTGGGTCTTCACCGTGGCCTCCGACAGGTGCAGCCGGCCGGCGATCTCACGGTTGCTGTCGCCAGTGGCCAGCTCCAGCAGCATCTCGAACTCGCGCGGTGTCAGCGCGGCGCGGATCTCCGCGGCCCGCGCGCTGTCGGCGTACGGCGTGGTGGCGACGTGCTCGATCAGCCGGCGGGTGGTCGAGGGCGCGACCACTCCGTGGCCCGCGTGCACGGTGCGGATGGCGTCGACGATCTGCTCGCTCCGCGCGTCCTTCAGCAAGAATCCGCTCGCCCCGGCCCGCAGCGCCGGCAGCGCGTACTCGTCGAGGTCGAAGGTGGTCAGCGCGATCACCCGGCACCCCGGCTGCTCGGCGGTGACCACGGCCGTGGCCTGGATACCGTCCATGCGCGGCATCCGCAGGTCCATGAGTACGACGTCGACGCGGCGCGCACGCACCAGGGCGACCGCCTCGTGGCCGTCGGCCGCCTCCCCCACCAGCTCGAGGTCGGGCTGGCTCTCGACCATCATCCGGAGCGCGGAGCGCATCAGCTCCTGGTCGTCCACCACCACGACGCGAATCGCACTCACAGTGGCACCCTCGCACGCACCCGCCAGCCGCCGTCCACCGGTCCGGCCTCGATCGTCCCGCCGACGGCACGGACCCGCTCCCGCATGCCGGCGATCCCGCGGCCCGCACCGGACGCGGCTGGGGACGCCGTACCGGTGTTGGTCACCAGCACCTCGAGCCCGCCGTCCGCAGCCGTCACCGCCACACGCGCCGTCGGCTGCCCGCCCGCGTGCCTGGTGACGTTGGTGAGCGCCTCCTGGACGACCCGGTAGACGGTCAGGCCGACAGCGGGCGACACGCGGAGATCCTCGGCTGCAGTGAGCTCCACCTCGATCCCCGCGGCGCGTACCCGGTCGACCAGGGCCGGTAGCTCGGCGAGCCCGGGCTGGGGCTCCTCGGTGGTCGAGTGCTCGTCGCGCAGCACTCCGAGCAGCCCGCGCATCTCGATCAGCGCCTCCCGGCCGGTCTCGGCGATGGTGTCGAGGATCTCCGACGCCCGCTCGGGCGCGTTCGGCACCACCAGCCGCCCGGCCTCGGCGTGCGAGACCACCACGGCCAGCGAGTGGGCCACGACGTCGTGCATCTCACGCGCGATCCGGCGGCGCTCGTCGGCGACCAGCCGCTCGGCGAGCTGGGCCGCCCGCGTGGCGCGGTAGCGGCCCAGCGCCCAGGCGGCGACGGTCCCGCCGAATGCGGTGGCGCCCAGCAGCAGCCACCACGCCCAGGCGTCGATCGGCGCACCGGTGAAGCCCCAGAGCCGCGCCAGAGCAACGCAGCAGCCCGCCAGGCCGACACCGAGCGCGACGGTCGGCCACGGAGCCCGGGCGTGCGTGCTCACGGCGTACAGCAGCGGCAGGAAGCACAGGCTGCTCGGCAGCAGGATCGCGCTGTAGTCCGGGGAGTCCACCACGGCGGTGGCACCGGCGAGGTCTGGCACGGCCGCGAGTGCCGCGCACGCGAGCGCACCCACGGCAAAGGACGGCACCGGCCAGCGACGGGCCGTCGCTATCGGGGCATGTACGGCGAGCAGTGCGCCGGCCAGCACCGCCACCCACGGCGTCGACAGTCCGCCGTCCCGGACCGCCGGCACGGCCGTCGGCAGCAGGACCAGCGCCATCGCCGCGGCGAGCACGAGCTGCTCCGCGCTGCCGAGCCAGCGCGGTCCGGGTCCGGCGACAGCGAGCGACACGCAGTCAACCTACTGCTCAGCGATAGGTCAGCCGGCGCAGCAGGACCTCCAGCGGCCCACGGATGTCGCGACGCCGCATCCACTCCGCGATCCCGACGGTCGCCAGCCAGGTCGCCAGCGCCAGCAGCGAGCACTGCCAGATCCGCAGCTCGGTGCCGAGGTCCAGGAGGTACGGCGCGAACGCGACCAGCCAGACCACCGACTGCAGCACGTAGCAGGTCATCGACCGCTGACCGACCGCCTGCAAGGCGTGCCCGACCGGCCCGGGGGCGTCCTGGCGGCGCGAGGCCCACAGCGCGATCGCCACGGCGTACGCCGGCCCGCCGGCGTACCCGGTCAGCGCGTGCAGGTAGCCGAGCCCGACCGCCAGCCCCGCGTTGTCGTGCGGGATCACGTCGGCGATCACCAGCCCGAGAGGGAGTCCGCCCAGCACCGACACCGTGATGCCGATGACCGCGAACCGAGTCAGCGCGTCCCGGTGCGGGCCTGGGTCCTCCAGCAGCCGGTGCCGAGCCGCCCAGATGCCGAGCATGAACGCGCCCGCCGCGGTGGTCGCCGCGAACGGCGCGGCGAGCAGGATCCCGCCGGCCCGGTACACCGCGGCGAGCAGCGGGTTGTCCTCGGATACGGCCGCGAGCAGCTGGTCGGACGGCGCCGGCCAGGACAGGAGCGCGTAGACGACCGAGCCGAGCAACATCCAGATCCCGGCGTACCAGAACAGCCGCCGCGAGCGGGCCCGGACCGAGGAGACCAGGACGATCGCGAGCAGCGCGTAGGCGGTGATGATGTCGGCGTAGAAGAGCAGGGTCGCGTGCAGGAAGCCGATCACGAACATCCACCGGCCGCGCTTGCGGAGCAGCTTCTTCGTCGTGTCCCAGGCCGCGCCCGCGCGCTCCTGCCGCCGGGTGATCTGGACCAGGCCGTAGCCGAACAGCGCCGCGAACATCGTGTAGGACCGGCCGTCCACGATCACCGTCAGCAGCACCGCGACCAGCCCGTCGACGAACGCGCCGGTGACCGGCATCGCCCGGACCGTGGTCGTGCCTGGCCAATGCAGGAAGGTGTGCGCGTTGGCGAGCGCGATGAACAGCAGCAGACCACCGCGGGCGACATCGGGACCGAGTGCCCGAGCGGTGACCGCTGTGGGCCCGGTGACGGGAGGTGCGTGCGCGGCGCTGGTCATGACCTCGACGCTATTGCCGCGGCCGGGTCGGCCGGATCCTTCTTTAGTCGCGACCTGCCCCTACTCCCGGGGGATGACGAGCCCTAGCCTGTCCGCATCGCAACGGCACCCGAAGACAGACCGCTACGCATCGGCATGCTGACACCGCCATGGTTCGAGGTGCCACCAGCCGGCTACGGCGGCATCGAGAACGTCGTCGCCGGACTCGTCGACCAACTCGTCGCGCGCGGCCACCACGTCACTCTGCTCAGCGCCGGCCGCGACCTCACAGATGCGCAACGGCACGTTCCGGTGTTCGCCGAGACAGCCCAGGAACCCGTCGGGACCGGCCTGGTCGAGACCGGGTACGCGGCACGAGCAGAGGCCATCCTGCGGGACCTCGAACTCGACATCATCCACGATCACACGCTGGCGGGAGTTCTCTCCGCACCAGGCCGCCGAGTCCCGACCGTCCATACGGTGCACAATCCGGTTCGTGGCCGCTTCGGCGACTACCTGCGAGCCCTGGGCAGCACCATCGACCCGGTTGCCATCTCTCGCGCCCAGATCACCGCGGCCCCAGACCTGCCCTGGGCCGGATGCGTGCTCAACGGACTGGATCTCAGCCGATTCCCCTACCAGCCGGCGAAGTCCGACTATGTGCTGTTCCTGGGCCGCATCCTGCCGGAGAAGGGAACCCACCTGGCGATCGACGCCGCTGCGGAGGCACGTGTACGGATCGTCGTCGCTGGTCCGTGCGAGGACCCACGAGAGCAGACCTACTTCGATGCCGAGATCCGCCCGCGCCTCGGCCGATACGCCGAATGGTTCGGCCCAGCCGACTTCGCCGCCAAGACCAAGCTCCTGTCGTCCGCCCGCGCGGTTCTCTGCCCCTTCCAATGGGAGGAGCCGTTCGGCCTGGTCGTGGCAGAGGCGATGGCGTGTGGCACACCGGTCATCGCCACGCCACGCGGCGCGGCACCTGAGCTGATTCGAAACAATGTCACCGGATTCCTCACCCCACCCGGCGGCATGGCCCAGGCGATCCAACAAGCAGCGACGATCGAACCGCTGGCCTGCCGGACTCACGCCGAGACGACCTTCGGCCTGGACGAGATGGCAAGGTGCTACGAACGGATCTACCGCAACTGCATCGCGTGCCGCGGACGGGGCTGAGCTCACCCGAGCCGGTGCAGCGCGGTGCCGAGTACGACGGGCTCGCCCGCCTCGTCGGACGCGTCGAGGTCGACGACGGCGTCGATTACCCAGTCGTGATCGCCCTCGGGGTCGTCCAGCGTCTGCCGGATCGTCCAGAGCCGTGCGGGCTCCGCATCGTCCCCAGCACCCGGCGGTACGCCGGTCTCCGCGGTCACTGCGAGCAGTTTCGGACTGCGTGCGTCCGCGCCGATGCCGATCTCGTCGTGCTCGGCGTAGTACTCCTCCAGCGCCTCGTCCCAGCGGGACCGGGTCATCTGCACCTCGCGCGGCGGCTCGGCCCGGTCCGCGTTCGCCCGTTCCAGCTTGACCAGCGCGTCGATGTCGTCGCGGGCGCAGAGCTCGACGCGCCGGAACAGCTGGTTGCGGATCATCACCGTGAATGGTCGCTCCTGCTGCGAGATCGGCCGTGGTGTGGACGGCGGCCGGTGCTCGATGTCGGCGTCGGCGGCGCGCTGGATCGACTCGGGGTCGGTGAGCGCCTCCCACTCGTCCAGCAGCGAGGAGTCGGTCTGCCGCACTGTCTCCCCCAGCCACTCGACCAGGTCCTCGAAGTCCGGCGTCTTGTGGGTCTCCGGCACCGTCTGCCGCAGCGTCCGGTAGGCATCGGTGAGGTACCGCAGCACCAGCCCCTCGGAGCGGGCCAGCTGGTAGCGGGCGACGAACTCGGTGAACGTCATCCCCTGCTCGTACATCTCACGCACGATCGACTTCGGCGACAGCGCGTCCTCGGGCAGCCACGGGTGGCTCTGCCGGTAGGTCTCGTAGAGCGCGCCGAGCAGCTCGGCCAGCGGCTGCGGCCAGGTGATCTGGTCCAGCAGCGCCATCCGCTCGTCGTACTCCACGCCGTCGGCCTTCATCTCGTTGACGGCCTCGCCGCGGGCGGCGTACTGCTGGGCGAACAGGATCTGCCGCGGCGCCTCCAGCACCGCCTCGACCACCGAGATCACGTCGAGCAGGTACGACGGCTCCTCGCGGTCGAGCACGTCCAGGGCCGCCAGCGCGAAGTGCGCGAGCGGCTGGTTGAGCGCGAAGTCCACGGGCAGGTCCACAGTGAGGACGTACCGCCGGCCGTCCCGGTCGAGCTCGTCCAGCCGGGTGAGTACGCCGGAGTGGACCAGGCTGCGGCCGAGCCGGAGCGCCCGCCTGGCGAGCTTCAGCCGGTTTCGCGGCAGTTCGTGGTTGTCGGTGAGCAGCCGGCGCAGCACCGGGAACGCGTCCTCCTCCCGGGCCACGACGTTGAGCAGCATCGAGTTGTCGACCTTCATCCGCGACACCAGCTGCTCCGGTACGCCGGCGACCAGCTTGTCGAAGGTCTGCTCGGTCCACACCACCGAGCCCTCGGGCGGCTTCTTCAGCTGCGCCTTCGACTTCTTCTTCGGGTTGGCCGCGTTCTTCGCCTCGGCCTTCGCCTTGGCCCGCTCGTTCTCGATGACGTGCTCGGGCGCCTGTACGACGACGTACCCGGCCACATCGAAGCCGGCACGACCGGCGCGGCCCGCGATCTGCAGGAACTCCCGCGTCCGCAGGATCCGGGACCGCGACCCGTCGAACTTCGCCAACCCGGTGAACAGCACGGTCCGGATCGGCACGTTGATGCCGACGCCCAGGGTGTCGGTCCCGCAGACCACCCGCAGCAGCCCGCTCTGCGCGAGCTGCTCGACCAGCCGCCGGTACTTCGGCAGCATCCCGGCGTGGTGCACGCCGATCCCGCTCCGCAGCAGCTTGCTCAGCGTCTTCCCGAAGCCGGCGCCGAACCGGAACGCGCCGATCTTGGCGGCGATCGCCTCCTTCTGCTCGGCCGGGATCTTCGAGACCACCGAGCCGAGCAGCGTTGTGGCGTGCTCGACCGCCGCGGCCTGGGTGAAGTGCACGACGTACACCGGGGCCTGGTTGGTGGTGACCAGCTCTTCGAGCGTCTCGGCCAGCGGGTCCAGCGCCCAGGTGAAGGTCAGCGGCACCGGCCGCTCGGCGTCGGCGACGACCACGGTCTCGCGTCCGTTGCGACGGGTGATGTCTTCCACGAAGAACGTCACGTCGCCGAGCGTGGCCGACATCAGCAGGAACTGCGCCTGCGGCAGCTCCAGCAGCGGCACCTGCCAGGCCCAGCCGCGGTCCGGCTCGGCGTAGAAGTGGAACTCGTCCATGATCACCAGGCCGACGTCGGCTTCGGAACCCTCGCGGAGGGCGATGTTGGCCAGCACCTCAGCGGTGCAGCAGATGATCGGGGCGTCGGCATTGACCGCAGCGTCGCCGGTCAGCATGCCGACGTTGTCGGCGCCAAAGACCTCGCAGAGTGCGAAGAACTTCTCGCTCACCAGCGCCTTGATCGGCGCGGTGTAGAAGCTGACCCGGTCCTCGGCCAGCGCCGCGAAGTGGGCCGCGGTGGCCACCATCGACTTCCCCGACCCGGTCGGCGTCGCCAGGATGACGTTGTGGCCGCTGAGCAGCTCGATCGTGGCCTCGTCCTGGTGCGGGTAGAGGCTCAGTCCCTCGTCGTCCACCCAGCCGGTGAACGCGTCGTACACGCTGTCCGCGTCGGCTTTCTTGGGGATCCGGGCCGTGAGCCCTCGGTGGTCGAGCTTGTCGAGACTCACGCGCGCGCCCTCGGGTGCGCGGTCGCGAAGACCTCGCGCAGGTTGTCGACGGTCACCAGCGTGTAGACCTGGGTCGTGGTCACCGAGGCGTGCCCGAGCAGCTCTTGTACGACGCGCACGTCGGCGCCGCCGTCGAGCAGGTGGGTCGCGAACGAGTGCCGCATCGTGTGCGGCGAGACGTCGGCGGTTATCCCGGCCCGGTCCGCGGCCTTCACCAGCACCGCCCACGCGCTCTGCCGCGACAGCCGGCCGCCGCGCGCGTTCAGGAACAGCGCGCCGCCCATACTCTTGGCGGTCGAGCTTGTCGAGACCCCGACAGAGGCCAGCGCCGGCCGGCCCCGGACCAGGTACGCCGACACCGCCTCCCGTGCGAACGATCCCACCGGCACCAGCCGCTCCTTGCCGCCCTTGCCGCGCAGCAGCACGGTCCCCTGGCTCTCGTCGGTCAGGTCGAGGTCGTCCACGTCCAGCCCGACCGCCTCGGAGATCCGGGCGCCGGTGCCGTAGAGCATCTCCAGCAGCGCCCGGTCCCGCAGCGCGAGGGTGGTACCGGCCGCGCCGGCGGCATCCAGGATCGCCTCGACCTCGGTCAGCGGCAGCGCCTTCGGCAGCCGCTTCACCGGCGACGGCGGCTTCACGGCGCCGGCCGGGTCGTGGGTGGCCAGCCCGTCTCGGACCGCGAACTTGTGGAAGCCGCGCACCGCGACCACCGTCCGTGCCGCCGATGACGAGCTCAGTGCCGGGTGCTCGCCGTCGCCCTCGCGGAGCCGGACCAGGAAGGAGGCAACCGTCGCCTCGGTCACCTGGTCCAGCGCCGCGACGCCGACCTCGTGCAAGTACTCCAGGTACCTGCGCAGGTCGCGCCGGTACGACGACAGGGTGTTGGCGGCCAGCCCGCGCTCGACGCTGAGGTGGTCGAGGTACGTGCGAACCGCACGGCCTGGCTCGGACTCGGTCACCAGGCCTCCCTCCACGTCATTCCTTAGCTCAGCGCGCCTTCCAGGGACACCGACTCCAGGCCGTGTGCCTCCGCAACCGGAGCATAGGTCACGTTGCCCGCGTGCGTGTTGAGGCCGAGCGCCAGCGAGTGGTCGTCGCGGCAGGCCTGCTGCCAGCCCTTGTTGGCCAGCGCCACGGCGTACGGCAGCGTCGCGTTGGTGAGCGCGTACGTCGAGGTGTTCGGTACCGCGCCGGGCATGTTCGCGACGCAGTAGAAGATCGAGTTGTGCACCTCGTACGTCGGGTCCGCGTGGGTGGTCGGCCGGGTGTCCTCGAAGCAGCCGCCCTGGTCGACGGCGATGTCGACCAGCACCGAGCCGGGCTTCATCTGCGACACCAGCTCGTTGCTGACCAGCTTCGGAGCCTTCGTGCCCGGGATCAGCACCGCGCCGATCACCAGGTCCGCCTCCAGCACCTGCTGCCGGATCGCCAGCCCGGACGACGCCAGCCCGTGCACCCGGTTGTTGTAGCGCCAGAACGACATCCGCAGCTTGTCGAGATCGGTGTCGAGCAGGGTGACGTTGGCGCCCATGCCGAGCGCGATGTTGGCGGCGTTCTGGCCAGCCACGCCGGCGCCGATCACGACCACACGGGCGTTGGCGACGCCGCCGACACCGCCGAGCAGCACGCCGCGACCGCCGCGGGCCCGCATCAGCGAGTAGGCGCCCACCTGCGGTGCCAGGCAGCCGGCCACCTCGGACATCGGGTAGAGCAGCGGCAGTGAGCCCGACGGCAGCTGCACCGTCTCGTACGCGATCGCGGTGACCTGGCGCTTGACCAGCTCCTGGGTCAGCGGCTGGTCCGCGGCCAGGTGGAGGTAGGTGAACAGGGTCAGGTCCTCGCGCATCCGGTGGTATTCCTCCGCCACCGGCTCCTTGACCTTGAGCACCATCTCGGCGGTCCCCCACACGTCGTCCGCGCTGTCCAGCATCGTGGCGCCGGCCGCGACGTACTCCTCGTCGGGGATCTGCGAGCCCACGCCCGCACTCTTCTCGACGAAGACCTCATGCCCGTGCTGGGTCAGCTCGTGGGCCCCGACTGGCGTGAGCGCCACCCGGTACTCGTGGTTCTTGACTTCCTTGGGTACGCCGATCTTCACCGCGTTCCGCTCCTCATCTCCGCCCCCGCCACTCCGTCGTGATCGGGGTCACCTCGCGAGCGTACTGCGGCCCTTCAGCGCGTCGTACGCCAGCACCGCGAGGGCGACCGGCGCATCGGTGACCCGGCCGTCGAGAACGGCGGCCCGCAGCTCGTCGAACGGCACCCAGAACAGCTCCATCTCGGCCTCCTCGTGCTGCAGCACGAAGTCGCCGCGGTCCGCCGGCGCCAGCCCGCGCGCGGCGTACAGGTGGATCTGCTCGGCGCTCAGCCCCGGCGAGGAGTACGTCGACAGCAGGTGCTGCCACTGGCTCGCCTGCAGCCCCGCCTCCTCGCGCAGCTCGCGCTTGGCGACCTCCAGCGGGTCCTCGCCGGGGACGTCGCAGATCCCCGCCGGCAGCTCCACGAAGCGGCGCCGGGCCGGGTGCCGGTACTGCCGCAGGCAGAACACCCGGTCGTCGTCGTCGATCGCCAGCGCCACCGCAGCGCCCGGGTGCTCCAGCACCAGCCTCCGGAACGGCTCCTCGTCCGGGTGGCCCGGGCGCCGGATCATGTCCGCGCGCAGTGCCACCACCCAGTGGTCGCGATGGACGTCGGTGGTCGACTCGACCGGCCAGGCCACGGCCTCGTCGCCGGCCAGCGCGGTCACGGTCGGCTCGCTGTGCAGCATGTCGCCGACGCTACATTCTCGGTTCAGGCGACCGCCCGCCGCCCGTCGTGCGGCATCTGCCAGCCCTCGGCGAGCCGGGACGGGTACACGTTCTCGCCACCACCGAAGAACTCGCAGAACTTCATGATCAGCGGGTCCCAGCCGATCGGGTCGACGTACTCGCCGCGTTTCGGTCGCTCCCGCACCCACCCTCGTCTGTGGGCGGTTTGGTGCCGGTCCCGGTGGCGGGCAGCGTCACGCGGCTTGGCCGCGGCGTGCGCCAACGGCGCGCAACCAAAAGGGTGGCTATGCGCACGACGCGCCGCCGCAGCGCCCGCCAGCGGGACGGGCGCCGGGCCGCCCACACACCTGCTATCACCCCTCCAGCCGGTCCACGACGTCCACCAGCTCCGCCGACGCCAGGTTCAGCACGCACTCGCCGGTGCGCCTGATGTTCTCCGCCGTCTGGCTGGAGTTGCCCAGGCCGAGCATGCAGCAGTCGCCGAGCCACCACGCCGACGACATCGGCGCCAGGTTCGGCGTACCGTCCGGGTTGAGCGAGCTGATCAGCACCACCGGGGTGCCGAAATACTTGACCTTGAGGTCGATCGTCGTGGTCTTCATGCCTCTACGATGACGTGGCCGAGCCGCCCGTACTGGCGGAAATCAGACACCGCGACGAGGCTGCTTCAGGGCATTCAGAACTGCTGCGAAACGAAGGTCTGGTCGTGCATCGGCGGCCGCACGTACGGGATCTGCTCCATCACCGGGAGCCGCACCACGTCCGGCGCCACGTTCTCGTAGTCGAACTGCGCCAGCAGGTGCGAGATGCAGTTGAGGCGGGCCGCCTTCTTGTCGTCGGACGGTACGACGTACCACGGGGCCTGCTTGATGTCGGTGTGCTGGAACGTGGTGTCCTTGGCCATCGAGTACCTGATGTACCGCTCGTGCTCGGCGAGGTCCATGTCGGACAGCTTCCAGCGCTTCAGCGGCTCGGCGTTGCGGGCCTCGAACCGGCGGCGCTGCTCCTCGTAGCTCACCGAGAACCAGTACTTCAGCACCACGATCCCGGACCGGACCAGCATCCGCTCGAACTCCGGGCAGGTGCGCAGGAACTCCTGGTGCTCGGCCTCGGTGCAGAAGTCCATCACCCACTCGACGTTCGAGCGGTTGTACCAGCTGCGGTCGAACAGCATCATCTCGCCGGCGGCCGGGAGGTGCTCGACGTACCGCTGGAAGTACCACTGGGTGCGCTGCCGCTCGGTCGGCTTCGGCAGCGCCACCACGCGGACCGTGCGCGGGCTGGTCCGCTCGGTAATGGTCTTGATCACCCCGCCCTTGCCGGCCGAGCCGCGACCCTCGAAGATCACCAGGACCTTGAGCCCCTGCGACTGGATCCAGTACTGGAGCAGCACCAGCTGCTCCTGCAGCCGAGCCATCTCTGCGTCGTAGACCTCGGCCTTCAGCTTGCCGGACCTCTTGTAGTTCTCGGGGTTCGCGCGGACGGCGGCGCTCCGCGGGTCGTCGGCGCCTTCGGGAAGGTTGTCGGAGGTCATCTCCCGATACTGCCGCGCGGCCCGCCGCCCGGCAATGCCATCAGCGGGCCGTCAGCAGGCCGTCGGGCAGCCGCTCAGTCGTCCTCGTCCTTGCGGTGCAGCCCGGACTCGTCGATCGGGAACCGCAGCTCGCGCTGCCGGTCGAGGGCCGCGCCGATCAGGCCGGCGAACAGCGGGTGCGGCCGGGTGGGGCGGGACCGGAGCTCCGGGTGCGCCTGGGTGGACACGTAGTACGGGTGCACGTTGCGCGGCAGCTCCACGAACTCGACCAGGTTGTTGTCTGGTGAGGTCCCGGAGAACACCAGGCCGGCGGCCTCCAGCTGGGCGCGGTAGCCGTTGTTGACCTCGTAGCGGTGCCGGTGCCGCTCCTGGATCTCGGCCGCGCCGTACGCGCTGCGCACGACGCTGCCGGCCTTGAGCGCCGCCGGGTAGAGACCGAGCCGCATGGTGCCACCCATATCCCCCGCTCCGTCGACGAAGCTCTTCTGCTCGGCCATGGTCGCGATCACCGGCTCCGGCGAGTCGGGGTCGAACTCCGACGAGCCCGCCTTCTCCAGGCCGGCCACGTTGCGGGCGTACTCGATCACCATGCACTGCAGGCCGAGGCAGAGCCCGAGCGCCGGGATGCCGTGGTTGCGGGCGTAGTTGAGCGCGCCGACCTTGCCTTCGATGCCACGGATCCCGAAGCCGCCGGGGACGCACACCGCGTCCACGTCACCGAGGTGCCGGGCCGCACCGGCCGGGCTCTCGCACTCGTCGGACGGGACCCACCGCACCTCGACCTTGGCCTCGTGGGCGAACCCGCCCGAGCGCAGTGCCTCCACCACCGACAGGTAGGCGTCCGGCAGGTCGACGTACTTGCCGACCAGCGCGACGGTCAGCTCCTCCTTCGGGTGATGCACCCGGCGGAGCAGGTCGTCCCACTCGGTCCAGTCGACGTCGCGGAACGGCAGGTCCAGGCGGCGTACGACGTAGGCGTCCAGGCCCTCGGAGTGCAGCACCTTCGGGATGTCGTAGATCGACGGTGCGTCGGCCGCGGTCACCACGGCCTCCTCGTCGACGTCACACATCAGCGAGATCTTCTTCTTGATCGACTGCGGGATGTCGCGGTCGGCGCGGCAGACCACGGCGTCCGGCTGGATACCGATCGAGCGCAGCGCGGCCACCGAGTGCTGGGTCGGCTTGGTCTTGAGCTCGCCGGACGGGCCGATGTAGGGCACCAGTGAGACGTGCAGGAAGAAGCAGTTGTCACGGCCGATGTCGTGTCGGACCTGGCGGGCGGCCTCCAGGAACGGCAGCGACTCGATGTCGCCCACGGTGCCGCCGATCTCGGTGATCACGACGTCGACGTCGTCACCGCCCATCGCCCGGATGCGTTCCTTGATCTCGTTGGTGATGTGCGGGATCACCTGGACGGTGTCGCCCAGGTAGTCGCCGCGCCGCTCCTTGGCGATCACGCTGGAGTAGACCTGGCCGGTCGTGACGTTGGCGATCTGGTTCAGGTCGGTGTCGAGAAACCGCTCGTAGTGACCGATGTCGAGGTCGGTCTCGGCCCCGTCGTTGGTCACGAAGACCTCACCGTGCTGGAACGGGTTCATCGTCCCCGGGTCGACGTTGAGGTACGGGTCGAGCTTCTGCATGGTCACCCGGAGCCCACGCGACTTCAATAGGCTGCCGAGGCTCGAGGCGGTGAGGCCCTTGCCGAGTGACGAGGCGACGCCTCCAGTCACGAACACATGCTTGGTTAGCGTCCCGTTCTTCACGGGGTTCTAGCCTACCTCAGGGGAGCCGCACCGTCGGCTCCCGACGCACCGTAGGAGCCAAGCTTGCCTTCGGCGGCGTCGATCAGCGCCAGCACCGTCGCCACCCGTCCCGCGCCGGTCTGCACCGAGTCCGCCGTCGACGCCGCCGCGTCCACCTTGCCGTCCGCGCGTACGCCGGCCAACAGCCCGCCGTCAGCTGAGACGGTGCTAGCAGCGACCACCATCGCGTTGATCGGCTCGGCCATGCCGGCCAGCAGACCGCTGACCAGGGCGTCGGCACCGTCCGCCGGCTGCCCGTCGCCGAGTACGACGATCACGAGCGGGCTGCGCACCGTCGGCTCCACCTGGGTGGTCATCAGCTCGGCGCCCTTGAGGCTCTCCACGATCGAGCTCGCGGTCTCGTCCAGCTCCTGGTCGGTCGTGAAGCCGGTGCCGATGGCGCGGCCGACCAGGCGGCCCATCCGGTCATAGGTGGGCGCGTCCGCCGGGATCTCGGCGTCGGGGTGCTGGGTCCGCAGCTGGCTGCCGAGCGTGTCCACCAGCGACTTCTCCGACGGGTCGACCATCGCCGGCTGGAAGCCGTAGTGCCCGGCGACCGTGCCGCCGGCCTGCTTGACCTGCGCGGTGAGTCCGCGGACCACCTTGTTATCGACACCCGGCAGCGTCACCAGCACCACCGAACGATCGTCGAGGCCGCCGGACAGCGCCTGTCCCCCGACCGTGCCCGCGAACGCGTCCTGGAAGGTAGAGCTCTTGTCGCCGGTCGCCAACCGCGCCTCCAGCGCTGTGTTGCGCGCCTCGGCGTCCTTCAGGTCCTGCTCGGAGCCGCGGCCGACCTCGGACAGCGGGCCGCCGCCGAGGACGATGCCGGCGGCGAGCGCCAGGAAGACCGCGACCAAGGTGACGATGTGGTGCCGGAACGAGATCACTTGAGGAGTCCTTGCAGGTAGTCGACGAGATCCTGGACACCGTGGCCGAGCTGCTCGGTCCACTCCTGGCCCACCGGAGTCACACCGACCGCCACCGCGACGGCCAGCAGTCCCGCGACCAGGGCCACGAACAGGTGCCACGGGCGCACCCGGCCGGCGTACAGCTCCTGGACGGTGGACGCGTCGACCAGTCGAGGACCGACCTTGAGCCGGGTGAGGTACGTCGAGGCGTGGCCATCGCGCTGCCGGTCCAAGAAGGCGTCCAGCGTCGCTCGCAGCCCCACGCCGACGATCACCGAGGCCTCGCCGTGGTCGGCGAGGATCAGCGCCGCGTCGCCGGCGGCGGCGCCGGTCTCGAACCGCACCGGGCGCAGGCCGAGCCGCTCCAGGGGCTCGGTCGCCGCCCGCCCGGACCCACGCGGAACCACCGCCACCACGTCCTTGGCCTGCTTGAGCGCCTTGCGGCTTGGCCGGTCGGCCTCGTCGAGGTCGCCCGGGCGCGCCGTCACCACGACCACGTCCGGCTTCAGCCCTTGCTCTAGCAGCGCGTCGGCGCCACGGTCCACGCCGACCAGGACCGCGCCCTGCTCGCGCGCGAACGCCTTGGCCGTCTTCAGCTGCTCGGCGGCCTCCGGGCCACGCGCCACCACCACGACCGGCCGACAGGCCATCGTGGTCGCCGTACGCGGGATGCCCTGACCGTGCAGCAGCACGTCCTGCTCGCGGCGCAGGAACTCGGCGGTGTTGTGGGTGAAGCTCTCCAGCTGGCTGGCCAGCCCCAGCCGGGCACTCCCCATCTCGGCCCGGACGACATCACCGTCGACGCTGCGGCCACTGGCAAGCGGGCTGTCACCGACGTAGACCGTGCCCTCGTGCACGCGCACCTTGGCGCCGTCGCGCACCGCTGCCAGGCCTGCCGGACCGATGCCGTCGACCAGCACCACGCCGGCCTCGGACAGCACCTCCGGTCCCAGGTTCGGGTAGCGGCCGGAGATGAACGGCGACGCGTTGACCACCGCCGCCACGCCGGCGTCGACCAGGTCCTGCGCGGTCGACTGGTCCATGTCGAGATGATCGAGGACCGCGATGTCGCCGGGGCGCAGCCGGCCGATGAGAACGTGAGTACGGCGCTCGACGCGCGCTTGGCCGGTCAGCCCGGGAAGCGGCGCCGGCGCCTCTGAACGCTGGCGAGTCGAGAGCTTCATGACGCGGCCATAGTGACAGTTGGGAACGGCCGATTTCGGTATCCCACGCGCGTCCGCGCGTCGCCTGGCTACCCGCCTACCTCATCGAGCCGCCCGCGCCTCCTTAGCGCTCGCGAGCAGCTCGCGGGCGTGGGCCAGCGCGGTATAGGACTCCTCCATGCCGGCGAGCATCCGGGACAGCTCGCGCACCCGGTCTTTGTCGCCCAGGACGGTCAGTCCCGAGGTGGTGACGGTGCCGTCGCTGGCCTTCTTGACCACGACGTGGCGGTCGGCGTACGCCGCCACCTGGGGCAGGTGGGTGACCACCAGCACCTGCGCCGTCCGGGCCAGCTCCGCCAACCGCCGGCCGACCTCGACCGCGGCCTTGCCGCCGACGCCGGCGTCGACCTCGTCGAAGACGAACGTGGGGACCGGGCTGGTCCCCGCCAGCGCAACCTCCAGCGCCAGCATCACTCGCGACAGCTCGCCACCGGAGGCACCCTTGTGCAGCGGGCGTGGTTCGGAGCCGGTGTTCGCCGCCAGCAGCAGCTCGACCTCGTCGACACCGGTCGCGGTGTAGCGCAGCCAGCGCCCGTCCACCTCGAGCGGCGTACCGCTCCGCTCCGGGTCCTCCGGCTCGGCCTCCTCGGTCTGGCTGACCTGGATGGTGAGTACGGCGTGCGGCATCGCGAGCAGTCGCAGCTCGCCGGTGACGACGTCGGCCAGCTCGGCCGCGGCCGCCGTCCTTGCTGCCGACAGCGACGCCGCTGCGTCGGCCAGCTCCTTGCGCAGCCGTTCCCGCGCTGCCCGGAGCGTCTCGATCCGCTCGTCGGTGCCGTCCAGCTCCAGTAGCCGGGCGCTCGACACCTCGGCCCAAATCAGGACCTCGGCGGCCGTCTCGCCGTACTTGCGGGTCAGCGCGGTCAGCGCGGCCCGGCGCTCGGACACGGCGGCCAGCCGCGCCGGGTCGGTCTCGACCCCGGTCGCGTACGACGACACGTCGGTCGCCAGATCGCTGAGCAGGTAGCTCACCTCGGCCAGCCGGTCGGCCAGCTCGCCGGCCGCCGCGTCGTGCTCGCGGACGCCGTCCAGCAGAGACCGGGCCGACGAGGACAGGGCGAGCGCGTCCGGTCCACCCGAGTCGCTGGACAGCGCCTCGCGGGCCTGCTCGGCCGCGGTGCGCAGCGTGTCGGCGAACCCCAGCCGGGTCTCCTCGGCCGCCAGCGAGACGTCCTCGCCCGGCTCCGGCGCCACCGCCTCGATCTCACTCAGCCCGAACCGCAGCAGGTCAGCCTCGCGAGCGCGCTCGCGAGCGTTCGCCACGACCTCGGTCAGCTCCTTCTCGATCCCGGCGAGCTCGCGATGCAGCTCGGCGTACCGGGTGGCAGCGTCGTCCACCTTCGTGCCGCCGAACCGGTCGAGCGCGTCCCGCTGTGCCTGGGCCTGCAGCAGCCGGTGCTGGTCGGACTGGCCGTGTACGGCGACCAGGGGCTCCGCCAGGTCGGCCAGGGCGGACGCCGGCACCGACGCTCCCCCGGCGTACGCGCGCGAGCGGCCCTCGCTCGAGATGTTGCGGGCCAGCAGCACCCGGCCGTCCTCGGCCTCGCCACCCGCCTCCTCGACGGCCTCCGCGAACTCCGGCAGCGAGGCGGTGTTGACCACGCCCTCGACCCGCGCGGCCTTGGCTCCCAGCCGGACCGCGCCCGAGTCGGCGCGACCGCCCAGCAGCAGCCCGAGTGCGGTCACGACCATGGTCTTGCCGGCTCCGGTCTCACCGGTGATCACGGTGAGGCCGGGCCCCAGCTCCAGCGTCGATGAGTCGATGACGCCGAGCGAGCTGATCCGGATCTCCTCAAGCATCGGTGCCCTCCGCTCCGTTGTCCTGCCCGTTGTTGCGGCGGCGGCGCTCGGCGGCGCCGCGCCAGCCCTCGACCGGGAGCCCGAACTTGGCCACCAGCCGGTCGGTGAACGGCGCTCGGTGCAGCCGGACCAGGCGCACCGGCATCGAGCCACGCCGTACCTCGATCCGCGCCCCCGGCGGCAGGTCCACCGTGCGGCGGCCGTCGCACCACAGCACGCCGGTCCCCTGGGTCCCGGCGAGCACCTCCACCGCCAGCACCGAGGAGGGCGCGACCACCATCGGCCGCGCGAACAGAGCGTGGGCGCTGATCGGCACCATCAGTAGCGCTTCGACGCCCGGCCAGACGACGGGGCCGCCCGCGCTGAAGTTGTACGCCGTCGAGCCGGTCGGCGTCGCACACACCACGCCGTCACAGCCCCAGCGGGACAGCGGCCGGCCGTCGACCTCCACGACCACGTCGAGCATCCGCTCCCGGGCGGCCTTCTCGACGCTCGCCTCATTCAGCGCGAAGGTGCTGGTCACGAGCTCCTTGTCGCGGTAGATCGAGACGTCGATAGTGAGCCGCTCCTCGGCGGTGTAGCGACGGTGCACGATCGCGTCGATGGTCGACTCGACATCGTCGTACTCGGCTTCGGCCAGGAACCCGACGTGACCGAGGTTCACGCCAAGTAGCGGCGTACCGCTGCGGTGGGTGATCTCGGCGGCGCGCAGGATGGTGCCGTCACCGCCGATCACCACCACGATCTCGCAGCCGACCGGGGCGTCGTCGTGGCTGTCGGCCGTCTCGATCGCCGGGTCGTACGCCGCGACGTCGACCGCGAGGTCGCGGACCTCCTCGGCCAGCAGGCGGACCACGAGGCCGTGGCCGGTCAGCGCCTTGCAGAACGCGCGGGCCACCTCACGCGCGTCCTCACGCCCGGTGTGCGCGATCAGCAGCACCCGGCGGACCTCCGGCGGGGCATCGCTTGCGGTCACGGCTCCACCCTCTCACCAGCGGCACCGGGATTCGCGCTGCCTGCGACCTCCGTGTCGATCTCGGCCCGGCCGATCGTGGCCGCGCCACGGCGCAGCCAGAGGAAGTACTCGACATTGCCGGACGGCCCCGGTAGCGGGCTGGTGGTGACCGCCCGCGCGCCCCAGCCGCGCGCCGCGGCCGCGTCGGCCACGCCTTCGACGGCTTCGGCGCGGAGCGCGCTGTCTCGCACCACGCCGCCCTTGCCGACTCTGTCCTTGCCGACCTCGAACTGCGGCTTCACCATGAGCGCCAGGTCACCGTCGTCGCGGGTGACGCCCACCAGGGCGTCGAGGACCAGGACCAGTGAGATGAACGACAGGTCGCCGACGACCACATCGACCGGACCGCCGATCGCCTCGGTGGTGAGCTCGCGCACGTTCATCCGGTCGTGGACGTGGACCCGCTCGTCCTGCTGCAGCCGCCAGGCCAGCTGGCCGTATCCCACGTCGACCGCGACCACCTCCGCGGCGTCGTTGCGCAGCAGGACGTCGGTGAAGCCACCGGTCGAGGCGCCCGCGTCGAGGCAGCGGCGACCGGACACCGTCAGGCCGAGCGGCCCGAAGGCGGACAGTGCCCCCGCCAGCTTGTGGCCACCTCGCGAGACATAGTCGGGATCGCCGGGGTCGTCCAGGACCACGAGCGCAACATCAGTGGTCACTCCGGTCGCCGGCTTGGTCGCGACCGCTCCGGCGACCTTGACCCGGCCCGCGGCGATCAGCTCGCTCGCGTGCTCCCGAGACCGAGCCAGGCCACGGCGGACCAGCTCGGCGTCCAGGCGAAGTCGTCGTGGAGGCACTAGGGCATGCCCGAAGTCAGGCGTCCGGGCGAAGCGCTGCCGGGATCGACGACGCAGGGGCATCCAAGGCGCCGCGAAGCCGCTCGTGGGCCTGCTCGAAGACGGCCACATGCTCCTCGACCGGCTGCTCGTCGAGCGCGTCGAGCGAGTCCAGCACCTGGTCGACCGACGCCACTCCGGTCTGGGCCGATGCGCGGTCGACGGCCTCATCAGCAAGCTCGTCGGTCGACTCGACCTGCTCGTCGATGACCTCGGCGCCGTCGTCGTGCTCGCTCGGAATCTGCATGCCGACACGCTACCTCCCGCTCTCATCGCTCGAGCGCACCGGCGGCTGGGCTGTGGACAGGGCCGCCGGCGAGCCGGTGGCGTCCAGGTGGTCCCAGCACGCCGCCGCGGCGGCCCGCCACCAGTCCTCGGTCTCGCCGTGTCCGTCGACCGTCAGCTCCCCGTCGGCCACCCATGCCCGCCAGCCGCCGAGCACCCGCCGGTCGCCGTCGAGCCCAACCTCGGGGTGGGTCTCCTTCAGGCCGTTCAGATCGGTTGCCAGGTAGGTCGGCCGCTCCTCGGGTCGTGCCGCCGCGAGCTCCGCAAGTCCGGTCACGCCGGTCAGCACGAGGAGCGAGTCCGTGCCGGCGTTGTAGGCGCCTTCGATGTCGGTGTCGAGGCGGTCGCCGACCATGAGCGGGCGCTCGCCGCCAACACGCCTCATCGTCTCGTCGAGCAGCGGACGGTTCGGCTTGCCGGCGACCACGGGAGTGACGCCTGAGAACTCCGACAGCATCCGGACCTGGACGCCGTGTCCGGGGCCGAGCCCGTAGGCGGTCGGGATGGTCAGGTCGGTGTTGCTGGCGACCCACCACAGTCCGTCGCGGATGAGTACGGCGGCCCGCATCAGGTCCCGCCAGAGCACGTCCGGTCCGTAGCCGGTCACCACTGCCTGAGGACCCTCCTCCGGGCCTACGGCTCGGAGCCCCTGCTCACCGATCGCCTCCTCCAGGCCGCGACCACCGAGGAGGAGCACCCCAGCACCGTCTGGAAGGGTCTCGCGGAGAACGCGTGCGGCCGCCTGGGCGGACGTGACCACGTCGCCGGGCTCGGCGTCCACACCCAGTCTGCGCAGGTGGTCGGAGACCTGGACCGGGGTCCGTGACGCGTTGTTGGTGATGAAGGCGACGTGCATACCGGCCGCCCGCGCGAGGTCGATCGCCGGCGCTGCGCTAGGTACGGCGTGCTGCCCGATGTAGACGACACCGTCGAGATCGAGCATGGCGAGGTCGTAGGCCTCGGTCAGTGGCTTGGTGGACTCGCGGAGCACTCGCGCCCCTCCCCGTCGGTCGGTCATGGTCGGTCCGCCTACGATGCTCCGATGGACTCCAGTCCCGTGGTTGCACCGCCGTACGTGGTCAAGCCCTTCGCTTTGCAGCCATTCCGGGCACTGCTTCTGTCGCCGACCCGGGTGGGCGACCCGTCCTTGGCGCGGACCCTGGCTCGACCCTATCGAGCCGTCCCTCGGCGGCTCGCTCGCTGGGAGGCGTCGGGCCTGCTGGTCCGTGAGAACGAGCCGGCGCTGTACCTGCACGAGTACACCGCGTCCGGAGTGACGATCCGTGGGCTGGTCGGGACGGTGTCGGTCGCTCGCTCGTCGGTCACCTGTCCCGATGGCGAGCAGGCGATCTTCCCGCACGAGGGAGTGATTCCCGAGCAGGTCACCAATCTGGCCGACCGGATGGAGGCAATGAGCCTGAACCCCGCGCCCATCCTGCTCGTCCACCACGGGCCGCCCTCGGTCCGGGCCGCGGTCCGCGAGGTAGCCAGCCGGCCGCCCGACCGCAAGTTCGAAGATCGCAGCGGCCAGTATCACCGGATGTGGGCGATCCGCGAGCCGGAAATGCTCGAAGAGCTCGCGACCGGCCTCGCCGGCTCCCACGCCCTGATCGCCGACGGACACCACCGCTACGCGGCCTACCTCGCGCTCCAGGCTTCGATGCCCGGCACGCCGTGGGACCACGGCCTGGTCATGCTGGTCGACCAGGACGACACACCGCTCTGGTTGGGCGCGATCCATCGCACGCTCCCCAAGCTCGATCTGATCCGGCTCGCCACGGCACACGCCGACGGTCCGGCCGTCGATCTCACCGACGAAGCCACCGCGCTGTCGGCGCTCGGACACGACTGTCTCGTCCTGACCGACGGGACGTCGTGGGCGACGGTAAGGATCGGCGAGGTCCCCAGTCCGGTCCAGCACCTTCATCGCCGGCTGCTGCCGTCGTGGGGCGTGGCGCCGGACCAGGAGATCGGCTATCACCACAGCCTCGACGAGACGCTCAAGGCCTTGGCGGCACGCCGAGGGTCGGCGGTCCTCATGCCGGCGCCGACCTTCGACGAGGTCGTCAACGCGGCGTCCGCCCACGAGCTGCTCCCCCAGAAGGCCACCTCGTTCCAGCCGAAGCCCAGCCTCGGGGTGCTCATGCGGAGCCTGCCCGTCGAATGACGCGGGCGCTGGTGACCTCGATCTCCACGCGCGAGCTGACGCCGTTCCCAACCCGGAAGAAGCGCCTCCGCACAGCGCCCTCGACCTCGACCACGTCGCTGGGCATCCAACGGGAGACGGCGCGCTGGGCGCGAACCGTCCACGCTGAGCATTCGAGTGCGTCGACCGCAGTGCCGCGCCGTGTTCGCTTCGACGCCGGCCTGTCCACGATCAGGCGGAAGGTCCACAGCGTGTCGCCGCTGGGAAGAGTCACCTCCGTCGGGACCCGGGACACCCGCCCTCTGAGCCGCACCTCATTCACTGAGCGCGCTTCGCTGTATTCGTTGTTCTCGGCCGCCTTGACCATCTGAACCACCTCCGAGCTGAACGCTCCAGGTGGGCGCCGACAGTTCTGAGGGGTCGTGGATGGGCCTGTGGAAAAGTCGGCGTGTTTGAAACTGTGGACGATTGGTGGGCCGACGACCGTGTCGCGCGGGACCTTGCAGTGCCTCAGAAATAGCGTAGAGGCCACCTGGTGGGGTGGCCTCTACGGGGTGTTTGTTCGGCGGCGTCCTACTCTCCCACAGCCTCTCGGTTGCAGTACCATCG
>NZ_QEOO01000050.1 GCF_003121585.1 Nocardioides speluncae
TCGGGCCAAGCTTGCGATGGGTCACGAACACGGAGGAGAACCAGCCGGTTCACCCTGCCAGCCAGCCCCGGGCCAGCCACCACTGACACTCACAGCTTGCGAAGACCCTGCGTCGACCCGGAGCTCCGCTGGCGGCGCTCTCACACGTCGACACGAGCCGGGTCAGGTGGGGATCTTGGGCGGGGTCGTGGTGACCTTGGCCGCCGGCGGTGCGACGACCTCCACGTCCTGGCCGTAGTCGGAGTAGGCGATCGTGGTTGTGGACAGTACGCCGGTCGCACGGGTGACGGCGATGGTGCGGATCGGCCGGTTCTCGGCGTCCAGCCACAGGTCGATGTCGATCGGCGCGTCCGGGTCGGGAAGCAGCGCCGCCTCGTCGGCACGGCCGAGCGCGGTGTAGTAGTCGGTCACGTCCAGAGTCACCGAGTACCTGACCGCGGGGGTGTCGCCGATATCGTCCGGCCCGACCAGTGCGAACCTCTCCGGGTCCTGCAGCGCCTCGAACTGGCGCTGGGGGTTCGCGGTCTCCACCAGCTGCGCCATCGACGCGGCGAGTCCTTCCGTCGCCTGCATGTTGACCTGCCACCACGGCTTGGCACCCGGGTTCAGGCCGGCGACGTACACCCGGCCGTCGAGGAGCACGATCTGCAGCGTGCGGCCGTTGCCGCCCGGAATCCGCAGGTGGGAGGCGAGCTGCCCGTCGTCGGCGAACTGCACGTCGGCCTCGGCCGGCGGCTCGGCCGCGGCGCCCTCGGTGCGGATCTGCGACCGCAGGTGGAAGGTCTCCGCAGCCAGCTGGGAGTCGCGCATGGCCTGGTAGAACTCGGCCTCGTCGAGCCGCTCGAAGCCCTCCGGTAGCTCGATGTCCGCCTTCGCCGGCCCGTCGTCGTCGCCGCTCGCGAACACGAAGACAAGGCCGAGCGCGACCACCGCCGCCGCTACCGCACCGATCAATACCAGCCGTCTTTTGTCGCGCACCCGGCGAATGCTATGCGCTGACCGGGCGCAAGTGGTCATGCCCGGAGGTTCTTCGAGGGTCTGAGTGGTCAGGGTGCGTGCAGCGCAAGGCGGCGGAGGGAGGCGGGCCGGTGGCCCGTAGACCGACGACAACGCAGCGATGTGCGTGCCATGGCCGCCCAGACCCCGACGAACTTCCGGGCATGACCACTAATGGTTCCTGAAATCCACTGACCGGGCACTTCTGGTACCAGAAGTGCCCGGTCGGCGTGTTGGGTGAAACCAAAAGTGCCCGGTCAGCGTCAGGCCTGCGCCTCGTCCTCGGACGCGACGTTCTTGGTCCGGTTGGGGTCGACCTGGACGCCGGGGCCCATGGTCGTGGAGACGGTGACCTTCTTGATGTAGCGGCCCTTGGAGCTGGACGGCTTGAGCCGGAGCACCTCTTCGAGCGCGGCGGCGTAGTTCTCCGCGAGCTGCTGCTCACCGAAGGACGCCTTGCCGATGATGAAGTGCAGGTTGGCGTGCCGGTCCACCCGGAACTCGATCTTGCCGCCCTTGATGTCGTTGACCGCCTTGGCGACGTCGGGCGTCACCGTGCCGGTCTTCGGGTTCGGCATCAGGCCACGCGGGCCGAGGACGCGGCCGAGCCGGCCGACCTTCCCCATCATGTCCGGGGTCGCGACGACGGCGTCGAAGTCGAGCCAGCCGCCGTTGACCTTCTCGATCAGCTCGTCGCCACCGACGACGTCGGCGCCGGCCTCGCGGGCAGCCTCGGCCTTGTCGGCGTTGGCGAACACCAGGACCCGAGCGGTCTTGCCGGTGCCGTGCGGGAGGTTGACGGTGCCGCGGACCATCTGGTCGGCCTTGCGGGGGTCGACGCCGAGACGCATCACGACGTCAACGGTCTCGTCGAACTTCTTCTTGCTGGTGGTCTTGGCGATCTTGATCGCCTCGAACGGCTGGTGGAGGGCGTCCTTGTCGAACGTCTCCGCCGCCGCGCGGTAGGTCTTGCTGCGCTGCATGGCTTTCTCTCTTCTGTGGTGAAAGTGCGTGGTTAGCGGGCCAGCGCGGCCCTCCCACTTGATCAGTCGGTGGTAACGCCCATCGACCGGGCGGTGCCCTCTACGATCTTCATCGCGGCGTCGATGTCGTTGGCGTTGAGGTCGGGGAGCTTGGTGGTCGCGATCTCGCGCACCTGGTCCTTGGTCAGCTTGCCGACCTTGTCCTTGTGCGGGACCGACGAGCCCTTCGAGAGGCCTGCGGCCTTCTTGATCAGCTCCGCGGCCGGCGGGGTCTTGGTGATGAACGTGAACGAACGGTCCTCGTAGATGGTGATCTCAACGGGGATGACGTTGCCACGCATCGACTCGGTCTGCGCGTTGTAGGCCTTGCAGAACTCCATGATGTTCACACCGTGGGGACCGAGGGCGGTACCCACCGGCGGGGCCGGAGTCGCGGCGCCAGCCTGCAGCTGCACCTTGACCAGCGCAGCAATCTTCTTCTTGGGAGGCATCTTCTTCTGATCTCTTTCTTGTCCGTGGTCATGACGAGGGCGTACGGCGCGCCCTCTGCCACCTTGTTGTTGCTCTGGGCTCAGACCTTCTGGATCTGGTCGAAGCTCAGCTCGACCGGAGTCTCCCGGCCGAAGATCTCGACGAGGGCCTTGACCCTCTGCGACTCCGCGTTGATCTCGGTGATCGTCGCGTGCAGCGTGGCGAACGGGCCGTCGACCACCATCACCGAGTCGGCGACGCCGAAGTCGGCGACCTCGATCGGCTTCTTGGTGGCGGGCGTCGCGGTAGCGGACGGCGTACCGGCTGCGGCGGCCTCGGCCTCAGCAGCGGCGACCACGGCCGGGGCCAGCATGGTCTCGACCTCGTTCATGCTCAGCGGCACCGGCTGGTGGCTGTGACCGACGAAGCCGGTGACCGACGGCGTGTGCCGGACAGCGGCCCAGGACTCGTCGGTGAGGTCCATCCGGACCAGCACGTAGCCCGGCAGGACGGTCCGGCGGACCATCTTGCGCTGGCCGTTCTTGATCTCGGCGACCTCTTCGGTGGGGACCACGATCTCGTGGATGTAGTCCTCCATGTTGAGGGAGATGATGCGGTTCTCGAGGTTCGCCTTCACCCGGTTCTCCATGCCGGAGTAGGTGTGGATCACGAACCAGTCGCCCGGCTTTGCCCACAGCTCCTGCCGGAACTCCTCGAGGGGGTCGCCGGCCTCGGGCTCGGCTGCCTCGTCCTCGGCCAGTTCCTCGGCCGACTCCTCGGGCTCCTCGACCTCTGCCTCGGGCTCCTCGTCGACCGAGACCTCGTCAGCAGGCTCCTCGGCCGGCTCTTCAGCCGACTCCTCGACCGCGGCCTCGGGGGCCTCGGCCGTGGGGTCGACGAACTCGTCGTCCGTGGACTGGTCGTACTGCTCCGACACGTGCTGCTCCGTCACTCGATTGCTTTCATGCGCGTCCGGTCCCGGGCGCGCTGTGGGACACCCTGGCCGGCGGCGTACGGCCGCGGCTGCGGCCTACTCGCCCGTCTCTCCGGCGAAGATCGCGAAGACGAGCTTGCCGAAGCCGAGGTCGAGTGCGGAGACGAGGCTCATCATCACGATGACGAACACCATCACCACCAGGAAGTAGGTGACCAGCTGCTCCTGCGTCGGCCAGACGACCTTGCGCAGCTCAGCAACGACCTGTCGGTAGAACGTGGCGGGACTCGTGCGCTTCTCACGCCTGTCGTCGCGCGATCCGTGCACGGCCTTCGACTCCGTCACGCCTTCACCTCATCGATCCGTTGACCAGTTGTCCTTGCAGGGCACGAGGGACTTGAACCCCCAACCTTCGGTTTTGGAGACCGATGCTCTGCCAGTTGAGCTAGTGCCCTTTGCCGGTCTCCAACCTACACATGCAGGGCATGGGTAAGCATGTGGAGAACCACCAAACGAGGAGTGTACGGGGCTGCCGAGGCGGCGTCCAAACGCAGCCTCGGCAACCCGTGAATGCGACCGGTTAGCAGTCGCGCAGCTCCGGGCTCTGGTTGAGCAGCTGCCCGCGCGGCGAGACGAACTCGGCGTACGCCGCACCGTCCACCTCGCTCGGCAGGAACGCCGCGACCTTATGGCAGTTCTGGAACGCCAGCCGGACGCCGAAGTGCCGCTCCAGGCCGCCGCGGATCGCGTCCGAGGCCAGCGCGCGCAGCAGCTGGCCGCGCTCGGCCTCACTGGGCGGCGGCACCGCGTGGTCGGCGTACGGCGCGTCACCGGCCCCGAGGTCGGTGGTGACGGTGCTGATCACGCTCCACGCGTAGGGAAGCGACTCGCGGACGACGTCGACGAACTCGGCGTCGGTGACCTCGTCACGCTCGGCGCGCTCGAGCGTGGCTTGGGGTACATCGAGGGACATATGCTGCCTTTCAGGGTTGGGTTGGGTGGAGCAAACTCAGTCGACCAGCGAGAGCGGGCCGTGGACGAAGTCCGGGTCGATCTGGTCGGTGAGGTCGGCGCCGGCGCGCTCGTTGCCCCACGCCAGGGCGTTGCGGCGGTGGAACTCCGCGGCCTGCCGCTGGAAGCGGACCCAGTCCTTCGGCGTACCGTCGGCGAGCTCGGTCATCCGGGCCAGCGTGTCCCGGTTCTCGGGCTCCAGCCGGTCGATCGGGCGCACCTCGCCGCGCTCTGCCGCGCGGACGTGGGCGGATCTGCCGACCCACCCGAACAGGGCATCGCCGACCTCGCCGCGGAGAAACTCCAGGTCGTCGAGGTCCTCGACCTTGTTGCCGATGACGGCGATCTGGACGCCGAAGTCCCGGGCGTGGTCGCGGTACTGGCGATAAACACCGACGCTGCGGACGGTCGGCTCGCATACCAGGAAGGTGACGTCGAACCGGGTGAACAGCCCGGACGCGAACGCGTCGGCGCCGGCGGTCATGTCCACCACGACGTACTCCCCCGGGCCGTCGACCAGGTGGTTGAGCATCAGCTCCACAGCGCCGACCTTGGAGTGGTAGCAGGCGACGCCGAGATCCGTGTCGGCGAAGGGGCCGGTGACCGCGAGTCGTACGCCGCGCACCTCACGCACGCACTCGGCCCAGACGGGGTTGTCGCTGGCGACTCCGAGCAACCGGGAGCCGGCGCCGGGTGGCGTGGTCTTCATCATATCGGCCGCGGAGGCGATCCGCGGGTTGTCGCCGCGGAGGTACTCCTTGATCAGCGGCAGCCGGTCGCCGAGCGTCGGCCATGAGGCTGCCTCGGTGTCGCTGGCGCCGAGCGCCACGGCGAGGTGCTGGTTAATGTCGGCGTCGACGGCCAGCAGGGGCCGGCCGGTCGCCGCAAGGTGACTGATGAGCAACGACGACAGTGTGGTCTTCCCACTGCCGCCCTTGCCCACGAACGCGATCTTCACGGGGTTCCCATCCATCGTCAGGGTGCGGACACAGCTGCGCCCGGCGTGACAACCGGACACAACGGACAGCCTAGATGAGAACGACTCTCATTCGCTACTACCTACCGCCGGTGCGTCGCGATGAATGCCGGATGGGCAGGTGCTCCTCGCCTCTGCCGCAGGTGTCTGGGACGATGTCCCCCGTGACCGAGCAGAACGTGACGAACACGCCCCTCAGCCAGCGCCCCGCCGACCAGATCGCTGCCTTCCGCACCGCTCAGGAGGCGGCGTACGACGCGCTCAAGGGGCGCGGCCTGAAGCTCGATCTCACGCGCGGCAAGCCCGCCTCGGCCCAGCTCGACCTCTCCGACGAGCTGATGTCGCTGCCCAAGGGGCAGTTCGACCGGGCCGGCGTCGACACCCGCAACTACGGCGGCCTCGAAGGCATCCGCGAGCTCCGCGAGATGTTCGCCGACCTGCTCTGGGTCGAGCCGGAGCAGGTCGTCGCCGGCGGCAACTCGAGCCTGGTGATGATGCGCGAGGTGCTGACCGACCTGTGGCTCAAGGGCGGCGTCGACAGCGAGCGCCCGTGGAGCGCCGAGGAGAAGGTCACCTTCATCTGCCCGGTGCCCGGCTACGACCGCCACTTCACGCTGCTGGACTGGTTCGGCATCGAGACCGTCACCGTCCCGATGAGCGCCGACGGGCCCGACCCGGACGCCGTCGCCCAGCTGGCCGCCTCCGACCCGAGCATCAAGGGCATGTGGGTGGTGCCGACCTACGCCAACCCGACCGGGTCGATCGTGACCCAGGAGATCGCCGAGCGGCTGGCCTCGATGCCGACCGCGGCGCCCGACTTCAAGATCTTCTGGGACAACGCGTACGCCTTCCACCACCTCACCGAGGAGGAGGCCAAGAGCGCCGACGTACTCTCGCTCGCTGCCGCGGCCGGCAACCCGCACCGGCCGGTGATGTTCGCCTCGACCTCGAAGATCACCTACGCCGGCGCCGGCGTCGCCTTCATTGCCGGCTCGGTCGAGACCGTGAAGTGGTACACCACCCACCTCGGCAAGGGCGCCATCGGCCCGGACAAGATCAACCAGCTCCGGCACGCCCAGTTCTTCGGCTCGCCGCAGGGCGTTCGCGACCACATGGCCAAGCACCGGGCGATCATCGCGCCGAAGTTCGACGCGGTGGAGCAGGTGCTGACCGAGCGCCTCGGCGGCCTCGGGGTCGCCTCGTGGACCAAGCCGAGCGGCGGCTACTTCGTCAGCCTCGACGTACTGGACGGCACCGCCGCCCGGGTGGTGGCGCTCGCCAAGGAGGCCGGCGTCGCGCTCACCCCGGCGGGTGCGTCGTTCCCGCAGGGCCAGGACCCCCACGACCGCAACATCCGGCTGGCGCCGACGTTCCCTGAGCTTCCCGACGTCACCGCCGCGATCGACGCTGTCACCACCTGCGTCCTGCTCGCCGCCGCCGAGAAGCTCGCCGGCTAGTGGTTATCTCCGGAAGTTCGTCGAAGGGTCTGAGTGATCAGGGTGCGTGCAGCGCAAGGCGGAGGAGGGAGGCGGGCCGGTGGCCCGTCGACCGACGACAACGCAGCGATGTGCGTGCCCTGGCCGCTCAGACCCCGAAGAACTTCCGGAGATGACCACTAGACCCGGCCCTGGCTTGCGCGACGTACACACCCTTCCGAAGGCGCATCTCCACCTCCACTTCACGGGGTCGATGCGGCACTCCACCCTGCTGGAGCTGGCCAAGCGGGACGGCATCGTGCTGCCCGACGCCCTGGTGGACGAGTGGCCACCGCAGCTGTCGGCCGCCGACGAGAAGGGCTGGTTCCGGTTCCAGCGCCTGTACGACGTCGCGCGCTCGGTGCTGCGCACAGAGGACGACGTACGCCGGCTGGTCGTGGAGGCGGCCGAGGACGATGTCGCCGACGGTGGCCGGTGGCTGGAGATCCAGGTCGACCCGAGCGGTTACGGCGCCCGGTTCGGCGGCATCACCGCCTTCACCGACCTGGTGCTGGACTGCGTGCGCGACGCCTCCGAGCGCACCGGGCTCGGCATGGCCGTGGTGATCGCGGCCAACCGGACCCGGCACCCGCTCGACGCCCGCACCCTGGCCCGGCTGGCCGGTCAGTACGCCGGCCGCGGGGTGGTCGGCTTCGGCCTCTCGAACGACGAGCGGCGCGGCCGCACCGGTGAGTTCGCGCCGGCATTCCGGATCGCGGACCGGGCGGGGCTGCTGCTGGCCCCGCACGGCGGCGAGCTGCGGGGACCCGACCACGTCCGGATCTGCCTCGACGAGCTCAACGCCGGCCGCCTCGGTCACGGCGTCCGCGCCGCCGAGGACACGGAGCTGCTCGACCGGATCGTGCAGCGCGGGGTCGCGCTGGAGGTATGCCCGGTCTCCAACGTCGCCCTCGGTGTCTACTCCGACCTGACCTCGGTGCCGCTGCCGCAGCTGATGGCCGCCGGGGCGACCGTGGCGCTGGGTGCCGACGACCCGCTGCTGTTCGGGTCCCGGCTGGCCAGCCAGTACTCCACGATGCGCGTCGCGCACGACCTGTCCGACGCGCAGCTCGCCGAGCTCGGCCGGATGTCGATCCGGGCGTCCTGCGCTCCGGACGAGGTGAAATCCGCGCTGCTGGCCGAGATCGAGGTTTGGCTGGCCGAGATTCCTGCAACGATCCCGTCATGACGTCGTCAGACGACGAGCCCACGCGGCTCCCCGAGGACTTCCTACGCAAGCCGTCGGACCAGCCGCCCGCCCAGCCGCCCATCGAGCCGCCGCCCATCGAGCCGCCGGCCGACGCGACACAGGCGTACGGCACGCAGCCGTTCCCACAGCAGGACTACGGCCAGCAGCAGGCGCCGTACACACAGCCGACGTACGGCGCGCCCGGGGCCTACCCGCAGCAGGGCTACCCGGCGTACGGCTACGGCTACCCGCCGGCGGTGGCGCCCAAGCACCCGTCGGCGACCACGGCGCTGGTGCTCGGCATCGTCGGTCTGGTCAGCTTCGCGGTCTGTGGCTGCGTCGCGGTGGTGTCGCCGTTCGCGTGGTACCTCGGCGCCAAGGCGAAGCGGGAGATCGACGAGTCCGGCGGTCAGTACGGCGGCCGCGGCGAGGCGCAGGCCGGCATGATCTGCGGCATCATCGGCACCGTCCTGCTGATCCTGATGATCGTCGCGATCGGGATCTTCGTCGCGATCGGCATCGCCGGCGGCTTCGACGACGGCTCCAGCACCACGACCTACTGAGTCACGCGGAGCTGGGTCACAGGGAGCAGCCGACCAGCACCGGCTCGTTGACCAGCCGGACGCCGTACTTCAGCTCGACGCCGTCGCGGACCTCCAGCGCCAGCGCCAGCAGGTCGGCCGTGGTCGCGTCGCCGCGGGTGGTGAGCGCCAGCGTGTGCTTGGTCGACAGGCTGACCCGCTCGTTGCCGTAGCCCTTGTGGAAGCCGGAGCGCTCGATCAGCCAGGCAGCGCTGGTCTTCACGGTGCCGTCGGGCTGCGGCCAGCGCGGCGCGTCCTCGGGGAGGGTGGCGATCTGCTCCGGCGTCAGGAACGGGTTGGTGAAGAACGAGCCGGCGCTCCAGGTGTCGTGGTCGTCCCGGTCGAGCACCATCCCCTTGCCACGGCGCAGGCCGAGCACCGCCTCCCGGACCTCGGCGAGCGGCGCCCGCTCACCCTGCTCGACGCCGAGCGTGCGCGCCAGCTCGGCGTACTTGATGGGTGCGCTGAGCGTGCCCTGGGCGAGCTGGAAGGTGACGTCGAGTACGACGTGGCGCAGCGGGTCGGCCTTGAACCGGCTGTGCCGGTAGCCGAAGCCGCAGTCGGCGTTGGCGAAGGTGCGCACGCCCTTGAGGACGCGGTCCCAGACCCGGACTCTGGCGACGGTCTGGGAGACCTCCTGGCCGTAGGCGCCGACGTTCTGGATCGGGGTTGCGCCGATCGACCCGGGGATCCCGGAGAGGGCCTCGATGCCGACCCATCCGGACGCGACCGCCTGGGCGACCACGTCCTCCCAGGTCTCGCCGGCGGCGATGGTGACGGTGACGCCGCCGCAGGTCGGGTCGGCGCCGGGCTCGTGGTCGGCGGTCACCCCGCGGGTGGCGACCCTGACGACGGTGCCGGGGAAGCCTTCGTCGGCCACGACCAGGTTGCTGCCGCCGGCCAGGACCAGCAGCGGCTCACCGGCCTCGTCCGCGCTCCGGACGGCGTCGATCAGCTCCGTCTCGGTCGTCGCCTCGACCCAGGTGGCGGCGGGCCCGCCGAGCCGGAGGGTGGTGTGGTCAGCCAGCCTGGCAGTCGGCTCAGCCACGCAGCACCGCTTTGGGCAGGCCGAGCACCTTCTGGCCGTCGCAGGTGACGGTGAGCGACACCGTGGTCAGCCTGTCGTCGCCCTCGGCAGCCTCGCCGGAGACCTCGATCTCGGCCCCACCGTCGGCGGGTACGACGACCGGGTTGGTGAACTTGCAGCCGAAGCTGACCACTTCGGCGTCCGGGAACCAGGTCGCGACCGCGCGAGCGGCGAGCGCCATCGTGTACATGCCGTGGGCGATCACGCCGGGCAGGCCGACGCTGCGCGCGACCTCCTCGTCCTGGTGGATCGGGTTGTGGTCACCGCTGGCTTCGGCGTACGCCACCAGGTCGGCGCGGGTGATCGTGAAGGCCTGCGGTGCGAGGCTCATGCGTCGGCCCCCCGGTGGACCAGGGTGGCCTTGGTGGTGCAGACGACCAAGCCGTCGGCGTCGGTGATCTCGCTGGCGGTGCCGATGATGTCGGCGCCGCCGATCTGGCGCAGGCTGGCGACGGTGAGCGTCGCGGAGAGTACGTCGCCGGGCACGATCGGGCGGGTGTAGCTGAACCGCTGCTCGCCGTGGACGATCCGGAACAGGTCGACCTGCTCGGCCTCGAGGAACGCGTTCATCGCCTCGAAGGCGAGCACGATCGGGAACGTCGCCGGCGCCGGGCCGCCGTCGTACGTCGCTCCCGTGGTGGCGACGAACGCGCGCACCTTCTCCTCCGACACGGCGTACGGCTGGGTGGGCGGATAGGCACGCCCGACGAGGGACTGGTCAACCGGCATGGCGTCACGCTAGCAACGCGGTGAAGCCGGCGAGATACGACTCCTCGTCGACGTCGTCGAGGATCAGGCCCTGCAGGGCGAACCCGATCATCAGGCTGTACATCGACCGGGCCATCTGGTCGAGGTCGCCGTCGGGTCCGAGGTTGCCGTCGGCGCGGGCCCGGGCGAGCACCCGGGCCCAGGACTTGATGATCGAGTCGATGTTGGTGCGCACGATCTCCTTGACCTCGTCGTCGCGCGCCGCTTCGGACCAGGCATGGATCGCGATCCGCGGCAGACCACCCTCGCTGTCGGCGGTGAGCCCGCGCGCACGGGCCAGCACGACCTCGAGTGCGCCCGGCAGCGTCACCTGGTCATCGCCGTCGGCGAGGGTGTCGAGGTCGGCGGCGAAGCCCCCGACCGCGCGCCGCGCGATGGCCTGGATCAGGTCGTTCTTGCCCTTGAAGTAGCCGTAGACCGCGCCGGCAGAGAGCCCGGACTCGGCGATGACGTTGGCCATCGTCATCTTGTGGAACCCGTCCCGAGCGACACAGCGCATTGCCGCCGACAGGATCTGGTCGCGACGGGCGGTGCGGTGTTCCTCGGTCACTCTGGGCATGCGCCTCACAGTAAAACGAATATTCGTTCTTGACAAGGCGGCGGTCGTGGATCCACAGTTGAGCCATACAGAACGAACATTCTTTTTAGGAGCTCGACCATAAACCCCAAGAAGCTCACCATCGCAGTCCTCGGCCTGACGGCACTCCTCTCGCTCGTCCTGGTCGCGTTCACCTGGCCGGCCAGCGAGCTCGAGCCGCGCGCCGTACCCGTCGCGGTGGTCGGGCCGCCGCAGGCCGTCACCGCCTTCGAGCAGGGCACCGCCCAGCTCGGCGAGAACGCCCTCGACCTCACCACCCTCGACTCCCGGGAGGAGGCGGTCGAGGCGATCCAGGACCGCGAGGTGTACGCCGCGTTCGTGCTCGATCCGGCCGGCACCGAGACCCTGACCGCCTCCGCCGCCAGCCCGACCGTCGCCCAGCTGGCCCGCGACATCGGCAGCCACGCGGCCGGACCCGATGCGCCTCCCGGCACCGTGACCGACGTCGTACCGCTGCCGGAGGACGACCCGCGCGGTGCCGTGTTCTCCTCCGGGGCGCTGCCGCTGGCGATCGGCGGCATCATCACCGGCGTGGTCTTCGGGCTGGTCTTCCGGGGTCGTGAGGAGCGGGTGATCGGCGTGCTCGGCGTCTCGGCGGCTGCCGGCCTGGCGCTCGCGGGCGTGATGCAGGGCTGGCTGGACGTGCTGGGTGGCAGCTACTGGGCAAACGCTGGCGTGATGGCGCTCGGCATCGCCGCGATCGCCGCGGTCATCGTCGGCCTGGTCAACCAGATCGGGCCGCCAGGCATCGCGCTGGGCGCGATCGTGGTGATGCTGCTCGGCAACCCGCTGTCCGGCCTCACCTCGGCGCCGGAGCTGCTGCCGACCGGCTGGGGCGCGTTCGGCCAGGTGCTCCCGCCCGGCGCGACGGGGACCGGGCTTCGGTCGACGGCGTTCTTCGACGGCGCGGCCGTGGGTACGCCGCTGATCGTGCTCGGCTGCTGGGTGCTGGCCGGCGTCGTACTGATCATGCTGCCCTCTCGGCGCACCACTGAGGAGGTCCAAGCGGTGGCAGTTTCACAAGGGACCTTGTGAACCTGTCCCGACCCGCGCGAAGTTTCCAACGGGCTGGGACGGTTTCACAAGGGACCTTGTGAAACAGCCCGGCCATGCCACGCCACCCGCAGATGCGTCGAGGGCGGCCACCCAACGATCGGGTGGCCGCCCTCGGCGGTGGTTAGGGGTGACGCGTCAGCGCGTTTCCTTGTGCTCGGTGTGCTTGCGGCAACGCGGGCAGAACTTCTTCATCTCAAGCCGGTCGGGGTCGTTCCGACGGTTCTTCTTGGTGATGTAGTTGCGCTCCTTGCAGTCCACGCAGGCGAGCGTGATCTTGGGGCGAACGTCAGAGCTCTTGCTGGCCACGGTAGGTCCTTCGTTGAAGCGGATGGTGCTGCGCGGGTGCTACGGGTAGCGGGCGGTTCGTGTAGCGGGGGCGGGACTCGAACCCGCGACACCACGATTATGAGCCGTGTGCTCTAACCACCTGAGCTACCCCGCCGCCGAGAGCCCCTTTACGGAATCGAACCGTAGACCTTCTCCTTACCATGGAGACGCTCTGCCGACTGAGCTAAAGGGGCAACGACCGAGAAGAATACACAGGGCAGCGCCGATCCCGAAATCGGCTGCAGCCCCGTTGCAGAGGCTACTCCGAGGACCTCCAGAGGGCCACGAAATAGGTCAGGCCGAAGGGGTCGTCGCGGTACCTCAGCTCGGCGCGGGACGCCTTCGGGATCGCCCTGCCCAGGGCCGCGAACGTGTGCCGGCCGGTCACCATCAGCTCCGCCGCGAGCTGCTGGTCCAGGCCGGCGAGAGCGGTGCCGTCGCCGGCGGCCAGCGCCTCGGCGAGACGGTCGTCGAAGGCGAAGCTGCGCTCGTCGAGATGGCCCGGCGCGGCCTGGCCGCGGCACGCCGTACCGTCGCCGAGGACGAGCAACCCATGCCCCTCGAGACAGGTCAGCGGCGGACCGGTGCTCGGCTCCGTGATCGGCACGATCTCGGTGGGTACGGCGACCTCGGCGAGGGCAAGCAGCTCGGTCGCGACCTGGGCGGCCAGCGGGCCGCTGCCGGCCCGCCCACTCGGGCGCCGGTAGTCCTCGGGTGCGCCGACGATCCCGCTCGGCACCAGCACCGCCAGCGCATCCAGTCCCTCGGCGAGGTCGGCCACGGTCTCGACCGCCGTCTTGCGGAGGTCGGTCATCGGGTCGACGAGGCCGCTCTCCCCCGGCAGGAGCAGCGGCGCCATCGGGACGACGGCGGCCCTCATGCGAGGGCCCGGGTGGCGCGGGCGGGCGGGCGTACGCCGCGGATCGAGGCCACCATGTCGAGCACCTGCCGGGTCTCGACGACCTGATGGGCACGGAACACTCGGGCGCCGTGCCAGGCGCTGATCGCGGTCGCAGCGAGGGTGCCGGTGAGCCGCTGGTCGGTCGGCAAGTCGAGGGTCTCGCCGACGAAGTCCTTGTTGGACAGGCTCACCAGCACCGGCCAGCCGGTCGCGACCATCTCGTCGAGGCGGCGGGTGATCTCCAGCGAGTGCCAGGTGGTCTTCTCGAAGTCGTGGGCCGGGTCGATCAGCACCGACTCCCGCCGTACACCGGCCGCGACGGCACGCTCGGCCAACGCCACCGTGTCGCGGATCGCGGCGGCGACCACGTCGTCGTAGCTGACGCGGTGGGGAGGCTGGCGGGGCGTCGCGTTGTTGGTGTGGGTGCAGACGTACGCCGCACCCGCAGCCGCCGCCACCTCGATCAGCTCCGGGTCGTGGCCACCCCACGCGTCGTTGACCAGGTCGGCGCCCGCCTCGCACACCGCCCCGCCGACGCTCGCGCGCCAGGTGTCGACCGAGATCACCAGGTCCGGGAACTCGGCGCGCACCCGGGCCACGAAGTCGACCGTGCGCCGGGCCTCCTCCTCGGCCGTCACCTCGTCCCCCGGCCCCGCCTTCACGCCGCCGATGTCGACGATCTCGGCGCCCTCGGCCACCACCTCACGGACCCGGTCGAGCGCCGCCTCCTCGGCGTACGTCGCGCCCTTGTCGTAGAACGAGTCGCGGGTGCGGTTGACGATCGCCATCACCAGCAGCGCGTCGTCGTCGAAGGTGTGGCGTCCCAGCCGGAGCATGCCATCGAGCCTAGGCAACCCGCCCCAGCCAGCGCTGACCGGGCACGAACGGCGAACCATATGTGCCAGGTCGACGTGCCTCAGGAACCATTTGTGCCCGGTCAGCGCCTTGCGCGTGGCGGGGTCAGTCCTGGATGCGGGCCCAGGGCTGGGCCTGCTCGAGCTCGAAGCCGAGCTCAAGGAGGCGGGCCTCGCGGCCGGCAGCGGCGGCGAACATCATGCCGAGCGGCATTCCGTCGGTGGTCTGGCCGAGCGGCAGCGAGAGGGCGGGGTCGCCGGTCGCATTGTGGAGCGGGGTGAACACGACCCAGTCCCGCAGCCGCTCCAGCCGTGTCTCGAAGTCGACCTCGGCGCCGACCCAGCCGAGCTTCGGGGTGGCGGTGCCGAGGGTCGGCGTCAGGATCACGTCGTACTGCTTGAACACGCGGGCGGTGAGCCGGCGGCTGGCGCGCAGCCGCGCGATCGCGAACGGCAGCATCGGCATCCGGCGACGGGCGAGCTGGGCGAAGCCGAGCGTGATCCCGTCGTGCTTGGTCGGGTCGTAGCTGGCCCCGAACGCGCGGCGGCCGGTCTGCATCACGAACAGCGACAGGAACGACCAGTAGGTGATGAAGTCCTCGGTCAGGTAGTGCGGGACCGGTGGGGCGATCTCCTCGACGTGGTGGCCCAGGCCCTCCAGCAGCGCGGCGGTCTTGAGGGTCTGCTCGCGGACCTCGGGCGTGGATGCCCGGTCGGGGGACCGGGTGACGACCGCGATCCGCAGCCGGTCCCGGCCCGGACCGGTGACCTCGCCGACCGGCGGCAGGGCGCGGTTGCGATAGACCCGCTCGGCCTCCCGGAAGAACGCCGCCGTGTCCCGCATCGACCGGGTGACCACACCGTCCGCGACCACCTGGACCGGCATCTGCCGCAGCTCCTTGTCCGACGGGATCCGGCCGCGGGTCGGCTTGAGCCCGACCAGGCCGTTGACCGCCGCCGGGATCCGGATCGAGCCGCCGCCGTCGTTGGCGTGGGCGATCGGCAGCGCGCCGGCCGCGACGAAGGCCGCGGCACCCGCCGACGAGGCGCCGGCGGGGTGCTCGGTGTTCCACGGGCTGGCCACCGAGCCGAGCCGGGCGTGCTCGGCCGTCGGCGTGAAGCCGAACTCCGAGAGCTGGCTCTTGCCGAGGGTGAGCATCCCGGTCGCGTGGTACATCCGCGCGTAGTCGCCGTCCGCGCGCGAGGGCGGCATGGTGAACGCGTCACTGCCGTTCTGGGTGGGGATGCCCGCGACGTTGGAGTTGTCCTTGACCAGCGTGGGTACGCCGGCGAAGTAGCCGCCGCGCGGGTCCTTCGCCTGCATCCGGGCCCGGTCGTAGTCGGCGTACGCTAGGCCGTTGAGCTCGGGGTTGACCTTCTCGATCCGGGCGATGGCTGCGTCGACGACCTCCGGGATCGAGACCTGCCGGCCCTGGATGGCCTCGACCAGACCGACCGTATCGAGGTCGCCGAGAGCGTCGTCGGTGAAGGCGTGCACGCGTGTCATGGCGGTCACGTTACTTCTCGGTCACAACGGATGTCAGTCCGCCGCTCACGGAGAAAGACTCCAGGTCGCCCGCGGGTCCTTGGCGGACTTCCCGTCCCACACCACGAGGCCCGCCTCACGAAGCGAACCCATTGCCTTGGTCACGGTGGGCCGACTAAGTCCGCTCAGGTCCACCAGGTCGCCTGTACCCAGCCGCTGGCCGGCTTGGCGCAGCAGGTCCAGCAAACCTTCAGCGCCATGCGGCAACTGCCCACGCAGCTCGTCGGGCAGGCGCGAGGTTGCCGAGAGGACAAGCCGCACCGAACCCGCAGTCTGGGTGTAGACCGGATCACTGAGTCCCTTGGCTCGCATCTCGTCGAACATCCGGGGTATACCCTCACCCAGCTCTTGAGCAATGCCGAGGTCCGTGCAGACCCGAGCGATTCTGGGGTTGCGCGCATATCTAGAGATCTCCATGGGGCGACGCGGATCAACCAGACCGGGGAACCGACCTGGGCTCTCGATCTCGATCCGATCGGGGAACAGCGACACCCGAATGTTGTCGCCGGCCGCGCTGTACGAGCGATGGATGACGGCGTTGACGAGGCCCTCTAGCCACGCATCCGCGGGCACGATGGGCTCCGCAACAAACCGACCGCCGGGCGCAAGGACGCGGCGCTTCGCAATCCACTGACCGATGCCATTCGCCGCGGCATTGAGCACGTCCGGTAGCGGGCCTTCCACGCGTTGGTCGCCGTCGGCGGCAAGCGACTGGCGGGCGCCCGTCCCGCGATCCGAGGCCGTGTAGCGGAGCACGCGCACGTGTGCGTGCGGCAGCAGATCCTGTGGATGCTCGCCGAACAGTAGGTAGGCCGCAACGGTCACCTCTTCGTCTCGGGTCAGGAGGCTGCGCGCTCGCAAGACCGCGGCAAGCGGTCGCTGGGAACCGACGGACGCGAGATAGCTCGCGGTATGCAGCGGGTGGAGCGCCGAGAGGGTCACGCCGGCGAGCGGCGTCCCATCGTAAGGCGCCGAACCACGGTCGTAGTGGAGCTCTTGACGCTGGTGAAAGGACAGACGTCGCGACTCGTCGCCGACTCGCAGGTAGCAGTCGCCTCTCGTCATCTCGTGGACCATCTCGCCCGGTTCGACACGGAAGACGAGCAGACTGTCGGGCTCCTGCTTGTCGTTGATGCACTCGATCTCTTCCACGGCGACGCGCACGGTCGGAACCGTGTGATCCATTGCGGCCTGCCGTAGGTCATTGACCTTGTGCGCAAGATGCCGCACACCCTCGACCCGACCACTGTGCAGTCCGACGACAACCGTGCCACCTTCGGCGTTGGCGAACGCCACGAGGGACTCCGCCAGGTCTCTCGGGGCGATGCGAACTGACTTGCGATCGAACCACTGGTCCTCGGCAAGTACCAGCAGTGCCTCGCCGACGCCGGCTGAACCGATGGCGAGCGCCTGCTCCACTGCATTTCCGGTCATCGCATTACTCTAAATGATTTAGAGTAGTTTGCAAGACGCCCCGCCGTTCAGATGACGAGAAACAGGAGCGGCAGCAGGCCGGCGATGGCCAGCGCGGTGAGCCCCATCGACAGCCCACTGAAGGCGCCCTCGGTCGGGTCGTCGTGGAGGGCGCGGGAGGTGCCGATGCCGTGGGAGACCGCCCCCATCGCCAGGCCGCGGGCGCGGTGATCGCGAAACCTCAGCAGCGTGAGGACCGCGGGTGCGGCGACCGCGCCGAGGATGCCGACGACGATGCTGAGTACGGCGGTCAGCGGCGGCAGTCCACCGATGGTGTCCGACAGCGCGATCGAGACCGGTGTGGTCGCCGCCTTCGGCGCCATCGTCCGCTGCAGGGTGTCGCCACCGCCGAGCGCGCGCACGGTGAGCACGGCAGTCACGATCGAGACCGCGGCGCCGACCGGGATCGCCACCAGCATCGGCAGCGCCAGCTCGCGCAGGTGATGGGCTTGCCGGTGCAGCGGTACGGCGAGCGCCACGGTCGCGGGACCGAGGAAGAAGCCGATGATGCCGGCACCGGTGAGGTACGCGTCGTACTCCACGTCGAGGGCCCACAGCGCCAGGCCGACGGTGACGATCGCGACCAGGACCGGCTGGGCCAGCGCATGCCCGCCGGTGCGCTCGTGGAGCTCGCGCCCGAGCCGGTAGCCGGCGAGGGTGAGGAAGACGCCGAGCAGGGGTGAGCTGCGCAGCCAGTCCAGGACCTCGCTCATGCCCGCCGCCTACGGAGCAGCACTACGAGCCCGGCGACGGTGACCAGGCCGGCCAGCCAGGAGACGAGGAGTCCGGCCGCGATCGGCAGCGCGTCCTCGCGCAGCAGCGTCAGATAGGTGACCACGCCGACGCCGGCCGGGACGAACAGCAGCTGGAGGTGGCGCAACAGCGCGTCCGCGGCGCGGATCGTCGGGGACTCGTCGCTCGGCCTACGCCAGCGGAGCAGCACGAACAGCAGCGCCATCCCGACGACCGGCCCGGGCAGCTGCAGGTCGAGCGCCCGGACCACGACCTCACCGGCGAGCTGGCAGGCGAGCAGCCAGAGCAGCCCGTTGATCACCGGCTGATCACTGGCCGGAGCCTCGGCGGTGACAGCCGGCCAGGTGGGGGTCGACGATGCCGATCGCCTCCATCAGCGCATGCATGGTGGTCGGGCCGACGAAGACGAACCCGCGGCGCTTCAGCTCCTTGCTGAGCGCGGTCGACTCCTTGGAGGTGGCCTGGACCTGGTCACTGGACTCCGGGGCGGGTGATCGCTCCGGCCGGAACGACCAGACCAGCTCCTCCAGCCCGGCCTCACCGCCGACCTCGGGGCGCAGCTCGATGGTCGCCCGGGCGTTGGTGATCGTGGCGTTGATCTTCAGCCGGTTGCGCACGATCCGGGCGTCGGCGAGCAGCGACTCGCGCTTGGTGTCGTCGTACGCCGCGATCTTGTCGACGTCGAACCCGTCGAAGACCTCGCGGAACGCCGGCCGCTTGTTGAGGATCGTCGACCACGACAGCCCGGACTGGAACGCCTCCAGCGTCAGCCGCTCGAACACCGCGCTCTCGCCGCGCACCCGCACGCCCCACTCGGTGTCGTGGTACTCGCGCATGACCCCGGGCGCCGCCGCCCAGGGGCAACGCGCGACGCCGTCCTCACCGATCACCGGTCCGCTCATGCCGAGAATCCTCGCGTACGCCGCCGACAGCATCGAGCTGGATCACCTGGTCGTCTGCCGCGGCCGCGCAGGACTTCGGGATCCGCGGAAAGCCGGTGGTGGTCGGCGAGAGGTAGCCGCCGGCACCGTCGACCGCGTCGCCGAGCCGGATCGAGCGGCCGTCCACGACGATCTCCTCGGCGGTCGCCTCGGTGCCGCGCGGCCAGACGACCAGGTAGCTGATGTCGCCGTCGACGAACCCGACGCAGCCGCCGATATCGGCCACGGTGCCGCGGACCCGGGCATCCATCCTGCCGATCTCTCGCGACTCGCTGACCAGCAGCTCCAGCCCGAACGGCTCGCCCGTCTCCTCGCCCTCGAGCGCCCCGCACCCCACGACCAACCCGACGAGTCCGATCCCGCCGGCCAGAGCGACAGCCCCAGCGCGCCCCCGGGTTGGATAGTCCGTCACGGAAAGCACCTTCTCATGCCGGACCATCCAGCACCCTTGCCAGAATGCGTTAGTGATGACTAACGTATTTCTGTGACCGACGCCCTGTCCGCCGCGGCCGAGCCCAACCGCCGGCGGATCCTGCAGCTGCTCGCGTCACGGCCTCGGCCGGTCACCGAGATCGCGGCAGAGTTCACGGTGACCCGGTCGGCCATCTCCCAGCACCTCGGAGTGCTGAGCGAAGCCGGGCTGGTCGGCGCGGAGAAGGTCGGCCGGCAACGGATCTACCGGGTGCTGCCCTCGGGGCTGCGACGGCTGCAGGCCGAGATCGATCGCTTCTGGACCAACGAGCTCGACCAGCTCGTCACCGACGCAACATCGCTGACCCAGTCGAAGGAGAACAGACCATGAGCTACACCAAGACCGCGCTGCTGCCGGTCGGCCCCGACGAGGCCTTCGCCCTGATCACCGAGCCGGAGCGGCTGCGCCGCTGGATGACCGTGTCGGCGACCGTCGACCTGCGCGCCGGCGGCGGCTACCGCTGGACGGTCACGCCCGGCCACGTCGCCGCCGGCACCTTCAAGGAGGTCGAGCCCGGCAAGCGGATCGTCTTCGGCTGGGGCTGGGAGTCCGACTCCGGCCTCGACCCGGACGGCTCGACCGTCACCGTCACCGTCGAGCCCGCGGACGGCGGCACCCTGGTCACCTTGCTCCACGAGGGGCTGACCGAGGAGCTCGCCAAGCGGCACGCCGAGGGCTGGGAGCACTTCTTCGAGCGCCTGGTCCGGGTGGCCACCACCGGCGACGCCGGGCCGGACGAGTGGGCCTACGCCCCCGAGAACCTCACCCCGGCCACCGCCGCCGACGCCGCGCTCGCGGTGATCCAGCCGGTGCTGCGCGGGATGAAGGCCGAGGACCGCGAGAAGCCCACGCCGTGCCCGGACTTCTCCTGCCACGAGCTGGCCGAGCACCTGATGAGCTCGATCGCGGAACTCGGAGCGATGGCCGGCGCGACTGTGGCCCGTCCCGAGGACGCCTCGCTGGAGGACACCGTGTCGACCATGGCCACTCAGGCGATCGACGCCTGGCGCACGGTCGACCTCGACGGCACCGTGCCCGGCCCGCGCGGCGGGGAGCTGCCGGCGTCGTTCGCGGCCGGCATCCTGCCTCTCGAGCTGTTGGTCCACGGCTGGGACCTCGCCCGGACCAGCGGTCAGCGACTGCACGTCAGCGACGAGGTCGTCGCCTACATCCGCGGCCTCGCCGAGGTCGTCGTACCGGCCGCCCGGCCGAACGGCTCGTTCGGGCCCGAGGTCGAAGCCGGCGCCGGCGCCAGCCCGATCGACCAGCTCGCGGCGTACGCCGGCCGGACGCCGGCCGCCGCTTGATCAACAACAACACCACCACGAGAAGGAGAACTGCAATGACGAAGTTCCTGTACGTCTACCACTCCCCGCCGCTGCCAGCGGATGCTCCCGAGCCCACACCGGCTGAGATGGAGGCGGCCATGAAGCCGTGGTTCGACTGGCGCGAGCGGGTCGGCGCCGGCATGGTCGACTTCGGCACGCCGACCGCCGGTGGCGTCCGGGTCTCCCCGGACGGCACCAAGCCGAGCCAGCTGCAGGTCACCGGGTACTCGATCATCGAGGCGCCCGACCTCGACGCCGCCATCGCGCTCACCGACGGCCACCCGCACCTCGCCTGGCCGGGCGGCGAGATCGAGGTCCACGAGGCGCAGGCGATCCCGGGGATGTGATTCGGTGAAGGCGAGCGACGAGGACAAGGAGCGGTTCCGGGCACTGGTCCCGGAGCTGCCGGACGTCGTTGTCAAGCCGATGTTCGGGCAGCTCGGCGCGTTCCGGGACGGCAAGATGTTCGCCGGCATGTACGGCGAGGCGATCGGAGTGAAGCTGGCGCCGGCGGACCTAGCCGAGCTTTCAGCGGTCGAGGGAGTGGGTCCGTTCCTGCCGGTCAAGCCGATGAAGCAGTGGCTGGCGCTGCCCGCGTCGTACTCCGACGAGGAGATCACCGCCTGGATCGTGCGCGCAGCAGAGTCGTGGGCCTGAGCGTGCGCCATGGCGCACGCTCAGACCCACGACTCCTATTCAGCGGCTACGGGGTGAGCGTCCAGGTGTCGATCTTGCCGATGTCCTGGGCGGCGTTGTCGTTGACCCGGAGCTTCCAAGTCCCGTTGGCGGTCTCCGACGACAGGTTCACCGTGTAGGTGGTGTTGATGTTGTCGGCGCTGCCACCCGCTCGGTTGTGCAGCACGTAGACCGACCCGTCCGGAGCGACCAGGTCGACCTTCAGGTCACCGATATAGGTGTGCTGGATGTTGACCGCGACCTTGGCGGCGGCCGACGCCGTACCGGTGCAGCCGCTGATCGTGACCGGCGACTCCACGGTCGCGTTGTCGGCGATCGCGAAGTCGGTGCCGTTGGTTTGCGCGGCACAGGTCGGCGTGGTCCCGCCACCGCCGGCGTCCAGCGTCCAGGTGTCGATCTTGCCGGTGTCCTGGGCGGCGTTGTCGTTGACCCGGAGCTTCCAAGTCCCGTTGGCGGTCTCCGACGACAGGTTGACGGTGTACGTCGTGTTGATGTTGTCGGCGCTGCCACCGGTCCGGTTGTGCAGGACATACACCGATCCGTCCGGCGCGACCAGGTCGACCTTCAGGTCACCGATGTAGGTGTGCTGGATGTTCACGCTCACCTTGGCGGTCGCCGAGGCAGCACCGGTGCAGCCGGACAGGGTGACCGGGGACTCCACCGTGGCGTTGTCGGCGATGGCGAAGTCGGTGCCGTTGGTCTGTGCGGTGCAGTCGCCGCCACCGGTCGGGTTGACCGTCCAGCTGAACGACGCCGACCCGGTCTTGGCCGGGTTTGAGCTGTCGGTCGCGGTGACCGTCACGTTGGAAGTGCCGGCCGTGGTCGGCGTACCGGTGATGGTGCCGGTCGACGCGCTGATCGACAGCCCGGCAGGCAGGCCGGTGGCCGACCACGTGTACGGCGCGGTGCCGCCGCTCGCGCTGTTGGTGCGGTTGACCGCGGTCCCGACCGTGGAGGTCTGGCTGCCCGGGTTGGTCACCGTCACGCCACCGGGGTTGCCGCCGGGCGAGAGCTCCTCGGCCTTGGCGTTGATCACCGACGCGAAGTGGCTGACCTGGGCGTAGATGCCGTAGGCGTTCGGGCGGGCGCAGCCGTCACCCCACGACACGATGCCGACCTGCACGAACCCGTTGCCGGTGTTCTTGACCATCGGACCGCCTGAGTCACCCTGACAGGTGTCGGTGCCTCCCTGAGGGAAGCCGGCGCAGATCTCGGTCGGCTTGTTCAGCCGGGAACCGTAGTAGTCGTCGCACGTGTCGTCCGGAACGAACGGCACGGTGGCCTTGAGCAGCCGGTTGCTGCCCGGGCCGCCCTCGCTGGTGGCGCCCCAGCCCATGATGGTGAAGTCACCGGTGTCGTGGGAGGTGTTGCCGAGCTGGATCAGCGGGGCTCCGGCCACCTTCGACTGCAGCCGGATCAGGGCCCAGTCGTTGGGGACGTCACCGTTGTCGTGGACATAGTTCGAGCGGATCGTGGTGCCGCTGCCGAGGTTCACATTGCCGTACTCGACGGTGATGCTGGTGTTGTTGCCGGTGCCGGACACGCAGTGGGCGGCGGTCAGGATGATGTCCTCGCGGATGAAGGAACCGCCACAGCCCATCGAAAGGTGGACGACCCAGGGAAACTCGCCCTGAGCGGCCGGCGTACCACCGACGACGTTCGGGGTGATGTCCCCCGGGTCGTCATCGGCCTGGGTGGGGGCCGCGAGCACGGCCATGGCAATCAAGAGTCCGCCGACGAGAGCGGCGAACCTGGTGGCGCAACGTTTCATCGATGCTCCTAGCAGGGGATAACCCGAGCGCGGGCACGCCCGAGAGTGGGGCGAATATCCTCCTCCCGGATCCCCTAGCACAACGGACCAACTCTGGCCAAACTGGATCTGGCCGGAAATGATCCGGTCAGCTCGCGGCTACCGCCCATTTCCCGAAGAAGTCGAGGGTCTCGGGCAGGTAGCGCATCGTGAACTGCGCGTCGTGGCGGCCGGGGTGGATGCCGCCCTCGGGCTTGGTGAGCAGCCCGGAGATGTAGTGGCGGGTGGCCTCGGCGAACTCGTCGTCCGCGCCGCAGTCGATCCGCACCGGGATGTCGCGTAGCTCGCCCTGCCGGAACGTGGTGCCGTAATCGTCGAACGCGGCCTCGTCCTCGAAGGCGTCGTACCTGACGTCCTTCCAGGTGTCGAAGAGCGCCGGCGAACTGGCCGCCACCGCGAACACCCGGTCCGGACCGAGCAGACCGGCGAGCCGGAGCGCGCCGTACCCGCCCATCGAGAAGCCGTAGAGCCCGACCCGCTCGACGTCGAGCCGGAGGTCCTTGCGGATCGCCAGCGTCGGGATCAGGGTGTCGGTCACGACCGCGCCGAAGTCGGTACCGGCCTCGCCGCCGGTCGTCCGCGGGTGGTACCAGGAAGCGAACGCGTCCATCGTCGCCACAGCGAACGGCTCACCGCCACGGCGTACGTGATCGGTGAGGTACGCCGGGAGCAGGGTGACGTCGCGGAAGGTGTAGCGGTTGCCGCCGAGGCCGTGCAGGGCGATCACGACCGGCAGCCGCTGCTTGTCGGGTACGCCGTACGGCCTGGTCACCGTCCAGCCCACGGTCAGGTCCGGCGCCTTCGGCGACACCATGATGCCCTCGTACGTCGTACCCGACGGCGCCGTCGGTGGGATCGGCGGCTCGAAGGTCTCGGTCGGGCGCGGCCGGGGTCGCGCCTTCGGCTTGGCCTCCGGGCTGCAGCCGATCGTCGTACTCAACCCGGCCGCGGCGACCATGCCGCCGCCGAGACGCAGCAGGCGACGACGGTCCATGCCGCGACGTTAGCTGCGATACTCCGGATTCTCGAAGTCGAACCGGGCGCCGGCGTCCCATTCCGACCGGACGTTGCCGTAGCCGGGCACACCGCCAGCGTCCTTCAGCATCTTCGCGAGGTGCATCAGGTTCCAGGTCATGAAGGTGGTGTTGCGGTTGGTGAAGTCGTTCTCGGGGCCGCCGCTGCCGGGGTCGAGGTACGACGGGCCCGGGCCGGCCTCGCCGATCCAGCCGGCGTCGGCGTTGGGCGGGACCGTGTAGCCGAGGTGCTGCAGGCTGTAGAGGATGTTCATCGCGCAGTGCTTGATGCCGTCCTCGTTGCCGGTGATCAGGCAGCCGGCGGCGCGGCCGTAGTAGAGGTACTGCCCCTTGTCGTTGAGCTCGCCGCTGAGCGCGTAGAGCCGCTCGATGACCTGCTTGGTGACACTTGAGTTGTCGCCGAGCCAGATCGGGCCGGCGATGACCAGGATGTCGGACGCGAGGATCCCGGGATACAGGTCGGGCCATTCGTCGTGCTCCCAGCCGTGCTCGCGCATGTCCGGGTAGACGCCGGTCGCGATCTGGTGGTCGACCGCGCGCAGCTGGGTGACCTCGACCCCGTGCTTGGTCATGATCTCGGCGCTGGCGTCGACCAGCCCCTGGGTGTGGCTAGGCTCCGGGCTCTTCTTCAGGGTGCAGTTGATGAAGGTCGCCTTCAGGCCGGTGAAGTCCCACTCGCTCATGCTCCGACTCTGCTCGGCTTCAGCCGGTTCGGCAACGGGCCGCGCTTACGAGTCGGTGACATGCCCTAGGTTGGCAAGGTGACCGACTACGGGCGCCCGGTGGAGTTCGGCTTCTTCCTGGAGCCGACCGCGGCAGACGCGCAGGCGACGGTGGCGGCGGGGGTGCTCGCCGACCGGGCCGGGCTGGACCTGCTCGGCATCCAGGACCATCCCTACCAGCGGCGGTTCCTCGACACCTGGACCCTGCTCACCGCGATCGGCGTCCAGACCGAGCGGATCCGGATCTTCCCCGACGTGGCCAACCTGCCGCTGCGGCAGCCTGCCGTACTCGCCAAGGCGGTGACCTCGCTCGACCTGCTCACCGACGGCCGGGTCGAGCTCGGTCTCGGCGCCGGTGGCTTCTGGGACGCGATCGCGGCGATGGGCGGGCCGCGGCGTACGCCGGGTGAGTCGGTGCGCGCGCTTAGCGAGGCGATCGACGTGCTCCGCCGGTGGTGGACCGGCGAGCGGTCGGCCCGGGTCGACGGCGAGTTCTACCACCTGCGCGGCGTCCATCCCGGCCCGCAGCCTGCGCACCAGGTCGGGATCTGGCTGGGTGCGTACGGCCCGAAGATGCTTGGGCTGGTCGGCAGCAAGGCCGACGGCTGGCTGCCTTCGGAGCCCGGCATGCCGGCCGCGAAGCTCGCCGAGGCGCACGCGCGGATCGACGAGGCTGCGGTCGAGGCGGGCCGCGACCCGGCCGCGATCACCCGCCTCTACAACATCTGGGACGACCGGCCCACGCCGGCGGAATGGATCGAGCGGCTGACGTCGCTGGTGGTGGAGCACGGCATGAACGGGTTCCTTCTCGGCGGCCCGCCCACCGAGCAGACGTTCCGCACCATCGCGGACCAGATCGCTCCTGCCGTCAGGGAGAACGTCGCCGCGGCCCGCGGCGCCACGAACTAGTGGGCATCTCCGGAAGTTCTTCGAGGGTCTGAGTGGTCAGGGTGCGTGCAGCGCAAGGCGTCGGAGGGAGGCGGGCCGGTGGCCCGTCGACCGACGACAACGCAGCGATGTGCGTGCCATGGCCGCTCAGACCCCGATGAACTTCCGGAGATGCCCACTAGCAAGAGACCAGGGAGAGTCGATGGACCAGCGGCTGGAGCGAGCGCAGGAGCTGTACGAGCGGGCGGTCTTCGCGGGCGATGCCGACGCGGTCATCGCCGGGCATCGCCAGCTGGACTCGGTCGAGGCGGACGTCGCTCTGGCCCGCGGTCGGCTGCTGCACGCGTCGTACCTCACCGACCGCGACGAGCACCCCGCCGAGCGCGGGCTGTTCGAGCGCGCGATCGACCTGTATGCCGCGTCGGGCGACGGCCGCGGTGAGGCCGAGGCGCGGTTCTGGCTGGCGACGTACCACCAGGTGCTGCACGACGACCACGACACCGCCCTGCCGCTGCTGCAGCGGGCCGAGGAGCTGTCGGTCGCCGCCGGCGACGACCTGACGCGGTCCTACGTGCTGCGTCACACGGCGTTCGTCGAGCAGGCGGCCGGACGGCTGTCTGAGGCCCGGAGGCTGATGTCCGAGTCGACCGAGCTGCGTCGCAAGGTCGGCTTCCTGCCCGGCGTTGCGGCCAACCTGGTCGGGCTCGCCTACCTGGCCGCGGAGGACGACGACGCCGGTGCGGCGCCGGCACTGCTGGACGAGGCCGCCAACGTCGCCGCCGAGAGCGGAGCCGTCGCCGTCGCGGGCTGGGTCGACGAAGCCCGCACCAACCTCGGCCTCTAACGCCGAGTCGGCGCCTAGCGGCGCTGCTTGAGACGGGCGTTGGGGAGCGGAGGTGCGGGGATCGGGGCCAGGTGGTCGCCGACCACGACGCCGAACCGGCCCGGCTCCACGAGCCGGCTATCGCCGACCACCCCGCCCGGGCCGCCGCCGGCGATCTGCTGCTGCCACTCCTCGCGGAAGCCGACGATCTCCTCGTGGGTGCGGCCCACGAAGTTCCACCACATCACGATCGGCTCGCCGAACGGCTCACCACCGAGCAGCAGCATCCTGGCTTCGTCGTACGCCGTGATCTCGACGTGGTCCCGGCCCGGCGCGAGGTAGGCCAGCTCGGCTGACTTCAGCTCGACGGCCGGGTCCTCGCCGACCGCGACCACGCCGGTGTCGAGGAGCACGCCGTGCTCGAAGGCCGGGTCGAGGTCGATCCGCAGCGTCCGTCCGGGCGCGATCATCAGCTCGGCGCCGAGCAGCGGCGTACTGGTCGGCACCGGTGCGGTGTCGCCGAACGCGGAGCCGAGGAAGACGCGCGCCTCCCAGCCCGGCCCGCGCACCGGCGACGGCTTGTAGTGGTCGAAGCGGGCCGGGCCGTTGCGGGTCGCATCCGGCAGCGCCACCCAGAGCTGGACGCCGTGCAGGACGTTGGTGGCCTGGGTCGACACCTCGGAGTGGCTGACCCCGCTGCCGGCGGTCATCAGGTTGAGCTCTCCGGGCAGCACCAGTGCGTGGTTGCCGGCGCTGTCGCGGTGCTCGACCGAGCCCGTGAACAGCCAACTGACCGTCTGCAGGCCGGTGTGCGGGTGCGGCGGGACCAGCATCCCGCCGGTGTCTGCGACCTCGTCCGGGCCGTAGTGGTCGGCGAAGCACCAGGCTCCGATCAGCGACCGATGACGCTGCGGCAAGGTACGCCGCACCCGCATCGCGCGCAGCCCACCCAGGGGCACATCACGCGGGGTCATGATCTCCGGCGCCGAGAACGTCACGGCCCCATCGTTGCTCGCTAGGGGTAATGCCGTCACCTTTCGGCGCGTCCAGCCGACCGAGTCGAGAGGTTTGGACGAATTTGTCGACCGGTTTTGGCCGGAGCGTGCGCCTGCCGGCAGAGGCGGTCGGCATGCCGGGTGGTCTCGGGGAGGCGGAACCGCGGAGTCAGCCTCAGGACCAGCTCGGTGGCGGCCTCGATGTCCATCAGGTGCCCGATCGACAGGAACACTGGCTTGACGCCGGCCCGGGTGCGCAAGGCCCGGCCCATCGGCCACCGTTCGTCGGTGATCGCGGTCCAGTCGCCGCGGTCCGGCCCCGGCTCCGCGTAGTCGCCGAACGGCGACTTGCTCACGCCGATCGACGGAAGGCCGGTCAGCACTCCGGCGTGACAGGCCAGCCCGAACCGTCGCGGATGCGCGATCCCCTGGCCGTCACAGACCAGGACGTCGGGTGCGGTGTCCAGCCGCTCCAACGCCGGCAGCAGGAGCGGCAGCTCACGGAAGGCGAACAGCCCGGGGACGTACGGGAATCCGACCTCTCCGCGGACCGCCGCCTGGTCGACGACGGCCAGCGAGTCCAGGTCGAGTACGACGACCGCTCCCACCGCCTGGTCGCCGTCGTAGTGGACGTCGAACCCGGCCGCCGTCCGCGACGCGAAGCCGTCGGGCACGGCGTCGACCACCTGGTCCCGCAGCCGGAGCTGCTCGGCGATCGCCTCTTCGGCGGTCGCGGGCCAGTCGGCTGTCACTCCGCGGGCTCGAGCCGGACGATCACCGACTTGGAGGTGGGGGTGTTGCTGCCGTCGGCGACCGAGTCGAGCGGGATCAGCGGGTTGGTCTCGGGGTAGTACGCCGCGGCGCAGCCGCGCGGCTGGTCGTAGGAGACGATCCGGAAGTCGGCCGCGCGACGGTCGACTCCCTCGAACTCGCTCACCAGGTCGACCCGGCCGCCGTCGGTGAGACCGAGGTCGGCGATGTCGTCGGGGTGGACGAAGACGACCCGGCGGCCGCCCTTCACGCCGCGGTAGCGGTCGTCGAGCCCGTAGATCGTGGTGTTGAACTGGTCGTGCGAGCGCAGCGTCTGGAGCAGCAGCCGGCCGTCCGGCACGGCGAGCACCTCCAGCGGGCTGACCGAGAAGACGGCCTTCCCGGAGGCGGTCGGGAAGGTGCGCGAGTCGCGGGGCGGGTGCGGGAGGACGAACCCGGTCTTCTGCTCGACCTTCTCCTCGTACGCCGCGGCGCCGGGCACCACTCGGCCGATCCGGCGCCGAATCTCGGTGTAGTCCTCGCGGAACGACGCCCACGGGATCGCGTCCAGGCCGACCGCCTCCGCCAGCGAGCAGACGATGTCGACCTCGGACTTGAGCGCGCGGGATGCGGGCTTGAGCGGGCCGCGGGAGACGTGCACGGCCGACATCGAGTCCTCCACCGAGACCCGCTGGTCGCGGCCGCCGGTGCGGTCACGCTCGGAGCGGCCGAGCACGGGCAGGATCAGCGCCTCGCGGCCGTGGACGACGTGTGACCGGTTGAGCTTGGTGGAGACATGGACGGTGAGGTCGGCCTTCCGCATCGCCGCCTCGGTCACGGACGTGTCGGAGACGGCGGCCACGAAGTTGCCGCCCATCCCCATGAACACCCGGGCCCGGCCGTCGCGCAGTGCCCGGACCGAGTCGACGGTGTCGAAGCCGTGGTGGCGCGGGGGCTCGAAGCCGAACTCGTCGCGCAGCGCGTCGAGGAAGAAGTCCGGCACCCGCTCCCAGACGCCCATCGTGCGATCGCCCTGCACGTTGGAGTGGCCGCGCACAGGGCAGATGCCCGCGCCGGGCTTGCCGATGTTGCCCTGCAGCAGCGAGACGTTGACGATCTCCTTGACCGTCGCGACGGCGTTCTTGTGCTGGGTGATGCCCATCGCCCAGCACACGATGGTCGCCGCGGAGTCGCGGAAGTACGCCGCCGCCTCCTCGATCTGCGCGCGGTCCAGCCCTGTCGCGGCGTGTACGGCGTCCCAGTCCAGGGCTCCGACGTGGGCGGCGTACTCGTCGAATCCGGTGGTGTAGGTGTCGATGAACTCCCGGTCGAGCGCATCCCAGTCCAGCAGCAGCGCGCCGATCGCCTGGAACAGCGCCAGGTCGCCGTTGATCCGCACCGGCAGGTGCAGGTCGGCCAGCTTGGTGCCACCGCCGATCATTCCGCGCGGCCGCTGCGGGTTCTTGAATCGCACCAGCCCGGCCTCGCGGAGCGGGTTGACCGAGATGATCTTCGCCCCGTTGCCCTTGGCGATCTCAAGCGCTGACAGCATCCGCGGGTGGTTGGTGCCGGGGTTCTGGCCGGCGACCACGATCAGCTCGGCCTGGTGGATGTCCTCGATCGACACCGAGCCCTTGCCGATGCCGATGGTCTCGATCAGACCGGTGCCGGACGACTCGTGGCACATGTTGGAGCAGTCGGGCAGGTTGTTGGTGCCGAAGGCGCGGGCGAACAGCTGGTAGACGAACGCGGCCTCGTTGGAGGTCTTGCCGGAGGTGTAGAACAGCGCCTCGTCGGGCGAGTTCAGCGCCTGGAGGTGCGACGCGATCAGCGCGAACGCGTCATCCCACTCGATCGGCTCGTAATGGGTGGCGCCCTCCCGGAGCACTAGCGGCTCGACCAGCCGGCCCTGCTGGCCGAGCCAGTAGTCGGTGCGCTCGGCGAGCTCGGCGACCGGGTGCTTGGCGAAGAACCTCCCGCCGATGGTGAGCCTGGTGCCCTCTTCGGCGACCGCCTTCGCGCCGTTCTCGCAGAATTCCGCGGGATGCCGGTGCTCGGTCTCCGGCCAGGCACAGCCCGGGCAGTCGTACCCGTCGGCCTGGTTGAGCTTGGTCAGCGCCTTGGTCGCCCGGACCGCCCCCATCTGGTCGACCGCCCGCTTCAGCGCGACCGCCACCGCCTCCGGGCCGGCGGCGGAGTCGTGCGGGTGCCCGACCTCGACCTTGGACTCGTCGATGTCGTGGCGAGGTGCGCGGGTCATGCTCGCCATCATCCCCCGCGGCGTACGACGGCGCCCAGCGGCCACGTCACAGCAACTCAGAGATAACGGCTCGTTCACTGCGCGCTGGGACGGTCGCCCCGTGAGAATCGCCCAGCTTGCCAATTTCATCGGCCCCGCGTCCGGTGGCATGAAGGTCGCGGTGAACGCGCTGGGCGAGGGTTACGTCGCTGCCGGCGCTCAGCGGCTGCTCGTGATCCCCGGCCCGTACGACGCCCGCACCAGCACCCCGGCCGGTGACGTCGTCCAGCTCCGGGCGCCGATGTTCGGCAGCAGCTACCGGCTGATCGTGGAGCCGTGGCGGGTGACCGAGGTGCTGGAGCAGTTCCGGCCCACCTCGGTGGAGTTCAACGACAAGCTGACCCTGGTGCCGGTGGCCCGCTGGGCGCGCCGCAACGGCATCGGCTCGCTGCTGCTCTCGCACGAGCGGATGGACCACATGTTCGCGATGCGCAGCGGCTTCGAGACCAGCGCGAAGGTGTCGATCAAGCTGCTCAACCGGGTCCTGGTGCGCAGCTTCGACACCATCGTGACCACCTCGGAGTACGCCCGCGAGGAGTTCCGGATCCCGGCCGCCGCCGTCGGCTGCCCGATCCTGCGGGTGCCACTCGGCGTCGACCTCGAGACGTTCCGGCCGGTCGCCGGCGGGACGAGCGAAGTGCTCCGCCTGGTCCACTTCGGGCGCCTGTCCCGCGAGAAGTCGCCGCACCTGGCCGTCGCCACCGCGGTCGCGCTGCACCGGCGCGGCGTACCCCTGCGGCTGGACGTGTACGGCGAGGGCCCGCACCGCGACGAGCTGGAGGAGATCGCCGGCGGCGCACCGGTGGTCTTCCACGGCCACGTCGACTCCCGCGAGGAGCTCAGCCGACGGATCGCCGAGGCCGACATCTCGCTCTCGGTCTGCCCGAGCGAGACGTTCGGGCTGGCGGTGTTGGAGGCGTTGGCCAGCGGTACGCCGGTGGTCACCGCCTCGGTCGGCGGCGCCCGCGAGCTGGTCGACGAGGAGTCCGGCGCCTGGGCGGCACCCGAGCCGGAGGCCCTGGCCGACGCCGTACTCGAGCTGGCCGCGCGTCCCGAGGCCGCCCGCCGGGTCGCCGCCCGCCGCCGCGCCGAGCAGTTCCCGTGGCACCGGACCATCGACAGCATGCTCGCGCTGCACAGCGAGCTGGCCAGCTCCGCGCCGTACGCACGGCCCCGGGCTCTCGACGCCTGAGGCGAACCCTTCCGGCGTTCGCGGCGTCACACGAGACGAAATGCCATCCCTTCCCGACGTCTCGAAAGGCCGATCCTTGAAGCTCCGTAGGTTCGTCTCCCTCCTCGTCGCCACGGCGTCCGCTGTCGTGGTCGGTCCCGCGAATGCGTCCGAACCAGCCGCCGAAACGGTGTTCCGCGTCTACGTCTCGACGACCGGCAGCGACGTCAACACCGGCCTCACGCTGGCGGCCGCGGTCAAGACCCTGGAGCGCGCCGAGCAGGTCATCGCCGAGAGCCGGCCGGACGCCGATGTCGAGGTACGGATCGCACCCGGCACCTACTCGAAGGCCGCCGGGACGTACTGGAGCACGCTCGTCCCCAACCACAAGATCACCTTCCTGCCGACCACCGACACCGGCGGTACGGCGGCCCCGCCGAGCTGCCCGTCTTCGTCGGCCCGACCAGCGGGACGACCTGGGCCAAGGAGCACGGCGTCTATTGGTTCTTCGCGGCGCCGAAGGCAGCTACCGGCCCCGGCGAGGGTCTGCATTTCCGCCACCTCAAGATCCAGAATTACTCCAACGGGCTCGCTCTCCAGGGCGGCACCACGGTCGCCAGCGGAATGCGGCGCGCCGACAGCACGCCGTTCAACAACAACTCGCTCTACGGCATGACGTTCTATCGGCTCGGCGACCGCTACAACTGGAACGGCGCGGCGCCGTCACAGACCGTGGCCGGGAGCACCGCACTCCGGGGCAACTACGCGGTGGCCTTGAGCAACTCCAGCGCCAACTCGTTCCGCAACAACACCTTCAAGCTGCTCGAGTCTGTCGACGACCCGGCCCAGAAGGGCAACGAGCTCGACCTGATTCACGCCTTCTACATCAAGGACTGGTCGCAGAAGAACCTGATCCGCGACAACGACTTCACGGTTGTCAGCGGCTCGCCGATCAAGGCCCGCAACGACGCCCACTCGAACACCGTCACCGGCAACACCTTCTACCACGCCGGCGCCCCGACCGACGGCGTCTACTACGACCGGATCGAGAAGTTCAGGTGCGCCAGCGCCAGCGCCGGCGTGCCCCGCGGCTGCACCAGCACCCAGCCATCCGGTGGCTACGAGTGCCCCAGCCACGGCAACGCGCTGACCGAGAACCGGGTCTCGGCAGTCATGCGCGACGGCACGCGCCGCTGGACCGGCTATCGCGGCCAGGTCGTGCCGCTGTTCAAGCGCAGCCCGTACAGCACGAGCGCGATCGGTGGCACCGGCTGCTCCAACGTGGTGGGCGGCTCCGCCCAGCCATGGCTCACCACCGGTGACAACGAACCTGACTTCTGACGGGTGGGCGGGACCGTAGGCTCCCACCATGACTGCGTCGTTCGAGCTCACCGAGGACCAGACCACGCTGCGCGACTGGGTGCACACCTTCGCCGCCGACGTGATCCGGCCGGCCGCCGCCGAGTGGGACGAGCGGGAGGAGTTCCCGTGGCCGATCGTGGAGGAGGCCGCCAAGATCGGGCTCTACTCGCTCGACTTCTTCGCCACCCAGGCCTTCGACCCGACCGGCCTCGGCATCCCGCTCACGCTGGAGGAGCTGTTCTGGGGCGACGCCGGGATCGGCCTGTCCATCGTCGGCACCACGCTCGCGGCAGCAGCGGTCCGCGGCAACGGCACCGACGAGCAGCTGATGGAGTGGGTGCCGCAGATGTTCGGTACGCCGGGCGACGTCAAGGTCGCGGCGTTCTGCTCCTCCGAGCCCGACGCCGGCTCGGACGTCGGCGCGATGCGCACCAAGGCGACGTACGACGAGGCGACCGACGAGTGGGTGCTCAACGGCACCAAGACCTGGGCCACCAACGGCGGCATCGCCGACGTCCACGTCGTCACCGCGGTCGTCGAGCCCGAGCTGAGGTCGCGCGGCCAGGCCAGCTTCGTGGTCCCGCCCGGCACGAAGGGGCTGAGCCAGGGCCAGAAGTTCGCCAAGCATGGCATCCGCGCCTCGCACACCGCCGAGGTCGTCCTCGACAACTGCCGGATCCCCGGCCGCTGCCTGCTCGGTGGCAAGGAGAAGCTCGACGAGCGGCTGGCCCGGGCCCGCGAGGGCACCCGCACCGGCCGCAGCCAGCCGTCGATGGCGACCTTCGAGCGCACCCGGCCCGGCGTCGGCGCCCAGGCGGTTGGCGTGGCCCGAGCGGCGTACGAGTACGCGCTGGACTACGCCAAGCAGCGCGAGCAGTTCGGCCGGCCGATCATCGACAACCAGGCGGTCGCGTTCACGCTCGCCGACATGGCCACCTCGATCGACGCGGCCCGGCTGCTGGTGTGGCGGGCGGCGTGGATGGCGGCGACCGGCAAGTCCTTCGACGCCGCGGAGGGCTCGATGTCCAAGCTCTATGCGAGCGAGGTCGCGGTCCGAGTCACCGAGCAGGCGATCCAGATCCTCGGTGGCAACGGCTACACCCGCGATTACCCCGTCGAGCGGATGGCCCGCGACGCCAAGATCTTCACGATCTTCGAGGGCACCTCGGAGATCCAGCGGCTGGTCATCGCGCGCACGGTGTCCGGCGTACAGATCCGCTAGGCCGCGCGCCTAAACCCGATCCCAGAAACTTTCTGGAGTTTTACTTTGGAAAGTTATTGGGATCGCTTCTCGGTGCTCCTCCTACCTGTGTCCCCAAACGCGACACACACCTAGGAGCCACCGATGCGCACTCCCTTCCACGCCCCCCACCTGACCCGCCCCACGCAGAGCCGGACCCGGCGCGTCACCGCGGCAGTGGCCGGGGCCGCTGCCGTCCTCACCGCCGCCAGCACGCTCGCCACCACCACACCGGCGAGCTCGGTGCCCGGCGTACCGGCGTCTGCCTTCGACCCGAACTCGACGAGCTGGTACTCCTATCGCGACCAGTCCTCGGTGAGCTTCTCCACCACCTTCAACGCGCTCAAGTCGAGCTACATCCCGACCGACATCGACATCGAGACGAACAGCGGGTACGCCGTCGGCTCGGTGTGGCAGAAGAACCCGGACGGCCGCTCCTGGAAGGAGAAGCGCAACCTCACCTCGTCGCAGTTCCACTCCGAGTGGACCTCGGCCAAGAACGCCGGGATGCGGACCGTCGAGCAGGAGACCTACCTGGTCAACGGCGAGCGCCGCTGGGCCGGCATCTGGATCAAGAACGTCGAGGGCTACAGCTGGGCCTCGCACCGCGGCCAGACCAACGCCCAGTTCGTGGCGTCGTTCAACGCGCACCGTGACGCCGGGCTGATGCCGGTCGACTACGACGAGTACCTGACCTCCAGCGGCCTGCGCTACAACTCGGTCTGGGTGAAGGCACCCGCGCGCACCTCGTGGAAGCTCTACCGCGGGCTGACCTCGACCGGCTACGGCAACAAGTTCGACGAGCTGAAGTCCAAGTACCGGGTCCTCAGCTTCGACTCGCTCAAGGTCTCCAGTGGCCAGCGGTACGCCGGCATCTGGATCCAAAACACCAACGGCCGCGGCTGGGCCGCGCGCCGCGACATGGGCCTGACGTCGTACAAGAACTACTGGTACCGCTACCGCGACCTCGGCTACCGGGTCGTCGCCTTCAACCGCTACCAGACCGCGTCCGGCACCCGCTACAGCGCGGTGTGGCGGCAGAACGACGACAACAAGGTGAAGTGGTCGCTGCGCAGCGACGTGGACGCCCTGGTGCAGCAGGAGCTCGACTCGACCGGCGTACCGGGCATCAGCGTGGCCGTCTACCAGAACGGCAAGGCCGTCTACACCCGCGGCTTCGGCAACGCCGACCTCGACGACGGCGTCTGGATGGACTCCACCCACGTCGGCTCCACCGCCTCGGTGAGCAAGGCCGTCGCCGGCACGCTGGCCTTCCGGATGCAGGAGCAGGGTCTGCTCGACATCGACGACGACACCCGTGACCACGTCCCGGCGATGCCGTCCAAGCACTCGCACTCGATCGGTGACCTGCTCGCCAACCGCGGCTGCGTGCGGCACTACGTCAGCGGGCAGGACGGCTTCGCCAACGAGGACTACGCCACCGCCCTGGACGCCGCCGAGGAGTTCTGGGACGACGACCTGGTCTGCAGCCAGGCCAACGTCGGGGTCGCGTACAACTACAGCACCCACGGCTACACGCTGGCCGCCGCCGCCATGGAGGCAGCGGGCAACGACGACCAGAAGGACCTGGTCCGCAAGAAGCTGACCACGCCCTTCAAGCTCGGCACGCTCGGCCCGCAGAACTTCTCGGCGTCGGTGCACCGGATGTCGATCTACACCTCGGGCAACGACGAGGTCGACACCCCGAACAACGACTGGAAGGTCTACGGCGGCGGCATCGACTCCTCGGCGGCCGACCTGGCCGGCTTCGGGTCGAAGCTGATCGGCGGCCAGATCCTGTCCGCCGCGTCGCGGACCGAGATGTGGACCCCGCCGAACGGCGCGAGCAACTACGCCCACGGCTGGAGCACCGGCACCGAGGACGGCACCCAGGTGGTCGCCAAGAACGGCTCCTGGACCGGCAACCTCGCCTACCTGCGGCTCTACCCGGCGAAGGGCATCTCGGTCGCGGTGATGATGAATGACCGGTCCGGCGATCAGTCGGCGACCGGCCTCGGCCAGGACATCGGGGCACTGGTCCTCGACAGCCTCGGCTAAGCAAGACCAACGGGGGTTGGGTCAGGCGGGGAACTCACCGAGTTCCCCGCCCAGACCCGCACCAACAGGAATAGGTTGAGGGTCATGCGTGACAGCGACATCGTCGCCCTGCTCGTCGCCGACGACCAGGGGACGGTACGACGTGGACTGGAGGCGGCGTACTCGGCGTACGCCGACCGGATCCACGACTACGCCCACGGGATGCTGCGCGCCGCCGACCCGGCGGCCGCGGCTGACGTCACGCACGACACCTTCCTGATCGCGCAGGCGAAGGCTCCCGGGCTGCGCGACCCCGAGCGGCTCCGGCCTTGGCTGTACGCGATCGCCCGCAACGAGTGTCTGCGGGTGCTCCGCCAGACCAAGCGCCGGGACCCGTTGGAGTACGACGACGGATCGACCCACCCCGCTCTCGCGGCGGCCGAAGCAGAAGGGAGCCCCGACATGTCCAGCGATCTCGACCGCGCCGACCTGCGGACGCTCGTCACTGCCGCGGCCGCCGGGCTCAGCCCCAAGGACCGCGAGGTGTTCGACCTCGGCCTGCGGCACGACCTGCGGGCCCCCGAGGTGGCGGCCGCGCTCGGGGTGACCGACAACGCGGCGCACGCGATGCTCTCGCGCGTCCGCGGCCAGTTCGAGCGGGCGCTCGGCGCGCTGAGCGTCGCCCGGCACGGCCGCCAGTCCTGCGGCGAGCTGGACCAGCTGCTGACCGGCTGGGACGGCGAGTTCGACGCGCTCTGGCGCAAGCGGATCGCCCGGCACGTCGACTCCTGCGCCACCTGCTCCGCTGTCCAGAAGCGCGAGGTCTCCCCCGCCGCGCTGCTGTCCGTGCTGCCGCTGGTCGCCGCGCCGGTCCTGGTGCGGGACCGGCTGTTCAGCGACGACCTGGACCTGGTCTCGGCCTCCCGGCCGCTGGCCCAGCGAGCCGGACCGTTCGACCGGGACGGCGGCTTCCCCGGCGCGATGGGCTCCCGCCGGCGCCGCGGCGCGCTGGTGCTGCTCGGCGTACTCCTGCTGATCGGGTCGGTCGGCACCATCAGCTGGCTGGCGCTGGCCCGGACACCGGACCAGGAGGTGGTGTCGCGGCAGGCGCTGCCCGACCAGACCAGCACCGAGCCGTCGTACGAGGTGCTCACCAACCACACCCTGTCCCCGACCGACTCCGCCCTCGTCTCGCCGACCGCCTCCGAGTCGCCGACCACCACGCCCACCGACGGCGAGACGCCGTCCATGCCGGACGACCCGACTCCGGGTACGCCGACCTCGGCCGATCCGACCCCGGACCGGCCCACCCCGACCAGGGAGCCAACCCGGAACCCGACCACCGCGCCGCCGACCAGCGACCCACCGACGACGCCGCCGGACGATCCGGTCGGGACGCTCAGGCTGGACCGGACGAGCGTGGCGATCGCTCCCGGAAGCAACGGTCGGGTCCAGCTCACCGCCGTCGGCGGGCCAGTGGAGAAATGGACGGCTACTTCGAGCAGCAACTACGTCACGGTCAGCCCGGCCTCCGGCTCGCTGGCAGAGGACGAGACCGTTCTGGTCGTGCTGTCGGTCAGCGGGCGCACGCCGCGGACGGAGTACCCGATGACGATCACGTTCAACCCCGGCGGGCTCACGCTGACCATCACCCTGCCCCAGTGAGTTCTAGGCCAGGCACCGGGCCCGGCCGGCACAGCAGGCCGCCCAGGTCTCCGGGCGGCCGTCGTACAGCAGCACGGTGGTGACCCGCTCGCGCTGCAGCCGCAGCCGCAGCGCCAGTTGCTCGGAGACCACGGCGCCGGGTGGCTGCCGGGACAGGTCCGGGATGGTCAGGCCCAGGTCGTCGACCGCGATGCCGGCGAGCTGGACGCCGTCCAGCGCGATCTCGCCACCCGACTCGAAGCCGTGGGCCTCGATGCAGGACAGCCGGCCGGTCTCACCCGGCCCGCCGCCCAGCAGCCGGACCGCGATCGACCCGACCTCGGCGACGAAGTCCCACTCCGGGTAGAACACCAGGCCGCTCAGCCAGCTCTCATGGGCGTCCGGCAGGCTTCGCCGGCCATCCATCTCGCCGCCGAAGCAGGTCCGCTGCGCGGTGAGGTGGGCCGCCGATGCGCGCAGGACTTCCAGCGCCTTCTCCGGGCCGGCGCCGAACTCCAGCGTCAGCCCGCCTGGAAGCATCGCGCCGATCCCGGGCAGCAGCTTGACGGACATGGCTCGCAATCGTGCCTGACCCGACTGCCAGACGGAAGCCGCAGAGCCCCAGGGTTTCCCAGAACGCCCCGCGGATCAGCCCGGCAGCCGGCCTCAGGCAGTCAGTACGCCGCGTGCAGACGCCAGTTGAGCGACCGCGCGATCCGGCCGTGGTTGGTGATCACCGGCTCGGCCGGCCGCAGGAACGGCTTCAGGCCGTAGAAGTGGGCCAGGTTCGAGTCGGTGTCGATCATGGTGAGGGTCGCGTGGTTCCAGTCGGGCTTGCCGTCGACCATGCAGATGCTCGGCGAGATCGCCTCGTAGCGCTTGAAGCCCGTCGCCTGGAGCGTGAGCACCTTGGTCCTCGCTGGGTTCTGCACGGGCACCCGGATCTGCTGGACCGCGCCCTGCTTGGTGGTGCCGACCAGCACGTTGTAGGCGACTCCGTCGAACCTCGCCTGCTTGTAGTAGGCCAGGGTCTTGAGGTTGCCGAGGCCGCGCTTGACGAGCGTCCGGTTGCCCAGGAAGAGCTGCCCCTTCGAGTTCCGGAAGAACTCCCAACGCAGGAGAGTGCCGGCCGGGTCGACGGTGTAGTAGTTGGCACCCGATGCCGGCACGATCAGGCGCTGCCGGAAGTTGCGGTTGAGCAGGACCTTGGTCTGCACGAGCTTGTACTTCTTGGTCTGCCTGTTGACGCTGAAGACGAGGTGACGGGCTCGGAAGTCACCGTTGACCGTGAGCACGCCCACCTGGTTGTCGCGAGGCGCGAACGCGTGCGCCGACGACTTCACCTTGAACCGCATCGAGGTCGTCGACAGGTAGTCCTTCTGAGGCACCGTCGTCTTGCGCACGACGCGGCGGACGAACCGCTGACTTTGGGTGAAGGCATAGACGGCGGTCTCGCAGACGGGTGCCGACGAGGCAGCCCGGGCGGTGACGGTCGGGTCGTCGGCCAGCACCGGCTGCGCGGCGACGGGCGCCGCGAGCAGGGTCAGACCGGTGGCCGCGGAGGCGGCTGCGGTGAGCAGGGTACGACGAAGATTCAAGGTAATCCCCCGTGTTCGGTGAGTGCCCACGCACTCGGACGGCCCGACGCTAACCCGAGCCACCGACAATCGTCCGGCAAACGGGAATACGCGCCTCACGGGCCAAAGTTCCGACCCACATGACGACACTGTTCGAGCCGCTGACCGTCGGTGCCCTCGACGTCCCGAACAGGGTGTTCATGGCGCCCTTGACGCGGATGCGGGCGACCCAGCCGGGCGACGTACCCAACGAGCTGATGCTGACCTACTACGTCCAGCGGGTCAGCGCCGGACTGGTGATCGCGGAGGGCTCCCAGGTCTCGCCGGAGGCCAAGGGGTACGGCGACACCCCGGGCATCTACAGCGACGAGCAGGTCGCGGGCTGGCGGCGGATCACCGACGCCGTACACGACGCCGGCGGCCGGATCGCGCTGCAGCTGTGGCACGTCGGCCGGGTCTCCCACGAGTCGCTCCACGAGGGCGGCGCGCTGCCGGTCTCGGCCAGCGCGCTGCCGTTCGGCGGCCGGACCTCGGTGATCGGCGAGGACGGGCAAGTCGTCCGGGTGCCGTGTCCGACGCCGCGCGCTCTGGAGACCGCGGAGATCCCACGGCTGCTCGAGGACTACCGGCGCGCCACCCGCAACGCCCGCGAGGCCGGCTTCGACCTGGTCGAGATCCACGGCGCGCACGGCTACCTGCTTCAGCAGTTCATGTCGGCCGAGAGCAACCACCGCACCGATGAGTACGGCGGGTCCCTGGCCAACCGGGCCCGACTGCCGCTGGAGGTGCTGGACGCGGTCGTCGGCGAGTGGTCCCCGGACAGGGTCGGCATCCGGATCTCGCCGCTCGGCATCTTCAACGGCATCGACGACGTCGCCGGGCAGGAGATGGGCCTCCATCTCGCCGAGCAGTTCGACCAGCGCGGCATCGCCTTCCTGCACCTGTCCGAGCCGGACTGGGCGGGCGGACCGCAGCACACCGACGAGTTCCGCAAGGCCCTGCGCGCGGCGTACTCCGGCGTGATCGTGGGCGCCGGCAGCTACGACCTCGCCAAGGCGGAGCGGCTGCTGGAGGCCGGCTTCATCGACGCCGCCGCGTTCGGCCGGCCGTTCCTGGCCAACCCCGACCTGCCCTACCGGCTGGCGAGCGGCGCACAGCTCAACCCGCCGGACAAGGCGACGTTCTACGGCGGCGGAGCCGAGGGCTACACCGACTACCCCGCGCTCGTTTCCTCGCCCGTCGACTGAGCCGGTTCCTCGGCGGCGATCACAGCCCGGATGCTTTCCATCTCAGTCGGCAGACGGACAGCGAGACCTCGCCACAGAATCTCGTAGTCGACCTGTTCGTACTTGTGCGCCACGATGTTTCGGGTCGCCTTCATGGCGCGCCAGGGGACCTCCGGATGGTCGGCCAGGAACTCGTCGGGCAGCCGCGACACTGCCTCGCCAATCTTGTGGAGGATTGCCTCCGCGGCCAGCCGCAGCGTCTCGTCCTCGTCGTATTCCTCTTTGCCCCGCGCGACCAACCGCTCCGCCATGGCGGCGAACGTGACCAGGTCGCGCAAGATGCGCGTCGTACGCTCATCGAGGGTCACAGGGCGACTGCCTGGTCTCTGATCGGATTGGGACCAGGCGCCAGGCCACCCTCCGACACCACATCCACGTCGAGTCCGGTGAGCTCCTCGAGGGAGGCGACCAGGTCAGCCAGGTCGAAGACATCGGCGTCTGCGGTGAATCGAACGAGCAGGTCGATATCGCTACCCGACACGTCCTCACCGCGGGCCACCGAGCCGAAGACCCGGACGTCGGTCGCTTGGTGCTCATGAGCAAGAGCGAGGATGGCATCCCGGTGCTCGGCCAGCACGCGTGACGGTCGGGGCTTCGCTGCGGCCCGCAACCTCACGAGCATGGCTGGCGATGGGTTGCGCCGTCCGGACTCCATGGCCGCAATGCTCGGCTGCGAGGTTCCGATCCGGCGGGCAAGCTCCGCCTGAGACAGGCCGGCGGCCAGACGGATGGAGCGTACGTCGTTCATGCCATTGACTATACCGTCTGGTATGTCGAGAGTCGGTGGTGCGCGACGGCTCCACTCAGTCCATCGCGAGGTACTGGTCGGCCCAGGCGCTGATTATCCGGGCGGCGCGCTGGGCCTGGCCGGGCTTGGTCAGCAGGTGGTCGGAGCCTTCGAGGGAGACGAAGCTGCGCGGGTGGCGGGCGGTCCGGAAGATCTCGCTGGCGTTGGCGATGCCGACGGTGTTGTCGGTCGGCGAGTGCATGACCAGCAGCGGCATCTTCAGGGTCTGGATCTTCTCGCGCAGGTCCGCGCGGCGTACGTCCTCGACGAAGTCGCGGCGCAGCGTCAGCGCCTTGCCGCCGACGACCCACTCGGCTTGACCGTCGGCGTGCACCCGGTCGAGCAGGGCGTCGTAGTTGTGCTCGACATGGCGCGGCTCGACCGGTGCGCCGATACTCACCACGGCTCGCAGGCCCTCGATCTGGCGGGCGGCGGCGAGTACGGCGGCGCCGCCGAACGAGTGGCCGACCAGCAGCTCGATCTGCCGTCCCTCGGCCGCCATGAACTTCGCCGCCTCGACGGTGTCGGCGACCTTGTGGGAGAACGACCCGCTGCCCCAGTCGCCCTCGGAGTCGCCGAGGCCGAGATTGTCGAAGCGGAGCATGCCGACGCCCTCGGCCGCGAGCTGCTTGCAGATCCGAGCCGCGGCCGGGCAGTCCTTGCCGAGCGTGAAGCCGTGGGCGAACACGCCCCAGCCGCGCACCTCCCCGACCGGTAGGTCCACCAGTCCCGCGAGCTTCTCGCCGGAGACACTGGGGAAGCTCACGCGTTCGGCCATGGGCCTATGGTGCCGCGTCCACCAGGGTGAGCGACACCGCAACCGGGTCACCGGCGTCGATCCCCTCGGCGCGGCGTACCGCCTTCTTGACCGGCAGCACGAACGAGCCGGTCTCGTTGCTCGGGAAGACCGAGGTCCGCCACGTCGTACTGCCCACGGTCACCTCCACCCGCACCGAGCCGAACCCGCGCGGCGGACCGGCGTCGAAGCGGACGTCCTCACTGAGGTCGGGCGGCAGGGTCACGAAGAACCAGCCGCCCTGCGCGTCCCACTCCCACAGCTCGGCGGTGAACTCGAAAGTCTCCACGCTGTGCATCATGCCGCGCGGCACCGACACTCGCCTGACCGTCGAGCACCAGCGCGTTGTAGCGCCGGCAGTCACGCTCGAACGCGTCCTTGCCGGTGTGGAACTCCCAGGAGTCTGCTTCCAGGACTATCCGGCGGCCGCGGTCGACCAGGTCTGGGTGAACGATCCGGTCGTCGGTGTGGACCGGGGCCTGGGGGACGACGTCGAGGCCGGCCTCCAGCGCCAGTGCGCGGAGCACCGACTCGAAGGGGTTCGCGGCGAGCCGGCTGGCCATGGCGGCCACCCGGCGGGCGGCGGCAGCCCCTTGCCGCGGATCTGGTCGGCCTCCGCGACGAGCCTCTCCGGCGAGACGTCGCGATGCCGGAGCGCTGAGTCGGCGACGGCGAGCGCCGGGCCGAAGGGCAGCCGCCGGGCGCAGTCGAGCACGGTGCGGACCGGCGAGGTGAGGTCGCCGGACTCACCGTCGAGGTTGGCCCAGAACAGGTGACAACCGTGGCGGTCGGGAACCACGCGGCTGCGCGGCACGGTGACCCAGGGCAGAGCCGGTGGGAACGCGACCTCCCAGCCGTGCAGCTGTGCGGCGCTGAGATGCGAGACGACGCCGCCGATCCGTCGGGCCTTGACCAGCGCGCGGTCCGCTTCGGTGAGCATGTAGTGGCCACGCCGCAGCCGCCGCACCTGGCCGGACTTCAGCGCCGTACGGAGTCGCTTGCGGCTGGTCAGGCGGCGCAGGTCGGCGTGCGAGGCTACGCCGCCGAGCCGCTCGAGTGCCGCCACCGGATCCATGGGGCGAGCCTGCACCGTCGGGCGAGTCAGCGCACCTCGTCATCCACAGGGGCCACAACCGAGGGCAAACAGCGGCCGATCGGCCAGATCTGGTGCTCCGGCGCTCTGTTTGCCCTTCGGTGTGGCCCTTGCCGTCAGAAGGCGGCGCGGAGCTGCCAGTGTGCGTTCGGCCCGACCTGGCCGACGTCGACCAGGCGCTTCCCCGACGGAGCGGTCAGCGCCTGGGACAGCTTGTAGGTGCGCGCCCGGTCCCCGTCGCGGTCGACCAAGGTGATCGCCGCCTGGTTGTAGGTCCAGTTGCAGTTGCCGACCGTGGCGGTGTCGTACCTCCCGTACCCGGTCTTCCGCAGCCACACCAGGCGGACCTGGCCGACCGGCTCGTCGGTCCGGTCGGTGTTGCGGTCGACCACCCTGATCTGGACGAGCCCACCGGACCGCGTCGTACCGAACAGAACCGCCGTGTGAAACCCGCCCAGTACGAAGGTGCCGTAGTGGGTCAGGGTCTTCAGGCCGCCCAGACCGCGGCGGACCGCCTTGCCCGAGCCGAGGTAGCGCTGGCCGCGGTCGTTGCGCAGGAGGTGCCACCGCCGCAGGACGCCCTTCGCGTCGACGGCGAAGTAGTTCGAAGTACTGCCGGTCAGCAGCCGGTGCCGGAAGTCGCGGTTGGCCAGCGGCCGAGCCGTCCACCTGCCGTCGTCGAAGTTGTTCCGGTACCGGACCGTGATCAGCCGCGGCGTCCGATCGGCGTTCTGGCTCAGGATCTCGACGAAGGAGCCGTTGATGTCGCTGGCCGACTCGCCGTATCCCATGCTGGTCACCGCGAAAGGCAGTCTCCTCGGGACAGCATGGTTGCCGACCACCCGGTCGTCCTCCAGGGAGCGGGACATGATCCGGTTGCCGGTACTGACCCCGAAGAGACTGGTGCTGCAGTCCGCGGCGGCCGGGCCCTTGGTCGGCGACGAGGCCTTGGGGTCGCGATGATCGGGTACGGCGCCGGCCGGCGCGGCCACCAGCGCCAGCCCGGCAGCCAAGGTCACGGACGCGGCCACCAGGCGGTAGCGAGCTGACTGAGATCGACCAAGCATTCTGTCTCCTCGGGAGGGTGGGCGGTTGCTCCGCCTCGTCGATGAAGGACGCGATGAGCGCCCCGATCGGTTTACCCGTGAGCGCTTCAGGAGTTAGAGAAGACCGCCGGGTCGTCGCCGTTTCCGTTGGACCGGCCGGCCCAGGTCCAGGCGTACGCCGGGTCCTCGGCCGCGATGCCGCCCTCGCCCAGGTCGAGCGGCTGGAAGGTGTCGACCATCACCGCGGACTCGTCGAAGTACTCGGCGCCGAGCGAGGCCTCGATCGCCGCCGGCTGCGGGCCGTGGGCGTAGCCGCCCGGGTGCAGCGAGATCGAGCCGACGTTGATGCCGCTGCCCTTGCGCGCCTCGTAGTCGCCGCCGACGTAGAACATCACCTCGTCGGAGTCGACGTTGGAGTGGTAGTACGGCACCGGGATCGCCAGCTCGTGGTAGTCAACCTTGCGCGGCAGGAAGTTGCAGACCACGAAGTTGTGGCCCTCGAAGACCTGGTGCACCGGCGGCGGCTGGTGGATCTTGCCGGTGATCGGCATGTAGTCCTCGATGTTGAACGTGTACGGGTAGAGGCAGCCGTCCCAGCCGACCACGTCGAACGGGTGCGTCGCGTAGGTCATCCTGCTTCCGCCGATGCCGCCCGGCTGGCTAGTGACCCGGTGCTTGACGAGGACATCAATATCTTCACCGTCGGCGAGCAGCGGCTCGCCCGGTCCGTGCAGGTCGCGCTCACAGTACGGCGCGTGCTCCAGGAACTGCCCGTAGCGCGACAGGTACCGCTTCGGCGGCGCGATGTGGGAGTTGGCCTCGATCGGGTAGAGCCTCGACGGCTCGGCCGGGAGCCAGCGGTGCGTGGTCGCGCGCGGGATCAGCACGTAGTCGCCGGCGCGGTAGCTCAGCGCGCCGAAGACCGTCTCGACGGTGCCGGTGCCGGACTCGACGTACACGCACTCGTCGCCGATCGCGTTGCGGTAGTACGGCGAGGCCTCGGTGCCGGTCACGACGTACGAAATCCGGACGTCGTTATTGCCGAGCACCAGCCGCCGACCCTCGACAGCATCGGCACCGGCGGAAAAGAGCGTGTGCAGCTTGAGGTGGCGCGCCTTGAGCGGATGGTTGGGGGTGCGCTCCTGCGACGGCAGCTCCCACACCTCGGAGCCGACGATCGCCGACGGCACGCCCCGGTGGTAGAGCAGCGAGGAGTCCGACGAGAAGCCCTCCTCGCCCATCAGCTCCTCGCGGTACAGCTTGCCGTCGGGGTCGCGGAACTGGGTGTGCCGCTTGGGCGGGACCTCGCCGACCTGCCGATAGTGCGCCATGTATCCAGCCTCCCAGAGTTCACCTGATCGATTATCGGACGATTAAGTCCGGTATTTGCGTCACGGCTAGGCTAGCGCCCGTGTCCACCCCTGTCGCCCCTCCCGCCCGGATTCCGTCTCTCTGGTCCGGCTTCATCGACGACGCCGCGATCTTCCCGCCCGGCAACAGCCCGCTTCCGGACGCCATCGCCGCCCACCTCGGCTACCGCGCGAGCTGGTACGCCGATCTGGTCGGGCCGCTGGTCGTCAAGGACACCGACCTGCCGTCGGTGACTCCGTCGGGCACACAGTCGGTGGCCGTCTCCGTGGTCCTCACCGGCGGCGCGGGGGCCATCGCCGGGGCGGCCAAGCTGGCCGGCAAGGCGCCGCGGACGCTGGCCGCACTCGAGGTCGCGCTGCGCGATCCCGACGACCTGGTCGGCGGTGTCCGGCGGGTCGCGGTCGCGGTGGATGCCGCGCGGTCCGAGGGCGTGCTCGACTTCGACACCCCGATCTATGTCGAGCTCCCGAACACCGGCTACTTCGGCCACTGGGGCGACCCCATCGACGTCCTCGTCGAGCACGACTTCCGCCTCAAGTTGCGCACCGGGGGCCTCGAGGCGGATCTCTTCCCGGAGCCCGCGGTCCTCGCCGACTGGCTCGACCTCGCGCAGGCCCACGCGATCCCGTTCAAGTGCACCGCCGGCCTGCACCGCGCCGTCCGGCACACCGGCGACGACGGTTTCGACCATCACGGGTTCCTCAACATCCTGGTCGCGACCGCCCAGTACCTGGCCGGCGCATCGGTCCCGGACGCCCGGGCCACGCTCGAACAGCGCGACTCTCGGCGACTGCTGGACGACGCGGCTTCCGTCGACCTGACCGGAGCGCGGCGCTGGTTCACGTCGTACGGGTCCTGCAGCATTGCCGAGCCCCTGGATGATCTGATGGCCTTAGGTCTTGTGACGGGTGCCACTGAGGGAGACGACAGATGACGACGCCGACAAGTTGGGTCGAAGGGGCGGCGGGCTCGCCGTACGACGTCGACAACCTGCCGTACGGCGTGTTCACCCGCGCCGACGAGGACCCGCGGGTGGGGGTGCGGATCGGCGATTTCGTGCTGGACGCGACGCCGGTGTCGGCTGCCGACATGCTCGACCTGCACCACGTGTTCGAGGAGCGGTCGCTCAACCCGCTGATGGCCGAGGGGCCGCTCGCCTGGCGCTCGCTGCGGCAGTGGCTGACCGGGCTGCTGACCGACGAGACCGAGCGCGACCTGGTCGAGCCGCACCTGATCCCGCTCGACGAGGTCGAGCTGCTGCCGCCGGTCGAGGTCGCCGACTACGTCGACTTCTACGCCTCGCTCGACCACGCCTCCAACGTCGGCAAGATGTTCCGGCCCGACCAGGAGCCGCTGCTGCCGAACTGGCGGCACCTCCCGGTCGGCTACCACGGCCGGGCCGGCACCGTCGTCCCCTCCGGTACGCCGATCGTCCGGCCGTCCGGCCAGCGGAAGGCACCCGATGCCACCGCGCCGACCTTCGGGCCGAGCGCCCGGCTGGACATCGAGGCCGAGCTGGGCTTCGTGGTCGGCGCCCCCTCGGCGCTCGGTACGCCGGTCGGGGCCGCGTCCTTCGCCGACCACGTGTTCGGCGTCGTCGGGCTCAACGACTGGTCGGCACGCGACATCCAGGCGTGGGAATACGTGCCGCTCGGCCCGTTCCTCGGCAAGTCCTTCGCGACCTCGATCTCGCGGTGGGTGACCCCGCTCGCCGCGCTCGACGCGGCCTGGGTCGACCTGCCCGGCCAGGACCCGGCCCCGCTGCCCTACCTCGCCGTCGACGGCCCGGCCGGGCTGGACATCAGCGTCGAGGTTGAGCTCAACGGCGAGGTCGTCTCGCGGCCGCCGTACTCCTCGATGTACTGGTCGCCCGCCCAGATGCTGGCCCACATGACGGTCAACGGCGCCTCGCTCCGCACTGGCGACCTGTTCGCCTCCGGCACCATCTCCGGCCCGGACAAGGAGCAGCGCGGCTCGCTGCTCGAGCTGAGCTGGGGCGGCAAGGAGCCGTTCGCGGTCGGCGACGACACCCGGACCTTCCTCGAGGACGGCGACCGGGTGGTACTGCGCTACACCGCGCCCGGCACCCTCGGCGGCCGGATCGCGCTCGGCGAGGTCGCCGGCGAGGTCGTGAGCTAGTGGGTATGCCCACTAGACCTCGACCCGCCGCCGGCCGACGTACGCGTCCCGCTTCCCGCGGATGGCCAGCCCCCAGAAGCCGGCCATGATCAGCGAGAACAGGCTGTAGAGCGCCGAGGGGATCGCGACCCGGTCGTTGTCGATCACCTGGCTGGCGATCAGCAGCGCCAGCGCCGACTGGTGTACGCCGAGCTCCATCGAGCAGGACACCGCGCGCCGCCGGTCCACCCCGAGCAGCAGCGGCAGGAAGAATCCGAGCGCGAAGCTGAGGGCGGCGTACACCAGCACGATCAGCCCGGCGTCCTCGATGTACCCGACGATGTTGTTGCGCTGGTCGACGACGCCGGCGACCACCAGCAGCGCCACCGCGACCAGGGTGGCCGACCGGAACGGCCGCTGGCGGTGCTTGGCCCACGCCGACTCGCGGGCCCGGACCAGCATCCCGAGAGCCACCGGCACCAGCACGACCAGCAGCACCTTCAGCACCTCGACGACGGGAACGGTGATGTCGGCCCCCACGCCGTAGTAGTTGACCGCCAGCTCCATCACCAGCGGCCAGGTGAAGATCGCGACCAGCGTATTGACGATGGTCACCGCGACGTTGAGCGCGACATCGCCACGGAACAGGTGGCTGAAGACGCTGGCCATGATCCCGCCCGGGCTGGCGGCGACCAGCATCATGCCGACCGCCAGCAGCGGGTCGAGCCGGAACAGCTCGATCAGGCCGAAGCAGAGACCCGGGAGGATGCCGATCTGCAGGATCAGCGTCACCAGCGCTGCCTGCGGCCGGCGCCACACGTCGCGGAAGTCGCCGAGTGTGAGGTCCAGACCGAGCCCGAACATCATCACCGCCAGCGTCAGCGGTATCCCGACCGTGAGGATGACGGTGTCCATGCTGGGGACCCTATGTGGCGCCCACGACCCGTACTACCGCTTCCAGGGAGCTGCCCGCACCCGTGGATGACCCGTCAGCGGTTGAAGATCTGCACCCGGAAGTGCCAGTCCTCCACGTAGAAGGTGGTGCCGTCGGTGCCGGCGAGCTGGACGTAGACCTGCCAGCTCCCGGCCCCGATCACACCCGAGCGGTCCATCGAGTGGCCCTCCCAGTTGTCGGTGCTGTTGCCAGCGTCCATCGCGTACCCCGCGCCGGACTTCGGGTTGAGCTCGGCCGGAGTGGTGGCGCCACTCTTCCGAACGACGATCCGCGCCGAGCACCAGCTCAGCGACGGGCCGCTGCACTGGGTCTCGCCGCCGAAGGTAGCGGTGAGCAGCCGGGACTTGCCGGCCGGCACCAAGACCGAGACTCCGGACCCTGGGACCGTCGTCCAGGTCGGTCCCGTGACCGAGGCGCCGGTCTTGCTGGTGGCGATCTTGACGCCCGCGACCGTGGTTCCGGAGAAGGTCACGTGGGTGGGGTTGTGGTCGGCGAGTGCCGCGTGCGCGGCGTACCCACCGACGACGAGTACGCCGGCGGTGATGACGGCGAGCAGGGCCGTCACGGGCCTGCTGATCGAGATGGTCATGCGTCGAACGCTAGGCAGCCCGGTCAGGCCGGGTGTCCGGAATGCGACAATCCTGGGGACGCCGTACCGACGGCGGCACGGTGCCTCGCCAGGAGCAGCAGCGCAGCGAGCGCGACCCACAGGTAGGCGTTGCCGGCGAGCTGTTCCAGCGGGTTCCAGGCCAGCTCGCGGTCGTCCTTGCTGGGCGGCCAGAGGATGCAGCAGGACGCGAAGACGGCCGCGACCAGGCCGCCGGCGACCCAGCGCCGCGACCACCCGGACCTCGCCAGCACGACCAGCGCCGGCACCACCCAGACCCAGTGGTGGCTCCACGAGATCGGCGAGGCCAGCAGCATCGCGAGGCCGACGAGGACGACGGCGAGCGGGCGGTCGTCGCGCAGCCAGGCGCGCCGCGCCAGCAGGAGTACGCCGAGCGCGAGCGGCCCGGCCACCAGCAGCCAGACCGGCTTCGACGGCTCCTCGCCGAGCAGCCGGGTCAGCAGGGCGAGGACCGACTGGTTGCGTGCGAAGGGCACGCCGCCGACCCGTCCCGGGTCCAGCACGGCGTGCGTCCAGAACTCGACCGCGTCCCTCGGCAGCACCACGAAGCCGACGGCGACCGTGCCCGCGAGCGCGCCGACCGCCCGTCCGGCCATGTCGCGGCGGCCGACCAGCAGCAGGAAGAAGATGAAGATCAGTGGGGTCAGCTTGATCCCGGCGGCGACGCCGATCAGCACCCCGCCCCAGCGCCGGTCCGCGCCCCGGAGCAGGTCGGCGGAGACGAGGAGCAGCAGGAACAGGTTGACCTGCCCGAGCGTGAGCGTCGACCACACCGGCTCCAGCGCCAGCGCGGCAACCGCGACGCCGACCGGCAGCCAGCGCCCGGGCACGCCGTACAGCCGGCACACCAGCACCAGCGCCGCGAACGACGCCGCCGACCACACCGCGACCAGCACCGGCCACGGCAGCACCGTGAGCGGCACGAACAGCAGCGCGGCGAACGGCGGGTAGGTGAACGGCAGCACCGTGGCCGGGTCGGCGCCCTCGTAGAGCGGCAGCCCGTTGAGCAGCGTCTGCCCGCCGAAGCGGTAGACCGAGAGGTCCTTGAAGTGCTCCTCGACCCACTTCTCGAGCATCAGGGCGCGGCGATCAGACCGGCAGCCAGTCGGCGTCCGCGATCCGCTCGATCCGGTTGCGCGCCGAGCGGGTCAGCAGCAGGGCCCCGAAGACCACGGCCGCCAGCATGCTGGTCAGCAGGATCGCGAGATAGGCGCCGTGCAGCGACGAGTCGAGCGGCGCGACCAGGCCGATGATCACCGAGACCGCGATCACCGTGGTGGTGCCGACCCGGGACAGCCGCAGCGGCGCCACGAACGGCACCAGCCACAGGAAGTACCACAGGTGTACGACCGGGCTCATCAGCAGCGTGGTGCCGACGACGGTGGCCACCGCCTGCAGCGAGGCCTCCTTGTCGCCGGTGCGCCAGCGCAGCGCGATGTACGCCGCCGCCAGGACCGAGGCCACCTGCGCGACCTTGCGGACCACGTCGAGGAAGGTCGCCGGCGCCAGTCCGGTGTTCAGCCCCTCTGCGGTCCAGTCCAGGGCGCCGCCGATCAGCGTCGGAACGGAGAGCGGGGTGTTGACCGTGCCGGGCACCGACAGCGCGTCCGCCCAGCCGATGCCCAGCCCCCACAGCACGCCCAGGCCCACCAGGAACCCGACGGCGACCACGCCGACCAGCGCCAGCCGGCGTACCCGCTCCAGCATCGTGGCCGCGAGCGGCAGCGTCACCAGCGCGACCCCGATGCAGACCAGGCCGCCGGGCAGCTTGACCGCGGCCGCGGCGCCGCCGAGGACCGCACCCCAGAACCAGCTGCGCTCCACGGCGACCACGAGCGCGCTGGCCATCAGGCCGACCATCAGCAGGTCGTTGTGCAGGCCGCCGACGCCGTTGGCCAGCATCAGCGGCGAGGCGATCACGATCGCGGTGGCGAGGGCGGGGTTCATGCCGGTCCACTGCGCGAGCCGCGGCACCGCCCAGGCCAGCAGCGCCAGCCCGACCAGCGCGATCAGCCGGTGGATGACGACCAGCAGCCACGGGTTGCCGGTGCCCTGCGCGGCGAGGTCGCCGAGGATCAGCGGCAGCGGACCGTACGGCGTCGGCGTGAACAGCCAGCGCGGGTCCACCGCCTCGATGATCGGCCCGCCCTGGAGAACCCCCGGACCATGCGTGTACGGCGAGACGTCGAGGCGGGTGAGCATCCCCTGCGCGGCGTAGCTCCAGCCGTCCCGCGAGAACAGCGGCGGCGCCAGCAGCAGCGGCGCGGACCAGACCAGGGTGGCGTGCCGGACCAGGCTGAGCGCCTCGTCGGGCTCGACATTGTTCTTCTCGTGGGAGACGTAGCGGCACAGGGCCAGCCACGCGGCGCCGAGCATGCCGAGCCCGAGCATCACGAAGGCCAGCCCGAGCATCCGGCCGGCGCCGTGGCCGCGCAGCTCCTGCAGGATGTGGAACTGCATGAGCGCAGCAGACTCGGGGAGCGTGGAAACCACGAGTCCCCCGAGCAGGACCAGCACACTGCCGATCAGGCCACGACTCAGCACTCAGGCAGGCTAGGCCGCTACCTCAACGCCTCCGGGGCGTGCGTGTGAACTCCAGCTGACCAGCACGCGTCAGGACGTTGGCGGCTCGGCTGCCAGCAGATCGCCCAGGTCGGACAAGGCGGCCTCGGCGCCGGCGAGGGTGCCCGCGAGCTGCTTGCCCCACAGGAAGTAGCGGTGCAGCGGGTAGTCGACGTCGACCCCGATGCCTCCGTGCAGGTGCTGGGTCCGGTGCACGATGTCCAGCCCGGCCTGGTCGCACCACCACCGCGCCACCTGGACCGCGCGCGGCTCGAGCTCGGCCAGCGCCTGCCACAGCGTCACCCGCATCGCGTCCGCCTCGATCGAGCAGTCGGCGAGCTGGTGCTGCACCGACTGGAACGTCCCGAGCGGCCGCCCGAACTGCTCCCGCCCGCTCACGTAGCTCGCCGTGAGCGCGATCGCGCCGTCGGCCACCCCGACCTGGACCGCCGCCAGCGCCACCGCCGCCCACAGCAGCGTCCGCTCCAACGCATCGGCACCGCCCAGCAGCTCCGCCGGCGTGGCGTCGAAGGTCAGGGTTGCCGCGTGGTCCTTCGTGGTGGTCTCGACGACGCTTGCCAGGGCTCGCTGCTCGACCACCCACAATCCTGGGCCGTCGGGGCCGGTCGCGGAGACGACGACACCGTCGGCATCGGCGTACGACGGCACGACTGGCTTCTCGCCGGTCAGCAGCCAGCGGTCGCCGTCGCGAACCGCCCGGCAGGTGGGCGAGGACGGCACAGCCGGCGCCCACTCCTCCAGCGCCAGCGCGATCCGCGTCGTACCGTCGGCGCAGCCGGACAGCCAGCGGCCCTGCTGCTCACCGGTGCCGTACGCCGCGACCGCGAGCGCGGCCACCCCGGCCGACCACAGCGGCACCGGCGCCACGGTCCGGCCCTGCTCCTCCAGCACCATCGCGAACGCGTCCAGCTCGAGGCCGGCGCCGCCGTACTCCTCGGGCAGGGCGAGGCCCAGCAGCCCGGCCTTGCCGAGCTCGGCCCACAGCTCCTCGTCGACCCGCGACGCGCTTGTCTCGACCTCGCGCAGCCGCTCGGCGGTCACCCGGTCGGTGAAGATCTGGCGGGCAAGCTGCTGCACCGCGCGGACCTCCTCGGAAGGTGTGAAGTCCATCAGCGGGCGCTCCTCGGCAGGCCAAGTCCGGCGGTGGCGACCATGTCGCGCAGGATGTCGTTGACGCCGCCGCCGAAGGTGTTCACGATCCCCTGCCGCGACAGCTGCTCGACCTGGCCGGCCAGCACCGCCCCCGGCGACTCCGGCCGGACCCGCCCCGCCGCACCCAGCACCTGGGTGAGCGCGCGCTGGACGTCGATATGGGTCTCGGTGCCGTAGGTCTTCGCGGCCGCGGCCATGTCGCCGCTGAGCGTCCCGTTCGCGACCTCGGTGGTCATCCGCCAGTTCAGCAGCCGCATCGCCTCGAGCTTGGCGTGGCTGCGGGCGAGCTCGCGGCGTACCCACGGCTGCTCGATGGTGCCGTTGTCGCTCGCCCAGGCCATGACCTGCTCCCACAGCTGGATCATCCGGCCGCCGAGCGCGGCCAGCCCGATCCGCTCGTGGTTGAGCTGGGCGGTGATCAGCCGCCAGCCGGCGTCTACCTCGCCGACGATGCTGTCGGCCGGCACCCGGACGCCGCTGTAGTACGTCGACGTGACGACCATCCCGCCCACCGTCGGGATCGGGCTCCACGAGAAGCCCGCCGCGTCGGTAGGCACGACCAGGATCGAGATGCCCTTGTGCTTGGGTACGGCGGTGTTGGTGCGGGCCGCGAGCCAGACGTAGTCGGCGGTGTTGGCACCGGAGGTGAAGATCTTCTGGCCGTCGACCACGAACTCGTCGCCATCGCGGACCGCGCGGGTCCGCAGCGATGCCAGGTCGGTGCCGGCCTCCGGCTCGGTGTAGCCGATCGCGAACACGATCTCGCCGCTGAGGATGCCGGGCAGGTAGCGCTGCTTCTGCGCCTCGGTGCCGTGCTCCATCAGGGTCGGCCCGACGGTGTTGACGGTGACGAACGGGAACGGCAGCCCGGCCCGCTGCACCTCGTCGAAGAAGACGTACTGCTCCTCGATCGAGCGCCCCTGCCCGCCGTACTCGGTCGGCCAGCCGATGCCCAGCCAGCCGTCGCGGCCGAGCATCCGCACCACCTCGCGGAACCGCTCGCCGCCGACGCCGCCCTCACCGACCCGGCGCCGCTCCTCGGGCGGCAGCAGGCCGGCGAAGTACGCGCGCAGCTCCGCCCGCAGCGCCAGCTGCTCAGGCGTCTCCCGCAGGTCCACACGCGCTCCTCTCGGCCGGTCTCAACATGGCTGTCGAGACCCAAGACTAGAACACGTTATACCTATCGGTCAGTGACCCCTGCGCCGAATCTCGTCGTTGACCGCCGGCACGATCTCGTGCAGGTCGCCGATCACCGCGTAGTGAGCGCGGGTCACCATCGGCGCGTCCGGGTCGGTGTTGACGGCCACGATCGTCTTCGAGCTCGACATCCCGGCCCAGTGCTGGATGGCGCCGCTGATCCCGCACGCGACGTACAGGTCCGGCGCGACCCGGACCCCGGTCTGGCCGACCTGCTCGTGGTGCGGCCGCCAGCCGAGGCTGGTCACCACCCGGGAGACCCCGAGCGCGCCGCCGAGCAGGTCGGTCAGCTCCAGAAGTGACTTGAAGCCGTCCGGCCCGTTGGCGCCACGGCCGGCGGCGACGACCACACGCGCCGCCGACAGGGCCGCGGAGTGGTCCTGTTCGCCGGCCTCGGTGCGGACCACCCGGGCGACCAGGTCGGCGTCCTCCACCGTCGGGCGGTACGGCGTCACGACAGGCGTGCTGACCGCTGCGGCGGGGGTGGCCTCGCAGGCGTGACCGGCGACGGTGAACACCGCGGGCGAGTCGGCCAGCCGCATCTCCTCCAGCACCGAGCCGCCCATCACCTGCCGAGTCACCGTGAACGGCGCGAGGCCCTCGATCGCGGTGACGTTGGCGGCCATCGCGACGTCGAGCCGGGCGGAGATATGGGCCAGCAGCTCGCCGCCGCGCGGTGTACCGGATGCCACGACCACCCGCGCCGAGACCGCCTGCGCCACCTGGACGGCCGCCGACGCCCAGGCCGCCGCAGCGTAGGCGGCCAGCCGGGGCTCGGCGGTGATGTAGACGGTCGCGACGCCCTGCTCGCCGAGCTGGCCCAGCATCTGCTCGGTCGGCGGCTCGGTCGTCGCGAACAGCAGCGCGTGCAGCGGCACGCCCGCCGGCTCCGCGAGCTCCCTGGCCAGGGTCAGTGTCTCCAGCGAGGTCAGCGCAATGCCGGTCTCGTCGGTCTCGACGGCCACCAGAACAATGCTCACTTGGTCAGCACCCCCATCGTCTCGAAGAGGTCCACCAGGGCCGGCGCGGCCGCCGCGCCCTCGCCCAGGACCACGACCTGGCTCGGCTGCTCGGGCGGCAGCTTCAGGCGGACCCGGCCGTTGCCACGCGGGGTGACCGACGGGGTACGGGTGTCGATCTCGGCCTTCTTGGCCTTCACCCGGCCCATCACCGACGGGTAGCGCGGCGCGACGCCGCCCTCCATCACGGTCACGACCGCGGGCAGCGGTACCTCGAAAACCTCGGTGCCGGCGGGGCCGGCTCCAGTGGTCTGGACGACGCCGTCGCTCACCGCGATGGTGGAGACGCCGGAGACGACCGGCCGGCCCAGCGCGTAGGCCAGCCGGATCCCGACCTGGAAGTCGCCGGTGTCGGCGGCGTCGTTGCCGAGCAGCACCAGGTCGTACGGCGTACCGTCCGGGGTGCCGGCCTCGACCACCTCGGCGAGCGCCGCCGCGACATCGGCGGGACCGAAGGCCGCGTCATCGGCCTCGACCAGGACGGCGTGCTGTACGCCGACGGCGAGCGCATCGCGCAGCTGCTCGACCGCGTCGCCGGACCCGACGCTGACCACGCCGGCCGTGCCGCCATCGGCCGCGGCCTGGACCGCGAGCTCGACCGCGCACAGCTCGTGCGGGCTCACGGTGTAGCCGACGTGGCGGCCGTCGACCGCCATCGCGTCGTCGGTGAGCAGCACCGACTCGGAGGTGTCGGGGACCCGCTTGATGCAGACCAGGACGTTGACCATCGCCCTCAGCTCCTGACCCGGCTGTTCTCGGGGTCGAAGAGCGACGTCGCGTCGGCGGCGCCGACGGTGACCGGGTAGAGCTCCTCCATGTAGGACACCGCCAGCTTGTTGCCGACGACCGCCTGGTCGGGCGGCAGGTAGGCCATCAGGATGTGCTTGCCGAGCGACGGTGCGGAGCCGGCCGAGGTGACGTAGGCGCGGCGACCGTGGCCGTCGACCAGCGGCTCGCCGTCCGACGTCACGATCGGCTCGCCGCCGAGCATGTACCGCCGTACGCCGGTCGACGAGGTGTGGTCGTCGACGGTGAGCGTGCAGAGCACGGTCAGCGGATCCTCGCCACGCTGCTTGACATAGGCCTCGCGGCCGATGAAGTCGGCCTCCTTGACCCGCGGCCGCATCATCCCGGCCTCGACGATGCTGCGCTCGGTGTCGAGCTCGGCGCCGTGAGCCCGGTAGCCCTTCTCGAGCCGGCCGGTCGTGCCGTAGACGCCGATGCCGGCCGCGATCAGGTCGTGCTCGCGGCCCGCCTCGAACACCAGGTCCCAGGCCGAGCTGCCCTCGGCCATCGGCACGTACAGCTCCCAGCCGAGCTCGCCGACGTAGCTGATCCGGGAGGCGAGCACGGTCTGGTTGCCGATCTGGATCTCGCGGCACCGGGAGAACCCGAACGCCTCGTGGCTGATGTCGGCGTCGGTCAGCTTGCCGAGGATGTCGCGGGCGCGCGGCCCCCAGAGGCCGATCGTGGTGTAGGCGAACGTGGTGTCCTCGACGACCAGGTCGGCCGGCATGTGGTCGCGGAACCACTTGCGGTCCTGGTTGCCGGTCATGCCGCCGGTCACCACCCGGTAGTGGTCCTCGCCGAGCCGCATCACGGTCAGGTCGGAGCGGAAGCCGCCGCGCTGGTCGAGCACCGGTGTGTAGACGACCCGGCCCGGCTCGACGTCGACCTGGCCGACGACGACGCCTTGTACGCCGTCCTTCGCGCCCGGCCCCTTGACGTCGAACATCGAGAACGCCGAGAGATCGACCGCCGCGGCCCGCTCGCGCATCGCGAGGTGCTCGGCGTTGATGATCGGCGACCACCAGCGCGAGTCCCACTCGGCCTCGCGCGGCATCACCCGGTCGCCGTACTCACCGAGCAGCGCCTCATTGGCGGCGTACCAGAACGGCCGCTCCCAGTGGGCGGTCTCGTAGAACATCGCGCCGAGCGCCTGCTCCTGGTCGTACATCGGCGAGCGGCGTACGTCGCGGCTGCTGGCCCACTGCTCGCTCGGGTGCACGATGCCGTAGGTCTTGTTGAACGCCTCGCTGGTGCGGGCCTTGACGTGCTCGCGGGTGCGCTGGGAGTCGTAGAAGCGGGCGATGTCGGACTGGTGCGCGTCGTACTCGGGGTTGCCGTGGGTCATCCACTCCGCGACCAGTCGGCCGACGCCCGGGCCCTCCTTGATCCAGACAGCGGCCGCGGACCACAGCCCCTTCACCTCGGCGGTCTCGCCCAGGATCGGGAAGCCGTCGGGGGTGAGCGAGAGCAGCCCGTTGATGGCGTACCGGATCTCGACGTCGGGGTTGCCGAGGACCTCGGGCATCAGCTCCAGCGCCTGCTCGAGCTGGTCATCGAAGTCGTCGGAGGTGAACGGCAGCTCGGTCGGCGACAGCTTCGACTGCTCGATCGACGGGATCTCCTCGGCGTCGTGCAGGATCGGCCGGTGCGCGTAGGAGCCGACCTCCATGTCGCTGCCGTGCTGGCGCTCGTAGCAGAAGGTGTCCATGTCGCGCACGATCGGGAACGAGATCTCACCCGGCCGCTCGGCGAGCTGCGACACCGGGCCGACGCTGATCATCTGGTGTACGGCGGGAGTCAGCGGGATGGTCGCACCGGCCATCGCGGCCAGCTTCGGGCTCCACACGCCGCAGGCGATGACCACGGTCTCGGCCTCGATGTCGCCGCCGGTGGTGCGCACCCGGCGGATCGCGCCGTCCTCGACGTCCAGGCCAGTGACCTCGACCGTCGAGACCACGTTCAGGGCACCCAGCTCCATCGCCCGCTCGCGCATCAGGGTGCCGGCGCGCAGCGAGTCGACCACGCCGACACTCGGGCACCAGAAGGCGCCGATGATCACCGACGGGTCGAGGAACGGGACCTTCTCGACGACCTCCTCGGGCGTGACCAGCGACGCCTCGATGCCCCATGCCTTGGCCGAGGACATCCGGCGGCGCAGTTCCTCCATCCGCTCCTCGGTGCGCGCTACCTCGAAGCCGCCGGACTCGGTGAAGACGCCGAGCTCCTTGTACTGCCGCATCGAGTCCGCGGTCAGATCCGTCATCTCGCGGGAGTGATCCACCGGGAAGATGAAGTTTGACGCGTGGCCGGTCGAGCCGCCCGGGTTCGGCAGCGGCCCCTTGTCGATCTGCACGATGTCGCGCCAGCCGAGCTTGGCCAGGTGGTACACCAGGCTGTTCCCGACGATGCCTGCGCCGATCACGACGCACCGTGCAGTTGTTGGAACCGTCGCCATCTTCGGAACCCCTCTCGACCTGGCCGGAGCCATTCAGTCAGTTGCGTATAACGCAACCTATTGCGTTATGTGAAACAAGGAGTTTCCAGGATCAAGCGCCGAGGGGAGGGCTGTCAACCCCGCCCTCCCCTCGACTTGCCCTGCGATTTGCTACTTGAGCCAGGCGTCGACCTTGTCCTGGTTGTCCTTGACCCACTTCTCGGCGGCGTCCTCCGGGGCCATCCCGTCCTCGGCGATGTACTTCGCGACGACGTTCTGGTCCTCGTTGGTCCAGTTGAAGGCCTTCACCAGGTCGTACGCCGGGGAGCCCGACTCGGCGAAGTCGGTGGCGACGATCTTGTCGAGGTCGTACTCCGGGTAGTCGCACGCGACCTTCTCGGGATCCGCATCGCACCCGTCTTCGTACGGCGGCAGATCGATCTTCACCAGCGGCACCTCCGCCATGAACCACTGCGGGTCGTAGAAGTAGCCGATCAGCGGCTTCTTGTTCTCCTCGGCCTGCCGGAACGCCTGGATCAACGCCGCCTCGCTGCCGGCGTACACGACCTTGTAGTCGAGGTCGAGGTTCTTGACCAGTGCCTCGTCGTTGGTGACGAAGGACGGGTCGCCGTCGAGGAGCTGACCCTGGCCGCCGGACTCCGAGGTCTTGAACATGTCGGCGTACTTGTTGAGGTTCTTGTAGTCGGTGATGTCGGGGTACTGCTCGGCCATCCACGGCGGGACGTACCAGCCGATCACGCCGATGTTGCCCGTCGACCCAGCCTCCTGGGCGGTTTTGGTGCCCTCGATGTACTTCTCCTTGAGGTCCTCGTGGCCCCAGTTCTCGATGACAACGTCGATCTCGTCGTTGCCCATGCCCTGCCAGGCGATCTCTTCCTTGACGTCCTTGTACTCGACGTCGCAGCCGAGCTCGGTCCTCGCGACGTAGCCCACAACGTGAGCCGACGCCTCGTAGCCGACCCAGGGATTGATCGCGATGTCGAACTTGCCGCAATCAGCCCCATTCCCGGTGTCGGCGGACTCGATGTCGCCGCCCCCGCACGCCGCGAGACCGAGGCCCACGACGGCGGTCAACACCACCATCCTGAGGTGCTTGGTTCTTCCTCGTGCCATTGCTTCTCCTCATCTCGAGCCGCGGTGCTGCGGCCTTGTTGTGCGTACGTCGATCAGTGCCGCCCCGATCTGGCGGCGGCATGTTGGGTGATCCGGTCGAGCATCACGCCGAGCGCGGTGATCGCGATGCCGGCGGCGAGGCCCTTGCCGAAGAGCTGGGCCTGGGAGAACCCGCTGACCACCAAGTAGCCCAGCCCACTGCCGCCGACCAGGCCGCCGATGACGACCATGGACAGGACGTAGAGCAGGCCCTGGTTGCTGGCGAGTACGACGGCGGCGCGGGCCATCGGCAGCTGGACCTTGCTGATCATCTGCCACGCCGTCGTACCGGCAGCGCGGGCGGCCTCGACCGAGGTCGGCGACACCCCACGGATGCCGTCCGCGATCAGCTTGGTCGCGATCGGCACGCCGTACGCGACGGCGGCCACGATCGCGGTGAACCGGCTCGGCCCGAACAGCGCCAGCGCCGGGACCAGGTAGACGAACGGCGGCATCGTCTGGAAGGCGTCGAGGAACGGCCGGACGATCGTGTCGGCCCGCTTGTTGCGACCCATCCAGACTCCGACCGCGACCGCGATCGCCATCACCGCGGCGGTGGCGACCAGCGTCGTGGTCAGCGTCCTCATGGTCTCGTTCCAGAGCCCGGTTCCGAGGATCACGGCCTCGCAGATCGCGGTGGTGATCACCGGGCGCCAGCCGCCGAGCAGGTAGGAGACCACGAGCAGGACCGCCGCCACCAGCCACCAGGGCGAGTCGGCCATCAGCGCCTGCAGCGGATTGAGCAGTCCGTAGCTGACCAGGTCCTTGAGCGCGTTGGTGGTCTCGTCAATGTTGCCCGTCAGCCAGTCGTTGAACGACGTCACCCGCTCGGCCAGCGGCCGGCCGAGGTCCGGCTCCTCCGGGAACTCTGCCGCCCACAGGTAGGTGTGCGACACGTAGACCAACGCCGCGGCGACCGCACCCGTCGCGGCCAGCACGATCCGCCGCCGCTGCGCCGACCCCGGGCCGCGGCGGGCCAGCAGCTCGGAGCGTTCGCTGGCCGCAGTCGTGGTGCGGTCGAGCATGATCGCCATGATCACGATCGCCAGGCCGCTGACGAAGGCGGTGCCGACGTCGAGGCTCTGCAGTGCCTTGGTCACGGGCTGGCCGAGGCCGGGACCGTTGATCAGGGCCGCGATCGTCGCCATCGACAGGGCCGCCATCGTGCACTGGTTGACGCCAACGATGATGGTGCGCCGGGCCATCGGCAGCTGGACCTTGCGGAGCAGCTGGAGGCGGGTGACGCCCATCGAGGACGAGGCCTCGATGGTGGTCTCGGAGACGCTGCGCAGGCCGTGCTCGGTGATCCGCACGAGCGGCGGTAGCGCGTAGATCAGCGTGACCACGACGGCGGAGGCCGGGCCAATCCCGAAGACCAGCACCAGCGGGGTCAGGTAGGCGAACGACGGCACCGTCTGCAGCAGGTCGAGGATCGGTGTGATCGCGGCTGAGGCGATCTTGCTTCTCGCCATCCAGATGCCCAGAGGCAGCCCGATCAGGATGCAGATGCCCACGGCGGCCGCGGTGACGATCAGCAGGTCGATGCTGTCTTCCCAGTAGCCGAGGAAGCCGAACAGAAGCAGGCTCGCGGCGACCAGGACGGCGGAGCGGATGCCGGCCAGGGCATAGGCGAGCCACGTCAGCAGGCCGACCACGCCGAGCCAGCCGACCTCGGGGACCGGCCGCGGAAAGGCGGGCTGGCTGAACAGCTCCTGGAGGAACGTCACCACCCAGTCGATGGCGTCGCTGATCCCGCCGACGACGTACTGCAGGAAGAAGTTGCTGTCCCGGGAGTTGTCGAAGTCGTCGCGTACGTCGTTGAGCCAGCGGTGCAGGTCGGTGAGCTCGGCGCCGCCGATCGCAAGCGTGTGGTTGCCCTTCCACAGCGCCCAGCCGACGACCCAGGCGACGAACGTGGCGAGCAGCAGCAGCCGGGTGTGCCGCTGCTTCGCCTCCTCGACGAAGGGCTGTTCCTCGACCACCTTGGCCTGAGGCTTGCTCTCGGGTGGCGGCGCGGTGACGGTCATGACGACTTGCCGAGTCCTACCGGAGCCGGCTCCGAGCCGGGCTCGTCCTCCTCGGCGACGACCACCCGGAGGATGTCGTCGTCGTCGACCACGCCCAGGAACTCGTCACCGTCGTACACCCGAACCGGGTCGTCGGAGTCGAGGATCTCCCGGGCCGCGTCCTTCACGATCCGGTCAGACTGCATGACCTTGCCCTCGAGTGACTCTCCCGGTCGGGGCTCGCGCATCACCCACTTGAGCGTGAGCACGTGCGACTTGGGCACCTCGCTGACGAAGTCCTTCACGTAGTCGTCGGCCGGAGCGCCGACCACCTCGTCCGGCGTACCGATCTGGACGATCTCACCGTCGCGCATGATCAGGATCCGGTCGCCGAGCTTGAGCGCCTCCTGCAGGTCGTGGGTGATGAAGACCATCGTCTTCCCGACCTCCTCGTGGAGCCGAATCACCTCGTTCTGCATGTCGCGGCGGATCAGCGGGTCGAGCGCGGAGAACGGCTCGTCGAACATCATGAGCTCTGGGTCGACCGCCAGCGCCCGGGCCAGACCGACTCGCTGCTGCATGCCGCCGGACAGCTGGTCGGGGTACGACGACTCGTAGCCGGACAGGCCAACCAGGTCGACCATTTCCTGCGACCTGGCCAGTCGCGTCTGCTTGTCCTCGCCGCGGATCTCCAGGCCGTAGGCGACGTTGTCGATCACCTTGCGGTGCGGCAGCAGCCCGAAGTGCTGGAACACCATCGCGACGTGGTGCCGGCGGATCTCACGGAGCCGGTCCTCGGACGCGGCGGTGATCTCGTCGCCGTTCATCACCACCGTCCCGGCGGTCGGCTCGATCAGGCGGGTCAACAGCCGGACCAGGGTGGACTTGCCGGAGCCGGACAGACCCATCACCACGAAGACCTCGCCGGGCGCGACCTCGAACGACACGTCCTTGACCGCCATCACGCAGCCGGTCTTCGCCTGGAGCTCCTTACGGGACAGATCGGCGTCGGGTGTGCCGAGGATCCGGTCAGCCTTGCTTCCGAAAATCTTCCACAGCGACTCGACCTTGAGTGCGGCCTCACTGCTATCGGTGGTCATTCAGACTCTCCTTGGCTCAGAGATGGATCCGGATAGAGCGGCATGCCGTCGCGGAACCGGTAGTACGGCGCGTCGGCGGCGGGCAGCGGGGTGTTACCGAGGATCAGGTCGGCCGACTTCTCGGCCAGCATCATCACCGGGGCGTAGATGTTGCCGTTGGTGACGTAGGGCATCGACGACGCGTCGACCACCCGCAGCCCGTCGGTCCCCCGGACCCGCATGTCGAGCGGGTCGAGGACCGACAGCTCGTCGACGCCCATCCGCGCCGTACACGAGGGGTGGAGTGCGGTCTCCGCGTCGGCGGCGACCCACGTGAGGATCTCCTCGTCGGTTTCGACGGAGGGGCCGGGCGAGATCTCGCCGTCGTTGTACGGCGCGAACGCCGGCTGGTTGAGGATGTCGCGCGCGACCCGGATCGACTCCACCCACTCCCGCCGGTCCTGCTCGGTGGACAGGTAGTTGAACCTCAGCGCCGGGTGCTCGCGCGGGTCGGTCGAGCGGATCTTCACGCTGCCTCGGGCGTCGGAGTACATCGGGCCGATGTGCACCTGGTAGCCGTGCCCCCCTCTGTCGATACCGGCGGGCTGCGTGCCGTCGTACCGGATCGCGATGGGCAGGAAGTGGAACATCAGGTTCGGGTAGTCGACGTCGTCGTTGCTGCGGACGAAGCCGCCGCCCTCGAAGTGGTTGGTGGCCCCCAGCCCCTTGCGCAGGAACAGCCACTCCGCGCCGAGCTTGGGCCGGTTGCGCCACTTCAGGCCGGGCGCGATCGAGACCGGCTGCTTGGAGGCGTACTGGATGTAGACCTCGAGGTGGTCCTGGAGGTGCTCGCCGACGCCCGGCACGTCCGCGACCACGGGTACGCCGAGGCGCGCGAGGTCGTCGGCGTTGCCGACCCCCGACAGCTGCAGCAGCTGCGGCGAGTTGATCGCGCCGCCGCACAGGATCACCTCACCGGCGGTCACCGAGTGCTGCCGGCCGAACCGGGTGTACTCGACACCCACCGCGCGCTTGCCCTCGAACCGGACCTTGGTGGTGAGCGCCAGCGTCTTGACCGTGAGGTTGCGGCGCCCCATGGCCGGGTGCAGGTAGGCCCGCGCGGCGCTCCACCGGCGACCCCGGTTGACGTTGCGGTCGAACCGCGCGAACCCCTCCTGGCGGTAGCCGTTGACGTCGTCGGTCAGCGGGTAGCCGGCCTGCTGGGCCGCCTCGAAGAAGGCGCCGAACAGCGGGTTGGTCGCCGGACCGCGCTCCAGGACCAGCGGCCCGTCGCCGCCGCGCCACTCGTCCGCGCCGGCCCGGCAGGTCTCCATCCGCTTGAAGTACGGCAGGCAGTGCGCGTAGTCCCAGGTCTCCATCCCGGGGTCGGCCGCCCAGCGCTCGTAGTCGAGCGGGTTGCCGCGCTGGAAGATCATCCCGTTGATGCTGCTGGAGCCGCCCAGCACCTTGCCGCGGGCGTGGAAGATCCGGCGGTCGTTCATGTGCGGCTCGGGCTCGGACTCGTACTTCCAGTCGTAGAGCCGGTTCCCGATCGGGATCGGCAGCGCCGCCGGCATGTGGATGAACGGGTCGACCTTGAAGTCGGAGCGACCCGCCTCCAGCACGAGGACCGACGTACCGGGGTCCTCGCTCAGCCGGTTGGCCAGCGCACTGCCCGCCGAGCCGCCGCCGACGATCACGAAGTCGTAGGTCCTCACGCTCTTCCTATCCTCCGAACCAGCGTTGGGGTTCCGGCCTGATGTTGTGCCAGACGTGTTTGGTCTCGCGGTACTCCTCGAGACCGGCGCGGCCGAGCTCGCGCCCGATGCCGGACTGCTTGTAGCCGCCCCACTCGGCCTGCGGCACGTACGGGTGGTAGTCGTTGATCCAGACCGTCCCCATCCGCAGCCGGCGCGCCACCCGCTCGGCCTTGCCGCCGTCCTGGGTCCAGACCGCACCGGCCAGCCCGTAGATGCTGTCGTTGGCGATCGCCACCGCCTCGTCCTCGCCGGTGAACGTCTCCACGGTCAGCACCGGTCCGAACGACTCGGTCTGCACCGCGCGCATGCCGGTGTGACAGCCGTCGAGCACGGTGGGCAGGAAGTAGAAGCCGTCGGCCAGGGCCGGGTCGTCCGGGCGGGCGCCGCCACAGCGGAGTACGGCGCCCTCGGCGAGCGCGTCGGCGACGTACGCCTCGACCTTGTCGCGGTGCGCCGCGGAGACCAGCGGCCCGGTCTCGGCCTTCTCGTCGAAGGGCCCGCCGAGCCGGATCTTCCTGGCTCGGTCGACCAGTTCGTCGACGAACTCGTCGTGGATCGACTCCTCGACCACCAGCCGCGCACCGGCCGAGCAGACCTGCCCGGAGTGCAGGAAGACCGCGGTCAGCGCCATGTCGAGCGCGGTCTCACGGTCGGCGTCGGCGAACACGATGTTGGGGTTCTTGCCGCCGAGCTCGAGCGCGATCCGCTTCACGGTGCCGGAGGCCGCGGACATGATCCGCTTGCCGGTCTCCAGGCCGCCGGTGAACGAGACCAGGTCGACCCTGGGGTCGTCGGCCAGCGGTGCGCCGACCGCCGGGCCGGCGCCGAGCACCAGGTTGGCGACCCCGCCGGGCAGCCCGGCCTCGGCCAGCAGCCGGATCAGCAGGATCGCGGTGTGCGGGGTGAGCTCGCTGGGCTTGAGCACGAACGTGTTGCCGGCCGCCAGCGCGGGCGCGACCTTCCAGGCGGTCTGCAGCAGCGGGTAGTTCCACGGCGTGATCAGCGCGCAGACGCCGACCGGGTCGTGCTCGATCCGGGAGACCACGTCCGGGCGGCCGGTGTCGACCAGCCGGCCGGCGTCCTCGGCGGCCACCGCGGCGAAGTGCCGGAAGACGCCGACGACGTCGTCCACGTCGTACTCGCTCTCGACCAGCCGCTTGCCGGTGTCCAGCGACTCCGCCCGCGCGATCGCGGCCCTGTCGCGGACCAGCAGGTCGGCCACCCGGGCGAGCAGTTCGCCGCGTTCGCGGGCCGGTACGCCGGACCAGCGGCCGTCGTCGAACGCTTGCCGGGCGCTGGCGATGGCCAGGTCGGTGTCGTCGGGTCCGCCCTCGTCGATCTCGGCCACCAGCGAGCCGTCGGCCGGGCAGCGGATCTCTCGGCGCGCCCCGGCCGATGCACCCACCCACCTGCCATCCAGATAGATCTCAGCCATCGGCGGTTCCTTCGTTACACAACCCCGATGTTGCGTATGTCGCAACCAATTGCTCGACACGCAACTGGTCGGGTGAATTGAGGATGGAGTCGTCAGGCGCTCGCGTCAAGAAGACCCCAGATCTGTCATCGAGCCGCAACTCACGTTCCGGCACTCCTCACGGGCCTTCCGGATAGCGATCGGCATGCTCGACGGCGCGCCGTACCCGGCCTGGGAGCGTCGACTCGAACGACTCCTTGCGCAGCTCGATGATCAGCGAGACGCACATGCCGATCAGGATCAACATGAACGGTCCCGCGACCAGGATCACCAATGTCTGCAACGCCGCTAGACCGCCGGCCCAGAGCAGGACGCCGGCGACCGCACCGGTCGCGACACCCCAGAACACGATCAGCGCGCGGTGCGGCTCCTCGGTGCCGCGCTGACTGAGCATGCCCATCACGATCGACGCCGCGTCGGCGCCGGTGACGAAGAAGATCGCCACCAGGAACACCGCGAGCGCGACCGTGATCGACGCCAGCGGGAACTCGCGCAGCGTGTCGAAGAGCGACGCCTCGAGCGCGATTGCCCCGGTGTCGGTCTTGGGTGGGTTCCAGCCCTCGTTGAGCTGCAGGTCGATGGCCGCGCCGCCGAGGATCGCGAACCAGACGAAGGAGACGACGCTCGGGACCACGATCACGTAGATCACGAACTGCCGGATCGTCCGGCCCTTCGAGATCCGGGCGATGAACATGCCGACGAACGGCGTCCAGGAGATCCACCACGCCCAGTAGAAGACCGTCCAGCCGCTCAGCCAGGTGCTCGCCTCGGCGTCGTACACACCCGTGTTGAAGGACATCGCGGGCAGCTGGGTGAGGTAGTCACCCATGGTCGTGGTGAAGGTGCCGAGGATGAAGACAGTCGGGCCGACCACGAACAGGAAGAACACCAGCAGCGCCGCGGCGACCGCGTTGGCGTTGGACAGGTACTTGATGCCGCGCTCGATGCCGGAGATCGCCGAGACCACGAAGCAGGCGGTCAGTACGGCGATCACCGCGACCGCGAGCGACTTGTTGCCGCCACCCTCGCCGAACACGTCGTCGATGCCACCGGTGATCTGGAGCGCGCCCAGGCCGAGCGAGGTGGCCGAGCCGAACAGCGTCGCGAAGATCGCGATCACGTCGATCGCCTTGCCCGGACCTTCGGTCGAGCGGCGGCCCAGGAGCGGCCGGAACGTCGACGAGATGGTGTTGCCGTAGCCCTTCCGGTAGGCGAAGTAGCCGATCGCCAGGCCGATCACGGCGTACATCGCCCACGGGTGGAAGCCCCAGTGGAAGTAGGAGTACTGCATCGCCTTCTCGGCGGTGCCCGGCGTACCTGCGCCGCCCTCACCGAGCGGCGGCGCGTTGAAGTGGGTGAGAGGCTCGGCGACACCCCAGAACATCAGCCCGATGCCCATGCCGGTCGCGAACATCATCGAGACCCACGAGAACGTCGAGAACTCGGGCTCGCTGTCGTCCGGGCCGAGCTTGATGTTGCCGTAGCGGCTGATCGCGAGGTAGGCGGAGAACAGCACGAAGCCGGCGCTGGTCAGCACGAACAGCCAGCCGAAGTTCCTGGTCACCCAGCCGAGCGCCTCGGTCGTCTCGGTGGCCATTCGCTCCGGCCAGATCGCGCCGGCCGTCACGAAGCCCACCGCGAGGATCGCGGCGACGCCGAACACCACCCGGTCGAGGGGAAGGTGCTCGCCTTCATCCGCGGCGGCTACTTGGTCAGCTGTCGGAGGGTCCTTGATGTCGGTCATCCGTCTGCTCCGTTCTCGTGGGCCGCCCGAGGTGGCCGGTAGGAGTGACGTTGCGTATGACGCTCAGGCGGTGCTCCACACACAACACGTCAAACCACTGTTGTGTGATCTGGGTCACCCCGTCAAGGGGCGCAGTTTTACCTTAACCGAGGCGCTCTCGGTCAGCGGTGGCCCCACCCCAGGCGGTGCGAGACCTCCGCCGCGGCCTCGACCAGCGGCGGGATGATCTGGTCGATCCGCTCCTGCGTGAGCCGGAACGTCGGCCCGGAGACGCTCATCGAGGCGATCACGTCGCCGTGCGCGTTGTGGATGGGCGCGGCGATCGCGGCGAGCCCGATCTCGAGCTCGTCGACGGCTACGGCGTACCCCTGCTCGCGCACCTGTACCAGCTCCTTGCGGAGCCGGTCCCGGGTGGTGATCGTGCTCTCGGTGTAGGCCTGTAGCCGGCCGAGCAGCTCGCCCTGCCGCTGCCCGTCGAGGCCGAGCAGCAGCACCTTGCCGTTGGCGGTCGCGTGCAGCGGGATGTGCTGGCCGACCCAGTTGTGTGACTGCAGCGCGGACGAGCCGGCCACCTGGTCGAGGTAGAGCGCCGAGCGGTCGGCCAGCACCGCGACGTTCACGGTCTCGCCGGTGTCGGCCGCCAGCTTGCGCGTGATCGGCCGGGCCTCTTGGACGACGTCGAGCCGGGCCGTCGTCGCGCCCGCGAGCCGGAGCAGGCCCATGCCCAGGCGGTACTTGCCGCGACCCTCGACCTGCTCCACGAGGCCACGCCGCTCCAGGGCCGCGACCAGCCGGAACGCCGTACTCTTGTGAACCCCGAGCTCGCCGCTGATCTCGGTGACGCCGGCCTCGCCCGCGCGGGCCAGAATCTCCATGATCGTGACCGCGCGGTCGACCGATTGAACGGTACTCGCGCTCTCCGGGGCGTCGCCCATGTCGCATACCGTAGCGGAGAGGGCGTTGCGTATCCCACACTGAGTTCTCTCAAGCGCAACAAGGCGCGCGCACGACCGAGGTAGGAGAAGCCCATGGCCGACAGCGACTCACGGATGGAACCGCGGCCGGAGTACGTGCTCACCCTGGACTGTCCCGACGGTCCCGGCATCGTGCACGACGTCTCGGGGTTCCTGGTCCGCAACGGCGGCAACATCTTGGAGAGCCAGCAGTTCGGCGACCGGCCCGCCCGCCGGTTCTTCATGCGGATCCACTTCGAGACCGGCCCCGGCGCCAGCACCCTCGAGGAGCTCCGGGCCGGCTTCGAGGTCGTCGCCGCCCGATACTCGATGACCTGGCAGCTGTGGACCGCACGCGCGCCGTACCGCACGCTGATCATGGTCTCCAAGTTCGGGCACTGCCTGAACGACCTGCTCTACCGCTGGAGCGTGGGCGCGCTGCAGATCGAGATCCCCGCGATCGTGTCCAACCACCCGGACCTCGAGCCGCTGGCCCGCCTCTACGGGATCGACTACCACCACATCCCGGTCACGCCGGAGACCAAGCCCGCCGCCGAAGAGCAGCTGCTGGAGCTGGTGTCGTCGCTGGACATCGACCTGGTGGTGCTGGCGCGCTACATGCAGGTGCTCTCCGACGACCTGGCCAAGCACCTCGAGGGCCGGGCGATCAACATCCACCACAGCTTCCTGCCGAGCTTCAAGGGCGCCCGGCCGTACCACCAGGCCTTCGAGCGCGGCGTCAAGCTGGTCGGCGCCACCGCCCACTACGTCACCGCCGACCTCGACGAGGGCCCGATCATCGAGCAGGACGTCACCCGCGTGGACCACACCGCCAGCATCGAGCAGTACGTCGCCGCCGGCCGCGACGTGGAGTCGCAGGTCCTCTCCCGCGCCGTACGCTGGCACGCCGAGACCCGGATCCTGCTCAACGGCAACCGGACCGTCGTCTTCCGTTAGGCCCGTAGTCCCAACTAATTCCACATAAAACCAAATATTCCCAAATTTCTGGGCCTGTGTTTAGGTCGGTGGACCGTGTGCGTCCGCCAAGCAATTTCCTACCGTGCAGGTATGACAGCCGATCGCCGGCCGCACTCTCGGGAGTCCGGTCAGTCCACCGCGGAGTACGTCGCACTGGTCACCTTCGCGGCCCTGCTGGCCGTCGCGATTCTCACCATCTCGGTGACCGTCGCGTCCAAGGCCGAGGCCACCGTCCAGTGTGCCTACGCGAAGATCGGCGCCGCACTCGCGTCCGGCGACGGCAGCTGCGGCGACGGTGAGGACGGCGAGCCGGGCGACCCGGATGACGATCCCGGCGACGACGACCCGGGCGATGACGACCCGGACGACAACCCTGGCGACGACCCGAGCGATGATCCGACTGACGGCGAGGAACCCGAGGAGGAGGGCGAGGCGCTGCCCCAGGTCTGCTTCGACCCGGGCGCGTACTCGTCGAACTCCAACGTCGTGATCCCTGGCGGCGGTCCGAAGTCGACCGCTGCCGCCAAGACCTACCAGTGGCTGTACAACCTGATCGCCGACGCCATCAACAACGAGAAGAACAAGGAGAAGTGGGTCCAGGAGGCACTCGCCGAGATGCACCGCTGCATGCCCGACTACAACATCGTCATCTCCCAGCTGCACGACGGCAACACCCAGGAGATGGACGGCGCGGCACTGGTGCAGACGATCGAGATCGGCGGCTCGACGTTCCGGGTCTACGCCTTCAAGACCGGCACCTTCACCTGGGACGAGGACGCCGACCTAGGCTGGAAGAACCGAGGCTTCTACGGCTACTTCGAGGTCAGCGAGGACCGCCGTACCGTGACCTTCACCGAGCCGCCCAAGCCGAAGCGCAAGGAAGGCTGGAAGCCGGGCGACCCAGGCTGCCAGGTCGAGGGCGTCGAGCCGCCCGACCGGAGCAACTACTACAACACCTACTCGCCGCTGGACAACGAAGGCTCCGCGGCACAGGTCCAGTCGCTGGTGAGCGAGCTGCGGCGCTGCTACCCGGACTACAACGTGCTGGCCATGCACTCCGAGCAGGGCGGGCACTGGGTCGACGAGCCGGAGACGATGGTCTACCAGGGCCGGTACCGGCTGAACTCGCCCGAGTACCACAAGGACGAACAGGGCAACGACATCGAGTCGGGCCGCGCGGTCTTCGACGTCTACGTCTTCGACAACGGCACCTTCAACAACGACGGCGACGGCGGCTACACCAACTGGAACTTCTACGGCGACTTCGAGCGGGACGGCTCCGAGGTGAGCTTCGAACCTCCGCCGCCGGCGAACCTCGACGCCGACCCGCCGTTCGGCCGCGACAAGGTCAACTTCAACGACGAGACCCCGAAGTACACCGACGGCACCTATCCCGGCACGGACTTCGACGGCGACAAGCCCGGGGACAAGGCCGAGCTGATCCAGTCGCTGATCCACGAGTACAGCGACACGTTCCCCGACACCAACATCATCGCCGTCAAGAACCTCAACGACATCCGCTTCACCGGCCTGTCCGGCGTGGAGCACATCGCCGTCGTCGACGGCGTCAACATCTTCTCGATCGACTCCGGAGCCATCACCAACACCGGCGACGGCGGCTGGCAGAACTGGGGCTTCGCCGGTCAGTTCGAGTACAACGAGGACGACAAGATCGTCGCTTTCGACTGACGCCAGCAAGGCGAGGGACTTCCTGGCTTAAGGTGCCTACCGATTTACGTGGTTACCGTCTGTGCTTGGTTGCGGTACTACTCAATGTCGGCGCCTATTCTTGCGCGCCGCTGTGGTCGTCGTTCTGTGGTTGCGGTCCACTAGTTTCTCCGGTGGAATCGGATATCGCCGTTGGGCATTCTCTCTGTTGAATAGCGATGGTCGTGGGCTCGGTGATGGTGGTGGCTGCAGAGCAGGATTCCATCGGCGAGGTTGGTCTTTCCGTGTCTTGACCACGGCTGCAGATGATGGGCCTCGCACCAAGGTGCCGGGATCGTGCAGTACTCGCCACGACATTGCTGGTCGCGTAGCCGGAGCGCTTTGCGCTGCGCCGGGCTGAAGTGGCGGCGGGCGCGGCCCAGGTCGAGGACCTCGGACTTCCCACCCAGTACTACGGGCACGATCTGGGCGGTGCAGGCCAGCCGCCGGGCTTCGGACGCGGTGATCTTGTCGTCGGTACCAACCAATCCGGCAGTGGCGAGGTCTTTGGTGAGCGAGTCGTGGTCGATGGTGACCATGACCATGGTCGCGTCCCCGCCGTGGTCGGGGAGCTTGGCTGGGTCGAGGTGCTCCAACAGCGCGACGAACGCCTGGCCGCGGGCGCGGTGCTGCGGCACCACGGCGGTGTGTTGGCGGGGTGAGGTGAACGCATCCAGGTAGGTGGCCAGCCTGGTCGCCGCAGCATCAGGCAGCAGCCCGCTGAGTCGGGTGACGCCGTCTCCGCGCCTGGTCAGCGTCAGACTCGCGGTCTCCCAGGCGCGCTCCTCCTCACGCGCGAGCTGCTTGGCTTCCTCGGCCTCGCCGACCTCGGGGGCGATCACGTCCAGGATCCTGCGGCCCAACACGCGCAGCTGGTCTGGGCGATACTCCTTGGCGGCCTCAACCAGATGCTCTTCCGCCTGCACCAGCAGCGCCGGGTTGAGATCGTCGGGCAGCTCATCCAACGCCCGGGCGATGACCCTGGCTTGCGCCAGGTTCACCGCACCAGCCGCGACCGCCGTACCAAGCCGGGTCCACCGGGAGTCGAAGGCGACGCCGATGTGCAGGTCGGCGAGGCACGATGGCGGGCCGTCGTGAGCCTTGTGCGCCGGCCACGCCGCCACATCCCGAGCGGAGCTTGCAGCCCGGTGGTCTCGACGACGCTCGCTAGCGCTCGCTGCTCGACCACCCGGAGCACTGGTCCACCCGCACCCGCCACGCGCGCGGGCGGTTCGGTGCCGGTCGCGCTGGCGGGCAGCGTCAAGCGGCTTGGCCGCGGCGGCCGCAGCGGCGCAGGACCACAGGCGACATGCCCGGCCGACGCGCCGCCGCAGCGCTCGCCAGGGGGACCGGCGCCGGGCCGCCCGCCCACCTGCTACCTCACCCGACGAAACCCCGGCCCGAGACAGCCCTGTCAACGAACCCGATAGGCAACCCCATCGGTCGGCGTGGTCTCACGGATCCCCAGCTCGCGCAGGATCGTCGGCAGGATGTCGACGGAGCGGATCGGGGCGCCCGGCGACGTACCGGGCCGGACGCCGGCGCCGTAGAAGACGATCGGGATCCGCTGGACCGACTCCTGTGCCCCGCCGTGGTCGCCCTTGACGCCGTAGCTCGAACCGTCGGCGAGCAGGCCGATCACGTCCGGACCGTACGGCGCCGCCATGGTGTCGACCAGCTCCTGGCCGTGAAGGCGATGCCATGCCCACTCAGCCCGCGAGAACGCCTTCCGCGGCGCCTCCCACCGTCGCACGTAGCGGGTGCCCTGGCGGTAGTACGTCGCTCGCACCCCACCCAGGGTCGCCATCACGTCGGCCGCTTCGCGAAGAGCAGAAGGCGACCGGTCCACCAGCCAGGTACGGATCGCGGAGTCCTGCATGCTCGCCTGCACGTTGCCGGTCTCGTCGACGAGGCGCTTGATCTCCGGCTGCGGGCTGAGATAGCTCTCGTCGGCGTCTGCCCCGTAATACCAGTTGAAGTTGCCGCGACCGGCGGCGTCGATGCCGTAGTGGTCCTTGGTGGTGCTCTGGGCGTGGTCGGTGGTGAGTACGACGAGCGTCTCGTCCAGCAGGCCGTCGGAGCGGAGCCGGTCGATGATCCGGCCGACCTGCTGGTCCGCTACCCGAGCAGCCGACTCCAGGTGCGTCGACGGGTCACCGCCGGGGTACGGCGGCCGGTCGTTGAGGCCGCCCCACATGTGACCGGCTTTGTCGACGCCGCCGAGGGTCAGCATCACGCCGCTCCAGTCCTCATTGGCCATGATGTCCAGTGCCGCGTCGGTGGTCCACACGTCGCCGCCCGGGTGTGCGGGGTCCAGGCCGCTGATGTCGCGGTCGCCCTCGAGCGGGTACATCCACGCCGGCGACGTCGTCGCCGTACCCCGGTCGCGCGCCCGGTCGGCGTTGACGTAGTACTGGTTGCAGACCGGCCCCGAGATGTACGCCGGGACGTTGGTCCCCGTCGGCCCGCGCCAGTTGTTCACGCCGTCGCCGTCGCAGTCGAAGCTGCGGCCGCCGAAGGTCAGCCTGATGTCAGAGGCGGGCCCGCTCATGGTGTGCACGGCGTAGTTCTTCTGGCCGACGGTCGCCACGGTCTTCCCGGGGAACGCGCTGTGCAGGTAGTCGGCCAGCTTCGGGTAGTCGCCGTGCTTGATCACCGCGTCGAACTGCGCCTGGCTCATCGAGCCGGTGACGTGCATGGCGTCCTTGGTGCCGAGTACACCATCGACGTCGCGGAACCACTCGTCGGACCAGCCCATGTGCTTCGGCAGCTGACCGCTGGTCATCACGTTGTGGCTGATCACGGTCTCGGACGCCATGTGCCCGAGATAGGCGTTGTCGAAGTTGGCACCGCGGGCCATCAGCCGCTGGATGTTCCTCATGTCGAAGGCGTCCACGAACGCCGGCCGCAACTGGTCGACCACGATGAGTACGACGCGTTTCGCGCGCGCCTCGTGACCACCCGACGACGGACCGTCCGCGGCGCCGGACCCGGGCACCGCGGCAAGGCTGGTCGAGGCGGCGACCACGGCCATGACGGCCGCCCAGCGGGCCAGCCTGACTCGGTTGAGCGACATATTCAGTTCTCCCTCTGTTGATCGAGCGACTGCCAGGATCAGTCGCCGAGCTCCTTGCGCCGCCTGCCGACGTACTCCTCCAGCTCGGCCCGCACGGCGTCGTCGAGCGGCGGAGCGGCGTATTCGTCAAGCTTCTGCTGGTAGATCTTGGTGGCCCGACCGGCGGCGTCGACACCCCCGTTGCGCATCCAGCGCTCGTAGTTCTCCGACGAGGACAGCAGCGGCCGGTAGAAGCAGTCGCGGAACCGCTCCATGGTGTGCGCGGCGCCGAGGAAGTGGCCGCCGTGCCCGACCTCCTCGTGGGCCCCGAACGCCAGCGACTCCTCGGTGATCTCCAGCGGCGTGAACTGGACCTGCATCATCTGCAGCAGCTCGATGTCGACGATGAACTTCTCGTAGCCGGCGACCAGACCGCCCTCGAGCCAGCCCGCCGAGTGCATCACCCAGTTGGCGCCGGCCAGGAACGTCGGCAACAGCGTCATCAGCGCCTCGTAGCCGGCCTGCGCGTCGGGGACCTGGGACGAGGTGAGGGTGCCGCCGGACCGGAACGGGAGCCCGAAGTGGCGGGCGATCTGGCCGGTGCACAGCAGGCCCAGACCGGACTCCGGCGTACCGAACGTGGGCGAGCCTGACTGCATGTCGATGTTGGACAGGAACGACCCGAAGATCACCGGGCAGCCCGGCCGGATCAGCTGGGACAGCGCGATCCCGGACAGCGCCTCGGCGATCTGCTGGACCAGCGCGGCCGGGATGGTCACCGGCGACATCGCGCCCATCAGGATGAACGGCGTGAGTACGACGGGCTGGTTGGCCTCGGAGTACTCGAACTGCGCGTCGAGCATCCGGTCATCCCAGCGCAGCGGCGAGTTGCAGTTGATCAGCGAGATCGACACCGGCGTCTGCTCGATGACGTCGCGGCCACCGAACAGGATCGCGCCCATCTCGATGGTGTCGCGCGCGTTGACGCCCGACACCACGTTGCCCATGTAGACCTTGTCAGTCAGCGTCTGCAGCGCCAGCGTCATGTCGAGGTGGCGCGAGTCGAGCGGGGTGTCGTTGGGCTCGCAGATCACGCCGCCGGCGGAGTCGAGGACCGCGAACGACTGGGCGAGCTTGGTGAAGTTGCGGAAGTCGTCCATGGTCGCGTCGCGGCGTACCTCACCCTGCCGGACGAACGGCGGCCCGTAGACCGCGCCGAACGCCATCGAGTTCCCACCGATGTGAATGCTGTTGGCCGGGTTGCGGGCCGCGACGTCGAACTCGCGCGGCGCCTTCGCCACCTGCTCGAGAATGAACTCCGGGTCGAGGAACACGGTGTTCTCCTCGACCCGCTGACCGGCGGCGCGGAACAGCTCCAGCGCCCGGTCGCTCATGAACTCCACGCCGATCTCGCTGACCAGCCGGCGCCAGCCCTTGTCCAGCATGGCCATCGCGTCGGCCGAGAGGACCTCGTAGCGCGGCATTGCGTTCTCGAACATTCCCAAGTCCTCTCTGAACCAACTCCTTGACCGCGTGTCTCGCCGCAGCATAGCCTCATGATGTGGGAATGCGGTTCCATATTATGGAACTCTCGGGATGTGTGGAGAAGGGAAAGCTCATGAGTGCCAACGGGACGCAGGCCGTCGATCGGGCCGCGGCCTTGATCGCGCTCGTCGTCCAGGCCGACGAGCCGATCAGCTTCACGACCCTGGTCGACGAGGCCGGGCTCGCGAAGTCGACCACCTCCCGCCTGCTCGCCGCGCTCGAGCGCGCGCATCTGCTGGAGCGCGACGCCGGCGGCGCGTACGTCGCCGGCCCGCTCTTCGCTCTGTACGCCGCCCGCCACGACCCGTGGCGGGAGATCGGCCGGCTGGCCCGGCCGACCCTGCAACGGGTCGCCGACGACACCGGCGAGACCGTCCACCTCGCCATCCCGCGCGGGGACACCGTGGTCCAGGTGGCGCAGGTCGACACCCGCTACGTGCTCGGCACCCGCGACTGGATGGGTGTGGAGGTGCCGCCCCACACCTCGGCGCAGGGCAAGGTCCTCTACGCCTTCGACGCACTGCCGCTGCCCGAGGGCGAGCTCGACACCCCGGCCGAGCGCTCGCTGCGCACGCTCGCCGAGCTCGAACGCGACCTGGCGAAGGCTCGCCGCAACGGATACGCCGTGACCCGCGACGAGCTGGAGCCCGGCCTGTCCGCCGTCGCCGCTCCGGTGCGCGGTCGCGACGGCAACGTGATCGCGGCACTCGGCGTCTCGGGACCGAGCGCACGGATCGCCACCGAGTCCGACCAGATCGGTCGGCTCCTGGTGGAGCAGGCCGACTCCCTGTCGGCGCTGCTTCGTCGACGGACACTCAAGGAGGGAGCAGCATGACACCCGAGGAGATCCTGCAAGGCCTCTATGACGAGACCTTGCGCGGCAACGGGCCCGCCGTACTCGACCTGACCCATCAGGCGCTGGGGATGCAGATGGAGCCGCAGTCACTGCTCTTCGACGCGCTGATCCCGTCGCTGGAAGAGGTCGGCGCCCGGTTCGAGCGCGGTGACTTCTTCGTGCCGGAGATGCTGATCGCGGGCCGGGCGATGGCCGGCGCGATGGAGGTGCTGCGGCCGCTGCTGGCCGACACCGGCGTCGAGACCATCGGCAAGTTCCTGATGGGCACGGTCAAGGGCGACGTCCACGACATCGGCAAGAACCTGGTCAACATCATGCTGGAGGGCGCCGGCTTCGAGGTGATCGACCTCGGTGTCCAGGTCGCGCCCGAGAAGTTCGTCGACGCGATCAACGAGCACCAGCCCGACATCGTCGGCTTCTCGGCGTTCCTGACCACGACGATGCCGATGTTCAAGGCCAACATCAACGCGCTGCAGAAGGCCGGCATCCGCGACCAGGTGATCATCATGGTCGGCGGCGCCCCCGTCACCCAGGAGTACGCCGACGCGGTCGGCGCCGACGGCTACGCCTCCGACGCCTCGGCCACGGTCCGCAAGGCCAAGGACCTGCTCTCCCGGCGGCGCTCGCTGGTGAGCGCATGAGGCGCCACCACACCCGGCTCCGTTCCGCCTCCAAGGAGGTCGTGATCGGTCACGACCGGCCGTTCTGCATCATCGGCGAGCGGATCAACCCGACCGGCCGGCGGATCTTCCAGGAGCAGCTGCGCGAGGGCGACATGTCCGCGATCGAGCGCGACGTCGCGGCCCAGGTGGCCGGCGGCGCCGACGTACTCGACGTGAACATGGGCGTGCCGCTCACCGATGAGGCCGAGCTGCTGTCCAAGGCAGTCACGATGATCCAGTCGCTGACCGACCTGCCGATCTGCATCGACTCCTCGGTCGTCGAGGCGCTGGACGCCGGGCTCGCGGCGTACCAGGGCCGGGCGCTGGTCAACTCGGTCACGGCCGAGGACGACCGGCTGGCCGCGATCCTGCCGCTGGTCAAGAAGTACGACGCCGCGATCATCGCGCTCCCCAACGACCACGACGAGATCCCGATGGAGTCCGGCAAGCGGCTCGAGCTGGTCCGCAAGATCGTCCGGGTGGCCACCGAGGAGTACGGCATCGCGATCGAGGACATCGTGATCGACCCGCTGGCGATGCCGATCGGCGCGGACACCACGGTCGGCAACACGTTCTTCGAGACCGTCAGTGGGATCCGCGACGAGTTCGGGCTGAACATGACCTGCGGTGCGTCCAACACCTCGTTCGGGCTGCCGGGGCGGCATGCGCTGGGAGCGGCGTTCCTGCCCATGGCGATGACCGCCGGTCTCACCAGCGCGATCATGGATGCCCGCACCCCGCAGATCGTGGAGGCGGTCAAGGCGGCCGACCTGATCCTCGACCACGACGAGTGGAGCGGCAACTGGATCGCCGCGCACCGCGCGAAGCAGGCGGCAGCCGCCGCGGTCACGTGAGGGCGGGATGAGCGACGAGCCGTACGAGTTCGCCGTCGACGCGTTCCGGCGGGAAGGCCTGCTGGAACCCGCTGAAACCGGCACCGGGCCGGCCCACGACGGCACCGGGCGGGTCGACCTGTCCTTCTCGCCGTCGGGCCGGACGGTGCGGGTGCCGCAGGGCGTGACCCTGTTCGACGCGGCGAGTTGGAACGGGATCGCGATCGACTCGACCTGCGGCGGCCACGGCACCTGCAAGAAGTGCAAGATCCAGGTCGTCGACGGCACCGTCCCGGTGTCGCGGCTCGACGTCCGGGCGTTCTCCGCCGACCAGCTGAAGGACGGCTGGCGGCTCGCCTGTCTGGCCCACGCGACCCAGGACCTCGGCGTCGACGTACCGCCGCTGACGACCCGGCCCAAGGCGGCGACGGTCGGCGTCGGCCGCCAGGTGATCCTGCGGCCCGCCGTACAGAAGCGGTACGTCGAGCTCGACGAGCCCACGCTCGCCGACCAGCGACCCGACCTGCAGCGGCTGTACGACGCGATCGACGACCTGGAGCTGCGCGCCGACCTGCACGCGCTGCGCCGGCTGCCGACCGTGCTCCGCCAGGCCGACTACAAGATCACCGCGGTGATCGTCGACGAGGACCTGATCGACGTCGAGCCCGGCGACACCAGCGAGCAGCGCTACGCGATCGCCTTCGACCTCGGCACCACCACCGTCGTGGCCACCCTGCTCGACCTGGCCACCGGCACCCCTGTCGCGGTGCAGTCGATGCTCAACAAGCAGCAGCCGTTCGGCGGCGACGTGATCACCCGGATCAGCGCCACGATGATGGACCCGGACGCGCTCGGCCGGCTCCGGCTGCTGGCCCAGGAGACGCTCGCCGAGCTGGCGGTGGGGGTCTGCGCCGAGGGCGAGGTCGACGCGGCGCTGGTCTACGAGGTGGCGCTGGCCGGCAACGCCACGATGACCGCACTGGTGCTCGGCATCGATCCCGAGCCGCTCGGGGTGGCGCCGTTCGTGATGTCGACGGCCGCGCCGACCGACGTCCGCGCCGCCGACCTCGGCCTGTCGCTGCACCCGGGCGCCCGGGCCTCGCTATTCCCGGCCCTCGGTGCGTACGTCGGCGGCGACATCGTCTCCGGCATGCTGGCCACCGGCATGGACCGCGACAAGCGGGTGCGGCTGTTCATCGACGTCGGCACCAACTGCGAGATCGTGCTCAGCGACGGCGACCGGATCCTGTCCACTGCCGCGCCCGCGGGCCCGGCGTTCGAGGGCGGCGCGATCCGCTGCGGGATGCGCGCCGCCGACGGCGCGATCGAGGTGATCAAGCTCGGCGAGGACGTCGTACTCCAGGTGATCGGAGAGGTGGAGCCGCAGGGGCTGTGCGGCTCGGGACTGGTCGACGGCGTGGCCGAGCTGGTCCGGGTCGGCCTGCTCGACCACAGCGGCCGGTTCGTCAGCGACGAGATCGCCAAGGAGGTCGCGCCGGCGCTGGCCGACCGGCTGACCTATGTCGGCGAGGAGCGGGTGTTCGTCCTGCACCGGCCGCGCGGCGTGACCGAGGCCGCCGAGTCTGTCTACCTCTCCCAGCGCGACGTGCGCGAGCTGCAGTTCGCGAAGGCCGCGATCTCGACCGGCTGGACGCTGCTGCTCGACGAGCTCGAGGTCGACCCGCGCGACGTGCAGCAGGTGCTGCTCGCCGGGTCGTTCGGCAGCTACCTCTCCCCCGCCTCGGCGATCCGGATCGGGCTGGTTCCGAAGCTGCCGGTGCTGCGCATCGTCTCGGCCGGCAACGTCGCTGGCGAGGGCGCGAAGATGGCCCTGCTGTCACTGCGCGAACGAGCCGGCGCGGCCGCCCTGCTGGAGGAGGTGCGCTATGTCGAGCTCTCCGACCGGGCTGACTTCAACGACAAGTTCGTCGACCAGCTCGCCTTCCCGGGCTGAGCCGGCCGCTGTCGCCCTCATCGCCTGCGGCGCGATCGCCCAGCCGGCCGCCGAGATCGTGGCCGGCAACGGCTGGCCGGTCGACGTACACCCACTGCCGCCGCTGCTGCACAACCAGCCACAGAAGATCGCCGGCGAGGTCGAGGCGCTGGCCGCACGGCTGGCCACGACGTACGACGCGGTCGCGGTGGGCTATGCCGACTGCGGGACATACGGCGCGCTCGACGAGGTCTGCACGCGGCTCGGTCTCCGACGGCTGGCCGGGCTGCACTGCTATGACCTGTACGCCGGCCCCGAGCGGGTGCGCCGGCTGTTCGAGGACGAGCCCGGGACCTACCTGCTCACCGACTTCCTGGTCCGCTCCTTCGCGCGGACGGTCATCGCCGAGCTCGGGCTGGACCGGCACCCGGAGCTGCGCGACGACTACTTCGGCCATTACCACCGGGTGGTCTGGCTGGCGCAGGCTCCCGATGCCGAGCTCACCGGGCTCGCCGAGGAGGCGGCCCGCCGGATCGGCCTGCCGCTGACCGTCGTACCGACGGAGACCTCGGGCCTGGAGCGGGCGCTCGGCGTGCTCCTCTCAGACCTCGGAGACCGCGGGGCCTAGGCGATCGAGCTGCTCGGTGCGCCAGCGCTCGGTCTCGGCGACCTGGTTGAAGGTGAAGATGTGCACGCCGTCGACCAGCATCGCCGGGTCGGCCAGCCCGTGCGCGCAGCGCTCCAGGAAGCGCATCGGGTCGTAGCCGCCGGGGGCCGCGATCCGGGCGAACATGCCCTTGTTCTTGGCCAGGAAGCGAGTGGAGTCGCCGACCCCGATCTTGGTCGCCATCGACAGCAGCTTGGCCCGCTCCACCGGACCGGGCAGCCCGATCAGCACCGGCATCGGCACCCGCCGGTCGCGCAGCCGCTTCACCCACCTGATCACCAGGTCCGGGTCGAAGGTGAGGTTGCTGACCACGTTCGTCGCGAACCGGCGCTTGTCCCACATCGCCTGCACGGTCAGGTCGTCGTGGATCGAGGGGTGCGACTCGGGGTAGCCGGTCACGCCGACGCTCGGGAACGGCGAGCCCAGGTCGGCCAGGTCCTGCAACAGGTCGAGCGACTCGTGGTACTTGCCGGCGGGCGGGTCCTGGTCGCCGGCCGGCACGAACACCGAGCCGATCCCGGCCGACTGCAGCCGCGCGACGATGTCGGCCAGCTCGTCGCGGCCGGAGATCATCCGGGCAGCCAGGTGGGGTACGACGGCGTACCCCTGCGCGGCGAGCCGCTCGGCGAGGTCAAGGGTCGCGCCGAGTCCCTTCGTCGGCGAGGCGGTGACGGTGATGGTCCGGTCGGTGCCGACGTGCTCGACGATCACTGCTTCGATGCTCGGTGTCGGCAGCACCTCGTAGCGGGCAGCCTGCAGCAGCCGCCGAGTCACGGCCTCCCTGGTTTTGTTGCGCATAATGGAACTCGTTTCGCGATACGCACCAACAGACTCAGGCTAAGGCCTGCGCCCACCACCGACAAGATCCCGGCCGGACAAGGTTCAGAACTAGAACACGTTGCAGTAGGCCGCGTAGGCTGACGCTCATGAGCGGACTGACGATGGGCGAAGCCTTCCGGCTCGACGGCCGGGCCGCGGTCGTCACCGGCGCCGGGCGCGGCATCGGTGCCGCGACCGCGCTCGCGCTGGCCGAGAGCGGCGTCGACGTGGTGATCTCGGCACGCACCGAGGCCGACCTGAACGAGGTCGCCAAGCAGGTAGCGGACCGCGGCCGCCGGGCGGTCGTCGTACCCGCCGACCTGCGTGACCTGGACGCGGTCGCCGGCCTCGCCGAGCGAGCCGAGAGCGAGTTCGGGCGGCTCGACATCGTGGTCAACAACGTCGGCGGCAGCATGCCCAACGCGTTCCTGAAGACCAAGCCCGAGCACCTCGCCAAGGCGTTCAGCTTCAACGTGCTCACCGCCCACGCGCTCACCCTGGCCGCAGTGCCGATCATGCTGGCGAACGGCGGCGGCTCGGTCGTCAACATCTCGTCGGTGGTCGGCCGGGTTTCCGGCCGCGGCTATCTGGCGTACGGCGTGGCGAAGGCCGCGCTCGCGCACTACACCCGGATGGCCGCCGCCGACCTGTCCCCGCAGATCCGGGTGAACGCGATCGCGCTCGGCTCCGCGGAGACCTCCGCTCTCGACTTCGTGCTCGCCGACGACGGCATGCGCAGCCAGCTGGAGGACAACACACTGCTGCGGCGGATCGCCGACCCGGCCGAGGTCGCTGCGACCGTGGTCTACCTGTGCGCACCGGCCGGCGGCTACCTCACCGGCAAGATCCTCGAGGTGGACGGCGGCCTGGACCGGCCGAGCCTCGACCTGGGAATTCCGGACATCTGACCCAGGTCGAGGCACGTGGCGTGGCGGGGCGGGCGCGGACTCAGGGATCTGTCGGCGCGCCTCGCCCCGCCGGCTTAGGGAGCCCCCTGCGGGACTCGAACCGAACCGCAGGGCAGCAGTCGCGGTCCGGGGACGACGACCGCACTCACGCCGGTGCGGGTCGCCTCCGTCATCAGCGCCTCGAAGGCTGCCGGGGCGTTGTCGTTTCGCTCGATGAAGACGGTGCCGAGCGCATAGCCCTCGCTGTCCGCGAACGCGGCCAGGTCCGACGTACGCTCCTCGACGTCGCGCTCGGTGGTCAGCGCGTCAGCGCGGATGTAGCCCAGCAGCAACGGACGAGTGTTCGTCAACTCAAGCCTCCATCTACCGCCGCGAGCCGAATCTCCCGGATGTAGGTGAAACGCCGGATTGTCCGTTTTGTAACGGGTGATTTTTGTGAATCTTCAAGCAGAGTCTGCGAGAAGCTACCGCCTTACCCTTGTGACCAGCACAAACGTCGCCGCGAGCAGCAGGATCGAGAGCCCGAAAAAGATGCTGGCCTCGATGATCTGGAACTGCCAGAACCGGTCGAGCGGCTGGTAGGTCACCAGGCCGGTCACCGGCCCGGAGCCATCCGCAGGGCCCCCGACGTTCTCGTGGGTCAGCCAACCCTTCATCACGGCCTCCTGGCCGTCGCGCGCCGTGAGCGGCGGCCGGTAGTTCGGGCGCAGCAGGAACTCGACCGGTAGCCGGACCGCCAGCCAGGCGACGATACCGACCGCGGCGGCCACGATGGTACGGCGCAGGAAGGCGCCCGCGGTGATGCCGACGGCGACCGCCCACAGCACGTAGCTCGGGAACACCAGCACCCCGTGGTTGAACTGCCCGGACGAGAACCGGTGCGGATGCAGCGGCGCCAGCCACCACGACAGCAGTGCCGCGATCGCCGCCGCGGCGACGAGCACCCCGAGCAGCACCAGCCCGAGCTTGACCAGCAGCCAGCGGGTTCGCGACACGCCCTGGGTCCAGGCCAGCTGCCAGGTGCCCTGCTCGAACTCGCGCGCCAGGAACGGCGCCCCGATCAGGATGCCGGCGAAGACCGGCGCCAGCGGCAGCCAGGACGTCGCCATGTCGGGGAACTCCGAGTACTTCTGGTTGAACTCTCCGAGCTTGCCCATGCAGCTGTCGTTGTGCGCCGTCCAGCAGGCCGCGATGTTGTCGCGGTCGTACGCCGCGTGCATCGGCAACCCGTGGGCGAGGATCACGATCGCGAACGCCGCCACGACGGCGACCAGGCCGAGCAGCTCGGCGCGATGCTGGCGCCAGGTCAGCCAGATCATGACCGCACCTCCTCGACCTCGGGACGCCGTACCGGCTCGTCGCCCACTTTCGATCGACTCAGATACGCAAGCACAAGTTCCTCCAGTCCGATCGGATGCGACTCCCAGCCAGGCATCACCTGGGTGCCGCCGTTGCGCACCACGACGTGAACCTGGCGGTCGCCTCGGGTGGCGTGAATGGTGCTGTCTCCGTGGGCGCTGTCGGCGTGGTCGAGTACGCCGGTATTCGGCCCCGACAGCACCCGGTGCTCGGCCAGCAGGTCTTCGATGTCGCCGGCGAGCTGGACCCGGCCATCGGTGATGATCACCAGGTGGTCGCAGACCCGTTCCAGGTCGGCGACATTGTGGGACGACAGCAGCACGGTCAGCTCCTCGTCTCCGCTCATCGGCTCCGCGACCGCGGACATCAGCGTCTGCATGAACTCCCGCCGGGCGAGCGGGTCGAGGCTGGCGAGCGGCTCGTCGAGGACCAGCAGCCGCGGCCGCTTGGCCAGCGCGAGGGCCAGCGCGACCTGTGACTGCTGGCCGCCGGACAGCTCGCCCGCGCGGCGGGTCAGCGGGATGTCGAGCGCCGTGATCCGGCGTACCGCCCAGTCCTGGTCCCAGGTCCGGTTGAGCTCGCGGCCCATCCGGAGCAGGTCGGCGACACTGAACCGCTTGTAGAGCGGGTGGTCCTGTGCGACGAACCCGACCTGCGCGTGCGCCTCGGCGGAGTCGGCGGTGGCCTCCGCGCCGAGGACGGTGACCGTCCCGGTCGTCGGCCGGAGCAGGCCGGTCGCCAGCCGCAGGAACGTGGTCTTGCCGGCGCCGTTGGGACCGACCAGCGCGATCACCCGGCCGCTCGGCAGCTCAATGTCGCAGTCGCGCAGCGCCCAGTTCGAGCGGTAGCGCTTGCCCAGCCCGCGGGCCTCGAGTACGACGCTCATGCCACGCCCTCCTGTGCTAGTTCCCTCCGCGCGACCGAGACGAGCGCGCTGACCTCCTCGTCTGCCAGGCCCGCGGCGTGCGCGTCGCGCAGCCAGCGGTCCAGGCGCTTGCGCAGCGCGGAGTACGTCGCCGGCGACACTGTCGCCCCGGTCGACCCCGTCACGAACGTCCCAACGCCCGGCCGCGGCGTCGCGAGCCCCTCCTGCTCCAGCTGGCGGTAGGCCTTGGACACCGTGTTCGGGTTGATCGCGAGCTGCTCGACGACCTCCCGGATCAGCGGCAGCTGGTCGCCCTCACCGAGGTAGCCGAGCAGCACCGCCTGACGTACCTGCTGGACCAGCTGCAGGTACGGCGGCACCCCAGCCGCCGTATCGAGCCGAAACGCGAACATCGCGCCCTCCTATTCCTGTTTTCCTATGAACCTAGGAAAACAGGTGAAACCTCGGTCGTCAAGATCGAGAAATCGTAATTAACCCGGGCAAAAGCCCTATACGTGGCTGCACGTCCGCTGCAACGATTGCTGGGCATGGGAACTCATCACTATGCCGCGTCCGTCCTGACCGCCATCCTGACCGTGACCATCACTGCCACCCCGACCACAGCCGCGCCCGCTGAACCACAGGCAAGCGCGCAGCACCACGGAATCCGAATCACCCGGATCGCCTTCGACCCACCCGGCAACGACCTGCCCGTGACCAACGCCAAGCTCAACGGCGAGTGGATCCGGATCACCAACCACTTCCACTCCGCACGCAAGATCACCGGCTGGAAGGTCCGCGACGCCTCCGGGCACGTCTACAAGTTCGGCACCCTCAAGCTCGGCGCCGGCAAGAGCGTGCGCCTGCACACCGGCCGCGGCACCAACACCAAGGCCGACCGGTACTGGCGGCTCGACAACTACGTGTGGAACAACAGCGGGGACACCGCCGTACTCAAGAACGCCGCGGGCACGGTCGTTGACCGGTGCACCTACAACGGCGCCGGCTCCGCGACCAGCTGCTGAAGCACCGAAACGGCCCCCGACCCGCGCTTTGCGCAGGTCAGGGGCCGTTCTGGGTGTGGCAGATGAAGGATTCGAACCTTCGAAGGCAAAGCCGACGGATTTACAGTCCGCTCCCATTGGCCGCTCGGGCAATCTGCCTTGGTGCTGCCCCGGCTTGGCCGATGGGCAGCAAGACGAAACAATAGCGCAGCACGCCCGGCAGCCGAAAACTGAGGAGAACCCATGGCCGACTCGTCATTCGACATCGTCAGCAAGCTCGACCGGCAGGAGGTCGACAACGCGCTGGGCCAGACCGCGCGAGAGATCGCGACGCGGTTCGACTTCAAGGGCACCGGCGCGACGATCGAGTGGCAGGGCGAGCAGGCGATCGAGATCACCGCGTCCGCCGACGACCGCGCGAGCGCCGTGCTCGACGTGTTCAAGGGCAAGCTGGTCAAGCGCAACCAGTCGCTGAAGATCCTCGACGCCGGCGAGCCGCGCCAGTCCGGCCAGGTCAGCAAGATCGGGATCGCGCTCAAGGAGGGCATCAGCTCCGAGGACGCCAAGAAGATCTCGAAGCTGATCCGCGACGAGGGCCCCAAGGGCGTCAAGGCGCAGATCCAGGGCGACGAGCTGCGGATCTCGTCGAAGAAGCGCGACGACCTGCAGGCCGTGCAGGCGCTGGTGCGCGAGCAGGACTACGACTTCGCGGTGCAGTTCACCAACTACCGCTGACCGGCGTACGCCGGTGCCGCCTCACATGTTGGCGGCGCCGGCCTTGATCGCCTCCCGGATCCGCGAGTAGGTCCCGCAGCGGCAGACGTTGCGGATCTCGTCGAGGTCGGCCTCGGTGATCTCGCGGTTCTGCGCGTGCGCCTTGTTGACCAACGCGACCGCCGCCATGATCTGGCCCGGCTGGCAGTAGCCGCACTGAGCCACATCGTGCTCCAGCCACGCCTCCTGCATCGGGTGCAGGTCGCCGGGCGCGGTGTCCGCGAGCCCCTCGATGGTCGTGATCTCGTCGTCCGGGCCGATGTCGGCGACCCGCACCGCGCACGGGTTGAACGCCTTCCCATTGAAGTGCGAGGTGCAGGCCTTGCAGACGTTGATCCCGCAGCCGTACTTCGGCCCGGTCAGCTTGAGTACGTCGCGTAGCACCCACAGCAGCCGGACGTCGTCCTCGACGTCGACGGTGACAGAGGTGCCGTTGACGATGAAGGTGTGCTGGCTCATCGTGATCTCCTCAGAAGGTCCAGTCCAGGCCGTCAGTCGGCGACTGCGGTACGGGCGGGATGAAGGGCTTGACCTCGAAGGAGATCGGGTCGTCGTGGTTGATCGGGAACCGCTTCGGGACCCGGCCGGTCGCGCGTGCGTAGGCGCAAGCGACCGCGGCCACCGAGCACGCGACGCCGGCCTCACCGGCACCGCCAGGCTGCTCGCCGTTGGACGGCATCGCGATCGCGGTGAAGTCCGGCGGGATGTTCCACTGCCGGGTGTAGAAGTAGTTGTCCCAGCTCGCCTCGAGGAAGTGACCCTCCTTGAGGTGCACGCTGCCGGTCAGCGCCATGGCCAGGCCATCGGCGAAGCCGCCCATCATCTGGGCCTCGAGCCCGCGCGGGTTGATCACGAGTCCGGCGTCGATCGCGATCACCGCCTTGGTCACCCGCGGCCCGCCGACGCCGTCCCGGATCGGGCGGTTCACGGTCTCGGGCCGGCAGTCGATCTCGACCAGGCAGGCGGTGGAGCCCTTGTACTCCTTGTGGATCGCGATCCCCTGGGCCATGCCGGCCGGCATCGGCCGGCCCCACTTGCCGACCTCGGCGACCTTCTTCAGGACCGCCTTCGTCCGCGCGTCCTTCAGGGTGCTGAGCCGGAAGGCCAGCGGGTCCTTGCCCATCTTGGCCGCGAGCATGTCGACCACCAGCTCGTTGGCGGTCGCCACGTCCGGTGAGTAGATGTTGCGCATCGACCCGGTCTTGAACCGCTGATCGGTCTCGGTCAGGGTCTGGGTGATCAGCCCGAAGTGGTACGGCAGCTCCTGGGTGAGGGTGAAGATCAGCTCGGCGTACCCGAGGTTGCCCAAGCCGGTCGGAAGCTGGGCGCCGAGCGAGGAGATCATCTCGCCGAAGCCGTGGGTGAAGTCGGTGGACACCGAGGTGTGCCGCTGCTCGAAGGTGAGCACCTGCCCGCCGAGGTACGTCGCCCGGATCCGCGACGTCGCCATCGGGTGCATCCGGCCCTGCCGAGGCTCGTCGGCGCGGTGCCACATCAGCTTGACCGGCTTCCCGAACGCCTTGGACGCCCGGGCCGCCTCCACCGCGTGGTCGGGGAAGAGTTTGTGGCCGAAGGAGCCGCCGCCGGTGATCACGTTGACCTTGACCTGGGTCTGCAGCAGGTCCACCGCCTTCGCGACCTCGACCTGAGCGACGATCGGCACCTTGAGGCCGGCCCAGATCTCGGCCCGGTCACCGCGCACGTCAGCGATCGCGCAGTACGGCTCCAGTGCGGCGCTGGACTTGAACATGAACTCGAAGCTGGCGTTGACCTGCTTGGCCAGCAGCGGCACGTTCGGGACCAGGAGCGGCAGCTCGGCCTTGCGCAGGTTGGCAAGAACCGAGGCGTCGTCCTGTCCCTCCACGGTGCCCGGGTTCCAGGCGACGTCGAGAGCACGGATGGCGTCGATGCACTGGCCGAACGTCTTGGCGCGGACCGCGACACCGGTCGGGATGATCGCCACGTCGGTGACCCCGGGCATCGCCTGCACCGTGAGCGTGTTGCGCACCGACTTCGCCGTGCCGTTCAGCGTCGGCGGCCGGCACACCATCGTCGGCAGCGCGTCCGGGATGTCGAGGTCCATCGCGAACCGCTTCTTGCCGGTGACGATGTCGTGCGCGTCCACCCGGTTCTGCGGCTTGCCGACGACCGTGAACTCCGAGCTGTCCTTGAGGACGATGCCGACAGGCCTGGTCACCGGGCTGGCCGCGATCGGCGCCAGCTCGCCGTACGTGATCGAGGAGCCGTCGGGCGCCGAGATGACGCCGGCCTTCGAGACCAGCAGCGCGACCACCGAGCCGAGCTGGATCGCGGCCGCCTCGAGCAGCGCCTGCTTCGCGATCGCCGCGGCCACCCGGATCGGCGTGTACGTCGACACCGTGGTGTTGGAGCCGCCGGTCAGCTGGTTGAACGCCAGTTCGGGGCGGGCCGGCGCCAGGGTCACGTGCACCTTGTCGACCGGAAGGTCGAGCTCCTCGGCGATGATCATCGCCGTCGAGGTGGTGATGCCCTGGCCGACCTCGGATCGCGGCAGCGCGAACTCCGCCTCGCCGTTCTCGGTGATCCTGATCGTGATCAGGTTGGCGGTCGGCCGCGCCGCGTCGGTCTGCGCGTCTCCGAGGTCGTAGAGCTCCGGGATCTGCGGGCCGGACGGGATCATCGCCGCGGCGGGCGAGGAGAGTCCGAGGTCAGCTGCGGCGACCAGCGTGCTGGCCGCCATGACGTAGCCGAGGAAGCCCCGGCGCGAGACGCCGCCGGCGGGTGCGCCCGCACCTGGTGCGGCGTCACCTCCGGGCAGCGGCTCAGGGATGGGAAGTGCGGGGGTCACGAGGGGTCCCTTCGGTGCGTGGCGACCCGCCGGGGGATGCGAGCCGTTCCACGTGTGTCAGCCGTCACTGTCAGCATTGCCCAGCAGGCCGACCTGACGCCATGTGCAGTCGCCCAAGAAGTGGCTGCCCGGTCTGTGTAGATTGCCCAACTGCGCCCGCCGGCCTCAGGGAATCACGATCCGCATCGCCTCTGAGATCTTCCGCATGGTGGCCGGGGTCAGTGCGCCAGCCGGTCGAGTGAGGTACCACTCGCGATCGAGCTGCTCAATGTCGTCACACACGACGAAGCCGACGAGCGGGGCGTCGCCGTCCGACAGCGCAATGATCGTCGGCACTTCGCGCTGGCGTCGGGTGGTCGTCAACCGGGCCGCGAGCACTGACGACAGCGCACGATTGCGGTGGTTGTTGGACACCACCACCCAAGGCTTCCGACCGTAGCCCAGGTCGACGAGGTAGACCTGCCCTCGAGCAGGCACAGGCGCGTTCACTCGTCGTACAGGCGGTCAACGCGATCGGCGTAGACCTTGCGAGCCGCCCGCCGCTCTGCCGGCGCATCGCCCTCGTCGTAGGTCTCGGCGAGCAGCTCGTACCCTCGGGCAATCGTCTGCTCGCGGAGCGCCTCCGCGCCGGCCCGGACCAGCATCCGCAGTAGCGCGGCGTCACTCAGGGTCTCGGCCGAGATCGTGAGGCTCTGGCCGGTCAGCCAACGGACCAGCGCCTCGTGGGCGAGTGAGTTCGGATCGGCGAACTCGCCGATGGTGCGCACGTCCTCGTCGTCGAGGGTCACGCTCAGCCTCTTGGTCATGCACCACAACATACACCACATTGTGGTGCAAGAGAAGGTGCATCGACACGGGTGACCCCCAACTCTTCGGTTCGTTGGTCGGTCATGCGCCGCCTACTTGCCGTCACCTTGCTGGTCGTGGCCGCCCCGCTCCTCCAGCAGCCGACAGCGGCCGCGGCCACCGCCGACTGCGCCGAGGTCTTCTACCCGTCACTGACCTGGGCCGGGTGCTCGGCACGCAATGCCGCGGTGTCCACGCAGAACGCCGCCGCACACCTCGACCTCGCGCCGGGCATTGCCGCAGAGACGCTCGCCTACCAGCGGGCCCGCGCCGCGGCGATCGCTGCCGACCCGGAGCGGCAGCCCAACCCGAACACCTGCACCGCAGCGGTCGTGTGTGCCGTCGACCCGCGGACGAGCGGGTGGACCGAACGCGGCGGCATCGTCGAGCCGGTGCTCTACACCTCCCGCTCGGGCGCCACCATGTCCGGCCACATCTGGGCGACCTGGGAGGGCCCGGCCAAGCGGCCGGGCGCGCTCTACATCAACGGCTCGATCCTCGGCTACGAGCAGACCTACTGGTATCTCGCGCAGACGCTCGCCAAGGCCGGCTTCGTGGTGATGACGTTCGACGCACAGGGCGAGGGCAACTCCGACCAGTTCGGCGAAGCGCCCGACCAGCTGGAGGACGCCTTCGCCGGTACGCCGTTCCTCGGGCCGCTCGGGCCGACCGGCACCACCGGCGACTTCCTGGGCGGCAACGGCCTGCCCTTCTACGACGGCGGCCAGGACGCGCTCGACTTCTTCCTGTCCACCCCGGAGCGCCCCTTCGTCCCCCGCAAGAGCCGGAGCACCGGCACCTCGCACGCCGCCAAGCAGGCGCGCCGGGTCGAGGCCGGCCACAACGCGGCGTACAACCCGCTGTGGAGGCTGCTGGACCGCAGCCGGGTCGGCCTGTCCGGGCACTCCTACGGAGCCGAGGCCACCTCGTGGCTGACGCAGTCCGACCCGCGCGTCGACGCCGGCGTGGCCCACGACAACCTGTGCGTGCCGGTCTCACCGTCGCCCGACGAGCTCGAGGCGATCACCAGGCCGAACCCGGACGTCAACTACCTGCCGGGCATGTGGGGGCTGCCGACGGACTGCTTCGGCGCGCCGAACGGTCCGGCGCCCGCGATCACCAAGCCCGTGCTCGGGATCACCACCGACTACTTCACCGGGATCACGCCGTACCCCCTGCCGCCGCATCCGCTCGGCAAGGCGCGCGCCTCACAGAAGTACTCCGCCGCGGGCGTCGACACCGGCGCGATCGTGATCCGGGGCGGCACCCACATCGACTTCACCGACACGCCGCTGATCGTGCCCGCGACGCTGCGCGGCATCGACCTGATCGCCTGGTACACCACTGCCTGGATGCTGAAGTACGTCGCCCACGACCCGGCCGGCGAGCGGATGCTGCTCTCGCACCGCTGGCGCCAGGACCCGGCTGCCGGCGCCGTGGATCCGGCCGGCGACGCCAACATGCTGTCGTGGCACTACCGGTCGCGGCTCGACATCACCCGCGACAACGGGACGGCGTACCGCTGCGAGAACCTGCGCCGGGCGTGCGCCGGGATGGTGCCCAAGAGCCAGGACGGCTGGGCCGGGGAGTACAGCTTCGTCGGCGCGTCCAGCTGAGGCCGGCAGCCGGGCACGAGCAGAGGCGCGTTCGTGAGCAAGGTGGCGCCGAGCATCGAGGTGAGCGCGGCAGCTTCCGGCCAGCGAAATAGAAAGGGCCCTGGCCGGAGTCTCGGGTCTCCGGCCAGGGCGTGGAAAGAGTTTACATCGCAACTACCCCGAGGACACAAATCCGCGTCCACAGGGTCATCCCCAGGTCGCTTTGACTAGCCCGATGTGGCCGCCTTGTCGAGCGCCAGGACGGTGTTCGCGCCCTCGGCGGGTGCCAGCCAGACGTGGGAGCCGACGTCGAGCCCGAGGGAGCGGGCATGGGTCCGCGTGAGTACGACGACCACCTCCTCGCCGTCGTCGGTCAGCACCGTCAGCCGCACCTCGAAGCCGATCCGCAGCACCCGCGACACCTCGCCCTCCTCCGCACCAGCAGAGATCGGGTCGGTCGTGATCTCGATGTCGTGCGGTCGGACCAGGTGACCACCGAGCGTGGTGACCTCGCCGAGGAAGCCCATGACGAAGTTGTTGGCGGGTTCGTCGTACAGCTGGTCGGGAGTGCCTTTCTGCTCCACCCGACCCTCGTTGATGACCACGATCTCGTCGGCGACCTCGAGCGCCTCCTCCTGGTCATGGGTCACGAAGATCGTGGTCACGTGCACCTCGTCGTGTAGCCGCCGCAGCCAGTCGCGGAGCTCCTTGCGGACCTTTGCGTCGAGCGCACCGAACGGCTCGTCGAGCAGCAGTACCGTCGGCTCCACGGCGAGCGCCCGCGCCAGCGCCATCCGCTGCCGCTGGCCACCCGAGAGCTGCGACGGCAGCCGGTGCGCGAACTGCGACAGGTGCACCAGCTTGAGCAGCTCGTCGACCCGGTCGCGCACCTCGGCCTTGGACTTCTTGCGGATCTCCAGGCCGAAGGCGACGTTCTTCGCCACGGTCATGTGCTTGAAGGCGGCGTAGTGCTGGAACACGAAGCCGACGTTGCGCTTCTGCGGCGGCAGCTTGGTGGCGTCGACGCCCTCGATCTCGATCGACCCCGAGTCGGCAGAGTCGAGGCCCGCGATGATCCGCAGCAGCGTGGACTTGCCACCGCCCGACGGCCCGAGCAGGGCGGTCAGCTGGCCGGTGGGGATGGTGACGTTGACGTCTTCCAGGGCGACGAAGTCGCCGAACAGCTTGTTGACACCTTTGATGTCGATGCTCATTTTGCGGCCTCCTTGGGACGCAACAGGGACACGACGACGATGCAGAGCACGGCCACCGCGGCAAGAATGAAGGACACGGTGTACGCCGCAGCGTGATCGACCGGGAACGGACTGTTGTGGGCCTCGGTGACGTACTGCGTGGCGGTCTGCGAGTCGCCGGCGACGTTGGTGCCGACGATGCGGACCGCGCCGTACTCACCGATCGAGCGCGCCAGGCTCAGCACCACGCCGTACACGACCGCCCACTTGATGCTGGGCAGCGTGATCCGCCAGAAGGTCTGCCGGCCGTTGGCGCCCAGCGAGCGGGCGGCCTGTTCCTGGTCGTCGCCGATCTCGGTCAGCACCGGGACGACCTCACGGATCACCAGCGGCAGGGCCACGAAACAGGTGGCCATCACCATGCCAGGCGTGTTGAAGATGACGATGAGGCCGTTGGCCTCGAGCGTCGGTCCGAACCAGCCGTCCAGCCCGTTGTAGACCAGCACCAGCGCGAAGCCGACCACCACCGGCGACACCGACAGCGGTACGTCGATCAGCGCGGAGACCAGGCGCTTGCCCGGGAACTCCGAGCGGACCAGCAGCAGCGACATCGTCACGCCGAACACCATGTTGATGAGTACGGCGAGCCCGGCGACCTTGGCGGTCACCAGCAGCGCGTGTGTGACCTCGGGGTTCTGCAGCGCGGTCTGGATGTTGTCCAGGCCGCCCTCGAAGGTCTTCTGGGCCACCAGCGCGACCGGCCAGAGCACCAGCATGAACACATAGCCGCAGACCAGCGTGCCGAGCACGATCCGGAAGAGACGGGGCTCCTTAACCACGACGGCTCACCCGCCTCTGCAAGATGTCGAGTACGACGATCACGAGCAGCGCGATGGCGAGCATCACCGTCGCGACGGCGGCCGCCGCCGCCGGGTCGTCACCTTCGATGAAGGACAGCACCCGGATCGAGATCACCTCGGTCTTGTTCGGCAGGTTGCTGGACAGCAGCACCAGCGCGCCGAACTCCGAGATCGCCCGCGCGAACGACAGCGCTGCGCCGGCCGCGATCGCCGGCGTCAGGCTGGGCAGGATGATCCGGCGGAAGATGGTGAGCCGGCTCGCGCCGAGCGACGCGGCCGCCTCCTCGACGTCGTGGTCGAGCTCTTCCAGCACCGGTTGCACGGTCCGGACGATGAACGGCAGCGTCACGAACAGGAAGGCCAGCGTGATCGCGCGCTCGTCGGTTGCCCAGTCGAGCGGGATGCCCAGGAGCGGGATCTCCGCGGTGGACCCGTCGCCGTACAGCGAGACCAGCACCAGGCCCGCGACGATCGTGGGCAGCGCGAACGGGATGTCGATGGCTACGTCGAGCAGCCGCTTGCCGTAGAACTGGTAGCGGACAAGGACCCAGGCCGTCGCCGTACCCATCACTGCATTGATCAGCGTGACCAGGAAGGCCTGCCACACCGTCAACCTGATAGCTGCTACCACGTTTTCCGACGTGATCGACTGCCAGAAGCCACTCCACCCGCCACCGGCGGCGGTCGCCACGACCGCCGCCAGCGGGATGAGCACCAGCAGGCTGAACCACGTCATCGTCACGCCCAACGCCAGGCTGGAAGCCGGCGTCAGCGAGACTGCACCCAGACCGCGACGCGGCCGGCGCGGAGGCGCCGGCCTAGCCGCGGGAACCGCGGCAGCGGAGGTCACTCCGCGCCCTTACCCGCTTCGTTGAGGAGCTGGATGATGATTCCGGACTTCTCGTCGAAGTACTTGTCCTTGGCCTCGCCCCAGCCGCCGAAGTCACCGTCGATGGTGAGCTGCTTCTGCGGCGCGGGGAACGGGTCGGCCGGGTCGTTGGCACCCTCGACCTCGGTGTCCACCTCGACACCGACCGGACGGAAGCCGAACTTGGCGTAGAGGGTCTGCGCCTCCTCGGTGAGCAGGAAGTCGTAGAAGCTCTTCGCGGCGTCGCTGGCCTCGGTGGTGATCGCACCCGGGTTCTCGATCAGCAGCGTCTCCGGTGGGATGACGTAGTCGACCTCCGCGCCGGCCTGCTTGGAGAGGATCGCCTCGTTCTCGTAGGAGAGCAGGACGTCGCCCTGGCCCTGGTCGACGAACGCCGACGTGGCGTCGCGCGCCGAGCCCGGGAGCTTGATGGTGTGGTCGATCAGCTCCTTGGTGTACGCCTCGGCCTCCTTCTCGGAGCCGCCGTTGGCGATCACCGAGCCCCACGCGGCGAGGATGTTCCACCGCGCACCGCCGGACGAACCGGGGTGCGGCGTGATGACCTCGACGCCCTCCTGCACCAGGTCGTCCCAGGTCTGGATGTTCTTCGGGTTGCCCTTGCGGACCACGAACACCACCACCGAGGAGGTGACGATGCCCTTGTTCGGGCCCTGGTCCCAGTCCTTCGCCACCAGGCCGGCGTCGACCAGGCGGGTGACGTCGCTGGCGAGCGACAGGTGGACGAAGTCGGCGTTCTGGCCGGCCTCGACCGCGCGGCTCTGGTCACCGGACGGGCCGTACGACGGCGTCAGGTCGGCGCCGTTGCCGTCATCGGTCTTCTTGAAGGCGTCGAACACCTCGGCGTTCGCGGTCTTCAGAATCGAGAAGCCAACCACGTCGACCTTCTTCGACTGCCTCTCAGCAGCCGACTCTCCCCCGCACGCCGACAAGGCCAGCACCCCGGCAAGTGATACAGCTACCGCAGCCTTGATCTTGAGCTTCATGGCACTCTCTTCCCGCCCTGCACCCAGAGCGTTTCTTGTCAATGTCCAGAAGTCTAGTCGACTTAACTGAAGTGAGCATCATTGACGACATTGCGTGAGATGGGTGGCGTTGCTCACGTCGCTGGCGTATAGAGGTCGTCGTACGCACGTCCAATGCGGGAGACGAGGCCCGGTTTCACGTCAGCCCGACTATCCTGGGAGGCTGGAACGGGTCAAGGACTCGTCCGCATAACGCACGCCGAAGGAGGAGGCAGCTGGGGTGTCCAAGCAGGTCAAGCAACTCGACCGCGTCATCATCAGGTTCGCCGGCGACTCCGGTGACGGCATGCAGCTCACCGGAGACCGGTTCACCCAGGAGTCAGCAGCGTGGGGCAACGACCTCTCGACGCTGCCGAACTTCCCGGCCGAGATCCGCGCGCCGCAGGGCACGCTGCCGGGCGTCAGCAGCTTCCAGGTCCACTTCGCCGACCACGACATCCTGACCCCGGGCGACGCGCCCGACGTACTGGTCGCGATGAACCCGGCCGCGCTGAAGGCCAACCTCGGCGACCTGCCGAAGGGTGCCGCGATCATCGTGGACACCCACGACTTCACCACCCGTAACCTGACCAAGGCCGGGTACGCCGCGAACCCACTCGAGGACGACTCGCTCGCCGAGTTCGCCGTACACGAGCTCGACCTGACCGGGATGACCGTAGAGGCGGTCAAGGAGTTCGGGCTGTCCCGCAAGGACGCCGCCCGCGCGAAGAACATGTTCGCGCTCGGCCTGCTGTCGTGGATGTACGGCCGCCCGACCGAGACCACGGTGGCGTTCCTGGAGAAGCGGTTCGCGAAGGTCCCCGACATCCGCGACGCCAACATCATGGCGTTCAACAAGGGCTGGCACTTCGGTGAGACCACCGAGGCGTTCGTGGTCTCCTACGAGGTCAAGCCGGCGCCGATGCCCCCGGGCACCTACCGCAACATCACCGGCAACCTGGCGCTCGCCTACGGCCTGGTCGCGGGCGGCGTGCAGTCCGGGCTGCCGGTCTTCCTCGGCTCGTACCCGATCACGCCGGCCTCCGACATCCTCCACGAGCTCAGCAAGCACAAGGGCTTCGGCGTCACCACGCTGCAGGCCGAGGACGAGATCGCCGGCATCGGCGCTGCGATCGGCGCCTCCTTCGCCGGCCACCTCGGCGTCACCACCACCTCCGGCCCGGGCATCGCGCTGAAGTCCGAGGCGCTCGGGCTCGCGGTGATGACCGAGCTGCCGCTGCTGGTGATCGACGTACAGCGCGGCGGGCCGTCCACCGGCCTGCCCACCAAGACCGAGCAGGCCGACCTGCTGCAGGCGATGTTCGGCCGCAACGGCGAGTCGCCGGTGCCGATCGTGGCGCCGCAGTCGCCCGGCGACTGCTTCGACGCGGCGCTGGAGGCGGTGCGAATCGCGATCACCTACCGGACGCCGGTGATGCTGCTGTCCGACGGCATGCTCGCCAACGGCTCCGAGCCGTGGCGGATCCCCGAGGTCGCCGAACTGCCGGAGATCGACCCGAAATTCGCGACCGAGACCAACCACACCACGACCGACAAGACCGGCGAGGAGAAGGCCGAGTTCTGGCCGTACCTCCGCGACGAGGAGACGCTGGCCAGGCCGTGGGCGATCCCGGGTACGCCGGGCCTCGAGCACCGCATCGGCGGGCTCGAGAAGGGCGACGGCCACGGCAACATCTCCTACGACCCGGCCAACCACGACTTCATGGTCCGTACCCGCCAGGCCAAGGTGGACCGGATCGCCGACTCGCTGCCGCCGCTGGAGGTCGACGACCCGAGCGGCGCCGCGAAGGTGCTGGTGCTCGGCTGGGGCTCGACGTACGGCCCGATCGGCGCCGGCGTACGCCGGGTGCGCAAGGCCGGCTACCACGTCGCGCAGGTCCACCTGCGCCACCTCAACCCGTTCCCGAACGACCTCGGCGAGATCCTCAAGCGCTACGACAAGGTGCTGATCCCCGAGATGAACCTCGGCCAGCTCTCACTGCTGCTCCGCGGCAAGTACCTCGTCGACGCCATCGGCTACAACCAGGTCAACGGCATGCCGCTCAAGGCCGCCGCGCTCGCCGACGCGATCGGCACCCTGGTCGGCGAGGCCGAGGGCATCGAGGTCGAGCTGGTCGCGACCGACGCAAAGACCAAGGAGGCACGTCGATGAGCACGACCGCCCTTCCCTTCCCCGGCCTGCGCGGCGTACCCGAGGCCGACGAGAAGCAGACGGCCAAGGAGTTCACCAGCGACCAGGAGGTCCGCTGGTGCCCCGGGTGCGGCGACTACGCCGTACTCAAGGCCGTGCAGGGCTTCCTGCCCGAGCTCGGCATCCGCCGCGAGAACGTCGTGTTCGTCTCCGGCATCGGCTGCTCGTCGCGGTTCCCGTACTACCTCGACACCTACGGCATGCACTCGATCCACGGCCGCGCGCCGTCGATCGCAACCGGCATCGCCACCGCCCGCGAGGACCTCTCGGTGTTCGTGGTGACCGGTGACGGCGACGCGCTGTCGATCGGCGGCAACCACCTGATCCACGCGCTGCGCCGCAACGTCAACATGACGATCCTGCTGTTCAACAACCGAATCTACGGCCTCACCAAGGGGCAGTACTCGCCCACGTCCGAGGCCGGCAAGGTCACCAAGTCCACGCCGATGGGCTCGCTCGACCACCCGTTCAACCCGGTCTCGCTGGCGCTGGGCGCAGAGGGCTCGTTCGTCGCTCGCACCATCGACTCCGACCGCAAGCACCTCACCTCGGTGCTGTCCGCGGCCGCCGCCCACCGCGGCACCTCGTTCGTCGAGATCTACCAGAACTGCCCGATCTTCAACGACGGCGCCTTCGACGCGATCAAGTCGCCCGACACCAAGGCCGACGCGATCATCCCGCTGGTCGATGGCGAGCAGATCCGGTTCGGCGCCGAGCGGCAGTACGGCGTGGTCCGCGACCAGGACACCGGCTCGGTGCATGCCGTCGAGGTCGCCGACGTGGCCGAGAAGGACCTGCTGGTCCACGACGCCCACTCCCCCGACCCGACCACGGCCTTCGCGCTGTCCCGGCTCACCGACAACGGCGTACTCCACCGTGCTCCGATCGGCATCTTCCGCGCCGTCGAGCGGCCGACGTACGACGACCAGGCCCGCGAGCAGGTGACCACCGCCCACGCCGCCGCTCCCGGCGAGCCCGCCGACAAGCTGGCCGCGCTGATCAGCGGCGGCGACACCTGGACCGTCGTCTGATTCCGGACGTCCGGACCGGTCGCTCCCTGTCTACAGACCCACCCTGACAGGCGCGCCTTTCGAGCGACAGGAATTCTTAGCAAGTGACCGGTTTTCTGACAAGCACGCAACCATGGACCTCGTGCAGCCTCTGAGTTCACTCATCCGCTGAACCCGGCGCCGGCCTACATCCGGATCGATCAAGGGGAGCAAGGAAGCCTGTGTCCCACGGGGGAGGTCGAGGTCCGCGTCCACAGCCACAACACCCATGGCGACCACACCGACCGGTGGCCGTTCGTCATCGTCGCGCTCTGATCTGAATTTCCGAGGTTCGAGCCAACCTGGTTGGCTTGGCGGGCGTTCCTTCCTCAGAGACCTCGGGAGGTGAGTGTGGGACGGCGCGATGACAGTCAGTACGCCGAGTTCGTGGCTGCCTACCAACACCGGCTCCGAGGCTCGGCCTACCTCATGACCGGCGACTGGGCGACCGCAGCCGACGTCACCCAGGAAGCGCTGATCCGGCTGTACGTCGCGTGGCCCCGCTTGGAGAAGAAGGACGGCGGGCTCGCGTCGTACGCCCACCGCGCCCTGCACAGCGCCGTGGTCGACCAGCACCGCAAGCACAGCCGGCGCGAGAAGAACGAGGACCGGGCCCCGAGGGCGACCTCGGTCGGCGACGGCACCGAGGAGCACGCCGAGCGTGAGGTCCTGGTGCAAGCCTTGAAGGCGCTGCCCGAGCGGCAGCGCGCCTGCGTCGTACTCCGCTACTTCGAGGACCTGTCGGTCGCCGACACCGCCGCCGCGCTGAAGTGCTCGATCGGCACCATCAAGAGCCAGACCTCGCACGGCCTGCGCGCACTCAAGGCCGAGCTCACCCGACTCGGTAGGGCCGACGTGCTCGAGTTCGGAGGGGAGGGGTGATGAAGGACCTACGCGAAGCGATGCTCGACGCCGGCGCCCCCCGCGACGACTGGAACGCCGAGATCCCCACCCTGATCGCCGCCGGCCAGAAGCGAGTACGCCGCCGCAAACTCATCGCCGCCGGCACCGCCGCCGCCGTCATCGCCATCATCGGCACCACCGCCGCCCTCACCGGGATTCCTGGCCTCAACCGCGCCGACCCCGACCCTGTAAAGCCTGACAAGAGTGGCTTCTACGTCGAAGAGCGCCTGGCACCAGCGGAGGTCGAACGTCGCTGCACCATCGTGATGAACGCCGACGGGCAAACGAAGTACACCTGGGTGACCGACTCGACCGAGACCCGAGTGGGACGGACGATTGCAATGCAGACGACCGATCTCACAGGCAACGGTGGCAGCCACGCTGCGGCGTTCCTCCAAAACTGCGTGATCCCGCAGGAGAAGATGCTCCACCAGCCGCGTCGTGCCCACCCGGCAAAGATGCCGCTACCGACCGACACGGACGCCCTGACCGAACAGTGCTCTCGCCAAGCGAGCTACGACTTCACCGACTGGACGATCCTGGCGTCTGCGGCTCGTGGACGCCCGGGCGTCGATGGAGTCAATGTCGTTCTGATGTCGGCGAACGGTTACGCCGTCCACTGCAATATCTCCCCACCGGAGTCGAGCACCGGCATTAGGTTCGGCGAAGGCCGGCTCCACGATGACGAGGGCGAGCCGATCCTCCCACCGGACGACGCCGGTCCCGAGGATCCCGATCGCTACGTTGGCATCGCACCACGCTGCTACCGCGAGGAGCGGCAGATACGCTGCCTCAGCACCGGTGTCATCCCGGGCCTGCCAGATGGATACCGGATCGAGGTCGTCCGGCCCGACGGATCGGTCAAAGAGTTCGTCACGAATCGGGGCGCGTTTGCCATCGTCGTCCGGTCCGACAAGGAGAGCGGTACGCCGGACCGACTCGACGCCAAGGTGATGGATCAGGACGGCGGGGTGCTCTGGGACTCGGCGATCGAGCGGTAGCTGCCGCTCGATGTCTAGGTGGTGTCAGCGCGGGCTGATGATGTAGGCCATCGAGAACGAGCGCAGGTACTCGCGCCCGGGGACAACCTTCACTCGGTAGCAGCCCGGCTTCGTCACGCCCTTGTACGTGTAGAAGGCAGTGTCATCGGTTCTGTCTCGACGCGTGTCCTGCCACTTCACACCGAGGCGGCACACCCACTTCGCTCCGACCTTCTTGATCGGGCGGTACTGCAGCCGGGTCGGCTTGAACTTGCCGTGTGGCTTGACCTTGCCGAAGAAGTTGAAGGAGGTCCCAACCGTCTGGTTGATGCAGATCTGCACGTTGCGCTCACCTTCCGGCACATCCGTGTCCGCTTCGCAGCTGGCGCGTCGACCGTCGACCGTGCTGACGGTAAGGCTCTTGTCGGCGGCCGCGGCTGCCTGGGCCGGCGCCAGCGTAGCGGCGAGAAGCAGGGCGGTCAGCGCCGCGAGAACGCCCGTGATGATGCGATGCATCGCAAAAGTCCTTTCTCCCGCGAAAGACGTGCAGCCTTTCGCCCTCTCACCATAACTCCGCGCTCGGCGAGCAACGCCCACGCTTGGCGATGCCCTCTCGCCTGGGCGGGAGGGCATCGCCGTGCCGGAACTATCAATCCGGTCAGGTCCAGAAGACCTCGAGGGCCTTGCTGGGCGACCACCCGTAGTTGCCCCGAGGCGGAACGAGCGCCCGGTAGGTCCGTCGGGCACCTGAGGGAAGGTTAACGACCGTGTGGTAGTTGCCGACCCCGTTGGTCTTGATCACCTTGACCTTCGACCACTTGCAAGTGCCGCTGGCGCACACCCGCCGTTGGATGATGACCTTGCTCCACTTGTAGGTCTGCCTGGGGCCGACGTGACCCGAAAGGTGCGCATTCGGAATCTGAGTGCCGGACGCCTTGATGCCGACAAACCGCTTCTCCAGAGCCATGGCGGCGTCCTCGGCCGCCGGGGCGGTGGCCTGGGCAGGAGCGAGGGTGGCGGCGAGGAAGAGAGCGATGAAGGCGGCGAGGACGCCGACGATGATGCGTTTCATTCTGGGATGTACCCCCCAATGAGTAGTGACAGATGAACTGCTGATGGCGATCTACCCCGAGCGCAGACGGCCAACCCTACGTGTCCGGAACTGGGGCCCCTGAGGTTGGTCCGGTTCACCTTGCGTTAACCGGACGTCGCCCCGCGGGCATCTCGGGTGGCTTACGTTGCGTCCGGCTCGATCCCGAGACAGCAATTCCGAGTGAGGGACTCAATGACGACCACCCGCAAACTCCTGCCCCTGATCCAGAGCGGGCCGCACGGCTCGCGGAGCTGGGCGACCTGCTACTACCGGTGCGGCAACGCCTGCGACCACCCGGAGCCCAACACCTCCGACAACACGCACGTTTCCACTTTGATCGAGGGCGCACTCGCTCGGCGTGCGCTCCTCCGCGGCGCGGCGGTCGGTGCCGGCGCGCTCGTCGTCGGTCACGCCGCGGTCGGGTCCGCGGCGGCCGCGCCTGGCCCGGACGTCGCCACTCGGGGCGGCGATCACGACGACTACGACGGCGGCGACAACCCGGCCACGGGCCGGTGGACGCCGGTGGCGCCGAACGTGCGCGACGAGCTCAGCGTGCCGCACGGCTACGCGACCACCGTCGTCGCGTCCTGGGGCGACCCGGTCGTCGCGGGCGCGCCGGCGTTCGACGCGCTGAAGCAGACGCCGGAGTCCGCGGCGCTCCAGTTCGGCTACAACTGCGACTATGTCGGCATCCTGCCGCTGGACCGCAAGCACTCGCTGCTGGTGTGCAATCACGAGTACACCAACGAGGAGCTGATGTTCCCCGGCGACGGCTCGTACGACGCCGACACGATCCGCAAGATCGCGATCCAGTCGCACGGCATGTCGGTGCTGAAGATCAAGCGCCGCCGCAACGGTTCGTTCGAGGCCGTGCACCCGCGGGAGTCGGCGTACAACCGCCGGATCACCGGCACCACCAAGTTCAAGGTCGACGGCCCGGCGGCTGGCGACGCGCGGCTGAAGACCACGGCCGACCCGACCGGCTCCGAGGTGCTCGGCACCTTCAACAACTGCGCCGGCGGCCTGACGCCGTGGGGCACGGTGCTGTCCGGCGAGGAGAACTTCAACCAGTACTTCGAGTCCTCCACCGGCACGACGGACCCGCGGTACGCCGCCAGCTACAAGCGCTACGGCATCGCCGCGACGGCGGGCCGTGGCTGGGCGAAGGTCGACCCGCGCTTCGACCTGGGCAAGGAGCCGCACGAGCCCTTCCGCTTCGGCTGGATCGTCGAGATCGACCCCTACGACCGTCGTTCGACGCCGCGCAAGCACACGATGCTCGGCCGGTTCAAGCACGAGGGCGCCAACGTCGCGGTCGCCGACGACGGCCACGCCGTCGCCTACATGGGCGACGACGAGCGCGGCGACTACCTCTACAAGTTCGTGTCGAAGAACAAGGTCCGTCGCGGCGACTCGAGCTCGGCCAAGCGGCACAACATGACGCTGCTGACCGAGGGCACGCTGTACGTCGCGAAGCTCACCGGCGACGGCTCCGCCGACGGCGAGTACGACGGCACCGGCGAGTGGATCAAGCTGACCACCGACAAGCAGTCGTTCGTGGACGGCATGAGCGTGGCCGACGTACTCATCGACACCCGGCTGGCCGCCGACAAGGTCGCCCCGACCAAGATGGACCGTCCCGAGGACGTCGACGTCAACCCGGCCAACGGCAAGATCTACGCCGCACTGACCAACAACTCCAACCGGGGTACGACGCACCCGGTCGACGAGGCGAACCCGCTCGCAGAAAGCCACACCCGCGACCACCTCGACGGCCCGCTGGTCAAGAAGAGCGGCAACCGCAACGGCTACGTGCTGGAGCTCACCGAGGACGGCGGCGACCACTCCGGCACCGCGTTCCGGTGGACGCTGCTGCTGGTGTGCGGCGACCCGGAGGCACCGGAGACCTACTTCGCCGGCTTCCCGAAGGACAAGGTCAGCCCGATCAGCTGCCCGGACAACGTCGCGTTCGACTCGCGCGGCAACCTGTGGATCTCCACCGACGGCAACGTCCTCGGCTCCAACGACGGCATCTTCCGGGTGCCGCTGAAGGGAAGCCGCCGGGGCCAGGTCCAGCAGTTCCTGAGCACGCCGGTCGCCGCCGAGGCGTGTGGTCCGTTCGTCAGCCACCGTGACGAGGCCGTCTGGGTCGCCGTCCAGCACCCGGGCGAGGCGACTGGCTCGACGTTCGACCAGCCGGTAAGCACCTGGCCGCACACGCACGACTTCCCGCGGCCGTCGGTGGCGGTGGCCTACCGCCGCTGACCGGCGAAAAACACAGACAGGACCGCGGCGCGGTGTGCGCGCGCCGCGGTCCGTCGGTGATTTTTGGGACACTCTTCACGTAGCTGAGGGGCCCTCGCTAGGGTCTCGGGAAACCGACTCGGAATGGGTGTGTATGAGCTTCTTCGACTTCCTGAAGTCGACCACCAGGTACGCCGGCAGCAAGAGCGCGGTCGGGAGACTGGACCTGCGCCGCGAGTTCCTGGTTTCGCCGTACCAGACCGAGATCAACGGAGCCCGGATCCTCGACCTGGCCTCCCACGACGGCCGCTGGTCCTACGCCCTGGCGGCCGCGGGAGCACGCGAGGTCGTGGGGATCGAGGCGCGCCCGGAGTTGATCGCACAGTTCGACGAGTACCCGCACGGCGAGGTCCGGGACCGAATCTCGTTCATCGAGGCCGACGTCTTCGATGAGCTTCCGGCGATGGTGGACCGCGGCGAGAAGTTCGAGGTGGTCGCGATCTACGGCCTCTACTACCACATCATGGATCACTACCGGCTGCTCAAGCTGGTGTCCCAGCTGAAGCCGAAGCTGGTGATCATCGACAGCGAGTTCGCCACCTACAAACAGCCCATGATCAAGCTGATGTACGAGGACACCGGCAAGTTCCTCAACACGATCGCGCACGTCGACGGCCAGCAGCGCGCCCCGATCGGCATCCCGAGCCACGCGGCGATGGAGATGATGGCCGGCTCGCTCGGCTACACCGTCGAGTGGGCCAACTGGTACGACGTACCGCCGGAGAAGCGCAAGGGCCTGGGCGAGTACTACCGGGACCCGAAGGAAGTGGACCGGCGACGCGGAACCTGCGCCCTGCGCCCGGCGTAGAGAAGAGGCCGAGCGAAGCGAGCGCCTCCTCCGCGTCGGGCAGGAGCCGGGTCAACGTGCTCCCGCGTCGACACGGGCCGGGTCGGCGTGAGTTAGGCCGTGCGGGTGGCGACGACGTCGGCGAAGGCCTCGAGGGCCTGGCGGACACCGCCCTCGGGGAGTGCCGCCAGCAGGGCCTTGGCCTCGGCGGCGCGGGCGATGACGTAGGCACGGGCCTCGGCCATCGCGGGGTGCTTGCGGAGCAGAGCCAGAGTCTCGGCGTGCCGGGCGTCGTCGGTGAGGTCGCTGCCGAGCAGCTCAAGCAGGCGGGCGTCGGCGGGGTCGGTGGACCGCTGCGCCATCAGCACCGGCAGCGTCGGGACGCCCTCGCGGAGGTCGGTGCCGGGAGTCTTGCCGGACTCGTCGGAGTCCGAGCCGATGTCGAGGATGTCGTCGGAGAGCTGGAAGGCGATGCCGACGATCTCGGCGTACGCCGCGAGCGCCTCCTCGACCTCGCGCGAGGCGCCGCCGAAGCGGGCGCCGTACAGGGCGGAGGTGGCGATCAGGGAGCCGGTCTTGCCGGCGACCACGCGCAGGTAGTGCTCCAGCGGATCCGCGCCCTCCGCGGGCTTCACGGTCTCCAGGATCTGGCCCTCGACCAGCCGGGTGAAGGTCTGCGCCTGGATCCGGACCGCGTCCGCGCCGAGGTCGGCGGTGAGCTCGGAGGAGCGGGAGAAGAGCCAGTCGCCGGTGAGGATCGCGACCAGGTTGTCCCAGCGCGAGTGGGCTGACTCGGTGCCGCGGCGCATGTCCGCCTCGTCCATCACGTCGTCGTGGTAGAGCGAGGCCAGGTGGGTCAGCTCGACCACGCAGGCGGCAGTGATCACGTCGTCGCTGTCGGCGCGGTCGCCGGCCTCGGCGGCCAGCAGCACCAGCAGCGGCCGGAACCGCTTGCCGCCGGCCTCCATCAGGTGTCGCGCCGCCTCGGTGACGAAGTCAGCCTCGCTCTGGATGTGGGCGTACAGCGCCTTCTCGACCACGTCCAGCCGAGCATTCAGCCTGGCCGCGAGCTCCTCATCATCGATGGGGAGGGCGAGGCCTGAGCTGGTCGGGCTGGCGGGTGAGGCGGTCACCTGATGAATTCTCCCGCATTGGCTGCCATCTCCAGCACCGGCCCCGGGAGTACGCCGAGCAGCACGGTCACACCGACGCCCATCGCGATCGCCGTCGCGGTCAGCACCGACGGCATGGTGACCGCCGGCGCCTCGCCCGGCGCGGGCTCGGTGAAGTACATCAGCACGATCACCCGGATGTAGAAGAACGCCGCCACCACACTGCTCAGCGCCGCCGCCACCACGACCGGCCAGGCGCCCGCGGACATCGCGGCGGAGAAGACCGCCCACTTGCCGGTGAAGCCGGAGGTCAGCGGGATGCCGGCGAGGCCGAGCAGGAACAGCGCGAAGATGCCGGCCACAACCGGCGACTCCTTGCCGAGCCCTGCCCAGCGCTTCAGGTTGGTCACCTCGCCGCTGGCGTCGCGCACCAGCGAGACGACCGCGAACGAGCCGATCGTCAGGAAGCCGTAGGTGACCAGGTAGAAGAGCACCGCCTGGGTGGAGGTGATCTGGCCGGGCGTGATGTCGCCGGTGGCCCGGAGGCCGAGGACGCCGGTGAGCAGGAACCCGGTGTGCGCCACCGAGGAGTAGGCCAGCATCCGCTTCACGTCGGTCTGCGCGACCGCGAGGATCACGCCGACCACCATCGACAGGATCGCAAGCGCCCACAGCAGCGGCGACCAGTTCCAGCGCTCGTTGCCGAACGCGACGTAGAAGAGCCGGAGCAGCGCACCGAAGGCCGCCACCTTGGTGGCCGCCGCCATGAACGCGGTGACCGCGGTCGGGGCGCCCTGGTAGACGTCCGGCGTCCAGGCCTGGAACGGCGCCGCGCCGACCTTGAACAGCAGCCCGACGGAGAGCAGGCCGATGCCGGTCAGCAGCAGCGCGTGATTGCCAGTGGAGTTGGCGATGGCGTCGTTGATACCGCCGAAGTCCATGGTCCCGGCGTACCCGTAGACCAGCGCCAGGCCGTAGAGGAAGAACCCGGAGGAGAACGCGCCGAGCAGGAAGTACTTCAGCGCCGCCTCCTGGCTCAGCAGCCGGCGCCGACGGGCCAGGCCGCAGAGCAGGTAGAGCGGCAGCGACAGCACCTCGAGCGCGACGAACAGCGTCAGCAGGTCGTTCGAGGCCGGGAACAGCATCATGCCGCCGACCGCGAACAGCATCAGCGGGAAGACCTCGGTGTGGTCCAGCCCGCGGGTCGACGCCTGCCGCTCGGCCTCGGTGCCGGGGATCGCGGCGGCCTGGCCGGCGAAGGCCGACACCCCGCCTTCGAGCTGGCGCTCGGCGAACAGCAGGATCCCGGCGAACGCCAGGGCGAGGATCAGCCCCCACAGGAAGACCGTCGGCCCGTCGACCGCGATCGCGCCCTCGGCCGCGAGGATGCCGCGGCCGGCGCCGTCCTCGATCTCGGGCAGGTCGAGCGCGATGAGGATGACGCCGACGAAGGCGACCACGACGGCGGCGATCGACATCAGTGCCTGCACCGGATAGCGCAGCTTCCGCGGCAGGAACGCCTCGACGAGTACGCCGGCGCACGCGGCACCGAAGATCAGCAGCAGCGGCCAGAGCTCGGCGTACTCGATCGACGGCTTGACGAAGTCCGGTACCTCGTTCACTTGTGGGCCTCCTCAGCAGGCACGTCGGAGACGGCGGGCGGCGGATCGACCACGCCGACCCGCTCCATCGTCTGGTCGACCACGGGGTTGATCACGTCCAGCAGCGGCTGCGGGAAGAAGCCGAACAGCACCATCGCGACCACCACCGGGCCGACCGCGGCGATCTCGCGGATCGACAGGTCGGGCATCGTGGCCACGTCGTCGGGCGTCGGGCCGGTCATCGTGCGCTGGTACATCAGCAGCACGTAGACGGCCGCCAGGACGATGCCGGTGACGGCGAGCGCGCCGACGTACCAGCCGTAGTCGAAGGAGCCGACCAGGACCAGGAACTCCGACACGAACGGCGACAGGCCGGGCAGGCCGAGCGTCGCCAGACCGGAGACCAGGAACAGCCCGGCCAGGATCGGCGCGGCCTTCTCGACGCCGGTCGTGGCGCTGATCGACGCGGTCCCGCGGCGCCGGACCAGGTAACCGGCGACCAGGAAGAGACCGGTCGTGGCCAGGCCGTGGTTGACCATGTAGAGGATCGCGCCGGCGGTGCCGTGCGAGTTCAGCACGAAGATGCCGAGCACGATGAAGCCGAAGTGGCTCAGCGAGGTCAGGCCGATCAGCCGCATCATGTCGTCCTGGCCGATCGCGACCAGCGCGCCGTAGATGATGCTGATCACCGCGAGCGTGACCACGAGCGGCGTTGCCCATTCGCTGGCCTCGGGGAAGAGCTCGAGGCAGAAGCGGAGCATGCCGTAGGTGCCGATCTTGTCCAGGATGCAGACCAGCAGCACGTTGGTGCCGGGCGTCGCCGACGCGGTCGTGTCGGCCAGCCAGGTGTGCACCGGGAACAGCGGACACTTGATCGCGAACGCGATGAAGAAGCCGACGAACAGCCAGCGCCCGGTCCAGGTGTCCAGCGACAGCTGGGACAGGTCCGAGATCAGGTACGACGGGTTCCCGGCGTCCGCGGCGACGGCGTACAGGCCGACCACCGAGGCCAGCATGATCAGGCCGCCGGCCAGCATGTAGATGAGGAACTTCACCGCCGCGCGGGAGCGCTCCTTGCCGCGGCCGAAGCCGCCGACCAGGAAGTACGCCGGGATCAGCGTGGCCTCGAAGACGACGTAGAACAGCAGCACGTCGGTCGCGGTGAAGACCGCGAGCGCGAGGCCCTCCAGGATCAGCACCCAGGCGAAGAAGACATTGGTGGGCCGGTCGTCGGCGTCCGGCCAGGACGCCAGGATCACGATCGGCACCAGCACCGTGGTCAGCCCGACCATGGTCACGCCGAGGCCGTCGACACCGAGCGCGTAGTGGGCGCCGAACGCCTTGATCCACTCGTGGGTCTCGGTGAACTGCATGCCGCCGTCGGCGTCGTACTGCAGGATCATCGCGACCGCGACGCCGAGGGTCAGCACCGACACGCTCAGCGCAACTTGTTTCGGCAGCTCAGCACTGCGCTGATTGCTCGCTTCGCTCGCAGGGGTCCGCGGCAGGAAGGCCAGCGCCACCCCACCCAGGATCGGGAGCAGGATCAGCGTGGTCAGCCAAGGGAAGTCGCTCATGCGAAGTTCACCGCCAGCAGGGCCAGTACGACGAGCAGGGCGCCGCCGAACACGGACAGGGCATAAGACCGGACGAAGCCGTTCTGGACTCGCCGGAACACGTTGGCGAACCCGCCGGTGGTGGCGCTGCCGCCCTCGACCAGGCCATCGACCACGGTTCTGTCGAAGACCGCCAGGCCCTTGACCAGGGCGCCGGTCGGCTGCACCACGAGGGTGTCGTTGATGTCGTCCATGTAGATGTCGGCGCGCGCGGCCTTGGTCGCGAACGACACGTCCTGGGGCGCCTCGCGCGGGATCTCGTCGGGCACCTGGAACACCAGCCAGGCCACCGCGACCCCGACCGCCACCACGGCGACCACGATGCCGCTGAACACGATCGGCGGCACGAACAGCTCGTGATGCTCGGCGTGGCCGACCACCGGGGTCAGCCAGTCGACGATCCAGTCACCGGCCAGCAGCACGCCGCCGAGCACCGACAGCGCGGCGAGGACGACCAGCGGGCCGGTCATTACCGCGGGCGACTCGTGCGGGTGTACGTCGTCGGCCCACCGCTTCTTGGTGAAGAAGGTCAGCAGCATCAGCCGGGTCATGTAGAACGCGGTGATGCCGGCACCGAGCAGCGCACACAGGCCGATCACCCAGTTGTCGGCCCACGCGGCCTCGATGATCTTGTCCTTGGACCAGAACCCGGAGAAGCCCGGGAAGCCGATGATCGCGAGGTAGCCCATCGCGAAGGTCAGGAAGGTGACCGGGACCATCTTCTGCAGCGCGCCGTAGTGGCGCATGTCGACGTCGTCGTTCATCGCGTGCATCACCGAGCCGGCGCCCAGGAACATGTTGGCCTTGAAGAAGCCGTGGGTCAGCAGGTGGAAGATCGCGAACGGGTAGCCGACCACGCCGAGGCCCGCGGCCAGGTGCATGTAGCCGATCTGGCTCATCGTCGACCCAGCGAGCGCCTTCTTGATGTCGTCCTTCGCGCACCCGATCACCGCGCCCCACAGCAGGGTGACGGTGCCGACGATGACCACCACGGTCTGCGCGGTCGGCGCGTACTCGAAGACGAAGTTGGAGCGGACGATCAGGTAGACGCCGGCGGTGACCATGGTCGCGGCGTGGATCAGCGCCGACACCGGGGTCGGGCCCTCCATCGCGTCCAGCAGCCAGGCCTGCAGCGGCACCTGGGCGGACTTGCCGCAGGCGCCGAGGAGCAGCAGCAGGCCGATGATCGTCATCCGGTCCTCGCTGGCATTGCCGGCCGCCTCGCTGATGCCGGCGAACGCCGTCGTACCGAAGCTGACGAACATCAGCATGATCGCCAGCGACATGCCGAGGTCGCCGACCCGGTTCATCACGAACGCCTTCACGCCCGCGGCGGCCGCGGTCGGCTTGTGCTGCCAGAAGCTGATCAGCAGGTACGACGCCAGGCCGACGCCCTCCCAGCCGAGGAACAGGCCGAGGTAGTTGGCCGACATCACCAGCATCAGCATCGCGGCGACGAACAGGTTGAGGTAGCCGAAGAACCGGCGGCGGCGCGCGTCATGGGCCATGTAGCCGACCGAGTAGAGGTGGATCAGCCCGCCGACGCCGGTGATCAGCAGCATGAACAACGCCGACAGCGGGTCGTAGAGCAGGTCCATCCCGACCTCGAACCTGCCGGTGTCGATCCAGGTGTAGAGGTGCTGGCCGACCTGCCGCTCGCCCTCGTCGCGGCCCATCAGCGCGGCGAGCAGCACGCAGCTGAGCACGAACGACGCGGCCGGCGCGGCCACGCCGAGCCAGTGCCCCCACGAGTCGGTACGCCGGCCGCCGAGCAGCAGGATCGCGGCGCTGGCCAGCGGCAGCGCGATCACCAGCCAGAGCAGGCTGAAGACGCCGTCCGCCTCGGTCGGGGCAACCACCGGGACATGTACTTCGGACGCGGCCGTCACCAGGGACGCGGTCATTGAGGTCATGTGGGTCTCTTCCTCAGTACTTCAGGAGGCTGGCGTCGTCGACGGAGGCCGAGCGCCGGGTCCGGAAGATGGTCATGATGATCGCGAGCCCGACCACGACCTCGGCCGCGGCCACGACCATGACGAAGAACGCCGCGATCTGGCCGTCGAGGTTGCCGTGCTGCTTGGCGAAGGTCACCAGTGCGAGGTTGCTGGCGTTGAGCATCAGCTCCACGCACATGAACACCACGATCGCGTTGCGCCGGGTCAGCACGCCCACGCAGCCGATGGTGAACAGGATCGCGGAGAGGATGATGTACGGCTCGGTGTTCACGCCTGCTCCTCCTCGTCCGTGGCGGTGGACCCTTGGTTTCGAGACGGTCGCTGCGCGACCTCCTCAACCGGCGGGGAGATGCCGAGCTGCCGCTCGACCTCGTCGACCTTCTCGGCGTACGCCGGCGCGGAGCGGACCGTGCCGCGAGCGGCGAGCACCCGGTTGACCGAGAGCTCGGACGGGGTGCCGTCCGGCAGCAGCGCCGGGGTGTCGACCGCGTTGTGCCGGGCGTAGACGCCGGGAGCCGGCAGCGGGCCGAGGTGCTTGCCGGACTCGGCGTAGTCCTTCATCCGCTGGGCGGCGGTGGCGGCCTGGCCGGCCTTCGGAGTCAGCCGCTCGCGGTGGGCGAGGACCATCGCGCCGATCGCGGCGGTGATCAGCAGTGCGCTGGTGGTCTCGAAGGCGAAGACGTACTTGCTGAACAGCAGGTTCGCCAGCGCCTGGATGTTGCCGCCGTCGTTGGCCTCGTCGAGGCCGACCACCGTGCCGAGCGACAGCTGGCCGAGCCCGGCGACCAGGGTGCCGCCGAAGAGCAGGCCGACCACGATCGCCAGCAGCCGCTGGCCGCGGATGGTCTCCACGACCGAGTCGGACGCGTCGACGCCGACCAGCATCAGCACGAACAGGAACAGCATCAGGATCGCGCCGGTGTAGACGATGATCTGCACCGCGAACAGGAACGGCGCGTCGAGGACGGCGTACAGCACGGCCAGGCTGATCATCACCACGGCCAGCAGCATCGCGGCGTGCACGGCCTTGCGGACGAACAGGATGCCGAGCGCCGCCAGCACCATCACCGGGGCCAGGACCCAGAAGGCGGTCATGACTGCGCGTCCTTACTCGCGACGGTGTCCCCGTTGGCGTAGGTCCCGCGGTAGTAGTCGCCCTCGTCGCGGCCGAGCCGCATCGGGTGCGGCGGCTGCTCCATCCCGGGCAGCAGCGGCGCCAGCAGGTCGGACTTCTCGTAGATCAGATCGGCGCGGTTGTCGTCGGCCAGCTCGTACTCGTTGGTCATCGTCAGCGCCCGGGTCGGGCAGGCCTCGATGCACAGCCCGCACAGGATGCAGCGCAGGTAGTTGATCTGGTAGACCCGGCCGTACCGCTCGCCGGGGCTGAACCGCTCGTCCTCGGTGTTCGAGGCGCCCTCGACGTAGATCGCGTCGGCAGGGCAGGCCCAGGCGCACAGCTCGCAGCCGATGCACTTCTCCAGGCCGTCGGGCCAGCGGTTGAGCTGGTGCCGGCCGTGGAACCGGGGCGCGGTCGGGAACTTCTCCTTGGGGTACTGCTCGGTGACCACCTTCTTGAACATGGTCCGGAAGGTGACACCGAAGCCGGCGACCGGGTCCCACAGCTGCTCCTTGAGCGTGGGGCCCTTCGGCGTGGGTGGCTTGGCTTGCTTGGCCATGTCTAGGACTTCTCCTCGGTCTGCAAAGTCTGTCCGAAGGTGAGCGGTGCGGCGGCACCGCGGACCGCTCCGCCGGCGGGCATCGGAGGTACCGGGAAACCGCCGGCGTACGCGTCCTCGGGCGCGGCCGCCGTGGCCGGCTCCGGCTCAGCGGGCTCGCCGACAAAGAACAGCGCCAGGAAGAGTACGGCGAGCACCCCGATCGCGGCCAGTAGGTAACTCCGGTCCAGGCCGCCGTCCAGGGTGATCACCCGGATCGTCGCGACCGCGACCGTCCACACCAGTGCGACAGGGATCAGCCGCTTCCAGCCGAACGCCATGAACTGGTCGTAGCGCAGCCGGGGCAGCGTCCCGCGCAGCCAGATGAAGAAGAAGATGAACGCCATCAGCTTGCCGAAGAACCACAGCACCGGCCAGTAGCCCTCGTTGGCGCCCGCCCACACCTCGTCGATCCAGAACGGAGCGTGCCAGCCGCCCAGGAACAGCGTCACCGCGAGCGCGGAGACCGTCGCCATGTTGATGTACTCGGCGAGGAAGAACAGCGCGAACTTCAGCGAGGAGTACTCGGTGTGGAAGCCGCCGACCAGCTCGCCCTCGGCCTCCGGGAGGTCGAACGGCGCACGGTTGGTCTCACCGACCATCGCGATCACGTAGATCACGAACGACGGCGCCAGGATCAGCCCGAACCACAGCCGGTCCTGCGCCTCGACGATCCCCGAGGTCGACGCCGTGCCGGCGTACAGGAACACCGCGACGAACGCGAGGCCCATCGCGACCTCGTAGGAGATCATCTGCGCGCTCGAACGGAGCCCGCCGAGCAGCGAGTACGTCGAGCCCGAGGCCCAGCCGCCGAGCACGATGCCGTAGATGCCGATCGAGGCGATCGCCATCACGAACAGCACCGCCACCGGCATGTCGGTGAGCTGCAGCGGGGTGACGGTGTCGGTGAACGGGATCGTGACCTCGGGGCCGAACGGGATCACCGCGAAGGTCACGAACGCCGGCACGGTCGCGATCACCGGCGCCAGGATGAAGACCACCTTGTCGGCGGCCTTCGGGACGATGTCCTCTTTCAATGCCAGCTTCACGCCGTCGGCCAGTGACTGCAGCAGCCCGAACGGGCCGTGCACGTTGGGGCCGATCCGGTGCTGCATCCGGGCCACGACCCGGCGCTCGAACCAGATGTTGAACAGCGTCAGCAGCACCAGGATCACGAAGATCAGCAGCGTCTTGATCAGGATGACCCACCACGGGTCCTGCCCGAACGCCGAGAGGTCGTCGCCCTCGGCCGCGGCCATCATCAGCGGCGCCAGCTCGGTGATCGAGCTTGTCGAGATCATCACTCGGCTCCCTTCGCGACACTGACCGTGCCGCCCGGCGAGGAAAGGTCGGCGTGTACGCCGTGCCCGAACGAATTCTGCGGCACCCACACCACGTCGTCGGGGAGGTCGGCCACCTCGACCGGCAGCGTCACCGAGCCGCGGTCGCCGGTGAGGGTGACCTCGTGGGCGCCGGCGCCGAGGCCGTCGTACGTCGCAGCCGAGACCCGGGCGACCGTACGCCGGGCCGTGGCCCGCAGGTTGTCGTCGCCCTCCTGCATCCGCCCGTTGTCGAGCAGCTGCTTCCAGGTCGCGAGCTTAAAACCGCCGGTTGAGGAGGTTGCGCTAGCAACCGTCTCGAAACCAAGGCCCTCCGCCGGCGTGGAGCGATCCCCGTCCCAGGGCCCGATCTCCTCCATCTGCGCCCGCGCCTCGGCGACGGTGCGGAAGCCGAGCGGGTGGCCGAGCTCCTCGGCGATGCCGGACAAGATACGCAGGTCGGGCAGCGAGGCGGGGTTGGCGAGAACCGCGTCGAACGTGCGCGGCCGGCCCTCCCAGTTCACGAACATGCCGGCCTTGTCTGTGACCGGCGCGACCGGGAAGACCACGTTCGCGGCCCGGGTCACGTCGGTCTCGCGCTGCTCCAGCGCGACCACGAAGTCCGCCGCCTGCAGCGCCTCCAGGGCGCCGTGCGGGTCGCTGAGGTCGCGCAGGTCGATGCCGGCGACCACCAGGCCGCCGACCTCACCGGAGGCCAGCGCCGCGATGATCGCGTCGCCGTCGCGGCCGGGCCGCGACGGCAGGTGCGAGACGCCCCACGCGGTGGCGGCGTCGACCCGGGCGGCCGCGTCGTCGACCGGACGGCCGCCGGGCAGCAGGTTGGGCAGGCAGCCGGTCTCGACCGCTCCACGGTCCCCGGCGCGGCGCGGCACCCAGGCCAGCTTGGCCCCGGTCGCCTTGGCGACCTCGGTGGCGGCAGCGAACGCGCCGGGCGAGGTCGCGAGCCGCTCGCCGACCAGGATCACGCTGTTGCTGTCGAGCGCCACGTCCAGCTTCCGGAGAGCCGCGGCCTCGTCGCCGGGCGCCGTCTGGATCAGCCGGCCGTTCATCTTGGCCAGGCCCCACGACGTGTACGGCGCCAGCGAGACGACCTGGGTCGCGGACTTCTGCCGCGAGGCCTTGCGCAGCCGCAGGAATATCGTGCCTGCCTCGTCCTCGGGCTCGAGGCCGACCAGCAGGACGGTCGAGGCGGCCTCGAGGTCGGCGTACGTTGCAGGCTGCTTGAGCACCACCTCCGACGCCAGGAAGCCGGCCTCCTCGGCGGAGTGCGGCCGGGCCCGGAAGTCGATGTCGTTGGTCTCCAGGGCCACCCGGGCGAACTTGCTGTAGGCGTAGGCGTCCTCGGCGGTCAGTCGGCCGCCGGTCAGCACCGCCGATGAGCCGGCGAACCGCAGGCCGCGCGCGGCGACGGCGAACGCCTCCGGCCAGGACGCCGGGCGCTGCTCGCCGGTCTCCTCGTCACGGACCAGCGGGTAGGTCAGTCGGTCGGCCTGCTTGGCGTACTGGAACGCGAAGCGGTCCTTGTCGGTGATCCACTCCTCGTTGACCTCCGGGTCGTTGCCCGCGAGCCGGCGCATCACCTTGCCGCGCCGGTGGTCGACCCGGATCGCCGCGCCGCAGGCGTCGTGCTCGGCGATCGCCGGGCTGGAGACCAGGTCGAAGGGGCGGGACCGGAAGCGGTACTCGGCGCTGGTCAGCGCGCCGACCGGGCAGATCTGGATGGTGTTGCCGGAGAAGTAGGACTCGAAGGCCTCCTTCTCGTAGATCGCGACCTGCTGCAGGGCGCCGCGGTCGGCCAGCGCGATGAACGGGTCGCCCGCGATCTGCTCGGAGAACCGGGTGCAGCGCGCGCAGAGCACGCAGCGCTCGCGGTCCAGCAGCACCTGCGCGGAGAGATGGATCGGCTTCGGGAAGGTCCGCTTCACGCCGCCGCTGGCCGCGAACCGCGAGTCGCCGCGGCCGTTGGACATCGCCTGGTTCTGCAGCGGGCACTCGCCGCCCTTGTCGCACACCGGGCAGTCGAGCGGGTGGTTGATCAGCAGGAACTCCATCACGCCCTGCTGCGCCTTGTCGGCGACCGGCGAGGTGACCTGGGTGTTGACGACCATGCCCTCGGCGACCGGCATGGTGCACGAGGCCTGCGGCTTCGGCATCGGCCGGCCGTTGCCGGCGTCGGGTACGTCGACCAGGCACTGCCGGCAGGCACCGACCGGCGCCAGCAGCGGGTGGTCGCAGAAGCGCGGGATCTGGACGCCGACCTGCTCGGCGGCCCGGATCACCAGGGTGTCCTTGGGCACCGACACCGACACACCGTCGATGGTCAGCGTGACCAGGTCGGACTTCTCGACGGCCTTCTCAGCGGAGGCCGTCTTCTCGGGGGCGGTCGTCATGCGGTGACTCCTACTTGACCTTTGTCAGTTCCAGCGCCCGGGGTGCTGCCGAGGGTGCGGGCGAAGAGGGTCGAGGCGGCCGGGTCGAACGGGCAGCCGCCGTGGGTCAGGTGCGCGACGTACTCGTCGCGGAAGTACTCGATGGACGAGGTGATCGGCGAGGTGGCGCCGTCGCCGAGCGCGCAGAACGAACGGCCGAGGATGTTCTCGCACTGGTCGAGCAGCAGGTCCAGGTCGGACTCCTGGCCCTGGCCGTGCTCGAGCGCGTTGAGCGTCTGGACCAGCCACCAGGTGCCCTCGCGGCACGGCGTGCACTTGCCGCAGGACTCGTGTTTGTAGAACTCGGTCCACCGGAGTACGGCGCGCACCACGCAGGTGGTCTCGTCGAAGATCTGCAGCGCCCGGGTGCCCAGCATCGAGCCCGCCGCCCCGACCGCTTCGTAGTCGAGCGGGATGTCGAGGTGCTCGGCGGTGAGGATCGGCGTACTCGACCCACCCGGGGTCCAGAACTTCAGCTCGTGGCCTTCGCGCATGCCGCCGCCGAGATCGATCAGCTCGCGCAGGGTGATCCCGAGCGGCGCCTCGAACTGGCCGGGCGTCTTGACGTGGCCGGAGAGCGAGTAGATGACGTAGCCCTTGGACTTCTCGGTGCCCATCGAGGCGAACCAGTCGGCGCCGTGCTCGATGATCGACGGCACCGACGCGATCGACTCGACGTTGTTGATCACCGTCGGGCTGGCGTAGAGGCCGGCGACCGCGGGGAACGGCGGCCGCAGCCGCGGCTGGCCGCGGCGGCCCTCCAGCGAGTCCAGCAGCGCGGTCTCCTCGCCACAGATGTAGGCGCCGGCACCGGCGTGCACGATCAGGTCGAGGTCGTAGCCCGAGCCGTGGATGTTCTTGCCGAGGTGGCCGGCCTTGTAGGCCTCCTCGACCGCGGCCTGCAGCCGCCGGATGACGTGCAGCACCTCGCCGCGGACGTAGATGAAGGCGGTGTTGGCGCGGATCGCGTAGGAGCTGATGATCACGCCCTCGACGAGCGTGTGCGGCGAGGCCATCATCAGCGGGATGTCCTTGCAGGTGCCCGGCTCCGACTCGTCGGCGTTGACCACGAGGTACTTCGGGTTCGGGTTGTCCTGCGGGATGAAGCCCCACTTCATGCCGGTCGGGAAGCCGGCGCCGCCCCGGCCGCGCAGGCCGGAGTCCTTCACCGCGGTGACGACGTCGTCCTGCGCCATCTTGAGCGCCTTCTTGAGCGCGCCGTACCCGCCGCCCTGCTCGTACGACGCAAGCGTCCAGGCTCGGTCTGCATCCCAGTTCTTGGTGAGGACCGGGGTCAGTGTGTCGGTCATTTCTCCGGTGCCTTCCAGCCGTTCTCGCGGGCCAGCTCCAGGCCGACCAGGCTCGCCGGGCCGGCCGCCGGGCCCTCGTCGGCACGGCCGTCGGGGAAGCCGGCGAGCACCCGCTCCGCCTCCCGCCAGGTGCAGAGCCGGGCGCCGCGGGTGGAGCTGACCTCGGTGCCGGAGCGCAGGTCGTCGACCAGCTGCTTGGCGGACTCCGGGGTCTGGTTGTCCATGAACTCCCAGTTGACCATCACCACCGGAGCGAAGTCGCACGCCGCGTTGCACTCGACGTGCTCCAGCGTGATCTTGCCGTCCTCGGTGGTCTCGTCGTTCCCCACCCCGAGGTGGTCCTTCAGCTCGGCGAATATCTGGTCGCCGCCCATCACCGCGCACAGCGTGTTGGTGCACACGCCGACGTGGTAGTCGCCGACCGTGCGCCGCTTGTACATCGTGTAGAACGTCGCCACGCCGCTGACCTCGGCGGCGCTGATGCCGAGGATCTCGGCACAGGCCTCGATGCCCTCGGGGGTCACGCTGCCCTCGGCGCTCTGCACCAGGTGCAGCATCGGCAGCAGCCCGGAGCGCGCGTGCGGGTAGCGGTCGGCGATCTCGCGGAGCTCGCCGTACGTCTTCTCGTCGATTCCTGTGTTCTCGCTCATCAGCGGTCGACGCCTCCCATCACCGGGTCGATAGACGCGATGGCGACGATCACGTCGGCGACCATGCCGCCCTCGCTCATCACGCTGGTTGCCTGCAGGTTCGTGAACGACGGATCGCGGAAGTGCGCCCGGAACGGCCGGGTGCCGCCGTCGGACACCACGTGCGCGCCGAGCTCGCCGCGCGGCGACTCGACCGGCACGTAGGCCTGGCCGACCGGCACCCGGAAGCCCTCGGTCACCAGCTTGAAGTGGTGGATCAGCGCCTCCATGGACTCGCCCATGATGTGCCGGATGTGGTCCAGGCTGTTGCCCATGCCGTCGCTGCCGATGGCCAGCTGGCTCGGCCATGCGATCTTCTTGTCGGCGACCATGACCGGCGCGCCCTCTAGCTTCGAGAGCCGGTTGGCGCACTGCTCGACGATCCGCAGCGACTCCCACATCTCGGCCAGTCGCACCCGGAACCGGCCGTACGCGTCGGCGGTGTCCCAGGTCTGTACGTCGAAGTCGTACTCCTCGTAGCCGGAGTACGGCTGGGTCTTGCGCAGGTCCCACGGGTAGCCGGCCGCGCGCAGCGGCGGGCCCGACAGGCCGAGGGCCAGGCAGCCGGCGGTGTCGAGGTGGCCGACGCCCTCCAGCCGGGCCTTGAAGATCGGGTTGGCGTTGCAGAGCGCGGCGTACTCGGGGAGCCGCTTCTTCATCAGCGCGATGAAGTCGCGGATCTCGTCGAGCGCGCCGGGCGGCAGGTCCTGGGCGACGCCGCCGGGGCGGATGAACGCGTGGTTCATCCGGAGGCCGGTGATCAGCTCGAACAGGTCCAGCACCAGCTCCCGCTCACGGAAACCGATGGTCATCACCGTCAGCGCGCCGATCTCCATGCCGCCGGTCGCGATGCAGACCAGGTGCGAGGAGATCCGGTTGAGCTCCATCAGGAGCACGCGCATGACCTGCGCCTTCTCCGGGATGTCGTCCTCGATGTCGAGAAGCCGCTCCACGCCGAGCACGTAGGTCGCCTCGTTGTAGAACGGGCTGAGGTAGTCCATCCGGGTGCAGAAGGTGACGCCCTGCACCCAGGAGCGGTACTCCATGTTCTTCTCGATGCCGGTGTGCAGGTAGCCGATGCCGCAGCGGGCCTCGGTCACCGTCTCACCCTCGAGCTCCAGGATCAGCCGGAGTACGCCGTGGGTCGAGGGGTGCTGCGGGCCCATGTTCACCACGACCCGCTCGTCGGCGGTCTCGCTGATGCCCTCGACGACGGTGTCCCAGTCCTGGCCGGTGACCGTGAAGACGCGGCCCTGGCTGGTCTCGGCCTCGGACGCGCCATAAGGGTCCGGCTGGGTCGGGTCGGGCTCTTCGTGCGTGGCAGTCATCAGTTGTACGACCTCCGCTGGTCGGGCGGGGGAATCGTGCCGCCCTTGTACTCCACAGGAATGCCGCCCAGCGGGTAGTCCTTGCGCTGGGGGTGGCCCGGCCAGTCGTCGGGCATCTGGATGCGCGTGAGCGCTGGGTGGCCGTCGAACACGATCCCGAAGAAGTCCCAGGTCTCGCGCTCGTGCCAGTCGTTGGTGGGGTAGATGCTGACGATCGACGGGATGTGCGGGTCGGCGTCGGGGCAGGTCACCTCGACCCGGATCCGCCGGTTGTGGGTCATCGACAGCAGGTGGTAGACCGCGTGCAGCTCGCGCCCGGTGTCGTCCGGGTAGTGCACGCCGCTAACCCCGGAGCAGAACTCGAAGCGCAGCTTCTCGTCGTCGCGCAGCATCTGGGCCACGAACGGCAGGTCCTCGCGGCGTACGAAGAAGGTGACCTCGCCGCGGTGGACGACAACCTTCTCGATCGCGCCTCGACCAACACCGCCGAGGTCGGTGGCCTCCAGCCTTTCGAAGAGAGCGTCGGCGACCTCGTCGAAGTACCCGCCGTACGGCCGCTGGCTGGCGCCGGGGAACACGATCGGCGTGACCAGCCCGCCGTACCCGCTGGTGTCGCCGGTGCCGCTGACACCGAACATGCCGGTGCGGACACCACGCACGGGGGCTCCGCCCCCGTGGACCCCCGAATCCGTGGTTGCGGTCCCTTCGTCCACCTCGGTGGAGGTGGTCTGCTCGACCTGCTTGTCGGCACTCACCGAGCTCGCTCCTTCGTCGCTCGCGGTCACCGCAGCATCCCGATCTGCTCGGAGGTCGGCAGCGCGTTGAGGGCGGTGGTCTCCAGCTCCTCGATCTGAGCCAGCCGGTTGGCGCCGAGCGGGGTGGACTTGACCTGGTCGTGCAGCTTCAGGATCGCGTCGATCAGCATCTCCGGCCGCGGCGGGCAGCCGGGCAGGTACATGTCGACGGGGACGACGTGGTCCACGCCCTGCACGATCGCGTAGTTGTTGAACATCCCGCCACTCGACGCGCAGACGCCCATCGCGAGCACCCACTTCGGCTCAGCCATCTGGTCGTAGATCTGGCGCAGCACCGGCGCCATCTTGTTGCTCACCCGGCCGGCCACGATCATCAGGTCGGCCTGCCGCGGCGAGGCCCGGAAGACCTCCATGCCGAAGCGGGCCAGGTCGTACTTCGGTCCGCCCGAGGTCATCATCTCGATCGCGCAGCAGGCCAGGCCGAACGTCGCCGGCCAGAACGACGCCTTGCGCATGTAGCCCGCGACACCCTCGACCGTGGTCAGGAGTACGCCGCTCGGCAGCTTCTCTTCGATACCCATGCGATCAGTCCCAATCCAATCCGCCGCGGCGCCAGACATAGGCGTAGGCCACGAACACAGTGGCGATGAAGATGACCATCTCGACCAGGCCGAACAGCTTCATCGCGTCGAAGTGCACGGCCCACGGGTAGAGGAAGATGATCTCGATGTCGAAGACGATGAACATCATCGCGGTGATGTAGTACTTCACCGGGAAGCGGCCGCCGCCCACGGGCTGCGGAGTCGGCTCGATCCCGCACTCGTAGGAGTCGAGCTTGGCGCGGTTGTAGCGCGCCGGCCCGACGAAGGCGCTCATGATGACCGAGCCGACCGCGAATGCCGCCGCCAGCAGGATCAGTCCCAGTATCGGGGTGTAGAGCTCCAAAGCCGTCACCCTCCTCTTCTCGTGCTCACGCGGTGGGAGCCAGCCGGCTCAGCGCGTTGATGATTCGGTCGTGCGCGTCGCCGTCGCGCGGGTCGGTGAGGTTGGCCATCAGCTTCAGCGTGAACCGCATCAGCGCCGGCCGGGGCAGGCCGTACTTGGTGGCGTTCCGCATGAAGGTCGGGTTGCCGATCGCCGCGGCGAACCAGCGGCCGAGCGTGAAGTAACCGCCGTAGGCCTGGTCCATCGCGGCGGCGTACCCGCTCAGGACGTGTTCGCGGCTGGGGCCGGCGGGCCGGGCGAGCGCCTGCACGATGGTGTCGGCCGCGACGTGGCCGGCCTCCAGCGCGTAGTCGATGCCCTCGCCGTTGAACGGGTTGACCATGCCGCCCGCGTCGCCGACCAGGAGTACGCCGCGGCGGTAGTGCGGCTTGCGGTTGAAGCCCATCGGCAGCGCCGCGCTCCTGATGTCGCCGACCAGGTTCTCGTCGCGGAAGCCGAGCTCCTCCGGAGTGTTGGCCAGCCAGCGCCGCATCGCGTCCTTCGGGTTGAAGCTCCGGAAGTGCGCGCTCGAGTCGAGGATGCCGAGCCCGATATTGGCGGTGCCGTCTCCACACGGGAAAATCCAGCCGTAGCCGGGCAGCTGGTTGCTCTGGTGGGGCCTGCCATCCCAGAGCTCCAGGTGGCTCTCCATCCACGGGTCGTCGTGCATCGGGGTCTTGTAGTAGGCCCGCGCCGCGACCGCCATCGGCCGGTTGTCGCGCCGCTCGATGCCGAGGCTCAGCGCCAGCTTGGCGGAGACGCCGTCGCAGGCGACCACGACCGGCGCCCGGTAGGTCACCTCGTCGCCCACCTTGCGACCGCGGTCGTCGACCGGCTTAGCCGTCACGCCGACCACCTGGCCGGTGCGCTCGTCGAACACCGGGCCGGTGACGTTGGTCCGCTCGTGAAGTCTCGCGCCGGCCTTCTCGGCGTGCTTGGCGAGGATCTCGTCTAGGTCCATCCGGGCCCGGACCATGCCGTACGGCGGGAAGCTGGCGAGGTCGGGCCACGGCAGCTCGATCCGGTGGCCGGCGCCGAGAATCCTGAGTCCGCGATTCTTCTGCCAGCCCGGCGCGTCCAGGTCGAAGCCCATCGCGATCAGCTGCTTGACCGCCCGCGGGGTGAGCCCGTCGCCGCAGATCTTGTCGCGCGGGAAACTGGACTTCTCCAGCAGCAGCACGTCGAGCCCGGCGTTCGCCAGGTGGTACGCCGTCCCGGCGCCCGCCGGGCCTGCGCCGACGACGATGACATCAGCGACCCGCGCGTCTGCGCTGGACCTGCTCATTCCGTCGTACCTCTCGTGCCAATCGGGGGTCCGCGACCGGGTCAAAGTGTGACTTTGTGAAACCGTTCACGAGGTGGCGTGAGACACAGTCTACGAGGATTGAACCAGGCTGTGTACAGAAGGGGGTCGACGCGCCAATTCCGGCTCTGATCTGCGGATTTACCGCACGTTTGCCTTGCGTAATTAACTCGGCGTCGCGAGGGTGAGTAACGCCAGGTCAGGGGCGTCCACCGGCACATTCGGCCGCCCGACAGGCCGCCCAGAGCTGGTCCGGCGTACGCCCTGTCTTGTTCTGGAGCCAGCTGCGGATGGCATCGCCGGACCGGTTCTGGTCGTGCAGGTAGGCGTTCAGGTCCGGCAGCACGTGACCGCCGACCGTGCGCTGGATGTAGCCCAGGAGCGCGGCCGCACACTCGTAGCCCTGCGTGTAGTGGTTGTGGTGCAACTGCTCGCACCGCGGGTCGTTGCCGCGGCCGTCCGGCGGCAGGTCGAGGTCGTAGCGCAGCCAGTCGGCGATGCCCTCGGTCACCCAGCCGGACCCGTCGCCCCGGTAGGCCTGGGCGGCGTGGGTCAGCTCGTGCGCGAGCATGCCCCAGTCGTTGGGCCTGGCCTGCACGTGCTCGACCAGGAGCGAGACCTGGTTGCTGCCCCACGGCACCTCGCCGACCGGGCAGTTGTGGCAGAACTTGATGTCCACCCGGTTCCACTCCTGGTAGCGGCCCGCGACCACCCGGTCCCTGATCTGGCGCCACTGCTCACCGCACCGCTGCTTGCCGGCTGCGGCGGCGAAGGCCCGGGCGTTCGGAAAGGCGCCGAGCAGCTTGGCGTTGACGGTGCAGGTGATCCCCGGCGACCAGTAGATCCAGCCGCGCTGGAACTCGGTGTAGACGCCCACGCCGTCGGGTGAGGCGACCACGTCGGACGCCGGGTAGCCGAAGTCGCCGGCCTCCCAGCCGAGGTCACCCCACGCCTCGCCGATCGCGCCCCAGACCGGGTGCGCGCCGGTGTCGGCCTTCCAGTAGATCGTGCCGCCTTGGTACACCTGGCGCTTGCCCACGCCGTCGGGGTTGGTCAGCTCGTCGGAGGTCGGGAAGCCGAGGTGCCCGCCCTCCCAGCCGGTCTCGCCCCACTTCTCGCCGATCAGACCCCAGACCGGGTGCGCGCCGCTCGTCGCCGACCAGTAGATCGAGCCGCCAGCGAAGACCTGCCGGGCGCCGCCCGATACGCCGATCTCGTACGTCGTCGGGCAGCCGAGCGGGCTGCGCGCGCCGCCCATCTCCCGGTACTTGACGCCGATCGCGCCCTGAGCGGCACTCTCCGGCAGGCAGTCCGCCGCCACGGCCGACGACGCCGTACCGACGGCGAACGTGGCGGCGACGACCGCTGTCGCGGCAGCGGCAACGAGCACTCGACGGATCACCGACATGTCTGCCCCCAGGTGTCGCCGGTGCTGCGCTCCCAGTGGATGACGCCGCACTCGAAGTACTGGACGAACCCGCCGTTGGCCCACTTGGGCTGCTCGTCGCTGGTCGGCAGCCCGTAGACGCCTTGCTCCCAACCGCGCTGGCCCCAGTAGCCGCCGATCGCGCCCCAGACCGGGTGCGCGCCGGTGCCGTGCGACCAGTACATCGTGCCGCCGGCGAAGTGCTGGCGGACGCCCTTGCCGTTGGGGTTGGCGATCTCGTAGGTGGTCGGGCAGCCAAGCGGACTGTTCGGCCCGCCCATGCCCCAGTACTTGTCCCCGATCGCGCCGTGTACGACGTTCGGGCTCAGGCAGGCCGCTGCCGACGCCGGCGGCGCCGTACCGGTGAAGCCGGAGAGGCCGACGACGGCGACGGTCAGCGCCGCCGCTGTAAGCGTCCGGGCGAACCCGAGGCGCCTGCTGCTGCGAGTGTTGGTCATGGCGCCCACTATGCGAGCGCAAACCGGACAACTGCGCCTACGCCGGAAACTCTGGAAACTCCGTGCGCCGCTTCGCCTTGGTTTCGAGACGGTTGCTGCGCAACCTCCTCAACCAGCGGCCGGTCCGGCGGTTGAGGAGGTCGTTCTACGACCGTCTCGAAACCACCGGACACTCGGCGGCCAGTTGTTAGGCGGCGGCGCAGTGCAGGGCGACCAACTTCATCGCGAGCAGGTGACGCGGTGGAGCCAGGTCGACACGGAGCCCGGGCGTGTTCACAGCAGCAGCGTCTCCCGGGCAGGGGCGGCACCCACGGGCGAGCGTTGTCGTTGAGCCACGACGGTGGGATGGCTCGCTCGCGAGCGAGCACCGCCGCTTCCTCCAGGACGGCGCGGTCGGACACGACGGCGTCGACGTCCTGCGTACGGCGAGTGTCGGCAACGCTGAGAGCGATCGCCGCGCCGCCGACGACGTACACGCTGGCGCTGGCGCCACGACCTCGGAGGCGACAGTCAAGCTCGGAGAGGAGATCACGGACGTCGTCACATCAAACTCGACCTTGTCGCCCATCAGGCGGTCTTCAGGTCACGCGGGTTGACGAAGATGTGACGCTTGGCCAACCACTCGGGAGTGCGGTCACGGACCTGCTCGGCGGACAATCGCGGACTGTCCAGCGTCCACGGTGCGGCAAGCGGCGATCGGTCGGTCCAAGGCGGCGCCGCGAGTCCGGCGTACTCGAACTCATGGCCCGCCAACGCGGCGAGAAACACATCCCACTCATCGGACCCGGTCGTGTCCGGGATCGCCTCCCACGCGCCCGCCAGACCGGCCTCTGCCTTGAGTAGCTCGCGCAAGTGGTCGCGCGCCTGCAAGGCCAGCTTGAACGCCCACGCCTCATCCCGCTCCGCGAGCGCGCCAGCGATCGTTGCGGCAGCAAGCGGGGCCGTCATCCAGCCCGACCGCCTAGCACCTTCGAGGCTTCGAGAAATGCGGCGAGCGCGGAGGTAGAAGGGAGCCGAAGGGGCGACCTTGCCAGCGCGATACGTCGACAGCCGCGACCCTGACGTGCCGAGCGCGATCGCGAACGCGCGCTGCGACAGACCGCTACGAGTCAGGGCCTCGTTGAGTCCGTCGACGCAGGCTCGCTCATCGACGTTCACACTGCGACGATATCAGATCTGATATCACTGTCGACGGTCAGGCGGTGGTGCCAGCCAGCGTCCTCGACCAAGAACGGACTAGACGAGCCTTGCGGCTTCGAGCAGCCGTGCACTGGCGCGGCCCGCCCGGACCCGATCCTCACTCGACACCGCCAGAGCGCTGTAGCCGGCCTTGGTCTTCATACCCAGCAGCGTCCGCAGATCGTTCGCAAGCCCGCGGTCGACCTTGCCGAGCAGGACAGCTGCCTCATTGTGGTTGTCGCCCGCCGCATGCTCGCCGAGCCGCGCGCAGCACATCACGTCTGCGGCGGCAATGCCTGCGTGCACCAGGAGCGTGACGTACGCGTCGGCCACATCCTCGGCCTGGTCAGCGAACGCCTCGATCGTCGCCGCAGCATCCGCGAACTGAGCGGCCTTCGACAGACGCCCACGGCGGGTCGCCGCCGTACACGGCGAGGTCCTAGGCATCTGCCCGCCAAACCCTGTCGCTGCCCGCCAAGGGAATGCCCTCGGCACGGACGGCGACCAGCACCGGCTCGCGCTCGGCAAGCCCCTGTCGCGCCTCGGTCCCGCTCATCTCCAAGACCCGAAGGTCGTTCCCGACCCACGCAGTGGCAGCCTCGGACAGAGCAGCGACGTCGACCTCCCACTTCTGCCGCTCGAGTTCATCGAGCCGATCTGGCGGAATCAAAAACAGATCGACGTCGCTGTCTACCCGCATGTCTCCGCGAGCCGCCGACCCGAAAAGCGCGCCGTACGCCGGTTGATGCGTGAACTCAGCTAACCCGAGCCGGAGCTTCTCGACGAACCGTTGCCGCAGTCCGGCGAGCTCGACGATCGCGGGCGCAGCCAAGTGCTTGCGGCTCAGCTGGTAGGTGAAGGCGTTGCCGCGGCGGGTGGCAGCCACGATGCCCTGGTCCGTCAGCCGGGCCAACGCCTTCCGAACCCCACTCAGGGAGTGCTCGCCGATCAGTCGGTGCACCTCTCCAGGGGTGAACTCGGCCTCCGCTGACGCCAGCGCAAGCAAGATGTCACCATCCACGGTGGGCGTGACAACGAGGAACGGCCGCTCGAGAAGCACCCTCAACACCTCCTGACGTGGACTATAGTACACGTTCGCGCACAATAGTGCGCGTCACCTTCAGGCGGTGGCGCGGTGGAGGGCGACGATGCCGCCGGAGAGGTTGCGCCATTCGACGTCGCGCCAGCCGGCGTCCTCGATCATGTGGGCGAGGCCCTGCTGGTCCGGCCAGGCGCGGATCGACTCGGCGAGGTAGACATAGGCGTCGGGTGACGACGACACCACGCGGGCGACGGCGGGGAGCGCCTTCATGAGGTACTCGAGGTAGGCGATCCGGAACGGCGCCCAGGTCGGCGTGCTGAACTCAGCCACAACCAGCCGGCCGCCGGGCCGGACCACGCGGCGCAGCTCGCGGAGGCCGGCGTGCGGGTCGACGATGTTGCGCAGCCCGAACGAGATCGTGGCGTGGTCGAAGGTCTGGTCGGCGAACGGCAGCCGGGTGCCGTCACCGGCGGTGAAGGGCAGGTGCGGGCGCGCCTGCTTGCCGACCTTGAGCATCCCGACCGAGAAGTCGCAGGGCACGACCACCGCGCCCAGCTCGTGGAACGGCTCGCTGGAGGTGCCGGTGCCGGCGGCCAGGTCGAGCACCCGCTCGCCACGCTTGGCGCCGACCGCCTCGATCACGTCGCGGCGCCACCGCCGGTCCTGCCCGAGGGACAGCACATCGTTGGCGATGTCGTACCGCTTCGCCACCGCGTCGAACATCCGGGCGACGTCGGTCGGCTTCTTGTCCAGCTCAGCTCGGGCCACGGCGTCGATCGTAGAGCGTTGGCGCAGATCACAAACTCGTGACCGTCCCTGCGGCAACCAATCCCTCGTTCAGTGCGTCAACTGGGCAAGACTGAAAACACGCGAGCACCCATTGGGGGAAGTCATGAAGGCACTACGCGCGCTGGCGCTGATGGTGATGACGGTGTGCTTGCTGAGCGCGACTGCGTTCGGTGCGAGCTACGCCATCAAGCAGTTCGACGACGGCAGCAAGCCGGCGTCGTCGGGTACGCCGTCGGCGAGCCCGTCAGACGGGGGGACCGAGCCGTCCAACAGCCCGGAGCCGCCGTTCTCACTCCGGTCCGGCGACAAGGGCGAGGAGGTTCGGGAGCTACAGCACCGGCTGTTCCAGCTGCAGTGGCTGCCCGAGCTGACCACGGGTGTGTACGACGGGACCACCGTCGAGGCGGTCAAGGGCTTCCAGGGCAAGCGCGGACTCAAGGCGACCGGCGCGGTCGACCAGAAGACCTGGGACGCGCTGGTGAAGATGACCAAGGCGCCGACTCGGGACCAGAAGTTCAACGTCCTCAAGGCCGGCGCGACGCTGCACGGTCCGGGAGCCAGCGGCGACGACGTGCGCGCCGTACAGGCCCGGCTCAAGCAGATCGACTGGTACGCCGGTGACGTGACCGGAACGTACGACGCGGCGACCGTCACCGCGGTGAAGGGCTTCCAGGAGAAGCGCGAGATCCCGGTGACCGGCAACGTCGACCAGCGCACGCTGGACCGGCTGGTGGCGATGACCTACGAGCCGACCCACGAGGAGATGTACAACATCGAGCCTCAGCCTGGCGCCCTCGACCCGCGCTGCGGAGAAGGCCGGGCGCTGTGCGTGGACAAGACCACCCAGAGCATGCGGTGGGTGATCGACGGCAAGGTGCAGTCGACGTACGACGTCCGCTTCGGCTCCGCCGAGCTGCCGACGCGCGAAGGCGCCTTCTCGGTCTACCTGAAGTCGCGCGACCACGTCTCGAAGCTCTACGGGACCTCGATGCCGTTCGCGATGTTCTTCTCCGGCGGCCAGGCCGTGCACTACTCCCCCGACTTCGCCGCCAACGGCTACAACGGGGCGTCGCACGGCTGCGCCAACATCCGCGACTACGACGGCATGGCCTGGCTGTTCGACCAGGTCAACGTCGGCGACAAGGTCATCGTCTACTGGTCGTAGGTGGGCTTGGTTTCGAGACGGTCGCAGAACGACCTCCTCAACCTGCGCAGTTCGCCGGTTGAGGAGGTTGCGCAGCAACCGTCTCGAAACCAGCGGGCCCACCATCCCGTCAGAGTGAATCCGGCCACTGCGGTAGCCGCTTGTGAACCGATTCCCATTACGCTCGGTCCATGACGAGGGATCTGGAGGGCGACGAGCAACCACTCGTCGTACGCACGGTTCCGCTCGACCTCGACCCTTCGGCATCGCTCCTCGACCTGGTTCCCGACGAGGCGCCCGTGTCCTGGTTGCGTCGCGGCGACGGTCTGGTGGGCTGGGGCGTCGCGGCTGAGGTACGGACCAGCGGCGCGACCCGCTTCTCGGACGCCGCGAAGTGGTGGAGCGAGATGGTTGCCCGCGCGATCGTGCACGACCACGTCGACGAGCCCGGCAGCGGGCTGGTGTCGTTCGGCTCGTTCGCGTTCGGTGACGAGCCCGGCGACTCTGTGCTCGTCGTACCCAAGGTCGTGATCGGCCGCCGCGGCGACCGCTCCTGGATGACCGTGGTCGGCGACTGGCCGGCCCAGGCGCTCGCCGCCGCCGAGCCCGCAGTGGCGCCGGCCGGGGTCAGCTTCGCCGACGGCGCCCTGGACAGCGAGGCCTGGATGACGGTGGTCGCCGACGCCGTGTCCCGGATCAGTGCCGGCTCCCTGGAGAAGGTCGTCCTCGCGCGCGATCTGGTCGCCACCGCGTCCGCGCCGATCGACGTCCGCTGGCCGCTCGCCCGGCTGTCGTCGGGCTATCCGATGTGCTGGACCTTCCACGTCGACGGCCTGTTCGGCGCGACCCCCGAGATGCTGGTACGCCGCGAGCGCGGCCTGGTCACCTCGCGGGTGCTGGCCGGCACCATCCGCCGTACCGGAGACGACACCCACGACCTCGCCCTCGCCGCCGCGCTGGCCCGGTCGTCGAAGGACCTCGAGGAGCACGAGTACGCCGTCCGCTCGGTCGCCGACTCGCTGGAGCCGCACTGCTCGTCGATGAACGTGCCGGAGGTGCCGTTCGTCCTGCACCTGCCCAACGTCATGCACCTGGCCACCGACGTGGCCGGCGTGGTCCACGACGCGGAGACGGTCTCCTCGCTCCAGCTGGCCGAAGCACTCCACCCCTCGGCCGCCGTCGGTGGCACTCCCACGCCCGTGGCGGTCTCGCTGATCTCCGAGATCGAGGGCATGGACCGCGGCCGCTACGCCGGCCCGGTCGGCTGGATGGCCGCCGACGGCGACGGTGAGTGGGGCATCGCCCTGCGCTCGGCCAGGGTGTCCGGCTCGTCGGTACGCCTGTTCGCCGGCTGCGGCATCGTCGCCGAGTCCGACCCCGAGGCTGAACTCGCCGAGTCCCAGGCCAAGTTCGTCCCGGTCCGCGACGCCCTCGGCAGCGCGTGAGCCGGGAGACGAGTCCGCGCCGACCCAGAGGCAGAGTCGGCGCAGACGATCCTCAGGGCATGGTGTACTCGACGCGGAGGTAGTCGGCCTCGTCCTGCTGACCGTCGTACCCGATGGTCAGGCCGCCGACGACCTCGTCCCCGGCACGGGCAAACTCGCCCTCGCTGTTGAGCGCCTTGCAGTTGCCCACACTGGGGAACGTCCAGCCCGGGGCGGGCTGCCAGACGATCGTCCCGTTCCTGACCAGGTGGACCGTCCAGTCGGACTTGCCGGTTGCCTTCCGGTTGCACGCGACGCTGGTGAAACGCCTGCTGACCGCGCCGGTGGACGTGGTGCACTTTCGCGTCTTGAGGTAGTAGTCCACGTCGTAGCCGTGGTCGGGGAGCGAAGCGTGGTCGACGGTCGTCCACGCGCCACACGAACTATCCGCCGACGCGGCAGGCGTGGCGCCGGTCAACGGCGCCAGACTGGCGATGAGCGCCGTCGCGGCGACGGCGACGCCCGCTCGTGCCCCCAGGATCTCGGAAGGGTCTGACAAAGATCTGACAGCGAGTCGGGCCGCGCGGAGAGCTCTCGGTAGCCTCTGCCCATGCGTCGTGGCCCCGCGCTCGAAGTCCGGCTCCTCGGACCACTCGAGGTACGGCTGGGCGGCGAGCAGGTACAGATCCAAGGCCCTCGCCCGCGCGCACTGCTCGCCGTACTCGCGCTGTCCGCCAGCCGTCCCGTGGCGACCGACACCCTCTTCGATCGGGTCTGGGGCGACGACCTTCCCGGCGATGTCCGGGGCAGTCTCTATGCCTGTGTACGCCGCCTGCGTGCGGTGCTGGGCGACGACGCGATCAGCAACGACAGCGGCCGCTACACCTTGCACGCCGAGCCGGACGCGGTCGATGCGCTGAGGTTCACGCGACTGCTCGACCAAGCCCGGATCGCGCCGCCCGCCGACGAGCAGCGGCTGGTCCGGGAGGCGCTGGCCCTCTGGCGCGGCACACCCTTCGACGAGCCGCTGTCCGACTGGCTGAACCTGGTCGAGACCCGGCGGCTGACCGACCGCCACCTGGCCGCCGTCCAGCACCGCATCGACGCCGATCTCGCCGAAGGCCGCCACGCCGAGGTGGTGGCCGAGCTCCAGGAGCTGACCGCCACCCACCCACTCCGCGAGCCGCTGTGGGCGCGGCTGCTAATCGCGCTCGACAAGGTGGGCCGGCCCGCCGAGGCACTCGACGCCTACGAGCGGATCCGGGTCCGGCTGGCCGACGAGCTCGGCATCGATCCCAGCCCAGAGCTGCGCGAGCTCCATGCCGCCCTGCTCGCCGGGACCCCGGTCGTACCGGCGTCGGCGGGCACCCCGGCGGTCGTCGTACCGCAGCAGCTGCCGGCCAGCATCAGCGGCTTCACCGGCCGGAGCACTGTGCTGCGCCTGCTGGACAAGCACCTGGCCGAAGCCGGCGGCCCGGACCACCAGCTCGAGATTCTGGCGCTGCACGGGCTGGGCGGCATCGGCAAGACCACGCTCGCACTGCACTGGGCGCATCAGGTCCGCGGCGAGTTCCCCGACGGCCAGCTCTTCGTCGACCTGCGCGGATTCGGGCCGGGCGAGCCGCTGTCGCCGGCGACCGCGCTCGACATACTCCTCTGCGGTCTCGGCGTCCCCGGCAACCAGATCCCGGCCGACATCGACGGCCGGAGCTCGATGTTCCGCAGCCTGCTGGCAGGCCGCCGCGTTCTGCTCGTGCTCGACAACGCACGTGGCGCCGAGCAGGTCCGGCCGCTGCTGCCCGGCTCCGGGTCGGTGGTGCTGGTGACCAGCCGCGGCCAGCTCCGCGGTCTCGCCGCCCGGGAGGGCGCCCGGCGGATCGCCGTGGACACCCTGTCCGAGGCGGAGGCCGAGGCGCTGCTGCTGAGCCGGCTCGGCGACCTGCACGCGCCCGGCAGCGCCGCTGACCTGTCCGAGTTGGCGCGGGCCTGCGGCTACCTTCCGCTCGCCCTGGTCATCGCCGCGGAGCGCGCCGCCCGCCAGGCGACGGGTGGTCTGCACAGCGTGGTCGCCGAGCTCCGCGACGAACGCGACCGGCTGGCCGCGCTCGATGCCGGCGACGACGAGACCACCAACCTGCGCGCGGTCTTCTCGTGGTCCTACCAGGCACTCGACGCCGACACCGCCCGAATGTTTCGCCTGCTCGGGCTGCCGCCCGGAACCGACATCAGCGCGCCGGCAGCTGCCGCGCTCGCCGGTACGTCGCTCAGCAAGGCGCGCGGTCTCCTCGACCGCCTGGTCGACCGCAGCCTGATCGACCAGCGCGCCGGGGGCCGCTTCCAGCTCCACGACCACGTACGTGCCTACGCCGCCGAGCTCGCGGAGGCACATGACGGCGAGGACGAGCGCCGTGCCGCGATCGTGAGACTCTTCGACTGGCTGGTGCACTCGACCGCTGCCGCGAAGCGGGCACTCAACCTGGATCCGCCACTGGTCCCCAGCGATGCGTACGAGTGCGACATCGAGCCGATGGCGTTCGCAGACTCTGCTCAGGCCGCGGCCTGGCGCGACGCGGAGATGGGCACCCTGATCGCGGCGGTCTATGCGGCCACCGTTGCAGGTCACCACCAGGCCACCTACCGGCTGGTACAGGCAGTGTGGAGCCCCGGGGGCCGGGCCGCGCCGGCCGACGAGATGTTGCGGCTCACCACACTTGCCGTGGACGCTGCTCGCGCGGCGGGCGAGGTCCAGGCCGAGGCGCACGTGTCGAACCTCCTCGGCCTCGCTCATCGACAGCTCGCGGACTTCGGCACCGGGCACACTCACTTCGAGCACGCCCTTGCCCTCTTCGAGCACAGCAAGCACGAGCGTGGTCAGATCGCCGCTCTCGCCAACCTGTGTGCGAACTGTGTCCGTCGCGGCCAGCATGCCGAGGCCGCCGACTACGCCCAACGCTCGCTCGCGTTGGCGCGCCGGACAGGCAACTCGCGAGAGCTGACCACGCCGCTGAACCACCTTGCCTACGCCTACCTCGCGACGCACCGGTACGACGAGGCGGCCGAGGCCTGCCTGCAGGCCATCGAGATCCATCGGCAGCTGGCAAGGCACGATGAGGAGGTCAGCGTCCTGGACACGCTCGGTCTGGTTCGCCTCGCGCAGGGCCGGCCCGACGACGCGGCAGAGTGCTTCCAGCCCGCCCTGCAGTACTTCGTCGAGGCCGGCAACCGTTGGGCCGAAGGCGCCGTCCTGGTCAACGTGGGTCGCGCCCAGCTCGCGCTCGGCCATCCCGACCGGGCCCGCGCGGCCTGGGAGCAGGCCGTGCACATCTTCGACGAGGTCCGTGCGGGCGACGAGCCGGAGTTCAGCCGGACCGAGCTGGTTCAGCTGCTCGCCGACCTCCCTCCGGCCGCCGCTGCTCAGCGTTAGCCGCCGTTGGCGAGCACCCTCAGCCGGTCGTAGGAGCCGTTGAAGTAGTTCTGGTCGAGCGGAGTCGAGGTGTACTGCCAGAACGTCCAGAACGGCCACCCGCCCGGAAGCGTGCCCGGGGAGCTGGAGTACCGGGCGACCCACAGCGGGTTGGTGGTGTTGAACGCGGTGGAGTTGCCGGTGCACGGCGACCACCAGTTGTACGCCGTGTAGATCACCGCGTCGCGGCCGGTCAGCTGCTTGTAGCGGGTGGTGAAGTCGCGGATCCAGCTGACCAGCTGGGACGCACTCATGCCCCAGCAGGACGGTCCGTACGGGTTGTACTCGATGTCGAGCACGCCGGGCAGCGTCTTGCCGTCGCGGGACCAGCCGCCACCGCGGGCCACGAAGTACTCGGCCTGCGCGCGGCCGCTGGAGTCGTTCGGGTTGGCGAAGTGGTAGGCGCCGCGGATCATGCCGATGTTGTAGGAGCCGTTGTACTGCTGGGCGAAGTAGGGGTTGCGGTAGTACCTGCCCTCGGTCGCCTTGACGTAGGCGAACCGCTTGCCGGCGTTCCACCACGACGCCCAGTTGACGTTGCCCTGGTAGCTGGCCACGTCCATGCCGGCGACGGTCGCGGCGAGGCGGGTCTGGGCCTCCGGTGCGTTGCCGGTCTCGGGCGTCTTCCAGCCGAGGTAGCCGCCGTTGGCGGTGGTCACCCCCTCGCGCTTGGCGGCGGCGGTCGGCGTACGGTCGGTGCGGTTGTCGCGGTCGGACGGTACGTCGACGGCGTTGGTCGGTGGTGCGGCGAGGGCCAGAGTGGTGAGTGCGGCGGCGGCCGTCGCTGCGAGCGCGCGAAGCCGGGTCTTCGTGGGGGACATAGCCGAGATTCCTCTCACGGTGGGGACGGATCCCCACCGTGCCCTCGGCACAAGCCCGGTGTCACCGGGCTTGTCCGCTAGAGGTCAGGCTGTTGCGCGCTCCCGCACGGCGGTGTTCACGGCCTCGTCGAAGAGGAGGACGGCGGCGTCGCAGGTCGTGCAGCAGTACTCGAACGCGTCGACGGGGACGAGCAGCCGCTCGTCCCGGCAGTCCGGGCACATCGCCACCACACCGTTGTGGAGCAGTCGGTCGGAGGTGTTCATGTCCCCACGTTGGCACGTTCCAACGCCGAGGCGCGGCGCCACGCCGACGGGCCCTGCCAGTAGGCAAACACACCCGAGCGGGCCGGGTTTCGGCCCGATCGGCGCCCGTTTGCCTATCCGTGGGACCGGCGTGGCTCAGTCCAGCTCGATCAGGTCTGGGAAGCGAAGGGCCCGCCACCCGGCGAGGTCCACGGTCGCACCCGCGCGATAGGCCCGCCAGAGTGAGATGACTAGTCCATGAGTGACGACTGCAACCTCCTCCTCGGCGTGATGCCTGGCCCGAATGTTGCGGACCGCGGCGTCGAAGCGGCGGACCGCGTCGCTGCCGGTCTCCCAGCCGGGAGCGGCCGGGCGGTCGGGGTCGGCGAAGAGCTTGGCGACCAGCTGGTCGTAGTCGTCGGTCCAGCCGCCGCGCTGCACCTCCCGGAACCCGGCAACCGCCGTGACGGGCTCGGAGGTCAGGGCAGCCGCGGTGTCGAGTGCCTTGGGCTCGTCGGAGGCGTACCAGTGGATAGTCCGGCCGGCGAGGCGGTCACGGAGCGCGGCGACCTCGTTCAGGCCCGCCGGGTCCAGACACCACTCCTCGGCCGGAGCAGTTCGGTCCTGGACGGTCCGGGCGTGCCGGATCAGAGAGAGGGTCCGCCCAGCGCTCGACGAGGTCGAGGAAGGCGGCGGAGGCGGTGGCACGGGCGCCGTCCGGGTCAGTGGGCGGGACGCGCTCGTACGACGCCTCGCCGGCGGCGAACTGGGTGGCGACGAAGTCGCGGATCGGGGTGGGGTCGGCCCCCACGCCCAGCTCGCGGGTCACGGCCTTGGCAGCGACCAGCTCGGCGATCGCCTCGGCGACGGCGGCCGTTGGCGGCGCTTCTGCGAGCAGCTCAAGCAGGTTCATCGGCGGCGCGGTGCCGTCGTGGAGCGTCATCCAGTGCAGGGCGCACGCCGGGCGCAGCGCGTAGAAGACCTTCTTCAACAAGACCTCGTCGCCGTCGGCCGCGCCGGACCGGACCCACTGGTCGCGGCCCACGTGGAGGTAGTGGCGCCCAACGGCGGCCCTATCGGCGACTGCCTCGAACAGCGTGAGCAGGTCGTCGCGGAAGGCGGTCTCCCCGGCGTACACCAGCGGCGAGCGCAGCCACTCGGCGACGGTGACGTTGCCGCCGACGGCGAGCTGGACAGCTTTGACCAGGTCCCACCCGTTGACATCGAGTACGACGTCGAGCGGAGTCTCGACGACATCGCGTTCCCGCCACGGGGCGGCGTACGCCGACATCGGCCGGACGAAGATGAACCGGCAGTCGTAGTCGCTGTCCGGCGACGGGAAGCCCCACGCCCGCGAGCCGCTCTCGACGGCCCACGGGACCGCCACGCCGTGGTCGCGCGCCACGCCGCCGAGCCGCTCGTCGATGGCCGCGGCCACGTTCGCGTCCATGTCGGGCGCGAGCGATCTCACGGGAGGTCGGTGCCGTCGGCCAGCCGGTGGTAGGCGAGGCCGGCGGCAGGCAGGAAGTTGCCGGCGTGGGTGTCGAAGACGGCCGCGCCGAACTCGGAGTAGACCCGGTCGTGGATCGCCAGGTTGCGCGGGGCGGTGACCCGGCGGGCAAAGTCGATTGCCTCGCTGGCGCGCATCCACGGCGCGGAGACGGGCAGGCAGAGGACATCGACCGGCTCGCCGGGCTCCTCCAGTGCGTCGCCCGGGTGGTAGAGGCGCGAGCCACCGGCGGTCACGACGTACCCACAGTTGAACACCCGCGGGTACTCCGCGTGGATCACGGCGTGCAGCTCGCCGACGGTGCGCACCCGCAGCCCAGCCGCCTCGAAGACCTGGCCCGGCCCGACAACAGTGACCCGTTCGGCGACCTCGGGCGACTCGGCCCGGATCTTGTCGGCGACGGCCCCGATCGTGAACACCGCCGCGTCGGAGTCGCGCAGCAGGTCGACAGCGACGTGGTCGGGGTGCTCGTGCGTGATGAGTACGGCGTGTGCCCCGTCCAGCGCATCCGGTGTCGCGAACATGCCGGGGTCGAGCACCACCACGTGCCCGTCGTGCTCGACCCGCACACACGCATGCCCGAACTTGGTGATCCGCATGGGACCCACGCTAGCCCGGGAGTCGTGGGCCTCAGGGGATGAGTTCGGGTCCTCTGAGACCCACGACTTGAACATCAGGGCTGGGTGAAGCGGCCGGTCAGGGTGACGCCGGAGTACGCGGCGTAGCCCTGGACGAGGACGTGGTACGTGCCGGCCCGAGCCGTGGTGATGTTGCACGTCTCGGTATTGGTGGAGCTCCACGAGCGGCAGTCGTAGCTGCTCGTCGTGGGCGCCGTACCGAACTTCACGTAGAGGTCGGCGTCACCGGTGCCGCCGGCCAGCGTGAACCGCAGCCCGGTCGCGCCCGCCGGGACCACCAGCGTGTAGCGGGTCGCCGAGCCCCGGGCGCCGGAGATCCCGGTGACCGGGACCCCGTTGGTCAGCACGTTGGGAGCCGTGCCGCCGCTGATCGTCCAGGTGAACGACATGGAGCCGGTGGCCTGGGTCGAGTCCTTCGCGGTGACGGTGGCGTTGAAGGTGCCGGCCGCGGACGGCGTACCGGAGATCAGCCCGCTGGTCGCGTTGATCGACAGGCCGGTCGGCAGCCCGGTGGCCGAGTAGCTCAGCGTCTCGCCGGCGCCCGAGGAGGACGCGGTGATCTGCAGCGACGCCGCGGTGCCGACGGTGCCGGTCTTCGCGCCCGGGTTGGTGACCGTCACGGTGTTGCCGGTGCCGCTCTGCACCGCCTTGAGCGCGTCCACCTCACCGGAGCCGAACTTGGTCGGGTTGTTGAGGTTGATCGCCTGCGCGCCGAGGGCGTCGCGGATCTGGGTCGGCGTCCAGTCCGGGTGCTCACCGGCGAGCAGCGCGGCAACGCCGGCGGCGTGCGGCGAGGCCATCGAGGTGCCGGACAGGGTGGCGTAGCCGCCGCCGGGGACGGTCGAGTAGACGCTGGAGCCGGGTGCGGCCACGTCGATCTTGTTCAGGCCGTAGTTGGAGAACGACGACAGCGCCTGGGTCGAGGTCAGCGACGACACGGTGACCACGCCGGGCAGCTCTGTCGGTACGTCGAGGCACGCGGTCGTGATCGGACGGCTGACCGGGGTCGAGTCGTTGGGGCTCGACGACTCGCTGGACGGCTTGTTGGCCAGGTCGGTCGAGTCGTTGCCGGCGGCGGCGACGTTGACCACGCCCTTGCCCACGGCGTACGCCGTGGCCCGCTTGACGCCCTCGGTGATGGCGGCCTGGTCGACGTTGGTCGGGCAGAGGTACATCCACGGGTCGGTGTAGTAGCTGTTGTTGGTGACCTCGAAGTCGTGGTCACCGGACCACATGAAGGCGCACACGGTGTTCTCGGGGAAGAACAGGCCGCTCGGGGTCTCCGCCACCCGGACCGAGGCGATCTTCACCGTCGGGGCGACGCCGATCATGCCCTTGCCGTTCTTGGCGGCGGCGATGGTGCCGGCAACGTGGGTGCCGTGCTGGTCGGTGTCGCGCCAGGAGCCCGCGCGGCTGTCGGCCTTGCCGTAGGCACAGGACGCCGAGTTGGCGGCGTCGAAGTTGTCCTTGAGGTCGTAGTGCTGGTCGTCGACCCCAGTGTCGAGGACGCCGACGGTCACCGACGGCGAGCCGGTGTCGATCGCCCAGGCGTCGTCGGCGTTGATCTGGGTCATGTCCCAGCGGTTGGTCTCGCTGGCGGTCGGCGTGCTCTGCGAGGGCGACGACGGGATCGTCGGCGCGTACGCCTCCTGCGGTACGTCGCTCGTCCGGGTCGCGCCGACCTGCTGCACGTTGGCGTTGCCGCGCACCGTCGAGGCGAAGCTCGCCGAGGTCGAGTGCGCCACGATCACCCCGATCGCGTCGTACGACGAGAAAACGGTGCCGTCGGCCGCGGTCACGGCCGCCTTGCCCTCGGCGACCTTGGCCGGGTCGGTGATCACGAAGTAGGACCGCAGCCCGGCCTCCCAGCCACGCACCTCCGCCAGCGAGGCGTTGGGCTTGGACGGGCTCGCGTTCTTGCCGTCGTACGGGACCGGGTCGCCTGCGACCGACGGCGCCGACTGGGCCGGCACGGCGAGCGCCAACCCGGCGGTGAGCGCCGCCAGCGCACCGGCTATGCCGACCCGACGGACGCGAGCTGAGGTACGAGACATCCGAGACTCCGTTCCGAGACAGGAAGATGGGGCAAGACTGCGCACATCTTGCTGAGCGATCGTCGCGAGCGATACCCCGGAACCGGAGAAAGTGTTGGCAGAATCAGGCGATGGCAGGATCAGGCACCATGACCGCGCTGCCGCCGGGAGTCCGGATCCGTCCGGCCACGCAGGCCGACGCCGCGGCCGGCGCCGCGCTGCATCGAGCGTGCTGGCAGGAGGCCTACGCGCCGTACGCCGACCCCGGGCGCCTTACCGAGGCCACCGCCGACGAAGCCGACTGGGAGAGCCGCTGGCGACAGCAGCTCGCCGCCGGGCCGCCGCGGCAGCTCGCCGTACACGAGGGCCACGGTCTGGTCGGCTTCGGCGTCACCGGGCCGTGCCGGGACCCCGACCTCGCCCATGCGGACGAGCTGTACGCGCTCTACGTCCGGCAGGCGTGGTGGGGCAGCGGGCTCGGCCAGGCCCTGCTGGACGCCGTACTCGGCGCGAACGCGTGCTCGCTCTGGGTGCTGGAGGACAACGCCCGGGCCCGCCGGTTCTACGAGCGCAACGGCTTCGTCACCGACGGGTCCCGGGAGCTGTACGAGCGGCTCGGCACCTGGGAGGTGCGGCTGGTCAGATCAGCACTGAGCACGGTCGTGCTATTCTCGAACTCGTGAGCAAGGGTCAGGAGACCAAGACCGCGATTCTCGACGAGGCCGCCCAGGTCGCGTCGAAGGTCGGCTTCAATGCGCTCACCATCGGTCACCTCGCCGACGTGACCAGCATGAGCAAGAGCGGCCTGTTCGCCCACTTCCGCTCCAAGGAGCAGCTCCAGCTGCAGACCCTGGAGCACGCCCGCCAGCAGATGGTCGACGTCGTGATCCGGCCGGCGCTGCGCGCGCCGCGCGGCGAGCCGCGGGTCCGCGAGCTGTTCGACCGCTGGCTCGACTGGGCCACCGACACCCTCTCCGGTGGCTGCATCTTCGTCGCCGCCTCCTTCGAGTACGACGACCAGCCCGGGCCGATGCAGGACGCGATCGTCGGCCAGAAACAGGAGTGGCGCGACCTGGTCGTCGGCGTCACCCGGATGGCGGTCACCGAGGGCCACTTCCGCGCCGACCTCGACCCGGAGCAGTTCGCCTTCGAGTTCGAGGCGATCACCGTCGGCTACCACCTCTACGTCCGGCTGCTGCACGACGAGCAGGCGGCCAACCGCGTACGCACCGCGTTCGAGTCACTGCTCGCCGCGGCCCGCCCGACCTAACCACTCAACGAGGAGTTCTCTTCATGGCCAAGGTGTCCTTCAAAAAAAGTACGACCGTTCGTGTTAAAAATGTCAGTTTGCGTAGGTTCTTCCGCACAGCCGAGGTGATCGCACCGTCGCTCGGCGGGCGGCTGGCCAGGCACCTGTGGTTCTCTGTGCCGGCCGGGCCGAGCCGGGTCCCGCTGCCCGACGGCGGCCGAAAGGTCTCGGTCACCGTCGGCGGCCAGACCGTCCGCGGCCACGTCTGGGGCGAGGGCCCGGTCATCTACTTCGTGCACGGCTGGGCGGGCAACTGCACCCAGTTCGCGGCGTACGTCGGGCCGCTGACCGCGGCCGGGTACCGCGTCGTACTCTTCGACGGCCTCGGTCACGGCGAGTCCGACCCCGGCCTGCAGGGCCGCCGCCGTACCAACGGAATCGAGCTCGGGCACGCGCTGGACGCGATGGCCGCCGAGTTCGGGCCGGCGCATGCCGTGGTCGCGCACTCGATGGGCACGATCGCGACCTACCTCGCGCTTCGGTTCGGCTGGACCGGGACCGCACGGCTGGTGCTGCTGGCGCCGATGGTGGAGGCGGCGTCGCTGTTCGCGGCGTTCCAGGAAGCGCTCGGGATCGGGCCGCGCACCAAGGCCGCATTCGACCGGCTCACCAAGGACTGGGTCAGGATCCCGGTCGACGAATTCGACGCCCGGATCCAGGCCAGCTACGCAGACCCGCTGCCGACCCTGGTCCTGCACGACCGCAAGGACCGGCAGACGCCGTACACCGACGCCGTCGCGCTCGTCGACGCCCTCCCCGACGCTGAGCTGGTCAGCACCGACGGCCTAGGCCACAACCGGATCATCAGCGACCCCGGCGTCCTCCGCGAGGTCGTCATGTTCCTCACCGACACCCGCGTGGACGAGTACTCCGTGGCCTAAATCTGGATAGTCGGCGCCCCCCAGCCGGGGACGGGTCAGCCGCCGCAGGTGCCGTACTGGGGCTCGTGGTCGATCAGCAGCCAGCCGTCGTCGGTCTTCTTCGCCTTGAAGCCTCCGAGGCGGCAGGCGTTACCACCCCAGTCGGCGAACTGGTCGGTCACCTCGGGGTAGTCCTCGTCGAACGCGTCGGCGTAGTCCAAGGCAACGTCAGCCTTGTCGGCCGCCTCCGCATCCACGGCGCCCGAGCAGCTCTCGGCACCGGCCGACTGCGCGTAGGCAGCCTGGCCTTCCTCGGTGAAGAGAGCGCAGACACCGTCGTTGTCCGCCTCGGCCAGCCGGGTCGCGAACTCCCTGTGCAGGTCCTCCGGCGAGGCCTGGGCATCGGTCGAGCTGCTGCCCTCGCCCGTGCCACCGCCGTCCCCGTCACCGCCGCCGTCGTCCTCGCCGCACCCCACTGCTGCCAGTCCGATCAGCACCACCGTCGCGATCTCCGCCTCATCGTCGCCCCGTTCTGAGAGAAGTAAATTGCCGCACCGATCCAAGCAGAGCCGGGGTCCGGGTTGCCACCCGGTCCAGGGCGGCATGGGACGAAGCGGTGTCACCCCGTGACGTGGTGCACGTAGCACCAGCGCCAGTCCTCGCCCGGCTCGGCGGACTCGATGACGGCGTGGGTGGTGTCGTAGAAGTGGCCGGTGGCGTGCCGGGCGGGTGAGGAGTCGCAGCAGCCGATGTTGCCGCAGTGCAGGCACTGGCGCAGCGAGACCCAGGTGCCGCCGTCGGCGACGCATTGCGCGCACACCGGCGACGGCTCGGTCTCGACTGCGGGGTGCTCGTCGAGGTGGGCACAGCCCGCGCCTCGGTTGACTCCTGCTCTGGTCACGACCAGCTCCTCCCGTTCGCGCGACGCCACGTCGATCATGGACTCCTCGACGTCGAGCATGGCAAGTACGTCGGCCACCACGTCGGCCGGCACCTGCCCGGACGACCGCACCTCCAGCACTCTCCCCCGCTCGGCCTCGATCATCGCCAGCCGGGCACGCGCGTAGAGCTCGCTCGGTGGCTCACTGTCGGACGTGGTGGCCAGCCGCTCCCACGCCGCGAAGTTGCGCTGGTCCACGCGCTGCCGGATCAGGTCGGTGACGCCGTGCGGGTCGTCGTACTCGAGCCTCTCCAGCTCCTTGAGCCCGGCCTTGGACGCCTGCTGCAGCAGGGTTGCCCGGGCCAGCGCGTCCTCGTTCGGGTCGGGCGCCGGGACCTGCAACCGCCGGGCCAGCCACGGCAGGGTCATGCCCTGGATGAACAGGGTGCCGGCCAGCACCGAGAATGCGATCAGCAGCAGGATCTCGCGGTGCTCGGTGTCCTCCGGGATCACGAACGCGGCCGCCAGCGTGACCACGCCACGCATGCCGGCCCAGCCCAGGATGAACGTGTACGACGCCGGGGGGCGCCGGCCGCTGTCCCGGTCACGGCCCGGCCGCACCAGCAGGTAGCGCGCCGGGAAGACCCACAGCAGCCGGAGCACGATCACCGCGACCAGGGTGGCCCCGCAGACCAGGGCGATCCGGCCCGCGCTCACCTCGGACTCGCCGACGTCGCGCAGGATCCAGCGCGCCTGCAGGCCGAGCAGCAGGAACACCGCGTTCTCCAGCAGGAAGGCGATCGTCTGCCAGTTCATGCGCTCCGCGATCCGCGACTGCGCGGTCTGCAGGATCGGCGCCTTGTGGCCGAGCAGCAGGCCGGCGACCACGACGGCGAGGACGCCGGACGCATGCACCTTCTCGGCGGCGATGTACGCCGCGAACGGGGTCACCAGCGAGATCGCGGTGTCCAGCAGCGGGTCGGTGACCCGCTTGCGCAGCCAGGCGACCACGATGAACGCCACCAGGCCGAACAGCACGCCGCCGCCTGCCGCCAGTGCGAAGTCCGTGCCGACCTCCAGCAGTGTCACCCCGCCTGCACCGGCCGCGATGGCCGTCCTTAGCGCCACCAGCGCGGTCGCGTCGTTGAGCAGCGCCTCGCCCTCGAGGATGGTCACGATCCGCCGCGGCAGCCCGATCCGGCGCGCGATCGCGGTGGCCGCCACCGCGTCAGGCGGAGCCACGACCGCGCCGATCGCGAACGCCGCCCACCAGCTGATGCCCGGCAGCAGGGCGTGTACGACGACCGCGACACCGGCCGTCGTGAACGCCACCAGCCCGATCGACAGCAGCAGGATCGGGCGCCGGTTGGCGTTGAAGTCGACCAGCGAGGTCTGCACCGCGGCGGCGTACAGCAGGGGCGGCAGCAGGCCCAGCAGCACCACGTCGTGGGGCAGATGGACCACCGGGATCCCCGGGAGGTACGACGCGGTGATGCCGACCGCGATCAGCAGCAGCGGCGCCGCCAGGTCGAAGCGCTCGGCGATCGCGGTGACCGTTAGGACGGTGACGGCGAGCAGGACGAGGTAGAAGGCGATCTCCACCGCAACAGTGTCGTGCCTTGAGCCCTAGGAGGTGCGCATTCGCCCGCGGAGTGGCTGGCGCCGGCCCTAGCGTCGGCCCATGCTGTCCAGAGAGAACGTCAAGATCATCGCCGTCGCCGCCGGCTGCCTGGTGGTCGGGCTGTCCCTGCCCGCGGCCGCCGAGCAGGCCCGCGCGATCTACGCCAACAACTCCGACAAGGTCGACGGCAAGCACGCCGTCGGCGCTGGGGCGAGTACGGCGCAGCGCAAGGGCAAGCTGGTCGCCACCAGGCCGACCACCGGCCGGCTGCCCGACAACATCATCAAGAAGGCGCCCGACGCGTCCCGGCTCGGCGGCTACACCCACGCCGCGCTGCGCACGATCCCGGTGCTGGTCCAGGGCGGTGCGCTCGCCGGTGGTGCCAGCGTGACCCCGGCCGGTGAGGTGGTGCTGCCGGTGAACGGGTCCGCGGCGTACAGCTTCGTCGTACCGCCCGACTACAAGGCCGGCAGCCCGCTCTCCGCCGACATGGTCATCCAGCACGGCAACGGCGGTCCGTGCCGGGCTACGTTCCGGGTCGAAGGCGAGTCAGGTCCCACTTCCTCGGGGGCGATCAGCTTCGTCAACCGCTGGCGGTTCTCGGGCGACAGCATCCTCGGCACGGTCTCGTTCCCCAGCGGGTCCGGGTTGGTCGCGGCCAAGAAGACCGCGACCTGGCGCTACAGCGGCACCCGAGCCGGGCAGTTCATCCTGCTGACCGTGACCCGGATCAACCAGGCCGGCGACACCTGTGGCTCCGCTGCCGCCCTCCGCGGGCTGCTGATCCGGTACTGACCCCCGGCGGTCACGCCGTCGGCTGGGCGACCCAGAGCATCGGGTCGCCCCAGCCGAGGTCGGTGACGCCGTGCTTGCCGAGTGCCAGGACGACGAGGGTACGGCGGTGCGCGGCGAAGGTCAGCACGTGCGCGAACATGCCGCCGTACGTGAAGACCTCGGGCGGGTCGCACAGCGCATCGACGAACGTCTCGTCCAGGCGGCCGGCGTCGACGACCTCACGGACGTGGGTGAGGTAGGTCGGCCCCTCGGCGGCGAGCCGCTCGCGCAGCGACGAGAGCGACTCGTGCTCCTCGACCGACCAGTCGTACTCACGGTTCGCCAGCGCGGCGTTCCACATGCCCATCTGGCCGACCAGCCGGGACAGCAGGCTTCGGATCGTCTGCGGGTCGTCGTCGACGTTGAGCTCGATCGGCTCGTCGAGCTGCTCGTCGGTGAGCCGCTCGGCCAGCCGGACCATCTCGCCGGTGAGCCAGATGTGGTGCTCGACCATCTTGGTCAGCAGTTCCATGGCGGTGACTCCTTCTCGGGAGGGCAGCCGGATCGCTGCCGGTGGGTGGAAGTGCACGCCGCTCGGCGCCTCGAGCTGGATGTGCCCGGGAGACCGCCGCCACGCGCTCGGCGGCACGCCGTACCCCTTCACGAACGCCCGGGTAAACGCCTCGTGACTGCCATATCCCGCCTCGACCGCGATGTCGATCAGCGGGGCCTGGGTGGTGATCATCCGGTACGCCGCGCGCTCCAGGAGAATCCGCCGCCGGAACGCTCGCGGGGCCTCCCCCGCAACCGAGCTGATGATCCGGTCCAGGTGGAACCGAGACACATAAAGGCGACCGGCCAGCTCCTCCGCGGTGGCCGCGTGATCGTCCAGCGCCTCGGCGAGGGCGTCCACGAAGGCGACGAAGGTGTCGGCTGCGACGGTCATGCACTCATCCTGACGGCGGGCCGCGACGGTGGCTTGATCGAGCTTGCGCTGTAGCGCAGTCGAACTGGCCGGTCAGCGCGGCCGGCCTTCCTGCTCGCCACTGGCCTCAGTCGTGGCAGTGAGGCCGAGCAACAGCAGGTCGAGAACCCTGGTGACTGCCTCGCATGCCTCGGTCGAGTCCCCGTGGTCGCTCATCAGGACCCTGTGGATCGTTCCGACGAGCGCGAGCGCGATCGCGGCCGTGTCGGCCTCCGGCGTGATTCGGCCCAGCTTCTTCTCGTCCTCAAGGTAGGCGGCGATGACTCGTTCGATGTCCCCGAGGTTGGGAGACCGGTGACCTCCCGACTCGCGGAGCCGCTGGGCGAGGGTGGGCCGCAGTGCGATCACGCTGTGTACGGCGAGAAGCGGGGATCCGAGCAGCGTGGTCGAGGCGGCCCGGAGGTTGTCGACCACGGTCGCCCGGCCGACAAGACAGTGCAACTGCGCCACGTCCCCATGCGCTCGGCGGAACTGCTCGACGGCGAACGCGGCGAGAAAGCCGTCCAGGTCGGTGAAGTGATTGTGCAGCACGCCCTTGGCGCAGGCTGCCTCGGTGGTGATCGCCCGGCTGGACAGGGCGCTCGGGCCGTCGCGGAGCAGGAGTCGTTCCGCTGCCGCGAACAGGTTCTCGCGCAGCTCTGGGATGGCTACACCACGGGGCATCGGAAGGTCCTCTTGCGAGAATGGGCACTCGCCCATAGTCTATGGGCGTTCGCCCATACTAGGCCCGAAGGTGGAGAGTTGTCATGGAGCTCGCGATCCAGATCAGTGGTGTCCGCAAGGCGTATCCCTCGAACTCCGGGGAGTTTGTGGCCATCCACGACCTCGACCTCGAGGTCGCCGAGGGTGAATTCGTCGGGATCGTGGGCCGATCCGGTAGCGGCAAGACCACACTGCTGAACCTGCTGGCCGGCATCGACCGCGCCACGGCCGGAACGGTGCGGGTCGCCGGCGCCGACCTGGGGACGCTGTCGGAGTCGGGCCTTGCCGGGTGGCGCGGACGCCACGTCGGGCTGGTGTTCCAGTTCTTCCAGCTGCTGCCCACGCTCACCGTGGTCGAGAACGTGATGTTGCCGATGGACTTCGTCGGCAAGGTGTCGCCGGCCGAGCGCCGGGCCCGCGCGGAACGGCTCTTGGATCGCGTGGGCATCGGCGAACAGGCCGACAAGCTGCCCAGCACCCTGTCGGGAGGTCAGCAGCAGCGGGCCGCGATCGCCCGCGCACTCGCCAACGATCCGCCTCTGCTCCTGGCCGATGAGCCCACCGGAAACCTCGACTCAGCGACCGCCGACGACGTACTGGGGCTGTTCGCCGAGATGAACGCCGAGGGCCGGACCATCGTGGTGGTCACCCACGAACGCGACATCCGCTCCCTGGTCGGACGAGAGGTCACGCTGGCCGACGGCCGGATCGTCGCCGACGAGCGCGCGGTGGGGAGCACGCAGCGATGACCAGTCTGCTCACGGTCAAGCTGGTCCGCGACCTGAAGGCGACCTGGCCGCGGCTGACGATGATGGTGATCGCAATCGCGATCAGCCTGTCCGCATTCGGCGGGGTGCTGTTCGCGTGGTCGGCCAGCGGCCGGGAGACCGACGGCGCCTATGCGCGCACCGAGCCGGCCTCGGCGACGATCCTGCTCGACCAGGCCGTCGACGCCGAGCGCCTCGTGGCGCTCGCAGCCCAGGCGGAGCGCCGCCCCGACGTCCTGGTCGCGAGCGCGCGCACGCAGTTCACCAGCGAGGTCACGGTCGACGGCCGGATCCGCGAGATCCCGCTCCAGGTGTTCGCCGCCGGTCCTGACGACGCGATGCGGGTGGCCCGGTTCGATGTCGACCAGGCGTCGTGGCCACCCACAACCGAGGAGATCTTCCTCGGCGCCGACTCCCTGTCCTTGCTGGGGGTGAGCCTCGGAGACACCCTCACGCTGGAGACGCCGGCTGGCGACCCGCTACGGGTGCGGGTCGCAGCAACGGTCTATGACCCCAGCCTGGCCCCGTCGCCGCAGGAGCAGACCGGCCACGGCTACCTGGCCTCGACCGCGCTTGGGACCGCTGGACGCGCGGCCGAGCTCGACCAGCTCAAGCTCCAGGTCCCCGATCCCGCCACCGGCAAGCCCACCCGCGACCGCGACGCGATCGTGACCGCGGCCAACGACGTGGGCTCGTGGCTGGAGCAGGAGGCTGGCGTGACGGTCCGGGAGATCCAGGTTCCCGAGCCGTTCGAGCATCCGCACCAGTGGCAGGCCGACGCCCTGCTCGTCTCGCTGCTCGCCGGCGGCGCGGCGGCACTGCTGCTGAGCACGATCCTGGTCGCGAACATGCTCAACAACATGTTCACCCGACAGATCCCCCAGATCGGGATCATGAAGGCCACCGGCGCCAGCTCCGTCCAGATCGGGCGGCACTACCTCGCCACGACCCTGGTGGTGGCGCTCGCTGCCACGGCACTCGCGGTACCGGTAGCCGTCGCCCTGGGCCGCGTCGCCGTCGGCACCTTCCTGGGCTTCCTGGGCATCGAACCGGTCAGCCTGGCACCCCCGTGGTGGACCTATGCCGTCGTCGTGGTGATCGGCCTGGCTCTCCCTCCGCTGATGGCCGTGGTCCCCGTGGTGCGGACCAGCCGCACCACCGTGCGCGCCGCGATCGACCACCACGGCGGCGGAACCACCCCGCATGCGGCGACCGGCGTCCTAGCCCGGATCGGCCGGATCCGCGGGCTCAACCGCGGCCTGCTGATGGCGCTGCGCAACACCGTGCGCCGCCCGTCCAGGTTTCTGCTCTCGGTCGGCCTCCTGGCCGCAGCCGGCACCGTGTTCGTGTCGGGAATGTCGCTGAGCACCGGAACCGAGGCGATCACCGAGGAACAGAAGTCACAAGTCACCTGGGACGTCGAGGTCCAGCTTGCCGTCACCACCACCCTGGAGGAGGTCACGGAGCTCGCGCAGGGAGTGCCCGGCGTCCAGTCCGTCGAGGCCCTCCAGGTGCTGCCCGCCGGGGTCGCCGGGGAAGGCGAGATCCCGATCACCCGCACCTACCCCGACCAGGGCCACGGCCGGGTGTCGGTGACTGCGCTACCGGGGGATCGCCTCGCTGCCACCAGCCCAAAGCTGCTGGACGGCCGCTGGCTCCGGGAGGGCGAGACCGGCGCCGTCGTACTCAACCAGCTGACCCGCAAGAACACCGTGCCTGGCATCCGCTCCGGCGACACCGTCCGGCTCACCCTCAACGGACGCAGCACCAGCTGGCGCGTGACCGGCGTCATCGAGGAGCTCGCCGGCGGAAGCGGCGGGGTCTACACCACCACCGAAGGTCTCGCCCAAGCGCTCGGCCAACCAGCGCGTGCCAACCAGCTGCGGATCACCACCGACGCGCACGACGAGCAGACCCGACAAGCCGTAGCCGCCGCCGTCGGCCAAGCTCTGACCGACGCTGGGATCGAGGTCAGGTCGGCGGTCTCGATCAGCCGCAGCGAAGCCATCTCCGCCGGCCATCTCGGCCCCATCGTGCTGATCCTGCTCGGCGTTGCACTGCCACTCGGCGTGGTTGGCACCATCGGGCTCGCCTCCACGATGAGCGCCAACATTCTCGACCGCACCAGAGAGTTCGCGATCATGCACGCCATCGGCGCCCGGCCCAGGGCCGTACGCCGCATCGTGATCGCCGAAGGGCTCTTCCTCGCCCTCGCCAGCTGCCTGGCCGCGATCCTGCCCACCCTCGGCCTGACCGCCGTCCTCGGTGACGGGCTCGGCAACCTCTTCTTCTCCGCGCCCCTGCCCTACCGGATCTCGGCCGTAGCGGCCGGGATCTGGGTCGCCATCGTCGTTCTCGGCTCCCTGCTCGCCACCGACGCGGCCGCCACTCGAGCATCCCGACTCACCGTCCGCGACGGCCTCGCCTACCTATGACCAATCGGAGAACAACCATGCCCGACCCGCACACTGACACCGAGCGCCTGCCCCGCTGGGTCAAGATCACCGGCCTCACCATCGCGATCCTGGCCATCCTCGGCGTACTGATGATGACGCTGATCGGCGGCGGCGAACACGGCCCCGGCCGACACGCGCCCGGACGCGAGACCCCGAGCAGCGAGCCACCGGGACACACTCCGCCCGCCGGAGGTCACTGATGCCAACGCGTCAGCAGACGCTGTCGGTCAGTGGCTTGAAGCCGCGCAGCCGCAGGCTGTTGCTGACCACGAACACCGAGGAGAGTGCCATTGCGGCACCGGCCAGCATCGGGTTGAGGAGGCCGGCGGCGGCCAGTGGCAGGGCG
>NZ_QEOO01000049.1 GCF_003121585.1 Nocardioides speluncae
CGAACTCAACGACAGGCCCCGCAAACGCCTCGACTACGCTCGCCCCTCAGAGGCCATCCAAGACCTCTTGTTGCGTTGACCGCCCGAACTCGCCCTAGGTACCTAGTGAATTTGTCCCAGCCCACGCGAAGTTTCCGACGGGGAGGGGCAGTTTCACTAGGTACCTAGTGAAACTGCCCGACCTCCCGGGCTGGTTACGACTTGCCGTGCCAGGAGTCCCAGAGGGCGGCGTACGAGCCACGGGCCTCGACCAGCTCGTCGTGGGAGCCGAACTCGGCGATCTTGCCGTCCTCGACGACCGCGACCCGGTCGGCGTCGTGGGCCGAGAAGAGCCGGTGCGCGATGGCGATCACGGTCCGCCCGGACAGTACGGCGGCCAGCGAGCGCTCGAGATGCCGAGCCGCGCGCGGGTCGATCAGCGAGGTCGCCTCGTCGAGCACCAGCGTGTGCGGGTCGGCCAGCACCAGCCGGGCGAGCGCTACCTGCTGCGCCTGCGCAGCAGTCAGGACCCGGCCGCCCGAGCCGACCACCTCGTCCAGCCCGTCGGGCAGCGCGCGCACCCACTCGTCGGCATCCACCGCCGCGAGCGCCTGCCAGATCGAGTCGTCTCCGGCACCCGGAGGCGCGGCGAGGGCGAGGTTCTCGCGGATGGTGCCGACGAAGACGTGGTGCTCCTGGGTCACCAGGGCGACGTGTCCCCGAAGATCGGAAAGCGGCAGCTCGGTGAGGCCGACGCCGCCGACGGTGACCGAGCCGGCTCGCGGCGGGTGGATGCCGGCGAGCAGCCGCCCGAGTGTCGACTTCCCGGCACCCGACGGCCCGACCATCGCGATCCGCTCACCCACACCGACATCCAGCGAGACGCCGTGCAGCACGTCGCGCCCCTCGACATACGAGAACCGCACGTCGTCGGCCGAGAGCTTCTCGTCGAGCGGCTGCGCGCCGGTCGCCTCTCGGTCGTCCGGCACTTGCGCGACGCCGAGCAGGCGGGCCAGTGACGCCGCGCCCATCTGCAGCTCGTCGAGGATCGCGACCAGCCGGTCGACCGGGTCGATCAGCATCTGCACGTACAGGGTCGCCGCCGTCACCTCGGCCAGCGACGCGTCGCCGCGGGTGTAGAGCCAGCCGCCGAACAGCAGCGTGGCCACGGTCGGCAGCAGGTACGAGATTTCCATGGACGGGAAGAAGACCGTCCGCAGGTGCAGCGTGTAGCGCTCGGCGTCGTACGAGTCCTTGATGTCGTCGTCGATCGCGGTCACCCGCTCACCACCGAGCCCGAGCGCCTCGATGGTGCGGGCACCCTCGACGGTCTCGGTGAGCCGGGCGTTGATCTGGGAGTACGTCGCGGACTCGCGCAGGTAGCCGTCCTTGGCGCGCGCGAGGTACCAGCGCAGGCCAATCACTAGCGGCGGTACGCCGAGCAGGCACGGCAGCGCTACCCACCAGCCGACCGAAACCGCCGCGGCGAAGGTCAGTACCGCGGTGACCAGCGCGATCGTCCACTCCGGCAGCGCCCACCGCACCGACCATCCGAGCTGGTCGACATCACGGGAGGTGCGGGTGAGCAGATCGCCGGAGCCGGCCGACTCGACCACTCCGACCGGCAGCGCGAGCGTGTTCTCCACGAAGTCCTCGCGCAGCTCGGCCAGCACCTCCTCGCCCAGCGTCTGCGAGACGTAGCGCGCGTAGCGGGTCAGCACCGTCTGCAGCAGCAGGAACCCTGCGAGCAGCATGATCACCCGGTCGACGTGGGCTGTGGTGGTGCCCGCCTCGACCGCGCCGACCAGCTCGCCGAGCAGCCGCGGCGCGGCCAGACCGGCCACCGCGGCGGCGATGTGCAGCGCCAGGGCGCCGTACAGCATCCGCGGGTGCCGGCGCGCGAGGTCGCGCGCGTAGCGGCGGACCGAACGGCTGTCGGCCACCGGCAGGCTGGTGCTCATCTCGCCTCCTCGAGCTCGGTCTCACGGGTCACCACGGCGCGGTACGCCGGGTCGCCGGCCAGCAGGTCGGCATGGCTGCCGGTGGCCGCGATCCGGCCGCCGACCAGGAACGCGACAGTGTCGGCGGCGTCCAGCATCAGCGGGCTGGTGCTGGTGACCACGGTGGTCCGGCCGGCCCGGTGCTTCGTCAGCCGGCGCGCGATCCGGGCCTCGGTGTGGGCGTCGACCGCGCTGGTCGGCTCCACCAGAACCAGGATCTCGGGATCGGTCGCCAGCGCCCTGGCCAGTACCAGCCGCTGCCGCTGGCCACCCGAGAACGACCGGCCGCGCTCGGCGACCTCCGCGTCCAGCCCGTCGGGCAGCGCTTCGAGCACGTCCTCGGCCGAGGCGGTCTGCAGCGCCGCGTCGAGGTCACCGCCGCCCCGCACGTCGAGGCCGTCGCCCAAGCGGCCGCTGAACAGGGCGGCTCCGGTGTCGGACACCACGATCCGCCCGCGCACCTCGGTGCGGGTGAGCCGGGGGAGCGGCACGCCGCCCAGGCGGACGTCGTCATCGATCGTTCCGGCGAACATGCCGAGCCGGTCGGCCAGGTGAGCGGACGCGTCCGGGTCATCCGACACGATCGCGGTGAGCCGCCCAGGCGCCACCCGCAGCCCGGTGCGCGCGTCGTACAGATCGGAGCCGAGCGGCGGCGACGGCGCCGGGTCGGCTGGATCGACCACGTCGGGCGTGAGCGCGAGCACGCGGCAGACCCGGCGGGCTGAGATGGTGGCCCGGATCGCCTTGTTGGCGAACTCGGTGAAGGTCCGCAGCGGGATCATCAGGAACGCTGAGTAGCCGTAGAAGGCGACCAGCTCGCCCGCCGTCATCCGCCCGGACACGGCGTACCGCGCGCCCAGCCAGACCACCAGCACCACGAACACGCCGGGGAGCAGCACCTGCAGCGCGTCCAGCACCGACTGCACCTTGGCGACGGCCACGCCCGCGCGGCGGGTGCGCTGCGACTCGCGGCGGTAGCGGTCCAGGAAGACAGACTCGCCACCGATGCCACGGAGCACCCGCAGGCCGCTGACGATGTCGCTGGCGGTGTTCGACAGGTCGCTCATCAGCTCACGCTGGCGGGCGCCGCGGCGCTGGAGGGGCCGCAACAGTGGGCCGACCGCCAGCATCAGGAACGGCACACCGAGGAGTACGACGAGCCCGAGCGCGACCGAGGTCTGCAGCAGGATCGCCGCCACGAGGAAGAACGACGCGATCGCGCCAGCGAACCTGGCGAGCACGTCCATGATCTGGCCGACGTGGGAAAGGTCGCTGGTGCCGATCGCGACCACTTCACCGGTCGAGACCTTGCGCGGCAAGGTGCCACCGAGCAGGACCGCATGACGGCCGGTGACCTGCACCAGCCGATAGGCCGCGGTGAGCCAGTTGGTGACCGCGAACCGGTGCCGCATGATGCCGGCCGCGGCCTGCACCAGGCCGATCGCCAGCATCACGCCGGTCCACTTCAGCAGCTCGTCACCGTCGCGCGCCGCGACACCGTGGTCGATCGCGCGGCCGATCACAGCGGGCATCACCGCGAGGGTCGACATCCAGATGATGCCGAAGGTCATGCCCACAACGAGGGTGTGCCACTGTCCCTTCGCCATCCACCACAGGAACCGGACCGGCGACCTGTGGTCGGCGGTCCCGGGGTTGTCGAGGGGGAGTTTGCGCACCCCTCAACGCTACGGAGACAGCCGTGTCTCACTCCACAGGTTTTCGGGTACGCCGGTTGGGCGCGGTCGGCCCGGCCTCGAACACCTGCGGGCGCTGCGGCGGCGCGTCGCGCGCACGGTCAGCCGGGCCGGACGGCCTTCACGTAGCGGTGGCAGGGCACGGGGACCGGCCCGATCTGGGTGTTCGCCGGATAGTCGAAGGCGCCGCCGTCGGTCCAGCCGCGGCGCTCGTAGAACCGGCGAGCCCGGGCGTTGCCGGTAGCGACGGCCAGCCAGGCCTCGGCGTGGCCGTTCTGGGCGACCAGCCGCTCGCCCTCGCCGAGGACCACGGTGGCGACGCCGGTTCCGCGGTGGTCGCGGCCGACGTACACCTGCTCGACCTCGTCGCCCACGACCATCACGAAGCCGGCGATCTCATCGGCTACCTCGGCGACGGTGGTGTGGTCGAGCGCGGCGGTTACCCGGTCGTCGAACGACTCCCTGGTCCGCACCTCCACCAGCGCCTCCGGCACGTGCCCGACATGGCCGTCGACGAACCCGGCGTACCAGAGCTCGGCCAGGGGCGCGACGTCCTCGGGCCGCGCCGGACGAAGTGTCACCGCTGTCTCGTCGCTCGTCATGGCGCCAGCGTACGGACTCGGGCTTGAGGTGAGCGCTACCGTCGTGGCGTGACTCGCGCGGTGGAGTTCGTCAGCGATGGGGTGCGGCTGAGCGGGGTGCTTCGGGTGCCCGACGGCGCCGGGCCGTTCCCCGGCGTGGTGCTCACCGGACCGCTGTCGGGCGTCAAGGAGCAGGTGGCGGGCCTGTACGCCGAGAAGCTGGCCGCCGCCGGCTTCGCGACGCTCGCCTTCGACCACCGCAACTTCGGTGCCAGCGCGGGCGAGCCGCGCCAGCACGAGGACCCGCACGGCAAGCTGCACGACCTGCGCGATGCGGTGTCGTTCCTGCGCTCCCAGCCCGAGGTCGACCGCGACCGGATCGGCTGCGTCGGCGTCTGCCTCGGCGGCGGCTACGCGCTCCGCGCCGCCGCCTTCGACCCGCGGATCTGCGCGCTGGCCACGGTCGCCGGCGGCTACAACGACCCGCGCGGCATGCAGGCCGGGATGGGCGACGGCTACCGCTCGCTGCTCACCGCCCAGCTCGAGGCGACCGAGGACGCCGTCGGTCCGGCGTACCTCAACGCGGTCGACGGCGGCCCGCACGACGGCACCGTCATGCAGGGCGAGGAGCCGGCGGCGTACTACGGCACCGAGCGGTCGGCCAGCCCCGGCTGGGTCAACCAGCTGACCGCCGCCTCGATCTACGAGCTGGTCACCGTCGACCTCGGCGGCGCCGGCGACTTCATCTCGCCGACGCCGTGGCTGATGGTGCACGGCGAGGCCGACGACTACTGCACGCCTGACCAGGCGCGCGCCGCGTTCGCCCGTGCCGGCTCGCCGAAGCGGGACGTCTGGCTGCCCGCGAAGCTGCACATCGACCTGTACGACGTCCCCGAGTACGTCGGCCCGGCCGTCGCCGAGATCACCACCTGGTTCCGCGAGCACCTCAGCGGACCGAGCGGGACGACATGGTGAACGTCGACGTGATGTACCACCACTACTGGTTCACCGGCGAGGACGACGTCGACGAGCCAGAGTTCGGGGATCTCGGCACGATCTCTGCCGTCGGAGGGCGCGCGGTGGTCAACACCTTCACGGAATCCGGACCGATCAGCCTTCGCGTGCTGGTCGGCGACCACGCGCCCGGCGTCGAGGAGGAGTCGTGGCAGTCGGAGTGGGAGCGGGTCAGCGAGGTCACGCTCGATGCTCCGGAGTCCCTGCAGGTGTGCAGCTGGGAATACGCGCCGAGCGATCCGCCCAGCGGTGACGTCGTCAGGGCCGGCCGCCATCATCTGCGCCTACACGCGCGCGGTGAGGCCAAGGTCCGCGACGACGCGTACGTCGCGACTGCACTCGAGGAGCACCTCGTGCTGGTCTGGCCCGCGGATGCGCCGTCGCGGCCGGCAGGCGAAGGGCCGCGCTGGGACGAGGTCACCGGAGTCCCGGTTGTTCCGTACTCCGAGGGCGAGCCGCGGAGCTGGTTCGGTCCGGTCAAGGTGCCGGCCGGCCATTTCGAGCTGCGCTGGCGGGGTTCGGCAGCCGCGCCTGAGCCGGGGTCGGAGGCCCCGGCCCTGATCCCGGGTACTGGTGTCCTCGGCGTCGCTGTCGGGCTGCGGGGCATCACCGACGTCTCCGTAGAGGTCCGCGAGCACAGCCCCGGCGACCAGACCTGGCACGCCGACGCGGTCGTGGAGTGCGAGATCGAGGCCGACCGGCCGCTGCGTCTCCTGGATGGCAGCGGACAGCTGCCGCGCGGAGTGCCGGACCCGCTGACCACGGCGCCCGGACGCTGGGGCGTGCGTCTCTACGCCCGCCATCGCGAGCCCGACTACGGCCAGATCATGCTGATCTGGCCCTGTGGTGCGCCCACCCGAGACGAGGCCGACCGGGCTCGGTTCGCAGAGGACTCGTCGTACGACGAGCACGAGTGGGGCGATCGCGACAGCTGGTCCGACGAGATCGACGGGCCTGACGGCTACTGACACAGTGGAGCCGTGACAGACGTAGCCACCTTGGTCGGCAGCCTGCGCCGCGAGTCGCTGAGCATGAAGGTCGCCGAGGCGCTGCACGAGCTGGCGCCGGATGGCCTGAAGCCGCGGTTTGTCGAGATCGGGACGCTGCCGCTCTACAACCAGGACCTCGAGGCGTCGCCGCCGCCGGAGTGGCGCGCGTTCCGGGAGGAGATCCGGGCCGCGGACGCGGTCCTGTTCGTGACGCCGGAGTACAACCGCTCGGTGCCCGGCGTACTCAAGAACGCCATCGACATCGGCTCGCGGCCCAAGCAGACCAGCGCCTGGAAGGGGCGGCCGGCGGGCATCGTCAGCGTCTCACCGGGCGCGATCGGGGCGTTCGGAGCCAACCATCACCTGCGTCAGTCGCTGGTGTTCCTGGACATGCCCACGATGCAGCAGCCCGAGGCGTACGTCGGCGGCGCGGCGGGCCTGTTCGACGAGTCCGGGACGCTGGTCAACGATGCGACCCGGGACTTCCTGGCCGCCTACCTGACCGCGTTCGCCGACTGGGTCGCCCGCACCCACCGATAGCTATTCGTCGCCGCCGACGGCGAGCGGCACCACTACCAGCAGCGCCAGCACCGTCAGCAGCATCGAGCCGCCCGCGATGTACGCCGCGGTCCGGTCGACGACGACGTCGAAAATCAGGGTGGTGATGCCGACGATCAGCAGCCCGATCGCGGTGAGTACGACGGTCACCAGTCGGTGCGCGGTCAGCACCAACCGCTCCTTGACGCCGCGTCCGAACAACCGGCGGTGCACGGCGATTGGGACCATGATCAGCGCGGTGGTGACGCCGGCCAGGATCACCAGCCCGAGGTAGAGCCAGCGCTGGGCGTCGTCGAGGTCCGAGAACGCCGACTGGAAGGGCAGGGTCAGCAGGAAGCCGGCGATCAGCTGGGCGCCGGTCTGCATCACCCGCATCTCCTGGAGCAGCTCGTTCCAGTTGCGGTCGAGCCGTTCGTCTTTGGTCTCGCGCCGGTCAGTTGGCAAGGCCCTCGACCACCTCGGCCCGAGGCAGCTCGGCGAGCAGCTTGCCGCGGAGGAACAGCTTGGACCGGCGTACGCCGCTGCCGATGATCGCGAGCTCGATGTCGACCACCCGCGCGTCCACGAGCAGTCGCCACTGCTCCGGCAGCCCGACCGGCGTGATCCCGCCGTACTCCATCCCGGACTCGGCGACCGCCCGGTCCATCGACAGGAACGACGCCTTGCGCACGCCCAAGGTCTTGCGGATCAGGTTGTTGACGTCGGCCCGGGTGTCGGCGCGGACGATGCACGCCGCGACCCGCTCCTCCCCGTCCCGCTTGCCGGCCACCACGACGCAGTTGGCGCTCTGGGTGAGGGTGAAGCCGTACGCCTCGGTCATCGCCGCGGTGTCGGCAAGCTCGGGGTCGATCTCGGCGACCTGCACCTCGGCGGCCTGCGGCCAGTCGGCCAGGGCCGCGGCGACCGGGGTGGCAACGATCTCGGGATGCTCGAGCGCGGGCAGGTAGGTCAGCTCCATGGTGGCCATTCTGGACCTCGCCACCGCCCGCTCGAAACTGTCCCTGCCCGTCGGATACTTCCGACGGGCAGGGACAGTTTCACAAGGTACCTAGTGAAACTGACCGACAACTCAGAGCGTGAGCGTCCAGGTGTCGATCTTGCCGGTGTCCTGGGCGGCGTTGTCGTTGACCTGCAGCTTCCAGGCGCCGTTCCGAGCCTCCGACGACAGGTTCACCGTGTAGGTGGTGTTGATGTTGTCGGCGCTGCCGCCGGTCCGGTTGTGCAGGACGTAGACGGTGCCGTCCGGCGCCACCAGGTCGACCTTGAGGTCACCGATGTAGGTGTGCTGGATGGTGACCGCTACCTTCGAGGTCGCCGACGCGTTGCCGGTGCAGCCGGCGATGGTGATCGACGAGCTGACCGTGGCGTTGTCGGTGATCGCCACGTCGGTGCCGTTGGTCTGCGGCTGGCACGACGGCGTCGTACCGCCGCCACCGGTCTTCAGCGTCCAGGTGTCGATCTTGCCGGTGTCCTGCGACGCGTTGTCGTTGACCTGCAGCTTCCAGGTCCCGTTGGCGGCCTCGCTCGACAGGTTGACCGTGTAGGTCTGGTTGATGTTGTCGGCGCTGCCCCCGGTTCGGTTGTGCAGGACGTAGACGGTGCCGTCCGGCGCCACCAGGTCGACCTTGAGGTCGCCGATGTAGGTGTGCTGGATGGTCACCGCCACCGTGGCCGTCGCCGACGCGTTCCCGGCGCAGCCCGAGATCGGGATCGACGAGCTGACCGTGGCGTTGTCGGTGATCGCGACGTCGGTGCCGTTGGTACCGTCACAGCCCGGGGTCGACGGGCCGTTGACCGTCAGCGTGTACGTCGCGGTCTTGCTGCCCGAGGTGGCCGTTCCCTTGACCGCGATCGGGTAGCTGCCGGCCGGGGTTGCGGAGGTGGTCGCGATGCTCAGCGTCGACGAGGCACCCGAGGTGACCGTGGTCGGGTTGAACGTCGCGGTCGCGCCGGTCGGCAGGCCGGTCGCGGAGAGCGCCACCGACTGCGCGTTGCCGGCGATCGTCGCGGTCGACACGGTGGTCGACACCGACGAGCCCGCGGTCACCGAGCCGGACGACGGGGAGACACCGACCGAGAAGTCGTTCTGGCCGGTCGGCGGCGTGTTGTCGATCAGGTCCGAGATCTGGGCGTACACCAGGCTGATCTTGGCCGCCTCGTTCGGGCATCCGCCTAGGTGGTGCAGGCCGATCACCTTGTGGTCCGCGGAGAAGACCGGCGAGCCCGAGCTGCCGCCCGAGGTGTCGCACATGTAGTCGAAGTTGTGCGTCGCACCCGGCGTGGTTGCGTTGTTGACCTTGCAGACGTCGTTCGGGTCGTTTTGGGTGTTGTTGTAGAGCGACAGCTCCTTCGGGTCGCCGTCACCGTGGCCGATGATGTAGATCCGCTCGCCCGCGACCGGTGCGCGTGGGTCGAGGTAGAGCGTGCCGAACGACGTGATCGTGTCGAAGTTGTCGACCGAGAACACGGTGTAGTCGAGCCCGGATCCGCCGTCGCCGCTGGTCTCCAGCATCGTGTCGCCGGTGACCTTGGTGCCGGCGCCGGGGTTGTTGCCGCCGCACGTCGCGCACTGGTAGTCGAACTGGATCTCCTGGTTGTTCAGGTCGGCCTGGCTGCCGGTGCAGTGGTTGTTGGTCAGCATCCGGTTGGTGTTGCCGACCCGCCACGCGGTGCAGTGGGCGCTGCCGTTGAACAGGATCCGCGCGACCGCACGCGACTTGGCGTACTCGGTCGGGTGGCTGGACTGGTAGCAGACGACGTCGCGGCGGGCATCGGTGCTGCAGACACTCTCGATCGCCGGGTTGTGGGCGTCGATCTCGGCCTCGGTGTAGCCGCGCCAGAACCGGTCGATCGTGGCGACCGTGCCGCCGGAGGTCTTGGCGGTGCGCAGGGTGACCACGGCCGTGTCGCCGTCGATCGACATCGCCCAGAAGCCGGCGCTGCCGTCGGTGGTGTAGCCCGCGTTGCCGCGGGCGCCGGCCTTGGTCGGGTCGCTGCGGTAGGTGTACGACTCGGCGCCGTCCTCGCTGGCGACCGTGACCGACTCGCCCGGGGCCAGCCGGAGCGAGTCGAAGTGGACCTTGATGTACTGCGCGCCCGGGTGAGTGATCACCTGGCGGCGTCCGTTGACGGCGTATGAGAGCGAGCTGTCGACGGTGCGGAGCTCACCGACGACGGTCTTGCCGCGGTGCGGCGTGGCCTGTTCGGACTTCGGCGCGAGCTGGGTGGCGGGGGTCAGCGGCTGGTCGGTATAGGCGGCGGCCTGCGCTGAGCTTGATAGGGCGATGGGGGTGGCGGCGGCGATGCACACGGCTGCCGATAGCAGAACACGAAAGCGTTTCAAGGGACCCTCCCGAGTTTGATGGTGGGCACTTCTTAGTGCCTACAGATCGGCACGGCAATAGAGGTAACTCCGGAAAATCTTCTCTGGATGCCGCCGGTCAAGAAGAAAGTTCCGCTCGCCAATGCGGCCGCCGAACGCTCATGCGCCATTTACTTCGAGGTCACCGGCGCGGCGATCGGCGTCGCAAGCATGTGAGCCGTGGCTCCTCCCTCCACGCTCGTCCTGCCCCGTCAGGCTAGGCAGCGGACCGCGAGTCTCGTGGTCACCCCGGCGGTCGTCGCCCACCGGGGCGCTTCTGGCTATCGGCCGGAGCACACCCTCGAGGCCTATCGGACCGCGATCCGGATGGGCGCCGACGACATCGAGCTCGACCTGGTCCCGACCAAGGACGGCGTCCTGGTCGCCCGCCACGAGAACGAGATCACCGGCACCACCGACGTCGCCTTGCACCCGGAGTTCGCCGATCGCAAGACGACCAAGGTCGTGGACGGCGCCCGTCACACCGGCTGGTTCGTGGAGGACTTCACTCTCGCCGAGCTCAAGCACCTGGCGGCACGCGAGCGGCTCCCCGGGATGCGGCCGGACAGCGCGTCGTACGACGGGCAGGCGGGTGTGCCGTCACTGAACGAGGTGCTCGCGATGGTGCACGCCGAGTCCGCGCGCCGCGGCCGGCAGGTCGGCGTGATGCTGGAGCTGAAGAGCGCGGCGTACTTCGACTCGATCGGGCTGCCCGTCGACGAGCCCCTGCTCGCCGACCTGCGCCGGCACGAGGTGGACCACCCGCGGTCGCGGGTCACGGTGATGTCGTTCGAGCCGACGGTGCTGCGGCGCCTGTCCGGCCGGCTGCGAGTCTCCGTCGTACAGCTGCTGGAGTCGTCCGGGAAGCGCCCCGCCGACCTGGTCGCGGCCGGTGACCCGCGCACGTACGCCGACCTGGCCACGCCCGACGGCCTCGCCTGGATCGACGAGTACGCCGACGGCATCGGCGCCCACAAGGGTCTGGTGCTGCCGCGCGACGCCGACGGCATGATCGGCCGCCCGTCCCGCCTGGTCCGCGACGCGCACCGCCGCTGGCTGACCGTGCACGTCTGGACCCTGCGCGCCGAGAACCACTTCCTGCCGACCAACCACCGCAACGGTGACGACCCGGAGGACCACGGTGCGCTGGCCGCGGAGGCGCAGGCATTCCTCGATGCCGGCGTGGACGGGCTAATCACCGACCACCCTGATGTGGTGCTCGCTGTTCGCGACCAGGCTGCCTGAGTCTTTTGTTGTCCGGGTTGTTTCGGGCTGGGGCTTCATTTGCAGAATTACGTGGTTACCGTCGGCGGTTGGTTGCGGTACTTGGTTCGGCCGCTTTTCGGCTTACGGTTTGTTCGGGTCAACGGTCTGTGGTTGCGGTTCCCAAACCTTTGACTATCGCTCGAACGTATGTACTGTTGACGTAGTCAGTCATCGTCGGTACACCATGGGGGAGGTGCCGGAGGAATGCTCGTCAATTCACCGCATCCGGTACTCGCCTGTGCTGCCGCTATTGAGGCTGCATTGAGTGAAGTTGTCGAGGTTGATCCCGCTTTCATGCGGACCGGCGACAAGGCCGACGCGCTCCTCGCGCTGTCCCGGCTAGAGGTCCAACTGACCGCGCTGCGGCTACGGATCATGGCCTCGGCGGACGATGTCGCCGTCGAGACCGGCGCCCGAGACGTGGCCGCCTGGTTGGCCCACCAGACCCAAGACAGCCCGCAAGCATGCCGAGCCGAGCAGCATCTGGCGACCGCCCTCGACACCCGCTGGACCCGACTCGCCGCCGGTATCGCGGCTGGCGCGGTGAACCTAGCCCAAGCCAAGGTGATCGCGCGGGCGCTGGACGAACTCCCGGGCGATCTCGACCCAGCGTTGCTGGTGCAGGCCGAGGACCATCTGGTCGAAGCAGCCAAGGAGTATCGGCCGGACCAACTGCGGGTGCTGGGGCGGCGGATTCTGGACGTGATCGCGCCTGAGGTCGGCGAAGCCGAGGAGGCCAAGCAGCTGCAGCGAGAGGAAGAACGGGCCTGGGAGACCGCGAGCCTGACGCTGACCAGGCGTGGAGACGGCACCACCCGCCTGTCCGGAATCCTGCCGGATGCCGCGGCGACGCGGCTGGTGACCTACCTGGACGCCTTCACCTCACCTCGCCAGCAGGCCAACTCTGCACCGCAGCACCGGGCGCGCGGTCAGGCGTTCTGCGCCCTGTTGGAGCACCTCGACCCAGCCAGGCTCCCGGCGCACGGCGGCGACGCGACCACGGTGATGGTCACCATCAGCCACGACGCGCTGGCCCGCGACCTCGCGGCCGCCGGATTGGTTGGCACCGACGACAAGATCACCGCCTCCGAGGCCCGCCGCCTGGCCTGCACCGCGCAGATCGTGCCGGTGGTGCTCGGCGGGAGGTCAGAGATCCTCGACTTCGGCCGCACCCGCCGACTCTTCTCAAGAGCCCAGCACAAGGCCATGCGACTCCGAGACCAGCGGTGTCGTGGCGAGAATTGCACGATCCCGGCGTCGTGGTGTGAAGCGCATCATTGGGAGCCGTGGTCAAAAGGCGGAAAGACCAACCTCGCCGACGGCGTACTCCTCTGTTCACACCATCACCACCGAGCCCACGACAATCGCTATTCAGTAGAGCGAATGCCCAACGGCGATATCCGATTCCACCGCAGAAACTAATGGACCGCAACCACAGAACGTTGACCACAGTTACGCGCAAGAATAGGCGCCGACACTGAGTTGGACCGCAACCAAACGCCGACGGTGACCACGTAAGTCTGTAAATAGGCCCTCAGTCCGAGGCAGCCCGAGACACCGTCAGCGACGTGAAGACCTCGTCCGCGGACGGTACGCCGGCGACTCCCGGCAGGCTGGCGAACAGCACGCCGGGGCGGGCGGCGTCGACGTCCACGAGGACGAAGAGCGCCTCCTCGGTCGTGAACGACAGGGCCGGGTCGTCGACGTCGAGCGGTACGGCGAGCCGCCAGGCCGCGTGACCGTCGACGGTCGCCGGCTCGGGCGCGAGCGCGTCGTGCGGGCGCTCGTGCGGATAGTAGGTGTGCAGCATGGCGTCGGCGAACGCCAGCCCGGCGGTGTCGAGGTGCCCGGCGTACTCGGTCGAGGCGGGCAGGCCGCCAATGAAGATCGCACCGAGGTAGGGACCGCGCGGCGTCTTGCCGACCACGACCTCCTGCCCTTGCACGCCGTCGATGTCGGGGTACCCCGGGCACGGGCGCCACGGATCGGGCAGCGCCGGCACTGACAACCCGCCGGCCCGGTAGCGGCCGTCGACGTCCGGCGCGGGCAGGTCGGGCGGGTGGGGCGGCGGGTCGTTGCGATCCGGCGTCAGCTCGCCGGACCAAGCGTGGCCGTCCCACCACCGGAACAGGCCCGGACGGTTGCCCGGGTCCCAGTACCAGCCGGGTGGTGTCGGCTGCATACCTCCGGTCTATCACGGTTGGCGAACAGCGTGGACCCCCGTCACCCGCGGTTCACCCGGGCTCGGTGCCGATGTCACCCGATGCCGCTTGGCTCGGGCCCATGCTGACCATCACTCGAGTCGCCGCCGCAGCGGCACTCTCCCTTGCCGCCCCGATGCTGCTCGCCCCGCAGGCCACCGCCGCCCCGGCCGCCAGCGACAGCGCCAAGTCCGCCGCCCTCCACCACACCAAGCCGATCGTCATCGGCCACCGTGGCGCCTCCGGCTACCGACCCGAGCACACCCTGGCGGCGTACCAGCTCGCCATCCGCCTCGGCGCCGACTATGTCGAGCCCGACCTGGTCTCCACCAAGGACGGCGTCCTGGTGGCGCGCCACGAGAACGAGATCGGCGGCACCACCGACGTCGCCGACCACCCGGAGTTCGCCGGGCGCAAGAAGGAGAAGGTCATCGACGGGGTCAAGGTCACCGGCTGGTGGACCGAGGACTTCACCCTCCGGGAGCTCAAGACACTGCGTGCGAAGGAGCGGCTGCCGCTGGTGCGTCCCGACAACACCCGGTACGACGGCCGGTTCGAGGTCCCGACCCTGCAAGAGGTGATCGACCTGGTGAAGCGCGAGTCGAAGCGGGCCGGGCGCAAGATCGGCATCTACCCCGAGACCAAGCACCCGACCTACTTCGACTCGATCGGGCTCTCGCTGGAGGAGCCGCTGCTGCGCACGCTCAAGCGCAACGGCCTGGACAGCAAGCGGGACAAGGTCTTCATCCAGTCCTTCGAGACCGGCAACCTGCGCGAGCTGGCAGGCAAGACCAGGCTCCAGATCGTCCAGCTCGTCAACAGCAGCGGCGCGCCGTACGACCTGGTCGCGGCCGGTGACCCGCGGACCTACAAGGACCTGCTCACCCCGGCCGGGCTGCGCTGGATCTCCGAGTACGCCGACGGCATCGGTGCCAACAAGGACCTGGTGCTGCCCCGTGACCCGGCCACCGGCGCGACCGGTGCGCCGTCGACGCTGGTCGACGACGCCCACGCCCGCGACCTGATCGTGCACGTCTGGACGATCCGCGACGAGAACCAGTTCATGGCGACCAACTTCCGGATCGGGACCAACCCGATCGCCAAGGGCAACTCCCGCGCGGAGGTGCAGGCGTTCCTCGACGCCGGCGTGGACGGCATGTTCGCCGACCACCCGGACACCGCCGTCGACGCGCGTCAGGACTGGCTCGACGACTGACCCAGCTCGCTCAGATGGCCCGGCTTCCCGCCGGGCCATTCGCGTTTGCGAATATTGTCATTCTGTCCCGAAATGCGTTTGGTACCGGGGCGTGACGTTTGGTAGCGGGACGTGAGGGAAGTTAAGACCACGTTGGCAGCGAACCGAGAGGACATCATGAGCGAGCTGGTGGACGACCTGAACGAGCTTCGTGAGGAGCTCGATGTCCTGCAACAACAAGCCGAGGAGACCTCGCGGCGTCTGAGTCCGGTGCAGGGTGCCGACGAGACCGCGAGCGTGAGTGTCAAGCTCTCGGAGACCGGGTCGTTCCAGTCCGCAACTGTCAACCCGGGCTGGCGCAGCCGCATCTCGGCCGAGGAGCTGGGGAGCGCGGTCCTGATGGCCCTCGCGAACGCGGCCGGCAAGCGGATGGAGCAGTACGCCGAGGTGCAGTCCGATGTCGAGGAGACAGAGTCGTTCACGGCGCGGCCGGCCGGACTCGACCCGCGGGTCGAGCAGCTCTCCAAGAATCTTCAGGCCCAGTCGGGCGAGCGGGCCGACGCCTCGCTGGCGCAGACGATGGACTTGTTGAACGAGATGCTGGCCGGGCTCGACCGCGCTGAGGCCCTCGTCGACGCGCACGGCACGCAGGAGTACGTCGGCCGCAGTGGCAAGGGCCGAGTCACCGCGACGGTCACCGGCGAGAGCAGTGTCACCGCGGTGTCGATCAACCCGAAGTGGCTCGCGACCGCACACGAGGTCAACCTCAGCCGGGAGATCACGCAGGCGATCCGAGCCGCGCTGGACCAGGCGGCTGCCTCCGGACTCGCCTCGATCATGGACGCGACCGGACTCGCGGCGTACCAGTCCCTGCTCGGCAACAACACGACCCCCAAGCCCGGCCGCTAACCGCGGCCCGAACCAGCGATAGGAACGACCGATGACCCTGCAAGCCTCATTGGATGCCCTCACCCATGACGCCAAGGAATGGCACGACACCTCGACCAAGCTGCAGGAGTGTGTCGACATCGTGGCCAAGCTCCAGCTGACCAGCGAGTTCTCGTGGATGGGCTACCTGGTGGACACCGTGACGAACTACGAGGCGATGCGCTCGCACATCGAGACGATCCTCAAGGCCGGAGTGACGGAGACCGACAAGGTGGGCGACGCCCTGCAAGCGATCCGCGTCACCTACGAAGGCACCGATCAGGCCGCCAAGGACAAGATCGCCAGCAAGTGGAAGCCGGTCATCTGACCCGCCGACCACGGTCCGACCACCCACACACGTAGAGAGAAGGCGACATGCACCCCACGATCCAGAAGATCAACGAGCTGCTGCAGAAGGTCGAGGACAAGGTCAACGCCCTCGTCGACAAGATCAACGGACTGCTGTCCAAGGTCCCCGGCTGGCTCGAATGGGCCGTCGACAAGTTCAAGACGCTCTGGGACAAGGCCATCGAGAAGCTCGGCGAGTTCTGGGACCTGATCGTCAAGATCGTGTCCAACCTCGGCGTGCCATGGGAGCTCAACAATGCGAAGGACGACTGGGAGAAGGTCGGGTCGAAGACCAACACCGAGGTAGCCACCGCCAACGAGGGCACCCTCCAGACCGACGACGCCGACAAGTGGAGCGGCACGGCCAAGGACGCCTACGTCAAGGCGCTGGCCGACCAGAAGGCCGCGCTCAAGGGCATCAAGGCGACCTTCACCGACAAGATCCAGCCTGCCCTCGACTCCGCGGCAACGGCGATCTACATCTTCTGGGGGGCTCTGGTCGTCGCCATCGGCGTGATGATCATCGGAATCGTCACCGCCACGGGTGAGGCGGTCAGCATCCTCGGCCTTCCTGCCGTGCCGCCGACGGTGATCGTGGCCGTCGTGGTCTGCATCGGAGCCATCATCACCGGCACCCTCGTCCTTCGTGGCGCGCTGTCCACGTCCGCCACGACGTTCAACACCCTCAAGGGCGAGAGCGCGGACTACCCCAACGGCTGGCCGGCGTCTGCGATCTGATGGCGAGCACCAGGCCACGCAGCGAGCGGGCGCTGCTGATTGCGCTCGGGGGCGGCGCCGTCCTGCTGGCCGTCCTGGTCGCCGTCACGCTGGTGGCGCGCTCCGGTACGTCGGACTCCGACCGGCGGTCGACCTTCGCCTGGATGGCGGTCTTGCTGATCATCGAGATCGCCGTCCAAGTGACCATGCTGGCGGCGTTCCTGCGGGTGCGGACGAACGCCCGTCCCGCGCGGCAGCTGGGCGGCATCGGCTTCCTCGTCGGCGTCGTCGTGGCGGTAGCCGCCCTGGTAGTGCCCCGTCCAGGCGCCTACATCGGAATTCAGCTCCTCGTCTGCCTGCTGGCGGCCTTCCTGGCGCCGTACGCCCTGGCGATATCGAAGACCGCAGAGCAGATTGCGAAGGCGCCGCCCGAGCGGACCTGATCGGCGTCAGCCGCCGACGGTCACCGTTCGCCGGAACACGAAGTCCTTGGTCTCCGGACCCGAGTCGCCGCTGCGGATCGCGCTGTCGAGCCGCTGCACGATCTCCAGGTCGGCCTCGCTGATGAATGGCTCGAAGACCAGGGCGCCGTCGAACCCGTCGGTCCGGTCGCTGCGGATGACCATGCCGCTGGCCCGCTTGCCGGCCAGCGTCGACGCGTCGTCGACACCGGTCACGGTGTACGACGGCGACTCGCCGTCCGCGGTCACGGTCAGGCTGTCGTAGCTGGAGCGGATGCTCGCCACGGTCCAGACGCCGGCGTGCGGCGCCCAGCCGGCGTCGACGACGTACGCCATCGCGCCCACGCCCCAGGCGCAGGTCATGTCCGCGGTGACGCCACCCTCGAGCCGCTCGGTGTCGCAGCGGGTCTCCGCCGGGGCCGCCGCGGTCGCCTCGTCGTACAGGCCGGCCGCGTCGCCGGCGTCGCGCTTGCCGGTGGCGTCCACGGTCTGGGTCACGCCGTCGAACTCGATCTCGATCGCCGGCTCGGCCCCGCCTTCGACGCCGACGAAGTACGCCGCCGCCAGCGGCAGCATGGGCGCGTCGACCTCGGTGCGATGGTTGCCGGCGACCACGGTGACGACCGGGTCTATGGTCCCTGGCGGCAGCAGCGGCTCCTGCCAGTCCGGCACGCTCTTGCCGCCGTCCCACTCCAGGACGACGCCCACCAGGCTGTCCCCGCTCGACGCGCTTCGTGCGGTGACGTCCGCGGTCTCGGTGGGATCGACCTCGGAGACCGGGTTGCCGACCGTGATGGTGAGCTGGCCGGTCGGCACCCGGACCTTGGTCTCGGTGCCGGTCACGACGCTCGGACCGCCCGCCTCGATCACCTCGCCGGGCTCGACCGCGTCATCGTCACCCTGCGCGTCACATGCGGTCGCCGCCGCACCAAGGATCAGTGCGGCGGCGAACAGAAAGGGATAAAAGGTACAAACCCGAGGCATGCGCCCTATCTTGACATCAGTTCTGGGGGAGCAGGATCCAGGCGATCACATAGGCGACCAGAACGCTGCCGAGCCCGAAGACCACGCCGAGCACGGTCAGCACCCGGACCAGCGTGACGTCGACGCCGAGGTAGTTCGCCACGCCGGAGCAGACGCCGCCGATCATCGCGTTGTCGCTGCGGCGCGCTAGCCGCTTGGGGCCGGCTGCCGGCTGGGGTGTGGATGCGTAGCTCATGAGTTCTCCTCCGTGTCGATGATCCGGGTGTTGTCGTCGTCGTCGTCGGTCTCTGGTTCGGTCTGCGGCTCTTCGGCTCGCGTTGTCACCGCGGCCGGCTGCGGCGCCGGCCGGCGCCGGCCGCTGAACGCGATCACCAGCAGCCCGGCCAGTCCGGCAACGACCCACGGGATCGGCAGCAGCCAGCGGATGTCCTCGCCGGTGACGGTCTCACTGACGACCAGCGCCCAGATGCCGACGATGCCGAGGAAGGCAACGCCCATCACCAGGTGGCCAACGTTGGTGGGGTGCCAGCCGGCCCGGAACCGGGACGGTACGGCGGTGGCGTCATCCATCAGGTTCTCCTTCGTTGCTGCGTTCATCGCTGGACGACCTCGATCTCGCCGAGGCCCACCCAGGCGTCGATGTCCAGCTCGGGGGCGCCGACACCTCCGTCGACGCCGTCGTCCACGTGGATGTCGGAGCCTTCCTCGTGCGCCCCGAACGTCTCGATCGTGCCGCCCACGGTCACCTCGGCGTCCACGGTTACGGAGACATCGTCGGGCACCACGATCCGCAGCTTCCCGCTGGCGATGGCCAGCGTCAGCTGCCGGCCGTTGAGGTGCTCGGGGTCTGTGACCCGGGTGAGGTCCAGTTCGAGGTCGCCGGCGATCCGCCAGTACTCGCTGTTGACGTCGTCGGCGGTGGTCGGCACGACCCGCTCGTCCTGCGCGTCCACCCGCTCGACCGCGGTCACCCCGGCGAGCGCCACCGCGGTCAGCAGCCCGAGTGCGATCAGCCCGCCGGAGCGGCCCCACCAGGCGCCGATCACCAGCACCAGACCGAACACGCCCACCGCCAGTGCGAGGTACGCCGATGCGGTCACGTCGAGGCCGGCCAGGTCGGCGAAGCCGAGCAGGCCCTCGGCCAGCGCCAGCAGCGCGAGCGCGAACCAGAACAGGATCGGACCGCGCTTGCGCGGGTTGGGTGGCCGCACCGGGTACGACGGGCGCGGCGGCAGCGGGGGCTGGTACGGCGCGGTGGGCGACGGCCCGTAGGTCATCGTCGGCGGCCCGTACGTCGGCGGTCCGTACGCCGGAGCCGGGCCGGCCTTGCGGAGCGACACCGGGTAGCCCGGTGCGGCGCCCTGGGTCCCCGGAGGAACCGGAGGCACGAAGCCCGGCGGCCCCGGCGGCACCGACTCGCGGCGATTGCGCCTGTTGATCAGCAGGTAAACGATCACGCCGATGATCACCAGCGGCCACGGGAAGTCCCAGAACCCCCACGACCCACCGACCAGCATCAGGCAGGCGATGATGCCGATGCCGAGCAGCGCCGCGGTCCGGGTCCGGGCGTCCAGGTCGATCAGCGCCCGGTCGGTCGTCTCCTCGGGAATGAGCACCCAGCACACGGCGTACAGAACCAGGCCGGAGCCGCCGAACAGGGCGAGCACCACGAAGGCGACGCGCAGGATCACCGGGTCGATGTCGAGATGCCGGGCCAGGCCGCCGGCAACGCCGGCGACGTGCTTGTCGGTACTGCTGCGGCGGATCTGCGCGAGGTCGCGCATCTCGTCGCGGCTGACCCGAGGTCCAGACCCATGACCGCCCGGTGCGCCGGGCGGGCCGGCGGGGGCGGCGTCGGGAGGTGTTGTCGTCATACACCCAGCGTGACGCCGTACCGGCTCCGGAACCATCGGGGAGCACCCTGATTCCCGGACAAGCCGACCACTGCCGACTCAGGGTCCGGTAGGGGTCACGCCTCATGGAGCGAGCCCGGCCGCTGTGTGACGATTGGTGCCACGATGAGTACCGCTGCGCGCCCCACCGATGTCCGCCGGGCGACCCGAGACACCCAGGACTACATCGTCGGCGGGGTGGCATCGGGTCTCGCGGTGCACCTTGCCCTGCCCGTCGCCTGGGTGCGTGCCGCGTTCGTGCTGCTGGCGGTGATCGGAGGCGTCGGCGTCGGCCTGTACGCCGGCCTCTGGATGGTGCTGCCCGCCGACACCCGCTTCGACGACCAGGCGCCGGGCCTGGCCAGCGCCACCCGCACCGGCAAGCGGCCCGGCCCTGCCCGCCGGCTGGTCGACGTCGGCCCGGCGATCGCCCTCGGCGCCCTCGGCCTGGGCCTGATCTTCATGATCGAGGCGCTCTTCGGGCGCGGCGCGCTGTTCTGGCCGGTGCTGCTCGGCGTGGTCGGCGTGACCCTGCTGTGGCGCCAGGCCGACGAGGCCCAGCGCGAGCGGTGGCTGGACGGCACCGGCGGGCTGGACCCGGTCCGCGCGGTCTTCGGCAGCGGCGGCTGGGCGTCGTACGCCCGGGTCGGTGCCGGTCTGGTGCTGATCTTCGCCGCGCTGCTGGTGTTCTCGCTGCAGGCCGGCGAGCTGTCGGTGGCGCGCGACGTGCTCCTCGCCACCGGCCTGGGCATCGCCGGCCTCGCGATCAGCGTCGGCCCCTGGATCTTCCGGATGGCCAGCGACCTGACCTCCGAGCGGGCCGAGCGGGTGCGCAGCCAGGAGCGCGCCGACATGGCCGCCCACCTGCACGACTCGGTGCTGCAGACCCTGGCGCTGATCCAGAAGAATGCCGGCGACGGCCCCACCGTCGCCCGCCTCGCCCGCGCCCAGGAGCGCGACCTGCGCGCCTGGCTGTACGCCGAGGAGTCGACCGACGCGACCACCCTCGCCTCCGCGCTGCGGGCCGTCGCCGCGGAGGTGGAGGACGGCCACGGGGTGAAGGTGCAGGTGGTCACTGTCGGCGACCGGCCGTCGAGCGAGGCGCTGCGGCCGCTGGTGAACGCGACCCGCGAGGCCGTCACCAACGCCGCCAAGCACGCCGGTGCCGATCTGATCGACGTGTACGCCGAGGTGTCGCCGAAGGCGGCCGACGTGTTCGTGCGAGATCGTGGGGTGGGATTCACCCTGGACGCCGTGGCCGATGACCGGTTCGGTGTCCGTAGGAGCATCATCGACCGCATGGAACGACACGGCGGTACCGCGGAGGTGCGCTCCGCGCCCGGCGAAGGCACCGAGGTCCGGCTGCACATGCCGCTGGAGGAGGAGAGCGATGACTGACCAGAAGGCTGGGCAGAACGTAAGCGTCGTGCTGGTCGACGACCACGCGATGTTCCGCGCCGGCGTCCGCGCCGAGCTGGGCGATGCCGTCGAGGTACTGGCCGAGGCGGCCGACGTCGACACCGCGGTGGCCGCCGTCCAGCAGCACCAGCCCGACGTCGTACTCCTCGACGTGCACCTGCCCGGCGGCGGCGGGGTCGAGGTGATGCGAAGAGCCGCCGCGTCGCCTAGCGCCGCGACGTCTGGGTCACCGAGGTACCTCGCGTTGTCTGTCAGCGATGCTGCGGAGGACGTGATCGGCACCATCCGCGGCGGCGCCCGCGGCTACGTCACCAAGACCATCACCGGCCCGGAGCTGATCGCAGCGATCCAGCGCGTCTCCGAGGGCGACGCGGTCTTCTCGCCGCGGCTGGCCGGCTTCGTCCTGGACGCCTTCGCCGGCTCCATCGACGTCGCCGCCGTCGACGAGGACCTGGACCGGCTCACCGAGCGGGAGCGCGAGGTGATGCGGCTGATCGCCCGCGGCTACGCCTACAAGGAAGTCGCCAAGGAGCTGTTCATCTCGATCAAGACCGTCGAGACCCACATGAGCTCGGTGCTCCGCAAGCTGCAGCTCTCCTCCCGCCACGAACTGACGCGGTGGGCCAATGACCGCAGGCTCCTCTAGGGGCCTGCCGAGGGTGCGGCAAATGACCGAAGGCTCCTCTAGACGTAGAGGAGCCTTCAGTCGGGCAGGGCGGCTACGGGATCCCGGCGCCCTTCTTGTAGGAGTCGATCAGCACCCGGCAGGCGCTCCGGTTGGTCAGGTTGCCGCTGTTGGTGATCAGCGAGGCCTGGATGTTGCCCGGGAAGCTGGCGACGCAGGTGTGCACCTGGTAGGTCCCGACCCGGTCACCACCGTGGTAGTTGTAGCCGTTGTTCGAGCCGCGCTCCCAGCCGAGCTCCAGGTCGTTCTGCCAGTTGCGGACGGTGGGGTGGATGCCGCCGTTCTGCACCTTGGCCAGGAACTGCGTCATGTCGACGGCGGAGATCCAGAGCCCGCGGTGACCGGCGCAGGCCTGCAGGTCCTCACCCAGGAGCATGTTGGCGACGCCCGGCTCCGACTTGTTGAAGATGTCGTAGGCCTTCGCGGCGGTGTTCACGTCGGCCGGCCCACAGGCAGCCAGGTCGATCCCCCAGTGGGTGAAGAAGCGGCCGTTGAGGTACTTCAGCGCGACGTCACCGGAGTCCGCCACCTTCATCCAGCCGGACGTGGCCGGGTCGAGGGACTTCCATAGGCCCACCAGCGCGATCCGGAGCGTGGCGTAGTTCATGTTGGTGTAGTCCCAGGGGGACCCCACCACCAGCGGCTTGGTCATCGCGAACTGGACGCCGTCGTTGAGCGTGCCCCACTGGTCCCTCTCGGCCTGCGTGAAGTTGGCGTCGACCGGCTGCTGGCCCAGACCCGAGGTGTGGTTGAGCAGCTGTTGGAACGTCACCTCGTTCCAGCTGGCGTCCCGCGGCCACCCGAACGGCAGGTACGGCGCGACCTTCGCGGAGGGCGTCAGGCCCTTGCGGTGGAGCAGGTCGAGAATCGAGATGGCGGTGAAGTTCTTGGTGGCGCTCATGATGTCGATCGTGGTGCGGCCGTTGCCGTCCGCGTTGTTGCGCGCCTTGCCGTGGCCGTTGCTGTAGACCACCTGGCCGTCCCGAGCGATCGAGAACGAGTAGCCGACGACGTTGCCCGATAGCTCGTCGTCGATGGCGTTGACCATGGTCATGGTGTTCCAGTTGTCCGGGGCGGCCTGGGCCGAGCCCGTGGACCCGGCGAGGGCGACGGACGCGACGAGAGCGGTGGTACCGAGGACTGCGGCGATCTGCTTGCGGAACATGGCTGGCTCCTTGTGATCCGAGTGAAAGGTGCCGGCGGATCCGGCGTTGACTCAACTCTCGGTCTCGGGGGCCATGCGACGCATGAGGGGTGATCCCTCATCTCTCGACGTGGGGGGTTCCCACCCCTACGCTTCGGGTCCATGGAGACCCTGCGCCTCGTCCTGCTCTTCCTGCACATCCTCGGCTTCGCGGCCCTGATCGGCGGCCTGCTGGTGCAGGGGCGCGAGGCCGAGAAGAAGGTCAACGGCCCGATGCGTGACGGCGCCGGTACGGCGTTCCTCGCCGGGCTGCTGCTGGTCGGCGTACTCGAGGCCGACGATGCTGATGTCAACCACGCCAAGATCGGCGTGAAGTTCGCGATCGGCCTGGTCGTCTTGGTGTTGGTCATGATCAACACCCGCAAGCCCAAGATCCCCGACGGCCTCTACTGGGCGCTGCTCGCGCTCTCGATCGCGAACGTCGCCGTCGCCGTCTTCTGGGCACCCGCCCACACGTAGGAGGCCGCACCTCGGACGCGGGTTCTGGGGGTGCCGGGCCGTAGGGTTGTAGGCACGATGAGTACGCCGTTCCCGATCCCTGGCCTGGAGTCAGTCGCTGCCCCCGAGAAGCCCGAGACCAAGCGCCGCGGGCCGTCGCGCGAGGAGCTCCTGGAGGGGCTCAACGAGCCTCAGCAGGCGGCCGTGATGCATGCGGGTACGCCGCTGCTCGTGGTCGCCGGAGCCGGGTCCGGCAAGACCCGGGTGCTGACCCGCCGGATCGCCTGGCTGATCTCGGAGCGCAAGGCTCACCCCGGCTCGATCCTGGCTATCACCTTCACCAACAAGGCCGCGGCCGAGATGAAGGAGCGGGTCGAGCACCTGGTCGGCAAGCGGGCGCGGATCATGTGGGTCTCGACGTTCCACTCGGCGTGCGTGCGGATCCTGCGCAAGGAGATCGACAAACTCGGCTTCAAGTCCAATTTCTCGATCTACGACGCCGCCGACCAGAAGCGGCTGATGACGCTGGTCTGCAACGACCTGAGCCTCGACCCGAAGACCTACCAGCCGAAGGCCGTCCTCAACTGGGTGTCCACCCAGAAGAACGAGCTGCGCGACCCGGAGGAGGCCGGCAAGGAGCCGCGCAACCGCACCGAGGAGACCTACGCCGCGGCGTACAAGCTCTATCAGCAGCGGCTGCGCGAGGCGAACGCGCTCGACTTCGACGACCTGATCATGACCGCGGTGCACCTGTTCCAGGCCTTCCCGGAGGTGCGCGAGACCTACCGGCGCCGGTTCCGGCACGTGCTGGTCGACGAGTACCAGGACACCAACCACGCGCAGTACGCGCTGATCCACCAGCTCTGTGCCGAGAACCCCGAGGACCTTGACGGCGAGCGGGTCGAGCCGAGCGAGCTGATGGTGGTCGGCGACGCCGACCAGTCGATCTACGCCTTCCGCGGCGCCAACATCCGCAACATCCTCGACTTCGAGCAGGACTTCCCCAACGCCACCTCGATCCTGCTCGAGCAGAACTACCGCTCGACCCAGACCATCCTGGACGCCGCGAACTCGGTGATCGGCCACAACAAGGACCGCAAGCCCAAACGGCTGTGGTCCGAGGCCGGCAAGGGCGAGCTGCTCGTGGGGTACGTCGCCGACGACGAGCACGACGAGGCCCGGTTCGTGGCCGAGGAGATCGACAAGCTGACCGACGATGCCGGCGTGAAGCCCGCCGATGTCGCGGTCTTCTACCGGACCAACGCTCAGAGCCGGGTGTTCGAGGAGGTGTTCATCCGGGTCGGTATGCCCTACAAGGTCGTCGGCGGAGTCCGGTTCTACGAGCGCCGCGAGGTGCGCGACGCACTCGCCTACCTGCGGATGCTGGCCAACCCGGCCGACGAGATCTCGCTGCGTCGGGTGCTGAACACCCCGAAGCGCGGCATCGGTGAGCGTGCCGAGGCCTGTGTGCAGGCGCTCGCCTCGCGTGACGGGCAGACGTTCTGGGAGGCGCTGCAGCGCGCCGACGAGGCGCCCGGCCTGGCGACCCGGTCGCTGAAGAACATCCAGGCCTTCGTGGCGCTGGTCGAGGAGCTCCAGCAGATGGTGGCCGCGGGCGAGCGGGCCGACGTGATCCTGGAGTCGGTGCTGGACCGGTCCGGCTACCTCGTCGAGCTGGAGGCCTCCGACGACCCACAGGACGAGACCCGGGTGGAGAACCTCGCCGAGCTGGTCGCCGTGGCCCGCGAGTTCTCCGACGATCCCGTGGCGGGTCCGTCCGCCGACCCCGCCGATGTCGACGCCGGGATCGTCGCGCCCGGGCTGCCCGACTTCCTGGAGCGGGTGGCGCTGGTCGCCGACACCGACCAGATCCCGGATGCGCCCGAGGGCGACGACACCGGTGTGGTCACGCTGATGACGCTGCACACCGCGAAGGGCCTGGAGTTCCCGGTGGTCTTCCTCTCCGGGATGGAGGACGGCGTGTTCCCGCACGCCCGGACCCTCGGCAACGACGAGCTGGAGGAGGAGCGGCGGCTGGCGTACGTCGGCGTCACCCGGGCACGCGAGCGGCTCTACCTCTCGCGGGCGGTGATCCGGTCAGCCTGGGGCGCGCCGTCACACAACCCGGCGTCGCGATTCCTCGACGAGCTGCCGATCGACCTCGTCGACTGGCGGCGTACCCAGGCGGCGCAGGCGGTCTGGGACCGGCCGGACCTGGGCTCGGGATCGCGGGCGTCGGGCGGTGGGTTCGGTACGCCGACCGCGGCCGGCCGCCGCAACTTCTCGTCGGCGGCGCTGCGCGCCGATGCGGCGGCGAAGGCGAAGAAGTCCCGCCCGATCCCATCGCTCGAGCCGGGAGACCGGGTGCTGCACGACTCGTTCGGGATGGGCACCGTCGTGACGCTGGAGGGTGCCGCGGACAAGGCGGTGGCGTCGATCGACTTCGGGTCGGAAGGCGTGAAGCGGCTACTGCTCCGCTACGCGCCAGTGGAGAAGCTCTGAGGCGTCTGCTTCAGGGGCGGAGCGGGGTGGACCGGCTCAGCTGTAGACGTCGATGCCGTGCTGGGCGAGAGCGTCGGCAGGGTCGACCGGGTCACCGCCACCGGGACGGACCTCGAGGTGGAGGTGGTCGCCGAAGGAGTTACCGGTCGAGCCGACGTACCCGATGATGTCGCCGACGCGGACCTCCTCGCCCTCCTCGGCCTCGAACGCCGACTGGTGCGCGAACCAGAGTTCGGTGCCGTCCTCAAGCGTGATCACGGTCTTGTTGCCGTAGGCGCCGTCGTACCCGACAAACGTGATCACGCCGTTCGCGACCGCCCTGATCGGGGTGCCGTAGTCGCAGGCGAAGTCGAGGCCGGTGTGGTAGCCGGAGGAGTAGTAGGACGCTCCCTGGCCGAAGGTGTTGGTGAGCCGGTAGCTGTCGACCGGCAGGCCCCACGCGTTCTTCTTGAGCTCGGCGGCTGTCTGCTCGGCGGAGCGGGCCATCGACTCCAGCGCCTGGTTGCGCTGCTCGGCCTGTGCCTCGGTCTCCTCCTGGACCTTGCTGTCGTTGGCATCCTCGAGCGCGTCACGCTCCGAGTCACGGCTGACGATGTCGCGGTCGCCGAGGTCGCCCACGCTGGCGGTCCCGTCGACGCCGCTCAGGGCGCTGGCGCTGGAGTTGTAGCGGAACTGGTCGTCGGCGAAGCCGGGTGATCCGGCGGCGGTCACGGCTCCACCTGCAGCGACCGCAAGCGCGGCGACGCCGGCGAGGATCGGGGTGGAGGGGACGGTGAAAAGGGGTCCGCGAGGTGCGGAGTGCTTGACGGCCTTGCGCTTGCCTGCGGTGCTGGTGGAGCTTGCGGTGCTTCTTGTGGCGCTTCTTGTGGTGGTGGTGCTTGCGGTTTGGAGCCTCTCCGGCGAGCTACGGCGTGAGCCGCGGCGTTCCGCTCGGTGGTTGCCCATGCGTGAACCTCAGCTGTTGGGGGATGTGACAGCGAAGCCCGACTGTAACGGATGGATCACGGGTTCCGAAATCTCTTCCAGCGAAAATGTGGATGACGTGTCCCCGCGAGCGCCTGTTTCAGCGGCCTCAGGCGTGGGATGCCGCATAAATCATCCTTTCAACCCCGGAAAAGCTAGGGTCTTTTCTCATGTTGCGGGTCGTATTCGGCGTGTCGCAAATGTCCGAACCAGCGTACGATGCCCAAGTTGCCCGCCTTCTGCGGGACGCCGGTCACGAGGTCGTGTACGCCGGCGAGGTCGCCACCGCCGCTCAGACTGCCGCGATCGCCGTACAAGAGGACGCGGATGCGGTCGTGCTGGTGGCCGACGATCCTGCCGCTGCCGAGGAGCTGACCGCGGCGCTGGCCGAGTACGACGCAGCCGACGTCGCGGTCCATGTCGTGACTGCTGATCAGCCGTTCACGGTGAATGACATTCTGACCCGCTGACCGAGCTGGCGGACCTCGCGGACCGTCAGCCGCTCCGAGGTGAGCCGGCGGGTCAGCACCGGCGTACCGCCCGTGAGGATCGCCGGCACGACGCTGAGCACCACCTCCTCGAGCAGACCGGCGTCGAGGTACTGCCCCACCAGGTCGCCGCCGCCGACCAGCCAGACGTCGCGGTCTCCGGCCGCGGCGACGATCTCGCGATGGGCCGCCGGCACGTCGCCCTCGGCGAACCGGATGTCGGCGCCGGCCACCGCCGGCAGCCGGCGATGGGTGAACACCCAGGTCGGCCGGTCGCCGTACCACTCCTGCCACTGCTCCGGCCGGGTCTCGAGCTCGTTGTCGGCGATGGCGTCGGCGTACGTCGTGGCCCCCATGACGAGCACGCCGACTCCCGCGATGAACTCCTCCCACGAGTCGTCGTCCTCCGCGTGCGGCACCGCCCGCAGCCAGTCGAGCGACCCGTCGGCATCGGCGATGAAGCCGTCGAGGGAAGTCGCCGTGTAGTAGACGGTGCGTGCCATGTCCCCAGACGCTAGGCCCAGCCGCCGACATTTAGGTTTGGCTGCAGGTTCGTCTGCGCGGCCGGCACGGGCGACATATGATCCACGCGCGCTGACTCGGAAGCGGCTCATTCTCATTCGGTTGTCACCACGGGGGACCCTCACATGCTCCGGCGTACCGCAGCGCTCGCTGCCCTCACTCTCGCGGCCTCACTCGCCGCCGTCATCAGCGCGCCGGCCCAGGCGGCCGACGCCACTTTGTCGGTCCCGGAGTCGCCCACTGGCGATGTCACCGTCACCGCGACGGTCGATCTAGTCGCAGCCCCCTACCTCCAGGTGCAGGCGATCCTCGGCAGTGCGCCAACAGCGCCGTACGACGGCATCGATCCTGCACCGGTCGCTAACCCAGGCGTGCCGGTCGAGATCACAGTGCCGACCTGGGGCCTTCACAACAGAACCGTCACCTTCATTCTGCTGGGCTGCACGACGGCCGACCCCGCAACCTGTGCCAGCGCGCTCGCGCAGCAGACCCGCATTGTCACCCAGGCCGCACCGGCGACCGCGACGGTCGAACTTCCGGACGCCAAGCCGATCTTCCATCCCGAGGACGACGTCTTCATCACCGCGCACAACAGCGATGGCGGTGTCGTCAAGGCGGACTACTACCCGTGGGCCGAAGGATCGCGCTGGTACCAGACGCTTACCCCCGGCGTGCGAACAAAGTTCCTCGCCTTCCCAGAGTCTGAGGCGGGCGACGGAGAGATTGGCGTAAGCCGTTGCTCGGCGCTGACCAACAGGTCTGTCTACTGCGAGCCAGCAGCCCTGACGCCGGTTTCCTTCATCGGCCGTCCGATGGCGTGGATCCTGCGAAGCGACCAAGGCGACGGGCCACTGACCGTAAACCCCACGTGGTCCGGCTCGACCCGGACCTACGAGGCAGTCACCTACGCGGAACGCCTGCCCTATGACCTCTCGTGGGAGCTCCTTGACGGTGATGGCGAGCGGGTGGCTGGTCCGGTTCAGGTGGTCGACGGCGAGACCGACCGCGAATCGGAGTTCGATGTGAGCCCCGGCAAAGAGACAAACGGAGTGCTGCCCGACGGCAACTACGTGCTGAGGCTTACCGCGACCGTTACCCGCGGAGACATCGTCAAGACCGGTTCGCTCGACAGGCACATCACCATCGTCAACGACCCGCCAGCCGACAACCCGAAGCTGCTGTTCGCTCAGCGGATCCTGAGGCCCGGGACGCGCCACGAGTTTGGATCCTCGGCACGTTTCAGTGTGCAGGGCTACCCGGGTACAGCCGGCGGAACGCTCCGGATCCGCAACCGGGCCGGGCGCGTCGTCTTCACTGACGATCTGTGGAACCCGTGTGCCGGCCTAACCACCTGCACCAACCCGATCTGGCGGCCCAACATCTCCATGTTCAGCTTCAATTCGCGCGACGCAGGCACGTACACGGCCGAGCTCACGCTGCCTGACAGCTGGGGTCGGCCTATGACAAAGCAGCTGGGCAAGGTCTACGTTCAGGATGTGGACCCCGTCCGCCGGACCGTGCAACTCACCGCTACCAGCGCCCGAAAGGCCGGAACCCGATTCGCCGGCGCCTGCTCCGCGGTCCGCTCTCCCGGTCCACACCGTTGGCCCGGATCGGTCGGCCTGCTCTCACTGAGCCGATGCGACAACGCCGCCGGCACGCGCGACCAGGCTCGCCAGAACTTCGTGGTGAAGGTCCCCCGAGTGACGGCGGGGTACGAGCGGTTCGGCGGCTACGAGGTGGGCGTGTACGGCGCGGCGAAGGCCGGGTGGCGAGGAGAGGCTCACTCACGCCTGAGTGCCATCGGAACCAGTTGGGGTGCACGCGTCCACTTCTGGAATGGCGTTGGCTGGCACACCGCCGACGAGACCATCTACAACGGGTCTCGCGACCCGCGCGGGCAGACCGTCGAAGTGCGGGCACGAGTACGCGACGGAGCGACCCTCGACCTGCGGTCACTCCGAGTCAGGTTCGTCTACTGGGTTTGGCGGACCGTGCCGTAACCCATCGGCGTCGTGGCGTGCGTCACGTCGAGCCCCAGAGCGTGGGACCGACTCGGCTTTGGGCGGCGTACAGGTCTAGGGTGCCCCAAGGAATGACCAGCGGAATTCCCGGACTGTTACGAACTTGAAAAGGACCTGGGTGTCGTGGACCTGATGGAGTATCAGGCGAAGGAGCTCTTCGCCAAGCACAACGTGCCGGTGACGGTTGGCACGGTGATCACGAAGGCCGAGGACGCTGCTGCGGCGGCGGAGGCCAACGGTGGCCGCGTGGTCGTGAAGGCGCAGGTGAAGATCGGTGGCCGCGGCAAGGCCGGCGGCGTCAAGCTGGCCGCCGACCCGCAGGAGGCGGTGGCCAAGGCCGAGGAGATCCTCGGCATGGACATCAAGGGCCACACCGTGCACCGGGTGCTGATCGCGCCGGCCGCCGACATCGCGGAGGAGTACTACTTCTCCTTCCTGGTCGACCGCGCCAACCGCAACTACCTCTGCATCTCCAGCATCGAGGGCGGCGTCGAGATCGAAGTGACCGCCGTCGAGAACCCGGACGCGGTCGCGAAGATCTCCATCGACCCGCAGACCGGCGTCGACGACGCCAAGGCCGCCGAGATCGTCACCGCCACCCGGTTCCCGGCCGAGGTCGCCGACCAGGCCAAGGACCTGATCAAGAAGCTGTGGGACGTCTTCATCAAGGAGGACGCCACGCTGGTCGAGGTCAACCCGCTGGTGAAGCTCGCCGACGGCAGCCTCGAGGCGCTTGATGGCAAGGTCTCCCTCGACGGCAACGCCGAGTTCCGGCACGAGGACCACGCGGCGTTCGAGCTCACCGAGGACGAGGACCCGCTGGAGCTCGAGGCCAAGGAGAAGGACCTCAACTACGTCAAGCTCGACGGCTCGGTCGGGATCATCGGCAACGGCGCCGGCCTGGTGATGTCGACGCTCGACGTGGTCGCGTACGCCGGTGAGAAGCACGGCGGCGTGAAGCCGGCGAACTTCCTCGACATCGGTGGCGGCGCGTCGGCCGAGGTGATGGCCAACGGTCTGCACATCATCCTGGGCGACCAGCAGGTCAAGTCGGTGTTCGTGAACGTCTTCGGCGGGATCACCGCGTGCGACGCGGTTGCCAACGGCATCGTGGGCGCGTTGAACACCCTCGGTGACGAGGCCAACAAGCCGCTGGTCGTGCGCCTCGACGGCAACAACGTCGAGGAGGGCCGGCGGATCCTCAACGAGGCCAACCACCCGCTGGTGACCCTGGTCGACACCATGGACGGCGCGGCCGACAAGGCCGCCGAACTCGCGCACGCTGGCGCCTGAGAGGACTGAGAGACATGGCAATCTTCCTCAACGAGAACAGCAAGGTCATTGTCCAGGGCATGACCGGCTCCGAGGGCATGAAGCACACCACGCGGATGCTCGCCTCCGGCACCAACATCGTCGGCGGCGTCAACCCGCGCAAGGCGGGCGAGACGGTCACCATCGAAGGCACCGACATCCCGGTCTTCGGCTCGGTCGGCGAGGCGATGGAGAAGACCGGTGCCGACGTGTCGGTCCTCTTCGTGCCGCCGGCCTTCACCAAGGCGGCCGCCATCGAGGCGGTCGACGCGGGCATCGGCCTGGCGATCGTGATCACCGAGGGCGTTCCGGTCCACGACACCGCCGAGTTCCGTGCGTACGCCGAGGCGAAGGGCACCACCCGGATCATCGGTCCGAACTGCCCCGGCATCATCAGCCCCGGCAAGTCCAACGCCGGCATCATCCCGGCCGACATCACCAAGGCCGGCCGGGTCGGCCTGGTGTCGAAGTCGGGCACGCTGACCTACCAGATGATGTACGAGCTGCGGGACTTCGGCTTCTCGTCGGCGGTCGGCATCGGCGGTGACCCGATCATCGGCACCACCCACATCGACGCGCTGCAGGCCTTCCAGGACGACCCAGAGACCGACGCGATCGTGATGATCGGCGAGATCGGCGGCGACGCCGAGGAGCGCGCCGCGGCGTACATCAAGGACAACGTGACCAAGCCGGTCGTCGGCTACGTCGCGGGCTTCACCGCGCCGGAGGGCAAGACCATGGGTCACGCCGGCGCGATCGTGTCCGGCTCGTCCGGCACCGCGCAGGCCAAGAAGGAGGCCCTCGAGGCCGTGGGCGTCAAGGTCGGCAAGACGCCGTCCGAGACGGCCGCCCTGATGCGCGAGATCCTTCAGGGAAGCTGACGCAGTACCCCCAGTCAAAGAGGCGGCCCCCGGCGATTTCGCCGGGGGCCGTCTCTTTGTGTGGAGGTGACATACGATGCCGCCGGTCGGGTGCGTCGTGCGCCCACTTCGGGGGGAGTCCCATGCTTCGTCGTACGACGTCCGCTGCCGCTGCCGCGCTGGTGGTCGGGCTCCTCAGCCTGCCCGCATCGCCCGCTCAGGCCGAGACAGTTCTCACCGTTCCTGAGGCACCGTCCGGGGACACGGTTGTCACTGTCGCCACCGATCCGGCCACTGCGCCCTATGTGCGCGTGCGGCTGGTGCTCAAGGATCACGCCTGGGTCCCGCCGTCGTCGGCCAGCGTGATCGGTGGCGACCCGGTTCCCAACACCGGGGAGCCGATCAACGTGACCGTTCCCACCTGGGGCATCGGTGAGGGCACTATCGCCCGCTTCCAGGCTCTCGGCTGCCAGACGGCGGAGGTAGCGTCCTGCTCGGCGACGCTGGCCTCCGCCGACCACGCCATCACTCAGACCGCCGCGTCGAGCGCGACCATCACCAAGCCCGACGGGGTGCTCCTGCTGGCGCACGAGCAGCTGACCGCCCGCGCGGACAACGACGGCGGCGGCCGGATGCTGGCAATCAGTGAAGGTCGCCGCAGTGAGCTGCCGAACGGCGTGGCGACCGACGTTTCCGACGTGCTGACGGGCACGGAGGGGTACAACGACGTCGAGGTTCGGCGCTGCAGCGCCGTGACCGAAGACAGCTCGTACTGTGAGGCAGCGGATGCAGCGAAGAACGTCACCTGGTTCCGCACGATCGAGTTCAGCCCCAGCCTGGAGAGACCCGATCCCACCGACTGGAGCAACACCATGCCGTTCACCATGAACTCGACATGGTGGACGGGAGCGCAGCGCGTCGGGGCTCGGGGGTGGTGGGAGGGGCTGGACTTCGACCAGACGTGGCAGATCCAGACCGAGGCCGGACAGGTCCTCGCCGGGCCCGTGCACGCAGTGCCTGCCGACACCTATGACTCCTGGGTCACCGTCGACCCGGGGAACCACGCGCCGAGCGGGATCCCCGACGGGACCTACCGGCTGGTGTTCAAGACGACCGTGCACAAGGGCGACCTCTCGATGTCCGGCGAGTCCGAGGTCCCGATCGAGGTCGTGAACCGGCCGGCCGCCGATCCGCTGCCCCGGATCTACAAGGCGGAGCGCGTCGTCCGGCCCTACGAATGGGTGATGGCGCGGTTTGCCGTCGGCGGCTTCCCCGATCCACGTGAGCAGACCCGCTTCATCCTGCGGAACTCCGCCGGGCGGGACGTCCGGCATCAGTCGATGACGCACAGATGTGACCGAGACATCGACCTGTCGTGTCCGCGTGGTGCGATCTACAACCACGAGGTGCATCCGTACGGCGACAACAACCACCTGCTTCAGCCTGGTATCTACCAGGCGCGGATGGTCATGCCGAACAGCTGGGGACGGCTGATCACCGTGCCGCTCGGCAGCGTCTACATCCAAGAGCTACGGATGGTCTCCAAGACCGTCGCCATCAAGCCGAAGGCGGCCCTCCTGCGTCGTCAGTCTGCGGTCGGTCGCTGCTCCCGCACCTGGAGCCCAGGGCCGTCGGGCAAGCCAGGGTCGATCTGGATGGTGGCGGGCGCGCGGTGCGGAGGTACAGCCGATGTCGTCCGGCAGACATTCGCGGTGCCGGTGCCGTCGTGGCAGAGCAACAACTTCGACTCCATCTTCTCGATCGACGTGGCCGCAGACCTGGCGCCGCGCGGCGGTCGAGGCACCATCCGCCAGCACTGCCTGCTGCCGACGCAGCGCTCGTGGCGCGACCGGGGTCTCGTCTCGAGCGGCGGTGCTCGCACCGTCTGTCGTGCCTTCGACATCAGCGACTTCCCGGTCCGTCGGCCCTACACAGCGTTCCGGCTACGGGCGGCGAACGGGGCAGCGCTCGAGGTGAAGACGATCCGGGCGAACTACCGATACCTCATCTGGCACACACCCCGCTGACCCTCAAGGATCAGTGGAAGTCCCACATCCCGGCGCCAACCGCAGCCTCGCCGGCCTCCTTCGCCCTCGCGGCCTGTCCGTCGGAGGTGGCCCAGGTCCCTTCGGCGTACGACACCACCACCACACGGTTGCCGAGGTGGGCGATCGTCTCGTACTCGATCATCGACCCGTCGCATCCGTCGAGGCAGACGTTGACGACCGAGCGGTGGGCTTCGTGGGCGTCCGCGACGTCCGGGCCGTTGGTGATCCTGACCGGCTTGGCCGGCTCTGTGACCGACGGCGGCATGGAGCCGACATCGGAGTGCGTCGCCGGGCAGCTCTCCAGCCAGCCGAGCAGGGTCTGGTACTGCGCGCCCGCCAGCTCGATGTCGCTGAACTCCATCACCGCGACGTTGACCTGGCCGCCCAGGTCCTCGGTCCCTGGCATCGCGGCGCTGAACTCGGCCGACACCATCTCGGCCGGGTCGAGGGACTTCAGCCAGTCGCCCTGGCAGCTCAGGGTGGGAATCTCCTGGGGGTCGACCCTCTTCCAGGCGGCCAGGCCCGGGACCTTCGGCAGGCTGTCGGCGGTGACCAGGTGGTCCTCGATCAGCACCTTGTTCGCGGTCGGTTCGTCGGTGGGCTCCTCGGTCGGCTCGCTGGTCTCCGGTGCCTCGGGTGACTCGCTCTCCGACTTCGACGGCTCCGGCTCGTCGGCGGGCTCCTCGGTCTGCTCGTCGGTCGGCTCCTGCTCGGGGTCGTCGTTCGAGCTGGCGTCGCTGGGCGACTTCTCGCCGTTGTCGAACCCGGTGGCGACGGCGTACCCGGTGCCGAGCAGGACGCCGAGGACCGCGACCACGACCAGGGCGATGACGGTACGGCGGCGCGGAATGCGCGGCCCGGGCCCGTCGGTGGCTTGCTCTTCCATGTATTCCCTCATTCGCTGTTCGCTCGTCGCTCGGCTAGCGCTTCTCGGGTAGGAAGACGCCCGCTGCGGAGAATAAGTTCTCCGTCAGCAGCCTGCCTCGGTGAACACACACATGTGCGGGATCAGCTTGCCGGCGAGCGCGGTGCGCACCGGCAGGTCCCGCCGGGCCGAGTCCAGCGTCCCGTGGGTCGACTCGTCGGTAAGCAGGACGGCATTGCCGACCCGCACCACCTGGTAGGTCTCGGCGCCGAGGCCCTGCTCCTGGTCGCTCAGCGCGAAGGTGACCGAGTCGTCATAGCCGGTGTCCGCCTCCAACGGTGTGATCGTCCGTCCCTGCCCGGTGTCCGGACAGTCGCTGACCGCGGCCCGCAGGCCGGCGAGATAGTCGACAGCGGCATCGACGCTGGGGAAGGTGACCAGCTCCCGGGAGTCGGCGTACTCCGGAGCGGTGTACGTCGTCGCCAGCCTGCCGACGTGCCCCGAGGGGCGCAGCGACGTGCCACAGAGGTCCAGCTCGTTGACGCCCCGAGCGGTCGCGCTCGGCCCGATGATCTCGCTGTCGGCGTCGGTGGCCTCGAGATCGACGCCGATGGGGAAGTCCTTCGGAATGTCGGTCCGGGCGTCTCCGGGCGGCTCGCTGCTCGGCGCCTCCTGTGCGCACGGTTCGGCGGCGAAGACGCACATGGCCCCGAGCGGAGGATCCAGCTGGGCGCGATGTTCCGCGGCCAGCTGGTGCACGTCGATGTCCTGATCGCTGGAACTGCCATCGTCGAGGAACACGGCGTTCCCGACGCGGACGACATGCAGCACCCTGAGGGAGTTGGCCGGGTCGCCGTTGTCGTCGTAGGTGGTTTCGACCTCGAAGGCATCTTCGCCGCCGTCCAGGTCGTTGACCTGGTGCAGGGAGGCGGTACCACCGCCGGTGTCCTGACGCGGGCACGCCTGATAGGCCTCCCGCATCGAGTCGAGGTGTGCCTGCGCCGTCGTGTCGTCGGCGAAGAGCCGGACCTCCCGCATGCGGAACTCAAACTGCTCGATCGCTGCGGTCAGCCGGTCCGCCGGGTTGGCCACCCCGACCTCATCGGCGCACGCGTACAGCCTGAGCGGGTCGACGTTCCGGTCAGGGCCGACGACTCGACCCGGCACGCTGGTGGACTCGCCACCACCGGACAGGCCCGGCTTCGGCCAGCCCTGCGCAAGCGGGAAGTCATCGGGGATGCGGTCCAGCCAGTCCGGGGATGGCGATGGCTCGGGTGCCGGCTGGGTGTCGCCGCCGGTGAGGTTCTGTGCGGCGACCACGGTCGAGGTGGCGATCACGGCAACCGCGGCAGCGGCGGCGACGGCGACCAGGCCCTGCCGCCGGCGACGCAGGCGGTCGCCGCGGCGCCGTACTTCGGAGGCGGGGAGCGGGTGCACGGGGTCTCCTTCGAGGGAGAAGTTCTCGAGGTCGCGGATCGGGTCGCGGTCAGACATGGCTCGCTCCTTCCTGGCCGTTCCAGTTGGGCGGGGTGGTATCGGGTGCGCCGAGCAGCGCAGCGAGGGCGGTCCGGCCGCGCGAGAGGCGGGCCTTGACGGTGCCCTCGGGAGCGCCGACCTCAGCCGCCACGTCCCGGACCGGCAGGTCGCAGAGGTGGTGCAGCACCAGCGCCCGGCGCTGGTCCTCGGGCAGCTGCCGGAGGGCAGTCACCAGGGTGACGTGTGCCTCGGACGGTGCCGAGGTGTACGCCGCCGCGCCGAGTGCCCGGTCAGCCGGCTTCCGGGCGTGCGTCGTACGTCGCCAGCGGCTCACCGCCAGCCGGTATGCCGTGGTCCGCACCCACGCCTCGGGATGCTCGGCCCGGTCCAGCTTTCGGCGGTGCGCCCATGCGCGCACGAACGCCTCCTGTACGCATTCCTGCGCCTCGTCGCGGTCCCCGATCATCGCGTAGAGCTGGCCGGTGAGCCGTCGGAAGGACGCGGCGTAGAAGTCGTCGAACTCTCGTTCGTCCATCGACTCGCCCCCTGTTCGGCCGGCCCACCGTAGGGCCGGTCGGGGTGGATACGCGCGGCCAGGTCCTACGGTTGCATGCCGCGGCCAGAAATGCGGGGCGTCAGCCCTTCGCCTCCGGCATCACCGAGATGCGGTCGAGAGCCCGCTTCATCAGCGCCTCGAAGTCGTCGGGCGTGAGGCTGGCCCGGGGTGCGGAGACGAAACCTATCTGGGCGACCACCCGTCCCTTGCGGATGACGCCCATCAGCGAGCCGACGGTCTCCTTGTCCAGCTCGGTCTCGAGCTCCCAGGTCACGACCTCGCGCTTGCGCCCTGGAAGACTCGGCCCGGACACGACCGTCATTCCGGCGTCTCTGTCCTCGCAGCTCTCCAGCTTCCCCTTGATCCGGCGCACGAAGTTCTTGGCCGCGCCCGAGCTGGGTAGGACGCCGATGGTCTCGTCGATTCCGAACCGGATGCTGAGCTTGGCTCGCTTGTCGATGAGGAACGTCCGGGTAATGCCGTTCTTCACCGGTTTCTTGGCGAAGCTCGTCTTGTCGCACCGCGCCCACGACGAGAGGCCGGGGTTCTTGGTGGGTTTGCTCGGATCGGTGCCGTACCAGGGGAAGCCGACGTCCTCGACCCGGGGCAGGTCGACCTCGGACAGCAGCGCCGGCTCCTCACCGATCGGCAGCGGCGGGATCTGCCGGATCTTCGGCGATCCCGCGCAGGTGCCGGTGCCCGGCTCGCCGCAGAGCCGGTTGATCGACGCGGACAGCACGAACGACATCGGCCCCATCGCCGCCGAGCCGGCGCCGGGGAGCTTGCCGAAGGTGGTGGTGGTCACTCGACCGGTGCGCGCGATCCCGACCGAGTACGTCGTCGTTGGGCGCCGCCAGGACCGGAGCGCGAAGATCATCGCCTCGTCGCCGACACCCTTGACCGACTGGGTGGAGATCAGCTGCACCTGCGACTCATCGCAGGCGGCGTACCAGGAGACGGTCCGGTTGAAGCCCGTCTCGGCCGCCTTCTCGGAGGCCGACAGCTCCGAGATCTGGGTGACCGACGCGGCCGGCTTGTTCTTGGTCGACTTGCCCGGGAAGCTGCGGATCAGCGAAGACTTCGCCATGGCATCCGCGAACCGCGACTGCCGGCAGGGCAGTCTCGCCGACCGCTCGTCGGTGTTGCTGGCGGTCGTCGGTGTACCCCACGCGTTGGACGGGGCCAGCCGGTCGACCTGGCTCGGCTCGAGCAGCTGCTCGGAGTCCAGCTCGGGCTGCGGGACCGACGCCTTGGCCGGGCCCGGCGTCGGCGAGCCGATCAGCCGCTCGCCGGCCAGCGACGCGGAGTCGCCGTCGTCCTGGGTCACTACGACGCCGGCGCCGCCGAGCACTGCGAGCCCCGCGAATACGCCGACCACGGTGTGCACGCGGCGGCGGGCGGAGCCGGAGCGCCGGATGATCGTGGGCCGGGGGAGCTGGGTGCCCTCGCCGCGCTGGGTCAGCCCGGAGAGCAGGGCCGGCAGGGTCAGCGCGGGCTCGCCGCGGTGGTTCTCGAACCGCTCGGTCGCCTCGTCGAGCTCCTGCTCGACGACCCGCTGGGACTGGCCGACCTCGCGGGCGATGTCGCTGATGTGCAGCCGGACCAGGTGGCGCAGCAGCAGGATCTTGCGCTGCTGCAGCGAGAGCTGGCCGAGGGACTCGAAGGTCGCGGCCAGCGACTCGTCGAGAGCCTTGTCCTTGTGCCAGATCCGGGCGCTGTGCTTGCGGACCGCGTTGCGCCAGGCGACCGGGCGAATCCAGTCCTCCGGATCCGTGCCGGAGTGGGTCACCTTGCGCCAGTGGTGAGCAGCTTCGACGAACGCGTCGCGCACCCCGGCGCGGGCCGCGGGGAGGTCGCCGGTCAGGGCGTAGGTCTGCATGAGGAGTCGGTCTCGTGCAGACTTGTAGAAGTCGTCGAACTGATCGGGGTTCCTCATGACGCCCACCACCGTACAAGCCGATCGGCGTGGGAACGGCATCGTCTCGACCGGGCAGGCGATGATGGAGGGGTCATGACCTCGCTGCTATCCGGTCCCTCGAGCCCCTCTGCGGCGTCGTCCGATTCGTCCATAACGTCCGATTCTCCACGCCGACCGCTGGTTCTGCTAGCCACTCTTGCTGGCGCCAGTTCGGCGGGCGGCACCCTCCTGGTCTGCCTCGCGATCGGCGTGGTCGGCTGGTTCGCGGCCGACGCCGGAGCGCACGGTACGCCGAGCGACGGGCTCCGGGTCGCAGCTCTCGGGTGGCTGCTCGGCCACGGCTCCGGGCTGCAGGTGCAGGGCGCGGTGATCACCGTCGTACCGCTGGGCCTGACGCTGGTGTTCGCGTGGACGATCTGGCGGCTCGGTCACAAGCTGGGCGACGCGGTGTCCGGGCACGGGCCGGACGCCGACCGGCTGGCCGACGGCGAGCGGGACTGGACGGTGCTGGTCGCGACGGCGGTGTTCGCCGCCGGGTACGTCATGGTCGCCGTGCTGACCGTCGTGATCGCGTCGACGCCGGAGGCGCAGCCATCGCTGGGCCGGGTCGTCGCCTGGTCGCTCGGGCTGTGCCTGGTGGTCGGTGCGCCGGCGATCGCGATCGGCTCCGGCCGGGCCGCGGTCTGGACCGCGCTGGTCCCGCTGCCGGTGCGGGCCGCGCTGTCGACCTGCTCCGGGATCGTGCTCGGATTCGTTGCGCTGTCGGCCTCGGCGCTCGCGGTCTCACTGGTGCTCGACTTCGGAACCGCCGCCAATGTGCTGTCCCGGCTGCACACCAACCCCGGCGATGCGGCGATCTTCACACTGCTGACCGCGCTGGTGACGCCCAACGCGATCGCCTTCTCCGGCGCCTATCTGCTCGGGCCAGGCTTCAGTGTCGGCACCAGCACCGTGGTCTCGCCGACCCTGGTCGCGCTCGGCCCGGTGCCGATGTTCCCGCTGCTGGCCGCGCTGCCCGACGAGGGCCCGACCAGCGCCTGGACGGTCTCGCTGGTGGCGCTGCCGTTCCTGGTCGCGGCGGTCTCGGCTGCCCTCGACCACCTCAAGCACCCGACCCTGGACTGGCAGCAGGCCGCCCTGCGCGGCTGCGCGGGCGGCGTGCTCGCCGGCATCGTGTTCGGCATCGTCGCCGCGGTGGCGGGCGGCGCCGCCGGCCCGGGCCGGATGGCCGACGTGTCGCCGTTCGCCTTCGACGTACTCGTCCACGGCATCACCGCCTTCGGCATCGGCGGCCTGCTCGGCGGCGTGGCCATGGTCGCGGTGCAGCGCTGGCGGGCCGCACGGGCCGAGTGATCCAGGCCATGTCTGCTCGCCTCTGACCTGCTGCGCGCCGCCCGGCACGCACCCTGGCTGCGTTGTCGTCGGTCGACGGGCCACCGGCCCGCCTCCCTCCTCCGCCTTGCCAGCGCACGCGCCGGACGCCGCGCCGCGAACGGCCAGAGGCGAGCAGACATGGCCTAGACTCCGCCCGTGCCAACCCCCCGAACCGACCGCGCCCCCGCGCGCCTCGTCGTCCTCGTCTCCGGCGGCGGCACCAACCTGCAGGCGCTGCTCGACGCGACCGCGGACCCGGCGTACGGCGCCCGCGTGGTCGCCGTCGGTGCCGACCGCGACGGCATCGAAGGGCTGGCCCGGGCGGACAAGGCCGACGTGCCGACGTTCGTGGCGCGGGTCAAGGACTACACCTCGCGCGAGCACTGGGACCACGCTCTGGCCGACAAGGTGGCGGCGTTCGACCCGGACCTGGTCGTGCTCGCGGGCTTCATGAAGCTGGTCGGGCCGGACTTCATCGCCCGCTACGGCGGCCGCACAGTCAACACCCACCCGGCGCTGTCGCCGTCGTTCCCCGGCATGCACGGCCCGGCCGACGCGCTGGCGTACGGCGTGAAGGTCACCGGCTGCACGCTGTTCGTCGTCGACGCCGGCGTCGACACCGGGCCGATCGTCGCCCAGAGCGCCGTACCCGTGCTCGACGACGACTCGGTCGACACCCTGCACGAGCGGATCAAGGTCGCCGAGCGGGCGATGCTCACCGAGTTCGTGGGCCGGATGGCCCGAGAAGGATTCACCATCACCGACAGGAAAGTGCGGTTCGGCACACCATGAACGACAGGATCGCGATCAAGCGCGCGCTCGTCTCCGTCTACGACAAGAGCGGCCTGGACGCGCTCGTCAAGGGTCTGCACGAGGCCGGTGTCGCGCTGGTCTCCACGGGCGGCTCGGCGAAGCTGATCGAGTCGCTCGGCGTCCCGGTCACCAAGGTCGAGGATCTGACCGGCTTCCCGGAGTGCCTCGATGGCCGGGTCAAGACCCTGCACCCGAAGGTGCACGCCGGCATCCTCGCCGACCGCCGGCTGCCCGCTCACGTGTCCCAGCTCGAGGAGCTGGGCGTGGAACCGTTCGACCTGGTGGTCTCCAACCTCTACCCGTTCACGGCGACGGTCCTGTCGGGCGCCTCTCAGGACGAGGTGATCGAGCAGATCGACATCGGCGGGCCGTCGATGGTGCGCGCGGCCGCGAAGAACCACCCCTCGGTCGCGATCGTCACCTCGCCGGCGCGGTACGACGACGTGCTGCGGGCCGCGCGTGAGGGTGGCTTCACGCTGGCCGAGCGACAGGCGTTGGCGGCCGAGGCGTTCGTGCACACCGCGACGTACGACGTACACGTGGCGTCCTGGATGGGCAACGTGCTCACCGACTCCTCGGCAGGCACCGGCTTCCCAGCGTGGGTCGGCGCGACCTGGGACCGCGCCGCGACCCTGCGGTACGGCGAGAACCCGCACCAGCCGGCCGCGCTCTACGTCAACGGCTTCCAGCCTGCACCCGGCCTCGCCCAGGGCGAGCTGCTCGGCGGCAAGGCGATGTCCTACAACAACTACATCGACGCGGACGCCGCGTGGCGGGCCGCCTGGGACCACGGCGACCAGCCCACGGTGGCGATCATCAAGCACGCCAACCCATGCGGGATCGCGGTCGGCACCGACGTCGCGGACGCGCACGCCAAGGCGCACGCCTGCGACCCGGTGTCGGCGTACGGCGGCATCATCGCGGCCAACCGGCCGGTGACGCTGGCGATGGCGGAGACGGTCAAGGACATCTTCACCGAGGTGGTCGTCGCGCCCGACTTCGACGCCGACGCGCTCGAGCTGCTGACCACGAAGAAGAACCTGCGGCTGCTCAAGGTGGCGGCACCACAGCGCGGCGGCGCCGAGACCCGGCCGATCTCCGGCGGACTGCTGATGCAGGTCCGCGACACGATCGCGGCGGAAGGCGAGGACAAGGACGGAAACCCGACCGGCGACGACGCGTCGCGCTGGCGGCTGGTGGCGGGGGAGGCGGCGTCGAAGTCGACGCTGGCCGACCTCCAGTTCGCCTGGCGGGCGATCCGTGCGGTCAAGTCCAACGCGATCCTGCTCGCGTCCGGCGGCGCGTCGGTCGGCGTCGGGATGGGCCAGGTCAACCGGGTCGACTCCTGCCAGCTCGCGGTGTCGCGAGCGGGGGAGCGGGCGGCCGGGTCGGTCGCGTCGTCCGACGCCTTCTTCCCGTTCGCCGACGGGCTGCAGATCCTGCTCGACGCGGGAGTTTCGGCCGTGGTCGCGCCCGGCGGCTCGATCCGGGACGAGGAGGTCATCGCGGCGGCGCAGGCGTCCGGCGTCACGATGTACTTCACCGGGACCCGCCACTTCGCGCACTAACTGAGCGAAGCTCGAAGGAGTCGCACGTCACCGTCCGATTGCCGAAAATCGTTCGGTGCATGGCGCCGGCATTCGGAAGAATGAGCGGACCATGAGACTGCTCCGCGCTGCCCTGCCACCCACCAAGTTGGAGCGCGATCTCGCCCTCCAGTGCGTCCTCTCCGCGTTCGCCACCGGGTCATTCCTCACCGGTACGGCGGTGTTCTTCACTCAGATCGTCGGGCTGACCGGCGCCCAGGTCGGTCTCGGCATGTCGGTGGCCGGCGCGGTCACCCTGATCCTGACCCTGCCGCTCGGCCGGCTCGCCGACCGTGTCGGCGCCAAGCCGCTGTGGGTGGTGACCTCGCTGATCGAGGCGGCGCTGTACTTCGCCTGGCCCTTCATCGGCGGCTTCTGGACCTTCGTGGCGATGCTGTCGGTGCTGGCCTCGGTCGAGACCGCGGCCCGCTCGGGCCGCAACGTGTACCGGATCGCGGTCTTCCCACGCGAGGTGCGGGTCCGGGCCAATGCCTACATGCGCTCGGCGCGCAACGTCGGCTACACGCTCGGCGCCGGTGCGGGCGGCGTTGCCCTCGGCATCGGCACCGACGCGGCGATCATCGGCGTACCGCTGCTGACGGGGGTGCTGCTGCTGGTCAACGCGCTGATGGTGAGCCGGCTGCCGGAGCTGCCGCAGCGAGCAGAAGAGGCCGCCGAGGCCGGGCCTCAGGACAACGCGGCGGTGCCCAGCGCGATCCGCAACCGCGGGTTCGTGACGCTCGCCCTGTGCAACGGCGTACTCAGCTCCAACCAGGTCCTGCTCAACGTCGTCGTCCCGCTGTGGCTGGTCGAGCGCACCGACGCACCGCACACGGTGCTGGCCTGGCTGTTCGGCACCAACACGGTGATGGCGGTCCTGCTCCAAGTGCGCGCGGCCCGAGGCTCGGAGACGGTGGCCGGCTCGATGCGGGCGGTACGCCGTAGCGCGGTGTGCTTCGTCGCCTCCTGCGCGATCATCTCGGTCACCCACGAGACCGTCGGCTGGGTCTCGATCCTGCTGATCTGGGCCGGACACGTCACGATCACCGGCGCCGAGCTCTGGCAGTCGGCCTCCGACTGGGGGCTCACCTCCGAGCTCTCCGACCACCGCCGGCTCGGCGACTACCAGGGCGTGTGGGGGTTGGGGTACCAGATCGAGCCCGTGATCTTCCCGGCCCTCTACACCTTTCTCGCGCTGGAGTGGGGAACGCCCGGGTGGGCGCTGATCGCGGCGATCGCCTGCCTGGCCGCGGCGATCTCGCACCCGGCCGCACGCTCCGCCCAGCGGTACCTGGACCGGGCGGGCGCGGCGCCGGAGCCGGCCAAGACGCTCGCCTAGGGCACTGCGGGCCCAAGAACTGGGGCCTCCCGCGCTCGACCGCCCCGCGCAACGACTACGCCCAGCCGCACTGGAACAGCACCCCGGCCATCGACCTGATGGTGCCGTCGGGCACCCGGTCTACGAGATGCTGCCGGCCACCACCCAGGACATCGAAACCGCCAGCTGTGGCACCGGCCTGCGGCTCAACCTCGGCAACAACGACCGGATCGTCTACTGCCACCTGACCAGCCGCTCGGTCGGCAACGGTGTGTCGGTCCCGGCCGGGCAGCTCGTCGGCCGCAGCGGCAATACCGGCACCAACACGCCGCACCTGCACGTCGAGATCCGGACCGGCGACGGCCTCATCCGCTGCCCGCAGCGGCTGCTGCTCGCGATCTACGACGGCGCCGCGCGCCCCGCCGTACGCACCCTGCCGACGTCGGGGTGCACGCTGGGCTGACGCGTGCTCCTAGGATGTGCGCGTGACTGCGCAGAAGTTGGACGGGACCGCGACCGCGGCGGCGATCAAGGACGAGCTCAAGGCCCGGATCGCGGCGCTCCGGGATCGGGGCGTCGTCCCCGGGCTCGGCACGGTGCTGGTCGGCGACGACCCCGGGTCGCGGTGGTACGTCAACGGCAAGCACAAGGACTGCGCCGAGGTCGGCATCGAGTCGATCCGGGTCGACCTTCCCGAGGTGGCGTCGCAGGAGGAGATCGAGGAGGCCGTACTCGGGCTGAACGCCGACCCCGCCTGCACCGGCTACATCGTCCAGCTCCCGCTGCCGCGCGGGCGCGACGAGAACCGGGTTCTCGGGCTGATCGACCCGGCCAAGGACGCCGACGGCCTGCACCCGACCAACCTCGGCTGGCTGGTGCTCGGCAACGACGCGCCGCTGCCGTGCACTCCGGCCGGGATCGTGGAGCTGCTGCGCCGCCACGAGGTGCCGATCGCCGGCGCCGACGTGGTCGTGGTCGGCCGTGGCATCACCGTCGGGCGGCCGCTCGGGCTGCTGCTGACCCGCCGCTCGGAGAACGCCACCGTCACGCTGTGCCACACCGGCACCCGCGACCTCGCAGCGCACGTCCGATCGGCCGACATCGTGGTCGCCGCCGCCGGCGTCCCGGGCATCATCAGCGGCGACATGGTCAAGCCGGGCGCCGCCGTGCTCGACGTGGGAGTCTCCCGGGTCGACGGCAAGCTCGCCGGCGATGTCGCCGCCGACGTCTGGGACGTCGCCGGCTGGGTGTCGCCGAACCCCGGCGGGGTCGGCCCGATGACCCGCGCGATGCTGCTGTCCAACATCGTGTCGATCGCCGAGAAGGCGCTGGGTTGAGCAGCTTGTCCGAGTCCCTGCCCGCCGAGCCGCCTCCGATTCCGGAGGGCCAGCCGGAGGGCGTCTCGCTGGGCAAGCCGGTCGACCAGCCGGTGATCTCGCCGTACGGCGACGGCATCCCGGAGGTGGCTCCGACCCCCTCCGAGCGCCGCTACCCGTCGACGCTGGGCGGAGTCGTGTACATCGGCGTCCTGATTGCCACCCTGGCCGGTCTGGGCATCACCGCCACCGGCGCCTGGCGTCAGGGTGTCGTCTGGATCGGCTGCGCGATGCTCGCCGCCGCCGCCGCCCGAGGCGTCCTGTCCGACGACAACGCCGGCATGCTCCGAGTACGCCGCAAGCTCCTCGACATCTTCCTGCTCATCTTCGCCGGCGTCCTGCTGATCTTCCTCGCGCTCACCATCCCCGACCAGTCGTAGCGGGCGGGGGTGGTTTCGCGCCAGGTACCTGGCGAAATGCGCTCCGCCCTGCCGAAGTTTCGGCAGGGCGGAGAAGGTGTCACCAGGCACTGGCGAATCTGTCGGCTGCGTCAGATGAGTCCCAGCTCGGTGACCGACTTGCGCTCGTCCTCGAGCTCGGCGGTGGAGGCGTCGATCCGGCCGCGGGAGAAGTCGTCGATCTCCAGGCCCTGAACGATCTCCCAGTTGCCGTCCTTGGTGGTGACCGGGAACGAGGAGATCAGGCCCTCGGGTACGCCGTACGAGCCGTCGGAGACGACCGCCATCGACACCCAGTCGCCCTCGGCGCTGCCGAGCAACCAGTCACGGGCGGCGTCGATGGTCGCCGACGCGGCGGAGGCGGCCGAGGAGGAGCCGCGGGCCTCGATGATCGCCGCACCGCGCTTCGCGACGGTCGGGATGAAGTCGCTCTCGAGCCAGGCCTGGTCGTTGACGACCTCGGCGGCGTTCTTGCCGCCGACCTCGGCGTGGAAGATGTCGGGATACTGGGTCGCGGAGTGGTTGCCCCAGATCGTCATCTTCTTGATGTCGGTGACCGCGGCGCCGGTCTTGGCAGCGAGCTGCGAGATCGCCCGGTTGTGGTCGAGGCGGGTGAGCGCGGAGAACCGCTCGCGCCGGATGTCGGGCGCGTTGGTCATCGCGATCAGCGCGTTGGTGTTGGCCGGGTTGCCGGTGACACCGATCCGGATGTCGTCGGCAGCGACCTCGTTGAGGGCCTTGCCCTGGGCGGTGAAGATCGCGCCGTTGGCCGACAGCAGGTCACCGCGCTCCATGCCCGGGCCGCGCGGCCGCGCGCCGACCAGCAGGGCGAGGTTGGCGCCGTCGAAGATCGTGTTCGCGTCGTCGCCGATCTCCACACCGGCGAGCCCCGGGAACGCGCAGTCGTCGAGCTCCATCACGACGCCCTCCAGCGCCTTCAGCGCCGGGGTGATCTCGAGCAGGCGGAGCTCGATCGGGCGGTCGGCGCCCAGCAGCGCTCCGCTCGCGAGACGAAACAGCAGGCTGTAGCCGATCTGGCCGGCGGCACCGGTGACGGCCACCTTGAGAGGGGTGTTGCTCACGAGGACTCCTTGCGGTGTGGGTGATCGGCCATGACTCTAGTCGCGCCGGGGAGGGGCGACGAGTGCGGGTAGGCCGAGGTGGGATGCTGGCGGCCATGCTCCTGCGCCGCGCCGGCTCCGTCGTACTGCTCGTGTCCATGGCCGCCGTGGCCGGGTGCGGAGCGGCGCCGCCCAAGAGCGGTCCGTCCGGCGTCGACGGGCTGGTGATCCCGACGCCCAGCGCGGACCCGGCCGACTTCCGCGCCGGCATCGACAACCCCTGGCTGCCGCTCACGCCCGGCACCACCTGGGAGTACGACGTCCGCGGCGCCGGCGACACCGGATCCCGCACCGTCACCGTTGCCGACTCCCCCACCGAGATCGCGGGGATCGAGGCGACCGCGGTGCGCAGCGTCGAGCGCGACGGCAGCGGCCAGGTGCTGCTCGACGCGTCGGAGTGGTTCGCGCAGGATCGCGCCGGCAACGTCTGGAAGCTCGGCGAGGAGACCAAGGAGCTCCGCTCGGCGAATCTGGCGGTGACGGTCTCCTGGCGGGCCGGCGCCGAAGGCGCGCTGGCCGGCGTGGTGATGCTGGGCAAGCCGCGGGTGGGCGACGGCTACCAGCACGAGCTCGCCCCTGGTGTCGCGGCGGACCGGTCGTCAGTGGTCGCGCTGGACGCGGAGGTCGCCGTACCCGCGGGCTCGTACGACGACGCGCTCCAGACCGAGGACACCAGCGCGATGTCGCCGGACGTCGAGGGCGAGAGCTACTACGCCCGCGGGGTCGGGCTGGTGCTTGAGTCGGCCGACGAGGTCGAGATCGAGCTGGTCGAAATGCGAACCGCCGGTCAGTCTCGCGACTGACCGGCGGTCTGCGTGCTGTGCGTCGTACCGGGTGTTACTGGCCGTCCGGGCGGATCTGGGTCCGGCCGTCGTCCTCCGGTGGCTGGTAGCCCTGCTGCTGCTGACCCCACTGCTGCTGGTGCTGGGTCGGCGGCTCGGGCTGCTGGGGCCACTGCTGCTCCTGCTGGCCCCACTGCTGCTGCTCGGGCTGCGCGGCGTGCTGGCCCTGCTGCCACTGCTGGTCGCCCTGCTGGGGCCACTGCTGCTGGTCCTGCTGGCCCTGCTGGGGCCACTGCTGCTGGCCCTGCTGGTAGCCCTGCTGGTCCCACTGGCCCTGCGGGAGCTGGCCCTGCTGGCCGCCCTGCCACTGCTGCTGGTAGCCCTGCTGACCCGCCGGCTTGCTCAGCGTCAGGCCCGAGCCGGGCACCGGGTCAGCGTCACGGCCGAAGATCAGCGGGTAGGTGAAGCCAGCCACCGCGGCGCCGACGACCGGCGCCAGGATGAAGAGCCAGAGCTGGATGATCGCATCGCTGCCGGCGAACACGCCCGCGCCGATTGAGCGAGCGGGGTTCACCGATGTGCCGGTGGCGCCCATGCTTGCAAAGTGAATCATCGCCAGCGCAAGACCGATGGTGAGTGGAGCGAACGCGGCGTGCTCATTTCGCTTGTCGGTGACGGCGAGGATCACGTAGACGAAGACCGCCGTGAGCACCAGTTCAAGCAAGAACGCAGCCCAGAATGCGAACTCAGGTGCACCGCTTGGGGCGCTATCGCCAAAGAAGTTCTGACCGAAGGCGCCTTCCGAGTCGAAGCCATCAAAGCCGTGCATCAGGATCCACAGGACGAGCCCGCCGAGGATGGCGCCACCAACCTGCGCACCTGCATAGAGACCGACCTCACGCCAGGCAAGGCGACCGCTCAAGCCGGCGCCGATACTCACGGCGGGGTTGAAGTGGCCGCCCGAGATCCTGCCGAACGCGTAGGCCATGACGAGCACGGCAAGGCCGAACGCCAAGCCGATCGCGACATAGTTGCCGTCGCTGATGATCGCGGTACCAACGCCGAAGAACACCAGTACGAAGGTGCCCAGCGCCTCCGCGGCGAGCTTCTGCACCAACGTGGGTGGCGTCGCGTCGGTGGTGGTTGTGTCAGACATGGCCGAGAAAGCCTCCTTCGAGGTGAGCAGCCCGCGTGCCGGGCCATCAAGCACTCTAGCGCCGTCCCACCGTGGCGTGTCACGGCCCCGCCGTAGGCGAGGAGTGTGTCGGGACGTCGTTGCCGCTGCTGGGACCGGGTGCGAGGGTAGGACCATCGCGGCGTCAGGTATCTTGACGTCAAGCAATCTTCGCAGCCGCAGATCGACGAGGAGTCGCCGCCACATGGCCAAGATCATCTACACCCACACCGACGAGGCGCCCCTGTTGGCGACCTACTCCTTCCTGCCGATCATTCAGGCGTACGCCGCCAAGGCAGGCGTCGAGGTGGAGACCCGTGACATCTCGCTCGCGGGCCGGATCATCGCAAGCTTCCCGGACCGGCTGACCCCGGAGCAGCAGATCGGTGATGCTCTGGCCGAGCTCGGTGAGCTCGCGAAGACGCCCGAGGCCAACATCATCAAGCTGCCCAACGTCAGCGCCTCGATCCCGCAGCTCAAGGCGGCCGTCGCCGAGCTGCAGGGGGCAGGCTACGACCTGCCGAACTACCCGGACGAGGTCGAGTCCGAGCAGGACAAGGAGATCCGGGCCCGCTACGACAAGGTCAAGGGCAGCGCCGTCAACCCGGTCCTGCGCGAGGGCAACTCCGACCGGCGCGCCCCCGCGAGCGTCAAGGAGTACGCGCGGAAGAACCCGCACTCGATGGGCGCCTGGAGCCCGGACAACAAGACCAACGTCGCGACCATGGGCCACGACGACTTCCGCTCCAACGAGAAGTCGGTGATCGTGGAGAAGGCCGGCTCGCTGCGGATCGAGCACGTCGCCACCGACGGCACTACGACGGTTCTTCGGGACGGCGTACCGGTGCTCGAGGGGGAGGTCGTCGACTCGACGTTCATGAGCGTCGCCAAGCTGCGCGAGTTCCTGACCGCGCAGATCGCGAAGGCGAAGGCCGACGACGTGCTCTTCTCGGTGCACCTCAAGGCCACGATGATGAAGGTCTCCGACCCGATCATCTTCGGCCACGTCGTGCGTGCTTTCTTCCCCGTGCTGTTCGAGGAGTACGGCGAGGTGCTGGCCGAGGCCGGCATCTCCCCGAACGACGGCCTCGGCAACCTGCTTACCGCATCGGCCGCCCTGCCCGAGGGCGAGGCGATCGCGGCCGCGGTGAAGAAGGGACTCGAGGACGGTCCGCGGGTCGCGATGGTCGACTCCGACAAGGGCATCACCAACCTGCACGTGCCGTCCGACGTGATCGTGGACGCCTCGATGCCAGCGATGATCCGCACCTCCGGCCACATGTGGGGCCCGGACGGCCAGGAGGCCGACACCCTCGCCGTACTCCCGGACTCGTCGTACGCCGGGATCTACCAGGCCGTCCTCGACGACTGCCGCGCCAACGGCGCCTACGACCCGGTCACCATGGGCTCGGTCCCGAATGTGGGCCTGATGGCGCAGGCCGCCGAGGAGTACGGCTCGCACGACAAGACCTTCGAGATCCCCGCAGACGGCACCGTCCGCGTCGTCGACGAGTCGGGTACGGCGCTGCTCGAGCACGCCGTCCAGGCCGGCGACATCTGGCGCGCCTGCCAGACCAAGGACGTCCCGATCCGGGACTGGGTGAAGCTCGCGGTCACCCGTGCCCGCGCCACCGGATCGCCCGCGGTGTTCTGGCTCGATGAGACCCGGCCGCACGACGCCAACCTGATCGGCCTGGTCAAGAAGTACCTGACCGAGCACGACACCAACGGCCAGCAGATCGAGATTATGGCCCCGGTCGACGCGATCAAGTTCTCGATCGACCGGATCCGCAAGGGCGAGGACACGATCTCGGTCACCGGCAACGTGCTGCGTGACTACAACACCGACCTGTTCCCGATCCTTGAGCTCGGCACCAGTGCGAAGATGCTGTCGATCGTGCCGCTGATCAACGGCGGCGGCCTGTTCGAGACCGGCGCCGGCGGGTCCGCGCCCAAGCACGTCCAGCAGCTGGTCAAGGAGAACTACTTGCGCTGGGACAGCCTCGGCGAGTTCCTCGCGCTGGCCTCCAGCTTCGAGCACCTCGCGCAGTCCACCGACAACGCGCGGGCCCAGGTCCTCGCCGACACCCTCGACCGGGCGACCGGCACCTTCCTGCTGGAGAACAAGTCCCCGGCGCGCCGGGTCGGCTCGATCGACAACCGCGGCTCGCACTTCTACCTCGCCCTCTACTGGGCCGAGGAGCTGGCCAAGCAGACCGAGGACGTCGAGCTCGCGGCCGCGTTCGGCCCGCTTGCCGAGGCGCTGCGGAGCAACGAGCAGAAGATCAACGACGAGCTGATCGGGGTCCAGGGGTCGCCGGTCGACCTTGGCGGCTACTACCAGCCCGACGACGACAAGGCCGCGCCCGTGATGCGGCCGTCCGCGACCTTCAACGAGGCGCTTGCCGCGCTCTGAGACAGGGAAGCCTCAGCGGTCTGGGAGCACGTCGGTGAGCAGAAGTCGGGAGCCCATCCCGACGCTGTGCGCCAGCGCGCCCGCGTAGCGGTCGAAGAGGAAGTCGACCCGGCGCAGCTCCCAGAGCGCGAGCGCGTTCACCCAGGCGATGTCGCGCGCCTTGTCGATGTTCCATGAGCTCACCAGGTGCGCGACCGGTCGGAGCAGCTGGTCGTCGACCGCGTGCCCGACCTCGGTGAGGAACGAACGACGGATCTCCGCCTCGACGCCGGCCAGCAGGTCGTTGACCTGCTCGTAGTCGTGGTGCACGCCCGGGCTGGTCGGGCTGCGGCCGTGCGCCTGGCAGGTGCGCACGACCGCGACGGCGAGGTCGTGCTCGATGTGCGCGTTCATCCCGGCGAGCGCGAACTGGATCGGGAGCACGCCGCGTTCGTCGCGGGCCTCGAACAGCGGCGCCCACGCCTTCGGCATCCGCCGCGGCGAGGCGTCGTACGCCGTGAACCAGAGGTCGGCGAAGGTGACGTCGAGACTCGCCATGAACTCGTCGTCGCGGAAGAACCCGCCTTCGGCGAGCCGAGCCATGACCAGCTCGGTCACCCGGAGGTAGACGCGGTTGAACACGCCGACCCCGTCGCGCGGGGGCAGCTCCGCGTCGATCTCGCGAATCCGCTCGACGACGTCGGCCACCGTTGCTGGATCGCCCACGGTCGGGACCTTAGTAGTCCCGACCGTGAGCGGTCCCAGGATCCGCGAGATCCTGCCCTATCGGGACGGTTCGATGAACACCGTCCGGGTGCCGATCACCTTGTTGCCGGCGATGATCTTCAGGGTCATCGCCTCGCGCCCCTCGCGGCGTCCGTCGCGAGCGATCGGGATCCGCATCGTGATCTCCGAACGGCCGGCCATCACGAAGTCGACCATCGTGAACGGCTTCTTGTGCAGACGCACCTCGGGGTTGGGCGGTGGGTACATGACCCGCTCGATGAAGGACTTCGGCAGGTCGTGATACCGGGCCCGCGGCACCGACACTCGCCCCGCGACCGGGACGATGCGGACCACCATGTCGTAGCCGGCGACGCGGCTGAGCTTGACCTTCACGTTCACGCTGCCACCTTCGCGAACCTGCTTCGGCGCGGTGGCGGTGACCTTCGGCGCCGGGTCGTCGTCGGTGATCTTGAACGAGCCGAGGTAGTCGCTCGGCATCGACCCGCTCAGCCCGAACGCCGTCAGCAGGAGTGGCCGCACCGGCAGGTCGTCGATGCGGTTGGGCAGGTACCCCCAGCGCACGAAGCCGGACCTCTGCCCGGGTGCGATGTCGACGACCATGCGCTGCATCTTGGTCCCGCGCCCCGAGTAGTCGACGCCGACGACGACGAACTTTGCGGGCTTGGTGACCGTGCCCCGGACCGTGAACGGAATCTTGGCGACGGCAATCGAGATCCCGTTGCCCTCGGTCACCGTCGCCGAGCCGAGCTCGACCACCGGCGCCCGCAGTTCGGGTACGGCGGGCAGCTGCGCCGGCGCGGCGGCCGCGTCCAGCACCCAGATCCGGCCGTCCGTGCTGTCGCCGACCAGCTCGATCCGGTCGATGTGGGCCAGGTCGATCCCGGTCACACCGGCGGTGTCGACCCGGACGGTCTGCGCCCACAGCTTGGGAATCAGACCGTCGTCTCGTGGCATGGCGGGCACGACCGCACCGCTGGCGGGCGTGACCAGCGCGGTCTTGCCGGCGGTGTCGTGCAGCCGGACCCGGAGCCGGACGTTGCCGAAGGTCGGGTCGACGACCGTGCGCAGGTCGAGCTGTGGCGAGGCGCTCAGGTCGAGGGGGTTGGTCAGCGCCAGCCCGCCGCGAGCGCCCGAGCGCTTCCAGCTCATCTCGAACGCGTTCTGCGCCGGGACGCCCTCGACCCGGAACGGCCAGTGCGGCGTCCCGAACGATGGCAGCCGGCCGCAGATCCGCAGGCTGCCGGGGAAGTCGGCCACGCCGCTGCAGATACCGGTGTCTGCGGAGACCGGTTCGGTCAGCCCGACCGAGCCACCCGGGCGAACCAGCCGCCGGCCCGCGCCGATCGCGTGGGTGCGGACGTCGGCGTTGCCGGCCGACGGCACCCGTACCGGGCTGCCGTCGTACAGCGGGAGCACCGACTCGTCGCCCTTGGTCATCAGCCGGACGGCGCCAGCGATGTAGGACTTGCCGACCGCGCGCTGCTCGGCGGCGGAGAGCCGGTCCGGGTGCTTCCTGCCGCACCGCGCCGTCGGCGGGCCGAACCAGTCGTCGAACGACGGCGCCGCCGAGATCCCGGGCGTCCACTCGGTGTTGAAGAAGTTGTGGTTGGCGCCCATCACCATCACCGAGCTCTTGAGCGAGGTGTCGCGGCTGTCGAGGTCGCGGGCGCGGTCAGTGAAGAACTGACCCTGCAGGTCGGAGACGTCGCCGTCGCAGTAGGGCAGCACGGTCGCGGTCGGGACGTACGGCGAGGTCTGCCGGCTGAAGTCGGTCGGCGCCAGCAACACCTGGCCGGCGATCCGGTACGGCGCGCTCAGCGGGATCGTCAGGGCCGCCCGGGCCACGCCCTCGCCACCGCGGCTGTGGCCGACCAGGATCACCTTGGAGAGGTCGACCTTGTGGGTGCTGCCGGCCCACTTCGCCCACTGGTCGAGGTGCCGCCGGACCAGGGTCGCGCGGGCCTGCGCGCCGCCGTCGGCCAGTCGGTAGTCCTGGGCGTTGATGCCGTTGGCGGCGATCGACACCGTCACATAGCCCTGGCTGGCCAGCAGCCGCTGGGCGTAGTCGTAGCCGAGCTGGCTGGGGATCGGCTTCAGACCGTTCTCACACGGCCAGCCGTCGCCGCCGCCGCCCTCGGTCGCCCCGCCCTTCGGCTGGTAGCAGAACTCGTGGCGCCCGTGCAGGAACAGCACCAGCGGATGGTCGTCGCTCGCGGCGGACGCGGCCGGCTTGACGACGTGGCCGACCATCTCGACCTTCTCGGGCATGCCGCCGAGCTGGATGCCGGGGAGCGTGTAGTTGCTGGTGGTGATCGGGAGGTTGCCTGGGACGCCGGGGTCGACCGGCGCTGCCTCGGCCGCGGGCCGAGGAGCGGCTTCGCCCGCGCCGACGGCCCGACGGGCCAGGTCGGATCCCGGCTCGTCCAGTCGGTCGCCGGAGAGTACGACGTCGAGCGCGGCCGGGTCTGGCGCGGTCTCGGCGTACACCACGGCGACGACGGTGCGTGGGTTGGTGTCCTCGGCCGGCGTCCCGACCGGCTCGGCACCGGCGACGATCCGCGGCCGGTCACCGGTCACCGGCAGCCGCGACGGCGACCGCCAGGTCACGGTCCACGTGTCATCGGCGGTCTTCAGCACGCTCCAGCGGCCCAGGTCACCGTCCGCGACCTGCCGGACCGGGTCGTCGACCGGTGCCTCCGGCGCCATGCCGTGCGCACCGGTGACCGCCAGCGTCGCCGCGACCAACCCCCAACCAGCCACCCGCAGCTTCACCGGCAATCTCTCCGGAAATGTCCCCAGCATCGGCGCCGTCCTCCCCATCAGTGCTCAGAACCTAGACCGTGCCGCCGACAGCGGCGCGGGATCGGGTGAACCACGGCCAAATCGTGACCCTCCCGCTAGAGCAGACGCACGTCGTGGCCGTTTGGTTGCCCCTGGTTATGTCCGGTCCCGTCCGGATCGCCGAAAGCCGTGCTGACACAATGCCGCCTATGTCCACCACGACCGCTCCCGAGGTCGCGGTTTCCGCCGCTGCCTCCGGCCCGGCGCGGCCCCGGGTGCTCTCGGGTATCCAGCCGACGTCCGACTCGTTCCACTTCGGCAACTACCTCGGCGCGACCCGGCAGTGGGTGCAGCTCCAGGAGGACCACGAGCCGTTCTTCTTCATCGCCGACCTGCATGCGATCACCGTCGAGCAGAACCCCAAGCAGCTGCGCGACCGGGTACGCCGTGCCGCGGCGCAGCTGATCGCGATGGGCGTCGACCCGGCCCGGTCCGCGATCTTCGTGCAGAGCCAGGTTCCGGCGCACGCCCAGCTGGCGTGGGTGCTGCAGTGCCTGACCGGCTTCGGCGAGGCGCGCCGGATGACCCAGTTCAAGGACAAGTCCGCCAAGGGCGGGGAGGGCGCGGCCAGCGTCGGCCTGTTCACCTACCCGATCCTGCAGGCCGCCGACATCCTGCTCTACCGGCCGCACTACGTCCCGGTGGGCGAGGACCAGCGCCAGCACCTCGAGCTCACCCGCGACCTCGCGCAGCGGTTCAACCACCGCTACAAGAAGACGTTCCGGCTCCCCGAGCCGTACATCCTCAAGGCCACCGCGAAGATCCTCGACCTGCAGGAGCCGACCGCGAAGATGTCGAAGTCGGCGTCCTCGCCGGCCGGCATCATCGAGATGCTCGACGAGCCCAAGGCCAGCGCCAAGAAGATCCGCTCGGCGGTGACCGACTCCGACACCGTGGTTCGGTTCGACGAGGAGGCCAAGCCCGGCGTCTCCAACCTGCTGACGATCTACTCCGCGCTCACCGACCGGAGCATCCCGGACCTGGAGAAGACCTACGACGGCAAGGGGTACGGCGACCTCAAGCGCGACCTCGCCGAGGTCGTCGTCGAGTTCGTGACCCCGTTCCGCGAGCGGACCCTCGAGCTGCTCGAGAACCGCGACGAGCTGGACGCGATCCTCGACGACGGCGCCGCTCGCGCCAACGCCGTCGCCGAGCGGACGCTTCGGGACGTCTATGACCGGGTCGGCTTCGCCGTCGCCAGGACCCAGTAAGGTCAGGCCGTGCCCACCATCGGTGTCGCGATCGCCATCCCGGAGCCCTGGGCCCGGGAGCTGCAGGACTATCGCACGTCCATCGGCGATCACACGGCCGCCATGATTCCCACCCACATCACGCTGGTGCCGCCGACCGATATCGACGACGCGGACCTGCCGGCCGTGATGAAGCACCTGGAGGAGGCTGCCGGCAAGCGCGCCGGCTTCCAGATCCACCTGAGCGGCACCGGGACGTTCCGGCCGGTCTCCCCGGTCGTGTTCGTCTGCGTGGTGCAGGGGATCTCCGAGTGTGAGCAGCTGGCCAACGTCGTACGCACCGGGCCGCTCGCCACCGACCTGGACTTCCCCTACCACCCGCACGTCACGATCGCCCACCACCTGACCGACGACCTGCTCGACCGGGCGTTCGCCGAGCTGCGTGCCTTCGAGTGCATCTTCGAGGCCAGCGAGTTCCACCTGTACGTCCACGACGACGAGGTCGGCTGGCAGCCCACCCGCAGCTTCCCGCTGCAGATACCGGCCGTGACCTAAGGGTGTGTCTGTAGGGCAGTGCCTTCGCTCAAGGATCGACTCAACTCGGGACTGACGTCGGCCCGGGCGCGCAGCCCGTTCCTCGACCACCTGGTCCGCACCGTCCGGCACTACTCCGCGGTCAAGGGCAACCTGCAGGCCGGAGCGGTGACCTACTTCGGCTTCCTCTCCTTTTTCCCGATCCTGGCCCTCGCCTTCGCGGTGATCGGGTACGTCGCGCGGATCTACCCGGAGGCCGAGCAGGACCTGGTCGACGCCATCAACGAGGTGCTGCCGGGCATGGTCGGCAACGACCCGGGCCAGATCAAGCTCGCCGACATCCAGGACGCGGCGCCGGGCATCGCCAGCGTCGGCCTGGTGGTCGTTCTCTACTCGGGCCTCGGCTGGCTGTCGAGCATGCGCGACGCGCTGTTGGTGATGTTCGAGCTGCCGCAGCGCGAGCAGCCCAACCCGTTCGCCGGCAAGCTCCGCGACCTGATCTCGCTCGCCATGATCGGCGTTACCCTGATCGTCAGCGTCGCGGTGTCCGGCGTGGTCACTGGCTTCTCGAAGGACATCCTCGAGCTGGTCGGCCTCGGCCGCGAGCTGTCACCACTGCTGAACGCGGTCAGCGTGCTGGTCGGCCTCGGCGCGAACATGCTGCTGTTCTTCGCCCTGTTCCGGCTGCTCGCCAAGCCGCACACCCCCAAGCGCGCGCTCTGGTCCGGCGCCCTGCTCGGCGCGGTCGGCTTCGAGATCCTCAAGCAGCTCTCGCGCTACCTGCTGGCCTCCACCAAGCACCAGCCGGCCTTCCAGGCCTTCGGCATCGCGCTGATCCTGGTGGTCTGGATCTACTACTTCTCCCGGGTCGTCATGTACGCCGCGGCCTGGAGTCACACAAGCGAGAGTGCTCGGGAGCTGCGGGAGAAGGAGGAGGCGGCCGCCGCGGCAAAGGCTGCCCGGAACCGGGTCGACCTCCGGAAGACCCCAGGCGCAGCGACTGGCGCGGCCAGCACCGGCGCCCTCGCGAAGGCGTTCGCGGCCGGCGGCGCGGCCGCGGTCGCGGTGATCGCCCTACTCAGGCGACGAGTTTCAACGCGTCGTTGAGATCGGGATCTTCATCGCGCCCACGTTAGTGGTCTAGTCACCGTGTGCGAGAGTGTCGCCTCGTGAGGTTCGAACGCAAGCACGCCTATCTGCTGCTCGCCGTCGCGGTCTGGAACGTGATCACCTTCGGTAACCTCGCAATGAACCTGATCCAGGCCGCCCAGGACGGCGAGGACCGGGCCGCCGGCTACTGGATCGCACATACTGTCCTAATTGTCGTCAATTTCCTGATCGCGGGGGTGCTTGGCGCGCTAGGGTGGCGCGCGCTCCGCGAGACTCGCCGAGCGCCGGCCGAGGGCTGACAACACAGTTTGGAACGACAGATGACCGCACCATGGGTCGCGGGTGCCACGTGTGCCGTGGCCACGCTCGCACTGGCGGGCTGTAGCTCCTTCGCGGACAAGTCCGCGGACGAGATCGAGGCGGCTGTCCGCAAGGACATGCAGGACGCGACCGCACTCACCATGGAGGGCACGCTCAACGGCATCGACGTGCGTGCCTCGATGGACGACGAGGGCGACTGTCTGGTGACGATGCGGCCGGAGGGTGGCGGAGCGGCCGACTTCATCGTCGTGAAGGGCGACAAGGCCTTCCTCAAGGCGAACGAGTCCTACCTCCGGCAGGCGACGTCCGACAACGACGAGATGGTCGACCTGCTCGCCAACCGGTGGGTCGAGCACGACGTCGCCAAGACCAAGAGCTTCTGCGACCTCGACGGCTTCCTCGACGAGTTCGCGGAGGACGACGGCGAGCAGGTGGACGCCGAGAAGGGCGACCCGGCAGAGATCGACGGCCATGAGACGATCGCGCTCGTCGACAAGAAGGACCACGGCGGCACCACGACCGTATGGGTCGCCGTCGACGGCAAGCACTACATCTTGAAGGTCGCGAACAAGGGCGGCGACGAGCCGGGATCGATGCTGCTCAGCGACTACGACGAGGACGTCGCAGCCGAGGAGCCGGATGACGTCTTCGAGCTCCCCAAGCCGTAGCCGCGGCTTGCCGAAACCACCCCACCAGAACCGGTGTGTGAGACTTCGCAGATCCGGACCCACCACAGACGAGCAGCAGGAGCAACGATGACAACGTCCAGGCGCGTGATGGCCGGCTTGGCCACCCTAGCCACGGCGATGCTGATGACGGGCTGCAGCTCGTTCGCGGACAAGTCCGCCGACGAGATCAAGGACGCCACCATCGAGGACATGAAGGACGTCTCGGCGTTCACCATGGCCGGAACGATCGATCAGGACGGCGGCGAGTCCGAGCTGAAGTTCTCGATGGACGAAGACGGCGACTGCGTAGGGACGCTCAAGCGGTCCGGCGGCACCGCCGACTTCATCGTGGTCAAGGGCGAGAAGTCCTTCTTCAAGGCCGACGAAGCACTCCTGACCTCGACCGGCCAGACAGACCCCGCCCAGGTCGCCCTGATGGCCGACAAGTGGATCGAGCAGCCCGTCGAGCAGACCGACAACTTCTGCAACCTCGACAAGTTCCTCGAGGAGTTCGAGGACGTGGACGAGGACCGCGAGGTGACGAAGGGCGACACCACCGAGGTCGACGGCGAGGACGCGATCGAGCTGATCTCCAAGGACGAAAAGGAGACCACCATCGTCTCCATCGCCACCGACGGCGACCACCACGTCCTCAAGATGGAGGGCAAGGGCGGTGATGAGCCCGGCTCGTTCACCTTCACCGACTACAACGAGAACGTCGAGGCCGAGGAGCCGGACGACGTGATGCAGCCGCCTGCGGGCTAGCAGCAGCTAGTGACCGTGCTTCATCGCCATACGTAGGTCCCGGTTGAGCTGGGAGATCACGTCGAGCGGGATCTCCTTGGGGCAGGCAGCGGTGCACTCGCCGATGTTGGTGCAGCCGCCGAAGCCCTCGTGGTCGTGCTGGCCGACCATGTTGACCACGCGGGTGTCGCGCTCGGCCTGGCCCTGCGGCAGCTCGCCGAGGTGGGTGATCTTGGCGCCCATGAACAGCGAGGCCGAGCCGTTGGGGCAGGCGGCGACGCAGGCGCCGCAGCCGATGCAGGTGGCGACGTCGAAGGCGCGGTCGGCGGCTTCCTTCGGGACCTGGATCGAGTGCGCCTCGGGGGCCGAGCCGGTGTTGACCGAGATGTAGCCGCCCTGCTGGATGATCCGGTCGAACGACGAGCGGTCGACGCAGAGGTCCTTGACCACCGGGAACGCCGAGGAGCGCCACGGCTCGATGGTGATCTCGTCGCCGTCCTTGAACGAGCGCATGTGCAGCTGGCAGGTGGTGGTGACCTCGGGGCCGTGCGGCTCGCCGTTGATCATCAGCCCGCACATGCCACAGATGCCCTCGCGGCAGTCGGAGTCGAACGCGATCGGCTCCTCGCCGCTGGCGTTCAGCTCCTCGTTGAGGACGTCGAGCATCTCGAGGAACGACATGTCCGGCGAGACGTTGTCGAGGTCGTAGGTGTGCATCGCACCCTTGTCGGCCTCGCTGGCCTGCCGCCAGATGTTGAGGGTGAGCTTCACTTGTAACTCCGCTGCTTCATCTCGATGGCGGTGTAGACCAGGTCTTCTTTGTGCAGGATCGGCTGCTCGTCGTCCCCGCCGAACTCCCACGCCGCGACGTACGCGAACTGGTCGTCGTGGCGCAGCGCCTCGCCGTCCTCGGTCTGCGACTCGGCCCGGAAGTGGCCGCCGCAGGACTCGCGCCTGTTGAGCGCGTCGATGCACATCAGCTCGCCGAGCTCGAAGAAGTCGGCGACCCGGCCGGCCTTCTCCAGCGACTGGTTCAGCGAGTCCGCGGTGCCGAGCACCTTGACGTTGCGGTAGAAGTCGTCCTTGAGGGTGCGGATCAGGTCGATGGCTTTCTTCAGGCCGTCCTCGGAGCGCTCCATCCCGCAGTACTCCCACATGATGTGGCCGAGCTCGCGGTGGTAGCTGTCCACCGACCGGCTGCCGCCGACGGTCATGAAGTGGTCGATCCGCGACTTCACCGACTGCTCGGCCTCGAGTACGGCGGGGTGGTCGGCCGCCAACTTCTCGAACGGCCCGTCGGCGAGGTAGTCGCGGATGGTGTGCGGGAGCACGAAGTAGCCGTCGGCCAGCCCCTGCATCAGCGCGGACGCGCCGAGCCGGTTGGCACCGTGGTCGGAGAAGTTCGCCTCGCCGGTCACGAACAGCCCGGGGATCGTGGACTGCAGGTCGTAGTCGACCCAGAGACCGCCCATCACGTAGTGCACGGCCGGGTAGATCCGCATCGGCAAGCTGTACGGGTCCTCGCCGGTGATCCGGGCGTACATGTCGAAGAGGTTGCCGTACTTCTCCTCGACCGCGTCCCGGCCGAGCCGGGCGATCGCGTCGGCGAAGTCGAGGTAGACACCACGCCGTACGCCGTCGACCTCGGGGCCGACGCCGCGGCCGTCGTCGCACTGGTACTTCGCGGCGCGCGAGGCGATGTCGCGGGGGACCAGGTTACCGAAGGACGGGTAGATCCGCTCCAGGTAGTAGTCGCGGTCCTCCTCGGGGATCTCCCGCGGGTCCTTGGCGCAGTCGGCCTTCTTCTTCGGCACCCAGATCCGGCCGTCGTTGCGCAGTGACTCGCTCATCAGCGTCAGCTTCGACTGGTGCGAGCCGGACACCGGGATGCAGGTCGGGTGGATCTGGGTGTAGCACGGGTTGGCCATATAGGCGCCCTTGCGGTGCGCCCGCCAGGTGGCGGTGACGTTGCAGCCCATCGCATTGGTCGACAGGTAGAAGACGTTGCCGTAGCCGCCGCTCGCGAGGACCACGACGTCGGCGAGATGGGTCTGGACCTCGCCGGTGACCATATCGCGGGCGATGATGCCGCGCGCCTTGCCGTCGACAACGATCAGCTCCAGCATCTCGTGGCGCGTGTACGTCGTGACGGTGCCGGCCGCGACCTGCCGCTCCAGCGCCTGGTAGGCGCCGATCAGCAGCTGCTGGCCGGTCTGGCCACGGGCGTAGAAGGTCCGGGAGACCTGGACGCCGCCGAAGGAGCGGTTGTCGAGCAGGCCGCCGTACTCGCGGGCGAAGGGCACACCCTGAGCGACGCACTGGTCGATGATGTTGGTCGACACCTCGGCCAGCCGGTAGACGTTGGACTCCCGCGAGCGGTAGTCGCCGCCCTTGACGGTGTCGTAGAAGAGACGGTGGACCGAGTCGCCGTCCTCCTTGTAGTTCTTGGCCGCGTTGATGCCGCCCTGGGCGGCGATCGAGTGGGCGCGGCGCGGGGAGTCCTGGTAGCAGAAGGACTTGACCTCGTAGCCGGCCTCGCCGAGCGTCGCGGCGGCGGAGGCGCCGGCCAGGCCGGTGCCGACGATGATCACCGACAGCTTGCGGCGGTTCGCCGGGTTGACCAGCCGGGCCTCGAACTTGCGGGTCTGCCAGCGCTCCGCGATCGGGCCCTCCGGGGCCTTGGTGTCGCGGATCGGGTCGCCGGGCGTGTAGTAGCCGACCGCGTCGTCGGTCGCGTCACCGGGAGCGTCGGGGGAGGGGTCCGCGGCCAGCGTGGTGTCGGGCATGTCGTTGGTCATGGAGGGCCCTTACTTCTCGATGATGCCGACGAGGACGGAGACCGGCACGAGCGCGAAGCCCACCGTGATCACCAGCGCGGTCGTGAACGCGACCTTGCGCCAGAACCAGCGGGCCTGCGCGTTCCCGGCGAAGCCGAGGGTCTGTGCCGCGCTCCAGATGCCGTGGTGCAGGTGGGCGCCGAGCATCGCCATCGCGACCAGGTAGATCAGCGTCAGCCACCAGGTGTCGAAGCTGTCCACCAGCAGGTTGAAGGGGTCGCCCGCCGCGTCGCCGGTCTCGCCGGTCTTCACGTTGACCTTGCCGACGGTGAAGTTCAGCAGGTGCCAGATCACGAACAGCAGCAGCGTCACGCCGCCCCAGCGCATCAGCCGGCTCGCGAAGATCGCGCCGGTGTGCTTCTTCACGACGTACTTCACGGTCCGGGCCTTCTGCGCCCGCCGCCACAGCATCACCGCGGCGTAGACGTGCAGGATGACCGAGACCAGGAGCACCACGCGGATGATCCACAGCAGCCCTTCGTGGGGGAGCATCGGCTCCCCGAAGGTCCGCAGGTGGTGGGCGTACTCGTTGAACGCGTCGTGCCCGGAGAACGCCTTGAGGTTGCCGTACATGTGCAGAAGCACGTAGCCGATGAAGATCAGGCCGGTGACGGCCATCAGGAGCTTCAGCGCGATCGTGGATCGCGTGGACCGGCTGCCTTTGACGAGAGTCGGGGTTGCCACAAAGGAACCGTATCGCTGCCCGAGACGCGCGGGCGCCATCAGGACTGTGAGATATCCCCTGTTACCGGCTCGTCACACCGCTGCGTCGTACCGCGTCGGCGGCGGTGTCCAGGTCGGCGTCGGAGTTGAAGTAGTGCGGCGAGGCGCGGACCAGCCCGGCCAGCCCGCGGGCGGCCATGTCCAGCCTCGTGGACTCGCGGTGGCTGACGCTCACGGTGACGCCGGCGTCGGCCAGCCGCGCCTTGGCCTCCGGGGCCTCGACTCCAGCGAGGGTGAAGGCGACGATCCCGCCCGGGCCGTCGCTCTCGGGTACGTCGTGGATCACCAGCCCGGGAAGCCCGCGCAGCCGGTCGCGCAGCCCAGCGGCCCGCGCCCGGACCGCGCTCTCGACGGCCGCGACCCCGAGATCGAGGAGGTGCGCGACCGCGGCACCGAGCCCCAGCCGGGCCGCGACGTCGTACTCCCAGAGCTCGAAGCGCGCGGCATCCGGCCGGAGTGAGTACGCCGTCTCGCCGGACCAGGTACCGCCACGCATGTCGGCGGCGAGCGGCTCGAGGGAGTCGAGCAGGTGTGGCGCCACGTAGAGGACGCCGGTCCCGCGGGGGCCGCGCAGCCATTTGCGGCCGGTCGCCGAGAGCCCATCGACGCCGAGGTCGGCAACGTCGATGGCGAGCTGACCGATCGACTGGCAGGCATCGAGCAGCACCAGGGCTCCCGTTCGGTGTGCAAGATCCACGACCTCGCGCACCGGGTTGACCAGGCCGCGGTTGGTCGGCACGTGCACGACCGACACCAGCCGCACCCGCTCGTCGAGGGCGCGCTCGAGCGCCTCGAGGTCGATCCGCCCGAGCGGGTCGGACGGCACGACCTCGACCGAGACGCCATCCGCGCGGACCCGCTGTAGCAGTGCGATCGCGTTGCTGGCGTACTCGGTACCAGAGATCAGCACCCGGTCGCCCTCGCGCCACGGGAGTGCGGTCATGAACTGGTTCCAGGCCCGGGTCGCGCTGTCGGTGAGGGCGATCGTCTCCGGCTCGGCGCCGAGCAGGCGGCCGACCAGGGCGGGGAGCGCGGCGAGATCGGCGGACCGCTCGGCGGCGGCGCGGTAGCCGCCGACCTCGGCCTCCCGCCGCAGATGAGCCACCATCTCGTCGACCACGCTCCGAGGCGGCAGCGAGGAGCCCGCACTGTCCAGGAAGACGTGGTCGAGGCAGCCCGGAGTCCGGGCGCGCTCCGCATCGACGTCGATCACACCGGACATCCTGCCGAACGGATCCTTACCGGTTGATGACGTCGGCCGTGAACACCTCAGAACTGTCGGTGGTGCTCCCTAGGCTCGAGGCCGTGTTGTCGCGACCGGGCAGGGTGCCCCGCGCGGAGCGCGCCGAGGAGGCTGGCTCGATGAGTTCGCAGGGGGGTTCAGGCTGGGACGGCGAGACGCTGATCCAGCGGTACGACGAGGTCCGAGCCCACACCGAGACCCTGGCGGCGCCACTGTCGCCGGAGGACCAGACCGTGCAGTCCATGCCCGACGTCTCGCCCACCAAGTGGCACCGCGCCCACGTCACCTGGTTCTTCGAGACGTTCGTGCTGGCCGATCACGAACCAGGCCACAAGCCGTTCGATGAGCACTACCCGTTTCTGTTCAACAGCTACTACGAGACCGTCGGGCCGCGGTACTCGCGTCCCGACCGCGGCCTGGTCAGCCGGCCGGGTGTGGCCGAGGTGGGGAGCTACCGCGCCAACGTCGACGAGCGGTTCCGCGACCTGGTCGCCGCGCTCGACGGCGGCACCCTAGACAAGCTGCTGCCCACCATCGAGCTCGGCTTCCACCACGAGCAGCAGCACCAGGAGCTGCTGCTGATGGACATCAAGCACGTGCTGTCGCTGAACCCGATGCGCCCGGTGTATGCCGGGCGGCCCGGCGAGCCGGCCGAGTCCGACCAGCTCGGCTGGGTGGACGTCGAGGGCGGCCTGGTGGAGCTTGGCTACGAGGGGGACGGCTTCTGCTTCGACAACGAGCTGCCCCGCCACCAGGTGTGGCTGGAGCCGTACCGACTGGCCGACCGGCTGGTGACCAACGGCGAGTGGCTGGAGTTCATGGCCGACGGCGGCTACCGACGTCACGAGTTCTGGCTCTCCGACGGCTGGGCGAAGGTCAACGCGGAGGGCTGGCGGGCGCCGTTCTACTGGACCGAGGTCGACGGCCGCTGGTTCGAGCACACCCTCAACGGCACTTGGCCGGTCAATCCCGGCCTCCCGGTCAGCCATGTCAGCTTCTACGAGGCGGAGGCGTTCGCGAGCTGGGCCGGTAAGCGGCTGCCGAGCGAGGCCGAGTGGGAGCACGCCGTGATCGACGGGGCTGGTGTGCCCGCCGAGGGCGCGGGCGGCAACCTCGCCGACACCGAGACCTGGCACCCGCGCGCGGCCGGGCCGGCCGCGGCAGGCCGGCTGCGGCAGGCGTTCGGGGACTGTTGGGAGTGGACCTCCTCGGCCTATCACGCCTACCCGGGCTTCCATCCGCCTGACGGTGCGATCGGCGAGTACAACGGCAAGTTCATGTCCGGCCAGATGGTGTTGCGCGGCGGCTGCGCGCTGACGCCGCCCGACCACGCGCGGGCGACGTACCGCAACTTCTTCCCGCCCGGCGCCCGCTGGGCACTCTCCGGGGTGCGCCTGGCCGACGGCGGAGTCGGCTCCCGACGTGGGACGGACGCCGCATGACCACGGTGCGTCAGCCCGAGGTCGAGGTGCTCCTTGATCCGGACTGGGCAGCCACCAGCCTGGTCGCCGACGTCCGCCGCGGGCTCTCCCAGCAGCCGCGCACGCTGCCGCCCAAGTGGCTGTACGACGACCGCGGCTCAGACCTCTTCGACCAGATCACCCGGCTGCCGGCGTACTACCCGACCGAGCGCGAGCGTTCGATCCTGCAGGCTCACGCCGCCGACATCGCCGAGCTGACGGGGGCGTCGATGCTGGTCGAGCTGGGCAGCGGGACCAGCGACAAGACCCGGATGCTGCTCGACGCGCTATGGGCCGGCGGCACCCTGGAGACGTTCGTTCCGGTGGACGTGTCCGAGGGCACGCTTCGCTCGGCCGCCGAGTTGCTGTCGAAGACCTACCCGGGCCTGCAGGTGCAGGGCGTCGTCGGTGACTTCACGCTCCACCTCGGCCACCTGCCGCGCGGTGGGCGGCGGGTCGTGGCGTTCCTCGGCGGCACCATCGGCAACCTGTACGTCGAGGAGCGGGCGGCCTTCCTCGGTGCCCTGGTCGACTCCCTGGAGCCGGGCGACTGGCTGCTGCTCGGCACGGATCTGGTCAAGAGCAGCGACCGGCTGATCGCGGCGTACGACGACCCCGGACGAGTGACCGAGGCGTTCATCGGCAATTGCCTGAAGGTGCTCAACGAGTCGCTCGGCGCCGACTTCGACACCGATGCCTTCTCCTACGTGCCCTTCTGGGATCCGCGAATGGACCGGATGGACCTCCGGCTACGGGCTGAGATGCCACAGCGGGTGTCGATCCCCGGCGCCGACGTGGTTTTCGACGTCGCGTGCGGCGAGGAGATCCGGGTGGAGATCTCCACGAAGTTCCGGCCCGACGGCATCCGGAGGGAGCTCGCCGACGCCGGACTCGCCGTGCGGAAACTCTGGACCGACCCGGATGGCGACTTCGCCGTCACTCTCGCGGAGCGGGTCTGACGGTGGCTTGAGCGAACGGAGCACCCCAGGACACCCCCACGCCGCAGGTTGAGGGATCACCCCTCATGCCCTTTCCCGCCGTACGCCAGAGGCTTGAGGCATCAGGTCACCGGCATCGGAGCCGGGTCCTCCCACGGCAAAGGAAAGACCATGAACCGCTTCGCGAAGATCGCCATCCTCACCGCTACCGCGGCCCTGACCGCCGGCGTCCTGGCCCCCACCCAGGCCAGCGCCGACGGCGTGGTGATCGGCAACGTCTGCAGCGAGGTCGGCGACACCGCGGGCGCCAGCTACAACGTCAAGCTGTGCGACGTCACCGACGTCGACCAGTTCCGGGTCAACCTGCCGAAGAACGGCAACGCAGCAACTGCGGTCCTGGCTCCCTCTACAACGTCCTCCACTACCTGGAGGAGCACCGCGGCCTGAAGAGCAAGATCGTCGACAACGGCCAGCCGCTGACGACGTACGACCCCTACGACCCGAATGACCAGGACGAGGTCACCGCGTGGCTGGGCTGGCTCGGCTGGGCGGCCGGGATGGCGCCCGAGGGCGGCAGCACCACCTCGCCCGGGCTTCGCGAGGCGTTCAAGAAGGCCACGAGCCAGGCCCGCAACCAGGGCTGGCACGCCGAGACCGGCGGCATCTCGACCGACTCCACGCCGGAGTTCGGCTACGAGATCGCCAAGCGGCTGCAGCACGCGCCGGTGCAGATCTGGTACGGCCGCTACACCCAGAACGCGGACAAGTCGGTGACCCGCGGCGGCGGCCACATCGTCACCGTCGTGTCGGCCAAGGGCGACCTCGGCAGCGGCAAGGTCGAGCTCACGCTCGCCGACCCGGGCCGCGCCGGTGACCACGGCCAGGGCGACTACCTGAGCACGCAGTCCGCCGTCCGCTACGAGACGGTCACGCTCTACCGGATGCAGATCAACCGCAAGACCGAGGCGACCGAGACCGAGCCGGCGTCCTGGCAGGTGCACACCTACTGGCGGCTGCTCGGCCCCGAGTACGAAGCGTCGACGTTCCAGTTCGTGGAGGGCCTCAACTGGTTCGAGGCGGCGCCTCCCGTCGGCTGACGACTTCGACCACCCGAGGTGCTCAGGACGCGCCGAGCTCGGGCGGCAGCTCGCGCTCATGGAGTACGACGAGGCTGGTGACCGCCCGGGTGAGACACACGTAGAGCCGCCGCAGCCCGGTCATCCGGTCGGCCTCCTGGTCGACGATGTCCGCGGGCTCGACCAGCACGACGTGGTCGAACTCCAGGCCCTTGGCGAGCGACGCCGGCACCAGGTCGACCTGCTTGTCGAGCGCGGGCTCGTCGACGCCGAGGACCTGGTGGGCGATCTGTCGGCCCTCCAGCCACCGCGTGAACCGCGGGACCAGCGCGTCCGGAGCGATCACCCCGACCGACCCGATCCGCTCCTCGGCCAGCGCCCCGGTCAGGTCGAGCCCGGTCTCGAAGCGGAGCTCACCGCGCGTGCGTCGTAACGACGTCGGCGGCCGGAGCTCGGGCGCGATCACGGGCAGCAGCCGCGCGGCGTACTCGATCACCGCGCCGGGCACCCGGAACCCCTGCGTGAGCTCCTCGATGTGCGCGGCCCTGCCGGGGTGTCTCAGTCCGAGGTGGCCCAGCGCCGCCTCCCACGAGCGGGCACCCCACGGCGTGGTCGCCTGCGCCAGGTCTCCGAGCACGGTGGCCGAACCGGTCGAGCACCGCCTGCCCACCGCCCGCAGCATCATCGGCGACAGGTCCTGGGCCTCGTCGGCGACGACGTGGCCGAGGCTCGGCGTGCGCTCGACGAGATCGGCCGCCTCGTCGACGAGCACCGCGTCGGCGAGCGAGCGCTTCGGCCGGTCGCGCAGCAGGAGAGCCTGCTCCTCCGGGGACAGCACCCCGTCGGCGGCAGTCGCCAGGAAGTCCGGCTCGGTCAGCAGCTGCTTCACGATCCGGGCGGGCAACACCCGCGGCCAGACCTCGTCGACCGCCGCCTTCACCGGGCGGCTGCGCGCCACCGCATCCTGCACCCGGTCGTCAGGAGAGTTGCCGGCCAGCTCCATCTTCACGAGTACGGCGTGGGCGAACCGCTGTGCGAGCATCGCCCGCGCGGCGCCGTACCGGACGCCGCGACTCTTCTGCGACGCGAGGATCTCCTCGATCTCGTACGCCGGCACCCGCCAGCGGGCCGACCCACGGGGCACCACCAGCGGCTCGTTCGGCTGCCGCACCGAGCCCCAGATCGCCCGCGACAGCACCTCGGCCATCCGCGCGTCACCCTTGAGCGTGGCCACCGCCGGATCGTCGGTGCCGCGGATCGGCGCCCGCTCGGCGACCAGGTCCTCGATCGTGGAGTGCCGCGCGTCGATCTCACCGAGGGCAGGCAGCACGTCGCCGATGTAGCGCAGGAAGCTCGCGTTCGGCCCGACCACGAGGACGCCCTGGCGGGTGAGCTGGTCGCGGTGGGTGTAGAGCAGGTACGCCGCCCGGTGCAGGCCGACGGCGGTCTTGCCGGTGCCGGGTGCGCCCTGCACGAGCACCGACTCCGTCAGGTCGGCGCGGACGATCACGTCCTGCTCGGGCTGGATGGTGGCGACGATGTCGCGCATCGGGCCGACGCGCGGACGCTCGATCTCCTCCTCGAGGATCCGGCTGTACTCCTCGTCGCGCGGCCGGTCGAGCCGCTCGTCCTCGTACGCCGTCAGCATCCCGGTCTGGAACCCGAACCGCCGGCGCCGGGCGACGCCCATCGGCGCCTTCGCCTGTGCCCGGTAGAAGGGCAGGCTGATCGGCGCGCGCCAGTCAACCACCATCGGGTCGCCGAGCTCGTCGGTGACATGGCGGCGGCCCACGTAGAAGTCCTCGCCCGCGGCGTAGTCGAGGCGGCCGAAGAACAGCGGCACGGTCGGGTCGTCCTCGAGCGCCTTCATCCGGCGGTAGATCGCCGACTCCAGGAACTGCCGGCTCACCCAGTCGCCGGCCGCCGACGCGTCCATGCTCTCCGTCTTCGCCCGCATCCGGGCCAGCGCCTGCCGGGACGCGGCGAGGTGGCCCTGCTCGTGGGTGAGCTCAGGATCGGGCATGCGAAGGCCTCCGAAGGCGTGGGGAGCCCGCCGACAGTACGTGAGCCACCTGCCGAGGAGCCACCGACCTTTCTCCGAGCGCGGTGGCTCAGGACAGGGCGTCGACCAGCTCGCGGCGGCCGGCGATCCCGAGCTTGGTGTAGATCCGGCCGAGGTGGTTCTCGACGGTCTTCGGGGAGACGAAGAGCTCCTGGGCGATGTCGCGGTTGGTACGGCCGCCGACCGCGAGGTCCGCGACCCGGCGCTCGCTCGCGGTCAGCGCGTCCGGGCCGACGGCCAGGGTCCGGCGCGGCCGGTCGCCGATCGCCTCGAGGGCGTCGGCGGCGCGGTCCCGCAGCACCCGGGATCCGCAGTCCGCGGCCAGCTCGCCGCCGCGCACGAGCACGTCGCGTGCGTCGGTCCGCCGCCTGGTCACCCGGTAGCACTCGCCGAGGTCGACCAGCGCCTTCGCGAGGTCGAGCCGGCTCGGGGACATCTCGAGCCAGTCCACGGCCTGCTCGAAGGCCTTGACCTGGCTGGCCGGCTCACCGGTGCTGACCATGCCGCGCAGCCGCAGCGCCGCGCCCACATCGGTCGGGGCGCCCCACCGGTGCGCCAGCTCGACCTGCTCCTCGGCGAGGGTGCGCGCCTCGTCCTCGTCGCCGAGCCGGAGCGCGGCGAGCGCGGCACTCCATCGCCACGGCACGCTCGCGGGGTCGAGCCCGGCCTGCTCGGTCGCCTTCCGCAGCTGCTGCGCGGCCGCGCGGGCGGCAGTCGGGTCCTGCTCGGCCAGCGCGGTGCGGCCCTTGGCCTCCAGCAGCCACATCGCCGGGATGACCGCGCTCGCCTGCCCGCAGCGCCGGTCGAAGTCGTCCAGGTAGCGCCGGGCCAGGGCGACCTCACCGCGCTCCAGGGCGGCGTGCGCGCCGAAGTGCGCGGCCGTCGCCCGCAGCGCCACGACGTGGGAGGAGTTGTCCTCCGGCTCGACGGCGGCCAGCGCGCTGTCGGACTCCACCTCGGCGCCGGCGACGTCGCCGAGGCGCCAGGCCAGGTACTGGGCGGTGTTGGCGACCATCGCGAACTCCACCGGCGAGCCGTGCCGCTGCACCCGCTCCCGGGCCCGGCGGATCTCGGCGCCGGCCATCGCGACGCCGTCGGCGGCGACCAGTGACATCACCGCGACCACCCAGCCGACCATGCCCTCGATGCTCCCGGACGCGTCGTCGAAGAGCGCGCCCTCCGACAGCGCCCGAGCCGCGAGCCGGGCCACCTCGTCGTGCGGGTCGGCCTCATAGCGGCCGCGCTGGGCCGAGAGCGCCAGCAGCGTCCGCTCGTCGGGGCTGGTGCCGGGCAGGTGGGCGAAGTCCCGCAACCGGGCGGCGGCGGTACGGCGCTCCTCCGGGAGGAACGAGCGGATCACGCCCAGCCGCGCCTCCAGCACCAGCCGCGGCGGGTCGAGGGTGGCCGGCATCCCAGCGAGCAGGTCGGTCAGCTCGGCGACTGCCGCCGCACCGCCGTCGAGTACGGCGGTGGCCGACGCGGCCTGCCCGTGGAGCCGGGCGCGTTCGAGCGGATCGTCGTGTTCGACCGCGGCGCTGCGCAGGATCGGCCGGGCGCGGCGTACGTCGCCGGCTCGGAGCTGGGCTCGGCCGAGCTCGGCCGCGAGTGTCTGGTCGTCGGGCTGCTCGGCGGTGGCCCGTTCGAGGTGCCGGGCCGCGGTGGCATGGTCGCCGGCCGCGGTCGCGAGGACCGCGGCCTCACGGAGTAGGTCGGCCGCCTCCGCCAGGCTGCCGGCCGGCGCGAAGGCGAGATGGGCGGCGACCACGGCCGCCGGAGCCCGCCCGGCGTGCAGGGTCGTGGCGGCCCGGGCATGGAGGTGGGCGGTCTCGACCGGCCCCAGCGCCGCCAGCGTGGCCTCGCGGATCACGGGATGGACGAAGGCCAGGGTGCGCTGGCGGATCAGCACGTTGTCGGCGACCAGCCGGTCCAGCGCCTCCTGCAGCCGGTCGGGCGGTAGCTCGACGAGCTCGCCGGCCAGCAGTGCGTCGTACCCGTGCCCGTGTCCGAGCACCGCCGCCGCACCAGCCAGCGCGAGCGCGTCCGGGGTGAGGCGGCTCAGCAGGGCGCGGGAGACCGTCGTCGGCCCGAGCCCGCGTACGGCGATCGCCGACGCCGGGTCGTCGAGCGGATGGCCTGTCGCGACCAGCTCGTCGAGCAGGGCGCTGGTCAGGAACGGATTGCCGCCGGACGCCAGGTGGACCGCCGCGATCACGGCCTCGTGCGGCGGCGTACCGCGGTCCGCCCCGAACGCCTCGACCGCCGCCCGGGTCAGCGGCCGCGGCAGCAGCAGCTCGGCGTGGCGCGACGAGGTCAGCTCCGCGAGCGCGCCAGTGCGGTCCGCCGGCGGCCGGGTCGCCACGACCAACGCGATCGGCAGGTCGGCCACCCGGCGCGAGAGGTAGTTGAGGAAGCCCAGCGACGGCGGGTCGGACCACTGCGCGTCGTCAACGGTGATCAGCAGCGGCCGGGTCGAGGAGAGGTCGACCGCGACCCACCACAGCGCGTGCAGGGTGCGGGCCACCTCGGCGTCGCCGGCGCCCGGACCGGCCGGCGCCGTGTCGAGCGCGGAGAGCGCGTTGCCGGTCGGGCCGGCCACGATCGCCTCCCGGGTGGCTCCCGAGTACCGCGAGATCGAGCGCTCCACCATCTGCCGGACCACGCCCCACGCCATCGCGCTCTCGAGCTCGTCGCCGGTGGCCTGCAGCCGGCCGAAGCCGCGCTCCTTCGCCAGCCGCCGGGTCTCCTCGACCAGGCGGGTCTTGCCGATCCCGGCCTCGCCCTCGATCACCAGCACCTGTCCGGTCCCGGTGGCGGACGCATCCAGGGCGGCCGCGATCCGCGCGAGCTCGGTCTCGCGCTCGAGGGTCCCCGTCATGACCCTGAGGGTACGGCGCGACTCAGGCGCTCCGGATCGCGCAGCGGCTTGCCGTGGCCGAACAGCGCGAGCTCCGGCCGCAGCTCGGCCAGCCGCCGCATCGAGGAGCGGTTCTCGGCGATGTCCACGGTCAGGAACGACCACGGCTCCCGGACCTTCGGCAGCCGGATGAACACGTCGCCGCACAGCAGCACCCGGTCGGACTCGCGCCACAGCGCGATGTGGCCGGGGGAGTGGCCCGGGGTGTCCAGCACCTCGAAGCCGGCGACTTCGTCGCCCTCGGCAAGGCCACGGCCGACCTGCCAGGCCGGCGGCATCGGCATCTTGCTCATGAGCTTGGGGATCCGGCCCGGGCCGGTCACCGGCGTTGCGGTCTCGATCGCCTCGGCGTCCTTGGCGCCGGTCCACAGCGGCACGCCGAGCTCTTCGCAGACCGCGGCGCTGGACCCGAAGTGGTCGGGGTGCGCGTGGGTGACCAGGTGCGCGGAGACCTTGTGGCCCGAGAGGTCGCGGAGGATACGGCGCCGCGAGGCCGGCGTACCGGCGTCGACGAGTACGTCGCCCACGAGATAGGCGTTGACGAAATGGGGCGGTTTCCCCAGCAGTTGGTGCACCCCGGGAGCGAGTTCGCGCACGCGCCGGATCATATCGATCAGACGGCCTCCGGCGTGGCCGTTTCAGGAGAGGGCCTCGTGGCCGGGCGGCCCCCTCGGGGCGTGTCCCGGCGCCCCTGCCCTGCGGCGCGACGCCCGGCACGCACGCTGGCTGCGTTGGCGTCGGTCGACGGGCCACCGGCCCGCCTCCCTCCGCCGCCTTGCCATCGCACGCACCGGACGCCGCGCCGCGACGGCCAGGGACGCCGGGACACGCCCCGCCGCCCGGCCACGTCGGCCCTCAGGCGATGTGGGCCGGCTCGCGGGGAGCGGGCGCCGCCTCGAGGTGCCAGACGTTCTTCGCGCTGCGCAGGATGCTGATGCTCAGCGCCAGCACCCACAGGCTCCACAGGGCGCCCATGGTGGCGGTGGTGCCCCAGCCCTGCGCGCTGTAGAAGTCCGCGGCGTCGTCGCCGAAGAACACCGCGGGCAGGAACGCCAGGTTGATCACCGCGAGCACGAACGCCGAGGTCGCGACCCAGCTCGGGAGCATCCCGGTGCGGCGTACGACGAGGGCCAGCGTGATCAGGAACAGCGCCATCAGCAGCCGCGAGACACCGCCCTGGAGGAGATACTGCGCCGCGGCAAACGGCCCCTCAGTGGTGGTATCGATGTCGCGTTCCACGGAGATCGCGGCGCCCACCTCCATCGACTGTGGGACGTAGACAACGGCGACCCACAGCGAGCCGGCCATCTGCAGGACGCTGCCGTGCCAGTCCGACGGCGGGTCGACCTGGTGGACGAGCTGGCGCAGCCCGGCGAAGAACACCAGGAACACCGTGCAGCCGGTGATCCCGACCAGACTGCGGGTGAGGATGTTCCAGTCGGGAGGCGCTCCCGAGTAGATGAAGTAGAGCGGCACGACCGCGAAGACGATGACGCTGGCGACGATCCCGAACAGGCCGACGTTGCGGCGGATAGAGGCTTCATGCATGGGGCCCTCCTGGACTCAGAACTACGTGGCGGAGCGAGACGTATCGTCTCGTCACGAGACGCTAGACCTGCCTGGCGAAATGTGTCAAGACGGTCCGTCTCGTCTTGTTGTAACCTGGGGTGCATGAGTACGCCGAACCCCGACCGCCGCAACGAGCGCTCCCGCACCGCGATCCTGGAAGCGGCCATGGAGCTGTGCCAGGAGCGCGGGTTCCCCAAGACCACGATGGAGGGCATCGCCGCCCGGGCCGGGGTCGGGAAGCAGACGATCTACCGCTGGTGGCCGTCCAAGGCCGCGGTGATCCTCGAGGCGCTCAACGAGCACGTCGGCGACGTCACCGACTTCCCGTCGACCGGCGACGTCGTCGCTGACCTGACCAAGCAGATGAGCGGGGTCGCGCGGCTGCTGGTCAGCGATGAGTTCGCGCCGTACACCAAGGGCCTGCTGCCCGCTGCCCAGAACGACGCCGAGCTGGCCGCCGCGCTCCTCCAGAGCATCATTGCGCCGCGGGCCCAGGCCTGCCGGGAGCGGCTGGCGCTCGCCCAGAAGGAGGGTCAGCTCCGGCCCGACGTCGACCTCGACGACGTCGTCGAGCTGCTCTACGCGCCGCTGTACTACCGGCTGTTCCTGCACACCCGGCCGATCAGCCCGAAGCAGGTGCCGGGGATGCTGGCGCTGGCCTTCGACGGCGTCGGCGTCCGCGACAAGTAGGACCAGATGACCACGAGCGAATTCGGCGAGGCCCCTTCCGCTCTTGTGATGTAGGCGACAGACTGCCCTGCATTGCCCGGACGACAGTCCGGATCACAGGTGAGCCATGGAGGTGCACGAGGTGGCGGTGACCGACACCGGCGTAAGGGGTCCGACCCGGGCCCGGATCGAAGCGAAGACCCTGCGCACGGATCGGTGGTGGCTGAGCCCGCTGCTGACGTTCCTGGTGTTCTCCGCGTTCGTCGTCTACGCAACCTGGCGGGCGTTCGTCGGCGCTGACTACTACGCGTCGCCGTACCTCTCGCCGTTCTACTCGCCGTGCTTGACCGACTCGTGCACCGAGGGGTCGTCCGACTTCGGGCAGCCGTTCTCGTGGTGGCAGCTGTCGCCGGCGCTGCTCATCCTGATCTTCCCGCTCGGGTTCCGGATGACCTGTTACTACTACCGCAAGGCCTACTACCGGGCGTTCTGGCTGTCCCCGCCGGCCTGCGCGGTGGCCGAGCCGCACAAGGGCTACTCGGGCGAGACCCGGTTCCCGCTGATCCTGCAGAACCTGCACCGCTGGTTCTGGTACGCCGCGGTCGTGGTGGCCGCCATACTCACCTACGACGTGGTGCTGGCGTTCCGCGACGAGCATCACGAGTGGGGCCATATGGGCCTCGGCACCGTGCTGATGGCGATCAACGTCGTCCTGATCTGGCTCTACACGGTTTCGTGCCACTCGTGCCGACATGCCGTCGGCGGCCGGCTCAGGCACTTCTCCAAACACCCGGTCCGCTACAAGATGTGGACCTGGGTGTCCAAGCAGAACGCCCATCACGCCAAGTACGCGTGGTACTCCCTGTTCTCCGTGGCCCTGGTCGACCTCTACATCATGTTGGTGGCCAACGGCACGATCGATGATCTGAGGTTCTTCTAGATGAGCGACCGTCACCCGATGACGGGTAACGAGATGAGTGGCGACGAGCAGGGCGGGCTGGAGCGGCACAAGTACGACGTGGTTGTGATCGGGGCGGGCGGGGCCGGGCTGCGCGCCGCCATCGCCGCCCACGACGCGGGCGCCAAGACCGCCGTGGTTTGCAAGAGCCTGCTCGGCAAGGCGCACACCGTGATGGCCGAGGGTGGCATCGCCGCGGCCATGGGCAACCGCTGGCCGGAGGACAACTGGGAGGTCCACTTCCGCGACACCATGCGCGGCGGCAAGATGCTCAACAACTGGCGGATGGCCCAGCTGCACGCCCAGGAGGCGCCGGAGCGGGTCCAGGAGCTCGAGGACTGGGGCGCGCTGTTCGACCGCACCGACGACGGGCTGATCTCCCAGCGCGACTTCGGCGGCCACAAGTACGCCCGCCTCGCCCACGTCGGCGACCGCACCGGCCTGGAGATGATCCGCACCCTGCAGCAGCGGACCGTCGCGCTCGGCATCGACGTCTACATGGAGTGCACGGTCACCGACCTCCTGAAGGACGGCGACAAGATGGCCGGCGCCTTCGGCTACTGGCGCGAGACCGGCCGGTTCGTGGTCTTCGAAGCGCCGTCGGTGATCCTCGCGACCGGCGGCATCGGCAAGTCGTTCAAGGTCACCTCGAACTCCTGGGAGTACACCGGCGACGGCCACGCGCTCGCCCTGCGTGCGGGCGCGGCCCTGATCAACATGGAGTTCGTGCAGTTCCACCCGACCGGCATGGTCTGGCCGCCGTCGGTGAAGGGCCTGCTGGTCACGGAGTCGGTGCGCGGCGACGGCGGCGTCCTCAAGAACTCCGAGGGCAAGCGGTTCATGTTCGACTACATCCCGGACTTCTTCAAGGCCGAGACGGCCGACACCATCGAGGAGGCCGACCGGTGGTACGACGACAAGAAGAACAACCGCCGGCCACCCGAGCTGCTGCCCCGTGACGAGGTCGCGCGCGCGATCAACTCCGAGATCAAGGCCGGTCGTGGCTCACCGCACGGCGGCATCTTCCTCGACATCGCGTCCCGGCGTACGCCGGAGTTCATCCGCAAGCGGCTGCCGTCGATGTACCACCAGTTCAAGGAGCTGGCCGATGTCGACATCACCGCCGAGCCGATGGAGATCGGGCCGACCTGCCACTACGTGATGGGTGGCGTCGAGGTCGACCCGGACACCCAGGAGAGCGCGGTCACCGGCCTGTACGCCGTGGGCGAGTGCTCCGGCGGCATGCACGGCTCCAACCGCCTCGGCGGCAACTCGCTCGGCGACCTGCTGGTCTTCGGCAAACTCGCGGGCGAGGCGGCGACGGCGTACACCAACTCGCTGGGCGAGACGCGGCCGGCGATCAACGAGGACGACGTGAAGGCGGCCTCGGTGGACGCGCTGGCGCCGTTCACTGTGTCCGATTCTTTGGCGGGGGTCGGCGAGAACCCGTACACGATCCAGAGCGACCTGCAGCAGTCGATGAACGACCTGGTCGGCATCATCCGCAACGGCGAGGAGCTCGAGCAGTCGTTGCAGGAGATCGAAGCCTTCAAGAAGCGGGCCAGGTCGATGGTGGTCGAGGGGCACCGGCAGTACAACCCCGGCTGGCACCTGTCGATCGACCTCTGGAACATGCTGATCGTCTCCGAGGCGATTGCGAAGGCGGCGCTGGCCCGTGAAGAGTCGCGCGGCGGCCACACCCGGGACGACTTCCCCAAGACCGACCACGAGGTGTGGGGCAAGAAGAACCTGATCGTGACCCTGAACGAGAGCGGCGAGGGTGTGGAGCTGAGCGAGAAGCCACTGCCGGAGATGCCGGACGAGCTCAAGAAGTACTTCGAGGAGAGCTGAGATGGCTTACCAGCTGAAGCTGCGGATCTGGCGCGGCGACAAGGACGGCGGCGAGATCAAGGACTACCCCGTCGAGGTCTCCGAGGGTGAGGTCGTCCTGGACGCGATCCACCGGGTGCAGGGCACCCAGGCCGGGGATCTCGCCGTACGGTGGAACTGCAAGGCCGGCAAGTGCGGCTCCTGCTCCGCCGAGGTCAACGGCAAGCCGCGGCTGATGTGCATGTGCCGGCTGTCGGACTTCGCCGAGGACGAGACGATCACCGTCACCCCGATGCGCACCTTCCCGGTGATCCGCGACCTGGTGACCGACGTGTCGTACAACTACGAGAAGGCCAAGGAGCTGCCGAGCGCCGAGCTCGGGCCGCGCGACGCCGACGGCAAGCGCCGGATGGCGCAGATCGACGTGGAGCGGGGCCAGGAGTTCCGCAAGTGCATCGAGTGCTTCCTGTGCCAGAACACCTGCCACGTCGTCCGCGACCACGAGGACAACAAGTCGGCGTTTGCTGGGCCTCGGTTCTTCCTGCGGTACGCCGAGCTGGACATGCACCCGCTCGACACCCACGACCGGCGGGCGCTCGCGCAGGAGGCGGCGGGCATCGGGATGTGCAACATCACCAAGTGCTGCACCGAGGTCTGTCCCGAGCACATCAAGATCACCGACAACGCGATCATCCCGATGAAGGAGCGCGTGGCCGACCGCAAGTTCGACCCGCTGGTCTGGCTCGGCAACAAGATCGGCATCCGCACCAAGGACTACGACGGCCGCACCGAGGTCTGAATTGCGCAGTTCTGGCCCCTAGCTGCGCGCTCCGAGCAAGTAGTTATCACTTAGTTGAATAAGTGATAATCTAAGCGCGTCTCGTTATCACATCGAGGGGGCGCGAATGTGGCCTGCGGTCGGCAGCGAGCCTGCGGTATGGGAACCACGAGCCGATGCCGTGGGGCCGACGCGCGCCGAGCGCTCCGCGGTCGGGCGGACCTATCAGGCCGCCGTACCCGCCCAGATCGCCGGGCTCGACCCGGTCGTCGCGTCAAGGGTCCTCGCCCAGGCCGAGGAGGCGGTCGCGGAGATGCGGGCCTTCGACGAGGCCAAGGGTGAGGTCGGGTCGTTCGCCGCGATCCTGCTCCGCAGCGAGTCCGCGTCGTCGTCGCAGATCGAGGAGCTGACGGCGTCGGCCCGGGCGATCGCTGAGGTGGAGCTGACCGGTACCGGCCGCGGCAACGCATCGGTGATCGCGGCCAACAGCGAGGCGATGCGTGCCGCCCTCGACCTGGCCGACCGGCTCGACGTCGACGCGATCCTGCGGATGCAGAAGACGCTGCTGGCCGAGGCTGCGCCCCACCTGGTCGGCCTGCGCTGGCAGCCGGTGTGGATCGGCGGCGCCGGGAGTACGCCGCTCACCGCGGAGTTCGTGCCGCCGGTCTACTCACGCGTGCTGCCGTGCCTGGACGACCTGGTCGCATTCATGGTCCGCGACGACCTGCCGGTGCTGGTCCAGGCCGCGATCGCGCACGCCCAGTTCGAGACCATCCACCCGTTCGCCGACGGCAACGGCCGCACCGGCCGCGCACTCGTGCATGCGCTGCTCCGGGCCAAGGGCGTTACCAACCACATCACGATTCCGGTGTCCGGCGGGCTGCTCCAGGACCGCGACGGCTACCTGGACGCGCTCGACGCCTACCGGGACGGGTCGGTGGAGCCGATCGTGTCGGCGTTCGCGCTCTCCTCGCTGCGCGGAGTGCAGCATGCCCGGGCGATGTGGAGCCGCCTGGACGAGATCAAGGCCGGCTGGTCGGGTCGGCTCACGCTCCGGGCCGACTCCGCGGCCTGGCGGCTGCTCGACGAGCTGGTCGCCCATCCGGTTGTCGACGCGGCCCTTGCTGCCCGGCTGATGGGGGTCGGCGAGACCAACGCCCACCGGCACCTCGCCGTGCTCACCGAGGCGGGGGTGCTGCGAGCCCGGCAGCACCACAAGCCCCGCCGTACCCTCTGGCGCTCTCCAGAGGTGCTCGCGGTCCTCGACGAGTACGCCGCCGAGGTCACCCGCCGGGTCCGATGACGAGGAACGGACCGGTGGCCGACGCTGGCACACGGTCGTCCGGGTGGGCGAGCGTCGTCGAGATGGTGCGCGGGCGGCCCGTCGTGCAGCCAGCGGCTGTGGGTGCGGTGCGGGCGGTCCGACCTCGGACGCCTGCGGGCGCGGCGGCGGCGCGTCGCGCGCATGGTCAGCGCTGTTGGTTGCGCGCCGTTGGCGCGCGCCGCGGCCAAGCGGCTTGACGCAGCCCGCAGGCGTCCAAGGCCGAACCGCCCGCACGCGCGGGCCGCTCGCCCGCGGCGTCTGGTGAGCAACCACGGGTCTGCGGGTTAGGCTGCACGCCGTGCCGAAGCCCATCTGGATCGCCACTCTGACCGCCGCCGTACTCGTGCTCGGGGGATGTGGGGGCGACGACGATCCCGAGCCGCGCGCCGAGGAGTCCTCGGAGACGCCGACCGAGTCGGACACGCCGACCCCATCCGACTCGCCGACCACCGACGACACACCCAAGCCCACCAAGAAGACCAGCAAGACGCCGGAGGAGACGCTGCCCCCGGAGCCGCTGGGGGACTGTCCGATGCTCGGCGACGACGCGGTGACCAAGGTCTTCGGCCGGCCGATGGGCGTGCTCACCGCCAGCCCAGAGCTGTGCGTGTTCACGCCGACCGAGGGCATGACCGACAGCTCGGTCACCATCAACCTGGGGACGGGTGGCAACGCCGCCGCGGCGCGGGGCAAGTGCAAGGGCAAGGTCACCGAGGTCGAGGCCGGTGACGACGCGTTCGTCTGCAAGGCCGGGCCGGGCGTGCAGGGCTACGTCTTCAAGGGCGGCGACAGCGTCGTCCTCGACGTGGTCTTCGACAACGACCAGAAGGCGCTGGCGGCCGCGGCCGAGCTGTTGCCGTCGGTGTTCTTCTCCTAGTTCCCGTCGCGCACCCTGACCAGCCCGCCCAGCGTGGCGACGTACGCGCTTCCGGCCGGGTCCAGGTAGATCGCGGCGTAGTGGTTGTTGAACAGCAGGCCGGTGCCGGCCAGCCGGCTGAACGCGGTGCGACCGGTGCGCAGGTCGATCGCGGTGAGGTACCACGCGTCGACGCCGGCGTGATGTGCTGGCTTGGTGTAGGCGTACAGCAGCCCCGACGCCGCTGACGCCTTGGGCACCGAGGTCGGTGCGCTGGACCGGTTGGTCCAGGCGACCCGGCACTCGCCGTCCGCGACGTCGACCCGGGCGATGCCGGGCGCGGTGGTCTTGCCGAGCAGCGTCGACTGCGGGCCGGCGTACCCGTAGTTGTTCTCGACGAACAGCGCGTTGCCGACCGCCACCATCGAGTTCTCGGTCGCGCTGGTGCCGGCGTCGAAGACGGCTGCCTGGCAGACCGGCCGGCCGCCGCTGGACCGGCCGCGCTCGAAGACCCGGACATTCATCCGCGGGTCGGCGTTGTCGGTGATCGCCACCAGGTCGGTGCCGATCAGGGTCGGGGTGGTGCCGGAGCCCTGGGAGAGCTGGCCGGGCTTCTGCCGGCTGCCGCGGTCGTAGGGCTGGCGCCAGCTGATCGCCGGCGCGCCCGACGGGCCGTCGGCGTCGAAGCGGTACAGCGCGTGGTCGGAGACGACGTACACCCCGCCGGTGTCGTCGGTCGACAGCGAGTTGACGATGCCCTCGCCGGGCAGCGTGGTCGTCCGCGCGGTGCCGGAGTCCGGGTCGACGTTGCCGACGATGCCGGCCGAGGTCACGAACCAGATCCGCCCGGCCCAGTCCGGCATCAGCGCGATCAGGCAGTCGTCCTCGGGTACGACGTCGGTCAGGTCGTAGCTGCGGGTCGGGACGAGCTCCGGCCCCGGCTGCTCGGCGACGACCCGGATGTGCCGGTCGGTGGTGGCCACCACGGCCCGGTCGGCCTGGTCGAGGTAGAAGTAGGCGCCGCCGCACAGGTCGGACAGCGGTGAGGACCCGGGCCGGAACTGCCGGGCAGGGAGCCGGTGGCTGGCGAGCTGGTCGAGGGTGTCCGGGTCGATCACCTTCAGCTCCGGCCCGACCGGGTCGCCGCACAGCGCCACCAGCCGCCCCGCGCGGTCGAAGGTGACAGTCGCGCACTCGGAGATGCCGTACGACGCGGTCCGGACCTCGGGGTCGCGGCCGAGCGGGCCGGGGCCGGCGTACGCCTTGGTCGCGTACGGGTCGTTGTGCATGTTGCTGGTGCCGTTGGCGGACAGGTGCGGGTGCTGCGGGACGTCGTAGCTGTCGACGGGCCGCGGCTCGGCGGCGGCGCCCACGAAATGGGGGACCAGCAGCACTCCGGGACCGGGCGGGATCGGCAGCGCACAGGTCGCGAGCGCGCCGCTGGCCCAGGCGAGGACGGCGGCGACCGTGGCAAGGGTGAAGCCGGCTTTGTAACCCACAGACTACATGTAGTCGAGCGACTACACTCCTGTCAATGACGACGAGTACGACGAGCGAGCGGCCGCACGGGCGCGAGCAGGTGACCGCCGCGATCCATCAGGCCGCGGTCGAGCTGCTGGCCGACCGCGGGCCGCGCGAGGTGACGGTCCGCCAGATCGCCGAGCGGGCCGGCGTCAACCACGCGCTGGTACACCGCCACTTCGGCAGCAAGCAGGCCCTGGTCCGGTCGGTGCTCGAGACCGAGTCGGCCGCCGTGGCGGCCGTGGCCGCGCGGCCCGGGGTCGCGCCGGCGGACGTGGTGCGGATCCTCGGTGAGCATCCGGCGTACTTCCGGATCCTGGCGCGCACCGTCCTCGACGAGCCCGAGCTGCTCGCGGAGCGAATGCCGGTCGCCACCGCCTTCCTCGACCAGCTCGGCGAGCGGATCACCGGTGACCAGGAGCGGCGCGCGGCCGCGATCGCGGCGGGGTCGGTGGTGTTCGGCTGGCTGGTGTTCGGGCCGCACCTGATGACCGTCTTCGGCGAGAGCGACCCGCACCAGGCCGAAGCGGCGATCGCCGAAGTGGTGCGCGCGGTGGTCTCGTGACTAATCCCGGATCCACCGATGGCCGCCTACCGAGCGCCCCCATGCGGGCGCGCTGGCTGCGTTGGCGAAGACTCGACGGGCCTCCGGCCCGCCTTCGCTCCGCCGCCTTGCCACCACACCCGCCTGGCGACGCTCGCTACGGCGCCTATCGGTGGATCCGGGCTGAGGCGCGGTCGGTGCTGATCACCGGTGCCGGCGGCGGGCTCGGCTCCGCTGCGGCCCGTGTCTTCGCCGAACGCGGCTGGCAGGTCTTCGCCGCCGACCTGGTGCCGCCGGAGCCGGCCCCGAACCAGACCCCGCTGACGCTCGACGTGACCTCGACGGCGAGCGTGTCCGCGGCCATCGACACCGTCGCCGCCGGCGTACCCGACGGGCTGGGCTGCGTGGTCAACTTCGCCGGGGTGCTCGGCGTCGGGCCGCTGGTGGAGATCGAGGAGGACCTGCTCCGACGGGTTCTCGACGTCAACGTCCTCGGCACCTACCGGGTGAACAAGGCGGCCTTCCCGCTGCTCCGCGCCGGTGGTGGCCGGATCCTCAATATCAGCTCGGAGGTCGGCTGGCAGCGGGCGCTGCCGCTCAACGGCCCCTACGCGATGAGCAAGCACGCCATCGAGGCGTACAGCGATGCGCTCCGCCGGGAGCTGATGTTCGTCGGTGTCCCGGTGGTGGTGATCCAGCCGGGTCCGTTCCGCACCGAGCTGACCGGCGGCGCGGCGAAGGCGCTGAACGCCGCGGTGCGTCCCGGCTCGCCGTTCGAGGCGCTGACCGCGAGGACGGCCCGGCTCGCCGGCCGTGCCGCCGCCGGGGCCGACCCGGCCGAGCTCACCGAGGTGATCTGGACCGCGGCGACCACGGCGCGGCCGCGGCGCCGGTACTCGGTGCGGCCGGACCGCGGGCGGCGGTTCCTGCACCACCTGCCGACGCCGGTCGCCGACGCGATGCTGCGCCGTACCCTCGGCGGCTGATCAACCAGCGGCGGCGGGTGCGAAGGCCTCGTGGTGCCGGGCGACGGCGGCGGGGTAGTGGGTCTCGATCAGCTCGTCGACCGCGGTCGGCCAGTCGCGGATGGCGACGTGGTCACGGCCGCGGGAGCCCATCGAGGTCCGCGTGGCGGCGTCGGACGTTAGGGCGGCGACGGCACGGCGCAGGCCGCGCTCGTCGGTGGGGTCGTAGAGCAGGCCGGTCTTGTCGTGCCGGACCACGTCGGGCGTGCCGCCGGCGGCCGGCGCGACCACGGGTACGCCGCTCGCGGACGCCTCCCGCAGCGCGTGACAGTCGGTCTCGCGCTCGCCAGGGTGCACGAAGACGTCGAAGGTCGCGAACGCGGTCGCCAGCTCGCCGCCGGAGATGGCGCCGGTGAACTTCGCGCCCGGCAGCTTGCCGCGCAGCCAGGCGCGCTGCGGCCCGTCGCCGATGACCACCAGCCGCACGCCGGGGACCTTCGCGACGTCGACCAGGCGGCGTACGCCGTTGCGCTTGTGCAGGCTGCCGACGTACCCGATCACCACCAGCGGGCCGCCGCGCGAGCGCTTGCGCGACCACTTGCCGTGCAGCCACTCGTCGCGCAGCTGCGGGCCGAACGCGGTGGCGCTGATCCCGGGAGCCCACAGCGGAGCGGCCACGCCGAGCCCGTCCAGGCGGGCCTGCATCGAGCGGCAGGTGACCAGGGTCAGGTCGGAGCGGGCGGCGACCTTGCGCAGCCAGTACTCCTCGGTCAGCTCGGCGACCTCGGACTGCTGCACGACCAGCGCCGGCACTCCCTGCCGGCGGGCGTGCTTGAGCGCCTTGCGGCCGAGCGTGCCGGGGGAGGTGACGTGGACCAGGTCCGGGCCGAACGCCGCGAGCGCGTCGCGGACCTGTCCGCCGGGCTTGTCGAGCGGCCGGATCCGGGCGACCGTGCTCCGACGGTACGTCGCCAGCCCGGGGCCTGGTGCCACGATCATCACCTCGTGGCCGGTGTCGATGAGGCGGTCCACGACGTTCTTGACCGTCGTGGTGGTGCCGTCGGTCGCCGGGTAGAAGGACTCGGTGACGACCGCGATCTTGTGCGGGGCCATAGGGCTTGTCTCCTTATCTCTGGCCTGCTGCGCGCCGCCCGGCACGCACGCTGGCTGCGTTGTCGTCAGTCGCCAGGCCTCCGGCCTGCCTCCCTCCTCCGCCTTGCCAGCGCACGCGCCGGACGACGCTCGCGACGGCCACAGATAAGGAGACAAGCCCTGTCCCCACCGTGAGGCCGCGGTAGTGCGCGGTCGCCACGCGGGCGCCAACGCATAACGAACAAGAGGTGAAGTCGTGGTCTGCCGGTGTGGGCTGGGCCGCGGACGTTAAGTTGTCCGGCATGTCGACGATGCCAGGGCCCGGCGACCAGTTCGGGCCTTACCTCATCAGCCGGCCGCTCGGGAGCGGCGGGATGGGCGCGGTGTACGTCGCCACCCAGAGCACCCTCGATCGCGACGTGGCGCTCAAGGTGCTGCTGCCGATGTACGCCGACGCGCCGGACTACCGAGCCCGCTTCGCGCGGGAGGCGGCCGCGCTGGCCAGGGTCGACTCGCCGAACATCATCCAGATCTTCGACTACGGCGAGCACGAGGGCCGACTGTTCATCGCGACCCAGCTGGTCAGCGGCGGCGACCTCGGCCGGTACCTGCACGAGCGCGGCGAGCTGCCGGTCGCTGCCGCCTGCCTGATGGCCGCCCAGATCGCGGCCGCCCTCGCCGACGCCCACGAGGCCGGCGTGATCCACCGCGACGTGAAGCCCGGCAACGTGCTGCTGCGCGGAAGCGGCGACCGGCCGCACGTCTACCTCTGCGACTTCGGGATCGCGACCGACGGCGGCCCGGGCCTGACCACGACCGGCGCCGTCGCCGGCACCTGGGCCTACCTGGCGCCCGAGCGGTGCGAGGGTGCTGACGCAAGCCGAGCCAGCGACGTCTACGCGCTCGGCTGCCTGCTCTGGCAGCTGCTCACCGGCAGCCCGCCGTACGTCGGCAGCCCGGCCCACGTCGCCATGCAGCACCTGACCGCCGCCATCCCGCAGATGGCAGCGGACGATGACGAGACGACCGACTCGCTCAACGCTCTGCTCCGCCGCCTGCTGGCCAAGGAGGTCGAAGAGCGAGAGTCAGACGCGGCGGCGGCGAGCGTGGAGCTGGAGCGGATCGGCCGGCTCGCGGCGCACGGCGACGCCGGCCACGCGCGGCCGGCCAAGCGCACCGCACCACCGCCGTCGGACGCCGAGCCGAAGTGGGCGTCCAGCCCGAGGCTGGGTGCGGCCGAGGTGGACACCGACCCGCTCGGCGGCGGCACCCCGGACCTGGCGCTACCAGCCGTCGACGGCCGGCCCCGTCGTCGCCGCCGGCGGCGTACCTTCATCGCGCTCGCGCTCGCCGCGGTACTTGGCGTGGTCGGTGGCCTCGGCGCCTGGCTGCTGCTCGACCGGAACCAAGACGACGAAGATCCGCCGTCCGCGGGCGGGTCGAAGGTGCAGATCTCGCACCGGCTGACCACCGGCGACTTCAACGGCGACCAGCAGGCTGATGGGCTGGTACAGGTCGCGGCCGGAAAGGGGTCGTCGGACCTGATGCTGGTGCCCGGCACCGACGCCGAGTCCGGTCCGCCGAGCGTCTGGGCGAAGGACACCCGGATCCCGCTCGGCGGCGCGCTCACCGCCGGCGACGTCGACGGCGACAAGGTCGCCGACGTGCTCGGCCTGTGGCGAGGCGACGGCGAACGCATGGTCTACCTGTACACCGGCGGACCGGCGGGGCTCAGTGATGCGGCCGAGGTCGGCGTACTCCCGGTCGAGGGCTCGGTCGCCATGGTGGCCGGCAACTTCAACGGCGACGCTTTCGCCGACCTGGTGGCGATGGCGACCGACGACGCCGGCCGCTCGCAGCTGTTCCTACTGACCTACAGCGAGGAACTCGCCGGGTACGGCGAGGCACAACCGCAGGCCTGGCACCCGGAATGGCCGGCCGAAGGGACCGTGATCCGGGTCGCCGATGTCGACGGTGACGGTGATGGTGACGTGGTCGCGCTGCCAGCCGAGACCGACGAGGTGTGGGTGTTCCGTGCCGATGGCGGGCAGCTGGCTGAAGGCGAGCTGTGGGGGAGCGTGGAGCGCCAGCCGGACAGCCATATCGTGACGACCGATTTCGACGGCGACCGGCGCGCTGACCTGGCCGTGGTGGTCGACGGGGACGACGGTGCCGAGGTCCGGGTGGCCCGGTCCGAGGGGGACGAGTACCAGCCCGCCGAAACGTGGCTCACGATCCCCGACTGGACCGTCGCCACCATGTGGGTGGCGCGGGCCAGCATTGACGACGACAGCGTGGTCGACCTGATGGTCTTGCACCAGGAGAGCGACCATGTGGCCCTGAGCGCGCTGCTCTCGGACGGAGAGGAGTTCGCGCCGCCCGCGCCGTTGCGGTCGGTCGAGGACTGGCAGTGGTGATCGAAAACATCACATTGAGTGGCCCCGGGTTCCTGGGGCTCCTAGCATGCGCAGCATGACTGGCCCTGAACTGGACCGTCTGGAGCTGGCGTCCGACGCGGACCAGCACGCAGCAAGCGACTGGGAGAAGATCGCCGCTGCGGTGCTGCGCAAGTCCGGACGACTCACGGACACCGACCCCGACTCCCTGGTCTGGGAGAAGCTGTCGCGCACGACGCTCGACGGCATCACCGTCGCGCCCCTGGGCGTCCCCTCGGAGCACGCCGTCGCGCGCGGGCCGGTCACCGGCCACGCCGAGACCGGATGGGACATCCGGCCCCAGCTCGCCGGCCCGGACCCGAAGAGCGCCAACCAGGCCGCCCTCGCCGACCTCGAGAACGGCGCCACCTCGCTGTGGCTGACCCTCGGCGAAGGGCTCGGCCCCGCCGATCTGGAGGCCGTGCTCGAAGGCGTGTACGTCGACCTGGCGCCGGTCGTGCTCGACGCTCCGACTGGATCTGGCGGCCGGGTCGCCGCCGCCGAGGCGTACGTCGCGCTGCTGCGCGACCGGGAGGTGGCGCCGGCAGAGGGCACCAACCTGGGCGCCGACCCGCTCGCCGACGGCCTGGTCGAGATCGTCGGACTCGCCCGCGAGGCGGGCTGTCTCGGCGCTGTGGTCGATGCCACCGCGGTGCACGACCAGGGCGCCTCGGACGCGCAGGAGCTGGGCTACAGCCTCGCGGTCGGCGCGGCGTACCTGCGGGCGCTGGTGGACTCCGGGCTGAGCGTCGACGAGGCGCTGGGCCTGGTCGAGTTCCGGTACGCCGCGACCGCCGAGCAGTTCCCGACCATCGCCAAGCTGCGCGCCGCGCGCCAGCTGTGGGCCCGCGTGGCCCAGCTGTCGAGCGCGTCCGAGGACGCTCGCGTCCAGCGCCAGCACGTCGTGACCTCGCGGCCGATGATGAGCAAGTACGACCCGTGGGTGAACATGCTGCGGGTCACCGTGGCCGCGTTCGCGGCCGGCGTCGGCGGGGCCGACGCGGTAACCGTGCTGCCGTTCGACTCCGCGCTCGGCGTACCGGACGCGTTCGGCCGCCGGATCGCCCGCAACACCTCCTCGCTGCTGATCGCCGAGTCGCACGTCGCCAAGGTGGCCGATCCGGCCGGCGGCTCCTACGCCGTCGAGAGACTCACCGACGACCTCGCCCGCGCTGGCTGGGCCGAGTTCGGCCGGATCGAGGCCGCCGGCGGCATCGTGGCGGCACTGGCCGACGGCTCGCTGGCCGCCCGGATCTCGGAGGTTGTGAGTCGGCGTGACACGGAGATCGCCCGCCGCAAGCGGCCGCTCACCGGCGTCAGTGAGTTCCCGAACCTCGGCGAGGCGCTGCCCGCCCGCGCCGCCACGCCGGCGGCCGACGCGGTCCGCCGCTACGGCGCGCCGTTCGAGGCGCTCCGCGACGAGCCGGCCGCCGCCCCTGTCTTCCTGGCGACGATGGGCACCGTCGCCGCCCACACCGCCCGGGCGACCTTCGCCAGCAACCTGTTCGCGGCCGGCGGGATCGCCGTCGACGCGGCGGGCGCCACCGCGGACGTCGCGGCCGTGATTGCGGCGTACTCAGGGCAGGCGGTGGTCTGCCTCGCCGGCACCGACGCGGCGTACGCCGAGTGGGGCAGCGACCTGGTCGCCGCCCTCCGCGACGCCGGCGCCCGGCATATCATCCTGGCCGGACTCCCTTCATCCTTGGGGCGAGGAGAGATCGCGGTCGACGACTCCTGCGCCGTCGGCGTCGACGCCCTCGCCTTCCTGACCCGCACGAGGGAGCACCTCTCATGACCGTCCCGAAGAGCTTCGCCGACCTGCCGCTGGTACCGCCGGTTGAGGAGGTTGCGCAGCAACCGTCTCGAAACCAAGGAACCGGCGGCGGTTGGGCGAGCCCCGAGGGCATCGACATCCTGCCGGTCTACGGACCGGAGCACCTCAAGGGCCTGGATGCCCTCGACACCTGGCCGGGACTGTCGCCGTTCCTGCGCGGGCCGTACCCGACGATGTACACGACCCAGCCGTGGACGATCCGCCAGTACGCCGGGTTCTCAACGGCGGAGGAGTCCAACGCGTTCTACCGGCGTAACCTCGCGGCGGGTCAGAAGGGCCTCAGCGTCGCGTTCGACCTGGCGACCCACCGCGGCTACGACTCCGACCACCCGCGGGTGCGGGGCGATGTCGGCATGGCGGGGGTGGCGATCGACTCGATCTACGACGCCCGCACGTTGTTCGACGGCATCCCGCTGGACCAGATGAGTGTGTCGATGACGATGAACGGCGCCGTACTGCCGGTGCTGGCGCTCTACATCGTCGCGGCCGAGGAGCAGGGTGTCGCTCCCGAGAAACTGACCGGGACCATCCAGAACGACATCCTCAAGGAGTTCATGGTCCGCAACACCTACATCTACCCGCCGGTGCCGAGCATGCGGATCATCTCCGACATCTTCTCGTTCACCGCGCAGAAGATGCCGCGCTTCAACTCGATCTCGATCTCCGGCTACCACATCCAGGAGGCCGGAGCCACGGCCGACCTGGAGCTCGCGTACACGCTGGCCGACGGTGTGGAGTACATCCGCGCCGGCCTCGAAGCCGGCCTCGACATCGACGCCTTCGCGCCCAGGCTGAGCTTCTTCTGGGCGATCGGCATGAACTTCTTCATGGAGGTCGCCAAGCTGCGCGCGGCCCGAGCGCTGTGGGCGCGGCTGGTGCGCGAGTTCGACCCGAAGAACCCCAAGTCGCTCTCCCTGCGCACCCACAGCCAAACGAGTGGCTGGTCGCTGACCGCCCAGGACGTCTTCAACAACGTCGGCCGGACCTGCATCGAGGCGATGGCCGCGACCCAGGGTCACACCCAGTCGCTGCACACCAACGCGCTGGACGAGGCGATCGCGCTGCCGACCGACTTCTCCGCGCGGATCGCCCGCAACACCCAGCTGCTGCTGCAGCAGGAGAGCGGCACGACCGAGATCATCGACCCGTGGGCCGGCTCCTACTACGTCGAGCGGCTCACCCACGACCTCGCCGAGCGCGCCTGGGCGCACATCCAGGAGGCCGAGGCCGCCGGCGGCATGGCCAAGGCGATCGAGCAGGGCATCCCCAAGATGCGGATCGAGGAGGCGGCCGCCCGCACCCAGGCGCGGATCGACTCCGGCGCCCAGAAGGTGATCGGCGTCAACACCTACCGGCTCGCAGATGAAGAGCCCCTCGACGTACTCAAGGTCGACAACAACGAGGTCTACAAGCAGCAGGTCGCCAAGCTGGAGCGGCTGCGCGAGGAGCGCAGCGACGACGACGTACGGCGCACGCTGGAGGCGCTGACCAAGTCGGCGGCCGACGGCCACGTGCACGGCGGCTCGCTGGACGGCAACCTGCTCAAGCTCGCGGTCGACGCGGCCCGCGCGAAGGCGACGGTCGGTGAGATATCCGACGCGCTGGAGAAGGTGTACGGGCGGCACCAGGCCGTGATCCGTACGATCTCTGGCGTGTACCGCGACGAGTCCGCCTCCGCCGGCGACAGCAAGGTCGCCGCCGTGCTCAAGGCCACCGACGAGTTCGAGGAGGCCGAGGGCCGCCGGCCGCGGATCCTGGTCGCGAAGATGGGCCAGGACGGCCACGACCGTGGCCAGAAGGTCGTGGTCACCGCCTTCGCCGACCTCGGCTTCGACGTCGACGTGGGCCCGCTGTTCTCCACGCCCGAGGAGGTCGCCCAGCAGGCGATCGACGCCGACGTACACATCGTCGGGGTGTCCTCGCTGGCCGCCGGCCACCTGACCCTGCTGCCCGCGCTGAAGCAGGCGCTGGCCGACCTCGGCCGCCCGGACATCATGATCGTGATCGGCGGGGTGATCCCGCCCGACGACGTGGCAACGCTGAAGGAGATGGGCGCCGCGGCCGTGTTCCCGCCCGGAACCGTGATCGCCGACTCCGCCCTGGACCTGCTGGACAAGCTGAGCAAGCAGCTGCACAGCTGATGGTTCGTCCCGTCGACGTGGCTGGTCTGGCCGAGGGGCTGCGGCGCAGCGATCGCGCCTCGGTGTCCCGCGCGATCACGCTCGTGGAGTCCTCTCGTCCCGACCACCGGGCGGCGGCGCGCGAGCTGCTGGCCGAGCTCGCCGGCGACGAGCGGCCGCCCGCGGTCCGGGTCGGCATCTCCGGCGTCCCCGGGGTCGGCAAGTCGACGTTCATCGAGTCCCTCGGTACTCACCTCACCGGCGACGGCCACCAGGTCGGCGTACTCGCGGTCGACCCATCGTCGGTGCGCACCGGCGGCTCGGTGCTGGGCGACAAGACCCGGATGGCGCGGCTGGCGGTCGACCCGAAAGCCTTCATCCGGCCGTCACCGTCGGCCGGCACCCTCGGCGGCGTCGCCCGGGCGACCTCGCAGGCGATGTCGGTGCTGGAGGCCGCCGGGTACGGCGTGGTGCTGGTCGAGACGGTCGGCGTCGGCCAGTCCGAGGTGACCGTCGCCGGCATGGTCGACACCTTCCTGTTCCTCACCATCGCCCGCACCGGCGACCAGCTGCAGGGCATCAAGAAGGGCATCCTCGAGATCGCCGACGTGATCGCTATCAACAAAGCGGACGACGACGGCCATGCTGGTGGGGAGGCCGAGGCGAAGGTGGCGGCGCGCGACCTCGCCGGCGCGCTGCGGCTGGTCCGCGGCCACAGCGAGTGGGCACCGCCGGTCGTCACCTGCTCCGGCCTGCACGACCTTCATGTCGACGATGTCTGGACGCGGGTGCTCGCTCACCGCGACCACCTCGGCCCCGACGGCCTGGCCCGCAAGCGCGCCGGCCAGCAGCTGGAGTTCACCTGGGCGCTGGTGCGCGACGAGCTCGCCGAGCGGCTGCGCCGCTCGCCCGCGGTCGCCGCCATCCGCGACGACGTCCGCACCGCCGTACTCGGCGGCGACCTCACCGCTCCCGTCGCCGCCGACCGGATCCTCGCGGCGTACGACGAACACCTCTCCTGATAGCAGCGCGACCCGCTCCACAAACCCGCACCCGTACTCAGTTTGCGATCGCAAATCATCGGGCAGAAGGCTGGCGTCAGCGAGTCGATGAGTTCGGTAGGAGCGGAAGATGGCGGAAGAGGGCGGCGGCGGTGGCGTCTCGATGGAGGAGCAGATCGCCGAGGCGGCGATCAAGGCCGACATGGAGCACCGTGGCTGGAGCGGTGGCAACGGTTCGTACTACAAGCAGGAGTTCGGCAGCAGCAAGAACGGCGTACACCCGCACTACGAGTACCACCTGACCAAGGAGGGCCTGCGGATCGAGAAGAGCCCCAACGTCGACAACGAGGACCTGACCGCTCAGGCGTCGTCGATGCTCTCCCGGCTGCAGAGCGAGGTCCTCAACTACTGGCCGCGGGCGATCGACGACCTGTTCCGCAAGTGGCAGGACGCGGGCCTGCCCAGCTGGGGCGGGCTGGCGATGAACGCCTCGTGGGCGAAGGAGGGCGCGGACGAGATCCGACCCGGCACCACGATCGACGACAACGGGTCGAACCTGCAGGTCGGTAACGCCCGGCTCACAGCCGACCTCGGGAACCTCGAGAAGCGCACCGGCCAGCTCGCGGGCAACTACGCCCGGGCCTTCTCCGACAACTACGTGACGCCGCTGCCTCCCGTGCTCCAGGGCCAGTTCGCGCTCGGCTCGGTGCTGGCCATCTCGCTCGAGGCCGAGAAGGAGATCTGGCTGAACACCTCGCGCGACCTGGACTCGATCCGGCACCACGGACTGAACGCGATGCGTGCCTCGGCGCCGAAGACCGGTGGTGGTGGCGTCGACGCGAAGGTCATCGTGACCGTGTTCGCGGCCTTGGCCGGAGCCGTCGCCGCGTTCGCGACCGCGGGCGGCTCGCTTGCCGTGACCGCTGCGCTGACCGCGGCCGGCGCGGGTGCCTGGTCGAACCTGCTCGAGAGCCCGCCGAAGAAGGAGCCGGAGCCGGTCCCGCTCGGCGCCGGCCACCCGCGCGACGTACGCACGAACATCGAGAAGGCGCTCGAGAAGCTGAACGAGGGCATCCGGACCCAGGAGGAGTTCCTCCAGCAGATCCTCCGGGGGGCCAACGAGGTCGCGGGGAGCAAGCGGGGGGCCTTCGACCTGCCGCCCGCTGCGGCCGAGGGCACCGTGCTGGGCAAGGAGCAGGACGTGGTCGTGACCGCGGAGATCATCGCCGCGATCACCGCTCAGTGGATCCCCTGCATCGCCGGCGACCTCCGGCTGGCCCGGACCAAGCTGGGCGTGGACACGGCAGGGTCGTTCGACCGGCCGGGTGGGATCGGCGTCGGCTTCAACGGGCCGCAGCCCGAGTTCAAGGCCCTTCAGGAGACCGTCATCGGGCTGCTCGGCAACACCGCGACCGAGCTCGACGAGGCGGGTGCGGCGCTGCTGAGCGCGGCCCGGACCATCGGGCTGGCCGACCAGGCCGCGCAGGCGAAGTACGAGGGCATCGCCAAGCAGATCAACGACACCAACCAGAACACCGCCGCGTAGCGAGCCGGGCGTCGGTGGCGGCGGGGTACGGCGCGCGGTACCGAAGAGTAGAGGGTTACGAACGCTCTGCACCGGCATACTCTTCGGTACCGCGGCCTGTCGCCGCTAGTCTCAGCCTTCGCCAATACCCACGATGCGTAGGTGGGCTGGCTTAACCTAGATCTGATATGTCCATGTCGCTTGTTCCCGATGAAGCCCACCCCGACGACGCGTCCCGCTTGATCGAGCACGTCGTCGACAAGTACGCCGACGAGCTGATCGACCTCCGGCGCGACCTGCATGCACACCCCGAGCTCAGCTGGGGCGAGCAGCGCACGACTGGCATCGTGTGTGAGCGGCTCCGCGAGGCGGGGCTGAAGGTGACCAAGCTCCCGCGCAGCGGACTGCTCGCGGACATCGGCGATCCCGCGACCCCCGGCCCGATCGTCGCGCTGCGGGGCGACCTCGACGCGCTGCCGGTCGACGACCTGACCGGCGACCCCTGGGCGAGCCGCGTCGACGGTGTGGCGCACGCGTGCGGCCACGACGTTCACGTCAGCTCGCTGGTCGGCGCCGGGCTCGCGCTGGCCGAGGTCCACGACCGCGGCCTGCTGAGCGGCCGGGTCCGGCTGCTGTTCCAGCCGGCCGAGGAAGTGATGCCGGGCGGCGCGCTGGACCTGATCAGCAACGGCGCCCTGGACGGGGTGGGCAGGGTGTTCGGCCTGCACTGCGACCCGAGCCTGGACGTCGGCGAGGTGGGCCTGCGTGAGGGGCCACTGACCGGCGCGGCCGACGCGCTCGACGTACACCTCACCGGCGCGGGTGGCCACACCTCGCGGCCGCACCTCACCGAGGACCTCACCTTCGCGCTCGGCAAGCTGGTCACCGAGCTGCCGGCAATACTGTCCCGCCGGCTCGACCCGCGCGCGGGCGCGAGCGTGGTCTGGGGCGTGGTCCGCGCGGGCGCCGCCCACAACGTCATCCCGGCGACCGGCCGGGTTGCCGGCACGGTGCGGATGCTGGACGCGGTGGCCTGGGCGGACGCGGAGCGGCTGGTCAGCGAGCTGGTCGAGCAGATCATCGGGCCGTACGGCGTGAAGGCCGACATCACCTATACCCGCGGCGTACCGCCGGTCGTCAACGAGCACCTCTCCACCCACCTCCTCGGCAAAGCCGTCCAGCGGGTGCTCGGCGAGGTGGGCAGCGTCTCGACCCAGCAGAGCCTCGGCGGCGAGGACTTCGGCTGGTACCTCGACCGGGTGCCCGGCGCGATGGGCCGGCTCGGCACCCGGACGCCGGGCGGGCCGACGTACGACCTGCACCAAGGCAACCTGCGCATCGACGAGCGGGCCATCGGCATCGGCGCTCGCGTGCTCGCGGAGGTCGCCGTGACCACCTCCACGACGGCCTGAACTGCGCAAGGGCCGACAGGTAACAGTTCGGCGGCAACGCCAGGCAAACCCCGCGCCGAGTACTAGGGTGACTCCGACATGCGCCCGTTGGCGGGCGCCTTGGTAACACATGGAGGCTCTCTTGCGTCGGATGACCAAGATCTCAGCAGCCGTCGCGGTGCTCGCCCTGACGTTCGCCGGTTGCGGCAGGCAGGACGACGACAACGGCGGCGACGATGACGGCAACAACACCGGCAGCGGCGGGAGCGTCTGCGAGTCGGCCGACGGGGACGGGCCCAAGGTCGGACTCGCCTACGACGTGGGCGGTCGCGGTGACCAGTCCTTCAACGACGCGGCGTACGCCGGTGTCGAGAAGGCCACCGCCGAGGTCGACGCCACCTGCTTCGAGGGCGAGGCGGAGGAAGGCGAGCCGGAGTCCGCGCGCGTCGAGCGGCTGCGCCAGATGGCCGAGCAGGGCTACAACCCGATCATCGGCGTCGGCTTCGCGTACAGCACCTCGGTGAACGAGGTCGCCCCCGACTACCCCGACCTCAGCTTCGCGGTGGTCGACGGCTTCGACCCTGACGACCAGCCCAACGAGAACGTCGCCTACCTCGGCTTCTCCGAGCACGAGGGCTCCTACCTGGTCGGTGTCGCAGCGGCGCTGAAGACCCAGAAGGACCACATCGGGTTCGTCGGTGGTGTGCACAACGACCTGATCAAGAAGTTCGAGGCGGGCTACGTCGCCGGTGCCAAGTCGGTCAAGCCGAACGTCAAGGTCGAGATCCAGTACATCGAGGAGAGCGACCTGTCGGGCTTCGGTGACCCGGCCGGTGGCAAGGCCGCCGCGACCGGCATCCTCGACAAGGGCGCCGACGTGGTCTACCACGCGGCCGGTGGCTCGGGCTCGGGCGTGTTCGAGGCCGTCGCCGCCAAGGGTGAGGGCAACTGGGCGATCGGTGTCGACTCCGACCAGTACCTCACGGCCCCGGCGGACCAGCAGCCGTTCATCCTGACCTCGATGCTCAAGCGCGTTGACGTCGCGGCACTGGCGATGATCCAGTCGGTCGCCGACGGCAGCCCGCTGACCAGCTACCAGGTCTACGACCTGAAGGTGGACGGCGTCGGCTACTCCACCTCCGGCGGCTTCGTCGACGACATCGCCACCCAGCTCGAGGAGGCGAAGGAGCAGATCAAGTCGGGCGAGGTCACGGTTCCGGACAAGCCGTAGCGTTTCCCGCAGACGGGCTCGGGCGCACGCGATAGCGTGTGGCCGAGCCCGTCTCGCGTCAGTTAACCGGGCAAGCTGAGGAGGGCTATGGCAACGCTCGTCAAGGGCGCCGATCCGTCGACCGCACCCGATGCGGTGGTGGTCCGTGGGGTGACCAAGCGGTTCCCCGGAGTGGTGGCCAACCACGATGTCGACATCACCATCCGACGTGGCACCGTGCACGCGCTGATCGGTGAGAACGGCGCCGGCAAGTCCACGCTGATGAAGATCCTGTACGGCGTGCAGCGGGCCGACGAGGGCTCAATCACGGTCAACCAGACCGATGCGAACTTCAGCTCGCCAACCGACGCCATCAAGGCCGGCATCGGGATGGTCTTCCAGCACTTCATGCTGGCCGACAACCTCACCGTGCTGGAGAACGTCGTCCTCGGCGCCGAGGGCCGGCACGGCATCGGCGACAAGGCTCGCGCGGAGATCCGCCGGCTGTCGGACGCCTACGGCTTCAACCTCGACCCCGACCAGCTCGTCGAGCAGCTCGGCGTGGGTCAGCGGCAGCGGGTCGAGATCCTCAAGGTCCTCTACCGCGGGGCCGAGATCATCATTCTCGACGAGCCGACCGCGGTGCTGGTGCCGCAGGAGGTCGACGCGCTGTTCGACAACCTGCGCGGGCTGCGCGAGTCGGGCCACACCATCTTGTTCATCAGCCACAAGCTCGACGAGGTACTCGCGATCGCCGACGACATCACGGTGATGCGGCGCGGCACGACCGTCGGCGAGGCCAAGCCCGGCACGGTCACCAAGCACCAGCTCGCCGAGATGATGGTCGGCTCGGAGCTGCCGTCGCCGGAGACCGAGGAGTCGACCGTCACCACCCAGGTCCTCCTCGACGTCGCCGACCTGACCCTGGTCGACGATCGCGGCCGGCACCTGCTGAAGGACATCGACCTGACCATTCACAAGGGCGAGGTCCTGGGCATCGCCGGGGTGGAGGGCAACGGACAGGCCGAGCTGGTCGAGTCGGTCATGGGCATGCGCAAGGCCACCGGGAAGGTCACGCTCGCGGACCGCAACCTGGCCGGTCGCGACACCCGGGAGCGGCGCGAGGCGGGCATCGGCTTCATCCCCGAGGACCGGCACCGGCACGGCCTGCTGCTGGACGCCACGCTGTGGGAGAACCGGGTCCTCGGCCACCAGACGCGGTCGCCGTCCAGCAAGGGCATGCTGATCGACCAGCGCGCCGCCCGCGCCGACACCGACCGGATCATCGCCGCCTTCGACGTGCGAACCCCGAGCCGGGAGACCCATGCCCGCGCGCTGTCCGGCGGCAACCAGCAGAAGCTCATCGTCGGTCGCGAGATGAGCGGCGACCCGGTGCTGCTGATCGCGGCGCACCCGACCCGCGGCGTCGACGTCGGTGCCCAGGCGGCGATCTGGGACCACATCAAGACCGCACGACGAAACGGCCTCGCCGTACTCCTGATCTCGGCCGACCTCGACGAGCTGATCGGCCTCTCCGACCGGATCACGGTGATCCTGCGCGGTGAGCTGGTCGGCGAGTTCGACCCGCGAACCGTCACTCCGCAGCAGCTGGGCGCCGCGATGACCGGCGGCCGCGACGAGCAGGCCGGCGAGGAGACGCAGTGAACATCATGAAGAAGGTCGGCATCGCGCTGGTTGCCCCGGTGGCCGCGCTGCTGGCCGCCATGGCGATCACCTCGGCCGTGATCATCGCGGTCGGCGGTCCGCCCGTGGACTTCTGGCGGGTGATGCTCTCGTGGCCGGAGGCCGACGAGATCGTCAACATCACCAACCAGGCGTCGATGCTCTACCTCTCCGGCCTGGCGGCGGCGATCGGGTTCCGGATGAACCTGTTCAACATCGGCGTCGAGGGTCAGTACCGGGTGGCGTCGTACGTCGGGGCGATCGTGGCCGGCACCGCCATCGGGCCGGGCCTGTTCACCGCCGGGCTGGCGATCGTGGCCGCGATGGTCACGGGCGCGGTCTGGGCCGCGATCCCGGCGCTACTGAAGGTCACCCGTGGTGTGTCCGAGGTGATCTCGACGATCATGCTGAACGCGATCGCCGGCTTCCTGGTCGGCTATCTGCTGCTCAACTACGGCCAGGAGATCGGCAACGACCGGCGCACCACGCCGCTGGAGGCCGACACCACCTTCACGGGCTGGACCCCGTTCGAGCCCGCCGACGGTGCCATCTGGACGCTCACGATCCTGGCCGTCCTCGCCGGGGCCGCGTTCTGGTTCGTGATCAACCGCACCCGGTTCGGGTTCGACCTGCGGGCCACTGGCATGAACGAGTCCGCCGCGGTCGCGTCCGGAGTCAACGTCAAGCGCATGGTCGTGATCTCGATGGCGCTGTCGGGCGCGGTCGCCGGGCTGGTCTGGCTGCCCGAGCTCTTCCACGAGTCGCGAACGGCGAGCTTCTACTCCGGCAGCCAGTTCCAGACCGGGCTCGGCTTCGCCGGGATCGCGGTCGCACTGCTCGGCCGCAACCAGCCGGTCGGCATCGCGTTTGGCGCGGTGCTGTTCGCCTTCTTGAGCGTGCAGGCCGGCGACCTGGAGTTCGAGCATGTCGACGTGTCCAAGGACATCGTGCTGGTCGCCCAGGGAGTGATCGTGCTGACCATCGTGATCGCCTACGAGGTGGTCAGCCGCTGGCGTGAGCGGCTCGAGCAGCGGCAGATCCAGCGCGCCCTGCAGAGACCCGGCACACCAGAGGAGGCGGTGGCGTCATGAGCGTGCTCACCAAGCCATCCGGCAGCGAGCCGGTGCAGCGCCTCGTCCGGGCCCGCAACGCCGCCTGGATCTGGGCACTGGTCGTCCTCGGCGTCGTGGTCGTGGTGTCGGCCGTTCGGGTGATGACCGGCGCCAACGAGATCGACTCCCGCGGCAGCCTGCACGCCGCGATCCTCGCCACCTGCCCGATCCTGCTCGCCGCTCTCGGCGGCCTGTGGAGCGAGCGGGCCGGCGTGGTCAACATCGGCCTCGAGGGCCAGATGATCCTCGGCACCTGGGGCGCGGCGTACTTCACCTACTGGTACGGCCCGACGACCGGCATCATCGGGGCGGCCGCGTTCGGTGCCCTCGGCGGCCTGATCCACGCGATCGCGACGGTCAGCTTCGGCGTCGACCACATCGTGTCCGGCGTCGCCCTCAACCTGATCGGGCTGGGGCTGGCGAGCTTCCTCGCCGAGGTCTACTTCAGCGACCTGAAGTCCGAGCGCGGCACCGGTGGCCCCAACAAGCTGGACGGGCTCTACGACCCATGGTCGTTCACCGTGCCGGGGGTCTCCGAGGGTCTCTCCGACCTGGCCACCAAGCACTGGTTCCTCGTGTCCGACCTCGCTGCGCTCGGCGCCGCCCTCACCACCGACGTGTCCATCCTGACCGTGATCACCGTGGTGCTCGTGGTGCTGACGGCGTGGGTGCTGTGGCGCACTCCGTTCGGCCTCCGCCTGCGCTCCTGCGGGGAGAACCCGCAGGCCGCGGAGAGCCTGGGCGTCAACGTGCTGCTCCACAAGTACGTCGCGGTCATCATCTCCGGCGCCTTCGCCGGTCTCGGCGGCGGCTACCTTGCGCTGGTCGCGGCCAGCGGCTTCAGCGCCGGCCAGACCAACGGCCGCGGTTACATCGGCCTGGCGGCGATGATCTTCGGCAACTGGCGACCGATGGGTGTGGTGCTCGGCTCCGGGATGTTCGGCTACACCGACAGCCTCCGGCTGCGCGACCCGTCAACCATCCACGCTCTGCTGCTGCTGGTGGCCATCGGCGTGCTGGCGTACGCCGCGTGGCAGGCCTACCGCGGCGCGCGCCGCTCGGCGATCGTCCTCGGGACCACGGGCCTGCTGTTCCTGGCGTGGTTCGCGTTCACCGACTCCGTGCCGCGCGACTTCACCTCGATGACGCCGTACATCCTGACCCTGCTGGTGCTGGCCTTCGCCGCCCAACGGCTACGGATGCCAGCGGCCGACGGGAAGATATATCGCAAGGGATCGGCCGGCTAGTGGCCGACGAGATCGACTGGGACGCGCTCACCGCGGCGGCGAACGAGGCAGCGACACACGCCTACGCGCCGTACTCGGGATTCTCCGTGGGAGCCGCGGCCCTGGTCGACGACGGCCGCGTGGTCGCCGGCTGCAACGTCGAGAACGCGGCGTACGGCGTCGCGCTCTGCGCCGAGTGCGGCCTGGTGTCGCAGCTGCATCTCACCGGCGGCGGCCGGCTGACCCACTTCGTGTGCGTCAACGGCGAGGCCGAGCTGATCATGCCGTGCGGGCGCTGCCGCCAGCTGCTCCATGAGAACGGCGGGCCCGACCTGCTGCTGCTGACCGCATCCGGAGTGCGCCGGATGGACGAGATCCTGCCCGACGCGTTCGGTCCCGAGAATCTCCGCTGAGCCCGGAGTGCTCGACCTCAGCGCCCCCGCCGTCGTCGCCGACCCGTACCCGCACTTCGAGCGCGAGCGGGAGCGGGCCGAGGTCGCGTGGCACGAGCCGACCGGGATGTTCCTGACCTTCTCGCACGCTGCGGCCAGCGAGGTGCTCCGGACCCGGCGGCTCGGCCGGATCTGGCACGACCGGGAGCCGGCGGCGTACCTGGAGCCGTTCAACCTGCTGCACCGCAACCAGATGATGGAGAACGAGCCGCCGGACCACACCCGGCTGCGGCGGCTGGTCGCTGGCGCCTTCGCCCGCGGCCACCTGGAGCGGCTCCGACCGCGAGTCGTCACCCTCGCCACCGACCTGCTGGACCAGGTGGACCCGGCCGGGTTCGACGTGCTCGCGGAGTACGCCGAGCCGCTGCCGGTGCTGGTGATCGCCGAGCTGCTCGGCGTGCCGTCGACGCTGGTGCCGGAGCTCCGCGGCTGGTCGCAGGCGATCGTGCGGATGTACGAGCCGGCGCCGCCGCCCGAGGTGGTCGAGGAGGCTGTGCGCGCGGCCACCGAGTTCGCCGAGTCGGTCCGCGAGCTGGCTAGGGACCGCGCCCATCACCCGCGTGACGACCTGGTCAGCCATCTGGTGGCGGCCGGCGAGGGCGACGCCCGGCTCAGCGAGGACGAGGTCGTCGCGTCCGTCGTACTCCTGCTCAACGCCGGCCACGAGGCGTCGGTCAACGTCTTCGGCAACGGCCTGGTCGCGATGCTCCGGCACGGGCTGCGGCCCGGCGCCGACACCGCGCTCGCCGTCGAGGAGATGCTCCGGTACGACTCGGCCCTCCAGCTGTTCGAGCGCACCGCGACCGAGGACGTGACGGTCCGGGGGGTGCGGATCGAGGCCGGTCAGAAGATTGCCGCGCTCCTCGGGGCGGCCAACCGGGACCCGGCGGTGTTCGCTGACCCCGACACGTTCGACGTACGCCGCGACCCCAACCCGCACCTGGCGTTCGGGGCCGGCCTGCACTTCTGCCTGGGCGCACCGCTCGCCCGGATGGAGCTGGTCGAGTCGGTCGGCCTGCTCTTCGAGCGGTTCCCGGACCTCGGCCTGGTCGGCGAGCCGGAACCGCGCGGGACGTTCGTGCTCCGTGGCTACCGCTCGGTCAAAGTTGGCTCCACGTAGGGTGCTGACTGTGAGCAAGCACGACGCGGTCGAGGTCATAGTCGCCAAGCGAGACGGCGCCGAGCTGAGCGACAGCCAGATCGACTGGGTGATCGACGCCTACACACGGGGCGGGGTCGCCGACGAGCAGATGTCGGCGCTGGCGATGGCGATCCTGCTCAACGGGATGAACCGCCGCGAGATCGCCCGGTGGACCGCGGCGATGATCGCGTCGGGGGAGCGGATGTCGTTCGCCTCCCTGGACCGGCCGACCGCCGACAAGCACTCCACCGGCGGGGTCGGAGACAAGATCACCCTGCCGCTCGCGCCGCTGGTCGCGGCCTGCGGCGTCGCCGTACCCCAGCTCAGCGGGCGCGGGCTCGGCCACACCGGCGGCACCCTCGACAAGCTGGAGGCGATCCCGGGCTGGCGGGCCGCGCTGTCCAACGACGAGCTGCTGGCCCAGCTCGGCGAGGTCGGCGCGGTGGTCTGCGCGGCCGGCGACGGGCTGGCTCCGGCCGACAAGAAGCTCTACGCGCTGCGCGACGTCACCGGCACCGTCGAGGCGATCCCGCTGATCGCGTCGTCGATCATGTCGAAGAAGATCGCCGAGGGCACCGGCGCGCTGGTCCTCGACGTCAAGGTCGGCAGCGGCGCGTTCATGAAGGACGCCGCCCGGGCGCGTGAGCTGGCCGAGACCATGGTGGCGCTCGGCAAGGACGCCGGCGTGCACACCGTCGCGCTGCTGACCGACATGGACACCCCGCTCGGGTTCACCGCAGGCAACGGGATCGAGGTCGCCGAGTCGGTCGAGGTGCTGGCCGGCGGCGGTCCGGCCGACGTGGTCGAGCTGACCCTCGCGCTGGCGCGGGAGATGATGGCGGGCGCCGGCGTGGACGACGTCGACCCGGCCGACAAGCTCGCCGACGGCTCGGCGATGGATGCATGGAAGGCGATGATCCGCGCCCAGGACGGCGACCCCGACGCGGCGCTGCCCACCGCCCGCGAGCAGCACGTCGTGACCGCGCCGAGCAGCGGCGTACTCACCCGGCTGGACGCGATGGCGGTCGGGCTGGCCGCCTGGCGGCTGGGTGCCGGCCGGGCCCGCAAGGAGGATCCGGTGCAGGCCGGCGCGGGCGTGGTCTGGCACGCGCGCCCGGGCGACGAGGTCACCGAGGGCGCGCCGCTGTTCACGCTGCTGACCGATGAGCCGGAGCGGTTCGACCGAGCGCTTGAGTCGCTCGACGGCGGCTACGAGATCTCGACAAGCTCGATCGCCGGGGCTGATGGCGGCGCGTCGTACACACCGGCACCGCTGATTGTCGACCGCGTCTCCTGACAATCATCGGCAACCCGACGCAAGGGTTACCTCGCTTGCTCTAGTTTGTGAGCATGGCGGGGCTTCCGGGGCTGGGGGACGAGTTCGCGGGCTACCGCCTTGAGCGACTCCTCGGCAGCGGCGCGATGGGAGCGGTGTACGCCGCCACGCAGGCCCGTCCCAACCGTGAGGTCGCGCTGAAGGTGCTGCTGCCGCAGTTCGCCGCCGACCCGGAGTACCGATCGCGGCTGGACCGCGAGGCCGAGTCGATGGCCCGGATCGACTCCCCGCACATCATCCAGATCTACGAGTACGGCGAGCACGACGGCTGCCTCTACATCGCCACCCAGCTGGTCACCGGCGGCGACCTCGACGCCTTCCTGCGCGAGCACGGACCGCTGGTGCCGGAGAAGGCGTGCACGATCGCGGCCCAGGTCGCCAGTGCGCTCGGAGAGGCCCACGAGGCCGGCGTGATCCACCGCGACGTGAAGTCCAGCAACGTGCTGCTACGCACCATTCACGGCAAGCCGCACGCCTACCTGTGCGACTTCGGCATCGCCACCACCGGCGACGAGCGGCTGACCGCGGGCGGCTCGATCGCCGGCACCTGGGCCTACCTCGCCCCCGAGCGCTGTCAGGGCGCCGACGCGACCCCGGCCACCGACATCTACGCGCTCGGCTGCCTGGTCTGGAAGATGCTGACCGGGCGGATCCCGTACTCCGGCAACGAGGCGCACCAGGCCCTCCAGCATCTCAACGCGCCGATCCCTCAGCTCAGCGGCACCGACCCGGTCAGCAGCGACATCAACGGCTTCCTGCTCCGTGCGATGGCCAAGCAGCCGGTGGCCCGGATCAGCGACGCCGGCGACGTACGCACCGAGATGGAGCACATCGCCTCGATGGCGCGCCGGCTCGGCGTGGTGTCGACCGCGCCGGCCTTGCCCGCCCAGAGCTCGAGCGGCACGGGTGACAGCGGCGGCAGCGGGACCCACACCAGCGCGCCGAGCGGTCCGAGCGCGCCGCCCTCCTGGGCACCCGAGCCGGCGCCCGGCGACCCCACGCCGCCCGCGCCGCCGCCGCAGCCCGAGGTCAGGATCAGCTCCGCGACGTACGGCGTGGAGCGGGAGCGCGGACCGCGGTTCCGTACGGCGGTGCTGGCCGCGGCCGCGACCGGCATCGTGCTGGTCGTCGTGGTGATCGTGATGGCGCTGGGCGCCCTGCTGTTCGGAGGCGGCGACGACCCCGACTCCGACGCGGCGACCACCAAGCCGAGCCCGACCGCCTCCGCGGACGCCAGCACGATGCCGACCACGCCGGTCGACCGCACCAAGTGGGTCGCGGGCCAGGTCGACCGCCGGCTGTTGACGGGCGACTTCGACGGCAACGGCCTGGTCGACGTCGCTGCCCTGGTCGGCGCATCCGAGGACACCGCCCAGGTCGAGGTGATGCGCGCGGCCGGTGCCAAGCTCGGCAAGCCGGCGACCTGGGCCGACGGCGTACGCGTGGTGCCCGACGGTCCGCTCGCCGCCGGCGACGTCAACGGCGACGGCCGGGCGGACCTGGTGTTGGTTGCCGAGAGCCAGGCCGGGAAGCGGACGGTCGCCGTCGCGCTCTCCACGGGACGCAAGTTCAGTGCGTTCCGGACCTGGGCACAGCTGCCCGACACCGACGGCGGGCAGCTCGCGGTCGGCGACCTGACCGGCGATGGGATGGACGACGCCGTCGTCCTCGCCGGCAACGCCTCGAGCTCACAGGTACTGGTGCTGGTCGCTCGCGGTTCCGGCTTTGCGGCCGCCAAGCCGTGGGCGTCCGGGCTCGGCTGGCCTGCCGCGACCACGCCGATCCGGCTGGTCGACACCGACGCGGACCGGGTCCCGGACCTGGTCGCGCTTCCGGGCGGCGCGGAGAAGGCGACCGACGCGGTGGTGCTGCGCGGTCGTCGCAACGGCCTCGCCAAGCCGGCGTCGTGGGGGCCGGTCGACCACGGCTGGGGAGTCGCGGCGGCGGACTTCAGCGGCGACGGCATGGGCGACCTGGCCGTGATCCGGCCGATGAGCGGCGGCGTCACGATCGACGTACTCCGCTCCGACGGGCGGGGCTTCCGGGCGGCCCAGCCGTGGCTCAGCATCGGTGCCCAGGGCGACGGCACGATCGCCGTACACGGGCTCATGTTGCGCGGCGATCGCGCCGCGGACCTGGTCGCGATCCGCACCGAGGGGGACCAGGTGACGGTCTCGTCGCTGACCTCGATCGGTCACCACTTCCAGGACCCGCGCCGCCTGGTGGGCGTGCCCGACTGGACCTGGCCGGTCGGTCCGTAGTTACGGCAGCAGGAGTACGACGGTCTCCGCGACGCAGGCGGGCTTCTCCTCGCCCTCGATCTCGATGGTGTGCCGCACCGTCATCTGCTTGCCCTTGGGGATATCGGTGACCGTGGCGATGCTGACGTGCGATCGGACCCGCTTGCCGACCAGCAGCGGGTTCGGGAAGCGGACCTTGTTGACGCCGTAGTTGAGCTTGGCGCCCGGCGTCTGCAGCGTGAACACCTGGCTCCCGAGCCACGGGACCAGCGCCAGTGTGAGGTAGCCGTGGGCAATGGTGCCGCCGAACGGCCCCTCCTTCGCGCGCTCGACGTCGACGTGGATCCACTGGTGGTCCCCGGTGGCGTCGGCGAACTGGTTGACCCGCCGCTGGTCGATGGTCAGCCAGTCGCTGGTGCCGAGGTCAGTGCCGGCCGCCTCGGTGAGCTGGTCGAAGGTGGTGAAGACGCGCATGTCGCCCATCCTCGGGGTTCGACCGACCGTGAGCAAGGATGTCCCCATGAGCGCCGAGACACTGCCGAGCAGAGACGCCGTACGCCGGGCGCCGAAGGTGCTGCTCCACGACCACCTCGACGGTGGGCTGCGGCCACAGACCGTCATCGACCTCGCCGCGGATTGCGGCCACCAGCTGCCGGAGACCGAGGCCGAGGCGCTCGGGACCTGGTTCGCGGAGGCCGCGGACTCCGGGACGCTGGTCCGCTACCTGGAGACCTTCGACCACACCGTCGCGGTGATGCAGACCGCGCCGGCGCTGACCCGTGTCGCGCGCGAGTGCGTGGAGGACCTGGTCGCCGACGGCGTCGTGTACGCCGAGGTCCGCTACGCGCCGGAGCAGCACCTCGACACCGGGCTGACCCTCGACGAGGTGGTGGCCGCCGTCCAGGAGGGCTTCAACGAGGGCGTCGCCGCCAGCGGCGGCCGGATCGTGGTTCGCCAGCTGCTGACCGCGCTGCGGCACCAGGCCAACTCGATGGAGATCGCCGAGCTGGCCGTCTCCTGGCGGGACCGTGGCGTCGCGGGCTTCGACATCGCGGGCGCCGAGGCCGGCTTCCCGCCCACCCGGCACCTCGACGCGTTCGAGTACATGCAGCGCGAGAACGCCCACTTCACGATCCACGCCGGCGAGGCCTTCGGGCTGCCGTCGATCTGGCAGGCGATCCAGTGGTGCGGCGCGGACCGGCTCGGCCACGGCGTCCGGATCGTCGACGACATCACCGTGGCCGAGGACGGCACCCCGACGCTCGGCCTGCTGGCGGCGTACGTCCGGGACAAGCGGATCCCGCTGGAGATGTGTCCGAGCTCCAACGTCCAGACCGGCGCGGCCGAGTCGATCGCCGAGCACCCGATCGGGCTGCTCACCAAGCTCCGGTTCCGGGTCACCGTCAACACTGACAACCGGTTGATGAGCCGGACCTCGATGACCGATGAGATGCACGCGCTGGTCGAGGCGTTCGGCTACACGCTGGCCGACCTGCGCTGGTTCACGATCAACGCGATGAAGTCGGCCTTCCTGCCGTTCGACGAGCGGCTGGCGATCATCGACGGCGTGATCAAGCCCGAGTACGCCGCACTGATAGCTGGAAGTTGAGCCCGACTCGCCACCGCGCTGGGGGACACCACCCCGGACCCCCTCCGGGGAATGGTGCGCGATGGCGAGACGGGAAACCTGGTTCTCCCCAGCATGGAGCCCGGCGCGGGCCGGGCTCCATACCTAGGGAAGCAGAAACGGCGCTAGGTCTGGGCCGGGTCGCCGCCGCCACGCCGACGCAGGAAGAGGAACGCGGCCGCCGCCAGCGCGGCCAGGCCCAGGCCGCCGATCGCCAGGCTGGTGCCCGACATGCCGCCGCCCTCCTCACCCTTGCCGGATGACTCACTCGAGCTGTCGTCGGACGGCTCGTCGGTGGGCTCGTCGGTCGCCGACTCCGACGGGTCCTCGGTTGCGCCGTCGATCGGCTGCTCGTTGAACGTCGGCTCGCCGCCCGGGTCGCCGGAGAGCGCGAGGTCGAGCTCGAACGGCACCGCGACCGACGCGTTCCTCGGGGTGTCCTGGAGGTAGACCGCGACGATGTACGAGCCGTTGAGCGCGGCGCCGTTGTCAGTCGGGCTTGCCAGTCGCTGGTAGGCGACCGTCCCGCTCGAGGTCTCCAGCAGCGTCTGGCCGTTGGTCAGCAGCACCCGGTCCTTGCTGGTGGTCGGCGTGGTGAAGGTGACGCTCGACGGTGCCCGGCTCGGCGCGTACAGCTCGGCGACGGCAAGGGTGCCGTCGGCGGCGTCGGCGTATCCGCCACGCAGCGGCGGGTAGTGAACGGCCGCGTCGACCTGCTGACCCCACTCGGCGTCGACCGAGAAGGTGAGCGTCTCGCCGGGCACGATCGTGCCCTTGAAGCTGCCCTGCTCGATCGGCTCGGCGTCCGCGAACGACGTACCGCCCGTCACCTCGGTCCGAGAGCCCGCCGCCGGCTTCTTCCAGTCGGTCATCGTCCGCGGCTTGGGCAGCGACTCCGGGTCGACCACCTCGGCCAGCTCGCTGACCTTGATCTCCAGGGCGGTGCCGTCGGAGTCGGTGCCGCGGTACTTCACGGCGAGGATCAGCTCGGGGCTGGTCAGGCACTCCTCCGCGAGCGTGTACGGCGAAGCGGACGCGCTGGTCGCGGTGAGCTTCCCCTCGCTGGAGACGCCGGTCTTGAGCTGGCAGGTCTCGCCGGACGGCGTGGTCAGCTCGACGTCGATCAGGTCGTTGCCGGCCTGGCTGGAGCGGTACGCCGCGCTGGCGATGATGGTGGAGTTCGCCAGCTCCCGCTTGACCAGGTAGTGCTTCTCCGGGGTCTGCGAGTCGACGGCGTCGATCCAGTCGCCCGCGGTGATCTCGGGCGCGCTCTCCGCGTCCTCGGTGCCGGTGACCGGCTCACCGATCGCCTCATAGGGACGGGCCGCGCGCTTGGCGACCGCGCTCAGCGAGTCGGCGAGCTCCTCGCTGCTGTCGACGTCGTAGTAGACGCCGCCACCGGCGCGGGCCACGCACTGCAGGTCCTTGCGGGCGGCGTCGTTGACGTCTAGCCCGACCACGTCGATGCGGATGCTGATGCCCTGCTTGCGGAGCTCCTTGGCGACCAGGCACGGGTCCGGGTCGCAGGTCGGCTCGCCGTCGGAGACCAGGATGATGTTGCGCCGGCCCTCGCTGCCGAGGTCCTTGCCGGCCTCCTGCAGCGCGTAGCCGGTCGGAGTCTCGCCGTACGGCTTGTACGTGTCGATGGCCGTCAGCAGCTGCTTGCGGTTGCCGGTGCCGGGCTCGACCACGAGCTGGGAGTCGGTGCAGGCGCCGGCGTCGGACTTGGAGAACACCTTGGCGCCGTACACCCGGAGGCCGACGTCCTGGTCCTCGGGCATCTCGCCGACGACCTGGCGCAGCGCCTTCTTCGCGGCCTGGATCCGAGTCTCGCCGCTGCCCGCCGACGCCTTCATCGAGCCGGAGGAGTCGAGCACCAGCAGCACCTTGCCTGGTCCCTCGTCGGCTGTGGAAGGTGCCGTCGCGGCGCCGCTGTCCGGCGCGCTCATGATCGCGCCGAAGGCTGCGACGAGCAGTGCCAGCGCGGCGACCGGCAGCCGCCAGGAGACCAGCGCCCCCGCGCCCAACCGTGCTACCCGAGTGGTCATGACCATCCTCCTTGGCCTGGAACCGTTTACATTTGTAAACGTAGAGGGGTTGTTCCCGTACGTCAAGTCCTCAAACCCCGCGTGCGCCTGGGCTATCGTGATTCACTACCGGAAACGCCAATGCAGACGGAGGTGAGCAATGAGCGACAACCCAGAGTCGCCCGCCGAGCGCAACCGCGCCGAGCAGGCCCGACTGTACGGCGCTCCGCTGGTCGACGTCGTCAACGAACTCACCGACACTTTCGGCATCTCCCGGGCCCAGCTCGCGCGGGTACTCGGCCTCTCCGCGCCGATGATCAGCCAGCTCGCCTCCGGCAACCGGCTCAAGATCGGCAACCCCTCCGCGGTCCAGCGGCTGCAGCGGATGATGCAGCTCGCGCCCGAGGTCAGGACCCGCCGGATGGACGCCGCCGCGGCCCTCGCCGACGTCGAGTCCGAGGCGACCGGCAAGGTGCTGACCCGTACCACCGCGGCGCTCCGCCACGACGGCGCCACCAACGTCCAGGACGTGCTGCGCTGGGCCGCGAGTGCCGACGAGCTCGCCGGTGCCGCCGACCTGCTCGCGACCGACTACCCGGCCCTCGCCGAGGTTCTGCGGGTCTACGGCAACGGCCGCACCCGCGACGCCGTCGAGCACTTCCGCCAGGTCTCCGGCGGCTAGGACATACCGCTCACCCCACCAGTGCCTGCGCCCCTCTACGCTGTGGCATTCTGGCCAACGGTCCAAGTGCTGACTGACGACGAGGGTGGTACGGCGTGGGCGACATCGTGGGTGGGCGCTTCGAGCTCATCGACGTCCTCGACGGCGGCGGTTCCGGGACGGTCTGGCGGGCGTGGGACCACCGCGACCGGACCTACGTCGCGGCCAAGGTGCTCCGCACCGGCGACTCCGACTCGCTGATCCGGTTCATCCGCGAGGCCAAGCGCGTGGTGCAGCACCCGCACACGCTGGCGCCGCGCAACTGGACCGGCGAGGACGACCGGGTGCTGTTCACGATGGAGCTGGTGCGCGGCGGCTCGGTGGCCACGCTGCTCGGCGACTTCGGCGCGCTGCCGGAGGGCTGGGTGATCGAGCTGGCGGGACAGGCTGCGGACGCGCTCGTCGCCGTACACGCCGCCGGCTTCGCCCACCGCGACGTCAAGCCCAGCAACCTGCTGCTCGACGCGACCGGCCGGGAGCGGCCGCGGCTGCGGCTCGGTGACTTCGGCACCGCCGCCGCGTTCGACGCACCTCGGCTGACGATGGCCAACGCGGTGCTCGGGACCCCCGGCTACCTGTCGCCGGAGGCCTACCGCGGCGCCGACCCGGCGCCGGCTCAGGACCTGTTCGCGCTCGGGGTGGTGATGCGGCAGATGCTGGCCGGCAACGCGCCGCCCGAGAGCCGCGGCCGGGACGGCCTGGTCGCCTCCGACGAGCTGCTGACGCTGGTCGACGAGATGCTCGCCGACGACCCGACCGCCCGGCCGGGTTCGGCGTACGAGGTCCTCAACCGGCTGCAGGACCTGTCCGGTGCCGGCAGCCTGGAGCACGGTGCCGACCCGACCGACCCCGTCGAGGTCTTCGACCACGTGCCGCCACTGCCGGCGGAGTGGGGCGAGACCGGTCCGTTCGCCCGGTCGGCGAGCGCGCATCCGGCGACCTCGCCGACCCACAACGACCCGGACACCGTCGTACTCAACCGCGAACCGGAGCCCGAGCCGACCCCAGCGCTGCCGAAGCTGGTGCAGGAGCACCCGACCCGGAGCAGGCCGGACGTGCCGATCGCGGCCTGGCTGCTGCTGATCGCCGGCATCGTGCTGCTCGCCCTGGCCATCGCCCTGGCCTGATCCGGGCTGAGTAGCCCTACTGTTTCGGTAAGGGCGCTCACAGTCGGGCGACCGGCCATGGGTAAGACTCGATACATGCGCTGGGTACTCGCGATCGTTGCCTCTCTCGCCCTCCTGCTCGCCGCATGCGGGACCCAGGAGTCTTCCTCACCTGCGCCTGGTTCCGAGGTGATCGGCACCGGCAAGGTCGCCGACCTCGACTTCAGCGGAACAACGGTCGACGGTTCCGAGTTCGACGGCGCCAGCCTGAAGGGCAAGCCGGCGGTGCTGTGGTTCTGGGCGCCATGGTGCCCCACCTGTCGGGCGCAGAGCCCGTTCGTGTCCGACCTGGCCGAGGAGTACGACGGTCGGGTCGCCGTGATCGGGGTTGGCGGGCTGGACAGCGAGTCCGCGATCCTTGACCTGGCCGGTCAGATTCCGCACGTGACCCACCTCGTCGACATTGAGGGCGCGGTCTGGCAGCACTTCCGCGTCACTGCGCAGAGCACGTTCACGGTGATCGACGCCGACGGTGAGGTCATGTCCGAGGGCTATCTCGACAACGAGGAGCTTGGCGACCTGGTGGCCCGGCTGGCGGACTGACGATGCTCGAGCTGTCGACCGGCACCGTCGGGCTCGCCCTGGCCGCGGGGATGGTGGCCGCGGTCAACCCGTGTGGGTTCGCGTTGCTGCCGGCATATCTCTCCTTGTTCGTGCTCGGTGATCCTCCCCGGTCGCGATTGACTGCGGTCGGCCGGGCGCTTCGGGCGACGACCGCGTTGACGCTGGGTTTCGCGGGCGTGTTCCTGATCTTCGGGCTCGCGATCGCACCCGTGGCGGCGTCGGTCCAGTCCTTCCTGCCCGGCTTCACTGTGGGGCTGGGACTGGCGCTGGCCGCGGCGGGTCTGTGGCTGCTGGCAGGCAGGACGCTGCCCACACTCGCGTGGCCCGGCCGCCGCCGGCCCGGGCCGGGCACGCCGGTGGTGGCCAGCTGGCCGGCCATGGCGGGGTTCGGCGTGTCTTACGCGGTCGCGTCGCTGGGCTGCACGATCGCCCCGTTCCTCGCCGTCGTGGTGACCAGCTTCCGGTCCAGGTCCCCGGCCGACGGGGTCGTCCTGTTCGCCGCCTACGCCGCGGGCATGGGCCTGACCGTCGGGGTTGCGGCGACGTCCGTCGCACTCTCGCGCCGGGAGCTGGTGACCGCGATGCGGCGCGCTGGGAGCGTCGTACCCCGTCTGGGTGGACTGATGCTCGCCGCCGCTGGCGGATACGTCGCGTGGTACGGCGTGTGGGAGCTCCGGGTCCTGCATGCCGGCGCCGGCACCGACCCCGTGGTCTCGGCCGCGTCCCCCGTCCAAGAGTGGCTGGCCGGCCGCACCGAGGCGATCGGTTACACCGGCCTGGCCGTCGTCCTGGCCGTGCTGGTCGCGATCGCGCTGCTACCGGGTCCACCCCACAGAAGTCTCCGCAGAAAGAGACGCAATGAGGCAACTGCGACTCCCCCGAGGGCCGGCCCGTAGGAATCGGACCCACGCAGCGGCCCCATCGGACTGTCCCCGCTCGCCCCTAGACTCCGAACATGAACCGCATCGACCGGCTCTACGCCCTGGTCGAGGAGCTGAGGGCGGCCGGCTCCCGGGGGCGTACGGCGCGGCAGTTGGCCGGGCACTTCGAGGTCAGCGTCAGAACTGTCGAGCGCGACCTGAGCGCGTTGGGGCAGGCTGGGGTGCCGCTGGCGACGAAGCAGGGACGCACGGGCGGCTACACGCTGGACCGTTCGATGAGCCTGCCGCCGCTCAACTTCACCCCGCGCGAGGCGGCCGCGGTCGCCGTCGCTCTTAGCCGCAGTGAACACGTGCTCTTCACGCGCGACGCCCGCAGCGCCATGCAGAAGATCGTCGCGGCGATGCCCGCGCGAGCCTTGGAGGAGGCGCGCGCGACCGCCGAGAAGGTCAGGCTTCTCGTCCAACCCGTGCCCGACCCCGATGCTGAGATCGCCGAGATCATCTGGCGGGCTGTGCGCGGCAACCAGGTGCTGCGCATCCGCTACACCGATGTCGGCGGCGTGGAGACCGAGCGCGAGATCGAGCCACTGCACGTTGTCGTCGGGCCCAACGGCTCATACCTCACTGCCTGGTGCCACCTGAGAAGAGACGACCGCGTGTTCCGCATGGATCGGATCACCCAAGCCGCGCCGACGCCGTCCCTGCCGCGCCCGAGGCGCGTCGCCGCCGAGCCGGTCGTCGACGGCCACCAGACGAAGCTGCCGGCATCGGCGCTGCGTCCCGAAGACCTTCTGCCTAACTCCGACATAGGGCTGTCGCGAGACCCCGAGACAGTGGGTGTATCCCGCCACCCGACGGGTGACCCGCAAGGCAGAAGGAGACACCCATGACCAACCCCGCGCCCGGCACCCTCGCCTGGTTCGAGGTCGCCACGAGCGACCCCGACGGTGCCGAGAAGTTCTACGGCAGCCTGTTCGACTGGACCTTTGAGGCCGACGGGCCCGCAGCGTCCGGCGGCATGGACTACCGCAACGTCAAGGCCTCCGGCGCCGATGCCCCGATGGGCGGGATCTTCGGCACCGGCGGGCAGGTTCCCGGCCACGCCGTGTTCTACATCCTGGTCGCCGACGTCGAGGCCACCTGCGCCGACGCCGAGCAGCTCGGCGGGACGGTGGCCAGCAAGCACCTCGACCCCGGCCCGGGCGCACCGACGTTCGCCTACCTCCGCGACCCGGCTGGCAACCAGTTCGGCGTCTTCAGCCCGCCGGCGGCCTGATGCCGCCAGACGCGAAAGGCACGTCCCCGCCGGACCCGGCCGGCGGGGACGAGGCCCGCGCGCTCTACGAAGAGCTCACCGACGACCTGCTCTACGACCCTGCCGTCGGCCGGGCAACGATGATGGGCTACCCCTGCGTTCGACTGGCCGGACGATTCCTGGCGTCCTACGACGTCAAGGCTGGCCACCTGGTCGTGAAGCTGCCGCACCAACGGGTCAATGAGCTCGTCGAGAAGGGCGACGGTGACGCGTTTTCCCCGGCTGGGAAGGTCTTTCGTGAGTGGGTGTCGATTCCCACCGCTGACAGACAGCTGTGGCAGTCGCTCCTCGCCGAGGCCATCGACTTCGCACGTCACGGTCCACCCGGGTAGCGGCCGGCGCGGCGACACACCGGTCACCGAGACCTTCGACTCGAAGCAACCGCGACCCGCCCGATCGGGCGTTGCCGGGCTTACGATCTGGATATGGCCGTAGACGTCCAGGTGGAGACCGTGATTGCGAGACCGGTCGCCGAGGTGGCGGGATACGCCAGCGACCCGGGCAACGCGCCGGCGTGGTACGCGAACATCCGATCGGTCCAGTGGCGCACCGAGCCGCCGGTCCGGGTCGGTTCGGAGATGGAGTTCGTCGCCACCTTCCTCGGCAAGCGGCTGGCCTACACCTACGGCGTCGTCGAGTTTGTCGACGGCGAGCGGCTGGTGATGGAAACCGCGCAGGGACCGTTCCCGATGCGAACGACGTACACCTGGGAGCCGGTCGCCGGTGGCACTCGGATGACACTGCGCAACACGGGCGCACCCAGCGGTTTCATCAAGGTGAGCGCTCCGGTGATGGCGGCCGCCATGAAGCGCGCGACCACCAAGGACCTGGCGCGGCTCAAGGCGATCCTCGAAGGCTGACGCCAGGCCCCGAATCCGGCCTATGACCTCGACGAGTTGGCCGGGCGCTGTGTAAGCGCGCTCACCGAACCGAACCCACCCGAGCGGAACGATCGTCCTCGTACCCGATCCGACCGACGTCGAAGGAGCACCATCATGACTCGCATCGTCCTCCCGACCAGCCTGACCCGGGCGCTCCTCGTGGGCGCCGGCGCCGGCGTGATCGCCTCCCTGGTGATGGCGATGTACGCGATGATCGCCGCCTGGGAGAAGGGCACCGGGTTCTTCACCCCGCTCTACCACATCGCCTCGCTCTGGGCGTCCGGCGACTCGATGATGGCCTCGATGGAGGACGCGGCGGCCGGCACCGACTTCCACTTCGTCCTCGGCACCGCGATCCTGGGAGCGCTGATCCACATCACGACCGGCGCCGGGTACGGCGCGGTCTTCGGTTTGATCGCCTCCCGGCTGCCCTTCGGGCTTGCCGTACTCGCCGTAGTCGGCCTGGTCTATGGCTTCATCGTCTTCGCGGTGAGCGCGTACGCCGGCCTCCCGCTGGCCGCCGCGGTCTTCGACAGCGGCGACCCGATCAAGAATATGGCCGAGATGGCCGGTTGGGGCACATTCATCATCGAGCACCTTCTCTTCGGGCTCGTCCTCGGCGTCCTCGTAGCTCTCGGAAACAGGAAGACTGCGGCTGCCTCCACCGAGCCGATCGCTCACTGACCCATACCCGGCCGAGCTGGGAGGCGCTGCACCGCCACCCGGCTCCTCACCTATGTCCAACTTCCCCAGGAGGCTGACACGATGGGAACCGAACCACCCCACTGCGTACACATCACCAACCCCGAGGACCTGGCTGGGGGCGCACACCCCTGGTCGCCGGGTCGCCGAGAGGAAGACGTGGACATCGAGCGCGCTGCCGCGGGCCCCGACAAGGTCTGGTGCATGGCCGAGGTCGACATCTTCTGCGACCTCGACAACGCCGAGATGGACGCGCTCGCCCAGGCGGCACCGATGAAGACCTACGCCGCCGGCGAGCTCGTCTACACCCCTCACCAGCCGCTCGAGACCCTGTTCATCCTCAAGAAGGGCCGCATCCGCATCTTCCGCGTCTCCCCAGACGGCCGCGCCCTGACCACGGCGATCATCGAGCCGGGCACGATCTTCGGCGAGATGGTCATCGTCGGACAGCAGATGTACGACAGCTTCGCCGAGGCCCTCGACGATGTCGTCGTCTGCGTCATGACCAAGGCCGACGTACGACGCCTGCTGCTTGCCGATCCGCGCATCGCAGGCCGGATCTCCGAAACCCTCGGCCGGCGACTGGGCGAACTCGAGAAACGACTCGCCGACGCCGTCTTCAAGTCTGTCCCCGAACGCATCGCCGGAGCCCTGGTCACCCTCGCCGCAGCCCAGTCGGGACCCCTCAGCCGCGGCGTCCAGGTCAAGCTCACACATGAGCAGCTGGCCGCGCTGGCCGCCACCTCCCGGGAGACCACCACGAAGATCCTCGGTGAGTTCGCCGACGAGGGACTCATCGCGCTGGGGCGCGGCCGGATCACCATCATCAGCCGAGAGCGCCTCCAAGCGCACAGCGGTCGCTAGCGACCAGGGACGCCACCCCTCCTTGGACATCAGGCCCCGGCGATCGCCTGGCCTGCTGTCCGGAACCTGCCAATCGGATTCCTGGAACTTAGCGCTACCTAACAGCAGCGCTTATAAGTTAAGGATCCAGTTCGGACAAATCGTTTACTGCCTGGTGGGTTTCCGTACTCCCGCCTGGGGAAGCATGCCGTCCAACGGGGAGTGAGCATGGGGTCCGTCAGGACCAGAGGGCAGGTAGTCCCCGGACTACCAGGGAGCAAGGGATCGAGGTTCCTCGGTGGCGACTTTCTCGGTGGTGTCGTGTGGCTTCGCGCCGGCCCGGTTAGCAGCACATCCTGCCCATCAGCAGGTCCGTGAGCTCCCGGACCCGACCGCACCCGACTTCCTCCAGCTCGGCCGCGCCCTGGTCGAGCAACTGCCCAAGGACCAGCCGATCCTGCTCGTGCATGGCGGCCGCCGCGAGCAGAACCGCAAGGTCGGCGTACTCCGTGCCCTCTCCCGCGGCCGCTCCGTGGTCGGCGTCTCCCAGCGCGTGCCACCCACCGGCCTCGCCGCGCGCGCGACCTGGCTGTCCACCCTCGCCGACCGCCGGGTCCCTGCCTCGCTGGCCATCGGCCACCTGGAGCGGCACGGCTCGGTGCTGCCGACCGTGGCGGCGATCTCGTCTGCCGCCGGTCTCGACGTACCCGGCGTCAAGCTGCGCCACCACGCGATGTCGTGGATCCCGACGGTCTGCTTCGGGGTGGCGATCGCCGGCGAGGTGAAGATCGGCAACGGCAACCCGGGCGTCACGTTCCCGGACGAGCCGGCCGACCGGGTCGTGGACGGTACGCCGTCGTTCGAGAACAAGGTCAACTTCCACTCGCCCCAGCCCGGCGAGACCGTCGAGCTCCCCAACGTGGCCCAGGGCGCGAAGTGGTGGGGCCGGGCCCGCTACTACGAGCAGACATTCGTCCCCCGCGACATCCTCAACACGCTTCGACTGATCTCTCAGGAGCGCTTCGGCCGCTGCCCTCAGTGCGGCGGCGTCGCTTCTGGTTCCTGCCCGTTCTGTTCCGCACGAGAGGAAGTAGCAGTATGAACCCCCGTCAGCGAAGGGGCGTCCTGTTCCTGGCGTTCGCCATTGTCGGCGCCATCGCGGTGTTCTTCGCGATCCTCAGCTATGTCAACGACGTCGAGAGCCAGGTCGGCAACCGGGTTCCCGGGTACGTCGTCAGCTCCGACGTCGAGGCCTACCAGGAGCTGACGGCGGCCAACTTCGAGAAGGTCGACATCCCGCAGCGCTGGCTGCCCGACGGCGCGGTCACCGACCTGACCGACCTGGTCGGCCGGGTCTCGGCGGCGCCGCTCAGCAAGGGCACCCTGCTCCAGTCGAGCAACCTGATTCCCAAGCCCAGCCTGGAGGCCGGGCAGCGCGAGATCGCGATCCTGATCGACGCCGAGACCGGCGTCGCCGGCAAGGTCCGCCCGGGCGACCACGTCGACGTGTGGGCGACCTTCGACGAGGACGTCACCACGGTCGGCCCGCGGACCAAGGTGATCGCCCAGAACCTGCTGGTGATCGATGTCGGTCTGCAGGTGCAGCGCGAGAAGGAGAACTCGGCCGGCGGCGTCAGCCAGCAGGACGCCGTACCGATCACGTTCGCGACCGAGGAAGGGCAGGTCAAGGCACTGACGTACGCCGAGACCTTCGCCTCCCAGACCCGTCTGGTGCTGCGGCCGCCGGGTGATGGCTCGCTGGTCGAGCCCGAGGACAAGACCTACGTGGAGACATTCCAGAAGGAGACCTCGTAATGACCTCACGCGTGCTGCTGGGTATCGGTCAGGAGGAGCTCCGCACCCAGACGATGGCGACGTTCGCCGAGCTCGGCGATGACGTGGACATGCTCGGCGTCGCCGAGAACTCGTCCGATCTGCTGATGGCGGTCGAAGCGACCGAGGACCTCGACATCGTCGTGGTCGACGATCAGATCGGCAGCCTGCCCTACCTCAGCGTGATCCGGGACATCGTGTCCCGCGCACCCGACGTCGCCGTACTGGTGATGACCTCCGAGCCCTCGGTGTCGATGTTCCAGTCGGTGATGGACGCCGGCGCCCGGGCCGTGATCGACGCGCCGCCCGCGCTCGACGAGCTGCAGGCCCGGCTGCCCGGGATCGTGGACTGGCAGCGCAAGCTGCGCTCGCAGATGGGCGGCGGCCTGGCGCTCGGCAGCGAGCACTCCGGCCGGCTGATCGTGTTCACCGGTGCCAAGGGCGGCGTCGGCACCAGCACCGTCGCGCTGCACACCGCGCTGCTGGCCGCTGTCAGCAACCCGGAGCGTCGGATCTGCCTGGTCGACCTGGACCTGCAGCAGCGCGGCATCCGGCAGCTGTTCGACCTCACCGCCCGCCGTACCATCGCCGACCTGGTGACGATCTCCGACGCGCTCACCGGCCGCAACCTGGACGAGGCCGTGATCGTGCACCGCAGCGGGCTGCGGGTGCTGATGGCGCCCAAGGACGGCGAGCAGTCCGACGACATCAGCGGTCCGGTCGCCCGCCAGATCATCGGCGCCGCGAAGGGCCACTACGACCTGATCATCGCCGACGCCGGCTCGGTGGTCACCGAGGCCAGCGCGGTCGCGATGGAGTTCGCCGACAACCTGATCATGGTCGCCACGCCCGACGTGAGCTGCATCCGCGCGGCCCAGGACAAGGTCGACATGCTCGACCGGCTCCAGGTCGCCAAGCCCGGCGACGTACACCTGCTCTTCAACAAGGTCAGCCCGCGCAACGAGGTGCAGCCGGAGTTCGGCGCCCGGATGACCAGCGCCGAGCCGACCGCCACCAACTTCCCCGACGACTGGCGCCGGCTCGAGGCCGCGTCCAACGCGATGTCCCCGCTGGAGCTGGAGGACGGCCCGTTCCGGCGGGCCGTGGTCGCGCTCGGCCGCGAGCTGCGGCTGGCCCTCGGCGCGGTCCAGGCGCCGGATGCGCCGATCGGGGTGTCGGCGCCCGACCTGACCAAGAAGGCCGCCCCCGAGAAGAAGAAGCGCGGCCGCTCGCGCAAGCGCAAGGGCGGCGACGACCGCGGCCAGGTCACCATCGAGGCGCTGATGGGGATCGTGGTCGCGATGCTGATCGCGGTCTTCCTGATCCAGACCGCCCTGCTCGCGATCGCCACCGTCTCCAGCCGGCGCGCGGCCGACGAGGCGGCCCGGATCGGGACTCGTGGCGGCACCCTCAGCGAGGCCCAGCAGGCGGCCAAGGACGCCACCCCGTTCTTCTACGACGTCGACGTCAGCCAGGTCGATGACGACACCTACCAAGCTCGGCTCACCGCACCCGTCATCGTGCCGTGGGTCGACCACGAGGTCACCGCTCAAGGCTCCGCATCCGACGAGGAGTAGGGATCATGCGACGAACCCGGAACGAGAAGGGCCAGGGCACCATCGAGATCCTGGCGACGATCCCGTTCGCGCTGCTGATCACCGGCGCGATCATCCAGCTGTTCTTCATCGGGTACGCCGCGGTCTCGGCCGAGGGCACCGCCCGGCAGGCCGCCCGCGACGCCAGCAAGGGCGTCGACCACTCGTCTGCCGAGAGCAACGCCGAGCGGGACATCCCCGGCTTCTTCAAGGACGGCAGCTCGGTCTCGGTGTCGAGCGGCGACATCTCCAGCAGCGGCGACGAGCCGTCGGTGACCGGCACCGGTGGCGGCGACGTGGTCTCGGCCAAGTCGCAGATCCGAGTGCCCGTCTTCGGCATGGGCTTCGGCATCGACGACCTCGACATCACGGTGACCCGGTACGCGGTCATGCCCGTGACCGAGGAGAACGGCTTCGGAGGCGGCTTTTAGTGGTCACTCCCAGGAGTTCATCGGCGCCTGAGCGGCCAGGGCACGCACATCGCTGCGTTGTCGTCGGTCGACGGGCCGCCGGCCCGCCTCCCTCCGACGCCTTGCGCTGCACGCACCCTGACCACTCAGACCCTCGAAGAACTCCTGGGAGTGACCACTAGTGGCCCTACGCGACCGCAAGCACGACGGCACGATCGACTCGGTCGTCAACGACAACGGCGTCTCCTACCTCAAAGGCCTGCTGCTGGAGGAGGTCGACCTCAACGAGCTGTCGGCGCTCTCCGAGGAGCAGCGCCGGGCCCGCCTGGAGCGGGTGGTCGGCACCCTGCTCACCCGCGAGGGCCCGCTGCTCACCAACCGCGAGCGCAACCTGCTGGTACGCCGCGTGGTCGACGAGGCGCTCGGTCTCGGCGTACTCGAGCCGCTGCTGCGCGACGAGACCATCACCGAGATCATGGTCAACGGCCACGAGGACATCTACGTCGAGCGGGCCGGCCACATCCAGCGACTGCCGCTGAAGTTCTCGTCGGTGGAGCAGGTCTACCAGGCCATCGACCGGATCGTCGCCGGCGTCAACCGCCGCGTCGACGAGTCCAGCCCGATGGTCGACGCCCGCCTGATGGGCGGTGAGCGAGTCAACGTGATCGTGCCGCCGCTGGCCGTCGACGGGCCGACGATCACGATCCGGCGGTTCCCGCGGCCGTACTCGATCTCGCGTCTGATCGAGCTGGGCGCGCTCGACGACTCGATGGCCGGGCTGCTCGACGCCATGGTGAAGGCCGAGCTCAACATCGTGGTCTCGGGTGGTACCGGCTCCGGCAAGACCACAATGCTCAACGCGCTGTCGTCGTTCATCCCGGCGCAGGAGCGGATCATCACCATCGAGGACGCCGCCGAGCTCGCGCTGCAGCAGAACCACGTGATCCGGCTGGAGAGCCGGCCGCCGAACGTGGAGGGCAAGGGCGAGATCACCATCCGCGACCTGGTCCGCAACTCGCTGCGTATGCGGCCCGACCGGATCATCGTCGGTGAGACCCGTGGCGGCGAGGCGCTGGACATGCTGCAGGCGATGAACACCGGCCACGAGGGCTCGCTGGCCACCATCCACGCCAACAGCGCCGAGGACGCGCTGCTCCGCTTCGAGACGCTGTGCACGATGGCGGAGCTCCGGCTGCCGGACGAGACGCTGCGCGACCAGATCAACAGCGCCATCGACTGCGTGGTCCAGCTCAGCAGGCTCCCGGACGGCAGCCGCCGGATCACCGAGATCGTGCTGCTGATCTCCCGGCACCGCGAGCACTACAAGATGCACCCGGTCTTCCAGTACCGCCCGGAGCCGTGGTCCGGTTCGGGCAAGGTGACCGGAACGCTCCACTACTTCAGCATGCCCAAGGTGTACGGCGAGCGGATCCGGCTCACCGGCCTGCCACTGCCACAGGCGTTCGCCAACGCCAAGCCGCCGCCGATGGACGACTGAAGTGGTCACCTCCGTCCGTTCGCCAAGGGTCTCCGCGGCCATCGCACGCACATCGCGGCGTTGGCGTCGCTCGCCAGACGATCCGGTATGCCTTCACTCCGCCGCCTTGCGCTGTACGCACGCTGACCACGGATACCCCCGACCAACGAACGGAGGTGACCACCCATGGTCAGCATTCCGATCATCACGATGATCCTGCTGGCGACGCTCACCCTGGTGGTCGTCGGCATCGGGGTCCTGGTGCAGGAGCAGGACCGGCGCCGTTCGCTCGCGTTCGTGGTCGGCCAGGACCGCAGCTCCAGCTTCAACCGGTTCCGGCGGAACCTGGAGCGCCGGATCCTCAGGACCGGCTGGGGCCGCCGGCTGCGTTGGCAGCTCAACAACGCCGACGTGACCTGGCCGATCGCCGACACCGTGATCGGCGCGTTCCTGGTGGCCTGCGCCGGGGCGTACGCCAGCTACGTGATCGGCGGCCCGGTGCTGACGATCATCGTGATGGCTCTGCTGCTGTGGGGCGCGCGGATGTGGTTCAAGCGGCGCGAGGAGGCGCGGTTCGCCCGCTTCATCGACCAGTTGCCCGACCTGGCCCGGCTGCTGGCCAACGCCGCGAGCGCCGGCCTGTCGCTGCGAGCCGCGCTCTCGGTCGCCGCACAGGAGACGATCGAGCCGACCAAGAGCGAGCTCAACCGGGTCAACGAGGAGCTCGCACTCGGCTCGTCTCTGGACGACGCGCTGTCCCGGATGGGCGACCGGCTGCCGTCGCGGGAGCTCGCCGTACTCGTCAACGTGCTGGTCATCCAGTCCCGCGCCGGCGGCAAGATCGTCACCGCACTGCAGGGCATCACCGAGGCGCTGGAGATCCGCCGCGACCTACGGCGCGAGGTCGCGACGCTGATCGCGGGCTCGAAGGCCACGGTGGCGGCGGTCTCGCTGCTTGGCGCCGGCATGGTCTTCCTGGTTCACTCCAGCGTCGAGGGCGGGTTGCGCGCGGTGCTCAGCAACCCGTTCGGGATCGGCATCTTCGTGTTCAGCCTGGCGCTGTACCTGCTCGGCATCGTCATGGTCCGCCGAGCGATCAAGGTCGAGGTTTAAGTGGTCACCTCCATTGGTTCGCCAGGCGTCTTCGAGGCCATCGCACGCACATCGCGGCGTTGGCGTCGCTCACCAGACGAGCCGGTATGCCCTCGCTCCGCCGCCTTGCGCTGCACGCACGCTGACCACGAATACACCCGACGAACCAACGGAGGTGACCACTAGCCATGGCCGCACTGTTTGCGTTCGGTGGCCTCGGGCTGCTCATCCTGGGTCTGTACGGCTATCGGCTGATGCGCGAGCCCGGCGTCGAGACCAGCGCGTTCTCGGCGTACGTCGGTCCCGAGGACAAGCCGCAGCGGACCTCGCTGGTCGGCAAGTTCCTCAACTTCATGGACCGCGCCATCGGCGGCCGGGTGCTCGGCCAGATGTCGACCGAGAGCCGCCGCAAGGTGCGCGCCGCGATCGCGCGTGCCGGGTCGCCGGACGGCTTCACCGTCGAGACGCTGATCCAGCGGCAGGCCACCTGGGCCGCGCTGGGCGTGATCCTCGGCGCGGCGCTGGTCTACCGCGGCTACCCGTTCGGTCTCGCGATGCCTGTGCTCGGCTGGTACTTCCCGCGGTTCGCGCTCTACACCGCCGCACAGCGCCGCTCCGCGGCCGTCGAGCGGGAGCTGCCGGACTTCCTCGACGTGCTGTCGGTGACCATCTCGGCCGGCCTCGGCTTCCGCTCGGCGCTGCGCCGGGTCGCGACGCTGGTCGGTGGCCCGGTCAGCGAGGAGATGCTGATCGCGCTGCGTCAGATCGACGTCGGTGCCTCGCGGCGGTCGGCGTTCGAGGAGATGCGCGAGCGCTCGAACTCGCCGTCGCTCAACAACTTCGTGACCTCGTTCCTGCAGGCCGAGGAGCTCGGTACGCCGATCACCGGCTTCCTGGAGAGCTACGCCAAGGAACTGCGGCGGACGGCGGGACAGCGAGCCCGCACCGCGGCCGCTCGCGCCAACCCGAAGATCAGCCTGATCCTGACTCTGGTGATCATGCCGGCGCTGACGCTGTTCATGATCGGGTCGATCATCCTGATGGCGTTCCTGGGCCAGTGATGATCAGATGGCCGTCCTGCAGATCGCCTCGCCCGCCGCGGAGTTCGAGCGCGTCCAGTCGCTGACCCGGATCGCGAAGATCCTGCTCGACATCCGGATCGTCTCCTGCCTGCTGGTGGCCGGCTGGCTGCTGACGGTTCCCGGGATGATGGGGATGGTCGTTGTGCTGGCGATCGCGAGCGCCTGGCTGCTGCTCGTGCTGCTGCGCTGGGAGACGGTCGGACTGGCGCTCTGCACGCACCCGCTGCTGCTCTGCTTCGATGCGCTGGGCTGCCTGTTCGCCCTCGGCGCGACCGAGCCGGTCAGCCCGATGCTGCTGCTGCTCGGCTCGGGCGCGGTGCTCACCGGGCTCTGCCTGGACCGCCGCGGAGCGCTGTTCTTCACGCCGGTGCTGGTCGGTGGCTGGTGGCTGGTGCTGTCGCTGCAGGTCCCCGAGCACCTCAACCCGGGCGACCCGTTCGTCTCCCTGGTGCTGGTGCCGGTGCTGCTCGTCGGCGGTCTCTTCCTCGGCGCGGGTATCCGCGAGGTGGTGCTCCGCGCGGCCGACGTCGAGCGCGAACGGCGCAAGCAGACCCGGCTCGCAGGCGTCGCTGAGGAGCGGGCCCGGCTGGCCCGGGAGATGCACGACTCGCTGGTGAAGACCCTGCACGGCGTCGCGATCCTCGCGGACACGCTGCCGGCCTGGCTGGACCGCAACCCGGCCAAGGCCAAGGAGCAGGCGCGCACCATCTCCGACCTGATCGCCGGCGCGTCCACGGAGTCGCGGGCGCTGATCCTGGCGATGCGGCGTACCCACTCGACGGCGGACGTTGCCGAGCAGGTACGGGAGGCCGCGAGCCGCTGGACCCACATCACCGGCCGGGACGCCGAGGTGCACGTGCTCGGGGACCCCGAGCTGGCCACCGAGTCGGCGTACGAGCTGATCGCGATCCTCAACGAGGCACTGGAGAACGTCGACCGGCACACCCCGGCCGGGACCTCCGCCACCGTGACCCTGTCGACCAAGCACAGCTGGGTCGAGCTCGGCATCACCGACGACGGACCCGGCAGTGAGCTGGACCTGTCCGCCCCAGGCACCGTCAAGGCCGGCCACTTCGGTGTGGTCGGCATGCGGGAGCGCGCCACCCGTGCGGGTGGTCGCGTGACGTTCGACTCGGCCGTCGGCCGAGGCACCACCGTGGCTGTCCGACTCCCGGCACAGCTGCCCGAGGACGAGGAGGCGCTCTCGTGACCGTCCGTGTACTGATTGCCGACGACAACCCGGTCGTCCGGATCGGGCTGACCAGCCTGTTGGAGCTGGAGCCCGATATCGAGGTCAGCGGCGAGGCGAGCTCCGGTCCGGAGGCACTCGCGCTCGCCGAGGAGCACCGGCCCGACATCGTGCTGCTCGACGTCCGGATGCCCGGTGGCGGCGGCCTGGACGTGCTGCCGCGGCTCGCCGAGATCGCCCGGGTGCTGATGCTCACCTATACCGACGAGCCCGCCGTGGTCTCGCAGGCGCTGCGCGAGGGGGCCACCGGCTACCTCGTGCACGGCTCCTTCGACAGCCACGAGCTGGCGGTCGCGATCCGCGACACCGCCGCAGGCGGGGTCAGGCTGTCGCCGCCGGCCGCAGCGGTGCTGCTGCAGGGCATGCCTGCCGCGCCGGCCGCGGGTGAGGGCGCGGCAGCGGCCAACGGTGGCCCGCCGACCGGTGTCGATCCCGAGGCGGTACGCCGCTACCGGCTGTCGCGGCGGGAGCTGGAGATCGCCGAGCAGATCGTGCTCGGCCACACCAACTCCGAGATCGCCCAGCACCTGTTCATCGAGGAGAAGACGGTCAAGAACCACATCAACCGGCTGTTCGCCAAGGTCGGCGCGACCAACCGGTCCGCCGCCGTGGCGCTGCTGCTCGGCCTGCGCGAGGACGCCTGATGGGCCCGGGTTGGGCCCGCCGGATTGGGCCCCTGATTGGGTCTTCGGACCCTCCGATGCCCGGCCGTTGTTCCGTAGCGTTCTGAGTGTCGAGAAGGACAGGGACCCGGATCGGCGACACAGACCAACAGAGCTTCCCGCTAATCAAGGAGATCGAAATGACCAGCTTCTTCGCACACCTCGAGGCCACTCTCTACGTCTACGGCCAGAGCCTCGCGGACCGTCGGGAAAAGGGCCAGGCCACCGCTGAGTACGTCGGCATCGTCGCCTTCGTCGCCCTGCTCGCCGTCCTCGTGATCGGCTTCAAGGACGAGATCAGCGAGCTCGCCCGCGGCATCCTGACCGGCGCCTTCGGCAAGATCCAGGAAGCGCTCGGCTGAGCATGCGCATTCGCAGCAGGCGGGAGGAGGGCCAGGCTTACCCGGCCCTCCTTCTGGCCGTCGTCGGTGGCTTTGCAATAGCGGTTTCATTCGTGCCCTTGCAGAACCTGCTTGACCAAACTGGACGAGCGGACACAGCCTCCGACTCGGCCGCGCTCGCCGCTGCGAAGGCGCACAAGATGAACTTCGAGCTGAAGGTCAAGGCGCTGCCGGACGGCCCGCAGAAGGTCGCGACGTTTTTTATCTATCTGACGTCGTACGACGGGCTTGCGTACGCACGGGCGAACGAGCTCGCCGGCGCGAATGGCGCCACGGCCCCTGTGGTCACCGGCGGCATGTACAACCCGGCGACCCAGCAGGTGAGGTACACCGCGATCACCAGGCAGAACGACACCGTCAAGGGCGGCGACGCCTCGGCGAACTCCAAGAGCAGGGCGACGGCGGCAGCCGAGCTGACGGCCGGGATCTGCATGGGTGGAATTGGGGTGGAGATCCTCGGTGTCGGCTGTCGGGACGCAGCCACCTGGATCCTCGAATGCACGCCGAAGCCGGGCTACGTTCCGCCTCCCTATTGCTACGCAGGAATCGACTTCACCGCTCTTCTCGAGTGGGACATCCATCTCGTCGAGAACGACGACCCGTTCTCCAACTGACACTGACTTTCCAATGACTTAGCTCTCTTGAGGAGTACGACGATGCCCGGATGTAGGGGCCGGCGGCGCCGCGGCGAATCAGGCGCAACTACCGCCGAATACGTCGGCATCGTCGCTTTCGTTGCACTCCTGGCAGTCAGTGTCATCGGTTTTCTTACGCCGGTCGGGGCACAGGCCAAGAGCATTGTCCGAACGGCGTACTGCCATATCGGCAGCACCCTTGGCGGCGCGGGCTGCGCGAATGAGGAGCTGCCCTACTACATCCCCACCAAGTGCACGATCTCCGCCACCGGGAAGCAGTACGGCGGCAGCGTCTCCATCATCGCCACCGTCGGCGGCGACACCGGCTACACGATCTACCGGATCCGGGTGCGTCAGCCCGACGGCACCTTCAAGGACTCCTACGTCGTCAAGACGACCGGCAAGGCCACCGGCAAGTTCGAGTTCGGGCCCAAGGGGGGCGCCGAGGTCGGCACCGGCGAGGGCGGCGTGAAGGCCAAGGGCGGCGCCGTGATCGGCATCAACGGCGAGATCGAGGGCGGCCAGACGTTCACCTTCGACAACGAGCAGGAGGCCCGCGACTTCGCCTCCGAGAACGTCGACAACTTCGGCGGGCTCTTCGGCGTCGACGGCGGCCCCGAGGCGACCTCGACGTACTACCAGGCAGGCGCCGGCGCGAGCGTCGAGGGCTCGGCCGGACCGCTCAAGGGCAACGTCGGCGGCAAGGCCGTGCTGGGCGTGGAGACCTTCAGCAACGGCAACACCAAGTTCAAGCTGGCGCTGACCGTCGAGGCCGCCGGCTCGCTCGGCATCCCGATCCCCGCGGCGATGCTCAAGGCGCAGGCCGAGGGCAAGCTGTCGGTGATGGTGCAGGCCGACGTCACCTTCGACAAGGACGGCAACCTGGTCGCCATCGGCGGCCAGATCGTCGGCAAGGCGACCGGCTCCGGCCAGGTCAACTTCGGCCCGGGCCAGGGCCAGCCGAAGAACCCGGACGGCACCACTCCGGACGCGCTCACGCTGCCTGGCCTCACCCTGCAGGGCGGCGGCGTGGCCACCCTGGCGTTCAGCTCGCAGTTCACCGACTCCGCCCAGAACGCCGCACTGTCCGAGGGAGTGGCCGACTTCATCGGTGGCAACGGGCTGACCCCGGAGTTCCAGGACGCGATCAAGAACCAGCTGACCAACCATTCGCAGTACACCTTCACCGTGGGTACGGCGACCGAGACCCGGGAAGAGTACGGTCTCAGCGTCAACATCTTCGGCGCGGAGTTCGGCGCCGAGGGCCACGTGATCAACACCGACGAGAACACGACGGACGGCTGGTACTTCAACCCGACCACCGGTGAGTGGGAGGAGAACCTCGCATGCAACACCTGACCCGACACGCGACCGGGGTACGCCGTGCGCTCGCCGCCGTCGTGGCGGTCGCCTGTCTCGCCTTCGTCACCGGCTGCGGAGAGGAAGGGGTCGAGGTGTCCGAGGAGCTGAGCTCCACCCCCGGTCAGAAGTTCAGCCTGGTCGACGAGGACGGCAAGCCGTACGTCGTCGGCCACGGCGTCGTACTCGAGGTGCCCGAGGACTGGACCGACTACGAGCCCGAGGCCGAGAGCATCGACGGCTCCACGATGGAGTGGGCCGTCGGCCAGCCGGAGGCAACCCTGCCGCTGCCCGCGGGCCTGCAGTTCTCGATGGGGGTCGCCGGCAAGGGCGGCCAGGTGGACAGCGACACCGGGCTGGCCCAGGCGGCCAAGAAGATCGCGGAGATCTCGCCCGGCTACGAGCTGCTCGACGAGGGTGACGCCGACGTGCCCGGCGCCGACGTGGCGAAGTTCCTGCGGTTCAAGCGGGACCTCGCGTACGGCGAGACGGTGGTGCCCGTCGAGCAGGTGACGCTGATGATCCAGGTCGACGAGGAGACCTCCTCGACGATCCGCTTCATCGCGCCGGAAGGCCAGTGGGACGCACTGATGAAGAAGTCCTACGACTCGGTGAAAGTGACAGACGGATGATGACCCGGCCGGTCGCGGTCACTCGGGCCCTGATCGTGACACTGGTGTCGGCGGTTGTCGGCGCCATCTTGGTGATGGCTGTCTTCTCGTTCGGCGACATCGAGCCGACCATCCGCGACCTCGGCGACAACGAGTCCCGGGTGAACATCGTCTGGTGGGGCCTGACCGCGGCCGCCGGCTGCGTCGCGACCCTGCTCGGCGTGATCTCCGGCGGGATGGCGCTGACCTCGAGCGGCCTCGACGTGCCGTGGCGGGCGGTGCTGCTGATGGGTGTCATCGTCGGCGGCATCGGTGCGGCGGTCGCCGGCGCGGTGCTGGTGTCCGGGCTGCTGCCCCAGCACACCGCCGTACCCATGCTGGTTGGGCTGCTCATCGGCGTCACCGGAGGTGCGGCGTACGTTCTCCAGCGGGGGGTTCCGGACCGCGACCTATCGTGGTACGTCGAGGAGCAGCGGCAAAGTAAAGCGTGGGGTAGCAGATGAGTAGCCCCCTTGCGGCTGGGTAACCTACCGAGGGTGACCCGAATCTCTGGCTGGGGAGGCCAAAGGCGTGTCTCTCGGAAGCCCATACTCGTTGCCCTTCTCGTCGGCGCCGCTGCGTCGTTGGTCGCGCTTGCCTTGCCCACCACGCTCGCGCCCTCCGCGAGCGGGTTGAGAGCCCCGATCCGGGTCGAGGTCGTCCTCGACGTCTCCGGCTCGATGGCCGAGGACGGCGGCAATGGCAAGAACCGGCTCGAGGGAGCCAAGAGCGCGCTGTCCGAGCTCGCCTACTCGCTGCCCGCCAGCACCGAGATGGGGCTCCGGGTCTACGGCTCGGAGCAGGAGTCCTCGTGCACCGACACCAAGACGCTGGTCCCGATCTCGCCGCTGCGGCCGGAGAAGATCGTGCAGGCCGCGAGGCCGCTCCAGCCCAAGGGCGATACCCCGATCGCCTACTCGCTGACCAAGGCGGCCGGTGACTTCATTGCCGGCGGTACGGCGCGCGACGTGATCGTGCTGATCAGCGACGGCGAGGACAACTGCAGCACCCCGGACAACCCGCCCTGCAAGGTCGTCAAGGCCCTGAAGAGGAAGGGCCTTGAGGTCCGGATCGAGACCGTCGGGGTCGGGCTCGGCGGCAACGACGCCGCCCGCAACGAGCTGCGCTGCATCTCTGCCGCGACCGGCGGCGACTACTACGACGCCCAGGACTCCGACGCGCTCAGCGCCGCGCTGAAGCGGATCAGCCAGCACTCACTGGGCAACCTGACGCCGGGCAAGCAGATCGAGGGCGGGATCGAGCAGTCGCAGGCCAAGCTGATCAAGCCCGGCGACTACCGGATCAAGCTGAAGCCGGGCCAGATCAAGTGGTTCTCGTTCGACGCCGCCGACGGCGACCAGCCACGCGTGCTGGCGACCGTCCAGGGCGCGAAGCGGGTCGTGGTGCCGATGGAGTCGCGCAACTGCGCTTCCTGGCGGGTCGAGCTGCGGAACTCGGCGGGGGAGGGCTCGGAGTACTCGCCGTACGGCAACTCCGCGGTGTTCGACGGCCGCGGCTTCGGCTCCACCGGTGCGTCCTCCACGCACCTGCTCGAGACCCAGTCGACCGGCATCGACTATCCCGGCCGCTGGACGATCCAGATCTCGCTCGGCCGGGACCTGGAGGAGCAGCCGTTGGACTGCGCCGAGCACCTGCCGTTCCAGGCGTTCGACGCTCGCTTCTCGCTCGCTCTCGAGGACGAGGTGCTGGCCGAGGAGCCGACCCTGACGCCGACCCCGACCCCGACTCCGACGCCTACTCCCACCCCGACGCTGGTCCCCACGCCGGAGCCCAGCGGCCCGGCTGCCTCTGACAAGTACAACAACCCGGTCCACCCGGACTCGGGTGGCGGCTCGGGGACGACGGTGTTCGCGGTGATGTTCGCAGTGGCCGTCGGCGGCCTGGGCTACATGCTCTACCGACTCAGACTGAAGCGTCGTCGCGGCTGGTGAACTCCACCCGGCTGCCGACCTTCAGGCCCCAGGTCTCGAAGGCGCCGGCCTCGGCCTCGATCACGCCGCGGGTCCGCCACGACCAGCGGCCGAGCTTGCCGGGCGGCATGGTGACGACATGGGTGACGGTGCCGTTGCGGTCCACGTGCGCGACGTCGATGGCGAACTGCATCCGGTATGTGTGCACCTGCTTGGCGGGCGCGAGCCAGAGCGCCCCTTCGAGGCCGGTCCGGCCGAGCAGCCCTTTGCTCCGGGTCCTCGCGGTCACGGCCATCTCCACCGGTACGACACTGCGGTCGTCAATGTTGAGCTCGTGCATGCTGGTTCTCCCTGATTCCCAGGCGCGGTCGCGCCCGCACCTCCTACCCCTAGAGACGTCCCGGTAACCGTCCCTAACGCACTCAAGCCGGACAACTGCGAGACTTTGCTTTGCGGCAATTGGCAAGGCAAAACTGTCCAAGGCAAGTTGCCCTTCGCTCGACGCCTCGACATGATCGACCGCGTGAACATCTTGGGCGTGACCTCGGGCACGGCGTGCACGGACGCGGTTACACAGTGAGTAAGGAACCGACCGAGCAGCAGGTGCGCAACCGAGCCGACCAGGCCCGGCTCTACGGCGCGCCGCTCGGCGACCTGGTCGATGACGTCACCGCGGCGTTCGGCCTGACACGTGGACGGCTGGCGGAGGTGCTCGGCGTGTCAGCGCCGATGCTGTCCCAGCTGGCCACGGGGCAGCGGGTCAAGCTGGGCAACCCGCTCGCCGTACAGCGGCTGCAGGGACTGCTCGAGCTGCTGCCCGACGTGAAGGCCGGCAACACCACCGCGCAGCGCGCGCTGGCGACGGTAGAGGCGACCGAGGGCGGTCAGGTGCTGACCCGCACCTCGGCCACCTCACGGACCCCGGAGGCCGACGCGGGCGCCGCCAGGCGGGCCCTCCAGTCCGCCGCCGGACCCGAAGAGCTGCGCGCCGCAGCCGAGCTGCTGCAGCTCGACCACCCCGCCCTCGCCAAGCTGCTCCGCGACGCCGCCGGCCACCCCTGAGCCCTGATCCACCGATGGCCGCCTGCTGCGCGCCACCATGCGGGCGCGCTGGCTGCGTTGGCGAAGACTCGACGGGCCTCCGGCCCGCCTTCGCTCCGCCGCCTTGCCATCACACCCGCCTGATGACGCGCAGCAGACGGCGCCCATCGGTGGATCAGGGCTGAGCGGTCTGCTCGGTCAGCGGCTGGGAAGCACCGTGAACCACGGGGTCGACCAGCCGGCGAGGTCGAGCTTCCCGGCTGCGAAGTCGTCGCGGTCGACGTGGATCCTGGCGCCGCGCGCCGGCTCGTAGAGGCGAACCCGGTCGCTGTCGCCGATCGGGGGCAGCGCGAGCACGATGTGGCGGGGCGACCAGGAGTTGCCGACGTACACCGGGACCGGGTGGCCCGCCTTCGCCGCGTCGCGGACCGCGTCGAACGCCTGCCCACGGCGGTTCGGCAGGATCAGCTTTGCGGTGTACGACGAGCCCGGTACGCCGCAGCTGGCGGTCATCTCGTTGGCGGTCGCCCACGGCGCGGTGCCGAGCGCGCGCGGCCACGGGAGCTGGAGCCGCATCTGGGCGTCGAGGAAGCCGTTGGTGCGCGGATGCAGTGCGAGCGCCTCGGCCTGGAAGCGTGCCGGGATCGGTCCCGGCACCGTCCGACCGGTGTCAGGGTCGGCGCCGGTCGCGATGAACTCGGCATACCCCGGACGGGTGACCATCCGGGCGACGGTCAGGCTGGCCGAGCCGCAGGTGCGCTGGTCGGGCTGCACCAGGCCGGCTCGGAGCGCGTCGTCGACATGGGTCATGGCGTCCTCGCTTTCGAGAGCAGCTGGGCGAGCGCGGTCCGCGCCTGGTCGGGGGCGGCCGGCGTACAGCCCGCGGCGACGGCCCGGTCGACCACCCGGCGCTGGGCTCGCATCAGCGCCACGCCGCGGCGTACCAGCACCAGCGGCGGCTTCCGCCGCTCCCGCAGGTCGCGGGTCAGCCGCCGCCAGAACGTGACCAGCGGGTGCTGCCGGACGCAGTACGCCGCGGCAAGCAGGCCGTGGTCGCGGCAGTGCCGGACCACCTCATGGGCGAAGATGCCCTCCGCCACGAAGTAGGCGGCGCCGTCCAGCAGCAGCTCGCGGGAGCCGTGGCGGCCGTCGCGAGCGATGTCATACAGCGGCACCTCGGCGTGGCCGTCATGGCAGAGCGCGTCGATGGTGGACCAGGCGTCGGCGGGCAGCCAGGAGTCCGGGTGGTCCCAGTCGACGAGGCCGGCTCGAGGGTGGGTCACTCGATCCAGCGCCTGCTGCGCGACGTTTCGGCCTCGATCTGGCTGCGTTGGCGTCGCTCGACGGGCCATCCGGCCCGCCTTCGCGCCGCCGCCTTGCCAGATCGGCCCGAAACGCCGCTCGCGACGGCGCTGGCTCGAGTGACCCACCCTGGGTCCGGCCTCGATCCGGGGCAGGGTCGGGTCGCCGCCGTCCTTGTAGAAGTCGTCGAGCCGCAGGACCGGCAGTCCGAGCCGCTCGGCGAGACGGGACTTGCCGGCACCGGACGGGCCGGCCAGCACGATCACCTGGGCTCCGGGAGATTGCACGCCCATATTGTGCCGGAGCCGGGTGGTACGGCGCGCGCGAGAGTGGGTGGTGGGTTTGCGCAAGGCCCGGATGTGGGATTCTTCAGCGCGTGAACCGGACGATGGCCTTCTTCGTGGGCGCCGTGATCGGCGGGATCATCGGTGTCACCGTGCTCGGCGCGGTGTGGGTGATCTTCATGGTGGCGACCGACGGCAACTATGAGGGATCCGAGTCGTACACCACGAGCACGTGTGAGCAGGCCGTGCCCGAGGATGCGCTGGCCGACCTCGGCTTCGACCCCGACAGCGGGTCGATGAGCGGTGGGTACGGCAGCTGCAACTACGACGACGGCGACGGCAACACCGTCACCGTCACCGTTCACGAGGGCACCAACTACACCGACCGGACCGAGCAGAACAAGGCCCGCTCGCTGGCCGACGTACTCGACAACTGCGGCGCGCCGTACTACGTGGTCCAGCGTGAGTACAACCCGGACTGGCTCGACCTGCCGGACGGCGTCGTGTCGTGTGCGTCGATGGGCGAGGACGAGTTCCGCGGCCGCGCGATCGGGGTCGAGGTGCAGGCCGAGCGCGAGGCGGCTCTCACCCTCGACATCCAGCAGCCGCCGGAGTCGGTCAGCGGTGAGGGCTGGGAAGAGCCGACCGCCGCCATCGTCGCGGCCAGCCGGGAGGCGTTGTGAGCTACCACGGTCCGCCGCAAGGCGGCGGTCAGCCCGGCTGGGGCCAGCAGGGTCAGCCCGGCTGGGGCCAGCAGGGTCAGCCCGGCTGGGGCCAGCAGAACCAGCCCGGCTGGGGCCAGCAGAACCAGCCGGTGTACGGCGCGCCCGGCTATGGGCAGCAGCAGCCCGGCTACCCGGCGTACGGCCCACCGGGCCAGCCCTTCCGACCGATCAGGCCGCCGAAGAAGACCGGTGCCGACATGGCCCTCGGCGCGTTCGTCGCGGTCCTCGGCTGCGTCGCGCTCGGCCTGCTGCTCTGGTACATGCTGAAGACCGACCCGCTGCCGCCCGCGGTCAGCATCTGCGACTCGGTCGAGAAGACTATCGCCGAGGACTGGGAGATGACGGAGGTCTACGACAAGACCTACGGCACCAAGCAGGCCCGCTATGCCTCCTGTGTCTTCCAGGACGAGGACCAGGGCTCGACGATGACGGTGCTGACCGAGGAGGGACAGACCGCCGGCGAGTCGAAGCGGGAGTACGCCGAGGACCTGGTCTACCCGCGCTGCAGCCTGGCCGAGGAGAACGACAACACCGAGTGCGTCGACATCCTCGACACCTACGACGGCGACCACGCCGGCGAGAAGCGGGTCCAGATCACCGACGACGACGCCGTACTGACCGTGATCATGACCTCCCACCCCGATGCGTACGACGAGGTAGTCGAGCAGCTCGACGGCACCGTCGAAGCCCTCACCAACCCCCCGAAGAAGTAACCCCGACCCGCCCCGTATTCACGCGTGTGGGCGGTGACCCGGCCGGTGTTGACGTGTGTGGGCGGTGACCCGGCCCGTGTTGACAGCGGGCCTCGTCAACACCGGCCGGGTCGGCGTACTTACACGTCAACACCGGCCGGGTCAGCGCGCTGACGCGTGAATACCGGCCGGGTCGGCGTGCATGTGCGTGAATACGGGCCGGGTCAGATGCCGATGGGGTGCCAGACGGTCTTGGTCTCCAGGAACGCGGTGAGGCGGTCGGTGCCGGGGTCGGTGGTCCAGTCGGGCTCGGCGGCGGGGGCGCGGCGTACCCGCTTGAGATTGTCGGCGGCCGACACCTCGAGTTCGGTGGCCAGTGCGTCGTCGCCGGCGATGCCGGTGAGATCGATCGCGTTGACGTCCATGTGGGAGGCGAGGGTCGGCGCGGTGCGGCTGAGCTCGCCGGTGAGGATGTTGACCACGCCGCCGGGTACGTCGGAGGTTGCCAGCACCTCGGAGAACGTGATCGCGGGCAACGGCCGCTGGTGGGAGGTCGCGACTACGCAGGTGTTGCCGGTGACGATCACCGGAGCGACCACCGAGACCAGGCCCAGCAGCGACGACTCCTGGGGAGCCAGGACCGCGACCACGCCGGTCGGCTCGGGGGTGGACAGGTTGAAGAACGGGCCGGCCACCGGGTTCGCGCCGCCGACGACCTGGGTCACCTTGTCGGACCACCCGGCGTACCAGACGAGCCGGTCGATCGACTCGTCGACGACCTTGGTGGCGCGGGCGGCGGTGGCCCCCTCGGACTGGCGGACCGCCTCGACGAACTGCGGCCGCCGGTCCTCCATCAGCTCCGCGACCCGGTAGAGGATCTGCCCGCGGTTGTACGCCGTCCGCGAGGCCCAGGAGCCGAACGCCTTGCGGGCTGCCTGGACTGCGTCACGCGCGTCCTTGCGGGAGGCGTTGGCGGCGTTGGCGACGAACTTCCCCTTGCTGTCGGTCACGACATACGAGTGACCCGACTCCGAGCGTGGGAACGCGCCGCCGACGAAGAGCTTGTAGGTCTTCCTGACATCCAGCCGAGTGTCAGTGCTCAAGGTAGGCCTCCAGACCGTGACGGCCACCCTCGCGGCCGTAGCCCGACTCCTTGTAGCCGCCGAACGGGCTGGCCGGGTCGAACTTGTTGAACGTGTTGGCCCAGACCACGCCCGCGCGCAGCTGGTTGGCCATCCACAGGATGCGGGAGCCCTTCTCGGTCCACACCCCCGCGGACAGGCCGTACGGCGTGTTGTTGGCCTTCTCGACCGCCTCGGCGGGTGTCCGGAAGGTCAGCACCGACAGCACCGGCCCGAAGATCTCCTCGCGCGCGATCCGGTGCGCCTGGGAGACCCCGGTGAACACCGTCGGCGGGAACCAGAAGCCGTTCTGAGGCAGTTCGCACTCCGGCGACCAGCGCCCCGCGCCCTCGGCCTCGCCGATGTCGGACAGCTCGCGGATCCGGGCCAGCTGCTCGGCGGAGTTGATCGCGCCGATGTCGGTGTTCTTGTCGAGCGGGTCGCCGACCCGCAGGGTCGACATCCGGCGCTTGAGCTTGGCCAGCACCTCCTCGGCGACGCTCTCCTGGACCAGCAGCCGTGACCCCGCGCAGCAGACGTGGCCCTGGTTGAAGAAGATGCCGTTGACGATGCCCTCGACGGCCTGGTCGAGCGCGGCGTCGTCGAACACGACGTTGGCGGCCTTGCCGCCGAGCTCCAGCGTGACCCGCTTGTCGGTGCCGGCGACGGCCTTGGCGATCGCCCGGCCGACCTCGGTCGAGCCGGTGAAGGCGACCTTGTCGATGTCGGGGTGGGAGACGAGGTGCCGGCCAGTGTCGCCGGCGCCGGTGATGATGTTGACCACGCCCGGTGGCAGGTCGGCCTGCTGGCAGATCTCGGCGAACAGCAGCGCGGTCAGCGGCGTGGTCTCGGCCGGCTTGAGGACCACGGTGTTCCCGCACGCCAGGGCCGGCGCGATCTTCCAGGCCAGCATCAGCAGCGGGAAGTTCCAGGGGATGACCTGGCCGGCGACGCCGATTGGGCGCGAGTTCTCGCCGCTGTGCCCTCTTTCTGGCAGGGCGTACTCGAGCTTGTCGGCCCAGCCGGCGTAGTAGAAGAAGTGCGCTGCCACGATCGGGATGTCGACGTCGCGCGACTCCTTGATCGGCTTGCCGTTGTCGAGCGACTCCAGCACGGCCAGCTCGCGGCCGCGCTCCTGGATGATCCGGGCGATCCGGTAGAGGTACTTCGCCCGCTCGCGGCCCGGCAGCTTGCTCCAGACCTTGGTGTACGCGCGGCGGGCCGCCTTGACCGCGGCGTCGACGTCGGCCTCGTCGGCCTCCGCGACCTCGGCCAGAACCTCCTCAGTGGCCGGGCTGATGGTCTTGAAGCTCTTGCCATGGCCGTCCACAAAGTCACCGTCGATGAACAGGCCGTACGACGGCTTGATGTCGACGATGCTGCGGGACTCGGGAGCGGGGGCGTAGTCGAAGGTCATGATCAGTCCAGCGTGAAGTAGTCGGGGCCGGAGTAGCGACCGGTCCTCATCTTGGTGCGCTGCATCAGCAGGTCGTTGAGCAGCGTGGAGGCGCCGAACCGGAACCAGTCCGGGTCCAGCCAGTCGGGGCCGGCGATCTCGTTGACCATCACGAGGTACTTGATCGCGTCCTTGCTGGTGCGGATGCCGCCGGCCGGCTTCACCCCGACCATCTGGCCGGTGGCCTCGCGGAAGTCGCGCACCGCCTCCAGCATTACCAGCGTGACCGGCAGCGTGGCGGCGGGCTGCACCTTGCCGGTCGAGGTCTTGATGAAGTGGCCGCCGGCCATCATCGCCAGCCAGGAGGCGCGGCGGACGTTGTCGTAGGTCTGCAGCTCGCCGGTCTCGAAGATCACCTTCAGATGGGCGTCCCCGCAGGCCTCGCGCACGGCCACGATCTCGTCGTACACCTGCTTGTAGCGGCCGGCCAGGAACGCGCCGCGGTCGATCACCATGTCGATCTCGTCGGCCCCCGCCTCCACCGCGTCGTGGGTGTCGGCGAGCTTGATGTCGAGGGCGGCACGGCCGCTGGGGAAGGCGGTGGCGACGGCAGCGACGTGTACGCCGGAGCTGCCGAGCGTCTCCTTCGCGGTCGCCACCATGTCCGGGTAGACGCAGACGGCGGCCGCGGCAGGGCAGGTCGGGTCGGCCGGGTCGGGGCGCATCGCCTTGCTGGCAAGCGCGCGGACCTTGCCCGGGGTGTCCTGGCCCTCCAGGGTGGTCAGGTCGACCATCCGGATGGCCAGGTCGATGGCGTACTCCTTGGCCGTGGTCTTGATCGACCGGGTGCCGAGGCTCGCCGCCCGGGCCTCGGCGCCGACCTGGTCGACGCCGGGCAGCCCGTGCAGGAACCGGCTCAGCGAGGCGTCGCTACGCACGATGTCGCCAAAGGAATCCGGTAACGCGTCCCAGCCTCCGGTCGCTGGCCCAGTGCCTTCGTTTGGGGCGGTGGAGGTGGTCGTCACCAGACCAGCATAGGCCGGTCGGTCAGCGGAAGAGGTCGAGCTTCCCGGCCTTGTCGGCGAGCAGGTAGTAGACGGTGACCCGGTTCTTGGTCCGGTCGCCCTTCAGCACCTCGCCGACCTCGGCGATCATCGCGTCGAGAGCGGTGTCGTCGTCGGTGAGACCGAGCTTCTTCTGGAGGAACTTCTCGCGGACCCGGTCGAGCTCGGACTTGTCGCTGAACGCCACCAGCGAGGCGTCCCTGCTGCGGAGCGCGATCCCGCAGTGCCGGACGACGCCGGCGATCGCGTCGTCGTCCGCGTCGGGTGCGTACTTCTTCACGTCTGCTGCCCAGTCGGTTGCCACATGCTCTCCTTGGATGGATCGGTCAGTTGGCGTTGCTTCCCGAGGCTCGGGTCAGCATAGGCACGGCGCGGGTGGCGTGGTCCAGACTCGACCGGATGAACATCGCCCCACGCTGACCGGTGGGCGTGATTAGAGGCCGGCGGCGGCTTTGATGTCGTCGCGGAGCGCGTCGAGGCGGCCGGCGGCGGAGATCCGGGCGGCGTCGACGGCACCATCCCCACCTCCGGGCTCCACCGGTACGACGACCTCCAGGTAGCACTTGACCTTCGGCTCGGTGCCGCTCGGGCGGACGATCACCCGGGCGCCCTCGGCCAGCCGGTACCGCAGCCCGTCGGTCGGGGGCAGCACCTCGCTGCCCTCGGTCAGGTCCTCGATCCGCTCCACCGCGAGGCCGCCGAGCGTGGTGGGCGGGGTCTCGCGGAGCCGCTGCATCGCGGCGCCGATCTCGGCGAGGTCGGTGACCCGGACCGAGAGCTGGTCGGTGGCGTGCAGGCCGTGCTGGGTGGCGATCCGGTCCAGGATGTCGGTCAGCGTCTCGCCACGAGCCTTCGCGGCGGCGGCCACCTCGCAGAGCAGCAGCAGCGCGGAGACGCCGTCCTTGTCCTTCACGTGCTCCGGGTCGACGCAGTAGCCCAGCGCCTCCTCGTAGCCGAAAGCCAGGCCGGCGATCCGGCCGATCCACTTGAAGCCGGTCAGCGTCTCGGCGTACTCCTGCCCGGCGGCCTCCGCGAGCCGGCCGAGCAGCGACGAGGACACGATCGAGGTGGCGTAGACACCCTGCTTGCCCGCGCCGAGCAGATGGTCGGCCAGGATCGCGCCGACCTCGTCGCCGCGCAGCATCCGCCAGCCGTGCGGGTCCGCGATCGCCGCGGCGCAACGGTCGGCGTCCGGGTCGTTGGCGACCACCAGGTCGGCGCCACTCTCGGCGGCCAGCGCCATCGCCAGGTCCATCGCACCCGGCTCCTCCGGGTTGGGGAACGCCACGGTCGGGAAGTCCGGGTCGGGCTCGGCCTGCTGCGGCACCGTCAGCGGCGCCGGGAACCCGGCCCGGGTCAGTGCGGTGGCCACGGTGTCGCCGCCGACGCCGTGCAGTGGGGTGTAGACGGTGACCAGGTCGCGCGGTCCGTCCCCGACCAGGCCGACCACGCTGTCCAGGTACGCCGCGACGATCTCCTCGCCGAGCACGCTGCCGGTGTCGCCGCGCGGGAGGTCGGCGATCTTGCCGACGGCCGCGATCTGGGCGGCGATCTCGGCGTCCGCCGGCGGCACGATCTGGCTGCCGTCGCCGAGGTAGACCTTGTAACCGTTGTCCTGCGGCGGGTTGTGGCTCGCGGTGACCATCACGCCGGCCACGCAGCCGAGGTGCCGGATCGCGAATGCCAGCAGCGGCGTGGGCAGCGGCTCGGGCAGGGTGACCGCGGCCAGGCCGGCACCGGTCATGATCTCCGCGGTGTCGCGAGCGAAGACGTCGGAGTTGTAGCGCGCGTCGTACCCGATCACGACCTGGTCGCCGGGCCCGGCGCCGCAGGCCTTGAGGTACGCCGCCAGCCCGGCCGCCGCCCGGGTCACCACGACCCGGTTCATCCGGTTCGGCCCGGCACCGAGCGCGCCGCGGAGTCCCGCCGTACCGAACTCGAGAGTCCCGGCGAACCGGTCAGCGAGATCGTCGAGCGCGGCCTGGTCGCCGGTCTCGGCGGTGGCCAGCAGCTTCTCGAGGTCGGCGCGGGTCTGGTTGTCGGGGTCGTCGGCGGCCCAGGCGCGCGCCTCGGCCAGCAGGGCGTCGTTCATGCGCTCACCGTAACCAGTCAGAGGATCCCCGTGGTCGTCGCGAGCACGAACAGCGCCAGCCCCACCGCCGCGATCAGCGCTTCGGGCAGCGCCACGTGCGCGAGGAACCACGCCGACCGCCGTGATTGCGGGAGCTGGTCGGGGCCGTGCGGTAGCGGCGAGGTCGTGGGCGGACGACCGATGCGTGCGTGCCACCACCACCAGTTGGCCTGCGGAGCCGACGCTAGCTCGTGGTCCACCTCGACCGGGTTGAGTTGGAAGGCCAGAACCTCGATCTCGCGGAGGCGTGGGTAGTAGCGGATCTGCTGCCGCTTCAGGAGTCCTTCGACCAGCCAGAACGACACGGCGCCGAGACTTGCCAGCGCGAACAGAGCGGGGGTCTCCTGCTGGAAGCCCAAGCCGAGCCCGGCCAGGCTGACGGTCACCGACCAGCCCTTCACGGTCAGCATCCGGTGGTCGAAGTCGTTGATCCGGGCGTCGATCGCGTAGTACTCCCGGTTCAGGTCCTCGCGCAGCGTGTCTCTCGGGTCGGCAGTCACGGACCGCACGCTATCGAGCCGGGCAGGATTGGGAACGTGAGCAGGGAGTTCTCGTTCCGTGACGAGTGGACCGTCGCCGCGTCCATGGCGGAGGTGCAGGCGGCGCTGGTGGACCTGGAGCACTACCCGTCCTGGTGGCCGCAGGTCCGCGCCGTCCTCAAGCTCGGACCGGACGATGCACTGGTCGTGTGCCGGTCGCTGCTGCCCTACTCGCTGCAGGTCCGGCTGCACGCCGTACACCGGCTGCCCGACCTGCTGGAGACCGTGCTTGACGGCGACCTGGAGGGCGTGGCGCGCTGGCGGCTGACGCCGGTCGAGGGCGGCACCCACCTGCGCTTCGAGCAGGACGTACGGGTCACCGGCAGGCTGCTCGGCTTCGCGTCGTACGCCGTCCGTCCACTGCTGACCTGGAACCACGACCGGATGATGGCCGGCTGCATCGCCGGCCTGCGGAGCCGGCTCGCCTGAGCCCGGATCCACGGATAGCCGCCTACCGACCGCCCCCATGCGGGCGCGCTGGCTGCGTTGGCGTCGCTCGACGGGCCGCCGGCCCGCCTTCGCTCCGCCGCCTTGCCATCACACCCGCCTGGTGACGCTCGCTACGGCGCCTATCGGTGGATCCCGGCTGAGCGTCAGGCCACGCAGAACTCGTTGCCCTCGGGGTCGAACATGCCCTGGGTGTAGCGGTCGGGCAGCTCATCGGCCCCGGGGTAGGGGTCGCGCAGGGTGGCACCGGCGGCGAGCAGCTCGGCCACCTTGGCGTCGACCCGCTCCTTGCGGACCGCTAGCGGGACGTCGCGGCCGCCACTGGGATAAAGGTCGAAGTGGAACCGGTTCTTGACCGACTTGCCCTCGGGCACCGACTGGAACCAGATCTTCGGGCCCTCTCCCTTGGGGTCCTGGAGCCGGTCGCTGCCGTCGCCATCGAGATCCAGCTCGTCCTCGGGCACGCCGATGGAGAGGTACCACTCGTTCATCGTGGCGAAGCCCTCCGGGGGCGGCTGCGGTTCGTAGCCCAGGGCGGGGCCCCAGAACGCCACCATCGCGGATGGGTCCTTGCAGTCGATCGTGAGCGACCAAGTCATCATGCGTTTCACGCTAGACCCGGCCGCCGACATTTCTGGCTGCAAGACTCGGGCGCATGAACGTCGAGCAGGCGCACCAGTTCGCATCCGCATGGGTCGACGCGTGGAACTCCCATGACCTCGACGCCGTGCTCGCCCACTTCGCCGAGGACGCCGTGTTCACCTCCCCGATGGCAGCCCAGCTGCTCCCCGAGACGCGCGGCGTTCTCGAGGGCAAGGAGGCCATCCGCGGCTACTGGGCCGTGGGTCTGGAACGTGTCCCCGATCTGCGCTTCGAGGTCGTCAACGTCTACAACGGCGTGGACACCGTCGTGATCAACTACCGCAACCATGCTGGCGGCCTCGTGAACGAGGTACTTCACCTCGATCCCGAAGGCCGAGTCGGTGCGGGCCACGGCACCTACCTCGTCGCTGATCCGCACCATCCAGTCCGGGACGCTGGCGGGCGATGAATAGCCGGGGTTAGATGACGCCACCAGTCCTGCCCAGGTTAGGAACGCCATGCGCACTCGATCGTCCGTCTTCGCCGCGGCCGCGGCCGTCACCGTCGCGGTACTGACCGTGACCGGTAACCCCGCCTCGGCCGGATTCGGCGAGTCGGCCGGCACCGCCGAGGGGGCCAAGGGCCGCGCGGCGGCCGCGCAGAAGCCGCCGACAGGTGGCCAGGGCATCGGCGACCCGTACTACCCGTCCGACGGCAACCTCGGGTACGACGTCGCCGACTACACCGTCAAGCTGAGCTACGACCCGGCAGCCGGCTCGATCGCGGCGACGACCACGATCACGGCCAGGGCGACGAGCGCGCTCTCGTCGTTCAACCTCGACTTCGGCAGCCTGACCATCGACCAGCTGACCGTCAACGGCCAGCCGGCGACGTACCGTCGCGAGTTCGCCCACGAGCTGGTGGTCACTCCGGCGGCCGCGGTCGCCTCGGGTACGACGTTCACCACGGCCGTGACCTACCACGGCGTCCCCGAGGGCGTCGCTTGGAAGCCGCAGAACGACGGGGCGGTGGTCGTCCTCGACGAGCCGCACTCGGCGACCGTGTGGTACCCGAGCAACGACCACCCGCAGGACAAGGCGACCTTCCACCTGGAGGCGACCGTACCGGCGCCGTACGCCGTGGTGTCCAACGGCACCGAGGGCGCGACCACGACCGCACCCGGGCCCGGTGGCAGCACGCTCACGACGTACCGCTGGAACCTCGTCGAGCCGACCACGACCTACCTCACCTACTTCGGCGTGGACAAGCTGACCTTCAAGCGCTCCACGCTCGCCGACGGCACCCCGGTCGTCGACACCTACGCACCCGGCGCGACCGGCCAGCAGGCAAACGAGGCCAAGCTGCCCGAGATCATCGACCTCCTCGAGGAGAAGTGGGGGCCGTACCCGGCGACCGCCGCCGGCGGCCACTTCCTCGACACCTCGATCGGCTTCTCGCTGGAGACCTACACGCGGCCGGTCTACACGGCCGGCGCCGGCATCCAGACCATCGCCCACGAGCTCGCCCACCAGTGGTGGGGCGACCACGTGTCGATCAAGTACTGGCGCGACATCTGCCTCAACGAGTGCTTCGCGTCGTACAGCCAGTGGCTCTGGGACGAGCACAACGGCACCGATCTCGACGCGCGCTACAAGTCGTCGGTGGAGAGGCTGGGCTTCAAGTACAAGCTCTACGACATGGGCGCCGGCAACGAGTTCACCGGCGGCGGTGTCTACACCAAGGGCAAGTACTTCCTGCACGCGCTGCGGCACAAGCTCGGCAACGACGCGTTCTACTCGTCGCTGCGCGCGGTGCTGACCGAGTACGCCGACCGCAACATCTCGATGCCGGAGCTGCGCGACGAGCTGGCCGAGCGCACCGGCGTCGACCTCACCAGCTTCTGGGCCGAGTGGATGGGCACCCGCAAGCCGTCCTTCGCCAACCTCTACCCGGGGTCGCTCGGCGGATAGGTGACGTCGCGCTTCCAGCGGCCGCCGACGACATCGCGCTCGGCGCAGTAGCCAGGCGCGAGATCGAGTACGTCGAGCAACGTGGGGTCGGCCTCGATCGCGTGGTGCAGGTGCTGGATCCTGCCGTCATCCCCGGCATCGGTCCTGCCGATGAGCTGCCACAGACCGTCGTCCTCCTCGTGGACGACAAGCAGGATCGGCTCACGCAGGTCGAACACCTCCGGAGTCTGGATGGCTGACGTGCCCAGCAGCCAGTGCTGCAGCCACCGGGCGCGCCGGTCGCGCGCCATCACCTCATCGGCCACCCACCAAACGAACCGGATGTCCGGATGCTCTCGTGCCTCCGCGGCGGTCAGGTCCGGCCCGCCTTGCGGCACCCTCTCGAACGGCTCATCCACGAGCGCAAACGCGTAGGAGCCCTCGTTCGGAAAGATCACTGCATGGAACGTCCCACCGCCGGGGTTGCCGGCGCCGATCCCGACCGTCAGCCGGCCGACGTGCCGATCGGGCGTGCTGTCCCAGCCGATCGCGTAGGACGCCATCTCGCCGCGCGGGCTCACGAACTCTCCGAAGGCCCGTCGGTCCATCCCCCGCGCGCCGGCGGTGGGCGACTCGATGAAGTCGCCCTCCCTCACCACCATCTTCATGACAGCACCCTAGGCGGCACCACCACGGCGGTTCAGCCGAGCAGGGTCGCGACCGCGAAGTCGGCGGCCAGCTGCTCGAACTGGCTGCCGTGCCGGAGCATGGCGTGCTTGCCTCCGTCGACGGTCGTGAAGGTCACGTCGGCGACGGCGGAGAGTCGCTGGGCCATCGCACCGACGTTGCGTAGCGAGGCGACCCGGTCCTCGGTGCCGTGCACCAGGAGCACCCGGCGGCCGTGTAGGTCCGCGTCGTCGGTGGGGTAGACCCACGCGTTGAGCGCGACGATGCCGCGGACACCCGGCTCGCCGCCGGCGAGGAGCGCGGCGCGCCCGCCCAGCGAGTGCCCCACCAGGCAGCACGGTACGTCGGGGTACCGGTCCCGGAGCTGAGCGAGCGCCCACCGCACGTCCATCACCGGCGTATGGTCGCGATCCCAGCCGCGGTGGGTGTTCAGCAATCGGAAGACCGCGAGCCGGCCGTCCCCGGCGCGGGCGATGCGACGGGCGATCGGGACCATCCGGACCACCGAGAGCTGAGCCGGGCTGACCATCGGGTTGTCGCGCCGCGACCCACCGCCATGCAGCACCACGACCACCCCGTGGGGTGACCGTGGTGCGTGCGTGGTGAGCAGCCGGGGGCGTCGTTCCATGGACAACGACGATTACATGCTGCTCGCGATCGCGATGGCAACGAGGACAACAACCAGCGCTACCAGCGACACCACCAGGAAGTAGATGCCGTTGACGCGCACCCCGTTGCTCTGGCGATGCCGTACCTCGTTCTCGTCCATGAAGGTGGTTCGGAGCGGACCGCCTCCCGGATCGGTCAGCTGTCGATATGCGACATGTCGCCGTACCGGTCGCCGACCACGGCGTCGCGCGGCACCGCTGCGTCGAGAGCGGCCAGGTCGTCCGCGGTCAGCGTGATGTCGGCGGCCGCGGCGTTCTCCTCCAGGTACCGGACCCGCTTGGTGCCCGGGATCGGCGCGACGTCGTCGCCCTGGGCCAGCACCCACGCCAGCGCGAGCTGGCCGGGCGTGACGCCCTTGGCCGCGGCGAGCTTGCCGATCTCGTCGACCAGCGCGAGGTTGGCGGCGAGGGCGTCGCCCTGGAACCTCGGGAAGTACGCCGTACGCCGCGCGTCGCCCTCGCCGCTCGCGCCGGCGGCAGCGGTGATCGCGCCGGTGAGGATGCCGCGGCCGAGCGGGGAGTAGGGGACCAGCCCGATCCCGAGCTCGCGGATCGTCGGCAGGATCTCGTCCTCCAGGTCGCGGGTGAACAGGGAGTACTCGGTCTGCAGCGCGGTGATCGGGTGCACGGCGTGCGCCCGGCGGATGGTCTCCGGCGACGCCTCGGAGAGGCCCAGGTGGCGTACCTTGCCGGCCGCGACCAGCTCCTTCATCGCGCCGACGGTCTCCTCGATCGGGACCGACTGGTCGACGCGGTGCTGGTAGTAGAGGTCGATGTGGTCCACGCCGAGCCGCTGCAGGGAGGCGTCACAGGCGGCCCGGACGTACTCCGGCTTGCCGTTGATGCCGACCCGGGTGCCGTCGGCCCGCCGCTCGTTGCCGAACTTCGTGGCCAGCTGGACCTCGTCGCGGCGGGAGACGATGGCCTTGCCGACCAGCTGCTCGTTGGTGAACGGGCCGTACATGTCGGCGGTGTCCAGGAAGGTGACCCCGAGGTCGAGGGCACGGTTGATGGTCGCGATCCCGCCGGCCTCGTCGGAAGTGCCGTAGAACTCTGACATACCCATGCAGCCGAGCCCGAGCGCGGAGACGGTGAGGGGTGAAGCGGTTCCGAGAATTCTGGTTTCGATCGTCATGCCATCGAGTGAAACGTTTAGAGCGTGCTCTAAGTCAAGGCCCCATCTTCATCGCGCTCCAGGAGGTCGCTGTAGAAGCCGATCTTGTACTCGATCGCGCCGAGGTGCTGCTGGACCACGGCCAGCTGGGCGAGCACCCGCTCGCGATGTGCCTGAAGCAGCGCCAGCCGGTCGCGCTCGTTGCCGTTGCCGGACCGCACGAGGGCGGCGTACTTCTTCACATCGCGGATCGGCATGCCCGTCGACCGGAGCTTGCTGATCAGCTCGATCCAGCCCAGCTCGCGCTCGGTGTAGCTGCGGTGCCCGGACGCCGAGCGGCCGACCTCTCCGAGCATCAGCCCGTCGCGCTCGTAGTAGCGCAGGGTGTGCGCGGACAGGCCGGTTCGCTCGGCCACTTCGGCGATGGAGAGGCTCATCCGCCCAGTCTCGCCCTTAGAGCGTGCTCTAAGTCAAGCTGGACGGCGCCACCTGGAGGTCTAGCCGGCGTTCGTGGCTCGGATCAGCAGCTCACGGAACCGGTCCTCGCCGATCTTCGGCTCGACGTGCTGTCCCTGGCGGGCGAAGAGCCGGCGGTCGAGGACGTAGAGCGCGGCGGCGTCGTCCCACAGTCGGGTGAAGCCGACCCACTCCGACGGAGTCTGCAGCATCGCCGCCCGCAGCACGCCCGGCAGGCCGGCCTGCTCGAACCGGCCGACCATCTCCTCGGTCGGCGCGTAGGTCAGCTCGGTGCCGGTGCTCGGCGGCAGGTCGACCCAGACCGCCGACTGTGCCGGTCGGAGCGCCTTACCGGCCGCGCGGCAGGCCGCCAGGTCGTACTCACAGTTGAAGTTGTCGGGGTGGTTCTCCGCGATCGGCAGGCCGGAGACGACCACGTCGCCGAGGCGGTGGCCGAGCTGCTTGGCGTAGGTGTTGAAGGAGGTCCACGGCCCCAGCACGAGGACGTCGACCGTGCTGCACCCGTACACGGCGTCGCGCAGCTCGCGGCGCAGGTCGGCCGGGTCGCCGGCAAACGGGACCGACGCGCTGAGGAAGTAGTTCAGACGCTCGGCGCCGGCCCGCGCGGCGGGCAGCCAGTCGTAGTCGGGCGGCGCGGGTGAAGTGAGGCCGGCGATGACCGGTGGGGTCTCGCTGCCGCCGCCGAGGAACATCGAGGTCGCGGTCGCGCCGCCCGCCACCGACGAGATGCCCTCGGTCACCACCACGGCGGTCACGTCGCGGCCGGGCACGAGAGCGCCAATCGCGCGGTAGTCGTCGAGGCCGGCGTCGGTGTCGACGACCAGGCACTCGTTGTGCTGCCGAGGTTGGTCGCCTGCGGACGCGGTGAGCGGCGTCGATGCCGAGCCGAGAAGGAAGGCGAGACTGAGCAGGGCAACGAGGCGGAGGTTCTTCACGGTGATCGCTCCTAATACGAGTGGGCCGCAACGTTGCGGCTCACCACGGTCAGAGTCATGGGCAGGGGCACTCTTCAGGCGATGCTGCGCGAGCTATTGACGCACGATTGGCAATCCAACCCGGCAGGACGGTCGCTCGTCCAGGACTTTGGCAGGTTCCACGCATTTCTCGCAGTCGTCGGTGGGGTCCTGCTCTAGTCAGACGCCCGGTCGAGCGCGCGGCGGTAGAACTCCTCGAGCGCGAACGGGCCGCCGACGTACGCCGCCTCCGCCTCGTCCTCGGGCCGGTCCGGGATCGTGTCCACGAAGTCCTCGGCGTCGTCCTGCGGCTCGTAGCCGAGCCGGCGGCCGGGCTCCAGGTCCCACCAGGCGCGGGTGTTGTTGGAGATCCCGTAGAGGACGGCGTAGCCGGGTGAGGTGCAGGTCAGCGCCGCCTCGACCATCCGCACGCAGTCGTCGTGGGACAGCCAGGTCGACAGCGCGCGAGCGGTGGCCGGCTGGTCACGGAACGAGCCGATCCGGCAAGAGACCGTGTCGATGCCGTACCGGTCGGCGTACAGCTGCATGAGCGCCTCGGCGGCGACCTTGCCGACGCCGTAGAACGTGTCGGGCCGCGGCAGCGCGTCGTCGCTGACCAGGTCGCGCCGCGGCGTGCGGCCGACGGCATGGTTGGAGCTGGCGTAGACGAACCGGTCGACGTGGTGCTCGACCATCGCGTCCAGCAGCGCCGCGGTCGTGAGGGTGTGCGAGGTCAGCGACTCCTGGAGGTTCCCCTCGCCGGGATGGCCCGCGAGGTGTACGACGCCTTCGAGGGGCTCGCCGGCGAACACCTCCGCGACCGCGTCGGCGTCCGCGCAGTCCAGGGTGTGCCACGGAAGGTCGGTGCCGTCGGGCGCGGGCACCCGGTCCAGGCCGACCACCTCGTGGCCGCGGTCGGTGAGTCCGAGGGTGACGACCTGTCCGATGCTGCCGGCGGCGCCGGTGACCAGGACCCGCATCAGATCTTCGGCACGATCTGGCCGAGAAGCTCGCCCATCCGGGTGGCGGCGGCCTTGCCGGCCGCGAGCACCTCCTCGTGGTTGAGCGGCTCGCCGGTGATGCCGGCGGCGAGGTTGGTGACCAGGCTGATCCCGAGCACCTCGAGACCGGCCTCGCGGGCGGCGATCGCCTCGAGCGTCGTACTCATGCCGACCAGGTCGCCGCCGATCGCCCGGACCATGCCGATCTCGGCGGGGGTCTCGTAGTGGGGGCCGGGGAACTGGACGTAGACGCCCTCGTCGAGGCTGCCGTCCACCTCCCTGCACAGCGCCCGCAGTCGGCTGCTGTACAGATCGGTCAGGTCGACGAAGTTCGCGCCGTCGATCGGGCTGGTCGCGGTCAGGTTGATGTGGTCCTTGATCAGCACCGGCGTGCCGGGCTGCCAGCTCTCTTTCAGGCCGCCGCAGCCGTTGGTGAGTACGACGGTCCGACAGCCCGCCGCAGCGGCCATCCGGACGCCGTGGACGACGGCGGCGACGCCGAGGCCCTCGTAGAAGTGGGTGCGGCCGAGGAACACCAGCAGCTGCTTGTCGCCTGCCCGCACGCTGCGGATCTTGCCCGCGTGACCCTCGACGGCCGGGGGCGCGAAGCCGGGCAGGTCGGTGGTCGCCACCTCGGCCGTCGCCTCGCCGAGCGCGTCGACCGCGGGCAGCCAGCCGGAGCCCATGACCAGGGCGATGTCGTGCTTCTCGCCGCCGGTCAGCTCGGCGAGTCGCGCCGCCGCTTCGGCGGCCAGTGCAGTCGGACGGGCGGTGGAACTGGGAGCCATGGACGCAGCCTAGATGACTGCGCGTCCCGAGGCCTTGGCTCAATGCCACGTAGCGTAGGTGATCGGGTGATGGTCGGCGTGGCGTGACTGGTGTGGCTGGTGGGACTGTTTTGATCGCTGCCCATGAGCGTGGCG